>NZ_JBHTGV010000001.1:0-1152529 GCF_042675445.1 Cohnella sp. GCM10027633 | reverse complement strand
GTCTTTGACGAATGCTTTCACCTGATCTTTGTTAAAGCGCGCCACTTGTGTCATCCTCTCAAACCAACCTTTCTCTTAGTTTATTTCATATTGGTTTGAGAGTTTACACAAAAGATTTTACAGACTCTCTTTTTCGTATGCGCCGGGTTGCTCTTAATCCAAACCAACCGGTCACAAAACCGAGTATTCGATCACGTCGTCCGATAGAGGGGGGATAGAGGCGCCGCCTATAATGAATCCATCGGACCACAGATTGGAGTGACTGCCGCAATGTCCACAGCCCATATCGAACGATCCGCTTCGCCTCTGCGCCGGTTCGTACGCAACGTCGTGAAAGATCGGGCGCTGCTCATGCTGCTTCTTCCCGGCGTGCTCTACTTGCTGCTTAACAACTACTTCCCGATGTTCGGCATCATTATCGCGTTCAAGGACATCAACTACGCGCAAGGCATTCTCGGGAGCGATTGGGTCGGCTTCGACAACTTCGAGTTCCTGTTCACGACCTCGGACGCCTGGCTCATTACGAAGAACACCCTCATGTACAACGCGATATTCATCGTCCTGAACCTGGTCGTCCCGATCACGTTCGCCATCATGCTGAACGAGCTGAGACGGCAGATGATGGCCCGCTTCTACCAGAGCGTCATGTTCCTGCCCCACTTCCTCTCGATGATCGTCGTCGGCTATCTCGGCTATTCGCTGCTGAGCGGGCAATACGGGTTCATAAACGCGAACATTCTGAAGCCGCTCGGCTTCGAGGGCATCTCCTGGTACAGCGAACCCGAGTACTGGACGTACATTCTGCCGATCGTGAACGTGTGGAAGCATGCGGGGTACTACAGCATCATCTTCCTCGCCGCGATCATCGGCATCGACAACGAATATTACGAGGCGGCGCACATAGACGGAGCGAACAAACGGCAGCAGATTACGGGAATCACGCTTCCGCTCATCCGTCCGGTTATCGTCGTCATGACGCTTCTGCAGATCGGCAAGATTTTCAACGCGGACTTCGGCTTGTTCTACCAAGTGCCGCTAGACTCCGGTGCGCTGTACTCTACTACGCAGGTAATCGACACGTACGTGTACCGCGCGCTGCTCAATCTCGGAGATATCGGGATGTCGTCCGCGGCAGGCTTGTACCAAGCGTTCGTCGGCTTCGTGCTCGTCGTCGCGACGAACTATATCGTCCGCAAAATCGATAAAGACAACGCGTTGTTCTAGGAGGGCATCAGATGAGCGAGCCGCTACAGACGATTCATCCCAACGCGCCGGGGCGTAATCAGAATGCCATCAAGCCGGCGACCGAATGGGCCATCCATATTCTGCTTATCGTATACGCCTTCCTGTGCGTCTTCCCGATTCTCGTCGTCCTCGGCGTCTCGCTTACGGATCAGAACGCGATCTACAAGCACGGCTACAGCCTGATTCCGAGACAGTTCAGCTGGGATGCGTACGCGTTCCTGTTCCGGGACGTCGGCCAGATCACGAACGCTTACGGGATTACGATCTTCGTCACCGTCGTCGGGACGATCGTCGCGCTGGCGATCACCGCGCTCGTCGCGTACCCGCTGTCCAGAAGGGACTTCGCGTTCCGGGGATTCTTCTCCTTCTTCGTCTTCTTCACGATGATTTTCGGCGGGGGGCTCGTGCCTTGGTATCTCGTCTACACGTACTTCTTCGATATCCGGGACACGCTGCTGTCGCTCATCGTACCGAATCACCTTCTCAGCGCATTCTTCGTTATCATCATGCGGACGTTCTTCACGCAGAGCATACACCCGTCCATCCTGGAATCGGCCAAGATCGACGGCGCCGGAGAACTTCGCATCTTCGCTAGAATCGTCGTTCCGTTGTCGCTTCCGGTGCTCGCTACGATCGGGCTGTTCTACACGCTCGGCTATTGGAACGACTGGTTCAACAGCCTCGTGTTCATCAACGACAGCAATCTCGTCAGTCTTCAGTACCTGATGTATATGGCGATGCGCAACCTGCAGTTCATGAGCAACTACGCCGCGGAAGCCGGCATGTCGGCCGAGCAGATCGCGAGTCTCCCCGGCGAGACCGCCCGCATGGCCATGGCCATCCTCGGCATGGGGCCGATCGTCGTGGCGTTCCCGTTCTTCCAGAAGTACTTCGTCAAAGGGCTGACGGTAGGCGCGGTTAAAGGCTAGGCTAGTCCCGGTATCCCCGGTTAGCATATAATAACGTCATGTTGGAGGGGTTAAACAATGAGAACGTTCAAGAAGAACACGCTCGCGCTTCTCGGTCTGATGCTTAGCTTCACGCTCGTGCTCGCCGCATGCTCCAAGGGAAACAACGGTAACGACAACGCCGGATCCGCGCCGAGCAGCTCGCCTGCCGCAAGCTCTCCGGCCGCGTCTTCCCCGGCGGCCGAGCCGACGGCGGAACCGCTCGAGCCGGTGACGATCAAGATGTTCGTGCCGGGCGTTCCCCAGAACGACCAGAAGCTCGTGAACGAAGAAGTGACCAAGTACCTGAAGGATAAAATCAACGTAAATTTCGAAATGACGGTCATCGACTGGGCGAGCTGGCAAGACAAAATGCAGCTGAAGTACGCCACGAACGAAGAGTTCGACATTACGCTGACGATGAGCTGGGATAACTGGACGACCAAGATCAAGGACGGCGTCATTATTCCGATCGACGAGCTGATGGCGAAATACGCGGCGGATGCGGTCGCGCAGACCGATCCGAAGGTGCTCAGCGGCATCAAGTTCAACGGCCAGACGTACGGGTTCCCGACGAACAAGGAATTCGCGGGCAACAAGGGCATCATGGTCCGCAAAGACATCGCCGAGAAGTACGGCTTCGACCTGAGCACGGTCAAGACGCCGGAGGACATGGAACCGTTCTTCGACGTCATCAAGGAGAAAGAGCCGGGAATGACGCCGTTCCTGAGCGGCAAAGACGTCGGCCTCAACATCGCGCTGCAGGAAGGCCTCTTCGTCTCCGCCGGCGGCGGCAAAAACTTAGGCGCCATGGACCGATACTCGCCCGACTTGAAGATCATCGACCTGCATGCCGACCAGAAGTATATCGATATGCTGAAGCTGACCCGCAAGTGGTACGAGAAAGGCTACATCAACCAAGACGCGACGACGCTGGCGGACTTCGCGGGCGCTTACCGCTCGGGCAAGGTATTCGCGTACTCCGAGTCGCTGAAGCCGGGCAAGGACGCCGAAGTCAGCCAAGCGAGCGGCTTCCCGTGGGTGCAGATCGACATGACGAAGCCGATCGTATCGACGAGCAGCGTCCTCGGCAACATGCTGTCGATCTCCCGCACTTCGAAAAACCCGGAGCGCGCCATGATGTTCATCAACCTGCTGCATACGGACAAATACCTGGTCAACCTGATCGCGTTCGGCATCGAAGGCAAGCACTATGTCAAAGTCGGAGACAACACGATCGACTATCCGGAAGGCGTGACGTCCCAGACTTCCGGCTACGCGCTCGGCTCCCCTTACATGTTCGGCAACCAGTTCCTCGACTACCTGTGGGCGAACGAAGACCCGCAGAAGTGGGAGAAGTTCAAGCAGTTCAACGAATCCGCGGAAGAAGCCAAAGGGCTCGGCTTCATCTTTAACCCGGAGAACGTCAAGAACGAGATCAGCGCGTACAACAACAAGATCGCCGAATTCCTGCCGGGTCTCATTACGGGCTCGGTCGATCCGGAGGAGTACTTGCCGAAGATGGATAAGGAACTGAAGGCGGCGGGCATGGACAAGATCAACGAAGAAATTCAGAAACAGCTTGACGCTTGGGCAACGACGGCGGGAAAATAAGGTAGCGATAAGCGTCGCGCGGCGGCTCCGTTATTGACGGGGCCGCCGTTTGCACAAGGAGGAGATCATGTTGGATTCAACGATTACCGTACAATCGATTATCGATAAGCTGGTCGAACCGATCGGTCCGCTCGGCGCGACCGTCGACCAGCTCGTCGCGGGCGATCCGAACAGGCAGGCGCGCCGCGTCGCGGTGGCGTTCCTCGCTTCGTACGACGTCATTCGGGAAGCGGCCGCGCAAGGAGCGGATCTGATCATTACCCACGAACCGACGTTCTACTTGCACAACGACGAGACGGAGTGGCTGGGCGGGGATCCGGTATACGAGGAGAAGAGAAGGTTGATCGAGGAGTCGGGCATCGCGATCTTCCGCTTCCACGACTACGTGCACCTGTACAAGCCGGACGGCATATTGGAAGGAATGCTCGAGCGAATGGAGTGGACGGAGCTTGCAAGACCGGAAGCCCGGCACATCGTCGACGTGCCTCCGGCGACGGTTCGCGAAGTCGCGGACCGGTTCAGGGAGAAGCTGCCGGTCCGCGGCCGGATGCAGCTGTTCGGCGATCCGGAGCTGGCCGTGTCCGCGATCGGACTGCTTCCCGGCATGGTCGGCGGGCAGAAGCAAATCCGCACGTTCTCCGAATTCGGACCCGAGCTGATCGTCGTCGGCGAGACGCACGAATGGGAGACGAACGAGTACGTCCGCGACGCGATCGCCATGAACGGGAACAAGGCGTTATTGATTCTCGGACACGAGGCGAGCGAGGAAGCGGGCATGCGCGCGGTCGTCCCGATGCTGCGGGCGGCGTTCCCGGACGTCGAGACGTTCTACGCGACCGGCCGGCAAGACCGTTCCGGGCCGATCTACCTCTAATCCGCGAACGGAGTGAACGGCATGACTAGCGGCAAGAAGACGGGGTTGATCGTCGTCGGCATCCTCCTCGTCAGCGTCAATCTGCGCGCGCCCTTAACGTCCGTAAGTCCCGTACTGGGATCGATCAGCGAAGCGTTCGGATTGTCTCATGCCGTGGCCGGCCTTCTCACGACGCTGCCCTTGCTCGCCTTCGCGCTGTTCTCGGTGCTCGCGCCGACGTTCGGGCGCAGGTTCGGCTTGGAGCGCGTCTTCCTCGGCGCGTTGCTCTGCGTGTCGGCAGGCTTGCTCGCGCGTCCTTGGTCGGGCGCGTGGTTGCTGCTGCTCGGCACGGCGCTCGCCGGCATCGGCATTGCCGCCTGCAACGTGCTGCTGCCGGCGTTCATCAAGCGCAGCTTCCCTCTCCGGCTCGGCCTGATGACGGGCGTCTACTCGGTGACGATGAATCTGCTCGGCTCGGTCGCGTCCGGAGCCAGCGTGCCCGTCTCCCGTGCGTTCGGCGTGACGTGGGAGTGGACGCTCGCCTGGTGGGGCTTCGTCGCGCTGCTCTCGGCGATCTATTGGGCGATATGGATGCGCGGAACTTCGGGGAAGACGGGAGTTGTCGCGGGAGAGCCCTCCCGCGAGCGGACGTCGCTATGGCGATACCGATTGAGTTGGCAGATGACGCTCTATATGGGGTTGCAGTCGTTCCTGTTCTTCGTCGTCATGGCTTGGTTGCCGGATATCGCCGCCGAGCGCGGCGTCGATGCGCGAAGCGCGGGGTTCATGGTCGCGCTTATGCAATTCGGAGGCTTGCCGTTCAATATGGCGATGCCGCTGCTCGCGGGCAAGGTGAAGGACCAGCGCCTGCTCACGTCGGCGACCGCTCTCATCTTCGCGCTGGGTACGGGTTGCATGTTCATGTACGACGCCGGCATGCTCGCGCTCGGCGCGGCGCTGATCGGCATCGGCGGCGGCAGCTCGTTCGGCCTCGCGATCATGTTCTTCAGCCTGCGGACGCACGGCGCGCAGCAGGCGGCGGAGATGTCGGGAATGGCGCAATCGTTCGGCTACTTGCTGGCGAGCGCCGGACCCGCGCTGTTCGGTTGGCTGCACGACGCGAGCGGGAATTGGGACGTGCCGTTGTCGCTGCTGGGCATCGCGGTCCTCGTCTTCGCCTGGGCGGGGCTCGGAGCGGGAAGGGACGCGAAGCTGCCCGTGCCGGACACCGTGCGGGAGATCAAGGTCGAGGTCGTATAATATCGTATGAAACGAACCGCCATAGCGAACGAAGCCGGGCAAGCAGACGGTTACGAGTCGCTATGGCAGTTTTTTGGGCTGTCTGCTATAAGGAAGCGTTACGATCTCAAGCCTCTCGGTCCCGTCCGGAATTGCTTCGGACTGACGCCGTAATAAGCGCTGAAATGGCGGGAAAACGGATGGATCGAACCGTATCCGAGCTTCTCGGCGATCGCCGTGACGGAGAGATCGCTCTCTTGGAGCAATTGCGAAGCGCGCTTCATCAACTGCTTGTGCTGATAGGCTTTGGGCGTCATTCCCGTCTCCCGGAGGAACAGCTCGTGGAAATACGTTCGCTTCAATCCGCACGACTTCCACCATTCCGAGACGGGCTCCCGAAGCTCGGGGGAAGCGTCCAGCCTGTCGAGCAGGCGGACGACCCGGTAATCGGTCGGCTGCTTGGTGTGGACCGCGTCGTGCCAAGCGAGCATCCACGCGTAGAAGAGGGAGTTCACCATTTCGGCCCGGTACGCGCCGGCGTTCTCGAACAGCTTCGAGAGCGCATGGATCATATCGAACAACGGCGCGTGAGCTTGCAGCGAGAAGAGGCTCGGCAGCGCGTCCAGCTCGTCGCAAGCCGGCTGCGGCGTCTCTTCGGCAGGATCGTACGGATCGGGATAGCGGTAGAAAATCCGGCTCAGCGAATGCGGCCGCCGCGCTTCCCACAGGTCGAAGTACACGTTGTAGCTCGACAGCGGATGGGAGGGAGAGATATGGAAAGCATGAGATTGCCCGGGTCGCAGGAACACGAGCGTCCTTCTCCCGATCGGGTACCGCTTGCCGTCGACTTCCATCTCTCCGGGACCTTCGGGGAACAGATGGATCGAGTAGACGGTGCAGGCGCGCAGCCCCTCGTTGTAGCTGCCGTCATAGACGTAAGGCATATATTCGCCGACGTAAGGCGTTATATCGGTAAGCTTCTTCAAGTGTTATCCCTCCGATGGTTGCCGATTCCGATTACCGGACGAATCGTCAAATTCATGGACGCTTGATCAAATACGACAGCTACTATGAATGATACGATATACGCAACGAAGTTCATAGTATCCTGTTCGCGAATACGGATGAAATACACAACGGAGGTTAGGACCCGATGAAGAAGACAACCGGATTAAAGCTCGTATTCGATAGCGCGGCGAATAGATGGTCCGAGGGTTTCCCGCTCGGCAACGGCAGCCTCGGCGCGGTAATCGTAGCCGGAGGCGAGTCGGAGACGTGGCACCTGACGGAAGCGACGTATTGGTCGGGCCGGCCCGAGCGGACGCCGAGCCGATCCCAAGGCAAAGCGGATCTCGAGCGGATGCGGGAACGGTTCTTCGCCGGGGATTACGAGGGCGGGGAACGGCTCGTCGAACGGGCGCTCATGCCGGACAAAGGCAACTTCGGCACGAACGTGGCGATGTGCGACGCGCGGTTCGCGTTCGGCCACGCGGCGACATCGTTGCGGCGGGAGCTGGACCTGGAGGAGGCGATCGCCTCGATCGCTTATGAATCGGCAGACGTCCGATACGGGCGGGAGACGTTCGCCTCTCATCCCGGCGCCGTCGTCGCTTCCAAGCTGACCGCCGATAAGCCGGGAGCGATCTCTTTCGTTCTCGGGCTGGAGGGTCGGTCGAATACGTTCTCCGCAACGGAAGGCGCTGGCGGCGATACGCTCGTATTCGCGGGGAGCGCGACGGAAAGCGTGCACAGCGACGGCTCATGCGGCGTTAACGGCGCGGGCGCGATCAAGGTCGTCGTTCGGGGCGGGACCATGCGCGCGGAGGAAGGGAAACTCGTCGTCGAGGGCGCGGACGAAGCGTTCGTCTACTTCGCGGCTTCGACCGATTACGGCTTGGGCGAAGACGTCAGTTGGAAAGATCAACCGGCGGAGAGGGTTGCGCGCGCGGCTGTCCAAGGGTACGAAGCGCTGAAGCGGGAACATATCGCCGATTACCGTTCGCTGTTCGCGCGGGTGAACGTCTCGCTCGGCAACGCCGATGCCGAAGAACGGCCGGAAGCGACGACGAGCGAACGGATGGCGCGTCTTCGCGAAGGCGGCGCATCGGCCGACGCCGGATTGTTCGCGCTCTTCTATCAATACGGTCGATACTTAACGATCTCCGGCTCGCGGCAAGATTCCAGGCTGCCGATGCATCTGCAAGGCATCTGGAACGACGGCGAAGCGTGCGCCATGGCGTGGAGCTGCGACTATCATCTGGACGTGAACACGCAGATGAATTATTACCCCGCGCAGACGGCCAATCTCGCGGATTGCCACGAGCCGCTGTTCCGGTTCGTCGAGCGGCTGGCGGAGGCGGGCAAGGTTGCCGCACGGGACTTCTACGGCTGCGAGGGCTGGGTCGCGCACGTGTTCACGAACGCTTGGGGATTCGCCGCTCCGGGTTGGCACTATTCATGGGGTTTGAACGTCACCGGCGGTCTATGGTTGGCGGCGCAATTGAAGGAGCATTACGACTTCAGCGGAGACGACGCGTTCTTGGCAAGCACGGCCTACCCAGTGCTGAAGAGCGCGGCGACGTTCTACCTCGATTACATGACCGTGGATCCGGCCACCGGGTATCTCGTCACGGGACCGTCGAACTCGCCGGAGAACAGCTTCTATCCAAGCGAAGGTTCGGGCGAATCCCGCACGATGTCGATGGGCTCGGTCATGGATACGATGCTCGTCCGCGAGCTGTTCTCGTTCTGCATCGAGGCTTCGCTCAAGCTCGGCGACGACGAGGCGTTCCGCGGCAAGCTGGCGCAGGCGCTGGCGCTGCTCGCTCCGCTTGCGGTCGGGAGCGAAGGACAATTGCAGGAGTGGCTGAAGGATTACGGCGAAGCGCAGCCGGATCATCGCCATCTGTCCCATCTGTACGGGCTGTATCCCGGCAACGAGATTACGCCGGACGGTACGCCGGAGCTGGCGCAAGCGGCGCGTACGACGCTCGACCGCCGGCAACGCGGCTCGACTCTGGAAGACGTTGAATTCACGCTCGCGCTGTTCGCCGCCGGAAGAGCGCGGCTGCGCGACGGGGATCGCGCGCGAGATCATCTCGCTTACTTGATCGGCGAGCTGTGCTTCGATAATCTGCTCACGTTCTCCAAGCCGGGCATCGCGGGAGCGGAAGCGTACATCTTCGTGGCGGACGGCAACTTCGGCGGGGCCGCGGCGTTCGCGGAGATGCTGCTGCAGAGCCACGCGGGAGAGATCCATGTCCTGCCGGCGATTCCGGCGGATTGGCCGAACGGCAGCTTCGAAGGCTTGCGGGCAAGAGGCGGCGCGGAGATCGACGTCGCTTGGAGCGGAGGCCGGCTCGTATCCGCGACGGTAAGGGCGAGCAAGCCGCTTCGCACGAAGCTTCGCTACGAAGATCTGACCGTCGATATCTCGTTGGAAGAAGGACGCGCGATCACGTTCGACGGTAGCCTGACGGCGCGAGCGTAACCGAATAGATGTAAGGCCAAGCGACTGCGCGGATATCCGCGCGGTTGCTTTCCTTTATCCGAGTGACGTGCGGGAAAGCGAATTTTGTACGATAATGGGATAAGCTTTTCTTGAGAGCGCTACCATGGCAGGGGGGAGGAGGGCACGGATGAAGAAGTTCTCCAACGTATTCAGAAGTTTTCTGATTTCCTATATCGTCATCCTGATCATCCCGAGCATCGCCGGCTTCATGTCCTACCAGACTTCGATCTCGGTCACGAAGAAGGCATCGATCGAGAATAGCGTCACGCAGCTGCAGAAGACGAAGGAATTGCTGGAGAGACGGATGGCCGAGGTCGAAGGCTTCACGCGGCAGCTCGCGATCAATCCGGACTTGAACGCGCTCATGAACGAGAGAACGACGGGCGACCAAGCGAACGTGTACGGGATTTGGAAAATGCTGCGCAACGTCATGACGTTCGGACAGACGAACGATTTCCTGCAGCAATTTTACGTATATCTGAGCAACTACAACGTCGTTCTGACGCCGGGCTCGGCTTACTTCCGGCCGGAGCATTATTACGCGACGTTCCATTACGAGGATCAGACGTTCTCGGAATGGAAGCAGTCGATTCTCGGACAGACCCACCGCAGCGAGATCATGCCGCTTCGCCCGTTCCTGAACAAAGGAACGAAGACGAGCGTCGTTACTTATATGCAATCTTTTCCGCTGGATAGCTTCGGAAGCTCTTCGCCCGCGGTCGCCGTCGTCATGATCGACGAGAAGACGATCGGGAACCTGTTGTCGGGCATTACGGACCGCTACGGGGGCTGGACGTTGATCAGCGACGGAGAAGGCCGCACGATCGCCTCGCAAGGCACGGGCGTCCCCGATATGGCGAAGCTCGCGGACGACGGTATGTTGGATCCGGGGCAAGTGAGCCAATACTACGAGGACGATCTCGTCATCGCGACGGTCTCGGATTCGAACGGCTGGGTGTACCGCGCGGGCATTCCGCGGGAGGTGCTGCTCGAGGACTCGAAACGGATCAAGTTCATCACGTGGACGGTCACGGGAACCGCGCTCGGCGTCGGCTTGCTCGTCGGACTCGCGCTCGCTTACCGGAACAGCGCGCCGATCCACAAGCTCGTCTCCGCGTTCGGCGCGGACAATTCCGCCGCCCGCAACGAGTACGACTTCCTGCACGGGAATATCGCGGAGATGCTCCGCAACAGCAATCGGCTGGAGACGGAGCTGCACCGCCAAGTTCCGCTCGTGCGGGACGCGTTCCTGAAGCGGCTCATCTCGGGCGAGCTGCAGTCCCGCGAAGAAATCTTCGCGGCGGCTTCCCAAGCGAATACCGGCATCTACGGTCATTCGGGCTACGTCTGCATCCTGCAGGTCGAAGGGTATTCCGGCGGCATGGACAGCGTCGACGTCCTGAACGAGCTGAACGCGGCGCGGCTCATCCTGAAGCAGACGTTAACCGATCTCGCGGGCTACACGCTGACGACGGATTGGGGCTCGGACCGCATCGTCATCGTGTTCGGCTCCCTCGAGGCGGAGTCGGGCAACGCCGTCGGCAAGGATGAGATCGCGGCGCTGCTGGACCAGCTGTCCCGCCGCGCCTTCGAGGAATACAAGATCACGTTCACCGCGACGGTCGGAGACCGGTTCGAGGCGGAGACGGAAGTCAGCGCCTCGTACGAGCAGGCGAAGCTGGCCTTGGAGCACGCGCACCATTCCGATCGCAGAGGCATCGTCTGGTACGACGAGACGAGAGTCGAGAGCGCGACTTACTATTATCCGCTGGATATGGAGCTTCGGCTGATCGGCACGATTCGCGCTGGGGAGACGGAGGAGTCGCTTCGGCTCTTGCGGTCCGTCCTGCTCATGAACACGGAGCAGCGCGAATTGTCCGTCGAGATGTGGCATCAGCTCGTCGGCGAATTGAAGGGAACGCTCCTGAAGCTGCTCGATCAGAAGCTGTTCCTGGAATCCGGCAGGTTCGAAGCGTTGAAGGACCGGATCATTGCGATCCAGCCGTCGGACAAGCGGGTACTGCAGGCGGAGATCGAGGAGATCGCGTCGGCGATGTGCGAAGTCGTCGTCGGACGCAAGAACGATGGCCATATGCGCACCGTCGAGCAGATCAAGGCGTTCGTCGAGGAGCGTTACTCGGACGCGGAGCTGACGCTGTACCGGATCGCCGAGCAAGTGGAACGGCCGGAGAAATACATTTCGCAGCTGTTCAAGGAAGTTACCGGCTCGAATCTGTCCGACTACTTGGAGACCGTCCGGATGGACAACGCGGTCAAGCTGCTCGTCGAGGAACGGTATACCGTGGACGAAATATCGTCGCGCGTCGGCTATAACAGCTCGCATTCGTTCCGCCGCGCGTTCAAGCGCGTGACGGGAGTGTCGCCGAGCTCGTACCGGCAGTCCGCCGAAGAATGAGAGGAGGGAAGCGAGATGAGACCGACAATCCGATTGCTTGCGGCGGCCGTATCGCTATTCGCGATCGCCGCCACGCTTCCCGCATGCGACGGTAACGGCGACGGGAAGAACGCAGGACAAGAAGAGCGGCTCGCGATTAGCATATACGCGCAGCAAGACGCGACGTTCGATCTGAAGACGAACGAATTCTCCAGATTGCTGGAAGAGAAGTACGACGTCTCGTTCGACTGGCGAACCGTACCGTACGAAGGCGCCAGGGAGAAACGGCAAATATCCCTCGCGAGCGGCAATTACCCGGACGCGTACATGCTGACGGCGTACATCGACCAGTTCTCCCAAGCCGACTTACTTCGTTACGGCAAGCAAGGGAAGTTCTATCCGCTCAACGACTTGATCGAGCGGTACGCGCCGCATATTAAGGAAGCGTTCGAGAAGGAGCCCGACCTGCGTGCGATGAGCACGGCGCCGGACGGCAACGTCTACGGTCTTCCCGCGTACAGCGAATGCTACCATTGCTCGTATCCGAACAAGCTGTGGATCAATACGAAGTGGCTGGACAAGCTCGGGCTGCGGATGCCGGAGACGACGGATCAGCTTCGGGACGTGCTGCGCGCTTTCAAGACCGGAGACCCGAACGGGAACGGAATCGCCGACGAAGTGCCGCTCAGCGGCTCGTCGGAGAACTTCGGCGTTCGCGTGCTGCCGTATCTCATGAACGGCTTCGTCTACGACGACGACCGCACGTACTTGACGCTCGAAGGCGGTAAGGTCGGCTTCGCCGCGGCGGCGCCGGAGTGGAAGGAAGGGCTGGCCTACGTCAAATCGTTGTACGAGGAAGGCTTGATCGACCCGGGGGCGTTCACGCAGAACGCGGAAGCGTTCCGGGCGCTCGGAGAGAACGAAGGCGCGCAAATTCTCGGCGCCGGCACGGCGATGCATCCGGCGATCTTCGTGGACACGGGTCCGGACAACGAACGCGGGTCGGACTACAATGCGGCGCCGCCGCTGCGAGGTCCGCACGGAACGTACGCGGTCTATAATCCGCTCGGCATTACGCCCGGCGCGAAGTTCGCCATCACGGACAAAGCCAGTCCGGAAGAGCGAATCGCGCTCATCCGCATCGTCGATTACTTGTATACCCCGGTCGGGCAGGCGAACGCGGAAGTCGGCATGGAAGGAATCGACTGGCGCAAGCCGCTGCCGGAGGAGCGGGGGCTCGGACCGGACGTGGCAGCGGCGTTCACCCGGATTCCGGTGAAGGTAGACGAGCCGCCGCGCAATTCCGGATGGGCGGGGATGGGACACTTCTATATGCCCATGACCTACAGGGACAGCTGGGTCGCGGACATGGATATTTACTCGCCGGGCGGTTACGAACGCAGATTATATGAGGCGACTGCATTATACGACGGACATGAGCCCAAGGAGACGTACCCGTCGTGGTCGGCTTGGCTGGACCCGGACGTCGCCGACGAAGTGAGCATTCTGCAAGCGAATCTCAAGAACTGGATCGATCAGAACGTCATCCAATTCGTCATGGGCGAGAAGAGCTTGGACAAAGACTGGAACGCGTACGTTCAAGGACTGCGAGACGTGGGGGCTGATCGGTATCTCGCCATCATGCAGCAGTCATATGACGAGTGGACGAGTAACAATTGAATAACTCTATCTAGGGTAGAGCCGATCGCGACGTATGCGGTCGGCTTTTTGCTGCGCAACGGACACACGCGAGGGAGCTGTTGGTTGGGCCATTAAGCACGAAATATCGCATACACTTTCCCCGGAAACCTCGATCTGGCCAGTTAAGCACGAAATATCGCATACATATTCCCGGGAAACCTCGATCTGGCCAGTTAAGCACGAAATACCGAATACATGTTCCTCAAAAGCCTCTGACTGGCTAATTAAGCACGAAATATCGCATACATTTTCAAGATTAACCTCGGTCAAGCCCATCGTTTTCCCTCGCCGACTCATCATCCCGTCCCCGCGCGCGGAGCCCCGTATTCCCCTCTCGCTGATCAATTCACGTAATGTAGTCCGCCCCACCATACCGTACACGCCACGTACATGCCCAATATCGCCGAGAATGGCCGCAGAACGCGGAAGTGTCCCCCCGAAATCGGGAGATTCGTACGTCCGAAACCGCAATTGTACCTATCTCGAACGGTCGAAAATCTCCTATGATCGACGTGTAGAAAGCGCTGTCATTCACCACGTCAAGTCGCAAAGGAGGGGAACCGCATGGAAGCCGCCGGCAAACGAATCGGCGCAAGAAGAAGCTTCGCAAGACATTGGCAATTGTATCTGATCGTCTTGCCGCCGCTGATGTTCTTTCTGATTTTCAAGTATTATCCGATGTTGAACGCGGTCCTCGCCTTCAAAGATTATTACGTCACGAAGGGCATCTGGGGCAGTCCGTGGGTCGGCCTGCATAACTTCCGGCTGTTCTTCGAGAATCCGATGTTCTGGACGCTCGTCAAGAACACGCTCAAGATCAGCTTCTATCTGCTGCTCGCGGGATTCCCGATTCCGATCCTGCTCGCGCTCATGCTGAACGAGATCCGAAGCCACAGGTTCAAGCGTCTCGTGCAGCTCGTCACGTTCGCGCCGTACTTCATCTCCACGGTCGTCATGGTGTCGATCGTCATGCTGTTCCTGGCGCCGCGGCTCGGATTCGTGAACGTCTTCCTGAATCACCTGGGCTTCGATTCGATCAACTTCCTAGGCAATCCGGGCATGTTCTCTTCGATCTACGTCTGGTCGGACATCTGGCAGACGGCCGGTTACTCGGCGGTCATCTACTTGGCGGCGTTGTCCGCGGTAGACCCGACGCTGTACGAAGCGGCGAAGGTGGACGGGGCGTCGCGATTCCAGAAAATATGGAACGTCGACCTGCCGGGCATTCTGCCGACGATCACGATCATTCTCATCCTGAACGTGGGAAGCGTCATGGCGATCGGCTTCGAGAAGATTTATTTGCTGCAGAACAACTTGAACATCGCCGAATCGGAGATTATCGCCACTTACGTGTACAAAATCGGCTTACTGAACGCCAACTACAGCTTCGCGACGGCCGTCGGCTTGTTCAACTCGGTGATCAACCTCATCCTGTTGTTCTCGGTCAACGCGTTGGCACGGCGCTTTTCCAACTCCAGCATCTGGTAATCGAGAGGTGAGAACATGGCAACCGCAACCGCGGCCAAGACAACTCGCATGAAACCCGCAAGCATCAGAGAATCCGCGGGAGACCGCATCTTCCTATTGGCGATCTACGTCGTCCTTACGCTCGTGCTCGTCACCGTGCTCTATCCGCTCATCTACATCGTCAGCAGCTCGTTCAGCAGCGCGTCCGCGGTATCGGCAGGCAAAGTCTGGCTGTGGCCCGTCGACCTGTCGCTGAAAGGCTACGAGACGCTGTTCAAGAATCCGCAAGTGTTGACCGGCTACGGCAACTCGCTGTTCTACACGGCGGCGGGCACGTTCATCAGCGTCACGCTGACCGTCATGCTGGCGTATCCGCTATCGCGCAAAACGTTCTACGGACGCGGCGCGATCATGATGATCATCACTTTCACGATGCTGTTCAGCGGCGGATTGATTCCGACGTACATGGTCGTGAAGGAGCTCCATATGATCGATACGCGATGGGCGCTGCTCATCCCGAACGCGATCTGGGTATGGCAGGTCATCATCGCCCGATCGTTCTTCCAATCGTCGATTCCGGACGAACTCGTCGAGGCGAGCGAGATGGACGGCTGCAGCGACCTGCGCTTCATGAGGAGCGTCGTCATCCCGCTGTCCAAGCCGATCATCGCCGTTCTCGTCCTCATGTACGCGGTCGGCCAATGGAACGCCTACTTCGACGCGCTGATCTACTTGAAGAGCGCGGACAAGTATCCGCTGCAGCTCATCCTGAGAAGCATCATCATCCAGAACAACAGCGGCAACTCCGTCATGGACGCCATGAAGCAGGTCGAGCGACAGCAGCTGTCCGAGCTGCTCAAGTACGCGCTGATCGTCGTGGCCACGCTGCCGGTGCTGATCATCTATCCGTTCGTGCAGCGCCACTTCGTGCAAGGGATGCTCGTCGGATCGGTCAAGGGTTAATTGGGACGTCATCGAGAGGGGGGATGCAGGCAACGATTAGCTCGTAAGGCGCATGAACAAGCACGTCCAACCTACCATTCGAAGAAAAGGGAGCGAACGCAAGTGCCGAAAAAGAGAATCGCAAGCCTGTTAGCCATCGTATTATCGCTGAGCATGATCCTGGCCGCTTGTTCCAAAAACGACAACAACGGAGGCAACGCCTCCTCGGACGCGCAGTCGTCCGGGTCGTCTTCTTCCGAGGCTCCGGCCGCGGCGCCGGCCAATATCAAGGTGTTCGCGGTGCAAGAGCCGAACATCGATCTGGAAACGAACAAATACACGAAGTTCGTCGAAGAGAAATTCAACATTGACTTCGCCTTCGAGACGGTTACGTCCGACGGCGCGAAGGAGAAGCGCCAAATCTCCCTCGCGAGCGGCGACTATCCGGACGCTTATATTCTTACGGCGTACGTCGATCAATTCTCCCAAGCGGACTTGATCAAGTACGGCAAGCAAGGCGTGCTGATCCCGTTGAACGACCTGATCAAGGAGCACGCGCCGAACATTCAGGCCGCGCTTGACAGCAACGCCGACTTCAAGGCGTTCAGCGTCGCTCCGGACGGCAACGTCTACGGCTTGCCTGCTTACTCGCAGTGCTTCCACTGCTCTTATCCGAACAAAATGTGGATGAACACGAAATGGCTCGACCAACTGAAGCTCGAGATGCCGAAGACGACGGACGAGTTCAAAGCCGTATTGGAAGCGTTCAAGAACAACGATCCGAACGGCAACGGCTCTAAAGACGAAGTGCCGCTCAGCGGTTCGATCGAAGATTTCGGCGTACGCGTCGTACCGTTCCTCATGAACGCGTTCGTCTACGACGACGACCGCAACCATCTGTTGCTGCAAGACGGCAAAGTCGGCTCCGCCGCGACGACCGACGGTTGGAAGCAAGGCTTGACGTACATCAAGTCGCTCTACGACGCGGGCTTGATCGATCCGGGCGCGTTCACGCAGAACGCGGAAGCGTTCAAGAAGATCGGCGAGAACGGCGACGCGCAAATTCTCGGCGCCGGCGCGGGCATGCACCCGGCCATCTTCGTCAACATCGACCAAGGCAACAAGAACTCGGCCGATTACAATCCGGTTCCACCGTTGACCGGCCCCGGCGGCGTATCGCTCGCGACTCATGACGGCGGCGGCGTGTCCCCCGGCGCGAAGTTCGCGATCACGAACAAAGCGAGCAAGGAAGCGCAAGTGGCGCTGATCAAGCTGATCGACTATATGTTCACGCCGGAAGGCCAGACGAACGCGGCCAGCGGCATGAAGGGCATCGACTGGGAAGATCCGGCAGCGGAAGACAAAGCGCTCGGCGACAACGTCGCGCCTATGGTTAAGCCGATTCCGGCCAAAGACGGCGAAGCGCCGCGCAACGCGGGCTGGAGCGGCATGGGTCACTTCTACATGCCGAAGGAATACCGCGACAGCTGGGTACAAGGCACGGACATCTACGACTCCGCGAACTACGAGCGCCGCCTGTATCAAGCGACGCTGCTGTACCAAGGCCATGAGCCGAAGGAGCTGTTCCCGCTGTGGGCGATCTGGCTCGATCCGGCGGAAGTGGACGAAGCGAGCATGCTGCAGACGAACATCCGCACGTACATCGACGAGAACTCGCTGCAATTCATTACGGGACACAAGAACTTGGAAGGAGATTGGGATTCCTTCTTGAAGGGCTTGCAAGACCTGAAGCTCGATCGTTATCTTGAAATTCTGCAAAAAGCGTACGACGGTTCCACGTTCAAATAAAAGGACGGATGGAAGAAGCGGGCTCTTTACCTTCGGGTAAAGCGCCCGCTTTGCATCGCGAAATAATCGTAAAATCGCTTAGCGCAAATCGGATCGGAGGGGGAGTTGAACATGGACGTATCCATGCCTATATTCTTGAGGGACGGACTGCCGAGATTGTCGGCCCGGATTCGGGACGAAGAGGCGATCTCCGTCGCCTTCCTCGGCGGTTCGATTACGGAGGGCTACGGCGCCTCCGACCCGGACGCGACCAGCTGGCGGGCGCTGACCGAACGGTACTTCCGGGACGCTTATCCCGACATCAGGTGGCGCTTCGTCAATGCGGGCGTCGGCGGCACGGATTCGTCGTTCGGGGCTCATCGCTTCGCGCGGCACGCGCTGCAGGACGGCAGAATCGACTTGTTGTTCGTCGAATTCGCCGTGAACGACGCGCAGAAGCGGGCGAAGTCGCCTGAGGGACGCGCGGAGGCGATTCGCGGCATGGAAGGAATCGTGCGGCAATGCCGGCGGTGGTCCCCGTCCGCGGATATCGTGTTCCTCTATGTCGCGGATGAAGAATCGCTGGCGGAGGACGAGCCGTTCTTCGTCTCGGCGCATGAAGAAGTCGCCGAACGCTATGCGCTTCCGTCCGTGTCGTTCGTCCATGGCATTCGAGCGTGCATCTCGCCCGGGGTCTGGAGGTCGTTCGCGCCGGACGGCGTTCATCCGAACGACGAAGGATACGCGGTTTACGCGGGTATAATGCGCGAATTTCTCGATGTCGCGCTGAAGAAGGGCGCAATAAGTGTGGCGACGAGTCCGCTTCCCGAGCCGCTTCGCGCCGACAATTACGAGAAGGCCGCATTGACGAGTCCGCTGGCGGCACTCCTGTCGACGGGCATGGTATGGAGCGGGAGACCGGAGAACACGGTCAATTGGCGCTATCCCGCAGGTCACTGGCACGGCGAAGGCGAAGGCGCGGAGATCGTCTTCGAGACGCACGGCCGCGGCGCGGGGTTATTGCTCTTGTGCGGACCCGACTCCGGCGCGTTCGCGTATTCGGTCAACGGCGGGGAATTCCTCGTATGCGATCCGTTCGACGAGTGGTGCCCGCTGTTCTATCGTCCCGTAAGGGTCGCGCTCGTCGATTCGTCCGTCGCCGGACCGATTCGAATTACCGTTCGCGGTACCGGGTTGAAGGATGAACGCAGCACGGGTAACGAGCTGCGCGTTCTCGGACTATTGCATTACGAATGAAAGAACGAAAGGGAGAAGCTCCGCGTCGCGGGGCTTCTCCCTTTTCGATGTTTGACGTACTTTACGATTCCGTCAGCCGAGAATAGATAATGTAGTCCAATCCGGCCGGCGTCCCATCGCTCTGCCGAATCGCCCGGTTGATCTGCCCGCGGTGGTATTGGCCGTGCAGGGAGACGTGAGTCAGGATGTCCCGTATCGACGTGCGGAACTGGACGCCGCTCTGGTTGGCGTACGTGACGATGTCGTCCAAGCGTTCTTCGGTCAATCCGTCTACGTACGCCTCGTATCTCCGCGCATTGTCCGCGAGAAGCTCCTCGATCGCCGCCAGATCCGCATCGTCGCTCCATAGCACGAAGCCCGCGCTGCTCTCACCGCTCAGCCTCGTCATCCACACTTGCTCGGCGATCGCGACGTGGCGGAACAGCCGCAGCGCCTCCTTGTTGTCTTGCTGCCCGTCGCGCATCGCCGCGAGCAGCTGCTTGTTCGCCCATGTCTGGTGGTCGAGCATGTTGCGGATCGTCTTTATCTGGATTCGCTCCTCATTTTATCAGTTAGAGAGTCACTTCGAAACACATGACATTGTTGTTGTCGATCGCGATGAACGTCGTCGGCGACAACGGCAGAATCTGCGTACCGGAAATCGTACCGTTATCGACGCCGAGAACGAAACGCAAATTTCCTTCGGCATCGAGACTGTGCACGGTACCGCCATTCGTCGTGATATAGGCGTTGCGATTGCCGTCGACGACGAGCATGAAGTTGAACAGACTATAGCCCCGATTTTTCTCCTTCAGCGGCTGTTCGTAAATCCATAACGGCTTCTTGCCCGATGCGTCCATTCGCTTCAACGAGTTTTCCGAATCCAAGCTGACGTAATCCGCGTTCGAGTAATCGCGGTAAGGTGCGGCAACTTCCACCAACTTCCCATCTTCCAATCTGTAGCTGGCATCCGCTGAGAGCATTAAGCCGTCCTTGGCGACGATAGGATTGAAGTATCCTTTCGAGGCGTATAGTGCATTTCCTTGCGCGTCCAATATCGCGTTCCCCGCGTAATTCTGGATGTAGAGCCGATTGCCGGAATCCACCGTGAACGACAAGTATTCTTCGAACGCGGATAACGTACCGTCAATCGTGGGCCATTCCTTGCGGACCCACAGTCGTTCTCCTTCCGGGCTATAAGCCGCTAATCCGTCGACTGTAAGCACGATTAGATTCCCGTTCGCGTCCAAAGCTGCATTCGTATAGAACACATCGTACGATGGCTCTCCATCGATATAGATGATTGGACTCCTGTTGAGCTCTGCATGCAGCGGAATCCCGTTCCATTCGTAGTCATTGTCGCGAGTTCTGCCGATTATCCGGTAACCGTTCTCCGTGGCGTACGCCGTGAAGCTGACGTCATCTTCGTATTCATACGGCTCCTCGTACACTTTCCTTCCATCGTAATCCGTATCGATTCGATCCCCGAAGCCCTTGAAGATCAACGTCCGATCCGGTCCGACGAACCCGGTGTATTGCTGATAAGGACTTTCGTCGGTGAAATGCCATAGGAGCTTGACGTTGCCGCGATGCTGCAGCGTAAGCGGCTCACCGCGATCGTTGTTCACCGGAAGGATGTCCTTAACAGTCAAGTCGATACCATAGCCGCGAACGTTGATTGTCTTCTTCTTCGCGTTCTTCTCGATTACCGCGCCGAACAGCGGTTTGCCCGCGTCGTACGGAACATAGACTTCTTTGCCGATCAGGAGCGGCGGCTGAGACAACGTGACTGTTTTCCCGTTCGCCTTGGCCGACTTGGAGCCGACCGTCAGCGAGAACGATTTCGTTCCCCGCTTGCCGTTTGCTTTTTTCGTCTTGGCATCATAGACGACCGTCGCGTCGAGCGCCTTGAAGTAGGGAATCATCGGAACGTAAGTCGTCCCGTTCTTGACGACCGGGGCAAGCTTCGTATCGAGTTTGCTTCCGTCGACCGTAATGGCTGTTATCGGCTGTTCCGCGGCGACGGCGACGGAACCGAACGCTAGCATGGTACATAAAGCAATGGCGATGATCAGTCTGAACTTCATGCGGAGAGGCTCCTTCACGGGAATATGGGAAAAAGTTCTATTCACGGAAGTAGTCTATCATTCTCTTCATTAAAAAGGAACCATGTAATCGACGAGTATGATAGGATAGAGTCGACTAATCGGTTAAGGAGTTTACGACACCATGGAACTCACTACGCTGCAACTTACGCTCACCATTCTCGCCGCGCTGCTCGTCGGCTTCTCGAAGACGGGCGTGCCGACGCTCGGCATCTTCGTCGCGGCGATGCTGGCTTCCGTCTATCCCGCGAGCGAATCGGTCGGCTTGCTGACCCCGATCCTCATTACGGGAGATATTATCGCGATCATCTATTACCGCCGCAACGTGGAATGGAAGCATCTCTTCGCGTTGCTCCCCTGGGTACTGGTCGGCATGGCGGCCGGGTACTTCGTGCTCGAATATATCGATAACCGGTCGTTGGCGCTGCTCATCGGCTTGCTCGTGCTGGCGCTGATCGCGCTGCACGTATATCGGGAACGTCTGGAGAAGGCGCTCGACTTCGCGTTCTCCAAGTCGCCCGCGTTCAACGCCTCTCTCGGCGTTCTCGCCGGCTTCACGACGATGGTCGGCAACGCGGCGGGCAGCATCATGTCGATCTACCTGTTGTCCAAGGGGATGAACAAGACGTCTTTCATCGGGACGAACGCTTTTTTCTTTTTCATGGTCAATGTCATTAAAGTGCCGTTCACCGCGCACCTCGGTCTCATCACGGCGGATTCGCTCACGGTCAACGCGTGGGTGGCGCCTGTCGTGCTGATCGGGGCGTTCGTCGGCTTCAAGGTGCTCCCGCGCATTCCGCAGAAGCTGTTCCAGACGTTGATCTTGACTTGCGCGACGCTTGGCGGCGTCTATCTGGTATTGAATTCGATTCTGTAACCCCGTTGTATACCTCGCGAAAAGATGTATATTGCCCTAAACAAGCCAATCAGAAGCCTTCCGAGAGGAGGGCTTCTTTTCTTCGCGCCATATACAACTCTCCGCAGCGTCGCATGTAGATGCGGCAAAATCATGTATATTGAGCGAACGGCGCCGGCCGGAGTATGGTTAATCGTGTTCCCGGTGCCATACCGGCCGACGAGGCGGATGGCGATCGGATGACCAACGAGAGAGAAGGAGCGCGGCGGGGATGACCAATCAACGATGGATCGAACAAGCGTGGAACGTAGGCGTCGCCAAAGTGCGCCAAGCAAGCGAACGGATCGGCGCCGGCTTCCCGCACGGGTCGCATGACGGCCGCTATCATCTAGCTGCGCCGGTCTATTGGACGGCGGGATTCTGGCCGGGATTGCTGTGGCTCGTGCATCGGGATCAGCCGGACGAGAACCTGCGCCAGCTGGCGGAGCAATGCGAAGCGCAGCTCGACGATCTATTGAAAGACTACGAATCGTTAAGCCACGACGTCGGGTTCATGTGGACGCTGACCGCGGTCGCGAACTGGGACCTGAATCGGGGAGACGCATCCAAGAGAAGAGCGTTGACGGCGGCGAACCATCTCGCGGGACGCTTCAATATGAAGGGCAAGTTCATCCGGGCATGGAACCAGCCGGAGCGAACGGGCTGGGCGATCATCGATTGCCTCATGAACATGCCGCTGCTGTACTGGGCGTCGGAAGAGATCAACGATCCGCGGTTCAAGATGATCGCGGAAGCGTATGCGACGACGACGGTCGAGCATTTCCTTCGCATCGACGGCTCCGTACGCCACGTCGTCAGCTTCGATCCCTACAGCGGCGTAAGAGTAGACGATTTCGGCGGGCAAGGCTACGCGAAGGGCTCGGCTTGGGCGAGAGGCGCGTCGTGGGGCATCTACGGATGGACGCTCGCCTATCGGCACACCGGTCGCGAGCTGTTCTTGAACGCGGCGCAGCGGGCGGCGGACTTCTTCCTCGCCAATCTGCCGGAGGACCTCGTACCTTACTGGGACTTTCGGTTGCCTACGAACGAAGGGGCGCCGAGAGACTCCAGCGCGGCGGCGATCGCGGCGAGCGGGCTGCTCGATCTGGCGAACGAGATCAAGGGCGAAGCGGGCAGCCATTACGAGAAGCAGGCGCTCGCCATCTTGCGATCACTATCCGCCGGCTACGTCGGCGACGACGCCGAGGAAGCGATCCTGATTCACGGCACGGGCAATCTGCCGATGAACCAGAACGTCGATCGCCCGCTCATCTACGGAGACTTCTACTACATGGAGGCGCTGGCCAAGGCGAGAGGCCAAGCCGGCCTGTGGGGGCCGTGGAACCGATAAACCGCGTAACGACGGGCTTCGGCGGCACATGTTAATGGCGCGAAAACCTGTATATTGTTCGCGGTCGACTCTCTGCTATACGATGAGCACAATTCGAGAGACAAGGAAGTGACTACGGGGTGAAATACTCGAAGCGTACGCTCAGGATGAACGTTCCGCTCTACGTAATGTTTCTACCGATCATCGTTTATTTTATCGTATTCAAGTATTACCCGATGTCCGGCTTCGTGATCGCCTTCAAGAACTACCGGTTCATCGACGGCATCTGGGGCAGCGCGTGGAACGGCTGGGACAACTTCAAGCTCATCTTCGATAACAACCAAATGTCCGGCATTATCTGGAATACGCTCAAGCTGAGCGGGCTGAACGTGCTCGTCGGGTTCCCGATTCCGATTCTGCTCGCCATCCTCGTGAACGAGGTGCGCAAGACGTGGTTCAAGCGCTCGCTGCAGACGATGGTGTTCCTGCCGCACTTCCTTAACTGGGTCATCGTCGGGGGCATCGTGATCACGATCTTCTCCCAGGGCGGCACGGCGAACAAGCTGCTCGAAGCATTGTTCGGCACGACGCACGCGTTCTTGTACGAGCCGGTATCCTGGGTGTCGGTGTACTTGTCCGCAACGGTGTGGAAGGAAGCCGGCTGGGGTATGATCATCTACTTGGCGGCGCTATCCTCGGTCGACCAACACCTGTACGAAGCGGCGAGCATCGACGGCGCGAACAAGTGGCAGCAGATGTGGCGCATTACGATTCCGGCGATCATGCCGACGATCGTCATCATGCTGATTCTGCGGATCGGCAATCTGATGGAGGTCGGGTTCGATCAGGTATATATGCTCCAGAATAATACGGTAACCGAAGTATCCGAAGTCATCAGCACGTTCATGTACAAAATCGGCATCCAGCAGGCGCAGTTCAGCTTGGCGACGGCGATGGGACTGTTCGAATCGCTCGTCGGGCTCGTCCTCGTCCTGGGAGCGAACGTCTTCGCCCGCCGGTTCGGCCAAGGCTTATGGTAGGGGGGATCAAAGATGACGAGTACTAGAGGAGAGAAGCTGTTCTACGCCTTCAACTATATCGTATTGGCGCTCATCGGTCTCAGCTGCGTCCTGCCGTTGATCCATATCGCGGCGTTGTCGCTCAGCGATAAGTTCGCGCTCGCTTCGGGGACGGTCGGTTTCTGGCCGCAAAACTTCGATACGTCAGCGTACAAAGGGCTGTTCGAGGAAACGCCGGTCATGGAAGCGTTCTGGAACAGCGTTCAGATTACGGTCATCGGAACGGCGCTGAACATGGTATTCACCGTGCTGGCCGCTTACCCGCTGTCCAAGCGCTACTTCATCGGACGCAAAGTGTATTCGTTCGGCGTCATCTTCACGATGCTGTTCGGAGCCGGCATGATCCCGGGATACTTGTTGGTCAAGAGCTTGGGTCTCATCGATTCGTACGGCTCGCTGTGGCTGCCGGGACTCATCAGCGTCTGGAATTTGCTCGTGCTGCGCAGCTTCTTCGAAGGACTGCCGGAGGAGCTGGAGGAAGCGGCGCGAATCGACGGAAGCTCGGAGTGGCGGCTCATCGCCCAGATTCTGCTGCCGCTGTCGATGCCGGTATTGGCCGCGCTCGCGCTGTTCTACGGCGTATCGCACTGGAACGCGTTCATGAACGTGCTTCTGTACATGAACGATTCGAGCAAGTGGAACTTATCGGTGCTCGTGCAGCAGTTGTTCCAGAACCCGGAGTTCTTCCAAGAGATGGCCAACAACCGGCCGGAGCTCGCGGTCATTCTGACGCCGGAAGCGGTCAAGGCGGCGGGAGTCATCATTCTGACGCTGCCGATGGTCGTCGTGTATCCGTTCCTGCAACGGTATTTCGTTAAGGGAGTCATGATCGGGGCCGTCAAAGGCTAATCCGCGGCAGGGGAGCTTTATTGAGAGGGGTGATGCGCGAGCCATTAGCTCACGCAAGGCGGCATTCGGTAGCAGAACGATTCGCTTTTTTTCCTACAATCGATGAGGGGTGACAGATTCGCATGACAACGAACAAAAAGACGATTGCATTCTGTTTGACGACTTTGATCGCGGCTAGCACGGCGCTGGCGGCATGCGGCAACAACGACAACGGGAACAACGAGCCTGCGGCTACGGGAAGCGCAAGCGCAACGGCAAGCGCATCGGCAAGCGCCACGCCGGAGGCGCCGAAGGAAAAGGTTGAAATCACGGTGTCGGTATACGATCGCAACAACGTGCCGGAGGGCGAAGGCTCGATCACGGACAACCGCTGGACGAAGTGGATCAACGAGAACGCGCCGGTCAAGGTCAAGTACGTCCCGGTGCCGCGCAACTCCTCGCAGGATAAGTTCAACGTGCTGTTCGCTTCCGGCGAAGCGCCGGACCTGATCATGGAATTTTCCAACCCTTATATGAAGAGCTTGGCGGCCAAAGGCTCGCTCATGCCGCTCGACGATCTCATCGCGAAGTCCTCGACGACGTACAAGGCGAACCTGGAAGCCAATCCGAACCTGAAGAAGCTGACGACGATGGACGGCAAGACGTACTTCTTCGGCCGCGACATCGGCTACACGACGAACCACTTCCTGATGATCCGCAAGGACTGGCTCGACAAGCTGAATCTGCCGATGCCGACGACGACCGAGCAATATCTCGAAGTCGCCAAGGCGTTCGCGCAGAACGATCCGGACGGCAACGGCAAGAAGGACACGTTCGGCTCCACGTTCTTCGACGTCGACTACTTCTTCGGCCTTGGCCAATCCACCGCCGAGAAGGACGTATCGGTATCCTCGTACTTCCTGACTGCGGACGACCAATATCTGCGCAGTTGGGATCAGCCGGCGGCTGCCATTCAGTTCAGGAAAGATCTGTACGACGCGGGAGCGGTCGATCCGGACATCTTCGCGGACAAAGACGGCTCCAAGGCTCAGCAGGACTGGATCAACGGCAAGCTCGGCATCTACGGCATGGGCGGTCTCGAAGGCATGGCTGCTTACAATGCGTACTCGGCGTTCAAGCAGAACAATCCGGACGCGCAAGTCGCGATTCTCGAGCTGCCCGAGTCGCCATTCGGCAAGTTCTCTCCTGCCGGCGGCGTTCCGAACCTGCAGATTACGTCCGCGATCAACGCCACGGCCAAGAATCCGGAAGCGGTCATGCAATTCGTCGATTGGCTCATGAGCGACGAAGTCGCGTTCACGCTGAAGTACGGCATCGAAGGCGAGCACTTCCAGAAGGCGGCGAACGGCTGCCCGGCTCCGGTCGATACGGAGAAGAACGCGAAGGAGCTCAACTGGAACGGCGACATGCAAATGCTCTCCCAAATCGGGAAAATGGGCGACTGCGTCAAATTCGTCAACCAGCTGGACGCAAGCAAACCGCTCGACCAATCGTATATCGAGCTGATCAACCAAGGCAGAACGGCTTACATCAACCCGGAGCGTCCGTCGACGCCAGCTCTCTTCCTGCCGGTCGGCTTGCCTGACGACCTGTCGGTCATCAACAGCACGGCCGTCAATACGATTACCGGCATCTACACGAAGGCGATCGTCGGCGGCGCCAAGGTAACCGCGCAGCAAGCGATCGAAGACGCGAAGAAGGCTTGGAGCGGCGGTGGCGGAGAGAAGGTCGACGAGTTCTTCGCGAAAGCCTACCAAGACAACAAGGCGACGAACGTTATCTACACCAAAGACTACTACAACGGATTGAAGTAACGGCGATTTCGGCGCAAGCGCGGAAGCGCGGAGCCGACCCGGGGACAAGGCGAGAGGAATCTCGCCTTGTCCTTGGTTCGTCCCGGCGACGGAAGGCGGAAGAGGGCAACCGATGCGCTCCTCCTGTGATATGATTAGTAATCTAACCCGATCCCAGAAGGAGAACATCCATGACTAGAAATTGGCTGAATCGCTTGCTCCTCTCCTATCTGCCCGTGTTCGTGCTCGTCGTCTGCCTGTTCATGTTCATCGGCGTCGTTCAATTGAACGATCTGTCGAGGCAGGACGCGGAGAAGTCGAGCCGCGCTTACGCCCGCAACTTGCAGAATAACCTCGACATGTCGCTGCGTTCGATCGAGATGATGATGATCGGCACGATTAGCAACAACGAGCTGCTGACGTCGTTCGCCGGCATGGAGAGCTCGCCGCCTTTCAACCTGGAACTGTCGCGCTTGCTGCAGGCGATGGCTTCTACGAATGCCCTGATCGATTCGATCTACTTATATAGAGCGCAAGACGGGACGATTCTCAGCAACCGGACGAAGCTGAACATCGAGCAATTCGCCGACCGGAAGTTCGCCGAGGCGAGCGTCGCCGGACAGCCATCCGCCTGGAGCGATCCGAGGACGTACCGGACGTTCGCCAGCGACGTCTCGAAGGAGACGGTCATCTCGATGGCAAGGGGCATCCCGCTCGGCAGCCACGGGATCGGTATCCTCGTCGTGAACGTCGGCATGGACGCGATCTGGGAATATTTCGCGAACTTCGGCGAGTCCGAGGTGAGCTATCTCGCGGTTAACGACCGGCAAGGGAACCAAGTATTCGGGCAGCCGGGACAGACGCCGCACGACAATCCGGTCACGCTCGATTCGGCATATTCCGGGCTGACGTACCAGAGCGGCCTCAAGACGGAGCTGTCGGGCAACCTGCTGCGCTACGTGACGAGCGGCTGGGTGCTGCTCGGGCTGTTCGGCCTATTCGTCGGCATCGGCTGGGTCGTCTATATATCCCGTCGTAATTACAAGCCGATCGAGACGATCATGTCGCGTATTCAGAAGTACAATCAACAGAGCGGCCGTCCGATCATCGAGAAGCCTTCGGGCGACGAGCTGAGCTATATCGATTACACGTTGTCGAGCATGATGGAAGCGACGAGAGATTACGAGCACCGCAACAAGGAAAATCGGCGTTTTCGACGGCTGCGGCTTTTGCAAGAGCTGGTGGAGGGAGACGGTCCGTCGGACGGCGCGGAATGGAACGAAGTGCTGCGCGAGCTCGGGGTCGGCGCGTTCCAAGGCGCTACCGTCGGCATCGTCGAGATCGACAAGTATTCGGACTTCATTCGCCGCTACTCCCGCGAGGACCAAGGCTTATTCAAGTACATTCTGACGAAGGTCGTGGACGAGACGGCCAGAAACCAATCGCTCCTCGTCTGGCAGGAGTGGCTGACGAACCATCGGCTGTGCGTCATCTGCTTCGATGCCGGAGACGGCATGCAGCAGACGGCCGCGCGTCTATTGGCGCAAGCGGAGGAAGTGCGCGAATGGATGCACGGCAACCTGGAGATTACGGTCACGTACGGGATCGGCGCGCCGGCGTCGGACGCGAGCGCGCTGTCGGAATCGTACGATTCGGCGGCCGAAGCGCTGGGCTACAAGTCGGCGCTCGGCGGCAACCGGGTCATCGGCCATTGGGAGATCGAGGAGCTGTCGCGCGAAGACTTGTTCGTCTACTTGCAATACGTGCGCACGATCGCGCAGGCGTTCCGCGTCGGCAGCGAAGGCTGGCGGGAGCAGCTCGGGCTGCTGTTCGCGGGGCTGAAGTCGCTATTGCTGCCTAAGGAAGAAGTCGACGGGGTCGTCGGGTATATGAATTATTATTTTCACCGGGAAATGACCGAGCTGCCTCCGGAATACCAGGAGCTGTGGAACCGGGAGTTCCGCGCGCATGGGGACGAGCGAATCGAGACGCTAGAGACGTTAGACGAGCTGGAAGCGTTCTACGTGGAGCGGCTGTCTTCCTGCTTCCGCCAGATGGCGAGCTTGCGGGAGGGCAAAGGCAATCAGGCGGTCGTCCACCGGGTCAGGGCCTATATCGAAGAGAACTTCGGCAATCCGGATCTGTCGCTGTCGCTGCTCGGCGAGCAATTCAACATGAACACGTCGAGCCTGAGCACGCTGTTCAAGGAAGAGTTCGGGGAGAAGTTCGTCTCTTATCTGTGCCAGATTCGGATGGAGCGCGCCAAGGAGCTGCTGCGCAACGGCGATCTGCCCGTACAGGACATCTCGGGCATGGTCGGCTACCAACATACGATGTCCTTCATTCGCACGTTCAAGAAGACGGTCGGCGTGACGCCGGGCGATTATCGTAAAGTACATCAGCAATAACGAGACGGGGAGTGAACGGCTTGTCCGGTCAACTGGCGATCGCAGCGGAGAAAGTATGGAATCAGATGAAAGAAGGACATGCCGGGGATTGGGGCATGGACATCGAGCAGTGGGATTGGGTGCCCGGCGTCGGCGTCATCGCGGCGTTGGAATACGCGCAGGCGGCGGAGGGCGGCTTCGAGGTGCTCTCGTTCTTGCAGGAATGGGTAGGGCGTAACCGCGGCAAAGCGGGAGGTGCGCCGGTCATTAACGCGATCGCGCCGTACGCGATCTATCCGGCGCTGTACCGGGAGACGCAAGACGCGGCCTATCGCGAGTCGGCGGCAGCGACGGCCGAATGGCTGACGAAGCTCGCTCCGCGCACGAGGGAAGGCGCCTTCGAGCATACGGTGACGGAGAACGTGCAATTCGCCGAGCAAGTATGGGCGGACACGGTGTTCATGGCGGCGCTGTTCCTCGCCCGCGCGGCGACGATGCTCGGGGACGCGGCTCTCGCCAAGGAAGCGAACGAGCAGACGCTCTTGCATATGAGATTGTTGGAGGATCCGGCGAGCGGCGTGCTGTTCCACGGTTGGAACTGCGAGACGGGCGATCATATGTCCGCGGCTCGCTGGACGCGCGCGAATGCATGGAACGCGGCGGGCGTGCCTCTTATTCTGCAGGAAACTTCGAAGTTGGTAGAGGTGCCGGCGGAATTAATAGAGCGCTATGCTCGCTTGATGGACGGGTTAGTAGGCTATCAGCAGGAAGACGGCCTGTGGAGCACCGTATTGGACCGTCCGGACTTCTACCGTGAAGTGTCCGGCAGCGCGGGTATCGCTTATGGGTTGCTGAAGGCCATCGAAGGCGGTTGGTTGGCGGATGATGCGCGGTACGGCGAGGCTGCCCGGCGCGCGGTGGAGGCCGTGCTACCGTACATCGGGGAAGACGGTATCGTGGACGGCGTGTCCGGAGGAACGCCGGTCATGGAGAGTATCGAAGCGTATAACGAGATCCCCGTCTATCCGACGTTGTACGGTCAGGGGCTTGTGTTGATGTTGCTATCGCAGGCGATGAGGCGTGCGGACGAGGGAGGCGACGGGCGATGAATAAGGCTGAGTTCATGGCATTGTTGCGGGAGCAGGACGGAACGTACGACGACGAGCTGCAGTTGATCCGCACGCCGATGACGGCAACCTATCACACCGCGCTGAAGCAGGCGACGCATCCGCTCGTTCACATGCTGCTCGAAGCGTCCGTATACGCATTGAGATTGTTGGAAGCCGGCGACGAAGCGTCCGCGGCAAGAGCGATCGGTATCCTTCGGCGGGTCGTCTCCCATCAGGATCGGGATCCTTCCCGGGATACGTACGGTATCTGGCCGTATTATTATGAAGAGTCGCTGGACGAGATGGATCGACCGGACTGGAACATGGCGGATTTCCACGGGAAGCAGCTGTGCCTGGCGTTAAGGCGCCATGCGGACCGGTTGCCCGCCGATCTCGTCGCGGATATCCGCGAGGCGATCGGGCACGCTTGCCGCGCGATCATGAAGCGGAACGTCGGGCCGGGCTACACGAACATCGCGATCATGGGCGCGTTCGTGACGCTGGCGGGCGGCGAGTTGCTCGGGAAAGAGGAATTCCGGCTGTACGGCTTGGCTCGGTTGGAACGGTTCTATAGGTATACGATGGACATCGGCACGTTCTCCGAATACAACAGTCCGTGCTATACGCCGATCGCGATCCGCGAGCTGCATGCGATACTGACCGCTTGCGAGACCGCGGAGGCGCTGGCGTTCGCCCGCGAGCTGACGGACCTGGCTTGGGAGATGGCGGGCAGCCATTACCACGCGCCGACGGCCGCGTGGGGCGGACCGCACAGCCGGACGTACGCGTCGCTGGTGCGGCCCGACGAGCGCCGGTTCCTCGAGGAAGCGATGCTGGACGAGACGTTCGAGTACGGCGAGAATATCCGCTGTCCGGAGCGGTTCCGGCCGCTGTTCTCCGCCGTGGAGGAGCGATCGTTCTCGAAGCCGACGCTGATGGCGTCCGAGACGGGCTATCAAGTATACGCGACGCTGTATCAGAACGAAGCGGTGTCGCTCGGGACGTACAGCCAAGGCGTCATGTGGAACCAGCGCCGCAACCTGATCGGCTATGTCGACGCGGGCGGCAAGACGGCGTTCGTGCAACTGCAATTCCTGATGAATGGCCGCGACTTCTGTTCGGCGATGTACACGGGGGCGCAAGATCGCACGAGGGCGTTGATCGGCTTCAACCTGTTGACCGACAACGGGGCGTGGCACTCCGACCTGGATATCATTAACGGCCGGTTCCGCGCATCGGATTTGCGAATCCGGCTGTTGATCGGCGGCGAGACGGAGGGGTTGACCGTTCCGGTTGCCGAAGCCGACAAGACGCTGCGATTGCGGATCGGGGAGCAGACGCTTGCGGTTCGTCCGGTCTACGAGCGGTACGACGAGGGCGAGCTTAAGGCGGAGACGAGCCGGGGAGCGGACGGCACGGTGAACCTGGACTACGTCATCTACGCCGGCCAAGAGCGGAAGTTCGACTTCCACGCGGTGGAGCGAGCGGCATGGCTGTTCGCGCTGTCGCTCGACTCGTCCGGCCAGTTGCCCGACGCGAGGACGGAAGAAGGCGAGTACGCGGTGACCGCGACGCTGGCCGGCGATCCGCGCATCTCGATCGAGACGGCGATCGCGCCGGGCAAGACGCAGGCGTTGTTCGCGGGGAATCAGGCAAGGCATCCGGCGTTTTAGATCGGATGGAGAGGGGGAGAGGGGCCGTCAGTATGTTGGCGGCTTTTTTCTATTGCGTGGCGCGCTGTTGTAGTTCGGGTTAGTTGAATTGCGTGCGCTGTATACGGCGTTTTGGCGTGCTGCAGATTGGATTGGTCGAACTGTAGGAGCAGAATGTTGCGGTTGGTGCGCTGCAGGTTGGATTGGTCAAACTATGTGCTCGGAATGCGGCGGTTGGCGTACTGCAGATTGGATTGGTAGAACTGCAGGAGCAGAATGCGGCAGTTGGTGCGCTGCAGGTTGGATTGGTCGAACTGTAGGAGCAGAATGCGGCGGTTAGCGTGCTGCAGGTTGGATCATTCACTTTAATTATTGCGATCGTATGGATAAGAATGTTATATTATAAGCGCACATATGTTCGCATGATTCTGTCAATTCTGATCCGGAGGTTACGATAATGATAAGCTTGGGCAATGATACGATCCTTCGCTACCGACAATTCCTGGAATGGGCGGATACGCTGCGCGATATGGACGATCGCTTATGGACGAAGCCGATCGCCGACGGAAAGGCAACCGTAGCGGACATCGTCTCGCATCTGCAGCATTGGGATTATTATCTCCTTCATACGGTAATTCCTTCTATTAAGAACGGCGAAGACATACGCTTTCCGGATTTCGATTCGTATAACGAACAAGCCTATGAATACGCGCGATCGGGTGTTTCCAAGGATAAGCTGCTCGACGAACTTACGCAAACGCGTCTAAGGCTGATCGAACTCCTGCGGAACGAACCGGACGTCGCGGCGAAGCATGTTCCCGTGAACGGCGTCGCGCGTTGTCCGCATACGGATACCCCGTACTCGCTGCTCTATATCGTCTACGAATTTATCGATCATGACGCTCACCATAAGAATCAGATCTTATCGGTCATCTGATCGCTTTACTGGCTTGCGACCGCGAAGCGGGTGCTCCTTGCATCCGTTTCGCGGTTTTTTTGTCATTCCAATGCAAGGTGCGAAGACGCAGATGCAACTTCAGCAGTAATGTGCACATTTGACAGTCCTAACGATCATATACGATCAATCTGTACAGTATGCCGCTTCGCCGCGATCATTCAGAATGGAAGTAAGCCTGATGGATTGACGGCAGAAGGAGGCTCTGTTTGCGTATGGACAAAATGAAGATTGCGAGTTGGCGGCGAGAGACGGCGAACGAGCCGCTCGATGCGCGAGGCAATGGGCCGAAGAAAGCGGGCGATCAATGGACGCTCGGCGTAGAAGGAGGCCCGGGCCGGTTCGCCGGGGAGATCGAGCTCGCGACGAACGGCGCGCTCGTTCTGGAGTGGAAGTCGCCGCGGCCGCTGCGGATATGGTTGGACGACGTGCTCGCCGTTGACGAGCCGCTCTATTGGCGTTCGTTCCAGCGCGAGATTAGAGGCACGGTGGTCGTGCCGTGCAAGGCGGGGCGTATCCGGCTGCGGGCGCAGACGGGGGAGAGGCCGAGCATCGCGCCGTACGCGGCGGCGAATTGCCCGTCCCGCAACCGCGAGCGGGTGATGGAGACGCTGCGCGTTACGAAGCCGGACGAGCTTGCGATTCGAGGCGTAGTCGTGGAAGGCGTCGCTCCGACGCCAGCGAGCTTGCGTTACGAGACGGCGCAGCACCAGACGGGCGGCATCGTGTACCAGCACGTGCTGGTTCGCGCGTTGCCAGACTATGATCGCGCGCCGAGCCTGGAGTTCCGTTCGCTCGCGGAGGATCGGAGCGCGCCGATCGCGCTGAAGACGACGCGTCTTCTCTATGGGGTTAAAGATCTCACTTCCGCGGAGGAGCGCGAAGCCGGTCTACGTCGCTACGGCATCCCGGTCGCGGACGAACTCGAACCGTTGCCCGCGTTGCGCGGAGAGTCTCCGGAAGACAGGATCGAGCCGCATCTGGAGGTATGTCGCGAAGATACGCTGTTGCTCGGGACGGGATCGGAATCCGTCCCGGTGCCGCTTCCGGTGTACGAATCGCTCGGACGGTTGGCGCCGCGCAAGGAATATCGCCGGCTCGATTGGCCGAGCGAAGCGCAGCTCGCGGCGAGCGTGCCCGAGCCGATGCTGCCGCCGGCGCTCGCGGAGCTGCGCGAGCTGTACGACGCGGCGTGGCGCATGCTGCATAGCCGGATCCGGGAACCGCGGGAGACGAGCGGATTGCCGAACGGCTACATCTCGACCGGTTCGAACTTTCCGCACAACCAGTTCGTCTGGGACACGGCGTTCACGTCGATCGCGGCTGCGTACGGCCACAGGTCGTTACCGGCGACCGCATCGCTCGACGTGCTGTACCGGACGCAATTCGACGGCGGATACATCCACCGCGAGCTGGACGTGCGCGACCTTCAGCCCGTTCTGTACGAACCGGACTTCGGCCCGAATCCGCCGATTCTGACGTACGCCGAATGGTCGATCGCTTGCTTGACCGGCGACAGTTTTAGGCTGAAGCGCGTGTATCCCGCGCTCAAGGCGCACCATGGCTGGATCCGTCGTAACCGCCGCCAAGAAGACGGCACGTATTGGACGACGGGCCTCGCGAACGGCCTCGACAATTCCCCTTCGTACGGCAATGGGTATCCGTGCCTGACGTCGCAGATGGCTCACGACGCGGAGTTGCTCGGCCGGATCGCGGAGCTTCTCGGCTACGAGGAAGACGCTGCGGCCTGGCGAGCCGAATACGAGAAGACGTCGCAAGCGCTCAACGATAAGCTGTGGGATCCGAATCAACGCATCTACTCCGCGTCGCTGGACGAGGGCGGCCACAATCCGAACAAGATCGTGACCGCGTTCTGGCCGTTGCTCGCCGGCGCCGCGCCGCCGGATCGCACGGAGGCGCTCGCCGGACATCTGACCGATCCGTCCAGCTTCTGGCGGGTTCATCCAATTCCGAGCGTCGCCGCCGATTCGCCGTCGTTCGTGCCGGGAGGCGACTATTGGCGCGGATCGGCGTGGGCGCCGACGAACTACGCGGCGATTCGCGGGTTCCAGCGCGCCGGTTACGCGGAGCTGGCGTACGAGGCATCGGTGAAGCATCTGCGCGCGATGCTCGAGGTGTACCGAGACACCGGCGAAATCTGGGAGAACTATTGCAGCGAAGCGCCGAAGAAGGGGAGCGCGTCGGCGCCTTCCTACAGCTGGAGCGCGCTCGGGCCGATCGCGCTGTTGTTCGAGACCGTCATCGGCTTGCAACCGAACGCGCTTGCTGGTCAGATCGTCTGGACGCCGCCGGCGCGGACGGAGATTGGCGTTCGTCGATACCCGCTCGGCGAAGCGAAGATCGATCTCGAAGTGCGGGACGAAGAGGACGGCTGGCATGTCCACGTTCGCACGGATCGGGCGCTCCGGCTGAAGCTTGTCGTTGAGGGAGACGGCGCACGAGAGCTGCACTGCCGGCCGGGCCAACAGAGATGGCCGATCGAGGAATGGAAGAAGCGAGAGGAGGATTAATGTGCGCCTGACCGACAGGGATAACAGCTTGCGCCGCTTCGAGGAAGACCGCTTCGGCCTCTTCATCCATTGGGGACTGTACGCGGTGTCCGCGAGACAAGAATGGATCCAGAGCCACGAGCGGCTGACGAAGGAGCAATACCGGCGTTACTTCGACCGCTTCGATCCGAAGCGATACGATCCGAAGGCATGGGCGCGCGCGGCGAAGGACGCCGGTTGCCGTTACGCGGTTCTGACCACCAAGCACCACGACGGCTTCTGCCTGTTCGATAGCGCGTTGACCGACTTCAAGGCGACCAACGGGCCGGCCGGCAGGGACCTCGTTCGAGAATACGTCGACGCGTTCCGGGCGGAGGGCCTCGGCGTCGGCTTCTATTATTCTCTCATCGATTGGAACCATGAGCATTACGCTGCCTACGGCGAATGGCCTCATCCGATGCGCGACAGCGAAGCGTTCAAGGAAGAATTCCGCGATTGGGACCTGTACGTCGCCTACATGCACGATCAGGTGAGGGAGCTGTTGACTAGCTACGGCAAGATCGACTACTTGTTCTTCGACTTCTCTTTCGGCGGATTCAAAGGCGAGAAGTGGAGGGCGACGGAGCTGGTCCGCATGATCCGCGAGCTGCAGCCCGGCATTCTGATCAACAACCGGCTCGGCGCGGATCTGTTCCGCGACGATCCGGAGCCGTACGCCGGCGACTTCGAATCGTCGGAGCAAATCCTGCCGCCCGAAGGAATGCGAACCGCGTCCGGTAAGCCGATTCCGTGGGAAGCATGCGTCACGATGAACGAGCATTGGGGCTATTGCGCCCACGGCAGCCAATACAAGACGGCGGCGCAGCTTGTCCGCGCGCTCGTCGAGTGCGTCAGCAAGGGCGGCAACTTCCTGCTGAACGTCGGGCCGACCGCCTACGGCGAAATTCCGACCGAATCGCTGCGGCTGCTCGGGGAGATCGGCGCGTGGATGCGGGATAACGGAGAGAGCATCTACGGCTGCACGGAAGCCGCATTCGCCAAGCCGGACTGGGGGCGATTCACGCAGCGCGGCGACAAGCTGTATGCCCACGTGTTCGAGAGACCGATCGGGCCGATCGACTTGCGGGGGCTGAACGGTCGAATCGGCTTCGCGCGGCTGCTGTCCGACGGCTCCGAAGCTCGCCTCATCCGGCCGTGGAACGTGGACCGGTATCCGGACGACGCGTTCCTCGCGTTCCACAACAAGCTGGACAGCAACGAAGCCGAGACCGGCCCGGGCTTGCCGTGCAAGATCGATACCGTCGTGGAGCTGGAGTTGATCGGCGAGTAGGATGCGGAACGAGTTAGATGAACGCCCCAAATATACCTTCTATTAATAAGGAGAGATTCCCCATGAGAAAAATCCGTCTGCAAGACCTGTCCGTCCGCGAGAAAATCGGTCAAACCGTCGTCGTCCTGTCCAACCGCGCCAACGAGCGCGAGAAGTACGGCAGCCTTGCCGCGATGCTGGAGCAATACCCGGTCGGAGGCTTCTTCGTCGGCGCGGAGATGATCAAGGACGTCATGACCGGCAACACGCGCGAGCAAGTGAAGGAAGCGACGCGCCAATACAACGAAGCGACGAAGCTGCCGCTCATCTACGCCTCGGACTTCGAGAACGGCTGCGGCAACATGATCTCCGGCATGACGAAGCTGCCGCAGCCGATGGCGCTGGGCGCTGCCCGCTCGGAGCAGCTGGCGTACGATTACGGCAAAGCGACAGCGCTCGAAGCGCAGCAAGTCGGCGTCAACTGGACGTTCTCGCCGGTCGCCGACCTGAATATGAACCGCAACAATCCGATCACGAACATCCGCGCGCTGTCGGACAAGCCGGTATGGGCGATCCCGTTGCTGAAGGCGTTCGTCCGCGGCATGCAGGAGCACCGGCTGGCGGCGACGGCGAAGCACTTCCCGGGAGACGGCGTCGATTATCGCGACCAGCACATGATGACGACGCTCAACTCCCTTCCGTTCGAGGAATGGCTGACGCACCACGGCGCGATGTTCCAAGCGGTCATCGACGACGGCGTCGCCTCGATTATGACCGGCCATATCGCGCTGCCTTCTTACCAGCACCAGCTCGAACCGAACGGCCGCAGATTGCCGGCGACGCTCGCCGAAGAACTCACGCTTAAGCTCCTGAAGCAAGAGATGGGCTTCCGCGGCGTCGTCGTCTCCGACGCGCTCGTCATGGGCGGCTACCTGAAGTGGTTCCCGCAGGACGAGGCGTACGTGAAGAGCATGATCGCGGGCACGGACATGATGCTATGGCCGGAGTTCACGTACTTCGAGCGGATGGAGCGGGCGCTCGACAACGGCGAAATCTCGATGGAGCGTCTCGACGACGCCGTCCTGCGCGTCCTGCAGCTGAAGCAGCGCCTCGGCCTCCTCGAGCTCGATGCCGAAGAAGCCGCACCGGACTACAGCATGGCCGTCAAGCCGGAAGTTAGCTTCGAGGAAGCTGACGCGTATGCGCTCAACACCGCCCGCGCGGTCGCGGAACGGAGCCTAACGCTCATGAGCGACGAGAACGGCATGCTGCCGCTCGCGGCGAATCAGATCAACAACGTGCTGATCGTCGGCATCTGCCCGGCGGACGCGGACTTCGAAGAGCTCGCGCACCTCAAATCCGCGTTCGAATCACGCGGCATCCAAGCCGAGCTGAAGCGCAACATCTGGTACGAGGAGCTGGTCAAGCGCGAGGACGAATTCGACTTGATCGTGTTCGCGCCGGCCGTCCGCCCGCACCGTCCGATGGGACCGCTCGGCCTGTCCAAGGACGAGGCGTCCACCGCGTGGAGCGCGTTCACCGCCGGCCGCGACAAGACGATCGTCGTCTCGTTCGGCTCGCCGTACGTCATGAACGATTACTTCGATATGGCGCCCGTCCGCATTAACGCTTACGGCAACGTTCCGGCCTCGCACGAAGCGTTCGTCGGCGCGATCTTCGGACAATTCGCGTTCGCGGGCGAATCCCCGGTCTCCAACCTATAACGAGGTAGCAATATACGTTTCATACAGTCGCCAAAAGGACGTTACAGGGCGTAAAGTTCATTATCGACAGTATCCAATACCGCCCGAAGCCGTCCATAATGGGCATCAGAACGAGGGGCGCAAGCTCCTCGGCACAGAAACAGAAACCGAGGTGATCCAGCATGCTTAGAAAGATTCCATTCCTCAGAAGCAAGACGACGGAGCTGAGCCTGCTCTTCCTCCCCGGCTTCCTGTTCTTCCTGGTGCTCGCCTACGTGCCGATGGTCGGCGTCATTATCGCCTTCAAAGACTACAACATCCGCAAGGGCATCTTCGGAAGCGACTGGGTCGGCTTCGAGAACTTCAAGTTCTTCTTCGCCAGCGATACGGCGTGGCGGGTGACGCGCAACACGATTCTGTACAGCCTCAGCTACATCTTCGTCACGCTGATCGTCTCGCTCGCGCTCGCCATTCTATTGAACGAGCTGACGCGCAGATGGGTCAAGGTGCACCAGACGATCATGTTCCTGCCGTACTTCCTCTCGTGGGTGCTCGTCTCGTATATCGCGAACGCGTTCCTCGACCACCAGAACGGCTTCATCAACTCGACGCTGCTCTCGCTCGGACTGGAGAAGATCGAATGGTACTTCGGGTCGCAATATTGGCCCTACATTCTTAATATCGTGCATCTATGGAAAGCGGTCGGCTTCAGCGTCCTGCTCTACTACGCGGGAATCATGGGCATCGACCAGACGTATTACGAGGCGGCCCGGATCGACGGCGCGAACAAGCGGCAGATGGCTTGGCGCATCACGATCCCGCTGCTGACGCCGCTCATTACGATTCTATTGATCCTATCGATCGGCGGGATGTTCCGGGGCGACTTCGGCCTGCATTACTTCGTCACGAACAACACCGGCATGATCTATTCCTCCACGGACATCATCGACACGTACGTATTCCGGGCGCTCAGGCAGATCGGCGACATCTCGATGTCCGCGGCGGTCAGCTTCTTCCAATCGATCGTCGGGTTCGTTCTCGTGCTGCTCGCCAACTGGGCCGTCCGAAAAATCAACGACGAGAACGCCTTATGGTAGAAAGGAGCTGACCTCATGCATACGGCAACCGCGCAACCCGAAGTCCGAGCGCGCCGGCGTACGGCGCCCGGCGAGGGCAGTTCGATCTCCCGCAGGCTGATCAACGCGTTCTTCATCGCGTTCTCGATCTGCATCTTCGTCCCGTTCCTGCTCGTCGTCATCTCCTCGTTCACCGCGGAGAGCGACATTCTGAAGCACGGCTACCGGTTCTTGCCGAGCGAGCTGTCGCTCGAAGGGTACCGGATCGTCTTCCAATCGCCGACGATTCTGCTGAAGGCTTACTGGGTGACGATCATGGTCACCGTCATCGGCACCGCGTTCGGGCTCCTCATGACGGCGATGACCGGGTGGGTGCTCTCTCGCCGGGATTACCGGTTCAACCGTCTCGCGACGTTCTACGTGTTCTTCACGATGCTGTTCGGCGGCGGACTCGTCCCGTTCTACATTCTGATGACGCAATATTTGCACCTGAGAGACAGCTTGCTGGCGATCATTATTCCGGGGCTCCTGAGCCCGTTCCATATTATGGTCATGAAAGGCTTCCTGCAGAAAATCCCGTTCGAGATGGTCGAATCCGCCAAGATGGACGGAGCGAGCGAGATGCGCATCTTCTTCACGATGGTGCTGCCGCTTACGACGCCCGCGCTTGCCACGATCGGCCTCATGATCTCGTTCAACTATTGGAACGAGTGGTTCAACGCGATGCTGTTCATCGACAAGCCGAACCTCGCGACGTTGCAATTGCTGCTCATCCGCATGCTGAACACGATCGAGTATTTGACCGCGAACACCGACTTCGTCAAGCAGCTCAACATCGACGTCTCCCAGCTGCCGAAGTACAGCGTCCGCATGGCGATGGCGATCATGGCCGCGGGACCGATGCTCTGCGTCTTCCCGTTCTTCCAGCGCTATTTCGTCTCGGGCCTCACGCTCGGCTCGCTGAAGGGGTAAGCGTCCCTCTCCGGGAACACATGGCCGAAGGCAACCCGTTTTGCTGCAGCGACGGGTTCCCAAACGGGTCATTTTCCAACATAATATAGAAATCAGGGAGGTTGTCCAAGCATGAAGAAACGGAGTCTGGGATTAGCGTCCGTGCTTGCTCTGTCCTTGGCGCTAAGCGCCTGCGGCGGGAACAACAACAATAACGACGGTAACGCGGCATCGCCAAGCGCGTCGCCGAGCGCATCGCCGAGCGCGAGCGCTCCGGCGTCCTCCGAGGAGCCGGCGCCTACGCTAGAGCCGGTCACCCTGAAGTGGTACTACGTGCAATTCGGCATTCCGCAAGATCAGCAAGCGGTAGCCGATGAATTCAACAAAATGACGCAACAACTGATCAACACGACGGTCGAACTCATTCCGATCGACGGCGGCGATTACGAGAACAAATTGAACACGATCGTCGCCGCGAACGACGACTACGATATCGTCTGGACGTCCAGCTGGATGTTCAAATATATCGATAACGTCAACAAAGGCGCGTTCCTCGAAATTACCGACGAAATGCTCGACAAATACGCGCCGACGATCAAGAGCAGCTTCTCGGACGTCGCCTGGAGCGACGTGAAGGTGAACGGCAAGCTGTACGCGATTCCGAACTTCCAGACGTTCACGAAGACGCCGGGCTTCGTCATCCAGAAGCGGTTCGTCGACAAGTACAACTTCGACACGACGAACGTGAAGACGTACAAGGATCTCGAGCCGTTGCTCGAACAGATCAAGCAGAACGAGCCGGGCGTGACGCCGTTCGCCATGAGCAAAGACTTCACGATGCTGAACGAAGCGTACGGCATGCAATGGCTCGGCGGCGTTCATTACAAGATCGACGATCCGTTCACGGTCATTAACCCGCTCGAGACGCCGGAGTATAAGACTCACTTGGAACTGATGCGCAGCTGGCGCGAGAAGGGCTACACGAACGAAGACGCGGCGACGGTAACCGACCTGAAGCCGCTGCTTAACTCGGGCAACGCGGCGGTCCTGCAAGACTTCACGCTCGCTCCGGGCAGCGAAGCCGGCAAGAAAGCGGACTTCGGCGGCAACGAAGTCGTGTACGCGCCGATCTCGACGCCGATCTTCACGGGCGTTACGCCGACGATGAACGCGATCAACTACAACTCCAAGCACGCGGACCGCGCGCTCATGCTGCTCGAGCTGCTGAACACGAACGCGGACCTGTTCAACCTGCTGACGTTCGGCATCGAAGGCAAGCACTATACCAAAGTCGGCGACAACACGATCAAGATCAACGACGACGGCGGATACAAAGCGAACTCCGGCTGGATTTTCGGCAACGTCACGAACGGTTACCTGCTTGAAGGCCAACCGGCAGATACGTGGGACCGCGTGAAGAAGCTCAACGACACGGCCATCATTCCCGCGCTTAGCGGCTTCAACTTCAACGGCGACTCCACGAAGGCCGAAGGCGCCAACATGGACGCGCTCATCAAGGAGTACGGACCGGGCCTCGAGACGGGGACGATCGATCCGGCCAAGTATTTGACGACGCTCAATGACAAGATGAAGAAAGTCGGCGTCGACGCGGTCATGCAAGAGAAGCAACGTCAGCTCGACGAATGGGCTGCCGCCAACGGCAAGCAATAACGCCAAAGTCCAAGGGCCGTTTCCGATTCCGGAGACGGCCTTTGAGACCGTCGACGCGACCCTTAACAAATCCATCATAAAAGGTGACGAAGATGGCCCTATTCACATCCTTGAAATCGAAACGATACTTGCAAAAAATATGGCTGTCCATCACCTTGTTATCGGTCGTCCTGCTGCTGGTGACGGCCTTCTCCATTCTGTTCACGTCCGAGCGCACGGTGCTGAACGTCCAGCAACGCGCCAACGAGAAGCTGCTCGGGCAAATCCGGTACAACGTCTCCCAAATGAACGAAATCGTCGCGGATACGGCCCAGACGCTGTTCCTGAACAACGACGTTAAAATATTGCGTTACGCGAAAACCGACGACGAGCTCATGTACCAGCGGATCGACGCGCTCGATACGTACGTCGGAACGTCATCGTTCCTGCATTCGGTGTTCATCTATAACGGCAACATGGACCGGTTCTATATCGGCAACGGCAACATTCGCGCGATCCGTCCGGCGTACGAGGAGAAGTTCAGGGCGATGCTGTCCGAAGCCGGACAGTCGACGAAGCGGAAGCTGATTCCGGTCGATCTCGGCCAGTCGGACGGCACGTTCCGCAAGGTCGACTTCTTCAGCTACTTGCTCTACGATCCGAGCGCGAAGCGCGGCATCGACGACGCGCTCATCCTGAACGTCAAGTCGCAATGGCTGTTCGACAACTTGGATCTGATCGCGAAGGAGGAAGGACAGCAGACCGGCCAAGCGTTCCTCATGGACGACGACGGCCGAATCTTGAACGCGCGCAACCGGATCGATCCCACGGTGCCCGAGTTGGCCGAGCGCCTGCACGAGCTGCTCGCCCAAGGAGAGACGAGCGGATACGAGGTCATTCGGATCGGCGGGGAGAAGCAAGTCGTGTCGTTCATGAAGGCGGGCCTGCAGGATTGGACGCTCATCCACGCGCAGCCGTACGCGGAAGTACTCAGTCAAGTGCAGCGGCTGCGCTATACGACGATATTGCTCACGGTCGTCTTCCTCGCGCTCACGGTGTCGATCGCGATGATCATCTCCAGGCGTCTGTATCGCCCGTTCGACCAGATGTTCCGTTCGATCGTCTCCAAGACGCCGGACGAGCTGCAGCAGACGGGGCAGTCGCGGGACGAGATGGCGGTGCTCGCCGGCTTGTACGGGAACATGATCGACCGGGTGAAGCTGGCCGATTCGAAGATCGAAGAGAACAAGTGGATTCTGAAGCGCTACACGATGAGAAGGCTCGTGCAGGAGAGCGAGACGATGACCGCGGCCGAATGGGAGACCGAGGCGCGAGGGCAAGGACTCGACGTTCGCCCCGAGGGCCGATTCACGGTCTGCGTCGCCCGGCTGGATGACGTCGCGGCGATGTCCCGCGGTCCGAACGCGGGCGATCATCGGCTATACCATTACGCGATCTCCAACATCGCGGAGGAGATCGTCGGCCGGGCGCACGCGATCGCGGTCGTGGAACCGAAGCCGGACCATCTCGTCTTCCTCGTGCAATCTCGCGAGCCGGTGGAAGAATCGCTCATCGAGCTGCTCGAGGAATTGCAGTCGGTCGTCAAGTCGTTCTACCGGGTGACGTTCTCCGTCGCCGTCGGGGAGACGTTCCAAGGCAGCCGGAGCATGTCGGCGCAGTACGCGAAGACGCTCAACCAATCGGTATATAAGCTGTTCTACGGCAAGCAGTCTATCATTACGGCGGAGATGGCGGCGAAGCACGAGCGTTCGGACGATATCGCCATCCCGTCCGATCTCGAGCGCCGCATCATCGAAGGCATCCGTTCCGGCAACTGGGACGCGCTCGAGCCGTCGTTCGAGAAGTTCGTCGAGCTGGCGGGCACGATGTCCTACGATAACTGCGTCCATGCGCTGTCATACTTGTCTATCGTCATCAAGCGGACGGTGGCGGAGGTGAACGAGAACAAGCTGCGGCCGATTCCGACGACCGACCTGTACCGGTTGCACGCGGAAGTGATGGAGCGGGAGACGCTGGACGAGATGAAGGCGGTATTCGCGAAGGTGCTGCAGCCGCTATGCGCCTCGCGCCAGGACGAGAAGGAGCTCGATCGCAACGCGCTGCTCATCGACGCGATCAAGGAGATCGTGCAGGCGAACTACACCGATCTGAATCTGAGCCTGCAGAGCGTATCCGATCTGCTCAAGATGTCGTCGGTGTACGTCGGGCGGCTGTTCAAGAAGGCGGAAGGGCTGTCGATCGCCGACTACATTACCGAGGTGCGGCTGGAGCAGACGGAGCGGTTGCTCGAGAAAGGCGACTACACCGTCAACGAGATCATGGAAGCGTCGGGCTTCAGCAACCAGAGCCACTTCTTCCGGGCGTTCAAGAAGAAGTTCGGCACGACGCCGCGGGAGTACCGGATGAAGAAGCTGTTGTCTTAAGCGGAAGCGAAGCCACATACGAACAACAAGAGCCGTTCCCCGGTCGTCGGCGACTTCCGGGGGCGGCTCTTGTACGCAATCAAGGACTACCGGATCGATACATTATTGCCAGATTGACCGACCGCTCGCGGTTGATAGTAATCTATGGAATGTATCGTATACGGAGGCGGTTGCCGCATGGCATTATGAAAGCGCTTCACCAATTCGAGCAATCAAAGGAGGAACAGTAACATGTCCAATGCAAGGCCGCTTCGCAATGTCGTATGGCTCGCAATCGCCGCACTGCTATTCACGGTATTATCGCTTGGCTCGTTCGTCTCCACCGCTCACGCGGCATCGAATTATTACGTCAGTCCGTCGGGCAACAACGCGACGGGCAACGGTACGCAGGCGAATCCGTGGAAGACGGTCGCCTACGCCGCCTCGCAGGTGGCGGGAGGGCAAGGGCATACGATCGTCATGACGGCGGGCACGTTCGTCGAGACGGCGGCGATCCAACTCGCTCCCGGGGTGAATCTGACCGGAGCGGGCGTGTCGCAGACGACGCTTAGCGCCGGCGCGATCCCGAATCCGGGGACGGGCAACTCGGTGCTCGTGCAGTTGCACTCCGGCTCCAAGACGAACGGCAGCCAGACGGTCAGCGGCTTCACGATCAACGGCCAGAGCAAGGCGCTCGAAGGCGGCATCCACGTTCAAGGGCGGGACAACGTCGTCATCCACGACGTTAACGTGACGAACACCGCGCACACCGGCATCCGGGCGATCGCCGGCTGGACGGCCGGAGACCATGCAGCGCCTTCGTTCTACAACACGGGCATCCAGATCTACAACTGCGTGCTGACGAACACGGCGCACGACTTGACCGGCTGGACGTCGGGCGCGATGTCGCTCGGCGGTCTCGACGGCGCGCTTATTCATCACAACACGATCAACGAGACCGAAGGTTACGGCATCAAGTTCGAGAACTACGGCTGGTTCAAGGGCATTAAAGTATACAACAACACGGTCAATACGAATAGCGTCGACGTCTTATGGGGCTCGGACGCCACGATCGAATTCTGGAACATCTACGAGAATAGCGAAATCTACAATAATACGCTCAACAACTGGGTATCGATCGTCAACAAGGTGCAGGCGACGGGCACGAGCCTGCTGTTCCACGATAATACGGAGATCGTGACGGACGATCTCAACGAGAGCGTCGGCATCGAGCTCGCCGCGGGCAACGCCAAGGTGTACAACAACTACTTCGAGCAGACGCGCTGGGGCGTCGGCATGTGGCAGGAGAAGTACATCGGCAATAACGAGATCTACAACAACGTATTCTACAACCGCGTGCTACCGACCGAGGAATGGAACGCCGGCATCTACTTTGAGAACGCGAACGTCGGTTACGCGTACGACAACAACAAGATCTACAACAACCACTTCACCCGGTTCGAGCAGGCGGTCTGGTACAAGTCGGTCGGCAACTCCCCGATCACGAACACGAAGTTCCAGAACAACGTCGCGACCGACATGCAATACGCCTTCGTACTGACGGCAAGCGACACGCAATATCTCGTCGACACGACGATGACGCACAACGTGCTGTACAATGTCCCGACGCCGCTTATCCGCGCGTACGGCAGCACGCCGGTCAACCTGAACATCTCGAACAACTTGACGGGCAACCCGGGTCTGACGGGCAGCGGCGCGAAGCCCGATCCGTTCTTCCGTCCGGCTTCGGCGACGAGCCTCGTCGTCAACGCGGGGACGAACGTCGGCTTGCCTTACAGCGGTTCGGCGCCGGACATCGGCAGATACGAATGGACCGGCAGCGGCGGGGGCGGCGATACGCAAGCGCCGACCGCGCCGACCGGACTGTCGTCGCCGTCGAAGACGGATACGACCGTCTCGCTCTCTTGGACGGCGTCCACGGACAACGTCGGCGTGAGCGGCTACGACGTCTACCGCGGGGGGGCGAAGGTGAATTCGTCGCTCGTAACCGGAACTTCTTACACGGATTCGGGATTGGCCGCCAGCACGGCGTATTCGTACACGGTGAAGGCGAAGGACGCGGCCGGCAACGAGTCGGCGGCCAGCTCCGCGCTGAACGTTACGACGAACGCTTCTAGCGGCGGCGGCACGCCGACGTTCTTCAAGGGTATCAACTTCAACGGCGGGGCGGTCACGATCGGCGGCAACGCCTGGCTCGCGGAGAGCGCGGCGGGCTTGACGCTCGGCACGGTCAGCCGCGCGTCTACGACGGTGACGCCGTCCCCGGCGGTCGATAGCGCGACGAGCTCCATGCTGAACACGGCGATCTGGAACTCGACGGGCTTGAACGTCGCCCAATCGCTGGCGAACGGCACGTATCAAGTGTACGTATGGGTCATCGAGAACCATCAGAGCAATTACCGCACGTTCAACGTGAAGCTCGAAGGCACGCAGGTCACTTCGTCTCCGATCGGCTCGCTCGCGCTCGGAAGCTGGGCGAAGTACGGACCGTATAACGTGACGATGTCCGACGGCACGCTGAACATGGAACTCGTCAAAGTCACGGGCGATCCGCACGTCATGGGCATGGAAATTTACTCGACGAGCGGCGGAGGCGGAGGCGGCGACACGCAGGCGCCGACCGCGCCGACCGGATTGACTTCCCCGTCGAAGACCGACACGACCGTATCGCTGTCGTGGTCGGCGTCGACGGATAACGTAGGCGTGAGCGGCTACGACGTGTACCGCGGAACGACGAAGGTCAATACGTCGCTCGTGACGGGTACGACCTATACGGTCACGGGACTGACCGCGAGCACGGCGTACGCATTCACGGTCAAAGCGAAGGATGCGGCCGGCAACGAGTCGTCGGCCAGCTCCGCGCTGAACGTGACGACGAACGCGCCGCCGTCTTCGGGCACGAGTTACGAAGCCGAAGCGACGGGCAACACGCTCGGCGGAGGCGCTTGGCGCGCTTCGTGCGGCACGTGCTCGGGCGGGCAGGCGGTCAAGAATATCGGCAACAACGACGGCACGCTGCAGGTGAACGGCGTCAGCGCGTCGTCGGCCGGTTCCTATTCGGTGAAGATCTATTACTTGAACGGGGACGTTTCCGCCCGTACGTCGCTCGTCAGCGTGAACGGCGGGGCCGCGACGACCGTCAGCTTCCCGGCCACGGGCAGCTGGACGACGGTAGGGTCCGTCACGATCGCGGTTAACCTGAACGCGGGGGCGAACACGATCAAGTTCTCGCATAATGCCGGCTCCTACGGGCCGGACTTCGATAAGATCGAGCGATTATAATTCCTCTTCATAGCCAACAACCCCGGCCGCTTCCCGGCCGGGGTTGTTCTCGCTTCGCCGTCTTTAATTAATAGCCAGCTTTGAGGATGATGACGAGCAGGACGAATAATACGAGTGCGAAGGCAGCTGCGCCCATACCTCCGCCACCACATCCAACGCCTTCATTTGCTACAGGGTATCCCATGGATATCACCACCGCGTTTTATTGTGATGAATCATCACGCTGACAGTTTATGCGGAGGTAATCTTACCGGGACGGGGCAATCACCCAATTGCTCGCAGGTTCCGCGAATGTACGCCCTCGGAACAGGCGGGGGCTATTGCACGTGCAGCTCTCGCAGCACTTCTTCGATGCTGAGGTTCCGCTTCTTGATTTCCCTCAGCAGCATTTGGATGAATTCGTCGTCGGGGGAGAAGGGAGCCGCGTCGTTGAAGCGGCTGATCAACAGCTCGTCGTCCATTCGTTGCACGGTATCCGTCATGTCGCGCATTCGGTTCGACCGCCTTTCTTCGCTTTGTTGCCTTCATTGTAGCCCTGAAGTTTTAAGAAAGTTGGTTTACAATTATTAGCAATGTATTAGCATATTGGCGTGTCCCGGCGCGGATGACGGGGGCGGGCGGGGGAGAAATTAGAGGGGCAAACCATTATCCGATTCATCAAGGAGGCTGCAAATTGAAAAAGGTGTTGTTAAGCTCGTTGTTGGTGGGCAGTCTATCGGTCGCCGCCGTCGCGCCGACGTTCGCGAGCGTCCCTACTGACATGACGATCAAGCAAATGACGACGGGTCACGGCTTGGCGGCGAACGGCATGACGAACAACAACGTGAACAACGGCAACGGCGTCGACCTGAATCCGTTCGATAACAACGGCAACGGAACGCGCCTCGGTAACGATGCAAGGCGCCTCGGCAACGATGTCCGCAGCGGCTTGGACCGGACGTTCGGCACGAACGGCACGGGCACGTATTCGCCGAATGGCGCCGTTACGAACAACGGCTACGGAACCTACGACCGGACGCGAATGAACGCCTACCGCGGCATGAGCACGACGAGCAACGGGGTGCGCACGAACAACTACCGCGCGGCCGCCGCTACCGACAATGACGACGGATTCGATTGGGGCTGGCTCGGTCTGCTCGGCTTGCTCGGTTTGGCCGGCATGCGCGGCAGAAGCCGCGACGGCGTAAGATAACGGCAAGTAGCAGTGGGAGAGGGATCTCCGGCCCGTCGAGGCAGTTTCTCGGCTGGACGGGGATTTTTTATTATGCGCTTGTTAGCATAAAATTATGTTACACTACGATCAAAGAGGGGAGACGTACGGATGACAAAGTGGCATGGCGGCATATGGAAACGGCTGGCGTCTCCGCTGAACCGGATGGAAGGAAAGCTGTTCATCGTCTTCCTGTTTCTTATTATTTTGCCGATCGGGGTCCTTAGCTACATCTCCGCCGAACGGTACAGCGATTCCATCGAGCGCAACACGGTTACATACGTATCGGAAATTTCGGACAAGATGATCGACAAGCTCGACGACTACATGGAGGACATGAAGAAGATCTCGATCATTCCTTCCTACTTGGACGAGATCAAGGAAGGGTTGCGCATCTCGAACCGTTATTACGAGACGATGCCGATGCACGCGAACGATCCCGAGACGCTCGAGACCGACACGAAGGGCGGGTTGTCGAACGAGGAACTGCAGCTGCTCCGGCGGGTCGAGGGAAGCATCTACTTCCTGAACAACATCAAGAGCGCGGGCTCCAACTCCGTATATTTGTTCGACCGGTACGGTCATTATTATTTCACGACGAAGAGCGAAGGCATACGGACGGATCTGAAGTCGGTGTACGATGATTGGCGGTCGCTCGCGTACGCGCAGCACGGAACGCCGGTGCTCGTCAGCACGCAGGAAGTCAGCGGACGCTCGGGCAGCCGCTACGTATTCACGGTCGTGCGCGAAATCATCGATACGAACTTCGAATCGCTCGGCATGATCGCCGTCGACGCCAACATCGATGTCATCGAAGACATCGTGAAGGATCTCGATAACGCGACGGGAGGCACGACGCTCATCGTGGATAATGCGGGTCGGGTCGTGTTCGATAGCGAGAAGAAGTACTTGGCGCAGAATCTGCAATCCAGCGACCTGCTCGAGCAAGCCTCGGGAGCGGGAGGAAGCTTCCATACGAATATCGAAGGCGAATCCGTGCTGTCCATCTATCGCGAATCCCAGCACACGGGGTGGAAAATCTTCGTCGCGATCCCCCAGGACAACCTGATGTGGGACGCGATCCGCATCCGTAACGTGACGGTAGCCTCGGCGTTCGCGATTATCGGGTTCGCGCTCGTCATCTCGCTCATTCTGACGTTCGCGCTGACGAAGCCGCTGCGTTCTCTCGTACGCCTCATGAAAACGGTGCAAACCGGCAATCTGGAGGTTACGTTCCCGGTACGCGGGCGAGACGAGATCGGCGTCGTCGGCAGCGCCTTCAATCGGATGGTGACCAGAGTCCGATCGCTGATCGACGACGTGTACAAGGCGGGCCAGCGCAAGAACGAAGCGGAGCTAGAGGCGCTTCAGAACCAGATCAATCCGCACTTCATCTATAATACGCTCGAATCGATCCGGATGACGGCCGTCATCAACGACGATACCGAAGTGAGCGACATGACGCAGCTGCTCGGCAAGCTGCTGCGGTACGGCATCGGCTCCGGCACGGAGACGGTTCCGCTGTCCAAGGAGCTGGAGCATCTGGAAATTTATCTTCAGCTGTTGAATTACCGTTACGGCAGCAATCGGTTCGCGCTGTCGCTGGAAGCGGATCGCATGGACATGCAGTCGCCGGTCATGAAGCTGTTGTTCCAGCCGATCGTGGAGAACGCGGTCTATCACGGCATGGACGAGTCGAAGCCGAACATGACGATCCGGCTGCGCTGCGAGGAAGCCGGGCCGGACCGCCTGTATACGATCTCCGACGACGGCGTCGGCATGGACGAAGCGACGCTGAGGCGGCTGCGCGCCGCGTTGGACGATCCCGAGCGCAAGACGTCCGAAGGCGGACGCGGCATCGGCATGAGGAACGTCCATGAGAGGCTGAAGCTGCGTTTCGGCGAGAACTACGGCATTACGGTAGAGAGCGCGCCCGGCGTCGGAACGGACGTAACGGTGCGCATACCGATCGAGCAACCGAGGGGAGATACGACCGCATGATACCGATCGCCGTCGTGGACGACGAAGAACGAATCCGGCAAGGACTCGCGAAGTTAATCGAGCAATCCGGAGAACAATATAAGGTGACGGGGATCTTCGCCAGCGGGGCGGAGCTGCTCGCGCAGTTGGACGAGCTCGACGTCGAGCTGGTCATTACGGATATCAAGATGCCGAAGATGAACGGACTGGAGCTGATCGAGAGGCTGAGGGATCGGAAGCCGAACCTGAAGATCGCGATCGTAAGCGGGTTCGACGATTTCACGTTCGCCCGCCAAGCGCTGCGGTACGGCATCGAAGACTACATGCTGAAGCCGGTAGACAAGTCCGAGCTGGAGCAGCTGCTGCGCAAAGTCGGCGACAGCCTGGCGCAGGAGCGGGAACGGGAGCATGCGCGGGAGGAAGATCAGCTCGGGTTGTTGCTGTTCAACGAAGCGGAGCAACTGCCGAAGCATCTGCGCGACGAGACGTCCAAGGCGCTGGAGCTGTCGCCTTCGTTCATCGAGCCGTACGCGGTGTTCGTTATCCGCGGGCGGACGGAGATGTCCGCTCGGATCATCGATACCGCGACGGCCGGATGGCTGCCGAGGCGCAAGGTGCTCGAGGGAGACGATGCCTATGCGCTCGTCGTCTGGCTGAGCAGCACCGATCACGCCGAGCGGGCCAAAGAGATCGGACAGACGCTGCTGCAGCGGCTGCCCGTCGCGTTCGAAGGGCGGATCGGCGGCAGCGGCGTGTTCCGCGGCGCGACATGGCTGCGGGAAGCTTGCCGGCAGGCGGAGCAGGCGCTTCAGCATGCGTGGTTTACGGCCGGCCGCGGCGGCTTCGCCGATTATGCCTCGATTCCGAAACGGCAACATGCGGCGCAGCGCCTGCCCGTGCTTTTGGACAAGGAGTTCCACGATATGATGGCGTTGACGGAGTTCGTCCGGGCGCAGGAATCGATCGTCAAGTGGATCAAGGCGTGCAGGGAGGAGCGGCCGACGTGGCCGGAGCTTCGCGAAGGATGCGAGACGGTGCTTGCCTTCATCCGGCGTTACGGGACGGCGAAGGCGGGGGAACCGGAAGCGGCTCCGCAGCCGGTGGCCGCTTGCGAACCTCATCGGTACGCGGACTTCGACGCGTTCTCGCGATTTTACCTTGCGGAGGTCGCCGAGGAGTTCCGGCTGCTGCAGGAGTCGCGGCAGGAGAATCGAGTCGTGGAGACGGTTAAGTCGTACATCCTGCAACATTATACCGAGGAGCTGGAGTTGAACCGGCTTGCCGAGGAAGTATACTTAACGCCGAGCTATCTCAGCAAGCTGTTCAAGACCGAGACCGGGGAGACGATCACCGAGTACCTCATCTCGGTGCGGATCGACCGGGCCAAGGAGCTGCTTCGCGAGCTCACCGCTCTGAAGACGTACGAGATCGGAGAGAAGGTCGGATATGCAGATCCGGCCTACTTCAACAAAGTGTTCAAGAAGGTCGTCGGCTGCACGCCGAAGGAGTACAGAGACCGCGTTAGGTAGATATTATCTAAATAGAAGACAATGAAAACAAACACAGACTATTAAATTCAATAACAAAACGTCTTATAATATTCGTGAAAGCGTTTCCTGACAGGATTGTCAACGTGTGGACCGAGAGGCAGGGGAATTTCATTGAATTTAAGCTATAAGGCGCAGAGAACGATCATTCTATTCGGATTCCTGACGATTCCGCTCGCTCTGCTATGCGCGTTCTCGCTCTACCCGGCGGCCGCGCTGTTCTACTTCAGCTTCACGGACTGGGACGGGCTCGGCTTCGACCAGACTTGGATCGGCTTGGACAACTACAAGGAAGTGTTCTCGCGGCCCGAAATCTTCGGCGCGTTCAAGAACAACCTGTACTACTTCGTCGGCGGATTGACGCAGACGGCCATTGCCCTCTACTTCGCCGTCATCCTGAACGGCAAGCTGCGCGGCCGGTACGCCTTCCGAGTGTTGCTGTTCCTGCCTTACGTGCTGCATAGCGTGGCGACGGTCATCATGTTCAAGAACGTGTACCACGCGGAGTACGGCTCCCTGAACGTATTCCTGGGCGCGCTCGGCCTGGAATCGTGGCAGCAAATGTGGCTCGGCGATCCGAAGCTCGTGAACTTCTCGCTGGCGTTCATCTCGATGTGGAAGTATTTCGGCCTCAGCATGGTCATCTTCATCGGCGCGCTGCAATCGATTCCGAACGACCAATACGAAGCCGCGAAGATCGACGGCGCGGGAAGCTGGCAGACTTTCCGCTTCATAACGCTGCCTAGCCTGCGCAGAGTCATCGAGCTGATGCTCGTCCTGACGCTGACCGGAGCGCTCGAAGCGTTCGATATTCCGTTCGTCATGATGCTCGGCGCGAACGGCACCTCGACGTTCGTCATCCAGACGGTGGACATGGCGTTCAAGTTCGAGAACTTCGGACTGGCGTCCGCGATGGCGGTCATCCTGCTGTTCATCGTGCTGTTCTTCATCGTCATCCAGCGTAAAGTGCTGTTCAGGGGGGACAACTAACATGCTACGCAGAGAAGGCACCGTCACGACCCTGAAATACCTGTCGCTGCTCGCCGGCGTATTCATCGTCTTCTTCCCGATCTACTCGGTGCTCGTCGGCGCGTTCAAGACGAAGGAAGAATACTATCAGACCGGACTCGCGCTTCCGAACGACTGGTTCAACTTCGACAACTTCCAGCGCGTGTTCGAGGTCGGCAAGCTCGGTCTCGGCTTCCAGAACATCGCGATCATTCTCGTCGTCGCCATCTTGGGCAACATCATGCTCGGCACGATGGTGGCGTACGCCCTCGGACGGTTCGAGTTCAAGCTCAGAACGCCGATCATCGGCTTGTACTTGGTCGCGCAAGTCATTCCGCTCGTAACGACGCAGGTCGCGACGTTCAGCGTCATCAAGTGGCTCGGCGTGTACAACACGATCAAAGCGCCGATGCTGCTGTACATGGGCGCGGACGTGCTGCAGATCGTCATCTACCTGCAATTCGTCAACAGCATTCCTCGGGACCTCGACGAGAGCGCGATGATCGAAGGCGCTTCGCTGTTCAAGATTTACCGCTCGATCATCTTCCCGCTGCTCGGGCCTGCGACGGCGACGCTCGTCATCCTGAAGACGATCTCGATCTACAACGACTTCTACGTGCCGTTCCTCTACATGCCTTCGCAGAAGCTGAAGGTCGTATCGACGGCGATCTACGGGTTCGTCGGACCTAACGCGGCGCAGATGAACGTCATTTCGGCGGGCATCCTCATCATCTTCATACCGACGGTCGTTATCTTCTTGCTGCTGCAACGGTTTATTTTCGCCGGAGTCACGAACGGAGCGGTCAAGTAACGAACGCGACACGATCGGTATCGCTAACGCCTGGGATATGTTATGATAACAATTAGTTTTTGTTATCATCGTCCCGGGCTTTTTTTTATTGCATGTTCTTTTGCGAAGAAGCGGAGTTGAGCGAGTCATGTCCAGAAAAATAACGATGCAGCAAATCGCGGACCAAGTCGGCGTCTCGAAGTTCGCCGTCTCCAAGGCGCTCTCGGGCAAGTCCGGCGTCAGTCCGGAGACGCGGGAGAAAATCATCCAGGCCGCGACGCAGCTCGGCTACTTCGTGCAGAAGCGCGTGCGTCCGACCGTGGCCCGGTCCCAGCCGGCGAAGCCCGCTGCGGGCCATCGCAACACGATTATCGTGCTCATCCCGAACGTGCGCGAGCAGACGCGGCAGTCGACGTTCTGGGGACGCATTATCGACGGAATCACGAACGGGCTCGAAGAGAACCATCTCGGAATGATGATCGTCACCGAACATATGACGGACAACTTCGCGCGGCTGATTAATCCCGAGGCGGTGCTCGGCTTGGTCGGCGTCGGCCACATCTCGAACCAGCTGCTTCTCGAGATCCGCAACCTCGGCATTCCGTTCGTGCTCGTCGACCACGAAGATCCGCTCATCCCTTCGGACGTGCTGTTCATGAACAATTACGAATGCGTGCGCCGGACGACGAACTACTTGCTCGGCGTCGGCCACCGCATGCTGCAATTCGTCGGCAACATTCGGTATTCCCGCAGCTTCTACGACCGTTGGCTTGGCTTCCGTTCGATGATGGAGGAGCAGAGCATGCCGCTGAACCAGCAGGCGGAGCTGCTGGCCTTCGAAGGCGAGAACCGGTCGGAGATGACCGAGCGGCTTGAGGTCATTATCGGCCGCATGCACGCGGACGGAACGTTGCCGACGGCGTTCGTCTGCGCCAACGATTCGATCGCGATCTGCGTCATGACGGTGCTCCTGAAGCTGGGCGTCGACGTGCCGGGAAGGTGCTCGGTCGCCGGCTTCGACAACATCGAGGACGCCGCGCTCGCCAGCCCGAAGCTCAGCACCGTCCACGTGAACAAGGAAGCGCTCGGACAGCGCGCCGTCGATACGCTGCTCTGGCGCGTCGAACACCCGGACGGGCCGAAGGAGAAGATTCTGCTCGCCGGGGATTTGCTGATCCGCGAGTCGACGGCGGCCGTTGCCGGAGCGTCCGGGACTTCCGCGAAAAACAAATAAGATGCTGCTGAACCCGCCATTTTCTAATGGCGGGTTTTGTTATGGCGACGGAGGTACGAGTATTCCCGCCTATTGCCCGCAGGAGCGCCGATTGTCGGTGCGCCAGTAACCCGGCTATTCCCGCCTATTGTCCACTGGAGCGCCGATTGTTTTCCAGAACCCGGCTATTCCCGCCTATTGGCCGCCGGATCGTCGATTGTTCCTCAGTAACCCGGCTATTCCCGCCTATTGACCGCCGATTGTTCCCCGGTAACCCGGCTATTCCCACCTATTGACCGTAGGAGCGCCGAATGTACGCCAGTAACCCGGCTATTCCCGCCTATTGTCCGCCGGAGAGCCGATTGTTCCTCAGTAACCCGGTTATTCCCGCCTATTGGCCTCCGGAGCGCCGAAAGTTCCTCAGTAACCCGGCTATTCCCGCCTATTGCTCGCCGGAGCGCCGATTGTTCTCCGGTAACCCGGCTTTGCCCGCCTATTGCCCGCAGGAGCGCCGATTGTCTTCCAGTAACCCGGTTATTCACGCCTATTGTCCGCCGGAGCGCCGATTGTTCCTCGGTAACCCGACTTTTCCCGCCTATTGGCCGCTGGAGCGCCGATTGTTCCTCAGTACCTCAGTAGCCCGACTTTTCCCGCCTATTGGCCGCCGGAGCGCCGAATGTTTCCCGATAACCCGGCTATTCCCGCCTATTGTCCGCTGGAGCGCCGATTGTTCTCCAGTAACCCGACTTTTCCCGCCTATTGAGCGCCGGAGCGCCGATTGTTTTCCAGAACCCGGCTATTCCCGCCTATTGGCCGCCGGATCGTCGATTGTTCCTCAGTAACCCGGCTATTCCCGCCTATTGACCGCCGATTGTTCCCCGGTAACCCGGCTATTCCCACCTATTGACCGTAGGAGCGCCGAATGTACGCCAGTAACCCGGCTATTCCCGGCTATTGGCCGCCGGAGCGCCGATTTTTCCTCAGTAGCATTCTACGTTGATCCTAGTTGGCCAAACTAAGGTTGACAACGATTCGTATGGTGTTACAATTTGTTTGAGTGTTGTTATTATATTATGCAAACAAATTGTATTTTGTTAGCTATGGAGGAGGAACGGACCAATGAAAGTCTGGAACGAAGTCGTTAACGGCATGACGTGGGGCTGGACCGGCGTTCGCGGAACTTGGGGCGGGCCGGAAGCGGAGCATTCGATGCTCGCGATGAGCAAAGTCGGCGTCAACTGGGTCGCGATCGCGCTAGGCGCGCTGCAGGAGACGGCGCAGTCGACAAGCATCTCGTACGGCGACGATGCTGCGGGCTCTACGGTAACGGACGACGAGGTGAGATGGGCGATCCGCAAGGCGAAGTCGCTCGGGTTGAAAGTATGCATGAAGCCGGTCGTCAATTGCGCGAACGGCACGTGGCGGGCACATATTTGCTTCTTCCAAGATGACGTTCCCGGCGAACCGAGCTGGGGAGATTGGTTCGCATCGTATACGGACTTCATCGTGCATTACGCGCGCATCGCCGAGGAAGAAGGCTGCGAGATGCTGTGCGTCGGCTGCGAGATGGTACAAGCCGATAGCCGCGATGCGGAATGGCGCGCGTTGATCGCGGCGGTTCGCGAAGTATACTCCGGGCTCGTTACTTACAACTGCGATAAATACCAGGAAGACCGGCTCACGTGGTGGGACGCGGTCGATATCATCTCGTCGAGCGGCTATTATCCGATCGGCGAATGGGAATCGCATCTCGATCGCATCGAAGCGGTGTTGAAGCGTTGGGAGAAGCCGTTCTTCTTCATGGAAGGCGGTTGCCCGAGCCGCGAGGGCTCCGCGCAGCGGCCGAACGACTGGTCGCTCCCGGGCGCTCCTTCCGAGCGAGAGCAGGCGGACTATTACCGCGTCATGTTCGAGGCGTGCGAGAAGCGGGATTGGATGCGAGGCTACATGCTGTGGGATTGGCCGGCGAAGCTGTACGACGCGGCGGACGCGTCCCGCAACGACGACTATTGCATGTACGGCAAAGTAGCGGAAGCGATCGTGCGCGATTATTACGCGTCGCGAATCGCCAGCGCTGCCAGCAAGGAGGAGAAAGCGACCCAATGAACGGACAGTTGACGAACGCAAGCTGGCGCGCGGAGCTGGAAGAGGAACTGAAGAACAACATCCTCGGCTTCTGGATGCGCCATACGATCGACGAGAAGCACGGCGGATTTGTCGGGGAGATCAAGCACGACATGACGGTCGTCGGGGACGCGGACAAGGGGCTCGTGCTGAACGCGCGCATTCTATGGACGTTCGCGAGCGCTTATCGGGTGTATAAGGACGATCGGTATTTGACGATAGCGGAGCGTGCGTACGCCGAATTGGACGCGAAGTTCAGGGACCGAGAGCACGGCGGATTGTATTGGATGGTCGACGCGCACGGCCGTCCGGTGCAGGACAAGAAGCAGGTGTACGGTCAAGCGTTCGCGATCTACGCGCTCGCCGAGTACAATCGCGCGACCGGCAACGAAGGCGCGCTCGACTGGGCGAAGGAACTGTACTTGCTCCTCGAGAAGCACGCCTATGAACCGGCGCACCGTGGGTACATCGAAGCGCTCGCGGCGGACTGGACGCAGACGGGAGACCTGTCGCTCAGCGGCAAAGACCTCAACGAGCGCAAGTCGATGAACACGCACCTTCACGTTCTCGAAGCGTACACGAACCTGTACCGCGTCTGGAAGCCGGAAGGGCTGCGCTTGAAGCTGGCGGACCTGATCGATATTCACCTGGCTAAAATCGTAAACGCGGACAACCATCACTTCCTGCTTTTCTTCGACGACGAATGGAACTCGAAAAGCGAGCACGTCTCCTACGGGCACGATATCGAGGGCAGCTGGCTCATCTGCGAAGCGGCGGACGTGCTGGGCGACGAGGCGTTGATCGCCCGCGCGCGGAGGGAAGCGCTGGCGATGGCGGACGCGACGATCGCGGAAGGCATCGACGCCGACGGCGGGGTATTCAACGAGGCGGACGGACACGGGCATCTCGACGATTCGAAGGATTGGTGGCCGCAAGCGGAAGCGATGGTCGGTTTCCTGAACGCGTACCAGCTGACGGGCGAGGAGAAGTACAGGCAAGCCGCCCTGAACAGCTGGCGCTTCGCGAAGACGTATATGGTCGACTCGGTTAACGGAGAATGGCATTGGCAAGTGACGCGAGAAGGAGTTCCGGTAACGACGCATCCGAAGGTCGATCCGTGGAAGTGCCCGTACCATAACGGACGCGCTTGCATGGAAGGCATGGAGCGACTGGCTCATCTCGAAGCGAGTCATTAACAATTAAAATCGCGAAGATCACACGGGAGGAACATGAAAATGAGCGAATTCATGAACAAACTGCGCGGATTGAAAGCGGGGCACGACGCGTTGATCAACCGTCCGAACAAGCCGGCGGCGCAGGGCAACGGCATTTACGACCGGTACGAGAACCCGATTCTGACGAACGAGCATGCGCCGATCCATTGGCGGTACGATCTGAACCCGGAGACGAATCCGTTCTTGATGGAGCGCATCGGCGTGAACGCCGCGTTCAATCCGGGAGCGATCGAGCTGAACGGGAAATACTACCTGATGGTGAGAACCGAAGGCGTTGACCGGAAGTCGTTCTTCGCGGTCGCGGAGAGCGACAGCCCGACGGAAGGGTTCAAGTTCTGGGACTACCCGGTTCGTCTTCCGGAGACGGAAGACCCCGACGTCAACGTGTACGACATGCGTCTTGTGAAGCATGAAGACGGCTGGATCTACGGCTTGTTCTGTTCGGAGCGCAAAGACCCGAACGCGCCGGCGGGCGACTTGTCCAGCGCCGTCGCGCAGGGCGGCATCGCGCGTACGAAAGACTTGGTCAGCTGGGAGCGGTTGCCGGACTTGAAGACGCCGTCGGCGCAGCAACGCAACGTCGTTCTCCATCCGGAATTCGTGGACGGCAAGTATGCGTTCTACACGCGTCCGCAAGACGGCTTCATCGACGCGGGCTCCGGCGGCGGCATCGGATGGGGCTTGTCCGAGAGCATGAATCCGGCGGTCGTGGACAAGGAGATTATCGTCGACGAGCGGAAGTACCATACGATCAAGGAAGTGAAGAACGGCCAAGGCCCGGCGCCGATCAAGACGGACCGCGGCTGGCTGCATATCGCCCACGGCGTCCGCAACACGGCGGCAGGTTTGCGCTACGTCGTCTACATGTTCATGACGGACTTGCGCGAGCCGCATAAGCTGATTCACGCGCCGGGCGGACACCTGATCGCGCCGGAAGGCATCGAGCGGGTCGGCGACGTTTCGAACGTTATTTTCTGCAATGGCTTGATTGCCAAAGACAACGGAGAAGTGTATATTTACTACGCTTCCTCGGATACGCGCATCCATGTCGCCGCGACGACGGTCGACAAGCTCGTCGACGCGTGCTTGAACACGCCGGAGGATCCGCTCCGTTCGGCCGCGTGCGTCGATCAACGCTGCGAACTGATCGCGCGCAACCTCGAGCTGATGAGCAAGCCGGAATTCGCGTTTCTGAGAGATTAATCGCATTCGATAGCTAGGAGTATAACCATGAGAACGACAGGCGTGCTGTCGCTCGCGCTGGCGTTATCGCTGCTCGCGGGCGCGGCCATGGGCTGCAGCAACGATAATGACGGCGCCGGGCCTTCCTCTGGCACGAAGACGGGCGGAAGGGAGCCGGTCGGCAAGCTTACGGTGCTCACGAACCGTACCGATCTCGTCGACGACGGGACGATGGACAAGTACGCCGCCGAGTTCAAGCTGCGCTATCCCGGCGCGGAGGTCGCGTTCGAGGCGCTGACGAACTACGCGACGGACGCCCAGATCCGGTTGACGACGGGCGAAGCGGGCGACGTGCTGCTCATCCCGGGCAACATCCCGAACAGCGAGCTGCCCAACTACTTCGAGCCGTTGCCGGACGCGATGTTCGACGACATGTATTTCGGCGACCAGATGGCCTACAAGGGCAAGCGTTACGGATTAGCGACCGGCGTCAGCACGCAGGGCATTATCTATAACAAGCGGGCGTTCGCCGAAGCGGGCGTCGGCCGGGTTCCGCGGACGCTCGACGAGTTGTACGCGGCCGCGGGCAAGCTGAAGGCGGCTGGCATCACGCCGATCTATATGAACTTCGGCGCCCAATGGCCGATGAAGTCCTGGGGCGAGGACAGCGTCTGGTTCACGAGCGGGAACGCGGACTATTTGTCCGAGATGGTCGGGCAGGACGCGCCGTGGCAGCCGGGCAACGAGTGGGGCCGAATGATCGGCATCGCGAGAACGCTCGTCGGGAGAGGATACGTCGAACGGGATCTCGCGACGAATAATTGGGAATCGTCGAAGAGCGACGTCGCTTCCGGCAAGGCGGCCATGTATTACCTCGGCAACTGGGTCATTCCGCAGCTCGTCGACGCGGGCGCGAAACCGGAGGATATCGGTTTCTTCCCGATGCCGTACGACAATAGCGGCAAGCTGAACGCGCCGCTCGGGCCGGACTGAATGATCGGCGTCAGCAAGTCGAGCAAGAACAAGGCGCTCGCGATCGCATGGCTAGACTTCTTCGTGAAGGAATCCGGCTACGTCGAATCGTCGGGCTTCATTCCGGTCGACAAGAAGAAGCAGCCGACGCTCCCGCAGCTGGAGGAATTCATGTCCTACGGTCCGACGTTCGTCGAGAGCGCGGCGGTCGACCCGAGCTTCGGGCGGATCGCCAACAAGGCGGAGATCGACTTCTATACGGGAGGCTATATTCAGTCGCTCGTGACGGCGAAGGATCTTCGGCAGGCGTTCTCCGATTTGAACGCGAGATGGAAGCAAGGCAAGCAAGCCGTCGACTAACGGCGGCGGATAATGGGTAATCTATGTGAGGCGATCGGCGCGGCTGGCGAGCTGCGACGGCGCCTCTTTTTTCTTCGGGGCGTGACATGGGAATTGACGAGTTAGGGAGGTGATAACGCAACAGCACCTAACAATACGCGCTCACCCGCATTTTGTAAACTAATTTTATTTAATTGTTATCATAATGCGAGACAATAAAAACAAAATAAAAGCATTTTCATTGGCAACGAAAAAATTTATATTTACAAATGTAAGCGATGTCAACGGTTCGGCCTCGCCGAGCAGGACTCGCAAAAATCGAAATATGGGGGTATACAGAACATGAAAAAAGCAATCGCACTTGCATCCGTTCTGACGTTGTCCGCCGGCATGCTGGCCGCTTGCGGCAGCAATAACAACGACAACGAAGGCGCTTCTCCATCCGCATCCGCACCGGCATCGTCCGAGGCGGCTAACCCAAGCGCATCCGCACCGGCCGAAGCTTTGACCGGCAAACTCGTCGTACTTACGCACCGTACCGACCTCGTCGACGACGGCACGATGGACAAATACGCGGAAGCATTCAAAGCCAAATACGCTCCTGACGCGGAAATCGAATTCGAAGCGATGACGAACTACGCGAACGATATCAAAGTCCGCCTGACGACCGGCGAAGCCGGCGACGTCAACATGATGGACTCCAGCTTGCCGAACAGCGAGCTCTCCAACTACTACGAGCCGCTTCCGGACGCCATGAAAGAAAACGTATGGTTCTCGGACTACAGAGCGCAAGACGGCAAAAGCTACGGCCTGCCGACCGGCGTGAACACGCAAGGCATCGTGTACAACAAGCAAGCGTTCGCCAAAGCGGGCATCGACAAAGTGCCTACGACGCTCGACGAATTCTACGCGGCGGCTCAAAAGCTCGAAGACGCGGGCATCGTCCCTCTCTACATGAACTACGGCGCGCAATGGCCGATCGGCAACTGGGCGGAGAACTCCGTCAAGTACGTCGCCGGCGACATGAAGTACTTCGACAAGTTCGTATCCTCCGACACGGTATGGACCGTAGACAGCCCATGGGGCACGCTGATGAACATCGCCCGCAAGTTCGTATCGGAAGGTTGGACGGAGAAAGACCTCGCGACGAACAACTGGGAAATGTCCAAAGGCGAAGTTGCATCCGGCAAGGCCGCGATGTACTTCCTCGGCAACTGGGTAATCCCGCAAGTCATCGGCGCGGGCGCTAAATCCGAAGACATCGGCTTCTTCCCGCTCCCTTACGACAACAGCGGCAAGGTGAACGCTCCGCTCGGTCCGGACTACTTCATCGGCGTCAGCAAAAACAGCGAGAGCAAAGACCTCGCGTTCAAATGGGTCGAGTTCTTCGTGAAAGAATCCGGCTACGTGGACGCTCAAGGCTTCATGCCGGTCGACAAAACGCAGGAAGCGAAAGTGCCGCAACTGGCCGAGTTCCAATCGTACAACCCGACGCTGCTCGAAGACCAAGCGACGGATCCGAAGTGGAACGAAATCGCGAACAAAGCGGAAATCGACCTCGGCGTAGGCAAATACACGCAAGACGCGATCGTCGCGAAAGACCTTGCGAAGTATTACGACGAGCTGAACGCGAAATGGAAAAAAGCAAGAGAAGCGCTAGGCTACTAATAGAATCGATGAATCACGAAAAACCTCGCGGGCTCCGCGAGGTTTTTTTTGCGCAAATGGGTAGGTGTGGCGACTAACGTTATGACACAGCGCTAAACCGTTGAACTCGCGCCGACTCGCCAATTAACGCTATGAGGCAGCGCTAAACCGCTGAACTCGCATCGACTCGCCGATTAACGCTATGAGACAGCGCTAAATCGGCGAACTCGCACCAACTCGCACCCAATCGACTCGCGCGTCGGTAATATTTTCTTCCAAATGAAGGAATGCTGAAGAGGTAAGTTCGACTATTCCCTCGAAACGAGATACGAAAGGTGTGGCCCCCGAATGAAGCGAATTGTCCCGAGCTTGCTCCTAGGCGCAGCAGGCTTCCTCCTTATCCTCGGCAACGACGCTGCCGCCGCGAGCGCGGCGCCGGCGAAGCAGATCGCGATCGTCATCGACGACTTCGGCAACGGGATGAAGGGGACGGAGCAGATGCTCGACCTCCCGGTCAAAATCACGGTAGCGGTCATGCCGTTCCTGCCGACGACGAAGCAGGACGCGGAAGCCGCCTATCGCAAAGGCCACGACGTCATCGTGCACCTTCCGATGGAGCCGATGCGCGGCAAGCGCAGCTGGCTCGGTCCGGGATCGATTACGACCGACTTGTCCGACGAAGAGATCAAGAAGCGCGTGGAAGCGGCGATCGACGACGTGCCTCACGCGATCGGCATGAACAACCATATGGGCTCCAAGGCGACGTCCGACGAGCGCGTCATGAGAGTCGTGCTCCAAGTGTGCAAAGATCGAGGGCTGTTCTTCCTCGACAGCCGGACGTCTTACCGGACCGTCGTTCCGAAGGTCGCGACCGCGCTAGGCGTGCCGACGCTCCACAATAACGTCTTCCTCGACGACGTCTACACGCAGCATCACGTCTCCCGCCAGATCGTCGAGGTCCGCAAGTATCTCAAGGACCACGAGCGCTGCGTCGTCATCGGCCACGTCGGACCTCCGGGCATAATTACGTCCGGCACGCTTAAGAGCGCGATACCGGGTCTAAGCAGCGAAGCGACGTTCATACCGATCTCGGCCATGCTCTCCACTCCGCCGGCTCCGGTTCACGGAGACAAGCTCAAGTAAGCGATGATGCCGCCGGCGATCGCGGACGCGATCCGCGTCTGTCCTGGGGACGACGTCAGCATGGCGCGATCTTCCGGATCGCTCAGAAACGCGGTCTCGACGATGACGCTCGGCGCTTGGACGCGGTTCAATAAGTAAAATTTGCTCGCGACCTCCGGCAACCGGTGCCGATTCTGCTGCTTGTTCAGGCTGCTCTGGATGAGCGCGGCCAGCAGGGCGCTGTGCCCCTCTTCTTGGTGAATAACGAGGGGGCCGCGCTTGTTGCCTCTCGGCGACCAATTCACGTGGACGCTGACGAACAGATCGGCGATGATCTCGTCGGACAGTCCGCGGCGCTGGGTGAGGTCCCTGCGATGCCGGGAGCGCGACAGATGCCACCGGTTGTCGTCGCTTAGCGCATAGTCGCCCGTTCGGTTCAAGATGACGACGAGTCCTTTGCTTCGCAGCAGCAGATAGAGCTTGCGCGTGATGGCGAGGTTGATGTCCTTCTCCATAATGTCGCCCCAGTGGGTACCGCCGTCGATGCCGCCGTGGCCCGCGTCGATCAACACGTCGGCCGTCGGCAAGGCGCGCCGGATATCGGGCGTCTCGGCATGGGCCGGTTCCCCGGGAACGGCTGGGATACCGCCGGCTTCCGGCGTGCGCCATCCGACGAGCAAGAGGAGCGCGCATCCGGCGATCAGCATTCGAATCATAAGCAGTCGTCTCCGTTCGCATGTAAGTTCACCCTTTTATCGTGGCTTACTTGCTACGCGCTCATGCAATGCCGTGCCGGTGGCCGCATTCGCCAAATCGAACCAGCCGGACTACCGTTTGACGAGGTCGGAAAGCGGGCATGCTAGTACCCGAGGAGGCGATCCATTATGAGCGACAGCACCGATTACGTGAAATACGTGACCGAGAAATTCGTAGGCTACTTGGACAAATCGCCGGAAGCGGTCGAGAGCAGGCAGGAGAAGAAACAGCATCGCGAGCATTGGGCGACCCGCTGGTTCGGCGTCGTTCCGCTGGGCGTCAGCATGTGGTGGGGCAACTTCGATTCCCGCCGCAACAAAAACCGCGCCGAAGCGCGGTCCGTTAATCCGCCGAACTAATGAGCTAACGATAGAACAGTCCATCTTGCAATAGCGTGCCGAGCGGGATGAATCGTTCACCATGCATGTCGAGCGCCACGTCGACCCGTCCGCTGGCCCAGCGCTGATAGCCTATTACGGATAGCGCGTACAGCATCGTGTTGCCCAGCGGTTCCGTTACATATCTCAGGTGCTTCCGTTGATCGAGACGCGCCTGAAGCTTGGAGACCTCTTTCGCCGGGAAAGGGGTCTCTTGCATGAGCCACGGGATGCGCTCGTACACGTCGAACGTTTCGTTCAGCTTGGCGCGGCTGATCTTGTCGGCATCGGCGATCGTCGCCAGCGCCTTGTATTCGGTCGGGAACAGCTTCGGAAAGTTACCTTCGTCCAGCGGGAGCAGCTCCGCCGTCTTGGCATCAAGCCAATACGTATCGCCGCCGATCGTCACTTCCCACGCGGCCGCGAACGGATGAACGTATATTTTGCGTACGGCGGCGGGCATCGGAAGATCCGACGTCAGCAGACCGCCGTTCTCGAGCGATTGCTTCAATAGCTCGTAAGAGAACAGCGGATAAGGGCCGAGCCCGTACTCGCCGAGCTTGAACGTGCCGTCCAGCGCGGCGTTCACGACCATATAGCCGATATTCTTGCCTTCCTTCGTGAACAGGACGAGCCAGCTGTGCGTGCCCGGACCGAGCGCTTCGATCTGGGGATCGGCGCCGTGCCAAGCGGCGAACGGCTTCTGCTTCGAGAGGGCGCCTACCCAATCCGCGACTTGCCGTTCGAGCTTGGACGGCATCTTCGCAGGGGCTGCCGGATCTTCGGCGCGCGCGGGGGCCGCGGAAAACGCGGTCTCCGGAACGACCGCAAGGAGCAACAGGGCAGCCAATAGGATCAATCGTATTCGTATTCGCATCACGTACGCACCTCCTTGCGGATAGCGGTTTAATGGCTTCATTGTGCTTCATTGTAACGGACAAGCCGCGCCGAAGCTGTTGAATCGTGTCAGCGCGGCGCCGTGCCGATGGGGCTATTTTTGCGCGCGAGCGCTTAGTGGATACCGGGCAGGTGGAAAATTCCGCAATTAATCGTCGACAACGTCACTCTCGGCCGGTACTGCCAGTCGATCTCGGCTTTGCGCTGCTCGAACCGGCTCTGAAGCGCCTGCCGCTGTTCCTCCTCTTCGGCTTGCGCGAGCAGCGGCTCGTAGTAATGCCCGATACGCGCGAGCTCGTCCTGGCGGCGCTCTTCGGCCTCGGCGGCCCATGAGAAGTCGGCGTTCTTCAGCTTGCGCTCCATCGCCGTCTCGAGCTGGGACATGCCCTTGCGCAGCGACAGCCCGTTGCGCAACAGATGAATGTTGGCGGGCAGGCGCGGCGTCAGCTTGCGTCCCTTCAGCCGGTCCATGAACTTGTCGTCGACGATGCCGGTCGCGAGAGAGATGCCGTAGCTGTGCAGCTCCTCCCGGCGCATGTCGCAGGCGAAGCTGACTTTGAAGTTGGCGCCGAGCCAGGCGGTATACGGCTGCGAGCCGAACGGGTCGAGGCCGCCGCGGGCGGGCTCCTCGAACAGCGTGACGTTGCGCCCGCCTTGGCGGACGACGTCGAACAGTTGCTGCAGCCTCCGCGAGCCGAAGTAGACGCCTTCCTGCACGATTCGGCCCGACGGCGTCATCAGGTAGGACAGCGGCGACGATTGGCCGTCCTGCGCGGAAGGCGGCTCGAACGACCAGCCGTACGTCAGCGTCTCGGGCGGCGTGCCCGTGCGGTCGACGAAGCTCCAATAGAACGGACGGTTCGTCAGCGCGCGGTCCGCTTCGGGCGACAGCTTGACGGTAATGCGGCCCGGGGCCTTCTCAACGATCTGGCAGTCCATCGATTCGACGTAGGACATGACGAACTTCTGCACTTGTTTCGTATTCATCGCGGTTTCTCCTTGCCGTCCTTGCCTGTCTGCTTGGTCGCGAGCAGCGCGTCGCCGAAGCCGTCGATCCGTTTGCGCAGCTCCTCGCCGCTCTCCGATTCGAGCACGATCTGGGCGATCCGGCGCTCGAGCGGTTCTTCCTTCTCCAACTGTTGAATGATCTCGTCGAGCTCTCCGATGACCATCTCGAACATGTTGATTTTCTCATGGAGCAGGTGCACGATATGCTCTTCGATTGTGCCAAGCGTGCATAGGTTGAAGATGCGAACGTCCTCGGATTGTCCGAGCCGATGGACGCGGCCGATCCGCTGCTCGACCCTCATCGGGTTCCACGGCAAGTCGAAGTTAATGATATGGTGGCAGAACTGCAGATTGATGCCTTCGCCGCCGGCTTCGGTCGCGACCATCACTTGGGCGCGCCTGCGGAACAAGTCCATCATCCAGTCTTTCTTCCCGCGGTTCATGCCGCCGCGGTAAGGTACGGCGGACAGGTCGTGATCCTTGAAAAACTTCAACAAGTAATCCTGCGTCGCGCGGTATTCCGTGAACACGATGACCTTGTCGTCGATGCTCCGAATCAGCTCTAGCGTCTTGTCGGCTTTCGTGTTCGATTTGATGCCCTTGATGACGTCGACGAGTTCGCGGATATTCCGGCCGAGAGGAGAATCCTCTCCCATCTTCTTCACCATATTGAACAGCGTAAGGAACACGGCGTCCCGACTCGAGCACACTTCGCGCTGCAGCGTAACGAGCGACAGCATGCTCGTCAGGTCCATGCCCGTCTCGCCTCTGGCGTGCTTGCGGACGTAATCCGTGACGGCCTCGTATAGCGCCATCTCTTCCGGCGACAGGCGAAGCGGTACGTTCGTGACGTGCCGCTCCGTGAAATGCACGCCGCCGTCGCTGCGGCGGTTGCGAATCATTACTTGGCTGAGCGCGGCATGGAGCTTGTCCTCGTTCTTCGGCACGCGGCGGTCGAGCACGAAGTTCGACGCGAAGTCGCCTTCGCCGCCGAGCTGGCCCGGCTTCAGCAGGGTAATGAGGTTATATAACTCGGATAAGTCGTTCTGAACCGGCGTAGCTGTGAGCAGCAAGCAATACTTCTTGCGGAGCCCGCCCACGAACTGATAGTTGCCGGTTCGCTTGTTCTTCAGCTTGTGCGCCTCGTCGATGATGAGCAGGTCGAACTCGGCGTCGAGCAGCATCGCCCGGTGCGGGTCGCGCTTGGCGGTGTCCATGGAAGCGACGACGACGTCGTTGTTCCAGGAGTAATCCTTCTTCTGGGCGACGGCGGGAATATCGAACTTGCCGTTCAGTTCGCGAACCCATTGCAGCACCAACGAAGCGGGGACGAGGATGAGCGCCCGCTTGACGAGTCCGCGGATCAAGTATTCTTTCAATATTAGTCCGGCTTCGATCGTCTTGCCGAGGCCGACCTCGTCGGCGAGAATGGCGCGGCCGCGCATCTCGTGCAATACTTTGCGCGCGGTCTCTACTTGGTGAGGGAGCGGTTCGAACCGGGGGAGCAGCTTCGTGCACTGCAACGCGTGGAAGTCGGTCACGAGCTCCGTCTCTTCCGCCTCCAGCGCCATCTGGTACATCGTCCAATCGTCCCACGGCCCGTTCCGTTGGACGCGGCGGTCCAGCTCCTCGAAGGCGCCTCGGTCGATATGGAGATCGACGAGCGGATGGAGCTTCCGGGGATGGGGGTCGACGAACGCCGTGGCGGCGCCTAACGGCGCGGCGGGAGCCGGTCCGGCGTCCGCTTGCTCTTCGGTCCCGGAGACGCCCAAGCGACTAGATTCGATCGTTTCCTCGGTATAATTCGCTTCCAAGGCAGGCTCGGACGATTGCAAGGAACATTCCTCCTAAGGTGCCGCGTAACGCAGGCGGATGGCAGTCAATCCTTAGTATGGTCTTTCGTCCCTTATTCAAAACAAAGGAGTTCTCGATTCATGAGCAATGTCCTATGGAAATACCATATGTGGTATAATATAATGGTTAATGAACACAATATATTGACGATTGTACATATGCGAATCGGGTTGCGAGCTTTGTCTTACGCTATTATCGACTACTTTTCGGAGAGGGTGCACCGGAATTGGGAAACGCGAAGACGAACGACCGGTTGGAAGGATTGAGCGAGAAAATCTTCTTGGATCGGTACGCGAGGAAAAACGCCGATCCGAGCCATGCGCAAGTTGGCGACGTCGTCCTCGTGCTGACGAAGGACGATCCGAAGTTTCCCGCCAAGGACGTAGGGGAAGTCGTAAGCCGGGACGGAGACAACGTTACCGTCAAGCTGCGCAACGGGGAGCTCGTTCAGTCCACGGTCGAGAAGCTGACGTTATCGATCGAGAAGACGCCGGAAGAGATGTGGACCCGCCTCGCCGGCGCGATGTCGCGCGTCGAGTCGACGCCGGAGAAGCAGCGGGAATGGGCAGATAAGTTCCGCTGGGTTCTCGACGACTGGAAGCTCGTGCCGGGCGGCCGGATCGCGGCCGGCGCTGACGCGAGCGACGAGCTGACGCTGTTCAACTGCTACGTGATCCCGTCTCCGCGGGACAGTCGCGGCGGCATCATGGAGACGCTGACCGAGATGACCGAGATCATGGCTCGCGGCGGCGGCGTGGGCATCAACCTGAGCTCGCTGCGTCCGCGCCGGGCCATCGTCAAAGGCGTGAACGGCACGTCCAGCGGCGCCGTGTCGTGGGGCGGCTTGTTCAGCTATACGACGGGGTTGATCGAGCAGGGTGGTTCAAGGCGAGGCGCCTTAATGATGATGATCAACGACTGGCATCCGGACGTGCTCGACTTCATCACGGTCAAGCAGACGATGGGCCAAGTGACGAACGCGAACTTGTCCGTCTGCGTCAGCAACGGCTTCATGAAAGCCGTCAAGGAAGACTTGGAGTGGGATCTCGTCTTCCCGGATACCAAGGATCCGGCATACAACGAGCTGTGGGACGGCGACCTGGACAAGTGGAGAAGTCAAGGCAAGAACGTCGTTCACTACCGCACCGTTCGCGCGCGCGACGTCTGGAAGACGATTATCGAGAGCGCGTGGAAGTCGGCCGAACCGGGCGTCGTCTTCATGGAATACTACAATCAGATGTCCAACAGCTGGTACTTCAACCCGATCATCTGCACGAACCCGTGCTTCCACCCGGATACCCGAATCACGACCGAATTCGGCTTGATTCGCATAGAAGATTTGTATAAGAAGATGGGAAGCGAATCGTTCTATGTCGGTACGGATGCCCGATTGGCGGAACAGGCCCGCGTCGTCGGCGGGCGTTCCTACGAGGTACCCGGCGTGCATATGCGATCCGCCACCGTTTATCCGACAGGCGTCAAACCGACGGTCACCGTTGCCCTGCGCAACGGGATGGAACTCAAAGTAACGGCCGATCATCGTATCTATACGAACAACGGCTGGAAGGAAGCGCAGTATCTCACGGAGGAAGATGCCGTATACGTTCAATCCGGCGAAGGAAGATTCGCCGATACGGACGAACTCGGCGAACAATGGGGAGCGTCGTTAGGTTTGCGTTTAAATCGCGATCCCGAGAAAGAGGTGCCGGAAGCGATATTTACGGCATCCAAGGCCACGGTTACGGCATTCTTGCAAGGACTCTTCAGCGCGGACGGGACGGTATACGACAAAGACGCGATGCATCGCACCGTACGATTAGGCTCAACGTCGAAGAAGTTATTGCAAGGCGTTCAGCTGTTGCTGCTGAATTACGGCATTCATGGTTCCATCTACGCACGTGCCAAGAGCAATCAGGCGCTGTTCGAGTATACGACCGCGGACGGCGAGCACCGTACGTATGAAAGCCAACCGTTCTTCGAGCTGATTTTGTCCGGCAACAACATCGTCGTATTCAAGGAAGAGATCGGCTTCAAGTACGTCCATCGGAAGCAAGAGGCATTGGAGAGAATTACGCGTGTTTCCCGCAAATCGGAGAAGTTCATCTCCAAAGTCGCAAGCGTTACGCCGGGCGAAACGATTACGGTATATGACATCACGGAGCCGATGACCCATTCGTTGATCGCAAGCGGACTCGTCGTGCACAACTGCGGCGAGCAAGGACTGCCGGCTTGGGGCGTATGCAACCTGTCCGCGATCAACCTGTCCAAGTTCTACGACGAGGAGAAGCATGACGTCGCTTGGGACGAATTGGCCAAGGTCGTCCGTTATTCGACGCGCTTCTTGGACAACGTCATCGATACGACGCCTTACCACTTCCCGGAGAACGAGCGCAACCAGAAGAACGAGCGCCGCATCGGACTCGGCACGATGGGGCTGGCCGAATTGATGATCCGCTTGGAAGTCCGCTACGGAAGTCCGGAGAGCCTCGCGTTCCTCGACAAGCTGTACGGCTTCATGGCTCGAGAAGCTTACCTCGCATCCACGGAGATCGCGGCGGAGAAGGGCTCGTTCGAAGCATTCGAAGCGGAGCCGTTCCTGCAATCCGGCTTCATGAAGAACATGGTCGAGACGTATCCGGAAGTCGGCGAAGCGGTGAAGAAGCGCGGCATGCGCAACGTTACGGTCATCACCCAGGCGCCTACGGGCTCCACGGGCACGATGGTCGGCACGTCCACCGGCATCGAGCCGTACTTCGCGTTCGAATTCTTCCGCCAGAGCCGTCTCGGCTTCGATAAGCAATTGGTGCCGATCGCGCAGGAGTGGAAGGGCGCGCATCCGGGCGAAGAGCTTCCGGATTGGTTCGTTACGGCGATGGATCTGTCCGCGAAGGACCATATCCGCGCGCAAGCCGCGATCCAGCGTTGGGTCGACAGCTCGATCTCGAAGACGGCGAATTGCCCGGCGGACTTCACGGTGGAAGAGACCGCCGAGCTGTACGAGCTCGCGTTCGAGCTCGGCTGCAAGGGCGTCACGATCTACCGCGACGGCAGCCGCGACGTGCAAGTACTGAGCACGGCGAAGGACGAGAATAAAGCCGAAGCTCCTGCAGCCGAAGCCCCGACCGCGGCGACGCCTGCGGAAGCGGCATCGGCGAACGCCCTCGGCGCGTCGCTGAACGTATCCGTCACGCCGGCGCAGCGGCAGACGTTCGATAAGCAATACAAGTCCCGTCCGAAGGTGCTTCGAGGCGCGACGTATAAGTACAACACGCCGTTCGGCATGGCTTATATCACGGTCAACGACATCGACGGCACGCCGGGCGAGATCTTCCTCAACGTCGGCAAAGCCGGCTCCGACGTGTTCGCGATGGCGGAAGCGCTCGGCCGCGTCTGCTCGCTGTTCCTCCGGTACGGCGACCACGGCGACAAGGTTCAGTTGCTCGTGAAGCATCTCAAGGGCATCGGCGGTTCCGGCGCGGTCGGCTTCGGCCCGAATCGCGTGGAATCGATTGCCGACGCGGTGGCCAAAGCGCTCGAGCAACACGCTGGAATGCCGGATGAGCATGCGGCTGTATACGAGACATCCGCTTCGTCTGAGCCGTACAATGCATTGGCCGACAAGCCGAAGAGCGCGAGCGCGTACACGTCGAAGGACTTGTGCCCTTCCTGCGGCTCGGCGTCGCTGCTGAACGTCGAGGGGTGCAAGACTTGCGGAAATTGCGGGTATAGCAAGTGTAACTAAGATAAGCCCTCCAGCGACGGAGGGCTTATCTTCTGTTGTGACGGGGGATCTCGTTATTTTCGCATTTTGTTGACATCAATTTATACGAGAACACATTTTTGATAAAATGAGGTTGTCAAGAATCGCAAGGAGGGGGACGTCTTTGTCGGAGGAACGATTGCAGAGAATGGAAGATATGCTAGGGCAGTTGATCGGGATGGTGGGCAAGGTGATCAGCGAGCAGCATGAGATGCGATCGGATATGAAGGCGATGAATTCGAGAGTCGATAGGCTGGATGAACGATTCGACAAGCTGGATGTACGATTCGACAAGATGGACGAACGAATCGACAAGCTGGACGAACGTCAAGATCGTTTCGAGCAACAATGGCTTCCTTCTAACGACACCTTATCCTATTTAACGAATAAGACGGCCGAGCACGATCGGGATATTCATATGCTTAAGAGTCGGTTGTCGAAGACGTAAGGAATCATTCGCTATATTATCTTAGAAGCTTGCATGGATGTTCATGCAAGCTCTTTTTCGTTCTCGGTTCCGTGGTTGGAGTTATTGCCTTTCATGTTGAAGAAATCGATTGCTATATCTCCGGTGCTGATCTATAATCGCGGTATAACGTTATCCGGTATGCTGCGGATAATGCGGTCCGGACATTAACTTGAGAGTGTCTGGGCCGTTTGTTTAACTTAATACAGCAATCGATTACTATACCTAATTACAAAGCAAATCATCATCGATAACGGGGGAAATAAGCGATGCGTAAAAAATATGCATTGATCGGCACGGGCCACCGGGGATATACGATGTTCGCCAAGCCATTGCACGAGAAGTTCTCGGATGTCGCGGAATTCGTCGGCGTCTGCGATCCGAATCGGGTAAGGGCCGAATACGTGAGCGAGAAATGCGGGGGAGTTCCCGTGTACGACGACTTCGACGACATGTTGGCTCGCAGCGGAGCAGACACGGTTATCGTCACGACGATCGACAGCACCCACCACGAATATATTATTCGATCGCTTCGAGCCGGCTGCGACGTGATATCGGAGAAGCCGATGACGACGGACGACGAGAAATGCCGCGCGATACTGGCAGCGGAACAAGAAACGGGACGGAAGGTAACGGTGACCTTTAACGTCAGGTTCATTCCCTACGTGCGCCGGGTGAAGGAATTGATCGTTAGCGGCGCGATCGGCGATATTCTAAGCGTTAATCTGGAATATACGCTCGATACCGATCACGGGGCCGATTATTTCCGCAGGTGGCACCGTCATATGGAATATGGCGGCGGTCTGCTCGTGCACAAGTCCACGCATCATTTCGACATGATCAATTGGTGGGTGGATGACGTGCCCGACGAAGTGTTCGCGTTCGGTTCCACGAAGTTCTATGGACCTACTCGACAGGAACGCGGCGAACGGTGCTCGACATGCGCCTATACGGCAACCTGCGAATTTTACAAGGATATTTCCAAGGACGAGGATCTTCGCGGATTATACGTCAATGCGGAGCATGTGGACGGCTATTATCGGGATCAATGCGTATTCGGCGACAATATTACGACCTACGATACGATGTCGGTTCTCTTGAAATATGCCAAGGGGGCGCAATTAACGTATTCTCTCGATGCGCATGCACCTTATGAGGGGTGGAAGGTCGCGATTAACGGGGTGAACGGACGAATCGAGGCCGAGGATTACGAGGACCCGCTCGCTCCCGGAAGCGGTAAGCAGATTCGCGTGTACGACCGGCAAGGCGAAGTAACGGTCCATCACGTGCCGCAAGTGCAAGGCGTGCATGGCGGCGGGGATGAAAGACTGTTGCGAATGCTGTTCCGCGGCGACGTGGCGGATCCGCTGCGGCAGCAGGCCGGTTCTTGGGACGGCGCGCAATCGATCCTGATCGGAATCTCGGCCAATCGATCGATCGCAAGCAAGCAGTTCATCTCGGTCCAGCAGCTATTGACCGAAGCTTAATGCAACCTTATCGCGAGGAGAGATCAAGATGCAATATCGCAGACTAGGGAATAGCGGCGTCAAGCTCAGCGAGATCAGCCTGGGTAGCTGGAGATCTTTCGGCCATTCCGTGGATCGCGCGGAGGCCGAGAAGCTGATCGACTTCGCCTATGAATCCGGCGTTAATTATTATGATACTTCCGACAACTACGAGAGCGGTCAAGCGGAACGGTTCATCGGTTCGATCTTACGGAAGTACTCTCGCGATTCTTTTGTCGTCGGAACGAAGGTATGCTCGATTACCGCGCCTCACGCTAACGGGAGCGGTCTATCGCGCAAGCATATCCGGGATTCGTGCGACGCCAGCCTGAAGCGGCTGGGGCTTGAGTATATCGATCTCTACCAATGTCATCGGATCGATCCGGAGACGTCGATGGACGAAACGTTGCGCACGTTGGACGATTTGGTTCGCGCGGGCAAAATCCTGTATTACGGCATAAGCCACGAATTCCCCGATCTGGGCCAAGTTCAGGATAGCGTCCATACGACGGAGCGATACGGTCTTCATCCGATCGTATCCAATCAACAGCAATACCATCTGCTTGACCGACGATTGGAGAACGAAGTGATGCCGTATGGAGCGAGCCGCGGCATCGGTCATCTGATCTATTCGCCGCTCGCCCAAGGCGTCCTGACAGGTAAGTATAGGCCGGGCAAAGCCGAGGAGACGGAATCGGTCAGACTATCGCTAGGCAAGGGTAAGGTGAAGCGAGAGTTAAGCGCTTGGTTGTCCGAGGAAGTGTTGAGCCGGATTGAACAACTTGGGGAAATCGCCGAGGAGGAACGAGTGTCGTTGACCCAGCTGACGTTGGCATGGACGTTAAGCCATCCCGAGGTAACGAGCTGTATCGTCGGAGCATCGAGCGTGACGCAGCTTGACGAGAACATAAGGGCATCCGGCATCGCTTTGTCCGCCGAAACCGTTAGCCGAATGGAAGCCATTATGACGGTTTAACGAGCGAATTTCAATGCTATACGAACGACAAGGGGAGCTAATCGCTCCCCTTGTTCGTTTGCCTGAATTCGTTAGGCGTTAACCCGGTATATTTCTTGAACATCCGATTGAAGGAATTGATATTGTTATAACCGACCTTCAAGGCGATATCTTGTATTCGCGAGTTCGTATTCGCAAGCAAGCCCTTCGCCTTATCCGTCCGGATCTGATTCAAGTAATCCAAATAATTGATGCCCGTCTTTTCCTTGAAGTAGGTGGATAGATAGCTCCGCGACATGTTCAGCTTGTCCGCGAATAAGTCCATCGTAACCTCTTCGTCGTAATGCTGCTCCAAGTAATTGCAAATATAATCCGTCGTGGGGTCTTTCTGCCCCTTGGCGAGCTGAATTTGTTCTGCGCCGGCTCGAATGCAGGCGGAGAGAATATCCTGCAGCCGCTCGTAAGTATAACATTCGGAGAGTTGTTCTCTCGCCGTTTCTATAATCGCCGTATCCGCTTGCAGCGATGCAAGCGTCTTTTTGGTTCGATTAAGCAGGGCATCGGCGAAATCGACGACGATCAAGGCGCGGATACCGTTCTTGCGCGCGTAACTTAATTTGCGAGTCAACAGGTCGATCGGAATCGCGGGATTTCCGCTCTTGATGTTGACGTCCCATTCGTTCTCCTGCGTGGCCGTTAAAGCAAGAGCAAGCGGAGCGTTCTCTTTAACGTTCGCCGAATGAACGATCAATTGCGTCTGGTCGTCGTAGACGCGATTGTCCGCCAGGATCAAGTTGTTCTCATAGGCGCGATTGAGCTCCGAAGAACGATGGATCGGTTCCCCGATCACGATCGTGGAGAAGAAGTAAGCGCGGTCCAGATCGAGTACTTCCTTGATCGAGACGATCGTTCTGCTCATTTCCGACTCCGGGTAATCGCCTACGATCAAACACAAGATTTGATCTTTCTCCACCTGGAAGGTTAGTGACTCGGCATAAGCTTGCGACACCGTATTGTTAATGAACTCCCTGATATAGAACGCCGCGCGGGGGCCTTCTACGTCGAAATCCTCTTCCAGCTTGCTTTTGAAATAAAATCGGAACAACACGAGGCGGTAAGGGTACTTCTCTTCTACGAACACCTTCATGCTTACGAGCGGATCATTGATCTTCTTGACCTTATTAATGTACGAATAATACTGCAGCAACGAATTTTTCTCGGATAGATCATGATGATACATATCGTTCGTTTGTTTCATGTCCTGCATTCGGTTGTGAAGCACGTTGTATTCATCGATATAGCTGTAGCGGGAATGAACGGCATGCGACGCGTTTAAGGAATCGATCATGCGCTGCAGGGGCTGGTTGAGTTTCTTGCGGAAATAGAACGATGCAAGCACGCTGATGAGGATCGTCAGCGCGAGCAAGGAAACGAAGTTCAGCTTCCATTTGTATTGCAAGGTGATGCTGTTCGCCGGGATGATGTACAAGTAGGTAAACCCGGAGAAGGAACCCTTCTTGGAGAAGAAGTAGTGGTCTCCGAGTTTTTGGAAGTTGGTTCGGCCTTGCAGCTCGGGAATTTTACTCGCATCGAACGCTTGGGAATAATACAAAGGCTGCTGCCGGTCATCCATAATATAGAAGATGTTGTCTGCCGGCAGCGTGTCGACCTGACGCATCGCTTGAACGTCGAGCATGGCCGTAATATCGATGTCCGGGAGCATGGCGTTATGTACCGTGAGCGGCAATAAAACCTTCGTGCTAAGCTTCTTCTCGTTCACGTCGAGTTCGCTGAAATCGGCAATGGGATATAGGCGATACTTCAGATTGTCTCTCGATAGGGATGTCCAGAACGAGGCGGGATATCGTTCGCTGACCAAGTATTCTCCGAATAATCGATCCGGCGTCTTCCCCCGTACTTTCTCCAGCACTAAATCCCTCTTATTGTAATAGACCAACAAATTGTCAAGGAACAACGATTTGTTCTCGAGAAACTTCAATATATCGCCTTGGAGCCGCGCGGCTTGCAAATAGTCGAAGTCCGAACTCGCTTTCTGCGGAATGTTCTCGTTAAAGGAAAAGTTAAGCGTCGAGTCGATAATGAGCTGGAATCGGTTCTCGTAAGTTTGGACCGTATTGGACAAGAACAAGTCATTGTACTTAATGATTTGTTCTTTTACTTGTCCGCGAAAGTAACCGAGCGTGTACAGGATGAACAGAATCAGAAGCGAGATGATCGAGAAAAAACTCATGAGAAGCCAGAAGGACATGGATCTTGCCTTGAATGAAATTCGCATCGCGACGGTCACCTCTATATCGAATATATGTCGATTCCGACTAGAAGTCATTATGCAATTTGTTGGTTTGTTCATCATTTGTTCGATAATCCAACTTCGAGAGAACGATCGTACATACCGGCGATATACGGGACGGGCGCGTACCCCTTACGATGAGTCCAAGACATTCGAGGAGCAACATCAGCCACCGATCGAAAGGAGCACGCCGCATTGAACCGGACCGCATTGAATCGGATATGGAATCAGAGATTTTTATTTCTTCTCGCCATGCCGGGAATCCTCTACTTCATCGTATATCGGTACGTTCCCTTTTTCGGCAACATTATCGCTTTCCAGGATTTCAGTCCTTTCCTCGGCTTCTTCCATAGCGACTGGGTGGGTCTCAAGCATTTCAACAAAATATTCGAAGAGGTCGAAGTCGTCCGCGTGTTATGGAACACCTTGTACCTATCCCTGCTGCAAATCGTATTCGCTTTCCCGGCTTCCATTGTCCTTTCCTTAATGTTAAACGAGGTAAGAAAACAATCGTACAAGCGGATCATCCAGTCCGTCATCTACTTGCCGCATTTCCTGTCATGGGTCATCGTAATCGGCATCGCCAACGTCTTCCTTAGAAGCGAAGGCTTGATCAACAAATTGACGCACCTGTTATTCGGAATGGATTCCATTCCCTTCCTGCAGTCGCCGGGCTGGTTCATGCCCATCATCTTGCTGGAGGTCATCTGGAAGGAAGCCGGCTGGGGAACGATCATCTTCCTCGCCGCGTTGGCTGGCGTCAATCCGAGCTTGTACGAAGCGGCGATCGTCGACGGGGCGGGCCGTTGGAGGCGCATCTGGCATATTACGCTCCCGGCGTTAAGAAGCACGATCGTTATTCTGTTCATCTTAAGGCTCGGCCATGTTCTGGATAGCGGATTCGAACAAATTTTCTTAATGCTGAACCCGCTGACGATGGAAGTCGGCAATGTTCTGGATACTTACGTCTACTTCAAGGGGATCCAACAATCGGACTTCAGCTTCGGGGCGGCCGTCGGATTGTTCAAAGGGTTTATCGGCTTGCTTCTCATCCTCTCCGCGAACAAATTAGCCAAGAAATTCGGAGAACCGGGCGTATTCTAGTAAACTTAGGAAGGAGCATTCCTCTTGCGCAATCAGAGAACTTGGGCGGAGATCGTCGGAGAATCCATCAATGCGGTTCTATTGCTGCTGCTCGCTATCACCATGATTTTCCCTTTCTATTATATCCTCGTCGTTTCTTTCGCTCCTTATAGCGAGTACGTGCAATCCGATCTTCTGTTATGGCCGAAGCAATGGGTGATGGATTCTTACCATTTCATTCTGGGATCCAAGGAATTTATTCGCTCCATCGGGGTGACTCTGTATGTGACCGGACTCGGGAGCTTGGTCAATCTGGCCATGACCGCGACGATGGCCTACGCATTGTCGAGGAATATCGCCGGACAGAAGCTCATGCTCATGCTCGTGTTGTTCTCGTTCCTGTTCGGCGCGGGCTTGATTCCTACTTATCTGGTCGTCAAAAACACAGGTCTAATCGACAGCTTCTGGTCGCTCATTCTTCCGGTCGCGATCAACCCGTTCAATCTGATCGTCATGCGGCAGTTCTTCCTGGGCATTCCCAGCGAGATGAGCGAAGCCGCTCATATCGACGGCGCGAACGAATTGCAAATTTTCCGCAGCATTATCCTTCCGTTGTCTAAACCGGCACTCGCCGCGTTCGGGCTGTTCTATGCGGTCAATCACTGGAACACTTACTTCTCGGCGATTCTGTACTTGAACGATCCGTCGAAATGGACGGTGCAAGTCGTCTTAAGGCAGCTCGTCGTTCTGAACGATGCCAGCGCGTTAACAAGCGCCGCCCGGGACTTTCTCGACGGGAGTAGTCCCCCGGCCGAGACGATCGGAATGGCGGCCATCATCGTCGCGACGTTACCGATTCTGCTAGTCTACCCTTTCCTTCAAAAGCATTTCGCGAAAGGGGTGATGCTAGGATCGGTCAAGGGTTAGGCAGCTTAGAAGATTCTCAGACACCCGAAACGCATGAATATACTTATTCAAGGAGGGTTTCGCATGAAAAAACAGATGTCCGGTCTATTAGCTTGTCTCCTGCTCGGTACGGTATTGTCGGCTTGCGCCTCGAACAACGACAATGAGGCATCGTCGTCGGAAGCGCCAAGCCCGGAGGTATCCGCCAGCCCGTCCGCATCCGAGCCGGCAGCGTCCGAGTCGCCGCAAGCCGGAGAGAAATTCGAGGTTAGTCTGATCAAGGGGACTTGGGAAGCGCCGATTCCTCAGCCGGACGACGTAGGCTCCAAGATGATTAGCGAGAGGTTCAACATCGATTTCAAGCCGCAGCTCGTTCCGTTCGAGGAGTACGACGCGAAGCTGCCGGTCGTCATGGCGGCCGGCGATCTGCCCGACGTCATCGGTCAATCCTATGCGGATACGAACTTCGTGAAATGGGCCGAGCAAGGCGCGTTTATGCCCTTGAACGATTACGTGGATAAATTCGAGACGTTCAAGCTCGTTCCGGACAGCGTCTGGGAAGCGATGAGCGTCGACGGCAAAATATACGGCATCCCGCAATATTTCTCCTTCAAATACGGGAAGAAGCCGGTCATTCGCAAGGACTGGCTTGACAATCTCGGCCTTGCGATGCCGACCAATTACGAGGAGCTCAAGAAGGTCGCCATCGCGTTCACGAAGGACGATCCGGACAAGAACGGCAAGAACGACACGCTCGGTCTGGGCATCGGCAAAGACTTCGTGTTCGGCGCTTGGATGGGTACCTACTGGGATACGTCGTGGTCCCATCGCAACGAACAAGGGCAATTGATCCCTGGCGTTATCTCTCAAGGCTTCAAGGAGCAGGTCCAGCTGTTGCGCGATCTCTACCAAGAGAGCGCCATTCCGAAGGATTGGGCCGTAACGAATTACAAGGACGTGCGCAAAGACTTCTATGCGGGGAAGATCGGCATTTGGTACGAGCAGCCCGGCGACAATCAAAGCCTGTTCCAGACGCTGCAAGATGCCGTGCCGGGCGCGGAGGTCGTCATGATTCCTCCATTCAAGCAACCCGACGGAAACCAAGGCTTCACGGGCAGCAGAGGGTATTACGAGCTGATCTCGCTTAACGCCAAGCTGGCCGACGAGCCGGAGAAGGTAGAAAGAATATTAGGCATGTACGATTACTTCCAGACTTTCATTCCCGTAGACCAACGCATTCCTTCGAATACCGAGTTCAACTGGCAGAACGGCTTGGAGGGCAAAGGCTACAACATGGTCGATGGTACGCCGGTTCCCGACGAAGCGCAAATGGGCTTAAGTCCGAACACGTATATTCTTCGCAGAGGTTGGGCTCCGACCGACGAAGCGACGGAGCTGGGCAAGCTGACCCCGCAGCCGTTGGCCAACAAGTTTACGCAATCGACGATCGATACGTTGAAGAATATTAAGTTCTACGTGGATCCGATCAATAGCATCCATTCCAAGCTATGGTCGGAGAAGGAAGCCGAGTTGCTTAGCATCATGAACGTACACCATACGAAGATGATTCTGGGCGACGAGCCGATCTCGGATTGGGATAAAGCGGTCTCCGAGTTTCTGAGCAAGGGCGGTCAAGCCGCCATCGACGACGTCAACAAGCTGTTGTCCGAGAACAACATTACTCCGGAATGGAAATAGCCCGGCAACGACCGGGGATGGGGGGAGCGATCCCCCCATTTTTGATCCTATTCGCCCGCGTGGGCGTCCTTCAAGGGAGAGAGACGAAATGCTGAAAGGAATCAATCAATGGTGCTTCCCGGAAGGGACCTCGCTTGAGCATATGTTCGACGTGTGCGGCAAGGCAGGGATCGAGAGCGTCGAGCTGAACGTGAGCGAATCGGATCCGGTCGGCTTGACGATGCAATCGACGGCCGAAGACGCCCGCGCTATCAAACAGTCGGCCGATCGTAAAGGAATCAAGCTTACGAGCCTATCGACGGGGTTGCTAGGCAAATATCAGCTCTCGTCCGCGGATGAAGCGACAAGGGCGCAAGGGCGCAAAGTCGTCGAGCAACAAATTCGGCTGGCAAGCGCATTAGGGGCGGATACGATTCTCGTCGTGCCCGGAAGGGTGAACGAGGTCACCTCGTACGACGAATGTTACGAGCGAAGCCAAAGAGAGCTCCGCGCCTTGTTACCTCTCGCGGAAGCGAGCGGAGTATGCATCGCCATCGAGAACGTGTGGAATAAATTTCTGTTATCTCCGCTGGAGTTCGCCCGTTATATCGACGAATTGGATTCGCCCGCGATCGGCGCTTATTTCGACGTAGGGAACGTGTTGCAATTCGGCTATCCCGAGCAATGGATCAGAATTCTGGGACAACGAATTCGCAGAGTACACGTGAAGGACTTCCGCGTGTCGGTCGGCTATTACGACGGATTCGTACCGTTGTTGTCCGGCGACGTGAATTGGACCGAGGTCAGATCCACGCTGCGGGAGATCGGGTACGACAACGCGGTAAGCGCGGAATTATCCGCCTACAAGACGGATCCCGATCAATCGATCTATGATATCTCCTCGCAGCTGGAGGTCATTCTTGGGCGCAAGCCGTAACTATCGCGGAGAGAGGGTTTCACTTATGGGGATTAAAGTGGGAGTGGTCGGAGCGGGCGGAATCGCCAAGCTTCATTTGAAAATCGTTAGCGAGCTTCGGGAAGCGCAGCTCGTCGGCATCTGCGACGTCGTGAAGGACAATGCCGAGCAAGCAGGCGCCGAGTACGGGATTCCGGCATTCGAGGACGCGGTCGAGCTGCTGAATAAGACGAATCCGGATGTTCTGTTCATTTGCGTCCCTCCTTTCGCTCATGGTCCGATCGAAGAACTGGCCGCGGAGCGAGGGGTGCACTTACTGATCGAGAAGCCGGTCGGACTGGATATGGACACCGTTCGCCGGAAAGCGGAGCGCTTCCGCCAATCGAACGCGATCGTATCGACAGGATATTGCCTGCGTTACATGGAGTCGCTTAGGAAAGCACGGGAGTATTTGCAAGACAAGCAAATCGCGACGGTCAGGGCGCAGCGCTTCAGCGGGTTGGTCCAGGCTCCTTGGTGGAGAGAGATGAGCAAGTCCGGCGGTCAACTGGTTGAAATGACGACGCACACCGTGGATATGATCCGGTATTTGGCCGGCGACGTGACCAAAGTGTACAGCGACTCGGCGCTGCTCCTGAACGATCATGTCCCGAACATCTCGATTCCCGACGTGACCGCGGTTAGCTTCGTGCTGGAGTCCGGCGCGATCGGCCAGCTCATGACGTCGTTCATTCCGCAGCCCGCGGGGCGTTCGGATTTGGAGATCGCAGGCGACGGGTTCTTCCTAAGGCTAGAGGGTACGACGGTTACGATAACGGAGAAAGACAGAACGATCGTCTACGAAAGCTCCGCCGACTTCTACAAGGAGCAGGACGAGGCGTTGATTCAAGCGATTATTCGGCAAGATCGCGGACTCGTCCTTGCATCCTACGAAGAGGCGATGAAAACGCTGGAAGTGACTCTGGGCGCGAACGAGTCGATGAGAACCGGGCAGCCCGTGTCGCTCACGCAGGGGTGGTAGCGATGGAAGAGATCCGTCTTGTCCGACCGGAAGAGTTTTCCGAAGCGATTCGATTGGCCGACCACGTATTCCGCAAGGGAAGGAGGCCGTCGGTTCAGCACTCGTATCCGCATTCGTTCTCGTCCGCGCTATCGCAATCTTACGGCGTCTTCGAGGACGGCGAGCTCGTTACGTTCATGGGCCTCGTGCCGACGACGGTGAACGTTCATTCGGCTACGCTCTCGGCTTTCAAGATCGGTCAAGTGTGCACCGCGGAGCAAGCGCGAGGCAAAGGATTCGCGGGTCAAATCCTGGAGAAGGCCCTATCGCATGCGAATCTGAGCAATGCCTCCCTCATCTTCGTATCCGGAGATCGGCCCTTATACGAGAGAGCCGGCTGTTACCGTTACGGGCAAATCGCGTACGCCGAGCTTGACGGTCAGTGGGCGAAGAAGCGGGGAACCGCCGAGTCCCGTTCCTGCACGGTCAGGGAGATGAGCCCGTACGATTGGTTGGAAATGCACCGCCTTTCCGCCAAGAGGACGGTTTCGTTCGAATATAGCGTATGGGACATCGCCAATCTTGTCGAAGCGGCGTCGCTCGCCAGCACGAGCAAGAGGATCCATCGGGTTCTGATCGCCGAGCGGGAAGGCAAGATGACGGGGTGGCTCGTATGCGCCGTGGCGCTCTCGAACGAGACGAAGGGGACGTCGGAAGCGATCGAATGGTCCGGTTCCGCCGAGACGGTGGTCCAATTGTTGGCGGAGGCGATTCATAGATACGCGATCGATAGGTGCGTCATCGGCGTGTCCTGGTTCGAGGAAGAGCTGCTGCAGGAGCTGGAAGTTCCGTATTCGGTAAAGGCGGCAATCCCTGGCACCATTCACGTCGTCGATCCGGGACGGCTGCTTAATCAGCTGCGGCCTTACTGGGAACGGGAGCATGGCCCGGTTCCGAGCGACCTGCATGCGTACTACGATAACGAACGCAACGTCGTTATGAAGTCGGAAGGCAGGGAATACCGAATGACGGGTCAGTCGTTCGTACGGCTCTTATTCTCGCCGGAGCAACCCGCGTCTATCGATAGTCCTATCGATCCGGGAGACTGGATGAGGCGATGCTTGCCGGTGCCGCTTCCGAATCCGAACGGGTTGGGTTTCGTATAAGGGAGGCATTGGATCAATGAAGCTGGGCGTGAGTTCCTATAGTTTGGCTCCCTATCTAAGAGAAGGCAAGATGACGATCTACGAAGCGATTCGCTGGGTTGCGGACAATGGGGGAGAGCACATCGAGATCGTTCCTTCGAGCTTCGATTTCGATCCGGAGCGAATGCCGGAACGAATTCGCGAGGCAGCCGACGAGGCGGGAATCGCGATCTCGAATTATGCGATCGGCGCTAACTTCCTATGCGATTCGGAAGAAGACTTAGACCGTGAAATTCGGCGAGTAATGGATCATGTCGATATCGCGAGAAGACTAGGCGTTAAGAGGATGCGCCATGACGTCGGTCGGCGCGAGAAGCCGTATATCGCGAACCTCGTTACGGATATCCCCGTATTCGCGCGCGCATGCCGCGAGATAGCGGATTATGCATCGGCCTTCGGGATCGTGACGAGCTTGGAGAATCACGGTTACTACCTTCAAGGGACGGATCGCGTGCAATGGTTGATTCACGAAGTAGGCAGAGAGAATTTCCGGCTTACTCTGGACGTAGGCAACTACCTGTGCGCGGATGAGAATCCGGTCATGGCCTTGAACGATAATTTGCGACTGGCTTCGATCGTTCACCTCAAAGACTTCTACGTCAGACCACCCTCCCGCTATCCGGGGGAAGGATGGTTCGCGTCTTCGGGCGGGTCTTGGCTGCGCGGCGCGATCGTCGGCCATGGGGACATCGATATGCAGGAGGTCATCCGACAATTGATTGCATCGGGCTATGATGGCTTCGTTACGATAGAATTCGAAGGATTGGAAGATTGCTTGAAGGCCACGAGGCTAGGCTTGTCCAATGCGAGACGAATCGAGGCTGAGATTCGCGGGGGATATACGAATGGTTACTAACGATAACGTCTATCTGGTCGGCGTTGACGGCGGAGGAAGCAAGACGAAAGCCGTGGTCGCCGACGCACGAGGTCATAGGTTAGGCCAAGGGACGGCGGCGGGCAGCAATTACGTACGAAGCGGAATCGGCGAAGCGGTCGCGAACATTAAGCGAGCGGTCGACGATGCATTGGCGGAGGCGGGCCTAACCGAGGGAGACATCGCCGGCGTCCAATACGCCTTAGCCAGTGCCGATCGCCAAGAAGACTTCGAGATTCTTATTCCCGCGCTCGCGGCGCTGCCCTTCCGAAGCTTCGAAGTCGTATGCGACACGCTGGGCGGTCTAAGAACCGGGAGTCATGACGGTACGGGCGCCGTCGTCATCTGCGGCTTCGGCACGAACGCGGCCGGAAGAGACGGACGCGGCAAGCTGCATCAAGTCGGCGGCTTCGGCAGCTTCTTCGGGGACTATGCGGGCGGGAATTGGTTAGCCCGACAGACCTTCCAAGCGGCGATTCGTTCCTGGGAAGGCAGGGAGGAGCCGTCGTTGCTGACGGTCGCGGTACCGAAAGCGCACGGCTTCGAAGACGTGCAGACGATGGTTGATCATTATTTGAATAATGGGATAGATCGAGTACCCCCCGAGTTGACGATTATCGTACACGAAGCGGCGATGAAGGGAGACCGCGTCGCCATTCGTCTGCTCGAGAATATGGGCAGGGAATTGGGGCTGGCTGCGTCGGCGGTCCTTCATCGTCTGGAACCGCAAGGCGTTGAAGAAGTTCCGGTCGTCTTGATCGGCAGCGTTCTGCAGAAGGGAAGAAGCCCCCATCTGCTCGCCAAGCTGAAGCAGATCGTAATGGACGATCATCCGAACGCGCGTATCCGTCTACCCGAAGTCGAGCCGGTCATCGGCTCCGTCTTGCTTGCGATGGATCGGCTCCGACTCCCGGTCGACGATAGCGTCTATCGGAATCTAGGCATGAAGGAAGGAATGGGCAACAATGACGATTAAATTCGCGATCGCGGGGACGGGTTGGGTTGCGGGTCAATATTTCCAAGCGATTCTCTCTAACGAGGGAGCGGAATTGACCGCCGTATATTCGAAGAACCGAGAGAGAGCCGTACGGAAGCTGAAGGAACTGGGGGTGGAGGCTCGCGTGTACGACGACTTCGAGGATATGGTTAAGAATCCTCTCATCGATGCCGTCATCCTGTGCTCTACTCCCGATGTTCGCCCAAGTCAGGCTATTATGGCGGCAAGGGAAGGCAAGCATCTCGTATTGGAGAAACCGCTTGCGCTCGACCCGGCCAGCATGGGAGAGATGGCCGAAGCGATCGCTAGAACTCCGGTGAAGACGGTCGCCAGCTTCGTGCTTCGCTGGAACCCCGCCTTCAATATGACCAAAGCGCTTATCGAGGACGATGCGCTCGGGCGTATTCATATGGCGCAAATCGATTATTGGCACCACGTAGGTCCGCAATACGCGCAGTACCGATGGAGCAGCGGCAAGGCTCTCGGAGGAAGCAGCATTCTGTCCGCAGGCTGCCATGCCGTCGATGCGTTGCGTTATTTCGCCGGCGACGTTGTCGAAGTGTTCGCCTACGGAAGCAAGACATGGGACCATTCCGAGTACGGATTCGATCCGAACGCCTTGGCGATTTGCCGTCTGAAGAACGGCGGATTAGGCAAGGTTTCGTCTTCGCTCGAATGCAAGACGACCTATAAATTCAACGTTCACTTGCTTGGAGAGAAAGGCACGATGTTGAATAACAAGTTGTTCTCCCATAAGTTCCCCGGACAGACGGATTATGCCGATATACCGACGCAACTGCCGGATAGCGGCGACGTGAGCCATCACCCGTTTCAAGCGGAAATCAATGATTTCGTGGATGCGATCCGCTACGATCGTACGACGAAATGCGATTTCTTCGATGCTTATAAGTCCATGGAAGTATCTTTCGCCATCGATGAATCGATAGCGACGGGCGCTAAAGTCGTCTTGCCGCATTAAGGAGAGGAAATTCAATGTCCGAAGCAAGACAGACGCCGCTCGGCGAGCTGGACGAGAACATGCGGATCGATAGCAGCCCGGCAGACGGCTTGCGTTGGTTATCTCCCAAGGAGGAGCCGTTCCGCATCGTCGGCTTCGCTTGGTACGATCAAGAGAAGCAGTATCGTAGGCTTCCCGCGAACCCGGACTATCCGATTCCGCCCGCCATAGAGGAGCTTGCCTCTCATTGCGCGGGCGGACAGATCCGGTTCCGCACGAATTCTTCCCGCTTGTCGGTTCGCGTCGTTCTGGGCGCGCCTCCTTCGGCGGACCATATGACGGCCGTGGCGGAATGCGGCATCGATTGCTACGTCGGAACGAACGGCGAGCTTCGCTTCGGCGGCACGACCAGGTTCGATCGTCTGAAGGACCGTTACGAATGTTCCCTCATGAAGGGATTAACGTCGGAGATGCGGGATATCGTCCTGAATCTCCCCTTATACCAAAGTAGTACGGAGCATCGAGATCGGATTAGACGCGGACGCCGACGTCGATATATCGCCGTACTCAAGTGATGCCGGCAGAATCATATTGTACGGTACCTCGATCACGCAAGGGGGTTGCGCCAATCGCCCGGGCATGGCCTATTCCAACATCCTGAGCCGCAGATTTCCGAACGAGTTCATCAATCTTGGATTCTCCGGCAACGGCAAGGGAGAGCCGGAGCTGGCACGGCTTATCGGACAAATCGAACGTCCAGCGTGCCTCATCCTCGACTATGAAGCGAACAATCCTTCGCCGGCTCATATGGAACGGACGTTGCCTGCTTTCATTCGAATCTATCGCGAGAAACATCCGATCGTGCCTATCGTTGTCTTGTCGCAACCTCGAATGAGTTCCGATACTTTCCATGCCGATCATCGCGAAGCGCGATCGGCTCGGCTGGCCGTTCAGGCGCGAGCGGTAGAGGAGCTTCGGCAGGCAGGCGACGCTAACGTCTATTTCTACGACGGAGGCGAGTTGTTCGGTCGCGATTTCCCGGAATGCACCGTCGACGGCTCGCACCCAACGGATCTTGGCTTCCAACGCATGGCCGATCGGCTGACTCCGATCTTGGCCGATATCCTCGGTTAATTACCCGTTAAGGAGAGTGCAATGCTGGTGAACCGTAAATTCAGAATAGGCATCATAGGTGCAGGGACAATTTCCAGTATGCACGTACAAGCTTATCGGCGACTCGGTGAGCAATGCGAGATCGTCGCGGCCGCGGACCTGACGGAGGCGAACGCGAGGCAATTGCTGATCGGTAACGGCATCGAAGGGACGTCGTACGGACATTACGCGGACCTGCTGAAGAGGGACGACATCGACGTCGTATCGATTTGCACGCCTCCCTTCGCCAGGGAGGACCTGGTCATCGCGGCGCTTGCGGCGGGCAAGCACGTCATGTGCGAGAAGCCCTTCGCATCTTCCTTAGAGGAATGCGACCGCATGCTTGAAGCGGCGCAACGTTACGGGATGAAGCTAGGCGTGATGCTGCAAACCCGTTGCGAGGAGGATGTTCGCCGCGCCCGGCATCTCGTCGAGACGGATGCGCTCGGTCCCATCGTGTACGCAAGGGGAGCCAACCATCATTGGCGGGGAGACGCCTATTACAACAAAGCGTGGCGCGGAACCTGGGAGCGGGAGCGCGGCGGTACGCTCATGAACTTGGGTATTCATACGCTGGATGTCATGCTCTGGATTCTCGGCGACCTTGAAAGCGTCAAAGCGGAGGCCGGTACGCTGGCGCATAACATCGAGACGGACGACGTCAACTTGGCGCTGCTTAAGTTCCGCCGCGGAACGATCGGAGAGTTCGTCTGTACGACGACTTTCCCGATTAGCGGAAGTCGGCTGGAATTGTCGGGCAAGACGAGCATGGTGGGTTGTTTTCCGTTCGAAATCGCCGCCGCGAAGGAGAAGGCGAGCGGCTTCCCGGTCGAGGACCGCGAGGCGGCGGATGAACTGTCGAGACGGGCGGAGGAAATCAAGCCGGGGTTGGACGGCTTCGAAGGTCCGATCGAGGACTTGTTCGAAGCCATTCGAGAGGGCCGGGAGCCGGTGACGGGAGGGCAGTCGGTACGCCGTACGGTGGAGGCGGTTACCGCCATCTATAAGGCGGCGACGCTGGATACGGCCGTTAAGCTGCCGATCGGCAAGGATGATCCCTGGTATACGACCGAAGGATTCCATCGGTTGGTTCGCAAAGCGACGCGACAGCCGGATGGCCGGATCAGCCAAGAATCGTAACGATCGGTTACTTGTCCATAAGAGAGTGCTGTAAGCCCTTCCTGCGATAGTGGGAAGGGCTTACGCCGTATCTTGCCTTGAATTGGCGACTGAAATAATAGAGGCTCGCGAAACCCGTCCGTTCGGCGATCTCGGTTAACGGCGAGTCTTCCTGCAGCAGCAGCTCCGCGGCTTTGCCGAGCTTAATCTCCGTCATCCGTTCGATAATCGTCATGCCGGTCTGCCGCTTGTATGCCCTGGCGACGTGGGCGTAGCTTAGGTGCATGGAGGCAGCTAGCGCCTTCACGTCGAGTGGTCTGTCCTGGAGGTCGTTCAGGAATATATCGACCCGTCTGCCGATCGTCATCGCCGACTTGTCCGCCGGTCCGCCGAACGGGGTAGAGGGGATGGCCGATTCGGAGAGTCGCAGTAAAAACCGGAGAAAGCACATTTGCACGATAATCGCTTGTTCCCCCGCCTCGGATGCCGAGAGCAGCTCTTCCAACCGACCCCCGAGCCCGATCTCGTCCATGAGCGGCGCCGGCGTTCCGGCGTTCAACCGCTTCAATTTCTCGTAAACCGCGATTTCGTCCGTTCGCTTCGGCGCCGTATCTCCCTCCGTCCTGCGCGTCATGCGCCATCTCAGGCACAAGCCTTCGTGCGGGTCGTCGGGCCGATACCGATGGGAATGGACGGCGCCCGGCGGAATCCAGACATAGGTGCCGGCTTCCATCGTCAGCATGCGCCCGTTCTCGAACGCGATGTCCATTCTCCCTTGCACGACGTAGTTGAACTCGTACCAATCGTGCGAATGGGGCGGACAATACGACGCGCCCGCCGCGTTCTCGAACAAAATATCGATCCACTCGACGGCGACGTCGTTCATCGTGAGGAAGCGGCACGCATGATGCGTTAGAAAAGTCGTCTGGGCCTTCAGTTCCAGCAGTCGCACGTACATCCCTCCCTCGTCATTGTCCGCTATATTCTTCGTCGGACGGCGCTCTTCCTGCCTAACGGATCATTATCGTGCAAATTTCGATCATTCCGCGCAATTCCCGCCCGTTGCCCCCTATGCCACAATGGAAGCAATTCGAATCCCGAAAGGATGCAGATCACGTGAAGAAAAAATTGCATTTGCTCAGCAACGCGCACCTGGACCCGGTATGGCAATGGCAGTGGGAGGAGGGAGCGGCGGCCGCGGTATCTACGTTCCGCGCGGCGGCCGATTTTTGCGAGGAATTCGAAGGCTATATTTTCAACCATAACGAGGTCATTCTGTACCAGTGGGTCGAGGAATACGAGCCGGAGCTGTTCGAGCGGATTCGCAAGTTGGTCGCGGCCGGCAAGTGGCGCATCATGGGCGGATGGTACTTGCAGCCGGATTGCAACATGCCGTCCGGCGAATCGATCGTTCGTCAGATTATGGCGGGACGGACGTACTTTCGGGACAAGTTCGGCGACTACGAAGAGCCGACGACGGCGATCAACTTCGATCCGTTCGGCCACTCCCAAGGACTCGTGCAGATTATGAATCAGGCGGGCTACGACTCGTACTTGTTCATGAGGCCGGACGGCATGACGCTGCCTGCGCAGGATTTCGTGTGGAAAGGCTTCAACGGCAGCTCCGTCATGGCGCACAAAATTTGGGGCGGGTACAACTCATTGCTCGGCAAGTCCGCGGATAAAATCAAAGAATGGCTGTCCAATAACGCGGAGGAGCCGACCGGACTCGTGCTCTGGGGCGTCGGCAACCACGGCGGCGGACCGTCCCGCATCGATCTGAACCTGATCGCCGAGCTTGCCGGGCAAACCGATAGCTTCGACATCGCGCATTCCACGGCGGAAGCGTATTTCGCCGAACTGGCCAAGACGCGCAACCTCCCGTCGTTCGAGGGCGACCTGAATCCGCGATTCGTCGGCTGCTACACGTCCCAAATCCGCATCAAGCAGAAGCACCGCAAGCTCGAGAACGAGCTGTTCATGACGGAGAAGATGCTATCGGCCGCGGCGGCCGAGCGGTTGCTCGCTTATCCGCACGACGATCTGCAGGCCGCGCAGCAAGACTTGTTGACGAGCCAGTTCCACGATATTCTGCCGGGCTCCTCCGTGCAAAGCGTCGAGGATACGTCCCTTCGCGGGCTCGATCACGGTCTTGAAATCTTGAGCCGGCTGAAGGCGCGCGCCTTCTTCGCGCTGGCTGCCGGACAGCCGGTCGCGGCTCCGGGCGAATATCCGATATTGGCGTATAATCCGCACCCTTATTCGGTTCGCGGCGTCTGGGAGTGCGAATTCATGCTCGAGGATCAGAACTGGAAGGAAGAATTCTCGCTGCCGGTCGTCTACAAGGACGGCGCGCGCCTGCCTTCCCAGCCGGAGAAAGAAGACAGCAATCTGAACCTCGACTGGCGGAAAAAGGTGACGTTCGAAGCGGAGCTGCCGCCGATGACGATGACCCGATTCGACTGCCGCATCGAGACGTTGCCGGAGAAGCCGAAGCCGGCGCTGGCCGTACGCGACGGCAAGCTTGAATTCCGGACGGACCGGCTGCGCGTTACCGTTAACGCGACGACGGGGCTGCTCGACGAGTACGCGGTCGACGGCGTCTCCATGCTCGCGCCGGAAGCTTGCTTGCCGATCGTCGTGAACGACAACGGGGACCCGTGGCGCATGGACGTCGACGCGTTCCGCGACGTGCTGGGTCGGTTCCAGCTTATGCCGCCGGGGCAAGGCACCGACTTCTCCGGCGTCGGCGGGGCTTTGCTGCCGTCGGTGCGCATCATCGAAGACGGCGACGTGCGCACGGTCGTCGAAGCGGTGTTCTTCTACCGCGACTCCCGCCTCGTGCAGACGTACAAGCTGCCGAAGCAAGGGACGGAGATCGAGATCCATGTGCGCGTCTTCTGGAACGAGAAGGACAAGATGCTCAAGTGGTCGCTGCCGACGCTGCTCGGACCGGACGCCGGTTACCGCGGCCAGACGATGTACGGCGTCGCGGAGCTGCCGCATAACGGCAACGAAGCGGTCGCGCAGCGCTGGGTCGCCGCGACCGACGGCAAGCGGGCCCTCACCGTCATTAACGACGGCGTGTACGGCTCCGATTGCGCGCAAGGGGAAATCCGCATGACGCTGCTGCGGTCGCCGGCTTATTGCGCCCATCCGATCGGCGAACGGCCGCTCGTGCCGCAAGACCGGTTCCTGCCGAGAATCGATCAGGGCGAACGGCAATATAGGTTCTGGCTGAACGCGTCGGGAACGGCGCGGCAACGGTTCGAAGCGATCGACCGGGAGGCGGCCGCGCGCGGGGAGAAGCCGTTCGTGCTGTCGTTCTTCCCATCGGGAAGCGGCAAGGCGCCGGGAACGCCGATCTCATTGGAAGACGACGTCGTGCAATTGACGGCTTTCAAGCGGGAACAACGCGGAGACGCCTTCGTTCTCCGGCTGTTCGAACCGACGGGCATCGCCCGAAGCACGGCGATCGCGACCGCAGGCGGCTCGCGCGTGCCGGTCGCGCTGCAAGGCTTCGAGATCAAGACGTTCCGCTGGGACACGGCGACGGATGCCGTCGTCGAAATTCCGCTGCTGGAACGATAAGCCGCCGGTGCTTATTGGGTTACTTTTCGAAATTTGCTTGGCGGTCCTCCTCTATATTGCTTGTATAGTTTGCTGAAGCTTTGCAGGCTGCCGCATCCGACGTTCGCCGCGATTTCGGATATGGGCAGCGAAGTATTACACAGCAGTCGTTCGGCTTCTTGGATCCTCTGCAGATTAACGAATTGAATGAGCGTCAGGCCCGTAAGCCGCTTGAACGTTTTGCAGAAATGATAGGGGCTAAGATGGACCATTCTAGCGGCTTGGTCCACCGAGATGGGCTCCATATAGCGTTGGCTGATAAAGTCCAGCAGGTGTTTGAAGCGTTCGGACTTATGCCGGAACTGTTGCAGTTGGCCGTCGGCGGTATTCTCCGTGAACCAACGAGCGAACCAAATGAACGCGGTGCGACAGAGCGAACGAACCGCTTGTTCGTAGTGATCTCCCCGACCGCCGAATTCTTCGATCAACAGATCCAGAACCCCGTTGATCATCCCGTAATGTTCGTTGCCTGGACGGAGCGCGGCGGTAATCGTGTGGAGACCGGCCGTATAAGGCGCCGCGAGTTCCAAGGATGCCGAATCCGCCGCATGCAGAGCGGTAAGAGAGGGATGGAAGACGATCGCGTACATAAGAAAGTCGTCTTGCGGCTCGTATACCGCATGCAGTTCTCCGCTGTTGACGAAGTAAATATCTCCGGAGGTTCCGATCGATTGCTTGCCGCCGACTTGGATCTTCGCGGTTCCTCTTTCGATCCGAATGATCTCGAAATGTTCATGCCAGTGCAAGGCAAGAGCTTCGTTAGGTTGGAAAGCGGTATGGAAGACGTTAATGGGGAAAGCTTTGTCGACCAAATCTATCGTGTCTTGCCACAACTCTTTCCGCAAGGGACACCTCCGCGCAATTGATCGCAAGATCGGTTAAATATACCGCAATATCGGGATCGAATGCACGACCTCTTATCGATATGATGGAATCGTATCATATACCGATGGAGAGTGGCACCGCAATATGAAACAAGTCGCAACAAGACGAGACAGACTTTCCCTATGGCATTTGTCCTGGCCTATCGCGATCGAACTCTTCTTGCAATTTTTGATGGGGACGATCGATACCGTTATGGTGAGCCGTATCGGAGATCAAGCAGTATCCGCTTCCGGCATATCCAATCAATTGATTACGGCCGCCATGACCTTGTTCGCATTGATTAGCGCGGGAGTCTCGATCGTGCTGGCGCAAAAATGGGGAAGAGGGGACCTGGAGGGGGCAAGAAGAGTCGCCATCATCGCGATTCAGGCTAACTTGGCCGCGGGTCTCGCCGTTAGTTTGTTTTTCGCCATCGATTCGGGAATGGTCCTGGACTTGATGAACACGCCTCCGGATGTGGAACCGTTCGCCGGCACTTATCTCCGAATCGTCGGAGGAAGCACGTTGATCGTCGTCTTGCATGCCGTCGTGAACGCTGCGATTCGCAGTACCGGCAACACACGGGGACCGATGTACATATCCGTCGGGATGAACGTTGTCCATCTTGTCCTGAACTGGCTATTAATCTTCGGACACGGAGGCTTCCCCGAACTCGGCATCGAAGGTGCGGCTTACTCGACCGTAATCAGTCGCTTAGCCGCTTTAGCCTTTGCGGGATGGCTGCTATGGAAGACGTTCCAGCCAACCTGGCAATGGAGGGAGTGGTTGATGATCGACCGCGCTATTCTGCGGGAGGTCATGAGGATCGGAGTGCCCGTCTCGCTTACCGCCGTTTCCTGGGGGTTCTCGCAAGTCGTCATTCTGAGACTCGTGTCCGACATGGGTTCCGACCGACTAGCCGCGTACGCGTATCTTCAGACGATTCAGCAGTGGCCGTGGATCGCGGCCAGCGCGATCGCGGGGGGACTGGGCATTCGCGTGAGCCAATTGTACGGCGCGGGCGAGCACGCGGAAATGTACGCAAGCCTTCGCCGCGGGATTGTGCCGGGGATGGCGTTGGTGGTATTCGTGTCGGGGCTGATCTACTTGTTGGGCGATGAAGTGCTGTCCCTGTTCACTTCTTCCTCCGATATCATCGGAATCGCGATGCCGATTCTTGCTCTCACGATCGGGTGGATGCCGCTCCGGACCATCGGGTTGCTCGCTTCGACGTCGTTGAATGCGGTCGGGGAAGCGCGTTCGGTCGGTTACATGTCCGTGTTCGGGATGTGGGTGCTGGCGGCGGGCGGGGCCTATTGGTTGGGAGACCTTGCAGGCTATGGCTTGCTCGGAGTTTTCGTTGCGGCGGTAATCGATGAAATCGTCCGTTCTTCCTTCTTCATATGGCGTTGGCGCCGACTGAAACCGCAAACGCATCAGTCGATCCCGTCTATGGCGGAACGATCGGGATAAACGAGGCGAGGCTGGCCATGCGGCCAGCCTCGTTTACCATACGATAAGTCCGATATTATTTATTGCGCAATAGCAGGTTGTTATATTTGGCGGCATGCTTCTGCTCATCAACGATAATGCCGTACAAGGTGTCCTTATAGATACCGTGAGGAAGCCCGAACCAGATCCTTCTGTATTTCTCGACCGCCGCCAATTCGCCATCGAACGCTTGCTGCAAACCGCCCATGTACGATTTCACGACCGGAATGTCTTCATCGACCGATCCTGTGATTTCAGATCCGGTGAAGTCCCTGTACATTTGCCGAAACATGCGATTATGGCTGCGTTCATCGTCTCTTATCGAGGCGATGACGGCAGCTTGCTGCGCATTCGGTGCCATCTTAATCAACTGGTCATAGAAGAGCTCGTCGCTTCGTTCTCCTTGCACGGACTCCTTTATTAATTCAATGGCTTGCTGCGGGGTGGTGAGCCATACGGGAACAAGAGAAGTCGTTCTCCAATAATAATTTACGTAATACATCATTATCCTCCGAACCAAGCGGATAGTAGGCACATGTCATCCTATGCACGACTGCTCGAAAGGTGTGAATTAACGAATAGCGAAGTAACCCCAGTTTAAGGTAAAATATTGTCCAGCGAAAGATATAGGGAGGAATATAGAATGGACAAGGTAATCCCCTTCTTAATGTTTCAAGACGGCAAGGCGGAAGAAGCGATGAATTTCTATACGTCGATCATCGAAGATTCCGCAATCACGCGCATTGTTCGATACGGCCCTAATGAACCGGGAACAGAAGGAACCGTGTTCCAGGCTACTTTCACGTTAAAGGGACAAGAGTTCATGTGCATTGACAGTAATGTCAAGCATGCCTTTACTTTTACGCCGTCATTCTCGATCTATATCGCATGCAGCACGGAGGAAGAAATCGACGAGCTATACGGGAAACTTAATGTAGATGGAAAAGCGCTAATGCCGTTAGGTAATTACGGGTTCAGTAAAAAGTTCGGTTGGTTGAACGACCGATTCGGCGTTTCATGGCAAATCAATTATGAATAAGAAGTCCTCTATCCTCTATTTCATGTAGCAGGATTCCATAAACAATATAGCAGAATCCTTACTGCCATATTCTCTCCATGCGGCCTATACTTGGGTTTGAAATGAATCCGGATGGAGGATATTGCGGTGACGAACTCGATTATCAATGCCGAGCTAGAGCGATCGCCTAGACTCGACGTGCAGATGTCCTGGTGGGGGATGACGGGGTTGGAACCGTATATCCAAGCCCGCACGGTCGAAGAACGGGTGGCTATGATTGCCGAAGCCGGGTTCGACGGAATCAACGGGTTCATTCCCGCTCTCGAGGACGAGGATAGATGGAAAAGGTTGCTCGAGAAGTACAAGCTGTCGTTTAGCGTGAATGCTTATCCGAAGTCGGCGGAAGATATGGAGCATTATCTAGCGCGAGCGAAGGCATACGGCGATATCCAGCATATTAACGTTCAGGTCATGACGCCTTTTCTCGTGGATCGGCTTGCCGTGGACTTCCTTCAGGATATCCATAGATTGTCCGCCTGGCATGGAATTCCGGCGTATATCGAGACGCATCGCGGCACCATTACGCAGGATTTGCTCCGCACGGTCGATTATATCGAACGTCTTGAGAATCTTCGGTTGACGATCGATCTGTCGCATTACGTGGTGGCGGGCGAGATGCATACGATCACCGAAGAAGCAGAGGCGTTATTCGGCAAGCTGCTGCATCGGGCTTCCGCCTTTCATGCAAGAGTATCGAACGGCGAACAAGTGCAAGTCGACATCGGCAATGACGGCGAGCATCCGATGATGAAGCACTTCGAGCGTTGGTGGGGGCAAGGGATGGAGCATTGGCGCTCCAGCGCAGGTTCCGGAGACGCGTTGCCTTTCGTTGTCGAGCTTGGCCCGCCTCCATACGCCATCACGGCGGATGAATACGCGGGTCGCTCGCAAGAGCTAGGCAATCGTTGGAACCAGTCTCTCTTGTTGTTGCGGACGGCGCGGCGGTTGTGGGGGAAGTAAGCCTTATCCCTTCGGTACGCTGCGGTATTCGGACGGAGAGACGCCCATCAGTTTCTTGAACATGCGAGAGAAGTAATACGGGTCGCCGAACCCGAACTCGGCGGCGATTTCTTTAATGGAAAGTCCGGTCAGGCTCAATTGCTGGCCGGCTTTTTGCATTTTCAGGCGCAAATAGTAGTCCACCGGCGGGAAGCCCGTCTCTTGCTTGAACAAGTAGATGAGATGCTGCTTGGAAAGTCCCGTATGCATCGCGAGCTCCCCGAGGGTGACGGACGACCCGATATGCGCGTTCATGTAGCGGATCGCGCGCTCCAAGTCCTCTTCGCGCTTGCGAAGGCGATTGGAGCCGGACGACGCGAGGCCGACGGCGCCGAGCAATTGTCCGATCGTCTGGGACACATGGACTTGCGCGGGAAGGGAGTACGGCTTGTCCGCCAGCAGTCCGTAGCAGCGGTCGAAGCTGTCGAGAAGCCGATCCTCCAAGCCGAGAGAGAGAGAGACGGGAGCGCCGCCTAGTCCGTACAGCCGCAGATGGGCCGCAACCTGTTCGCCTTTCAGATGGAACCAGTAGATACTCCAGGGAGCCTCCGCGGACGCGCCGTAACGGTGCGGCATTCCCGCGGGAATGACGGCAAGCTGCCGTTCGCCTAGCGGAGCGAGCTTGCCGTCGAATTCCACCCAGCCCTGCCCGTCCGCGCAATAGATGAAAATATGCGCGTCGCAGCCCTCCGGGCGCTCGCGATAATGATAGAGGGCGCGGGGGAAGTAACCGATATCGCTGACGTATAGGCTCCGGGTTAGTTCGAACGTCATCAGCTCGGCCGCCAAATAATCGGGCAGCACGAACAATTTCTCCTCGTGGAATCCTTCGCGCTTTTGGATCGAAGCCATCTATGTCACCTCTGTCATTGGTTTAATGAAAAATAAGAATATACTCCATTATAATCCGAATACCGTGAATTGGCTAAGTGTTATTAAAATCTTAAAGTAAGAATATCAAGCAAAGGAGGAATATGAATATGGCACATCAAGCAAAGACGTCCGGCGTGAACGAATCCGTTCGGATTCGGGAAGAAGACGTCTCCATTCCGACTTACGGGATCGGCGAACCCGATCGCAATCCGATGTTCCTGGAGAAACGCGTGTATCAAGGAAGCTCCGGAAGAGTATATCCTCATCCGGTCATCGATAAGATCGAAGACGACAAGAAACCGCAAACGTACCGCATGGTCATATTGGAGAACGAATACGTGCGCATCGAGATCATGCCGGAGCTCGGCGGCCGGATCTATCGCGCGCTGGACAAGACGAACGATTACGACTTCGTCTATTACAACCGCGTCATCAAGCCTGCGCTAGTTGGCTTGGCGGGACCGTGGATCTCGGGCGGCATCGAGTTCAATTGGCCGCAGCACCACCGTCCGAACACGTACGGACCGGTGGAGTACAAGCTCGAAGAGCGCGAGGACGGGAGCGCCACCGTATGGGTGAGCGAGATCGATCGGATGTACGGCACGAAGGTGACCGCCGGCTTCACGCTCCGCCCGGGCAAAGCGTACTTGGAAATTTCCGCGCAGCTGTACAACCGGACGCCGGAGCCGCAGACGTTCCTCTGGTGGGCGAATCCGGCGGTCGCCGTCAACGATCACACGCAATCGGTATTCCCGCCGGACGTGACGGCCGTCTTCGACCACGGCAAGCGCGACGTGTCCAAGTTCCCGATCGCGACGGGGACGTACTACAAGATGGACTATTCCGCGGGCGTCGATATCTCGCGCTACCGCAATATCCCTGTACCGACGTCGTACATGGCTTACAAATCCGACTTTAACTTCGTCGGAGGATACGATCATGGGGTTCAAGCAGGTCTGCTGCACGTCGCCAACCATCACGTATCCCCGGGGAAGAAGCAGTGGACGTGGGGCAACGGGGAGTTCGGCCAAGCGTGGGACCGCAACCTGACGGACGAGGACGGACCGTACATCGAGCTGATGACCGGCGTCTACACGGACAACCAACCGGATTTCACTTGGCTTGCTCCTTACGAGGAGAAATCGTTCACGCAATACTTCATGCCGTATAAGAACATCGGCGTCGTCAAGAACGCTTCGATCGACGCGGCCGTCAATCTCGAGGTCGACGAGGCGAAGCGCGAAGCGACCGTGCTCGCTTACGCGACGTCCGTCTTCGAAGGCGCGACGGTCGAATTGAAAGGGAAGCGGCGTACGTACTTCAAGGATGCCGTTACGCTATCCCCGGTGTCGACGTTCAAGACGATCGTCACCTTGGACGAGGACGACCGGCCGCACGACTTGATCGTGTCGGTTCGCGACGCCGAAGGCCGACTGCTCATCTCCTATCGGCCGGCGGAGCCATCGATCGAGGAAGTTCCCGAAGCGGCGAAGCCGTTGCCGGAGCCGCGGGAGCTTCGCACGAACGAGCAGCTGTACTTGGCCGGCTTGCACTTGGAGCAATACCGTCACGCCACCTTCGAGCCCGAAGCGTACTATCTCGAAGGGTTGAAGCGAGATCCTTCCGATATCCGGATTAACGTCGCGTACGGCACGCTGCTGCTCCGCCGAGGCTTGTTCGCCGAAGCAGAGAGCTGCTTCCGGACCGCCGTGAAGTCGCTCACTTGGCGCAACCCGAACCCTTACGACAGCGAGGCGCTGTACCAGCTCGGCGTCGCGCTGAAGTTCCAGGGCAGAGATAAGGAAGCGTTCGCGGCGCTATACAAATCGACGTGGTCCGCGGCCTGGCAAGACGCCGGCTATTTCACGCTCGCGCAGATCGCTGCCGCCAACGGCTCGTTCGACGAAGCGCTGGAGCTCGCCGAGCGTTCCATCGTTCGCAACGCGCGCAACTACAAAGCGCGTCATCTGAAGGCGGCGCTGTTGCGCCGGCTCGGACGGAACGGCGAAGCTGCCGCCTATGCGGCGGAGACGCTCGCGATCGACGTCGCGGACTTCGGTTCCGCCAACGAGCGAGCGCTCGCGCTGGCCGCGGCAGGCGATCGTGCGGGTTCCGCGAACGGTCTGGCCGAGCTTGCGAAGCTGATGCGCGACGATCCGCACAACTACTTGAACCTCGCTGCCGACTATGCGTTCGCGGGCTTGAACGAGGAGGCGATCGCCGTCCTGAACCGGATCGCGCCGGATGCGTCCGCCGCCGCTTACCCGATGGTTCACTACACGCTCGGATACTTGCACGAACGCGCCGGAGACGCGTCCGCCGCGGCGAGCTACAGAGAAGCGGGGAGACAAGCTGCACCGGACTATTGCTTCCCGAACAACCTGTTCGACTTGCTTGTTCTGGAGAGCGCGATCCGCGCGAACGGCGCCGACGACAAGGCGAACTACTATCTGGGCAACTGGTTCTATGACAAGAAGCGGCACATGGACGCCGTCGCCGCATGGGAATCGTCCCGCGAGTCGAACGACGCCTTCCCGACCGTGCATCGCAATCTCGCGCTTGCCTATTACAATAAGCTGAACGAAGCGGATCGCGCGCTGACGTCGCTGGAGAAGGCGTACTTGTCGAACGAAGACGACGCCCGCGTCCTCTACGAGCTGGATCAGCTGTATAAGAAACTGGCGTACGCGTCCGAATGGCGCCTCTCGTTCTTGTCCGCCCGCAAGCCGATCGTCGATCGGCGGGACGATCTGTACTTGGAATACGTCGCGCTCTTGAACGCGACGGGACAACATCAAGCGGCGCTTGTCGCGCTCGAAGTCCGCACGTTCCATCCGTGGGAAGGCGGCGAGGGCAAGGCGACGGGACAGCACGTCCTGTCGCACGTCGAGCTGGCGAAGCTGGCGCTTGCCGGCGATCGGAACGATGAGGCGATCGCGCACCTGGAGGCGGCTCTCGTCTATCCGGAGCGTCTCGGGGAAGGCAAGCTCGAAGGCGCGCAAGAGAACCATATTTACTACTATCTCGGACTCGCTTACGAGCGCGCGGGACGAGCCGAGTTGGCCAAGACGAGCTTCCGCCGGGCATCCGAAGGGCTCGAAGAACCGACCGGCGCCATGTACTACAACGACCAGCCGCCGGAGATGATCTTCTATCAGGGATTGGCATGGCTCAAACGCGGCGTCTCGAAGGAAGCGAAGCGCCGGTTCTACAAGCTCGTCGATTACGCGGAGAAGCATGCGCGCGACGACGTGAAGTTCGATTACTTCGCCGTATCGCTGCCGGACTTCCTCGTCTTCGAGGACGATCTGAACAAGCGCAACCGCATCCATTGCTTGTTCATGCGCGGACTCGGTCTGTTCGGCCTAGGACGCGAAGCCGAAGCGAAGCGGGAACTCCAAGCCGCTCTCGCGCTCGACGCGAATCATGCGGGCGCCGGCATTCACTTGGCGTTAATCGAATCGCAAGCTACGCTCGTTGTAAGGGAATAGCGGCAGGAGCCGTCGGTCTAGCGCCGACGGCTCTTTTATCTCCTCGCCGATTCCATGCAGTCGGACAATATTGCCTACGTAAAGGAGAAGATTGCCCCATAGGAACTCGATTTCAACATTCGTATGATAGGATTAGTCCGCAATACATACAGAGTCAGTCCCGGGAACAGGGTAAATAAAGTAGTAAGATTACGTATTTGCACGTACGCTTATCGCTTTCTTTATCCTGTTTTTTTGTTGCCCGTGAAAGCGCTAACAACGTATCGGTTGCGGACGATGCAACAAGCCATTATAGATTGGGAGGAAAATTAGGAATGTTTAAAAGACGGTTTCTAGCACTGTTGCTCGTATCGGCGATGCTATTCACGATGTTTACTCCGTCTAAGTCAGTCAGCGCGGCATGGGGAGACGCACTTCAGCTATTGACCGTAAACGCAGGCTCGGACGGCAATACGGCGACCGCAACCCAAGCGCCGGACGGTCAGACCGCGTGGAGTTTGAACACCGGAACGGCGAAGGGCGGCGGTCCGTGGGATAATCTCTTCACGCCGAGCGTGTCTCCGCTAAGAGACGTATCGGCTTATCGGGACGGCTACTTCGTCTTCGAGCTGTACGTTCCTAATGCCAGCTTCAAAAATATGGCGGGGAATAACTGGCTCGTTATCGTAAGCGACAGCAACCCCTCCGGGGATAAGTTCAACAACGATTCTCGCCTTCAACTGAATCTGAGCGGGGTCGCGAGCGCGGCGGTCGGCACATGGGCAACGGTCTATACGAAGCTATCTTCGTCCAGTACCGTAGCCGGAAACTTCAATGACGCCTGGCTGGACCAAGTAACAAGACTGGCCATGCACCTGCAATGGGATCCCAGCGTTCCTAGCACCCCCGTGTTCATGAAGAACCCTCGGTTCCAGAAAAGCACGTTAGGCGCCCCGCTGACCCCTTCGACGGTTCCCGCTCTCGACGTGGCAACGCGAACGGTATCGGCGAACGCGCCGGCTAGCGGCCAAGCGGTGGAATTCGCGATCAGCGAAGACGGGAACGCTCCCGCGTCCGGTTGGGCGGACGGCGTGAACAACGGCGGCGTCTATTCCTACCAGTTCGCCTCTTTACCTTCGGCTAGCACCTATTATGTATTCGCACGCGCGAAGGCAGACGGCACTTACGGCTTTATCGGCGCATCGACAAGAACGACCGTAACGTCGATCGACGAACAAACGTTGGTTGATACGGCGGCAGCGTCCTTGACTTGGGATACTATTAAAGGCGGTAATGCGCAAGATAGCGACGTGAAATCGCAGCTGAGTCTTCCTACCGCAATCGGCACGACGAACGTAGCCTGGTCCTCGGACAACGCGGCGATTAGCAACTCCGGTAGCGTCAATCGCTTGCTGAATAGAGAAGCGGACAAAACCGTCGTGCTCACGGCGACGATTACCAAGGGTGCCGCAAGCGCTACGAAAGCTTTTACTTTGACGGTGAAAGCCGCGCCGGCGGCGGTCAACGCTCGGGCCGCGACGTTCTTCCCGAATAGCAACGAGGGAGCGAACGCGGTCGCGCCGGACGGCAATAACGCGTTCAAGCTGGGCGCCGGAAGAATCGGCGCGGGCGCCGAACGGATCTGGGATGCCCGCTTCATCAATAGCGGCGGCAATCAGGATTTATTAGGCTACGCGAATCAGTATTTCGTGTTCGATATGTACGTTACGCATACGGACCTATTAAATTTCAACGGAAATAACTGGGTTGCCATTGCGGCCGGCGGCAACAATCTTGATACGAATTCACGTCTGAACCTTAACGTTAGCGAGATGAGAAACGGACCGGCTAACGGATGGATCACGGTAGCCGCGCAATTATCGGCGGCTAATTCTCCGAATGGCTTCAATCCCGTTAAACTGGACACGGTTGACGCCGGGAGATTGCAAATGCAATGGGCATCGTTGCCCCAAGGCGACATCTACGTGAAGAACCCGCGCTTCCAGAGCTCCGCGGATTCTCCGAGACCGGTTCCGTCGGCAGTAGAGACGGCCGGCAACGTTACGCTGTCTTCGGCGGCGCCGGCGAACGGTCAGGCCGTGCAGTTCGCGATCAACGCGACCGGCAGCGCTCCGGCGGAAGGCGAATGGACGACGGGTACCCTTAATTCCGGCGTGTATGCCGCAACGGTTGTCAAACCTGCAGGCAACGCCTATTATACGTTCGCTCGCACGGCTTCGAATACGCAGTATCCTTTTGCGGGAACGCATACGAGAGCGAAGGTCGAGCATCTCGACGACAACCAGGCGATAGCGGACGCCGCGGCCCAGCTCACCTGGGACGCCATCAAGAACGCGAACGCGAATCCGTCCGAAGTAAGAACGGCGTTGACGCTTCCGACAACGGGCGCGAACGATACGGCTATCGTCTGGTCGGCTGCACCGACGGGCATCATCGACACCGCGACGGGCAACGTAACCCGCGACTCCGACGATGACCAAGCCGTAACCCTTACGGCGACCATAAGCAAAGGCAGCGCAACGCCTGTTCAGGTACCTTTCGCTCTGACGGTATCCAGTACGGCTAACGAGCTTGCCGAAGCGTTCATCGACTTCAACGATTCCGGCACGTTCGTTCAATCGGGCAACAAGCTTCAGGGCGACGGCGTCGGCATCAGCCTAGACGGCGACGGCAGTCCGGTCGTGTACGGACAGCAAGGCGGAGCGGGCGCCGAGAGGGGATCCGTGAAGGTCGGCGACTTTATTTACGTCATCGCGAACGACGATCGGCTGGCGCAAGTGAACAAGGCCGAACTGGCGGTCACCTACTGGAGACCGAGCGCGACCGGCGGCATCTCGTTGCACTATAATACCATCTATCCAGGCAACTTCTCCGGGTATGACGCGTATCGTTCGGCCAGCCTTCCGGCGACGGGAAGCGGCAACAATTGGGTAACGTCCAAGGTTGTACTGAACGGAGCGAACTTCGCGGCAGGTTTGCAAAATCAAGGCGCGCACCTACGCTTCGCTACGGCCGGAGCCATCATCCAGAGCATCCGAATTACCGAAATTCCGCCGACGGACGCGGAAGCGATTCAACTCGCATCGGACGCGCTCACTTGGGATGCGATCAAGGGGACCAACACGAGACAAGATCTGGTTGAATCCGATTTGACGCTTGCTACGGCGGGGTCGGCGAGAACGAACATCGTATGGGCCTCCACGAATAACGCGGTCATTAACGGCGGCACCGGCGCGGTAGCGCGTCAAGAAAACAACGAAGCCGTAACCCTCACGGCGACGATTAGCAAAGGCACGGCGACGCCGGTCGTCAAAACCTTCTCGATCGTCGTTCGCGGAACGGGTACCGGGACCGATGCGGATGCGGTGGCGCATATGATCAACAAACTAACATGGGATTCGATTAAAGGCGTGAACGTTACTCAGGCGAACGTGACGACGAACCTCGTACTTCCGTCGATGGGCGACAATATGACGGATATTACTTGGACCACGTCCGACGCCGCCCGCATTACCGCCGCAGGCGTTATCCCGACGAACCGTCCTGACGGCGCAGGTACCGTAACCCTCACGGCGACGGTGAAGAGAGGTCCGGTAGCCTCTCCCGTAACGCAGACGAAGCATTTCGCGCTGACCGTTCCGGACCGATACGATTACGCGAAGTACATGAGAACGGCAATCGCGCAGGCGAACGACGCGAAGGATTGGGCGATCTCCGACTACAACGTACTCGATTTCGGCGCGAAGACGGAAGCGATGGCAGCCGATGAGAACCTCGTCGATTTCGATAACAGAGAAGCCTTCCAAGCGGCCATCGACGCGGCTTACAATGACGGCGGCGGCGTTGTCTATATTCCGGCGGGAACCTATGCGTTCCGTACGGAAACGACGGGCGTTATCAGCGTTCGAAGCACGACGGGCAATACCACTTACGAATACAAGCAAGTGTTGCAATTGCGGGCTGGCGTACAGCTTCGCGGCGAATGGGATAACCCGGACGCGGCCGGCTACGACGGTACGATCGACGGAACCGTTCTTGCCGTCTATGCCGGCAAGGGATCCGCCAATTATGACACGTACGTCGACTCCGACGAGCGCGAGAATCAGACCGGCGGGAAGAAGGTCGCGAACGTATCGGATCGATTCATCGACATGGAGCAAGGAACGGGCGTAACGAACCTGTCGGTCTGGTATCCCGAGCAGGATCTTACGGCCGAAACCGTCGTCGAGAAGAGGAACGAAGACGGCCGGAAGACGGGGGAATTCGAGACGATTCGCGGCATTCCGTATCCGTGGACGTTCTATCAGAGAAGCGGCAACAGCGTAACGCTGGACAACGTCACTCTTGTCAACGCTTGGGGAGGCTTCATCTCCCTGCCGAGCGAGATGCATTACGTGCTGAACAGCAACATGACGGCGCTGTACAAAGGAATCGTGGTTCATACCTGTACGGACATCGGGCGAATTGAGAATGTCGACATCGACCCGGCGTATTGGGCGAATTCGGGACTTGAAGGCGCTCCGGCGCTTTCGGAGGTAAGAGCCTACACGAGAGCGAACGCCACCGGCTTCATGATGCACCGCTCCGACTGGGAATACGTATCCGGACTGAATATTTCCGGGTATAAGACGGGGATGTGGATCGGAAGAGAACCGGGCGGCGACGAAGCGCCGAACGCGCAATTCTACGGCTTGAAGATCGAGGACAGCCAGACGGGCATCTATCTCGACAACGTCAACGGCTTCGGTCTGCTGCTCTCGAATTCGGAATTCGGAGGCGACGTTGCGGCGTACTTCAACGAACGCTTCGACACGTCCGTCCAATTCAACGGCGTCACGTTCAAAGGTCCGATCGTAAGCGACGCCAGAGGCGGGGTCATCTCTTTCGAGGATAGCACGTTCGACGAGTATGACGATTACGCGCTCGACTTCCGCAATCGGGGTAATGCGTTGGTAACCCAGAGCAACTTCAAGCAAGCGGACAAACACGCGCGTCTCGGAGCCAACTTCGGAACGTTCAAGTCGGTGAATTCCGGCTATAACCTGAACATCGAGAGCGCTAACCTTGCGGAGCACATCGATAATCTGAATCTTGACGTTGATGGCGGCAGCAGCAACGTCACGGTTCAAATCGCGAATGACGTCGACTATCTGTTCGAACCGATTCCGAAGGACGTCAAGACGGATATCGACGCGCACCCGAGACCGGCATCGAACGCCGTGCTGAGACTGGACTTCCCGCGCTCGTTAACGAGCAGCGCGCCGACCGTGGATATCTCTGCGCGATTACAGGCTGCTCTGAACTATATTGAAGCTCAACACGACGGCGGCACCGTATATTTGCCGGGCGGCAGATACCTGCTGAATTCTCCCGTCATCGTTCCCGAAGGCGTCGAGATCAGAGGCACATGGGACGTACAGCACCATACGCAAGGCGGCGGCACGGCGATCTTCACGACGTACGCCGGCGGCGCCCAGGGAGAGAACGGAGCTTCTCTGATTCAGCTTCAGGCTAACGCGGGCATCAGAGGAATTAATGTTACGCAAGCGAACTTGACCAGCGTCAATCTTAACAATCCCGAACAGACGTTGAAGACGCCGTTCTTGGTGCAAGGGCAAGGCGCAGGCGTATACGCGATCAACTTAACGATCCCGATCGGGGACAAGGGCATCGACCTCGCTACCTACCGAACCGACGGTCATTATGTCGATTACTTGGGCGGCACGCTCTTGAGAGCGGGCATCTGGGTCGGCGGAGGCTCGGAAGGCGGATTCATCCGCAATATGCAGCTCAATCCGCATTACGCGCTAAGACTTCCGGGGGGCCAAGGCTACACGGCGCCTTCAGGCGATCTGTACGGATTCGTGCAAAGATACCTCAGCGCGCTCAAATTCACCGACGTGGAAGACGAGACGATTTTCAACAACTTCGTATTCGGTTCGGTCTACGGCGTGCACTTCCTGAAGAGAGACTTGGGCAACGGCCAATTCGCTTACCCGGGCAAATTAACGATGATCGGTCACGGCTCGGACGGATGCGCGTACTCTCTGTACGTGGAAGACGCGGACGAACACACGAAGATCATCGCGATCAACTCGGAACTGGTCAATACGAACATCGCGACGGAACCGAACAGGGCATACGTCAGGATGGGCGACGTGCCGAATACGACCAAGATCCACCCCGACGCCGAACTCGTCCTGTACAACAGCGCGTTCTGGGGCAGCCCTAGCGTAGCGGGAGCGATCGTCAATAACGGCATCGTTCGCATCCAGCAAGGCAACTTCACGCAGCTTCCGGCGGGCAATCCGGGGATTGAAGTCCATGCAGGCCAAGCGCACGTCTACTCTTCTTACTTCCAGCCGTCCAAGAACGGCCAGAACAATAACGTGTATGCCATGTTGCGAGAAGGCGGCACTTCGATCGAGCTTAGCAACAACTATTACGCGTCCGGCTTGAGGAACAGCGCGCCGACCAACAATCCGTACGGCATTTACGGCTCGGATTTACTGGCGGAACCGTTCGTGTTCAGTATGATCAATAGCGGCGCCGGACAACGATTCAACTTCAAGTATAACGTCGGAGGTAGAACCTCCGCGCCAGGGACGCTGACCATCGTATCCCCGTCGGCATACGCCGGCGATTTCGCTCCGATCCCGTTCAACGCGCTTGCGGCAGGCGAGTCCGTAAACGTAGATTTGCCGTATTACGTCGCGGGTCTGATCACGTTCAAGCTCCAGCTTGAAGACGGCAAGTCCTACACCTATACGGCGAAGTTCGACGAGGCATATGCCGAGAAGGTAACCGCCGCCGGTACGGTGAATCCGGCGAAGAACGCCGCAACCCCGGCATATGTCATGGACACCGAAGATTACGTAACGATGGGAATGTGGGACGGCCCGCAAGATCTCGGCGTACAAGCGCGTTACGCATGGGACGACGGCAATCTATACGCGTACATCGTCGTTACGGACGACGTGCACTATAGCAACCAGACTGGCGGCAACATCTGGAGGGAAGACAACCTGCAGCTAGGCATCGATCTGCGTAATCCCGCAACCAATAGTACGACGCGGAACGAATTCGGCTTTACGCTGAACAACGGAGGCGAAGAAATCGTATGGGCATGGACGCGTCCTTCGGGCGGCAATGCGCCGACGGCGCCGATCACGGATATCGTGGCGAACATTACGAGAGACGAAGCTGCGAATACGACGATCTACGATTTGAAGATTCCGTTCAATACCGTTCACGCGAATGCTGCATCGTTGCTCGCGAACGGCAGAATCGGCGTATCGATCATGCTCAACGAATCCGACGGACCGGGAGAATCCGAGGGCACCAGAGGTACGTTCGAAGTCGTGGCCGGACATCTGAAGAATTCGGATTTATTCACGAATCTCTATCTGTTGAACGCGGGCGAATACGAGGAGAAGCTTGAAGCGTCGGCAACGGCTGCCGTTAACATCGCTCTCGCGTCGGGAGCCGAAGCCGATCTCGCCACCGCGCGCAACTATGTCTCGGTACTGGCGGACGGCGATGCGAAGACGGCGTTACTGGCGTTGCTGGACCCTCCCGCCACGTTGATCGACGCGACGCCGACTGCATACGTAGAGAAGCTGAGCGGCAATCGGAATAACTTGCATATCACGGTTAGGGAAACCTATTCCGACGGTTCGTTCCTTGACATTCAACGGACGTTCTCGATCAAGAATAACGCGAAAGGGACGTATGCGGTGGGCGACTATCAAGTGTACGTCGACACGAAAGGAAACACGCAAATCCGCGAAATCTATATCGTGTAGTCGATTGCGAAGCAGAAGACAAGAAGCCGGGGAGCGCCTCCCCGGCTTCTTGTTCATATAACCGCAGCATGGATTATTTCAATTTCAAGTGCGCTAGATCGTGTTGCAGAACGTTGTTTCCTTCTTGGGGATCGAACGCGATTTGACTAAGACCGAAGACGTTCGTAACGACGTCTTTGTCTTTCGTATGAGTGATCCTGACTTCGTAAGCGTAGAGCGCCGGCGATAGTTGAAACGATCGAAAGGTTCTGTATTGGTCGGGAGGCAGCGTTTGCGTCGTCGGATCGACCATCGCGATGCTTACCGGGGATCCCGACGACCAATCGAACATTTGAACGGTGACGGAATGCGCATCGTCCGGATCGACGTTAAGCGCTTCGACGGTCAGGAACGCCGTACTGGAATGCCTGCGCAACACGCCGGTCGACAGAATAAGGTTATGGCCCAATCGTAGCCCTCCTTTTCTTAAAATTGGGACAATCTGTTCCCATTGTCATTAGATGAGGATGACGAGGATAACGAAACGAATACATGCGGAGAAGCGTTACGGAACGGGCTTTTTTTGCATCATCGCGATCTTTTCAGTCGGACAATTTTGCCCTCGTAAAGGAGAAGATTACCTCATAGGAACTCTTTTTCAACATTCGTATGATAAGACTAGTCCACGAGATCGGCAATGTTAGTTCCGGGAATATCCGTGAAAGCGCTAACAACGAGTCGGTTGCGGGCGAAGGAGCTTGATTAGATTCGACATCGGGAAGAGCAGAGGTGATGCGGCTGGACGTATATTGGCGATGTTCTCTAGAGGTATAGGGTCTCTTCTAAACTAACAACATGATTCGAGGAGGAAATAATAGCATGTTACAAAGACGGTTATTAGCCTGCTTGCTTGTGATGGCGATGCTAGTTACATGGTTTACTCCGGTTAAGCCGGCCAGCGCGGCCTGGGGAGACGACGTGTCTCTATTGACCGTTAACGAGGGCGGAGACGGCAATACGGCGACATCCGCGAATGCGCCGGACGGACAGACGGCATGGAGCTTGAACACAGGGACGGCGAAGGGCGGCGGTCCTTGGGATAACCTATTCACGCCGAGCGTGTCGCCTCTAAGAGACGTATCGGCCTATCGGGACGGCTACTTCGTCTTCGAGATATACGTTCCCAATGCCAGCTTCAAGAATATGGTAGGGAACAACTGGCTCGTCATCGTAAGCGACAGCAACCCCTCCGGCGACAAGTTCAACAACGATTCTCGCCTTCAATTGAATGTAAGCGGGGTCGCAAGCGCAGCGGTCGGCACATGGGCGACGGTCTATACGAAGCTATCGTCGTCGAGCACCGTTGCGGGGAATTTCAATGATGCCTGGCTGGACAAAGTCACCAGGCTGGCCATGCATCTGCAATGGGATGCAGGCGTCCCTAGCACACCGGTGTTCATGAAGAACCCGCGGTTCCAGAAAAGCACGTTGGGCGCCCCGCTGTCCCCTTCGACGGTTCCCGCTCTCGACGTGTCGACGCGAACGGTATCGGCGAACGCGCCGGCTAGCGGCCAAGCGGTGGAATTCGCGATCAGCGAAGACGGGAACGCTCCCGCATCCGGTTGGGCGGACGGCGTGAACAACGGCGGCGTGTATTCTTATCAATTCGCCACCTTGCCATCGTCCAGCACTTATTATGTATTCGCGCGAGCGAAGCCAGACGGCACTTACGGCTTTATCGGCGCATCGACAAGAACGACCGTAACGTTGATCGACGAACAAACCTTGGTAGACGATGCCGCGGCGTCCCTAACTTGGGATACGATTAAAAGCGGCAATACGTTGGTTAGCGACGTGAAATCGCAGCTGACGCTTCCTACTTCTATCGGAACGACGAACGTAGCATGGTCTTCGGACAACGCCGCGATTAGCGACTCCGGAAGTGTCAATCGTTTGTCGGATAGAGAAGCGGACAAAACCGTCGTGCTCACGGCGACGATAACCAAAGGCGCCGCAACCGCTACGAAAGCTTTTACCGTGATGGTGAAAGCCGCTCCGGCGGCGGTCAACGCCCGGGTCGCGACGTATTTCCCGAATGCCGAGGAGGGCGCGAACGCGGTCGCGCCAGACGGTAATAACGCGTTCAAGCTTGGCGCCGGAAGAATCGGCGCGGGCATCGAACGGATCTGGAATGCCCAATTCATCAGTAGCAGCGGCAATCAGGATTTATTAGGTTACGCGAATCAATATTTGGTGTTCGATATGTATGTTACGAACGCGGAACTGTTGAATTTCAGCGGCAATAACTGGATTGCCATTGCGACCGGGCTCAGCGATCTGGACACCAATTCGCGACTTCATCTTAACGTTAGCGAGATGAGGAACGGATCCGCTAACGGATGGATCACGGTAGCCGCGCAATTATCGGCGTCCAATTCTCCGAATGGCTTCAATCCCGTGAGTCTAGACAAGGCATACCTGGGAAGATTGCAAATGCAATGGGCATCGTTGCCCCAAGGCGACATCTACGTGAAGAACCCGCGCTTCCAGAGCACCGCGGAATCTCCGCGACCGATTCCCGCGGCCGTCGAGACGGACGACGACGTTACGTTATCGTCTGCGGCGCCGACGAACGGTCAGGTCGTGCAGTTCGCGATCAACGCGACCGGCAATGCTCCGGCGGAGGGAGATTGGACGACGGGAACGCTCGATTCCGGCTTGTACTCGGCGACATTGGCCAAACCGGCGGGCAATGCCTATTATACGTTCGCGCGCACGGCTTCGAGTACGCAGTATCCTTTTGCGGGAACGCATACGAGAGCGAAGGTGCAGCATCTGACCGACAGTCAAGCCATTGCGGACGCTACAGCCGCTCTGACTTGGGACGCGATCAAGAACGCGAACGCGAACCAATCAGGCGTTAGAACGGCATTGACGCTTCCGACCATAGGCGCGAACGATACGGCTATCGCGTGGTCGGCAACGCCGACGGGCATCATCGATACCGTGACGGGCAGCGTAACCCGCGATGCCGACGATGACCAAGCCGTAACCCTTACGGCTACGATCAGCAAAGGCAGCGCAACGCCCGTTCAGGTGCCTTTCGCGCTGACGGTAGCCAGCACGGCTAACGAGCTTGCCGAAGCGTTCATTGACTTTAACGACGCCAACACATTTGCTCAAGTGGGCAACAAGCTTCAAGGCAACGGCATCGGCATCAGCCTTGACGGAGACAGCGTCGCTGTGGCGAACGGACAGCAAGGCGGAGCAGGGGCCGAGAGGGGCGCCGCGAAGGTCGGCGACTTCATCTACGTCATTGTCAGCGATCCTGGTCTTGCGCATGTCAACAAAGCCGAATTAGCGGTTACCTACTGGAGACCGAGCGCGACCGGCGGGATTTCGTTGCAATATAACACGATCTATCCCGGCACCTTCGACGGCTTCGACGCGTATCGATCGGCCAGCCTTCCGGCAACGGGAAGCGGCAGCAATTGGGTGACGTCCAAAGTCGTGCTGAACGGAGCCAACTTCGATACGGGAAGACAGAATCAAGGGGCGCACTTCCGGTTCGCCACGGCCGGAGCCATCATTCAGAGCATCCGAATTACCGAAATTCCACCGACGGACGCGGAAGCGATCCAATTGGCTTCGGACGCGCTCACTTGGGACGCGATCAAGGGCGCGAATACGAGACAAGATCTGGTCGAGACGGATTTGACGCTTGCCACGGCGGGTTCTACGAGCACGAGCATCGTATGGACCTCTACCAATAACGCGGTCATCGATAGCAACACCGGCGAGGTAGATCGTCAGCAGAACAATGAGGCCGTAACCCTCACGGCGACGATTAGCAAAGGTACGGCGGCGCCGGTCGTTAAAACTTTCCTTATCGTCGTTCGCGGTACGGGTACCGGAACCGATGCGGATGCGGTGACGCATATGATCGACAAACTGACATGGGATTTAATCAAAGGCGCCAATGTCATTCAGGGTAATGTGACGACGAACCTCGTACTTCCGTCGATGGGCGACAATATGACGGACATTACATGGGCCACGTCCGACGCGACCCGCATCACCGCCGCAGGCATCATTCCGACCAACCGTCCTGACGGCGGCGGTACCGTCACGCTCACGGCGACGGTGAAGAGAGGTCCGGTAGCCTCTCCCGTAACGCAAACGAAGCAATTCGCGTTGACCGTTCCGGACAGATATGATTACGCGAAGTATATCAGAACGGCAATCGCGCAGGCGAACGACGCGAAGGATTGGGCGATCTCCGACTACAACGTACTCGCTTTCGGCGCGAAGACGGAAGCGATGGCAGCCGATGAGAACCTCGTCGATTTCGATAACAGAGAAGCCTTCCAGGCGGCCATCGACGCGGCATACAATGACGGCGGAGGCGTCGTCTACATTCCGGCGGGAACCTATGCGTTCCGTACGGAGACGACCGGCATCGTAAGCGTGAAGAGCACGACCGGCAATACGAATTACGAATATAAACAAGTTCTGCAATTGCGGGCGGGCGTGCAGCTCCGCGGCGAATGGGATAACCCGGATGCGGCCGGCTACGACGGTACGATCGACGGAACCGTTCTTGCGGTCTACGCCGGCAAGGGTAGCGACAATTACGATACGTACGTAGACTCCGTCGCGACCGAAAATCAGACAAACACGAAAGTCGTTGCCAATGTGTCCGACCGCTTCATCGACATGGAGCAAGGTACGGGCGCTTCCAATCTCTCGGTATGGTATCCCGAGCAGGATATCGCTCAGGAAACCGTTGTTGAAGTGAGAGGCGAAAACGGCCAGAAGACAGGGGAGTTTGAGACGATTCACGGCGTACCGTATCCGTGGACGTTCTATCAAAGAACCGGAAACAGCGTGACACTGGATAATGTCACTCTTGTTAATGCATGGGGCGGCTTCATCTCCATGCCGAGCGAAATGCACTATGTGTTGAACAGCAATATGACGGCTCTCTATAAGGGCATCGTGGTTCACACCTGCACGGATATTGGGCGGATCGAGAACGTGGATATGAACCCGAAATATTGGGTGAATTCTGGTCTGGCGGGCGCACCTGCTCTTGAAACGGTAAGAGATTACACGAGAGCGAATGCGACCGGCTTCATGATGCACCGTTCCGACTGGGAATACGTGTCCGGATTGAACATTTCCGGTTATAAGACGGGCATGTGGATCGGAAGAGAACTGGTCGGCGAAGACGCGCCGAACGCGCAATTCTACGGCTTGAAGATCGAAGACAGCCAGACGGGCATCTATCTCGACAACGTCAACGGCTTCGGTCTGCTGCTCTCGAATTCGGAATTCGGAGGCGACGTTGCGGCGTACTTCAACGAACGCTTCGACACGTCCGTCCAATTCAACGGCGTCACGTTCAAGGGTCCGATCGTAAGCGATGCCAGAGGCGGGGTCATCTCGTTCGAGGATAGCACGTTCGACGAATACGACGATTACGCGCTGAACTTCCGCAATCGGGGCAACGCGCTGGTCAGCCAGAGCAACTTCAAGCAAGCGAGCAAACACGCGCGTCTCGGAGCCAACTTCGGAACGTTCAAATCGGTGAATTCCGGCTACGACCTGCACATCGAGAGCGCCGATCTTGCCTCTCGCATCGATAATCTCGATCTCGACGTGAAGGCCGACGGTACGAACACCGCGGTACAGATCGTGAATGACGTCGACTATCTGTTCGAACCGATTCCGAAGGACGTCAAGACGGATATCGACGTTCACCCGAGACCGGCATCTAACGCCGTGCTCAGATTGGATTTCCCGCGCTCTTTAACAAGCAGCGCGCCTACTGTAGATATAGCTGAGCAATTGCAGGATGCTCTAGACTACATCAAGACGCATCATAATGGCGGCACCGTGTATTTGCCGGGCGGAAGATACCTGCTGAATTCTCCTGTCATCGTGCCTGAAGGCGTAGAGATCAGAGGCACGTGGGACGTCCAGCACCATACGCAAGGCGGCGGCACGGCGATCTTCACCGCTTACGCCGGCGGTGCCCAGGGCGAGAACGGAGCTTCTCTGATTCAGCTTCAGGCTCACGCGGGCGTCAGAGGACTTAACCTTACGCAAGCGAATATCACGAGCGTCAACCTTAACGATCCTAACCAAACGCTGAAGACGCCGTTCTTGGTGCAGGGGCAAGGAGAAGGCGTATATGCGATCAACTTGACGATCCCGATCGGGGATAAGGGCATCGACCTTGCTTCTTACCGAACCGACGGCCACTATGTCGATTACTTGGGCGGCACGCTCTTGAGAGCGGGCATCTGGGTCGGGGGAGGCGCGGAAGGCGGATTTATTCGGAATATGCAACTCAATCCGCACTACGCGTTGAGACTTCCGGGAGGTCAAGGCTATGCTGCGCCTTCGGGCGATCTGTACGGATTCGTGCAAAGATACCTAAGCGCGCTCAAATTCGCCGACGTGGAAGACGAGACGATCTTCAATAACTTCGTATTCGGTTCGGTATACGGCGTGCACTTCCTGAAGAGAGACTTGGGCAACGGCCAATTCGCCTACCCGGGCAAATTAACGATGATCGGTCACGGCTCGGACGGATGCGCGTATTCTCTGTACGTGGAAGACGCGGACGAACATACGAAGATCATCGCGATCAACTCGGAACTGGTGAATACGAACATCCCGACGGAGCCGAACAGGGCGTACGTCAGAATGGGCGACGTGCCGAATACCGCCAAGATTCATCCCGACGCCGAAATCGTCCTGTACAACAGCGCGTTCTGGGGAAGTCCGAGCGTAGCGGGAGCGATCGTCAATAATGGCATCGTTCGGATTCAGCAAGGCAACTTCACGCAGCTGCCGAGCAGCAATCCGGGCATAGAAGTTCATGCCGGCCAAGCGCACGTCTACTCTTCTTACTTCCAGCCGTCCAAGAACGGCCAGAATAATAACGTGTACGCGATGCTTCGCGAGGGCGGAACGTCGATCGAGCTCAGCAACAACTATTACGCGTCCGGTTTGAGGAACAGCACGCCGGTCGGTAATCCATACGGCATCTACGGCTCGGATCTAGAGGCGGAACCGTTCGTGTTCAACATGACCCATAGCGGCGCGGGTCAACGATTCAGCTTCAAGTATAACGTCGGGGGAAGAACCTCCGCGCCAGGGACGCTCAGCATCGTTGCTCCGGCGGCTTACGCGGAAGATTTCGCTCCGATCCCGTTCGGCGCGCTTGCGGCAGGCGAATCCGTAACCGTAGATTTACCGTCTTACGTCGCGGGTCTGATCACGTTCAAGCTTCAGCTTGAAGACGGCAAGGCATACGCCTATACGGCCAAGTTCGACGAGGCGTACGCGGAGAAAGCAAGCAATGTCGGGGCGGTTAATCCGGCGAAGAACGCGGCGACTCCCGCTTATGTAATGAACGCCGAAGATTACGTAACTTCGGGAACGTGGAACGGTCCGCAAGACCTCGGCGTACAAGCGCGTTACGCATGGGACGACGGCAACTTATATGCCTACATCGTCGTTACGGACGACGTGCACTACAGCAATCAGTCTGGCGGCAACATCTGGAAGGAAGATAACCTGCAGGTAGGCATCGATCTTCGCAATCCGGCGACAGACAGCACGTTGCGGAATGAATTCGGGTTCACGCTCAATAATGACGACGAAGAGGTCGTATGGGCATGGACGCGTCCTTCGGGCGGCAATGCGCCGACGGCGCCGATCACGGATATCGTGGCCAAGATTACGAGAGACGACGTTGCGGGAACGACGATCTACGATTTGAAGATTCCGTTCAATACCGTTCACGCGAATCCTGCATCGCTGCTAGCGAACGGTAGAATCGGCGTATCGATCATGCTCAACGAATCCGACGGTCCGGGCGAATCCGACGGTACCAGAGGCACGTTCGAAGTCGTAGGCGGACACTTGAAGAATTCGGAATTGTTCACGAATCTCTATCTGTTGAACGCGGGCGAATACGAAGAGAAGCTTGAAGCATCGGCAACGGCTGCCGTTGACGCCGCCGTCGCGACCGAGTCGGCTGCCGACATCGCGAAGGCGCGCAACTATGTCGCGATTCTGGCCGACGGAGCGGTGAAGACGGAACTTCAGGGGCGGATCGATGCCATTGGCGAAGAACAACCGGGCGGAGAGAACCCGGGAGGCGGTTCCTACGTACCGCCGGCTTCCACGGAGATTATCGTGGATAACAACGGCAACGTAAGCGTAAGAACCGTGTCGACGATGAATGCCGGCCTCGCGCAATCCGGCGTATCCCAGAGCGAGATCGACAACGCGTTCGGTCGCGCCGATCAAGAGGCCAAACGGATTAAAGTACAAGTATCAAGCATCCCGAGCGCGAACGGATACGGATTAGAGCTCCCGACCTCCTTGTTCAAGGGAGAAGCCGATCGAACGGTCGTAGTAGAAACGCCGTTAGGCTCGGTCGTCGTATCGAGCTCGATGTTAAGCGAAGATCAATTGAACGGAGCCGGCAATACCGTAACCATCGTTATTCGTCACGCGGATAAGAGCGGATGGAGCCGGCAACTGACCGATCAAGTCGGCGATCGTCCGGTCGTGGATCTGTCCGTCATGTCGGGCGGCAAACCGATCTCATGGAACAATAGCAAAGCTCCGGTAACGATCATGATCCCGTATACGCCGATAGGCGCGGAAGCGCAGCATACGGAGCAGCTTGTCGTTCGGTACGTGGACGGCAACGGCAACGTAACGCCGGTACCTAGCGGGAAGTACGATGCTTCGACAGGCCAGATCGTATTCCGCACGACGCACTTTAGCGATTATGCCATTGTCTATGCCAAGCCTGCATTCAACGACTTGCCTCTCTGGGCGTCGAAGGAAATCGAAGCTTTGGCAGCCAGAGGCATCGTTGACGGCCGGACGGGAACGACCTTCGATCCCGGAACGCGAATCAGCAGAGCGGAATTCCTGGCTCAAATGATCAAGCTTCTGGAGTTGGATGCATCGTTCGACGGTAATTTCGCCGATCTAGAACCTGGTGCGGATTATTACAAGGAAATCGGAATCGGTCGCGCGCTAGGCATTATACTAGGAACGGGCGGCAATAAGTTCCAGCCGGAACTTCAGATTAGCAGGGAAGACGTGGCCGTTATCATCAAGCGCGCTCTTGATCGTTGGCAGAACAAGCTGCCGCAAGTATCGTCCAAGTCGATCGACGATTTCAAGGACGGCGCGAAGACGGCGCCTTATGCAAGAGAAGGCTTAACTTATTTGCTTAACGTCGGTTTGCTCCAAGGCAACGGCGGCAATACCTTGAATCCGAAGGGGAACCTGACCCGAGCGGAAGCAGCGGTTATCCTGTATCGCATTTATACGCAATCGCACTAACAGACAAGAAGCCGGGGAGCGCTCTCCCTGGCTTCTTCTTCTTTTAACACTATCAACACGCTCGCTTAATCAAGCCGCCCATGTCCTTTTCTATACTATAATAGCTGCTTCGCGCAGCGAACCAAGAGGATCGGGCGGTGAATCGATTGCTGAAAAAACGCGAATTGCATGAATGCCTTTTCCTGTACGACTTAATGATGGATCCCGCAGTCTTTCCTTACGTCCGCCACCAAATCCGCCAATATGAGGAGTACTTATTCGTAACCGAACAGATGATCGTCGAAGAAGAACGGGAAACCTGCATTTCCAGAACCATCATACACGAGTCGGGAGCTCCCATCGGAACGATCGATCTCTATGATATCGTCAATCGAACGGGATTCTTGGCGACCTGGATCGGAGCTCCTTATTTCGGACAAGGGTATAACCGACGAGCGAAGGAATCGTTCCTGACCGAACTCTTTCTCGAGCATCGAATCGAAACCGTATACTTGAAGGTCCGAATCCACAATATTCGATCGAAGAAGGCGATAGAGAAACTGCCGTATGCCGAGTTAGCCAACGATATCGTCCCGCAGCTCTATCAATCGATCAATCGGACGCATCGGATCTATGATCTGTATCGGGTGGAGCGGTTGGCTTTCCTCGAGAATGAAATGCTCGCCGGCATGGTCGGAGCCGATAATCGACTTTGCCGCCCGAAAGCCATCGAACAGATGACCATAGGGAGGGCTTTTTTCGTTCCGTAAACCGCCATCCGCCGCACATAATTCCGAGGCGCGATGGTCAACGTAAGGGAATCTGAGGAAATCGAGCGAAAAGGAGGAATCCGAATGAAAATCGACTCTTTCGCGGACGAGACCGAACAACGGCTCGAGCAGCTGTTCTCGGGGCAAAGCGATTATCGATCGAGAAGGTTGACCATCGGCGGCACGGCGTGCCGACTGATCTATATGGATACGTTAGTCGATTCGTCGCTCGTGCAGCAGTTCGTCCTGACTCCGTTGCTGGATCGCCCCTCCGAACCGGTGCGGGACGTCGTTACGGTGCTCGATTACGCCGAGACCGAAAGCTTGGAAGAAGCCGCGAAGGCGATCGTCGAGGGCTATACGGTACTTCTTCGCGACGGTGATCGATCTCTGTACTTGCTCGGCACCCAGCTGAAGAAGGAACGCGCGCTCACGATCCCGTTCAACGAGCGGGTCATCCGCGGGTCGAACGAAGCGTTCAACGAGAACCTGGACACGACCGTTAACTTGATGCGCAACTTGATCAATACTCCGGAATTCATCGTTCGCGAATATACGATCGGGCGCCGCTCGCAGACGAGGGTCGTACTTATGTACGTCAAGACGATCGCCGACGAGACGATGGCGGAGGAGCTCGGGAAGAGGATCGGCGGCATCGACATCGACTATCTCGAATCGCCGGGCTTCGTCGACGAGCTGATCCGGGAACGCAAGTTCAGTCTGTTCCCTCAGACGCTCGTCACGGAACGACCCGACCGCGCGAGAGCGTACGCCATGGAAGGGAAGTTCGTCGTCGCGGCGGACGGTTCTCCGGACATGGTCGTGCTGCCGGTATCGTTCTGGAGCTTCTTCCAGAGCCCGGAAGACTACCAAGTGAGCTGGTTCGTGGGGACGGTGTTCCGGCTGCTGCGCATCGCCTGCTTGTTCCTGACGATCGGGCTTCCCGCCTTGTACGTGTCGGTCAGCTCCTTCAATCCGCAACTGCTCCCGATCAACTTCGTCAATACGCTGCAGAGCTCGCTCAAGTACGTGGCGTTCCCGCCGTTCCTCGAGGCGTTGTCGATGATGCTTCTGCTGGAGGTGTTGCGGGAAGCGACGATCCGGCTGGCTAACCCGGTCGGGCAGACGATCGGCGTCGTCGGCGGCATCGTCATCGGGACGGTCGTCGTCCAATCCAACTTGGTCTCCAATACGATGGTCATCATCGCCGCGTTAACGGGGCTGGCTTCCTTCATCTTGCCTTCCTACGAGATGAGCAGCGCGATCCGACTGCTCAGCTATCCCGCTCTCTTCCTGTCTGCGCTGTTCGGATTATTGGGCCTGGTCGTCTTCTTCATGATGCTCTGCATTCATCTATGCCGGTTGGAGACGATGGGCGTACCTTACTTCAAGCCGCCTTTCACGCTCGACGAGACGAAGGATACGCTGTTCCGCGCGCCGGTCTGGAGCATGGCGAAGCGGACGGAAGCGACTGCGCCGAACAATCGAACGAGGCTGCGCGATCCGAGAGGATGGAAGCGATGAAAGAGGAAAAATCCATTACCGGCAGGCAGCTGTTCGCGCTCGTCTTCCTGGCGCAGCTCGGCACGGAAGTGTTGTCGCTGCCCCATGTGGAAGCCGACGTCGTCGGACATGACACGTGGATTATCGTCTTGTTGAGCGGGCTCGTCGCGCAAGCGGGCATCGTCTCCCTCTGGTGGCTCGGCAACCGCTATCCGACCCGTAACTTGTTCGCTTACGCCTCGCATATCGTCGGCAGGCCGATCGGATCGCTTATTAACCTCATGTACGGATGTTATTACGCCTTGTCCGGGTTGATGCTGGTGCTGTTGTACTCGGACATGCTGAAGCGTTGGATGTTCGTCCTGACGCCCAGGTGGCTCATCATTCTGATGCTGCTCGTCGTCTGCGGCTACGCGGCGACCTCTACGCTGAGGAAGATAGCTTACGTCTCCCAATCGCTCATGATGTTCTCCTTGATCGGCTTCTTGCTCATCGTGTTCAGCGGCATCTACGGCATCGAACCGAATCACTTGCTGCCGGTTTGGACGGTCGGTTGGCTGCCGGCGCTTCAAGGCATTTACGTCGCGTTCAGCGCCTTCGTCGGATACGATCTGTTGATGTACGCCTATCCATACGTGCGGGAGACCAGCAAGCGCAAGGTGCTGCTCGCGATGACGCTGGCGAACGCATGCACGATCGCGTTCTACGTCGCCGTATGCCTCGTCTGCACGATGATGTTCAGCGCGAACCAGCTGTATCTCATTCCGGAGCCGATCGTGTTCATCTTGAAAAACTACCGCGTCGACATTCTGCAAAGCTTCGATACTCTGTTCCTCATGTTCTACGTGTGCATCGTGCTGTCGACGATCTACGTCTACTTCTTCCTGGCGGCCAAAGCCTTCGTGCACGTTCGCGCTCGCGGGCTCGGCAAACAGCAAGCTTGGGTATGGGCGATCGTCGCCGTGACGTTCGTCGGCGGGTGCCTGCTGAAGAAGCGCGGCGATCTGCTGAAGTTCGCCGCGATTCAGGATGCCGTCTCCTTCTGTCTCGTCTTCGCGCTGCCGTTCGTCTTGCTCGCGATTTCCGGAATCCGGGGCACCGGGAGGAGCGACGCATGAAGAGAGCGATCGTCGCGGTTATTCTGTGCTTCGCGCTCGTCGGATGTTGGGATCAGCTGGAGCTTAAGAATTTGCATTTCGTCGATACGATCGGCATCGATTACGAAGGCGGCGGCAAGCAGTTGAAGGTCGGGTACGTCATCACCGCGCTCCGGGAAGCGAATCAAGGCGGCGGCAAGCCGTCAAGCGTGTACGTGGAGTCGACCGGCGATAATCTATATGAAGCCGCGGCGAGATCGAACAAGGCAATGCCGGGCATTCTGTCCGTGCTGGAGACGAGACTGTATCTGATCGGAACCCGGTTCGCCAAGGATCGTCCGATGCAATATTTGAACATGGCCAGCCAATTCATCACGAATCCGTTCTACGCGTACTTGGCGATGTACGACGGGGACGTGGCGAAGCTGCTGGCGACGAAGGGCTTCAAGGGGAAGACCGTCTCCGATTTCTTAATCGGCTTGCTCGAAGACGAGAAGGAACGCGGCAGAATACCGCCGAACAAGCTGCTTAACTATATTCTCGGAGGCAATGGGTACGTGAACGACTTCGCGCTGAACCGGTTCGAGTCCTATGAGGAAGGCGTGCGCTTGGCCGGTACGGCGTTGTTCAGGGACGGGACGTATACGGGCGTTAACCTGAACGACGAGGATACCCAGCTCGCGTACTTGCTGCGGGAAGGCGCCGGAGCGAATCAGCTGCTGGTCGGCCAGTGGAACGGCAAAGCTTACTCGGTTCTGCTGCAGCATGCGGCCCGCCGATATCGGATCCGGACGAATTCGCAAGGCATCGAAGAGATCCGCGTATCGTTGAAGCTGGACGTGAAGCTGATCGAAGACGGCGTCAAAGACCGGAAGTACGCGGCGGGCGACTACGCCGAGCTGGAGACCGCCATCGAACGCGATCTGACCTCGAAGTCCGAAGGCGTGATCAAGACGCTGCAGCGCGCGAATTGCGATTACTTGCAGCTCGGAGGCAAGGCGGCCGCCTATCATCCGGAGGCGACCAAGCGGATGAACTGGCGCGCGCTATATCCGGTCGTACGCATCAAGCCGGAAGTTCGGGCGACCATTCTGAACAGCGGCATTTTGGAGTAGCGGGCGTCATGTCAAGCAAGACGAATTCCCTTCGGTGGGTAACCGAAGGGAATTTTCATGCCGATATTCGATGATAAAAAGGGTTATTTTGCGCGAAAGCGAAGTTCATTGGGAGAAGAAGAGTAACAGAGGAGGCACTTTCATGCCCAAGCCCGATCTCGCCGCGCTTCAGCCTCACGAGACGCTCGAGCATCTCAGCGATTTTCTATTTCCTCCGTACATTACGTTGGCGCATATATTCAATGCTCCCGAAGGATGGGGCTTCGAAGGCCGGGTGCTCAAGCAGCACGCGGTCAACTTCGTCATCGACGGAGCGGGCGAGTTCATCGTCGGGAACGACGTCTATCGGCTCGGCAAAGGGGACGCGTTCTACTACGGCCCGATGGAGAGCCACGGACTTCGGACGATTCCGGGAGTCCCGTTCCTATCGATGACGGTCGTGTTCCACTTCGGAGACGCGAGTTTCCCAATGGATCGGCTGCTCGGAGATCTTCGGCATTGCGGCGGTTTCGCGGGGCATGCCGTCGAGAACTTCTTCGCCGAGCTCGTCGCCAAGTACCGGCTGCCCGGACCGGAGAACCGGTTCGTCTGCCAGAGCTTGCTGACGTCGATTCTTACGGAGATATCCCGCCGGAGCGAAGCCGACCGCAACGCCGCGGACGACGCGGCGCGCGGCAAGAACGTCGCGCGGCTCGTGCTCGCCAAGAACCATATCGAGAGCAATCTCGACCGGGAGCTCGATTCCCGCGAGCTCGAGCGCATCGCCGGCATGACGTGGAACTATCTCATCGCGCAATTCAAGCGGGCGTTCGGCATTACGCCGATGCAGTTCTTGATCTGGGCGCGCGTGACGAAGGCGAAGGAGCTGGCGCTCCAGACGCCGCTGTCGTTCGGCGAGATCGCGACGCTCGTCGGCTACGAGGACGTGCACGCGTTCGGCAAGATGTTCCGCAAGAAGACGGGCATGAGCCTCACCGAGTTTTGCGCTTCCGTCTACGAGAAGGAGCATCGCATTCTATGGCCGGGCAACGAGAATCCGGCGGAATCGCGATAATGGACACTTATTTGCAGACGCGGTCTACATACAGGTCCGGGCGGCCTTTCCTATAATGGGAGTTAACGACCGACGAACCTAGTAGAAGGGGCTGCAGGCGAAGATGAACATGCCGATCGATAGATTATTATGGATAGAGCGCGCGATAGACGGCAAGAAGCTGGCATGGAACGTAACGGAAGATCGGGCGACTCTGTCCGACGAAACGACGGGAACGACGATCTGGGAGGGCGGGCTGCTGCCCGCGTTCGAGCTATGCTTCCCCGACGGGCGGAGGGCGTTCATCAAGGCGGAAGCGACGCGGATCGATCCGTTGCCGGAAGGCATGAATCGGATCGCGCTGCGGTTCGGCGACGCCGGCGAAGGCGCGCTCGACTGCGAATGGGCGTCATGGGGGCTGCGGATCGCGAGCTTGAGCGCGGAATGGGCCGAGGACGCGTCCGTCGTCGCGTTGCATTTTGGAGCCCGTTTATTGACGGCAAGCCAGCTGGCGCGGACGCCGACGTTCGCTCCCGACTTCTGGCCGGATTGGTCCGCGGAAGGCTATTGCGTGCCTTGCGCCGGATCGAGTCCGACGAAGAGCTATTGGCGCTCTTGGGATATGGGCAACGCGCGCTTGCCGCTCGGCAGCTTCGGCGACGCGATGGGCACGCCGTACGCGGCGGCGTTCCCGAGGCCGCTATACGCGGCGGCGATGGGCGGCAAGGCGGGGTGGTTGGCGTTCGGTCCGGGAGACGTGCCGCCGGCCGCCGTCACGTTGGAGCTGCGCGCCGCGACAGCATGCTTGTCCTATTCGTTCCGCGAGGACTTATGGGGCGCGCCGGATACCCGGCGGAGATCTTGGGACGAGCCGCTCCGGCTCGCATGGGGCGATTCCGGCTACGATGCGATGGCGCGGCTCTACGGGTCGTTCGCGGCCGGCGCGTCGTCGGACGGAAGAACCGATGCGCAGCGGATCGGGCACGCCCGATCGTTCGTCTGCACGTGGGGCGACTTCAAGGAAGGCCGGTACGATCTGCATAAGATCGTCGATCGGCTGGCGGATCGCATCCCGGCCGACATGATCATCCTCGACGACGGATGGGAGACGGCGATGGGAACCGCGGAGCCGAACGAAGCCCGGTTTCCGGATTTCGAAGGCGACGTGGCGCGTTTCCGGGCCAACGGTTACGACGTCGCCTTCTGGCAGTCCGTCGGTTGGATCGCTAACCCGGAGCTAGCCGGGCTGGCGGCCGAAGATCTGCTATGCGGGCCGGACGGCATCCCGCGCAGATGGACATGGTCGGGCAATCCGCTTCGGCCGGAATCGCACGGCTACTACTTGCTCGATCCGAGCTCCGACCGGACGAGGCGCTTCTTAACCGAGCGGACCGAGCGGCTCGTTCGGCGTTGGCGGCCGGCGGCCCTCAAGCTCGACTTCGGCTACGGCATGCCCGGGCCGGACGTCGCGTCTCCGCGGAATCCGGCATACCGGGGCGAGCGGCTCGCGCTGGAGCTGCTTCGCATCATTCGGGATGCGGCGAAGAGCGTCCATCCCGAAGTGACGATCATCTATTACGGCATCCATCCGATCATGTCGCGGTATTGCGATCTGGTTAGCATCGACGATCTCGGGGATGCCGGAGACAGCGCCGATTACGAGCGCAGCGGTCATAACAGGCGCTGCCTGTGGGCCGCGCTGGCGGGAGCGACCGGCATGCCGGTCAACACTTCGACGGGATATTATTGGGACGCGCTGCCGTCGATTCTGCTCGACACGGCCGTCGTCGGAACGAACGGCTTGACGCTGGGCACGGCGGACAGCGCCGGCAAGCCGATGACGGACGCGATGATGCAGCGGTGGAACGCGCTGGAGGCGTGGCGTCGGCGGGAAACCGCGCGCTGGGAGCCGCTGTGGCTCGAAGTCGAGCTTGGCGGCATGCATGCGGAGACGGACATCGTCTCGTGGGGGCGCATCGAGCGGGGCGGCGTGCTGGCCGCGCTCGCGTTGCGCGGAGACCGGCGCGAGCCTAAGCGGTACGAGCAAGTCCCGTTCGTCTCGTTCGCCGGTCATTGGGCGCTTATCGCGCAGGACGATCTCGGCGTCGATGCGTCGCGCTCGCTCGCCTGCATTCCGTTCACGGCCGGAACGCTGCGGCTGGAGCGGGAGTTCTCGACCGTTCATGCTTACGGTCGCAGCGACGGCGCATGGACGAGGCTGTGGACGGTTGCCCGCGACGAACTTCCAGGCGGCGAGCTCGTCGTGCGGGAGGAAGACTTGTCTCGCATCGCCGGATTCGTAGTAGAGTAACCTGGTATCTCGCCGCCGCCAATGGCAAGAGCCTCAGCGTTCTTTGCGATATTTCGCATACACATAAACGTATAATCGCGAGTTCGGACAAATAGGTTCGCAATATCGCATACAATCGGAGCAACATCGCGAATAGGGAGTAATGGATTCGAAATACCGAATACAATCGGCGCAGGGTGGCACCTAGCGCAAATTGCGTTCGGTATTTCGAGTATTCGGCGAAAAATCGCGTAATCGCAAACCCCGTTCCGACCACGACGCCGCGCAACCGCGCAATATCGCGATTTTGCCATCGCTTACGTTCTCCTATCCTCGCCATGGCGACCGCGATTCCACTAGATATGAAAACGTAATCAACCGCATCAGGACGATATTTACGCTATTAGCCGCCCAATCTCATAATTAGAATTGTTCGATCATGCTAAAAGTCCATTCAGGGAGGTTAACGCATGCTTGGAAAGAGATTGGCAAGCTGGGGGCTTGCCGGAACGTTAGTATTCAGCATGGTGCTGTCCGCTTGCTCCAACGACAACAACGGGGGGAACGCATCGCCGTCCGCTTCGGAGACGACGAAGCCGTCGGAATCCGCGCCGGCGTCCTCGTCATCGGATCCCGCGCCGGCAGCGGCGGAAGGGCCGCTGGGCAAGTATGATCCGCCGATTACGATTACGACGGTGCGGCACTTCAACACCGGCACGAAGTTCGTATCCGGCACGGACTGGGATAACAACGTGTACACGAACGCGCTTCGCGACGAGCTCGGCATTCAGATGAAGAACTTGTGGATCGTCGACGATACGCAATATCCGAACAAGCTGAACGTCGCGATGGTATCCGGCGATCTGCCGGACGTGTTCGAAGTGTCGCTGCAGCAGCTCCAACTGCTCGTGGAAGCGGACGCGATCGCGGATCTGACCGAAGTATACGCGAAGTACGCTTCCGATCTGTCGAAGCAGGCCATGGCCGAAGGCGACGGCATCGCGATCGATACGGCTACCTACAACGGCAAGCTGATGGCCATTCCCGAGAGCGGCGGATCGGGCCGGGAAGACTCGCACTTCATCTGGATCCGCACGGACTGGCTGAAGAAGCTGAACCTCGAACCGCCGAAGTCGATGGACGACGTCATTAAGATCGCCACCGCGTTCGCGAACGACGATCCGGACGGCAACGGCAAGAAGGACACGTTCGGCCTCAATCTCGACGAGAACTTATTCAACGGCTGGGCAGGGCTGGACGGCTTCTTCAACGGCTACCACGCCTATCCGTTCAATCCGGGAGGCAAGAACGGCACGGGCATGAACCTCATGTTCGTGGAGAAAGGCGGACAGCTCGAATACGCCGACATCCAGCCGGAAGTGAAGACGGCGCTCGGCAAGCTGCAGGAGCTGTATAAAGCCGGCGCGATCAATCCGGAGTTCAGCATCATGGACGGCATGAAGTCCGCCGAGCTCGCGACGTCGGGCAAAGTCGGGATGACGTTCGGGGCGTTCTGGAACGCCGGCTGGCCGCTGAACGACATGAAGATCAAGGATCCGTCCGTCGAATGGGGGCTCTTCCCGCTCGTGTCGGTCGACGACAAGCCCGCCCTCAAGACGAGCAACAACATGGTGCCGAAGCGGTTCTGGGTCGCCAGCAAGAAGTCCAAGAACCCGGAAGCGGCCGTCAAGTTCCTCAACTTCTTCATGGAGAAGAACCACGGCGAGACGAAGGACGTCAAGTACAACGCGCTCGAAGAGAACGGGGAAAGCATCGGCACGTTCGGCCTGTCCCCGGTGCGCGGCGGCTTCGCCGAGACGAACCAGAACGATTACTACCTCGTGCAGGACGCGCTTAAATCCAATGACACGTCGAAGCTGACGCCGAAGGCGAAAGACTACTACGACGGCATCATGAAGTTCCGCGCCGGCGAAACGGCATCTTGGCCGAACGAGATGATGTTCGGTACCGAGAACGGCAGCTCCTACGGCATTCTCGCAACGTACAAGAAGAACAACGAGTTCATGACCAACGCGTTCCTCGGCTCGCCGACGCCGGCGATTCTCAAGAGCGGACCGGCGCTGAAGGACCTGGAGGTCAAGGAATTCACGAAGATCATCATGAACGAGTCTCCGCTCGACGCGTTCGACGCGTTCGTGGAGAACTGGAAAAACTCCGGCGGCAACGAGATTCTGGCGGAAGTCAACGAATGGTATAAGCTGCATCAATAAAAGCAAGAAGGGGTGAGGATTCCTTCACCCCTCTCTTCATTTTCTCCCCATAACCTGCATAGGAGGGACGACTATGGCGCAAAGCCGATGGGCCCGCGATTGGCCGCTGCACGCGATGGTATGGACGGGTCTGGCGTTCGTCCTCGTATTCTCTTACGGTCCGATGGTCGGCGTCGTTATCGCGTTTCAGAAGTTTCTGCCCGCGCACGGGCTGTTCGGGTCGAATTGGATCGGATTCGATAACTTCCGGCATATCGCCGAGATGCCCGATACCGGGCGCGTCATCATGAACACCGTGTACATCGCGCTCATGAAGATGGTCGCCGGCTTGGCCGCTCCGATCGTCGTCGCGCTGCTGCTCAACGAGATCGTCGTCAAATCGTTCAAGCGCTCGGTGCAGACGATCATCTACTTGCCGCACTTCTTGTCCTGGGTCATTCTGGCCGGCATTCTTCGCGACGTCTTGTCGCCCAACTTCGGCATCATCAACGACATGATCGCTTCGATCGGGTTTCCCCGCGTATTCTTCCTCGGGGACGAGCGCTGGTTCCCGTTCGTGCTGGTCATCACCGACGTATGGAAGGAATTCGGCTTCGGCACGATCGTATTCCTCGCCGCGTTGACGGGCATCAACCCGGTGCTGTACGAAGCGGCGGTCATCGACGGCGCCTCGCGCTGGAAGCAGACGCTGCACGTCACCCTTCCGGGCATCGTGCCGATCGTCATCCTGATGGGAACGCTCAGCCTCGGCAACGTGCTGAACGCGGGCTTCGATCAGGTATTCAATATGTATAACACCGCCGTCTACTCGACCGGCGACATTCTCGATACGTATATCTACCGCTTAGGCTTGTATAACTTCGAATTCGGCGTCGCGACCGCGGTCGGCCTGTTCAAGTCCGCCGTATCGTTCGTCATGATCTCGGTCTCGTACATGCTCGCTTACCGGTTCGCCAACTATCGTATTTTCTAAGGAGTGACGGGTATGGTTCAACATCGGACGGTCGGCCGAACGCTGTTCACGGCGGCCAATTACGCTTTCCTTGCCGTGCTCGCGCTGCTGTGCGTTCTGCCGGTCGTCAACGTGCTTGCCGTGTCGCTCAGCGAAAGCTATTACGTGACCGCCGGCTTGGTGAAGCTGTGGCCGAGAGGCTTCAGCTTCAAGTCGTACGAATTCGTCTCGCAGACGCCGGAATTTCTCCGCTCGCTATGGGTTGCGGTGCAGCGAGTGGCGCTCGGCGGCGCTCTCAATATGATCCTGACGATCGTCGTCGCCTATCCGCTGTCCAAGGAAACGGGGCAGCTCAAGGGACGGACGTTATACGTATGGCTGTTCGTGTTCACGATGCTGTTCTCCGGCGGCTTGATCCCGAGCTACGTCATCGTCCAGGAGCTTCATCTGCTCGATACGATCTGGTCGCTCGTGCTGCCCGGCGCGGTGCCGATCTTCAACGTCATCCTGCTGCTCAACTTCTTCCGGTCGCTGCCCAGGGAGCTGGAGGAAGCGGCCCATATCGACGGCGCATCGCACATGCAGACGCTGATCAAGCTCATCGTCCCGCTCTCCAAGCCGGCGCTGGCGACGATCGCCCTGTTCACGATCGTAGGCCACTGGAACGAATGGTTTAACGGCCTCATCTACATGAACCGTCCGGAAAATTATCCGCTCGCCAGTTACTTGCAGACGGTCATCATCCAGCGCGACATTATGTTGACGGCCGATCCTTCCATGATGGCTCAGCTCGCCGAGCTGAACAACCGGTCCGTCAAGGCGGCGCAAATCTTCCTCGGCGCGCTGCCCGTCTTCTGCGTCTATCCGTTCCTGCAACGCTACTTCATGACCGGCATCGTCATGGGCAGCGTGAAGGAGTGATCCGCCGCGACAGCGAAGTAGTAAGGCATATACTGGGCGGAAGGCCGGGTGCCGGATCATGTTCAATCGCGTCGGAGGCATATTCCCGAAGTTAGTCGCCGCGTTCCTGGCGGTCATCATCCCGCTATGCGTGCTCGGGCTCATGATGAACCGCATGGGCGAAGAGAGCGTCAAGAGCGAGTGGGAGAGCTCCATGAATTCGCGGACGATGTTCTATCTGAACACGCTCGAGCTCGAGAAAAGGCATATTCACGATTTGTTGTCGGAGTACGTGTACGATCCCGATCTGTCCCATATCAGCGTGCTGTCCGCGATCATGTCCGACTTCGAGCGGGCGGAGACGATCAAGCGCGTCATCGAGAAGCTGCGCTTGATCCGCAACTCGAGCATCTACGCGAAGAACGCCAACGCCCACGTCTTGACGCTCGGCCGGACGATTACCGACTCGAACGGCATCCTGTCTTCGATCGAAGAGACGTACGAGGCCGTCAAGCCCGAGGCGAAGACGCTCGAATCGGTCGTGCACATCTGGCGGGACCGGCTGTTCTTCCGCCAAGCGTTTCCCGGCGGGTCTCAAGATCCGAACTACGTGCTCGCCGTGGAGATCAATATCGCGGAGCTGCAGGGCACGCTGCGGACGATGGCCAACTACGGCCAATCCGGCGCAGCGCTAATCGGCGCGTCCGGCGACTGGTCGGTGGCGGACGGCGATCCGTCCGGCTCCCTGCCCGTTCCGGAAGCAGTCGCGGGGCTGAAGGCGTTCCTGGGCGATATCGAACCGGAAGCGGCGACCGACCGGCTCGGGACGATGTCGCTGAGCGGCACCGAGTACCGGACGTCTTGCCGGTATTCCGGAGGGTTCGAAGCGTACTTGTGCCTTTACGTGCCGCAGGATCAGATGATCGGCCAGATCGCCTTCTACCAAGGCTGGTTCTGGGCGTTGGCCGGCTTCTCCGTGCTCATCATCCTGTTCTACTCGTACTGGATTTACCGGCTCATTCACCGTCCGCTTCGCCGAATGATTTTCTCGTTCCGGCGCGTGGAAGACGGCCGGCTCGATCCGATCGGCGTGCCGAAGGGGAAGGACGAGTTCACGTATTTGTATTTGCAATTCAATCGCATGGTGGATCACCTGAAGACGCTCATTCACGACAATTACGAGCAGAAGCTGCACGCCAAGCAGGCGCAGATCAAGCAGTTGCAGTCTCAGATCAATCCTCATTTTCTGTATAACACTTACTTCATCCTGTACCGGCTGTCCGAATTCGGCGATCTCGAGAGCATCGGGCGATTCAGCCGCTATCTCGGCGAATACTTCGAATTCATTACGCGGCACAAGGAGGACACGATTCCGCTGGAGCTGGAAGTGCGGCATACGATGACGTACCTGGAAATCCAGAACATGCGGTTCTTCAACCGGTTCGAGATCGAGATCGAGCCGCCGTCCGAGGATTGCGCCTCCGTGTTCGTGCCGAAGCTCATTCTGCAGCCGGTCGTGGAGAACGCCTTCAAGTACGCCCTCGAGCCGCGCAAGGCGGGCGGCAGGCTCCGAATCGCATTCGAACGAATGGGAGACCGGATTACCATCGAGGTGGAAGATAACGGCGAGCAGTTGGAAGAAGAGAGCTTGGAGGAGCTTCGACGCAAGCTGAAGCAGCCGTGGGACGAAGAGGAGAGCACCGGCATGATCAACGTCCATCGCAGGTTGCGCCTGCTTTGCGGCGAGGAGAGCGGCATCGCGGTCGAACGCGGGCAATGGGGCGGCCTGAAGGTAACGCTCGTCATTCGGTTGGAAGAATTGCCTGCATAGAGGGGAGAGAGCGCGATGTACAGGCTGCTTATCGTGGACGACGAACCGATCATCGTGGAAGGGCTATTCGAGAAGTTCCAGCAGCTGCCGGGCTCCCCCTTCGAGGTGTACAAGGCGCTGGGCGGCGAGGAAGCGCTGGACGTCGCCAGGCGCGTCCGCATCGACCTGCTGCTCACCGACCTGAAGATGCCGGGGATGGACGGGCTGGAGCTGCAAGCCGCGATCGCGCGCATCTGGCCCAAGTGCAAGACGATCTTCCTGACCGGGCATAGCGACTTCGCGTCCATTCAATCGTCGCTGCGGGGCGGCGCCTTCGATTACGTGCTGAAGATGGAGAAGGACGAGGCGATCATCCGGTCCGTCTCCCGGGCGGCGGAGGCGATCGCGCAGCAAAACAGCTATGACCGGATGCTGAGCGACGCGCGGTCGAGCCGGCTGCAGGCGCTTCCGCTGCTGCGCAAGGAGTACTTGCTTGCTCTCGTGAGCGGGGAGTCGTCGTCGCCGAAGGCGCGCGCCGGACGTTTCGCGGAGCTTCAACTGCCGTTCCGGGCCGAAGAGCCGGCGTATCTCATCGTCGGCAAGATCGACGAGTGGCGGGAGGACGTTCATCCCGGCGACAAGTCGCTGTTCCTGTACGGCGTCCATAACGTCGCGGAGGAGCACTTCCGGGACGAGTTCCAGCTCGCGTTCGCGACGTACGGCCAAGACCGGTTCTTATGGCTCCTGCAGCCGAAGCTCGCGGAATCCGGCTTGCGCGACGCGGACGAAGAAGCGCGGTCGGCGCACATCCTCGGCATGATCGAGTCGGTGCAGACCGCCTGCCGGACGTACCTGAAGCTGCCTTGCTCGTTCGTCGCCGGCTGCCTTCCTTGCGAATGGGACGACTTGGCGAAGAAGTTCGGCAAGCTCGACTTTCGATTGACGCAAGGGCTCGGGATGGGGCGCGAGATGCTGCTGTCGGACGGTTTCGTTACCGAAGCGGCGTCTTCCGCCGCGCCGGGCTCTACGGAAGCGGACGTTCGCCTGCCGGAGTCGGAGATCGGCCAGCTGATGCAGGCGCTCGAGCGCAAGGACGCGATCGACTTCCATCGGCGGCTGAACGGGCTGTCCCCGTACGTCCTCGAGCAGGACGGCATCCGCACGGGCACGGCGCTGGCGCTGTTCTACGGAATCGCCTCCGCGTTCTTGCTGCTGCTCAACCGCAGGGGCATGCTCGGAGAGCTGTCCGAGAAGATCGGCATGAACAAGCTGCTCGGCGCGCAAGAACATGCTTCTTGGGCGGAGGCCGCGAAGTTCTTCGGCGAGCTCGCCGACTTGGTCATCGAACGGGTCGAGGCCGAGAGCGGCCGGGAGACCAGCGACGTCGTGGCGCGCGTCCAGCGGCACGTTCGCCAGCATCTCGGCGGAGACTTGTCGCTCGTCAAGCTGGCGGAGGTCGTGCATCTGACGCCGTTCTATCTATCGCGCCTGTATAAGCAGCAGACCGGTCACAACTTGACGGACTTCATAACGGATTTGAAGCTGGCCAAGGCGAAGGAGCTGCTCGTCGGCAGCGGTCTCAAGATCTACGAGATCGGCCTTGCGCTCGGGTTCCACTCCTCGCCGTATTTCAACCACTATTTCAAGAAAATGACCGGCATGACGCCCCAGGAATACCGCGACACATGGAGCGGTTCGAGCGTGAATTGACCGGCTGGGGGCGCATGCGCGGTCGAACGGGGGCATGACGATGAACGGACCGTTGGACGGCATCTATCGATTGAAGAGCGGCGTACGCACGAGAAGGATATCCAGCTACGACCGGCAAGGAAGCAACAAAGACTTCGTGCCCGTCGCTCCCGGGGCAACGGCCGTCATGGCCGACATTCCCGGCGCGGGCATTATCAAGCATATCTGGATCACGCTCGATTGCCCCGATCCGATGATTCGGCGCAACGCCGTGATGCGGATGTATTGGGACGGAGAGACCGCGCCCAGCGTGGAAGCGCCGCTCGGCGACTTCTTCGGCCAAGGCTGGGGCGAAGCGTACAATTATGCCTCGCTGCCGCTCGCCGCTTCGCCGTCGGAGGGGAAGGCGCTGAACTGCTACTTCCCGATGCCGTTCGGGAACGGGGCGAGACTGACGCTGGACAACGAATCCGATCAGGAAATCCGCGCATTGTTCTATTACATCGATTACGAGGAGCACGAGGAAGTATCGGCCGAGCTCGGGCGGTTCCACGCGAGTTGGCGGCGCGAGCTTACCGAATCGCATCCGGACGAAGGCGAGACGGAGTGGCAGGTCGTCGCCCCGGAAGGGAACAACCCGTCGGTCTCGAACAACTACGCGTTCGCCGACATCGAAGGCAGGGGACACTTCGTCGGCATCCATTACTTCGTCGAGAATCCCGGCCCGATGTGGTACGGGGAAGGCGACGACATGTGGCTCGTGGACGGAGAGCCGTGGCCCGGTTCGCTGCACGGAACGGGAACCGAAGACTTCTTCAACGGCGCCTGGTGCCCGAACGAGGTGTACGCGCATCCGTACTTCGGCTACGCGCGCGTGCCGAACAAGTATGCATGGGCGGGACGTACCCACTGTTACCGGTTCATGCTCGAAGACCCGGTCTACTTCGAACGTTCGCTTCACGCGAGCATCGAGCATGGCCATAACAACAACCTGACGCTCGATCTGTGCACGGTCGCTTACTGGTATCAGTCGGAGCCTCATAAGCCGTATCCGGAGCTGCCGGACCGCGCCGGCAGGCAGAACATGCCCGAGATCTGGGCGGCGGACATCCATTACTGGCGTCATCATTGGCGTCAGGCGATGGGCGGCGGCAAGAAGCTGTGGGGCAACGAGAGACAATAGAGCGGCCCCCGAGATTTATTCACCAGAGTAGAATTGCGGCAAATACGGCCGATGCGCTTCCAGCAGCTTAAGGCCCATCTCCCGAATCTCGGACCAAGTCAAATGCGCGCATAACGGATCGTTATAGAGCGCATGGAGGGCTTGGTCCTTGTTGCCGATCAGGGCGGCTTCCACGATCAAGTTCTGATTGTTGACGTGGGGAAGGACCATGTTCAGAATCGGCTCCGGCAGGTCGCCGACGGTTAAAGGCGTGAACCCGAGACGGTTAACGACGCCCAGCGTCTCGACGACGGAGCCTGGCGGCAGGTTGCGGATCTGGCCGGCGTTGGGCACGTTCACGACGTCGATGAATTCGCGGCCGCTCGCGAACGCGCCGAGAATATCGGCGGCCGATTCGCGGGAACGCCGGTCCGGGAGCGTCTCCGCGCCGTCCAGCAGGCGAGTCAGCCGTTCCCGCTCGCCTTGCTTGTAAGCGCGGCGATCCGCGATCGTCGTCCGCTTCAGCCCGTGACGTTCGAGATTGCGGACGTCGCCGGTCAAGTACGCGGGCAGGAATTCGGACGTGTGCCTGTCCGCGATGTAAGGCAAGAAGCCCGTTCGCTCGAACAGCTCCTCGCAGACGAGGTGACCGGACGCGTACACGGAATGGTTGCTGCCGCCTTCCGCCAGCAGCTCCGACAGCTTCTTGTCCTTCAACCGGTGCCGGAGCATGGCATATCCGTCTTCGCCCCGAATCCGCATGTCGAGAATCCAGAAGAAATGGTTCGTGCCGCCGAACCGGACCTTGATCTCCTCCTCGCTCTCCAGCCCGAATAGGTTCATGAGCGCGTCGTAAGTCTCGAATACGCCATGGCAGAGGCCGACCGTCTTCAGTCCGCTTACCGCGTAGAACGTCTTCGTCAGCGTCGCGAGCGGGTTCGTATAGTTCAGCACGACGGCGTTCGGCGCATACCGTTCCATGCTCCGGGCCAATTGCGCGAATACGGGAATGTTGCGCAGCGCCCGCGCCCATCCGCCCGGCCCGACGGTATCCCCGACCGTCTGATAGATCCGGTACCGTTCGGGAATGTCCAAGTCGTGGGCCATCGCGTCCAGCTCGCCCGTCGATATCGTGATCAGGAAGAAGCTCGCCCCGGCGAACGCTTCCCGCTCGTTCATGGCGTAATCGAACGTCGCGGCAAGTCCCCGGTCGCGAGCCAGCTTCTCCCCTAATCGCGCCATCCGGCCGGCCGCTTCCTCGTCTTTGTCGTAGATCGTGTAACGCGCGCCCGCAAGCGACGGCGTTAACGTCAAGTCGTTCAGCAGCTTCGGCGTCCAATTCACGCTTCCTCCGCCTACCAGCACGATTTTCGGAACGATCGTCATCTCTTGTCACCAGTCCTCTCGTCTCTCTTGAACATATCACGAGCAGGCCGGTGCTTCCTCCACTCCGCCTTGCATGAAGTTGTAATCTTGTACGCGGACGCCGACGTCAACGTAACCGAGAAGGTAGGGATATCGCATGTTCTACGATGATTTCGCACTCCAACGGGAGCTCGTCTTCCAAGCCAAGGCGGGTAGTCTGCGCGAGCACGAGCTGCATCATCACGACGCGTTGGAGTTCCATATCCTGCAGGACAACGAAGCGAGGTTCCAACTGGTCGACCGATGTTACGAGGGGAAGCCCGGCGACGTGTTCTTGTTCCGCCCGTTCGAGCCGCACTGGAATTTCGCGAGAGATCCCGACCGGCCGATCCGATGGATCAGCATTCTGTTCTCTCCGTCGGTCGTGCGAGCCGTTCCGGACGGCTATCGGCTGCTCGCGCCGTTCTACGCGGTAGAGTCGGTCTCTCCGCACATTCCGGCTTCTTCTCCCGCGGCGCAAGCGATCCACCGGCTCGCCGCCCAAGCGTTGGAGGAACAACGAACCCGGACGATCGGATGGGAAGCGAAGCAGCTCGCGCTGTTCATCGACATCTTGATCCATACACTGCGTCATAGCGTCGACCGCGGGCCGGAAGGCGATGGAGACGATACCGGTGACGCGTTGGAACAAGACGTGTTCCGATCGATCGCGTACATTCTGGCGCACTTCGCGGAGCCGATCGATGCCGAGGAGCTCGTCCGGATAACCGGTCGCAAGCGGACGTTCTTCTACAAGAAGTTCAAGGCCGTAACCGGGCTGACGCCGAACGTGCTCATTCGCCGCTTGCGCATGCAGACGGCGCTGTTCCTGCTCGGCCGCACGGACAAGCCGGTGACGGAGGTCGCGTTCGAATGCGGCTATCAGTCGGTATCTTTTTTCAACAAACACTTCAAATCCTATCGGCAGCTGTCTCCTCGGGAATACCGAAAGTCGACGCGCGGGACCGAGTGAAGCCTGATATTCGATCGACAAAGAAGATATCGGAGAGTAATCGAGCGCAAGATGTCGATATATAATCGGCAATTTGGGTTGTATTAAAATGAGTGGGCAACATCCAATATCCAAGTACGAGGAGGATTATTGATGAGAGCAAGCAAGAGATTAGGCAGACGAACGGTCCTAATGCTTACGGCTTTGCTGATGTTGACATCCACGATCGCTTTTCCGACAGGACCCGGTGCGCAAGTGGCGTCCGCCGCCGGCACCAAAATCGCGCTGACGACGGCGATGGTCGTCAACGAGGAATCGCACGGCGACGCGACGCTCATGGTCGACGAGCAGACGACGGCCGGCGATCCGCAGAACGGCTCGGGCGGCACGCCGTCGACCCAGTGGAATCCAGGCGCACCGTATTACAACAACTACCCTTCGCACGCTTACATCGATCTCGGGCAAGAGTATAACCTGACCGGCATCTCGCTCTTCGACACGAACGGGAACTCCACCGTATCCCCGCCGGATACGTCCCAAGACTTGATCGTCTCCGCGGGCTCGCCGGGCAGCTGGACGAATCTGTTCACCGATCCGCTCGGCAAGTACATGGCTTGGAGCAATCATACGGTGAGCGTAACGACCCGCTATGTCCGGGTCACCGTTCAGTTCGTCGGCGACAACTTCAGCGAGATCGTTCTCTACGGCACGCCGGCAGGCGATACGACGGCTCCGTCGGCGGTGTCGAATCTCGCGGCTCCGTCGGCGACGACGAGCTCCGTCACGCTGACGTGGACGGCGCCGGGCGACGACGGCGCGACGGGCACGGCGACGTCCTACGACGTCCGCTATAGCACGTCCGCGATCACGAGCGGCAATTGGGCTTCGGCGACGCAGGCGAGCGGCGAACCGACGCCCGGCGCGTCGGGCGCTTCGCAGTCGATGACAGTAAGCGGCTTGTCGGCGAGCACGACGTATTATTTCGCGCTTAAGGCGACGGACGAAGCGTCTAACGTATCGGCGATCTCCAACGTCGTCAGCAAGGCGACGACTTCGCCGGCGGATTCGACCGCGCCGGCGGCGGTGACGAACTTGGCGGCTCCTTCATCGACGTCGGGTTCGGTCACGTTGACGTGGACGGCGCCGGGCGACGACGGTTCGACCGGAACCGCGACGTCTTACGACGTGCGTTACAGCACGTCGACGATCACGAGCGGCAACTGGTCTTCGGCGACGCAAGCGAGCGGCGAACCGACGCCGGGCGCCGCGGGCGCTTCGCAGACGTTGACGGTGAACGGACTGTCGCCGAACACGACGTATTACTTCGCGCTGACGGCTTCGGACGAGGTGCCGAACGTATCCGCGATCTCCAACGTGGTCGGCAAGGCGACCGCTTCCGCGGGCAAAATCACGCTCACGACGGCGATGGTCGTCAACGAGCAGAACCGCGGCGACGCCACGACGATGGTCGACGAGCAGACGCTCGCCGGAGATCCGGCGAACGGCTCGGGCGGCACGCCGACGACGCAGTGGAATCCGGGCGCGCCGTATTATAACAACTATCCTTCTTACGCTTATATCGATCTCGGACAGGAGTACGCGCTCACCGGCATTTCGTACTTCGATACGAACGGCAACGCCATCGTCTCTCCTCCGGACACGTCCCAGAACCTGATCGTCTCCGCCGGCTCTCCGGGCAGCTGGACGGAGCTGTTCTCCGATCCGATGCCGAAGTACCTGGCTTGGACCAACCGTACGGTGAACGTGACGACCCGTTACGTGAGATTCACCGTTCAATGGTCGGGCGACAACTTCAGCGAGGTCGTGCTGTACGGCACGCCTACCGGCAGCGATGCGTCGGCCCCGGCTGCCGTATCGAACTTGGCCGCGCCGTCGTCGACGGGAACTTCCGTCTCGTTGACATGGACCGCGCCGGGCGACGACGGCTTGACGGGCACCGCCTCGTCGTACGATATCCGCTACAGCACGTCTGCGATTACCGACGGCAACTGGGCTTCCGCGACGCAGGCGAGCGGGGAGCCGACGCCGGGCGCCGCCGGCGCATCCCAGTCGATGACTGTTAGCGGACTGACCGGCAGCACGACGTATTACTTCGCCCTGAAGACGTCCGACGAGTCTTCGAACGTATCGGCGCTCTCCAACGTCGTCAGCAAGGCGACGACGACGCCGGATACGACCGCTCCGGCGGCCGTATCGAACTTGGCCGCGCCATCCTCGACTTCGGGCTCCGTCACCCTGACGTGGACGGCGCCGGGCGACGACGGTTCGACCGGAACCGCGACGTCCTACGACGTACGCTATAGCACGTCGACGATTACGAGCGGCAACTGGGCTTCCGCGACGCAAGCGAGCGGAGAGCCGACGCCGGGCGCGGCGGGCGCTTCGCAGACGATGACGGTAAGCGGGCTTGCCGCGAGCACGACGTATTATTTCGCGATCAAGGCGACGGACGAAGCGTCGAACGTCGCGGCGATCTCCAACGTCGTAAGCAAGGCGACCGTCGCGGGAGGCGGCAAGATTACGTTGTCTCCATCGATGATCACGAACGAAGCCGCGGTCGGCGACGCGACGACGCTCGTCGACGAGCAGACGCTGGCCGGCAATCCGAAGGGCGGCGCCGGCGGCGTGCCGGTCACGGAGTGGGATACGACGTGGAGCGGACCTTATTATCCGGCGACGTTCATTCTCGACTTGGGCGCGGATTACGCGCTCAGCGACATTTACTTCTTCGATACCGACTGGGGCGGCAGCAACGTCGTCGTGTCGAGCGGTTCGCCGTTCAGCTGGACGCCGCTCGTTACCGAGAATCTCGCAACCTATCAGAACTGGATCGGCCGCACGGTGAACGTGACGACGAGGTACTTGCAATTCAAAGTCGCGAATTGCTGCCTGAACGTGAGCGAGATCGTGCTGTACGGCACGGCGCTCGGCACGCCGGCTACGCCTCCGACTCCGTCGCCGCTCACGTTGCCGACGATGGATCAGTTCATGGGAATGAACGCCTTGTTCAACGATTCGGCCTCGACGATAGAGCCGACCAAGTTCATTCGCGAATACCATATCTGGGGATGGGAAGAGAGCGTGCAGAACCAGCTGAAGTTCAATCCGAGCAACGGCGAGACGGCCGGCGTCTACTGGAACTTCGACGATTATTACGACGATATGAAGACGGGCGGATACACGGTCATTCCCGCGATCAACCAAGTGCCGAGCTGGCTGACGTCCGGCGCGAGCGAGAAGCCGGTCTCGTCGGGCGACGATCCGCTGCTGCCCGCATCGTATATCGAGCACGCGCAATACATGTACCAATTCGCGGCACGCTACGGCAGCACGGCGGTCGCGGACAACAAGCTGAGGCTGGCCTCGGGTCAACCGAGAGTATCCGGGCTGAACCTGCTGAACTATCTCGAAGGCGGCAACGAGCCGGATAAGACTTGGGCGGGCAGGGCGTCGTACTCCAATCCGTACGAGCTGGCCGCGCAGCTCAGCGCCGACTTCGACGGGCATCAAGGCGCGATGGGCAACACGGCCGGCGTGAAGACCGCCGATCCGAACATGAAGCTCGTCATGCCGGGTCTGCTGTCGCTGAACCTGGAATACTTGAAGTCGATCAAAGTATGGGCGGACTATTACAGAAGCGGCAGCTTGCCGTTCGACGTCATCAACATGCACCATTACAGCAGCGACTGGTCGCCGACGACTTCCCAGACGACGGGCGTCAGCCCCGAGGCGAACGGCTTGAAGGATAAGCTGAAGAAGATCGTCGACTACCGCAATCAATACATGCCGGGCAAGGAATTCTGGCTGACCGAGTTCGGATACGATACGCATACCGACTCGATCCAGGGAGTTAGTCCGATCAGCGGGGTATCCGCGAATGACGTGCAAGCCGACTGGCTCGTGCGCGCCTACATGGCGATCGCGGCGGCGGGCGTGGATAAGGCGTTCATGTTCTTCAGCCACGACACCGTTCCGGGCGGCAGCGGGATGTTCCAGACGAGCGGCATCGAGACGAACGGAACGAAGAAGCCTTCGTACTATGCCATCTACACGCTCCGCAACCGGCTGACCGGCATGCGCTACTTGTCGGAGGCGGCATCGGGCAACGCGAACGTCAACATCTACAAGTTCAAGAGCGCCACGGGCTCGGGCGGCGCGTACGTCATCTGGGCGCCGACGGCGAACAACACGACCGTGAACGGCTATCAACTGACGCTGGCCGGCACGCCGACGAGCGCGACGCTCGTGACGATGGCGAACGGCGACACCGACGGCGTATCGTCCGCGCTGACGATCAGCGGCGGCAAAGTCACGGTTAACGTCAGCGAGCGTCCGATCTACGTGCTCGTCGACAACATGCAGTAACTCGGTTTCGGTTTTGGTTGCGATAGGCGCGGCACTCTCCCGTCGGGAGGGTGCCGCTTTTCTGTACAGTTATTTCTGTGACGTTCTTTGCACGCCGGAATAAGAACCGCCGTGTCCGCTTCCGTCGGTATTTTGCCGATTACTGACGAATTAAGGGCTGGTGTGTCCGTTCGCGAATGCGCAGACTTGAATGATTTCTCCCAACCTATCGCGGAAATGCGTTACTATAGGGAAAGCGCTAGACTCGTAAAGCTCGCGCGCCATGGGGGAGTTTTGTTGAAAACGTCGTTCGTCGTTCTGCAAATCGTGTATGCGTTAGGCTTGATTCCTTGGCTGTTCGTATGGGGTCTGTCGTTCATGAGCTTCGATCAGGGGTTCGGCTTCGCGAACGTCGCGTTCGTCGGCACGATCGGCATGTATCCGGTCGCGGCGATCGTCTGCTCGATCTTCGCGTGGAAGCTTCGCAAGCGCAAGGCGCGCGCCGCGGCGATCGTGAATTTGATTCCGATGGCATGGATACTCGGGGTTGGCGGCTTAATCGTTTACTAGAGTTAGCGAAGCCGCCCGTGAGGCGGCTTTCGCGTCGAATCGTCGTCCGATGGCCGAAGAGCTTGCGAACAAGCCCTCGAAAAAAGATTTTGTTTACGCTTACAAAACGTATTGACAGATCCAGCCCAACCATTTTATAGTAAAGTTAATTAAACGCTTAACCAACCGCAGCAACCATCGTCGCTCTCTCCGCCGCAGCTACCCATCCACCCTGTACCGCACCGATCGCCGCATTATTTTCACCCCATCATCGCACTAACACACCGCGTTTCACTCCACCATCATCGCACCGACACACCGCGTTCGCTTAATCCATCATCGCACCCGACACCGCGTATCACTCAACCATCATCGCACCAACACACCGCACCGCAACCACGCCAATCATCGCATCCTTTTCGCACCCGCTGAACTGCACTCACGCCTAGCATCACGCCAACTTACGCACGCAACGCACGTACCGCAGCATGATTGACTCCGGTATTGTTTCATCATGGCATCCGACTTCCAACCGACAGCAGACGCGCAGGAGAGTGGTTATGAAAAAAGTTACGATAAAGGACGTAGCCCAAAGCGCAGGAGTATCGATCGCAGCCGTCTCCTACGTGCTGAACGGCAAAGACCACAAGGTATCCCAGGATACGGTCGCGAAAATTCACGAGTCGATCAAAGATCTGAACTTCATCCCGAACATCTCGGCGCGAGGTTTGGTCAAGAACACGTCGGAGCTCATCGGCGTCATCATCCCCCAGACGGAAGACCATACGCAGCTCGTGTTCGAGAATCCGTTCTACAGCGAGATGATCAGCGCCATCGAAGGCGCGGTCCGCCAATACGGCTACCACATCATCCTCGCGGGCGTCGACAAAGGCAAGACGTATCTGGACATCTCGATCTCCCGCAACCTGGACGGTGCGATCATCATGGGCGTCTATCCGGAGCGGTTGTACGAAGAATGCAAGAAAGCGGACATTCCGATCGTGCTGATCGACAGCTATATCCACGACAGCGGCTTCGCCAACGTCGGCATCGACGACGAATACGGCGGCTATCTGGCAACCCGGTATTTGATCGAAAAAGGGCACCGCAACATCGCGCTCGTCACGGGCACGATCCGCAGGGACGGCGTCGTCGAGAAGCGGTTCCTCGGCTACAAGCGGGCGCTTCAGGAAGCCGGCCTGTTCTATAATCCGGATTACGTCTTCGAGAATTCGGTCAGCTACGTGCACGGGCACAACGCGGGCGCGGTCATCGCGAACGATCATCCCGAGATCACGGCCGTCTTCGGAACCGCGGATTTGGTGGCGTTCGGCGTCATCCGCGGCGTGAAGGAAGCGGGCAAGGACGTACCCGAGCATATTTCGGTGGTGGGCTTCGACGACATCTCGATGGCGTCCATGTTCTTCCCGCCCCTTACGACGATTAACCAGCAGATCTCCCGAAAAGGCGAAACGGCCGCGCTGATGCTCATCGATCAAATCCGGTCAAGGCAAGGCGTAGAGTCGAATTACGTGGAGACCGTTATTCCGATGGAGGTGGTGGAGCGGGCGACCGTTCGCAACTTAAACGATTAACGCCCAAGGGAAAGCCCGGTTAGTCCATGAACGAACGCATTCCCGTAAGTTGAAGCAACTCAAATCGTCAGAGGGGGATTTCGAAACGATGCGAAACTCGAAATTCATGAATGCGCTTTCATTAATCCTGGTCGCCGCGGTCATTATCGCGCTGACCGCATGCAGCGGCAATAACAACAACGACAAGGCCAGTCCGAGCGCTTCGGATAAGCCGTCAAGCTCCGCGTCCGCCAAGCCGTCGGAGTCGGATGAGCCGAAGAACGACGAGCCGGTCACCATCAAGTACACGCAATTCTCCGGCTCCGGCGACAACGAGAAGTATCTCATACAGATGAAAGACGCCTTCGAAGCCAAATACGACAATATCACGGTCGAGATAGAGACGATTCCGTTCGGGGAGTATTTCACCCAAATGCAGACGAGAGTGGCCGCCGGAACGGCGCCCGACGCCTACGAGTTGAATTTCGAGAACTTCGTGTCCTACGCGAAGAAGGGCGTCCTGCTCGATCTCGCCCCGTTCTTCGATCAGACCGGCTTCGATAAATCGTCGCTGAACGCCCAGGCGCTGAACGCGTTCCAGTCGGACGGCGTGCAGTACGGCATGCCGGCCAGCTTCTCCAACGTGCTGCTGTTCTACAACAAGGAATTGTTCGATAAGGCGGGCGTCGGCTATCCGACGAACGACTGGACGTGGAAGGAAATGGACGACGCGGCAGCGAAAATCCGGGCCCTTAGCGATGACACGTTCGGCGTCTTCCAGCCGGTGCAATTCTGGGAGTTCTATAAGACCGTCCAGCAGAACGGCGGCAGCCTGTTCAACGCGGACATGACGAAATTCACCTTCAACTCGCCGGAGAACGTGGCGACGCTGCAGCACTTGGCGGACCGCCTGACGAAGACGAACGTCATGCCGACGCAAGCGCAGCTGTCCGGCGTAGGAGACTGGGATCTGTTCAAGGCCGGACGTCTCGGCATGATCGTCACCGGCGTGTGGGCGTTCCCGGACTTCGTGAAGAACGTGCCGTTCGAGTGGGACGTCGCGATCGAGCCGGGCAACGTCAAGAAGGCGACCCACTTCTTCTCCAACGGCCTCGTCATCAATAAGGAATCCAAGAAGGCGGAAGCGGCGTTCCAATGGATCCAGTTCATGTCCGCGAGCAAGGAAGCGGCGGAGATCCGCGTCGCGGCCAACTGGGAACTGCCGGCCGTCACCGACACGGCGGTACTGGAAGCGTTCCTAAAGACGACGCCTCCGAACAATCGCCAAGCGGTGTTCGATTCGCTCGAATATCTCGTCACTCCGCCGGTTATCGAGCAATTCACGGAGATGACGGACATCGTCGGCATTCATCTGACCGCCGCGTCGGAAGGGGCGAAGACGCCGCAGCAGGCGCTCGATGACGCCCAGAAGGAACTCGAAGAGAAGATCACGTTGAAATAACGCACATTACGATCGCATAAGCAGCCAGCCTGACTGATTGTCCAATCGCCAGGCGGCTGCTTATTCGGTTCTAGCGAGGTGGCCCATGCATTCATCGGTAAGAAAATGGCTGATCATCCTGCTCTTCCTGCTCCCGTCGCTGATCGGGCTCGTCACGTTCAGCGCGATTCCCATCGTCTATTCGTTCGTGATCAGCTTGACGGACTGGAACGGGCTTAACGCTTGGAACCTCGCGGCGGGAACGCCGAATTTCGTCGGCTTCGACAACTTCGCGAGCATTCTGAACGGCGAAGAATTCTGGCGGGTGTTCAAGAACACGGCCTACTTCATCGTCTTGTACATTCCGCTCATCCTCGTCTTCTCGATACTCGCCGCCGTCCTATTGAACAACGCCTACCGGGGAATCGGCGCGTACCGCGTCCTGTTCTTCATTCCGGTGCTCACCTCCTGGGTGGCGGGCGCCCTCATCTGGAAATGGCTGCTCAGCGACGATTACGGGCCCGTGAACGAGATCCTGTCCTTCGTCGGCATCGATGGACCGGCTTGGCTGCAGGACCGCAATTGGGCGATGCCCGGCATCGTCTTCGCCAGCATCTGGAAGGACATGGGCTTCTTCGCCCTGATCATGCTTGGGGGCTTGCAAGGCATCAATCCCGAATATTACGAAGCGGCGCAAATCGACGGCGCGAGCCTCTACAAGCGGTTCTTGCGCATTACGCTACCGTTGTTGTCGCCGATTCTGTTCTTCGTCATCGTCATCTGCATCATCAATTCGTTCCAGCTGTTCCCGCAGGTCATGATCATGACGCAGGACGCGGGGCCGTACGGGTCGACGCAGGCGATGGTGGAACGGATCTACAAGTACGCGTTCAAGTATTACAAGATGGGCTACGCTTCCTCGTTCTCCTGGATTCTGTTCGTCATCATCTTCGTCTTCACCGCGATTCAGATGCGGCTGCAGCGGAAGTGGGTGCATTATGATTCCTAACCGGCTCGTGAAACCGCTGCTGTTCTACGCGACGTCGTCCGTGCTCGCGATCTTCTGCCTCATCCCGTTCTTCTGGATGGTGAGCACGTCGCTCAAGACGAAGGGCGCCCTGATCAGCATCCCGATTCAATGGATTCCGAAGGAAGCGAGCATCGAGTCCTATCGGAAAATATTCACGTTCTTCGACTTCGGCCGCATTATCTTCAACAGCGCGTTCGTCTCCGTCGCGATTACGCTCATTACGCTGATCAGCGCGCTCATGGCCGCGTTCGTGTTCGCCAAGATCGAATTCCGCGGGCGCGAGACGCTGTTCGCCGTCTTCCTCGCGACGATGATGGTGCCGGGGCAAGTGACGATCATTCCGATCTTCCTCGTGCTGAAGGAGCTGCATCTGCTCGGATCGTTTACGGGCCTCATGATCCCTTCGATCTTCAACGCTTTCGCCATCTTCATGCTGCGGCAGTTCATCAAGACGATCCATAACGACTATCTCGACGCGGCGTACATGGACGGCTCGTCGATACCGGGGGTATTCTTGCGCATCGTCGTACCGCTCAGCGTTCCGATCATCGCGACGCTCGGCATCATTACGATCATGGGCGCATGGAACGATTACTTCTGGCCGCTCGTCGTGCTGAACGACAAGGACAAGATGACGCTGCCGCTCGCGCTCAGCTCGCTGAACGGGCAATACGGCAGCGAATACAACACGCTGATGGCCGGCAGCCTCATCTCGATGGCGCCGATCATCGCGCTCTACTTCTTCGCGCAAGGGCTGTTCAAATCCGGCTTGCAGCTGGGAGGGATCAAGTAACGATGAACGTGAACAAGACGACGAGATTATCGGTCCGTCCGGCGAGAGACGGCGCGCTTCGCGCCTACGCGGCGCTGAAGCGGGGACAGGCGGCGATCGCCGCCTCCTACGTGACGGATGCCGCCGCTCGGCTGAGCAACGGGGACAACCGCGCGTTGGACATGGCCTTCTGGCTGTGGATTGCGGGAGAATACGTCAATTACGGAGGCGAACCGGCGCTTGTCGCGGCGTTGTCCGAGCGAATCGAATCCGGAATCGCCTTGATCGACGGGAGCTGGAGAGAACCGGACGCCCACTGGCTGTGGGAGGAGGAAGAAGGTGTCTTCCTAAGCCATCTCGCCCTCTATTACGGAGCGCTTCGCTCTATCGGTAACATCGTCCGTTCGGATACGGCGCAGCGGGCATGCAAGGAGATCCGGGAGAAGACGTTCGCCGCGTTCATGAGCGGCAAGCATTTCGTCAGTCGCGAAGGTTCCGCGGATGTATGGGGAGATATCGTGGCGGCTTCGGCTCCTTTCGGGCTCTTGAGCGTCGGGGATCTGGCGATGCTGGACGCGCTGACGAAGCTGGACGAGGAGCGGCTGTCTCCGGAAGCGGCGGCGTTGCTGGCGTCGTATTACGCCGAGAGCGGCCACGCCGCCAAGGCTAGGCAATGGCTGGCCCGCGCCGGGCAAATCGTCGGAAGCGAAGACGACGGGAACCCGGAAGCGTCGTTCCTGCTGCTCGCGCGAGAGACGCTCGCCAGTCGCGGCATCGAAGGCGCGGGAGCATCGCCGGAAGACGACCCGATCGCGCAAGGAATTCGGTTCTCGCACGATCCGATCGGCGCCGATTCCCCTTACCGGGACGAGCCGAACGGCAGATCGCCAAGGACCGTCGTCTCCGGCGACATCGTCGCCGTGCGCGTCTTCGCGGAGCCGTTCGATCCCGACGCACTCGTCATGCTGCAATACGAATGCGACGACGCGGCCGCGCTCGTCCCGATGCGCGCTTCGCTGGCGGAAGACGGGCAGTCATGCCGGCAAGCGGAGATCGGTCCGTTCGCCGCGCGAGGTACCGTCCGGTACCGCTTCACGGCTGGCGGCGTTCCGAGCTCGATCTCGGACTGGTACGCCTTCGACGTGCACGACTGGACGGAGCTTCGTCCCGTCGCGGACGCCGTACGAGCGGAGGACAACGAGGCATACATTCGCTACGGGGCAACGACTCCAGGTACGGCCGAGACGCGATTGACCGTTACCCGATTCGCCGACGGATCGGCGAGCTATTCCTTAGCCTTGTCCGCGGGGGCGGAAGACGCCGAACGTGCGCGGGCGGCAAGATTGCCGGACGATCTCCCGCGCTTGCGGGCGCTGACCGCGAAGGACGGCACGATTCGCAAGCTGCGGCTCGACTTTCCTCTCGCGCCGGACGAACGTCTGTACGGCATGGGAGAGCGATTCTCGCGCCTGCAATTCCGCGGCTGCGAGGTCGACCATTACGTGTTCAACCAATACAAGGATCAAGGGAACCGGACGTACATGCCGGTGCCGTTCTTGATCAGCTCGGCGGGCTACGGACTGTACTTGCAAAGCTCGTACTATTCGATCTTCCGCTGCGGCTCGGCGGATCCCGATCGGCTTCAGATCGAAGCGGACGTCCGTCTCGAACGGCAACCGCTCGATTGGCGGCTCTTCTCCGGCAAGCCCGCGGACGTGCTCCGCCAATATACGGACGTCGCGGGCAAGCCGAAGCTGCCGCCGAAGTGGGCGTTCGGACCGTGGATGTCGAGCAACAACTGGGACAGCGAGCGGGAAGTGGACGAACAGCTGTCGAGCACGGTTCGGCACCGCATTCCGTCCACCGTCATGGTGCTCGAGCAATGGAGCGACGAGTCTACGTTTTATATTTTCAACGACGCGAACTACGAGACGAAAGCCGGCGAGGACCGCTTCGTCTACGACGACTTCTCGTTCCCTTCGTGGGGAAGATGGCCGGACCCGCGGGCGATGGTTCGCCGCATACACGATCTAGGCATCAAGGTGCTGCTCTGGCAAGCTCCGGTCATGAAGTTCATGGACGGCATCGCGCACGCGCAGCGGGACGAGGACGAGCGGTACATGGTCACGAGCGGGTTCGGTCCGTTGAACGCTGACGGCACGCCGTACCGGATCCCGCAGTTCGAATGGTTCAGGGGCAGCATGGTGCCGGATTTCACGAACGAGCGGGCGGCGGCATGGTGGATGTCGAAGCGGCAATACTTGCTCGACGAGCTGGGCATCGACGGATTCAAGACGGACGGCGGCGAATGCATCTACGGCGGCGCGAACGCGTCGTTCCACGATGGTCGTACCGGAGAAGAGATGCGCAACGAATATCCGAACGTCTACATCCGGGCGTTCCACGAATTCGCGGACGCGCGCGTTCCCGGCGGAGCGGTCACGTTCAGCCGAGCAGGCTACGCGGGCTCTCAGGCGCTGCCGCTCCATTGGGCGGGAGACGAGAAGTCGACGTTCGAAGCGTTCCGGGCCAGCATCGTCGCGGGGCTGTCGTGCGGGATGTCGGGCATTCCGTTCTGGGGCTGGGATCTCGGCGGCTTCTCCGGGGAGATTCCGACGGCGGAGCTGTTCGTCCGGTCGGCGCAGATGGCGGCGTTCAGCCCGGTCATGCAGTACCACGCGGAGAGCAAAGGCCAGTTCAATCTGGACAGGACGCCATGGAACATCGCGGAACGGACGGGTTCGCCCGAGGCGTTGACGTTATACAAGCGATTCGCGGACATCCGCATGAATCTGCTTCCCTATATTTACGAGCAAGCGGGAATCAGCGCCGGCACCGGCATCCCGCTCATGCGGGCGATGGCCCTCGCCTATCCGGACGATCCGCGATGCGCGGAGCTTGCGACGCAATACCTGTTCGGCGACGCGCTGTTGGCGGCTCCCGTCACGGAAGAAGGGGCGACGGAGACGGAAGTCTACTTCCCGGCGGGCAGCTGGCTGCCGTTATTCGGAGACGGGCGTCCCGTAACGGGAGGAAAATCGGCGCTCGTCCCTTCCGAGCTGGCGACGATTCCGGTATTCTTGCGTGAGAACGGCGTCGTGCCGATGAATCTCGGGGCGGGCTTCGCGCTCGGCGACGACGTAGGCAACCGGGTCGACGGATACGAACGGCTCGCGATGCTGGTCTACGTAACGACCGAGCTCGTCTATCGGTTCGAGGACGACCTGGGCAATGCCGCGGCTATCGCGGTCCGGAAGGATGGCGGCAGCGTGCACGCGAGGGTGGAAGTGGCGGGCGATTATTCCGTAACGCTTCGTCTAGGCGCGCTTGGCGAAGCGACTTCGGTTCTTATGAACGGCGCGCCGCTGATCCGGGCGTCGGAGCTTAACGGGCTTAACGCCGGACAGTGGGTTCAGCGAAGCGGCGAAGTGCTGGTGACTTTGCCCGCGGGGCAAGCATCGACGATTCTCGTTGCTCTAGCGCAAGAGTAAGCGTTACGCGTGGCCAATACGGTTGTCGGGAAAGGGGTGGTGCCCGTTTAGAATCCCATAGGGACGGTCGGCGGCGAGGTCGGTCCAAGATGGCCGTATCAACCAATCTGAATCGGGGAGTGACAATGATGAAAGCGAAACCGAATATCGGAATCAAACGGCTAGCGTATCCTTTAATGGCATTGCTGTTGTTTTGGTGTTTCGTTCCGAGCGCGTCCGCGATCGACGGGGTCTGGCACAGTCCGTACGGGCTGGAGGACCGGTACGTCGCGAACGCCGTAGAGCGGTATCCCCAGGATCCGGTAGCGGGCGAGAACGTGTATATCAAGCTGAATACGTGGCCCGTCGAACCTGGACAAGCCGTCTGGGTCACTTGGACCAAGAACGGGGTCGCGCAGACGGTCGTGAACGGCTCGTGGCAATACAACAGCGGCAACGATACGTTCTGGCAAATCGCGCTAGGCAGCTTCTCCAAGGGCGACGTCATTAACTACACGGTGCGCGCCGACCAATACGGCACGAACCAGAAGACGATCGGACCGTTCCAATTCACGGTCACGGGCTGGGAGTCGGTCGCCAGCATCGGCGGCCATACGGATTCCGGCAGCCACGTCGTGTTCAACGCATCGCCGAATACGGGCTCGTTCTCGCCGAAGCTCAACATCTCGTTCGACGCGGACGACGTGTTCCGGGTGCAGCTGTCGCCGAACGGCACGGGGACGTTCGCGACGGGACTGAGCAACTACACCCTTACCAACAACATGACCCACTATCTCGTCAGCACCTCCGAGCTGGTGCTGCGCATCGACAAGAATCCGTTCAAGCTTACCGTGTACGAAGAAGACGGCACGACGCTGATCACGAACCAATACGACAGCACGGTCAACCGCAACATGGCTTGGCTGACCGACGGCAGCTCGCTGATCACCAAGGTCGAGGACCATTATTACTCGCCCGCCACGGAGAAGTTCTACGGCTTCGGCGAGCGGTACAACAACTGGGACAAGCGCGGCGACGACATCGAGACGTATATTTACAACCAGTACTTGAACCAGAACGAGAAGACGTACCTGGCCATTCCTTACTTCATCAGTTCGCGCGGCTACGGCATTCTGGCGAACAGCACGTACTACTCCAAGTTCCGGATGGCGACCGAGCGGTCGGACATGATCGGATTCACCGTAGACACCGGGGGAGCGTCGACGTCGATGCTCGACTACCATTTCTTCTCCGGGGACGATCTGAAGGACGTCATCTCGAACTACGCGCAGGCGACGGAGCTGCCGACCTTGCTGCCGAAGTGGGCGTTCGGCATCTGGCTCTCCGCCAACGAATGGGACCGGGAGTCCGAGATCAACACGGTGCTGAGCAATCTGAGCACGCATAGCATCCCGGCTTCGGCGATCGTGCTCGAGCAATGGAGCGACGAGGAGACGTTCTATATTTGGAATGACGCGACGTACACGCCGAAGAACGGGGCGAACGCGTTCTCGTCCAGCGACTTCACGTACGGCACGAAGTGGCCCGATCCGGAAGGCATGGTGGACGATATCCACAACGCCGGACTCAAGGTGCTGCTGTGGCAGACGCCGGCGATCAAGCATACCGGCTCGCCGTACACGCAGAAGGATAACGACCAAGCGTACATGCTAGCGCAAGACTACGCGGTCGAAGACGGCTTCGGGGGCGAGTACCGGACGCCGGACGGCTGGTTCGGCAGCAGCCCGATTCTCGACTTCACGAACTCGAACGCCGTGGATTGGTGGATGTCGAAGCGGGAGTACTTGTTCGACGATATCGACATCGACGGCTTCAAGACGGACGGCGGCGAGCTCGTTTGGGGCAAGAACACGACGTTCTCCAACGGCAAGAAGGGCGACGAGATGCGGAATCTGTACCCGAACTTGTATATCGGGGCTTACTACGATTACGCCAAGTCGAAGAAGGCGGACGCCGCGTCGTTCAGCCGCGCCGGCACGACCGGCGTGCAGAAGTATCCGGCGTTCTGGGCGGGCGACCAGGAGTCGACGTTCGGCACGATCCAGCAATCGCTCATGGCCGGACAGGCGGCGAACATCTCCGGCGTGCCTTATTGGAGCTGGGATCTCGCCGGATTCACGGGAACGTTCCCGTCGGCCGAGCTGTACAAGAGGTCGGTAGAGATGTCCGTGTTCTCGCCGGTCATGCAGATTCACTCGGAGAAGTCGAATCCGCCGGTCAACGAGGAGAGAACGCCTTGGAACGTTCAGACCCGCAGCGGGGACGGCACCGTCATCGACCACTTCGAGCGCTACGCGAACATCCGGATGAACTTGCTTCCTTATATCTACAGCGAGGCGACGAAGACGAGCGCCACGGGCGTGCCGCTCATGCGGGCGATGTTCTTGGAGTACCCGAGCGACTCCAACACGTACGACTTGCCGTACCAGTATATGTTCGGAGACAACCTGCTCGTCGCGCCGATCGTGGATCAAGGCGTCACGACGAAGAGCGTCTACTTGCCGGCGGGCGAATGGATCGACTTCTTCTACGGCGCGTTGCGTCCGGGCAACCAGACGATCTCCTACTACGCGGACGTCAACAGCATTCCGGTATTCGTGAAGTCAGGCAGTATCATCCCGATGAACCTGAACGCGAGCTACGAGCTGGGCGGCACGATCGGCAACTCGCTGACGAGCTATACGGGTCTCAGCTTCCGCGTCTACCCGGACGGCAACACGTCCTACGCGTGGAATGACGACATCGGCGGTTCGGTCAAGACGATCTCTTCGGCGGAGAACTTCCCTTCCGATCAAGTGACGGTCACGGTTCCCGCGACCGGCACGCACGCGATGCTGCAAGTGTTCGCGACGAAGCCGTCCTCCGTGACGATCGGCGGATCGTCCGTCACGCAATATTCGAGCCTCAGCTCTCTGACGAGCAACTCGCAAGGCTGGTACTTCGATCCGGTGCAGAAGCTCGTCCACGTGAAGGTCGCTTCCGGCGGTTCGTCCCGCACGGTCGTCCTGAACGGCGTGCATAAGGCCGCATACGAGGCCGAATTCGCGACGCAGACGAACGTCTCGACGAACAATAACCATACCGGCTACACCGGCACGGGCTTCGTCGACGGCTTCGCGACGACGGGAGACGCGGTCGAGTTCGACGTATACGCGCCTTCCGCGGGCACGTACGACGTCGACATCAAGTACAGCTCCGGCGCGGGCAACGCGACACGGGCGCTGTACGTCGGCGGCACGTTCAACCAGACGATGACGCTGAACGCCACGGCGAACTGGGACACGTGGGGAACGAAGACGGTGTCGCTATCGCTCGCGGCGGGCATGAACAAGATCAAGGTGCAATACGACAGCGGGAATACGCTCGGCATCAACGTGGACAGTCTCACTCTGGTCGAATGACGAATCGCTGAACGGCAGATCGGTACGGGGATGAAGGAGGGCAGCCTCCTTCATCCTTTCTACTCTTTCAACCTATTCCGAAAGGTGGACAAATGAATATGGAACGAAGGAACAATCGAACGTTCAAGGCGTTGTCCGCGATCGCGATCATCGGCATGCTCTTCTCCTCGCTGGCGGTCGTGCCGCCGTCCCCGGCGGCCGCTTACGCCTCCGCTCTCGGCAACGTGACCGGCGTCTCCGTCTCGGGCGACGCGCTTACGCTCACGATCGATAACGGCGCTGAACCGAACGACGACATACTCGAAATACTGGTGGCCGACGCTAACATTCTCAAGGTGAATTATCGGCCGAACGGCGTAGCGTCGAGCGCGAGCACGCCGATCATCGATCCGAACAAGACGTGGAGCGCCGTCGGCGCGACGATCAATACGGCCGGCAACCCGATCGTGATCACGACGGCGAAGATGAAGATCGAGATCGCCAAGACGCCGACGCGCCTGACGGTGAAGAAGCCGGACAACACGACGCTGCTATGGGAACCTTCGGGCGGCGGCGTCTTCTACGACGGCGTCCGGTTCGAGCATTCGACCTCGCATAACATCTACGGCATTCGTGGCTACAACGCGTTCGAGGACCAAGGAGACTTGCTTCGCAACGACAGCTCCCACGCCGCTCATGCCGGGGAACAGGGCGACGCGGGCGGACCGTTCCTCTGGTCGACGGCCGGATACGGGGTTCTCGTCGACAGCGACGGCGGGTATCCGTACACGAACGACACGAGCGGCAAGCTCGAATTCTATTACGGCGGCACGCCGACCGAAGGTCGGCGCTATTCGAAGACGAACGTCGAGTATTACCTCATGCTCGGCAATCCTTACGAGATCATGGACGCTTATGGCGAGATCAGCGGCAAGACGCCGATGCTGCCCGATTGGTCGCTCGGCTTCAGCAACTTCGAGTGGGGCATCGACCAGACCGAGCTGGAGAACACGGTGGAGACGTACCGCGCGAAGAACATCCCGATCGACGGGTTCGCGCTCGACTACGATTGGAAGAAGTACGGGGAAGACAACTACGGAGAATTCGCGTGGGACACCTCGAACTTCCCCGACGCGGCGTCGACGACGCTTAAGACGGACATGGCGAACGAGGGCATCAAGCTGATCGGCATCACGAAGCCGCGCGTCGTCACGCTCGACTTCGGCAGCAACCGGACCGACCAGTATTACGACGCGCAAGCCGGGGGCTACTGGTATCCGGGGCACTCCGAGTACTCCGATTACTTCATCCCCGTCACCGTCCGCAGCGTCGACCCTTACCAATCGGCGGTAAGGACTTGGCTGTGGCAAAATTCGGAGGATGCCTTCGACAAGGGCATCGCCGGCTGGTGGAACGACGAGACCGACAAAGTATCGTCGGGCCCGGCGCAATACTGGTTCGGCAACTTCACGACGACGCACTGGTCTCAGGCGATGTACGAAGGCCAGCGCGCCTACACCTCGGACGCCCAGCGCGTTTGGCAAGCGGCGCGGACGTATTATCCGGGCGCCCAACGGTACGCGACGACGCTGTGGTCGGGCGACATCGGCGTCCAGTTCCAGAAGGGCGAGCACGTGAACTGGGCGGCCGGCATGAAGGAGCAGCGCGCCGTCATGCTGTCGTCGATCAACCTCGGGCAAGCCAAGTGGGGCATGGACGCCGGCGGGTTCAACCAGAGCGTGAACCCGAATCCGGAGCTGTACGCCCGCTGGCTGCAGTTCAGCGCCATGACGCCGGTGTTCCGGGCGCACGGCAATTACAATCAGCAGCGCCAGCCTTGGTATTACGGCAAGACCGCCGAGGAAGCGACGAAGAGCGCGATTCATCTGCGCTATTCGTTGATGCCTTATCTGTACGCTTACGAACGCTCCGCGTACGAGACCGGCGTCGGACTCGTACGGCCGCTGCTGTTCGACTACCCGGCGGACGCGAACGTCGAGAACCTCACCGATTCGTGGATGTTCGGGGACTGGCTGCTGACGTCTCCGGTCGTCGACAAGCAACAGACGTCCAAGGACATCTACTTGCCGGCGGGCACCTGGTACGACTACTTCCGCGGGACGGCGTATTCGGGCGGGCAGACGATCAGCTATCCGGTGAACGCGGAGAGTTGGTCGGACATTCCGATCTTCGTTAAGAAGGGCGCGATCATCCCGAACCAGAAGGTTCAGGATTATGTCGGGCAATCGGCCGTGGACACCGTATTCGTCGACGTGTTCCCGGATACGTCCGCGACGTCGTTCACTTACTATGAAGACGACGGCGCGAGCTACGATTACGAAGGGGCGGATACGTTCAAGCAGACGTTGACCGCGCAGGACAACGGCGGCAGCGGCTACGCCTTCTCGGTCGGCGCGAAGAGCGGCTCGTATTCGCAGGAAGCCGACTATTACTTGGTCAAGCTGCACGGCAAAGCCGGCACGGCGGCGACGCTCGGCGGCAGCGCGATGTCGTCGTACGCCGACCTGAACGCGCTGAAGGCCGCGGGCGGAGAAGGCTGGACGACGGGCAAGGACGTCCACGGCGTCGTCACGTACGTGAAGCTCGCCGCGGGCAGCGGTTCGGCGAAGAACGTCGTCGTCACCGGCACGGCTTCCGTCGGCGCGACCTCTTACAAGTACGAAGCGGAAGAAGCATCGCTGTCCGGCGAGACGACCGCGACCATGGCCGGAGTCAACACGAACCATTCCGGCTATTCGGGCAGCGGGTTCGCGGACGGCTTCGACGACGCCGGCGCCGCGGCCACGTTCTATGCGGACGTCGCCACGGGCGGAGACTACGCGGTATCGCTCCGCTACGCGAACGCTACCGGCTCGGCGAAGACGATCAGCGCGTACGTCAACGGCAACCGGGTGAAGCAGCTGTCGCTCGGCAACTTGGCGAACTGGAACACGTGGGCGACGCAGACGGACACGATTCCGCTGTCCGCCGGCCGCAACGCCATCACGTACAAGTACGATTCGGATACCGGCGATACGGGCAACGTGAACCTGGACTATATCGAGGTCCCGTTCGCTTCCGCGCAAGCGAAGTACGAAGCGGAGAGCGCCGACCTCGGCGGCTCGGCGTCCACGAACATCGACCATTGGTTCTATTCGGGCACCGGCTTCGTCGACGGCTTCGGCACGCTGGGAGCGGAAGCTTCGTTCCAGGTAACGGTGCCGTCCTCCGGCAGCTATAACGTCGCGCTGCGGTACGCCAACGGCTCGGGCTCGAACAAGACGATCAGCACGTACGTCGGCGGCTCCAAGATCGGGCAGAATACGCTGTCGAGTCCGGGGGCGAACTGGAATCTGTGGACCGACTACACGCAGTCGCTGTCGCTGAGCGCGGGAACGAACACGATCAAGTTCAAGTACGATTCGGGCGACAGCGGCGGCGTCAATCTCGATCGCATCCTCGTCTCGTCGTCTTCGATCGTGCAGGCCGCTTCGGAGACGAACCTGCTCGACGATCCGGGCTTCGACCGGCCGACGAGCCAGAACAACAACTGGTCGGAGTGGCATCCGGGCGGGCAGAGTCTCGCCTACGGCATCGACGGCGGCATTACGATGAACCCGCCGGAGACGGCGAGGACGGGCTCGCAACGGGCGTACTTCTACGCTTCGGGCGCGTACCAGCAGAGCATCCACCAGCAGGTGAGCGTGCCGACCAACAACGCGAACTACAAGTTCGAGGCGTGGGTCCGCATGAAGAACACAACGCCGACGACGGCGCGGGCGGAAATCTCGAACCACGGCGGCTCCGCGCAATACTACAATATCTCGAACGACGGGGTGTGGAAGTATATCAGCATCTCGAACATCTACGTGACCTCGGGCGTCGTCGACGTCGGCTTCTACGTCAATTCCCCTGGGGGGACGACGCTGCAGATCGACAACGTCAGGCTGACGAAGCAGTAAGTTTAGCGTGAACAAACCCGGGCGGCGCTTATCCGAGCGCGCTCGGGTTTTTCGTGCTGCGGCGGACCGGAATCCAAAAAATGAGGACGCCGAACCCAATCGATGTTGCGTTAGGTTTCCGGATGTATTCGTTTACAATTTGGATACATCTAACCTAACGAAGGAGAATGGCGATGGAACGAGGGAATAGAATCGGCAGCAAGTCTATCGCAATACTGTTAGTCGGTCTCATGCTATTGCAATGGTTGTTCATGTATCCGCTTCCACAAGCGGAAGCCGCTAGCGCGACGGGGTTGCTCGATACCTCCGGTTGGCGGATCACGACGACGTTGGACGACGGAGGTTCGGACTACGACGAGATCACGGCGGCGATGTTCGACGACGATCCGGCGACGGTCTGGACGAGCAACGAGCTTCAGACGTCATGGGGGCTCGTGCTTCAGATCGATATGCAGACTGCGACGGAGTTCGATACGATCTACATCGATTCGGGAGACTCCCCGAATTACGGCAGGCAATATCTCGTCCAGACGGACGCCGACTGGAATGCCCAACTGGCGCAGACGAACGGGCAATCCGGCATGACGAAGCTCGCGTTGCCGAAGACGACGGCAAGGCTAGTGAACGTCTGGCAGACGGGCGCTTCCGCGACGCCGTGGACCGTGGCGGACATTCGGGTATACAACGGGGAAGCTGCGGATCCAGGCGACCCTGACCTCGGCGGAGACCACCCGTTCGGCCCGAACGTCTACGTCATGGATCCATCGATGAGCGCCGCTGATATTAACGGAATAGCCGATTCGATCTTCGCCGTTCAGGAGCGGAACGAATTCGGCGACGAGCGTCACGCGATCCTGTTCAAGCCGGGCGAGTACGACGGCGTTAACGTCAAGGTCGGCTTCTACACGCAAGTGTCCGGTCTGGGAAGGAATCCCGACGACGTGAACATTAACGGCGCGGTGAACGCGAACGCCGACTGGAATAACGGGAACGCGCTCGTGAACTTCTGGCGCGCCGTGGAGAACATGGCGATTACGCCGCCGAGCGACACTTCCGCGCAGTGGGCCGTCGCCCAAGCGGCTCCGATGAGGCGGATGCACATTAAGGGCCAGTTGGAACTGTTCGACTTCGACCCTTGGTGGAACGCGGGGCTCGCCAGCGGAGGCTTGCTGGCGGATTCCAAGGTGGACGGAACGATCATCCCGGCTTCGCAGCAGCAATGGTTCTCGCGCAATAACGACTACGGCGGATGGTCGAACGGCGTATGGAACATGGTGTTCGTCGGAGACCGGAATGCGCCGTCGGGCGTATTCCCGGCCGATCCTTACACGGTCGTCGGGCAAGCGCCGGTCATTCGGGAGAAACCGTACCTGTATATCGATGACGAAGGGGAGTACCAAGTATTCGTACCTTCGCTCCGACGCGACGCGCAAGGGGTCAGCTGGCAGTCCGGACCGACACCGGGGCGGTCGATTCCGATCGATCGATTCTATATCGCGGATCCGCGACAATCGACCGCGGCGAGCGTTAACGCCGCGCTGAGCGAAGGCAAGAACGTCTTGTTCACGCCGGGCATCTACCATCTGGAAGATACGATTCGCGTGAATAACCCGGATACGGTCGTCATGGGTATCGGGCTCGCGACGTTGATTCCGGCCGCGGGGCAAGAGGCGATGACTGTGGCGGACGTCGACGGCGTCATCATCGCGAGCTTGCTGTTCGACGCCGCGCCCGAAGGCTCGCCGTCTCTGCTCGAGGTTGGTCCGGACGGTAGCTCGCAGGATCACGCGACGAATCCGATCTCGCTTCACGACCTGTTCTTCCGTGTCGGCGGCTCGCACGCGGGGAAGACGGATATCAATCTGACGATCAATAGCGACGACGTCATCGGCGACCACTTCTGGATCTGGCGGGCCGACCATGGCGCGAGCGCCGGCGGCTGGAGCACGAACGACTCGATGAACGGACTCGTCGTGAACGGCGAAGACGTGACCGTCTACGGCCTGTTCAACGAGCACCATAACGCCTATCAGACGCTATGGAACGGCAACGGCGGCCGACTCTACTTCTACCAATCCGAAATTCCGTACGAGGTGCCGGATCAGGCTTCCTGGATGAGTCATGGCGGGACGGTCAACGGATATTCTTCCTACAAGGTTGCGGATACGGTGACGAATCACGAGGCATGGGGTCTCGGCATTTACTCGTATTTCCGCGACGCGGACGTAAAGCTGCACAGCGCCATCGAAGTACCCGATGTACCCGGCGTGCGAATCCATCATGCGACTTCCGTCGTTCTTGCCGGCCATGGCGAGATTACGCACGTCGTGAACGAAGTCGGCGCCAGCGCGACGACGACCAGCGTAAGGCAGACGCTCGCGGAATATCCGCTCCCGGACGGAGAGCCGGAAGTCGAGACGCCGCTCGACCGTACGGATTGGGTAGCATCCGCATATAAAACGAGCACGGCGGACGCAGCACCCTCTTATGCGATCGACGGCAACGCCGGAACGAGATGGGCGAACCAGGAAGCGCAAATTCCGAACGCGAACCAATGGTTCCAAGTGGATATGGGCTCGGCGCAAGCCTTCGATCAGATCCAGATCGAATCGGGCGGCGATTATGCGCGCGGCTACATTCTTCAGATTTCGAACAATGGCGCCGATTGGATCGATCTGCAGTCCGGCACGGGCAGCGCGACGCTGACCGCTGCGTTCGACGAGCAGGTCGCACGCTATATTCGGATCGTGCAGACCGGTACGGCGAATTCGAACTGGTGGGCGATCGGCGAGTTCAACGTATTGTCGAAGCGGGCGAGCACGGCCGTAACCGGCGTGACGGTAACGCCGACGACGTTGACACTGAAGGAACGGCATACCGTCGCGTTGTCAGCGGTCGTCGCTCCGGCGAACGCGACGAACAAGACCGTCGGTTGGACGTCGAGCGATCCGACGATCGCCGCGGTCGACGGTTCGGGAAACGTCACGGCGCTGCGGGAAGGCAGCGTTACGATCACCGCGACGACCGCCGACGGCGGCAAGCAGGCGCAAGCCGCGGTTACGGTCATCCCCGGCGATCCGCTGCCGCAGCCGCCGAGCGAGAAGAAGGGCGTCGCCTCGATCAAGTACTTGTCGACCGCGCCTCAGAAGCTGACCGACCTCGGCATCGATTGGACGTACAATTGGTCGGTCGACTATACGGGGACGCTGACCGGAGCCGACTTCGTTCCGATGGTCTGGGGACCCGGCGCCGTCACGAACGAGACGATCGCCGCCTTGAAGCAAGGACGGGCAGCGGGACGGTTCGACAGCTTGCTCGGGTATAACGAACCGGAGCTGGCGGTGCAGTCCAATACGAGCGTGGCCGATACGATCGAGCTATGGCCGAGGCTCATGGAGACGGGATTGCGGCTCGGAAGCCCGGCCGTCGCTTATACGTACGACGACTCGTATGCGCCGGGCAAGACGTGGCTGGACGAATTCATGACCGAGATGGACGAGAAGAGCTATCCGGTCGACTTCATCGCGATCCACTTCTATCCGGATTTCACGGATCCGGACGCCGTGACGAAGCTGCGGGCGACGTTAACGTCGCTTCACGACAAGTACGGCAAGCCGATCTGGATTACGGAGATCGGGGCCATCCCGTTCGGCTCGACCTATCGTTCGCCGACGGAAGCGCTGGCGACCGGGTTCCTGAAGCGGCTGTCCGCGATGCTGGAGCAGCTCGAATTCGTCGAACGGTATGCCTGGTTCGCGGACAATTGCGATCATGACCAAGCATGCGCCTACACGACGCTGTACGACAGCGCGGACCGGCTCACGGCATTGGGAGAAGGCTTCCGGAATCCCGCGAGCATCCCCGATCCCGAGCCGGAAGACGGCAAGCTCGACCGCGCGGGCTGGAGCGCGACCGCTTCTTCGACGGCGTTCGGTGCGGATCCTTCGTTCGCCTTCGACGGGGATCTCGGCAGACAATGGTCGACGGAAGCGGGACAGACCGGCGGTGAGTGGTACCTGCTCGACCTAGGCGCGACGTATAACGTTAGCGCACTCGAGTTCGATTCCGGCGCGAACGCCACATTCGACTATCCGAGAGGTTATCGGATCGAGCTGTCCGCGGACGGACAGCAATGGACGACGGTCGCGACCGGATCCGGGACCGCGCAGCGCGCGAAGCCGGAATGGGATTCGGGCGCGGCGCGGTACGTCAAGATTACGCAGACCGGCTACGACGGCTTCTGGAGATGGACGTTGAATGAGCTGAACGTGTTCGGTTCGAGCATACAGCAGGGGAGCACTGCTTCCGCGTCGTTGTCCGGTCCCGCTAATGCGTACCCGGGCGCGCCGTTCGAGCTGACCATCGGGGTCAAGGATCAGGCGACGCCGTTCACGACGTTCCAAGCCGTACTCGGCTACGATCCGTCCGCCGTGCGCTTTGACGTTGTGACAAACCCGGATCAGACGGTCTCGCTCGCGGAAGGAGCTGTGCGTTCGCTGCAGCCGAACTTCCATGTGCTGGGTACGGCGGTGAAGGAAGATCTCGGACAGCTCATGATCATCATGGCAAGCGATCAAGCCGATGCCGCAATCGACGGTACGGTGGGGCTGCTCGCCATCGACGCGACTGTCATCGAGGGTTCGACCGCTGCCGTCGTGCCGTTCACGCTGACCGACGTAACCGTCTCCTATGAAGGCCAATCGGTGGACTTGCCGAGCGCGACGCTTCAGCTTTCGGTTACGCACGTAGACAGAACCGAGTTGACGGCGGCGATCGTACAGGCGAAGAGCTTGCATGATGCAGCGGCGGAAGGCAGCGCGGTCGGTCAATATCCGATCGGTTCCAAAGCGTTGCTGCAGGCGAAGATCGCGGCGGCCGAAGCCGTTCGGGACCTTGCCCAGGCGTCGGAGCAGCAATTGGCGCACGCGCTAAGCGAGCTACAAGCGGCAATGACGGCATTCGCGAACGCGGTTATCACTCAGACGCCGATCCAGACCGACAAGGCGGCGCTATCTTCCGCCATCGCTACGGCCCAGAGCAAGTTGTCCGCAGCCCGAGAAGGCTCCAAAGTCGGTCAATATCCGATCGATGCGATCGCCGGATTGAGGCAGGCTGCTCAAGCGGCGGAGAGCGTTCGTGGCAGCAGTTACGCCACGCAAGCGCAGGTCGACCAATCGGTGTCGGCGCTCAGCCAAGCGATGCAGACGTTCTCGAGCCGAATCGTGACGCTCGTGCCGGGCCAATCGCAAGTGACGCTGGCCGATCTTTCGTTGCTGTCGAAGTACTACGGCCTTCGCTCGATGGACGCCGATTGGAGCAAAGTTCAAGCGGCGGATCTGTTCGATAGTGGAGAGATCGACATTCGCGCTCTAGCGGCGATTGCTAGAATGATCATAAACGAGTGGTTGAACGGATGAGCGCGCTGCGATTGTTCGTGACGTGCTGCATCCTATGGCTGGCCGTCCTCCCGACGGTCGGCCCGCAATTCGCGTCGGCGGCGACATCGGTGCAGCCCCGGTTCGCGCTTGCGACGACCGTAAACACCGCCATCGCCGTCGGCGATACCGTCGAGGTCGCCGTGCAAGGCTTCGGATTGGTCGACGCGTACGCCTTCGAAGCGCTCATCGCCTTCGACGCGGGCAAGCTTGCCCTGCTGGAGGCGAAGTCGGATCTGCAGGGCTTCGCCATCAGTAAGCCCGTCGGGGACGATCATCTGAAGTTCGCGCATACGAAGGTGGGAAACGCGGCAGGCACCAACGGGGACGTCACGTTGTTCAAGCTCCGATTCCGGGCGATTAAGGCAGGCGAAGCGGGCATCGTGGTGAAGAGCGCGAAGGTCGTTCACTCCGACCTCTCGGAGGCGGCGGTTGGCGTCGGCGAAGGGATCGGAATCGACGTCGGAGCAAGCGCGGATTTCAAGGACATGGCCGGACACTGGGCGGAAGCGGCCGTCCGGCGGGCCGCGGCGGCGGGAATCGTCGCCGGCTACGAGGACGGCGCATTCAAGCCGGAGAAGCCCGTCACCCGAACCGAATTCGTCGTCATTCTGTCCCGCGCCATGAAGCTGCAGGCGACGAAACGGATAGACCTTCAGCTATCGGACATAGAACGGCTGCCGGACTGGGCTCGCGTTCCCATCCAGGCGGCAGTCGATGCCGGGGTGGTCGCAGGTTACGAGGACGGCACCTTCAAGGGCGACAAGCTCATTACCCGCACCGAAGCGACCGTCCTGCTGTCGAGAGCGTTCGGGTTGAAAGGCGCGGAACAAGCCGATGCGCCGTCCCGATTCGACGATTCTCATGACATCCCTGCGTATGCCCGGGCATTCGTAGAGGCCGCGGCAGCGCAAGGGTTAGTCCAAGGGCAGGGAAGAGCCGGCTTCAAGCCTCTCTCGAATGCCACGAGAGCGGAATCGGTCGTGCTGTTGCTCCGGTTCATGGACGCGTTCGGTCCGACTCCAGCTTGATCCTATCAACCGCGACAGCGCCTTTACGTCTATAATCGAATCTCTAGAAGCGGCCGCTTCCTCTATGAAGAGGGAGGCGGTCGCTTTTTTCTGGCGCGCACCCAATAAAAACATACCCGAATCCGAAAAGAACGAACTATACGGGTGTCGAACGATGCTTTAAAATGAGAATTTAACCATGGTAGGGAGGTCTATCGGCACATGATGAAGTGGAGAGGAATATGGCGCGTACGCAAGCTTCGGAGCCGCTTCCTGCTGGCGATGATTCTCCTGTCCCTGCCGCCTCTATGCGTGCTGGGAACGATCTCATACAATATCGCGAAAGAAGCGCTGAAGGACAACAACAGGCAAGCGAACCTGGATCACCTGGAGACGTCCAGCGAAGTCGCCGATCTGCTGCTCAGGAACATCATCAACCTGAACCGTTTCATCGTCATGAACCCCGACATTCGCGAAGATCTTCGGAATAGCGAGATTAACGATACCTACGAGCAAGCGAACAAGAACGTGCGCACGATCAGCCGGCTGCAGAAGGTCATTAACGACACGTCGCTGGACATGCGGTTCATCGATTCGATCTGCGTCATGGACGTTCATTTCCAGAATTACTGCAGGGGCCGGTCGGACGACGCGGGCATTTACGAAGGGCCTTGGAAGGCGACGTCGATCGAGCGGGCGGCATGGTATCGGCAAGCGGCGAAGTCTCAGGGCAAGGTCGAATTTTTCAACTATAACGTATTGGACGACAACGACAATTCGTTCTCGACCGTCAAGCTGTTCCGCGACGCCGACAGCTATCGCGGCGATCCGATCGGCCTCGTCATCATCAACCTATCGAAGACGATGTTCAATAGCGTGTTTAAGAGCAGCCAGGAGAGCGGAACGTTCCTCGCGATCGATTCCTCGGGCGAGAAGGTGGACGTCGTCTTCCCGAACGACATCGCGGATAAAGGCGAGCTCGAAGCCGGCAATCTCCGGCAAGCGCTCGAAGCGCTGCACGGTCAAGGCTATTTGACGAGCGAATTCCGCAACCAGACGACTGGTTGGACGTTCTTGCATATTATCCAATCCAAGCAACTGCTCGGAGAATCCAACCGCATCGGCATGGCGACGACGCTCATCGCTTCCTTGATCGCGCTCGTCGCGCTCGTCTTGTCGTTCCTCATCTCGGGCAGCATTACGAGACCGCTGCTGCGGCTGAAGAGAACGATGACGAGCTGGGCGAAGGGCAACCGGGAGATCAAGGAATCGTTCAAGGACGACGAGATCGGCGCGATCGGCAATACGTTCATCCATATGGCCCGCGAGAACCAGGAACTGGATGCGCGACTGTACCACTCGGAGCTCAAGGAGCGGGAAGCGGAGCTTCGCACGCTGCAAGCGCAGATCAAGCCCCATTTTCTATACAACACGCTCGATTCCATCTACTGGATGGTCCGCTTGAAGAAGACCGACGAGGCGGCCGCCATGACGCTGGCGTTGTCCGAGAGCTTCAAGCTGAGTCTGAACAAAGGCAAAGAGGTCATTCCGATCTTCAAGGAACTGCAGCACGTCGAACACTATATGACGATCCAGAATATCCGGTACAAGGGCCGGTTTACGTACGAGACCGCGATCGATCCGGACATCCAGGGTTTCGAGATTCTGAAGCTGATCTTGCAGCCGTTAGTAGAGAACGCGATCTATCACGGCCTCGAGCCTAAGGTTGGACCCGGCACGATCCGTCTGGAAGGGCGCAAGGAAGGCGACTATCTCGTATTCGTGCTCGAGGACGACGGCGTCGGAATGGACGACATCGCCATGACGGAGCAAGGGTACGGCATTCGCAACGTGAGGGACAGGCTCCAACTCTATTACGGAGATTCCAGTTCGTTCGCGATAACGAGCCAGGTCAATCAAGGGACACGCATCGAGATTAGAATTCTACCTTTCCCTCAGGAGGCGAATGCGCGTGCTTAAGGCGGTATTGTTCGACGACGAGTATATCGTGGTGGAAGCGCTCAGCGCGTTGGTAGACTGGGAGGGGCTGGGCATCGAGCTTGCCGGAACGGCGAGCGACGGCTTTGCCGCTCTGGAGCTGTTCCGCAGCGTCAAGCCTCATATTATTCTGACGGACATCCGAATGCCGGGCATGGACGGCTTGCAGCTGCTGGATATCGTCATGGAGGAGGCGCCGGACACGTCTTGCATCGTATTCAGCGGATTCAACGAATTCGAATACGTTAAGCGATCCATACAGCTCGGAGTCTCCGATTATATCGAGAAGCCGATCACGGAGAAGAGCATCGAGCAAGCGCTGCGCAAGGTGCTGGGAGAGATCCGCAAGCAAGAGCACGCGAAGCTGCTGGAGCGGCAATGGAAGGATAGCCAGAAGGAGCTGCTGGAAAAGGCGACTTTGGATTTGCTGCGTTACGGGGAGAAGGCGCGCGCCAAGTGGGAAGCGTGCATGGCGGCCGAGATGCCGGACGTATACGGCATAACGGTCGTCGTCTCCATGGAGGAATTTCGCTTGCCGGAGCATGGCGGACATCTCGTGATCGCGGTGCGGAACGGCGACGAGCACGCGCAGGCGATCGTTCATCGGGACAAGCCGGAGCAGCCCTTGCGGGACGAGATCAGAAGCGCTGCGGAACTTGCCGAGATCGAAGTCGGCATCGGCAATACGCACGTCTCCCCGGGTTTCGCGATCGAGAGCTACCGGCAAGCGCAGCGGGCTTTGAAGGCGGCGCTCTATTTGCGGATGAAGAGTGCGATCCAATTCGATGAATTAGGGACGCTGTTCTCGGTGCCGCGAGGGTTGAACGAACGCGAAGAAGCGATTCTCTTAAGTCTGAGAGCAGGCAGCGCGAGCGGGCTCCTGCATCAAGTGGAGCGCTTCGTCGCATGGATTTACGAGGAGAAGCTCGACCCCGACCTGGCGGAACAAGAGATGCTTAAGCTCGTCTACCTGGCATTGGATATCGCGTCCGAATCGGCGTCGGACGATCGTCGCGACGATTCGTTGCGACATAATCGCATGCTTCACGTGGACATTCGGGAGGCCGCGGCGCACGGCCGGTTGCACGAGTGGTTCAGAGGCCAATTCGCGACCATCGCCGAATGGATGAACCGCGACAGGAAGCACCGGACGCACGCTTCGATCGAGAACGCGATCGTCTATATCGAGCGGCAATTGTCTCGGGACGTGTCGTTGCAGGAAGTCGCCGCGCACGTCGGCCTTAATCCGACTTATTTCAGCGTCTTGTTCAAGGAAGAGACCGGACAGACGTATATCAAATATTTGACGCGTTGCCGGATGGAGAAAGCCAAAGTATTGCTGCGCAAAGGAATGAAGATTACCGAGGTCAGCGAAAGCGTCGGTTACTTGGCCCATAGGCACTTCGCCGACGTGTTCCGCAAATATACCGGCGTTACGCCGGGGCAATACAAGGAACGGCAATCCGAAAAAACCGACGCACGATCATAAGAATGACTCGCTTACGCGCGCCGCCCCCGAGCCCGTACAATGAAGACACAGGGAACCCGGGCCCTACTCGAAACCAACGACAACGAACGATCAGGGGGAACACCACCATGTCGAAAGCAACGAAATTCGGCGCGCTGCTGGCCGGAACGGCTCTGACGGCGGGCTTGCTGGCAGGCTGCGGCAACAATTCCGACAACGATGCGAACGCGGCGTCATCATCGGCGGCAACGCCGGCCGCGAGCGCTCCCGCAAGCAGCCAAGCTGCGCCGGAAGCTTCGCACGAGAACGTAACGATCTCGCTCTTAACCGATAACACGCAAGACTTCATCAACGTCGCCAAGTCGTTGGCCGAAGCGTTCGAAGCGAAATATCCATGGATCACCGTAGAGCACGAGACGCGTCCGCAGGGCGGCGAAGGCGACAACTTCGTCAAGACGCGGCTGGCGACGGGCGATATGAACGACGTATTCATCTACAATTCCGGCTCGCTCATGCAAGCGCTTAATCCGGAAGAGAACATGCTCGACCTGACGAACGAGCCGTTCATGGCCGACGTCCTCGATTCGTTCAAGTCGACGGTATCGTACAACGGCAAAGTGTACGGCGTGCCGGCGGGCGCTTCCCTGGCCGGCGGCTGGTTCTATAATAAGAAAATCTACGCAGAGCTGGGCTTGTCCGTGCCGAAGACGTGGGCGGAACTGATGGACAACAACAAGAAGGTGCAGGCGGCGGGCAAGACGGCGATCATCGGCACGTACAAAGACACGTGGACGTCCCAATTGATCGTGCTGGCCGACTACTATAACGTGCAAGCGGGCAGCCCGACGTTCGCGGCGGACTACACCGGCAACAAGGCGAAATACGCGACGACGCCGGCCGCGCTCAGAAGCTTCGAGAAGCTTCAGGAAGCGGGCAAGGCTTACATGAACAAGGATTACTTGGCGAACAACCTGGACGCGGGCCTGAAGATGCTCGCGGAAGGCCAAGGCGCGCACTATCCGATGCTGACGTTCGTCATTCCGACGTTGCTGCAGAACAATCCGGATCAGATCGGCGACATCGGCTTCTTCGCGCAGCCGGGCGACGACGCCAACGACAACGGATTGACGGTATGGATGCCGGGCGGCGGCTACGTCTACAAGAACAGCAAGCATATCGAGGAAGCGAAGCTGCTGCTCGAATTCATCGTCTCTCCGGAAGGCATCGCGGCGTGGACCGCGGCTTCCAAGCCGTCCGGACCTTACGTCGTCAAGGGCGCGACTCTTCCGGACGACGTGCCGCAAGTCGTCAAGGACATGCTTCCGTACTTCGACGCGGGCAAGACGGCTCCGGCCCTCGAGTTCCTGTCGCCGATTAAGGGGCCTAGCCTGGAGCAGATCACGGTCGAAGTCGGCTCCGGCCAACGGGAAGCGCAATCCGCCGCCGAGCTGTACGACAAGGACGTCGAGAAGCAAGCGCTGCAATTGGGCATCGCGGGCTGGTAAACATCGCTTGGTAGGTTGAACAAATCGGTCCTGCGAGTCGATCTTGCAGGACCGATTTATTCATCTGGCCAGAACGGAGGGAACACGAATGAACAACATATTCAAGCGGGTGTACACGTACAAGTTCCTGTTGCCCGCGGCGATCGTCTACACCGTTATTTTCATCGCGCCGACCTTGATGTCGTTCTTCTTCAGCATGACGAGATGGACGCTGATGGATTGGGAATTCATCGGATTCAAGAACTTCACGATGTTCCTTCAAGAGTCGTCGCTAAGCATCGGTTTCCGGAATACGTTCATCTACGCCGTCGTGACGTGCCTGCTCAAGGTCGTGCTCGGCTTGCTGCTCGGCGTGTTCCTCACGTCGAAGATCAAGAGCAAGAGCTATCTGCGGTCGGTCGTCTTCTTCCCGACGCTCGTCAGCACGATCGCGGTCGGGATCGCGTTCAGCATGATGATGCATCCGACGACGGGCTTGTTCAACAACGCGCTGTCCTGGCTCGGCATCGAAGGCCCGGATTGGCTCGGGGACACCCGATTGGCCATGTACTCCGTCGCGTTCGTCGACGTGTGGAAGGGCGTGGGCTTCGCCACCGTCATCTATATCGCGGGCATTATGTCCATCCCCGAGGAGTATTACGAGGCGCTGCAGATCGACGGCGGGAACGCGTTCGACAAGTTCCGGTCGATTATCGTCCCGTTAAGCCGCCCGGCGACGAACGCGGTCATCGTGCTCGCCTTCATCGGAGGTCTACGGTCGTTCGACCTGATCTGGTCGATGACGAGGGGCGGTCCCGGTTTCGCGACCGACGTCATCGCCTCCATTATCTATAAGCAATATCAAGGCGGATTCTACGGACTCGCGACGGCCGGCAACGTTATCTTGTTCCTGTTCGTCACGGCGCTGGTATTCCCGTTGTCCCGTTACTTGAACCGCAAAGAGGTGGACTTATGAGAAGGGCGAACAACCTGGCGATCGAATCGTTCGCCATTCTATGCAGCCTCGTTCTCTTCGGGGTGCCTCTGTACTTCGTTCTCGTCAACGCGATGAAAAGCCCTCAAGAAGCTTCCTTGATGAACATGAAATGGCCGACGTCCGTGCAATTGTGGGCGAATATCAAGGAAGTCGTACAGGTACGGGACTACATGCTGCTCCGGGCGTTCTGGAACAGCTCGGTATTGACCGTGCTGTCGATCGCGGGCTTGATTCTCGTCTGCTCGATGGCGGCTTTCGTCATGCAACGCCGCAACGACAAGCTGACGCCGTGGCTAAGCTTCTTCGTCCTGTCGGGCCTGATCATCCCTCCGGCGATTGTGCCTACGATCTGGGTGCTGCAAGAGATCAGCCTGTTCAAGACGATGACCGGCATCGTGCTGGTGGAGATCGCGCTCAGCCTGCCGTTCTGCATCTTGCTGTACCGCGGCTTCATGGGCGCCATTCCGAGAGAGATCGACGAGGCGGCGGTCGTCGACGGCTACGGCGGGTTCCGGTTGTTCTTCACGATTATCTTCCCGTTATTGAAACCGGTCACCGCGACCGTCATCGTCACTTCGTCCGTCTCGATCTTCAACGACTTCACGAATCCGCTCTACTTCTTCCCGGGCGCGGACAACGCGACGGTGCAACTGACGCTGTACAACTTCATGAGCCAGTTCGTCTCGCAGTGGAACCTGCTGTTCACCGATATTCTGCTGATCACGATTCCGCCGCTCTTGCTGTTCCTGTTCTTCAACAAGAAGATCGTCGCCGGCATGACGGCCGGTTCGGTCAAAGGTTAATTCGAAATTCGCAGCAAGGCGAAGGAGAGGGATTGGATGGAAAATACGTTCGTTTGCATCGCGGAGAGCTTGAAGCCGGCGCTCATCGAGGGGACGGTTAGGCCTGTCGGCTTGGTCCGCCCGATAGCCGATCCCAAGGCGTTCCAAGGCTGGCGCATCGAGCGGGTCGCGCCGATCGGGGACTTGCAAGAGATGGCGTTCGGACAGGGAGACGCGATCGTGCTCGACTTCGGCGATCACCTCGTCGGACGGCTGACGCTGTCGCTTCGTTCGGTGCTGGCGAGGGCGGATTCTCCGGTCCGTCTCAAGCTGACGTTCGGGGAGATGCCCTGCGAGATCGCCGAGAGCTTCGACGACTACAAGGGGTGGCTCAATCGTTCCTGGCTGCAGGACGAAACGATGAACTTCGACGTCGTGCCGGGGACGTACGCGCTGCCGAGAAGATATACTTTCCGATATTTGAAGATCGACGTGATCTCGCCCGAGCGCAAGTTCAAGATCGCCTTCGACGATCTCTTCGTCACGACCGTGACTTCCGGCGACCTGTCACGGGTGCCGGCGTTGCCGGACGCCGTGCCGGACGACCTGCGGGAGATGGACCGGATCGCCGTCAAGACGCTGCAGGACTGCATGCAGACCGTGTTCGAGGACGGGCCGAAGCGGGATCGCAGGCTGTGGATCGGCGACCTGCGCTTGCAGGCGCAGGCGAATTACGCGACGTTCGGCAACCTGGAACTCGTGAGGAGATGCTTGTACCTGTTCGCCGGATTGCGCTTGGACGGCGGACAGGTCGGCGCTTGCGTCTATGAAGTGCCGGAGCCGGCCGCGGATGATATCTACTTGTACGATTACGCGTTGTTCTTCGTCTCCACGCTGCACGACTACCACGAGGCATCCCGCGACCGGGAGACGCTGGGGCAGCTGTGGCCGATCGCGTACGAGCAAATTCATCTGGCGCTGGCGAGGCTCGACGAACGGGGCATCGTCAAGGACGACGATTCGTGGTACTGCTTCACGGACTGGCACGAACGCTTGAACAAGCAAGCCTCGGCGCAAGCGGTGCTCGTCTTCGCCATGAAGCACGGGCTCGCGCTGGCGGAGGAGCTGGGGCAGGGCGACGAAGCGGCGTTCATCCGCGAGCGGATCGACCGCGCGTCGGATGCGGCGATCCGGCACCTGTGGGACGCTGAGCAAGGCTTCTTCGTCAGCGGTGCGGATAGGCAAGTATCGTGGGCGTCGCAAGCGTGGATGGTGCTCGCGGGCGTGTTCGGCGCGGAAGACAACGCGGCGATGCTCGATCGGCTGTTCGCGTCAGATCCCGCCGTTCGGCCGATGACGCCGTATATGTACCATCACCTGATCGAGGCGCTGCTCGTATCGGGACGGAAGGAGAAAGCGCTCGAGCAGATGCGCGCCTATTGGGGCGAGATGGCGCGCGACGGCGCCGATACGTTCTGGGAGACGTATCAGCCGTCGGACAAGCGCCATTCGCCGTACGGCAGCAACCTGGTGAACAGCTACTGCCACGCGTGGAGCTGCACGCCGACGTATTTCATTCGCCGATACTTTAATTGAAGCAGCGTATTGGATACCAAGAAGACCGAGCGATTAATCTCGCTCGGTCTTCTTTCTATCGGTTATTTCGTTGCGCTATCGAGAAGCAGTTCTACGACCTTCGCGGCTTCCGCGCGATTGGAAGTCGCTTGCGGAGCGAACTTGTTCTGCCCGCGTCCGGTCATAATGCCTTTGTCGGCGATCATATCGACGCTGGCTTTCGCCCACGTTCCGATCGCGTCGTTATCGGCGAATGTCGCCGGCTTCGAAGCAGCCGCGTCCTTGACGATAATCTTCAACGCGTTATGGGCCATGACGGCCATCTGCTCGCGGGAGATGTTCTTCGTCGGCGCAAAGCGGTCTGCGCTAATGCCTTGGATCAAGCCGTTCTCGTAAGCGGCGGCTACGGCTCCGGCGTACCAGCTGCCGCTAGCCACGTCCTTGAATGGCATGGCCGTTTCTTCGGACGTCAGCTTCAATGCCTTGACGAGCATCGTCGCGAATTCGGCGCGAGTCACTTGGCCTTGCGGATCGAACTTCGTATCCGTCTTGCCTTGCACGATTTGCTTCGCGGCCAGGCTTTGAACATAAGGGAACGCCCAGTGCGTAGAAGGAACGTCCGCGAACGTCTTGTTCAGATCGATCTCGTAGATGCCGAAGCCTTTGTCGTCCGTTTTGTTCAAGTAGCCGATGTTGCCCGTCGCTTTCGCGTAGTCTTCCGCTTTCGGGGAGGACGCGAACGTGACGTTGACGTCGCCGTAGATCGGCGCGATCGACCAGTTGTTATCGATGGACGGGTTGATCTCCTTGTTCTCGGAGATGTAATCCATCAGAATCTGGCGGTTCTCCTCCGTGGAGTCGATCAGATATTCGCTGCCTTTGACGCCGGGGAAGTTACCGCCGCCGCTCGCGCGGTAGTTGTTCGTCACGACGATGAACTCTTGGTTCGGGTCGACGGCTTTGCCTTGATATTTCAAGTTCACGATCCGGCTGGCGGAAGCGTCGTTGACCGTTCCGTCCGTCTTGTACTTCGCGGGCTTTGTGACGTCGACTTGGTACGTGACGCCGTCGATGACGTCGAAGTTATAGACGGGGAACGAAGGATTCAGCAGCGCTTGCTCTTCTTTGCTCGCCGGGTCGATCCGATTGAATTTGCCCGCGGACATTTCCAACCATTCTTTGACGACCGAGCCTTTGACGAGAATCGCCTTCATCGTGTTGTCGTACAAGTACAGGTCGCCCGCGCTCTTGATCGCGAGAGGGCCTTTCTTGATTTCGGTGAACTCTTCGACGCCGTTGCGGCCGGCTTTGAACGGCGCTCCGACGGACAGGATCGGCGTATCTTTATATTTCGGCAAGTTGGCTTTCACGTATTTTTCGACGTACCATTTTTGCGCGTTCGTTACGATTTGTACGGAAGGGTCGTCCTGCACCAGGGCAAAATAGCTGTGAATCGGCGCGGTCGTCGTTCCGATCGGATTGTTCGCGTAAGCGATCGTCGCTTCGTGATCGGCTTTGACGGCGTCGACGATCGCTTGATCTTCGTCGGCCAGCGATTTCTTGGCGACTTTGTCGTAGATCGCTTTGGTCGAAGACTGGGAAGCGGCGACTTTCCATACGCCGTTCTGCTTCTCCAGCGTCAAGTCGATGATGCCCAGGTTGCTGCCGCCGTATCCGGCTTGTACCGCGGGAACCCCGTTGATCTTGCCTTTGGCGTTGTCCACGCCGGGAAGAACATTGCCGGACGCGTCCTTGAAGAGCGCGTCGAGCGACTTCTCGTCGTCGGCAGGGAACACCTTGTGCGTGTGGGAGAACGTGATCGCGTCGATGCCCGGCACCTTGCTGAGCGGCAGAACCGCGTCTTCCGCGTTCGTATGAGCGGCAGCCGAGCCGTTGAAGCCGGTATGGGCCATCGCGATGACGATGTCCGCGCCTTCGGATCTCATCTTAGGCACGAACTTCTCGGCGGTCTCGACGATGTCTTTGGTCACGACTTTGCCTTCGAGGCTCGCTTTGTCCCAATCCATGATTTGCGGCGGCGCGAAACCGATGACGCCGATCGTCAGCGTCTGGTCCTGACCGGCCTCGTCCTTGAACGTTTTCTTGATTAATCTATAGGGTTCGTATCGATTGACGTCGTTATTCGGATCGGAATCGTGATCGTCGACGTATACGTTCGCGTTAATATAAGGGAAGTTGGCGCCCTTCATCGCTTGGTTCAGGAAGTCCAAGCCGTAGTTGAACTCGTGGTTGCCGAGCGTCGCCGCGTCGTATCCCATCAGATTCATCGCTTTGTATACGGGATGAATATCGTTCGCCGCAAGAGGAGCGACTTTCGCTACGTACGTGCCGAGCGGCGTTCCTTGAATCAAGTCGCCGTTGTCGACGAGGAACGTGTTCGGCGTCTTCGCGCGTACTTCTTTGACCAAGCTTGCCGTTCTGGACAGGCCGACCGTCGGAGCCGCGCCGTCTTTGTAGTAATCGTAGGACATCAGGTTCGTATGGATGTCCGTCGTTTCCAGAATGCTAAGCTTCAGGGTCGAATCGCCCGCGGCGTATGCCGTGTTCAGGTTGGCGATAGGCGCGGCGATCAGACCGAGACTCAAAGTAGCCGTTACGAGTTTGCTAGCCGGTTTATTCATGTCAGTCTCCTCTTGGTGTGGGATTGTGGAGCGCGGTTCGGACTTGCCTTCATCATTGTAGTAGACATGAAGGGCGATAGATAGACGATAAATAATGGTTTCGAAGCCGGTATCCGGATCGAATCGGTTCTGGATATTTTACCCTCGGTTGGAAAAGCTGTAACCATCCGATCGGAGGTGCAGGACCACGATGTCCCAAAGACGGCTGTCGTCGCTTCAATTGTTTTTTCTGTTCGTGCTGACGCTTACGATCGCCAATCATACCCTTACGATACCGCTCGTATTGGGCGCGGCCAAGCGAGACGCCTGGATGAGCGTGCTGCTGTCCGTCGTTCCTGGCGTTCTTCTGTTGCTCGCGGTCAAGCATATTATGAACACGTCCCGCCGGGAACCGCTTCTTCCTTGGGTGAAGCGCCATTTCGGTCCGTTCGCGAGCGGCGCCGTCGGCGTCGTTCTGGTCGCCTATTTGCTGTCGAACACCATGATATCCGTGAAGGATACGGTTACTTGGGTGGATGCGACGTTCTTGCCGGATACGCCGGGCTTCGTCATCGGCGCCGCCCTGAGCGTCCTCTGCTTCATCGCCGCTTACGCGGGTCTGTGGTCGATCGCCGTGTGCGCGGGCATGCTGCTGCCGTTCGTCGTCGTGCTCGAGGAGTTCGTGGTGTTCGCGAACTTCCCGCTCAAGAACTATCGCCACATGACGCCTCTGCTCGAGCATGGAATGAGCCCGGTCTGGAGCGGGCTCGTGTATACCGCGAGCGGAATCGCGGAGATCGTTCTCGTTCTGCTCGTCCAGCACCGGCTCAAGGCTAACGTTCGCTCGCGCGCGATCTACTGGGCGCTTGCGGTCGTCGTCTTCTTCATCTTGCAAGAGATGATCGAATCGATCGTCAATTTCGGCCCCTCGGAAGCCGCGGCGCAACGCTATCCTTCGTTCGAGCAGTGGGGACTCGTCACGCTCGGCAAGAGCGTCTCCCATCTCGACTTCCTATCGATCTACGAATGGCTGAGCGGCTCGTTCGTCCGAATTTCCCTTGGGGTCTATTTGGCGATCGAGCTGACGCGGACGAAGGGCAAAGCCGCCCGCAAGCTCGTGCTCGGCGCGATGTTCTCGTTCATGATCGCGGTGCCGCTGCTGCCGGTCAACGACTCGATGTTCGAACGGTTCCTGCGAAGAATGTATTACCCTTACTCGCTGGCGCTCATGGTCGCGGTCGTCCTTGTTCTGCTCGCGTTCTCGGCCATCGTCCGCGCGAAGGAAAGGGGACGGGCTTCCCATGCGCAATGAACGGCAGAACGCGAAGGAAGAGGAATTGCGCGAGTTGTTCCAAGGCTGCGCGGACGTGAAGTTCCAGCGCGTCGCTCTCGTCGGAGACGGGGAGGCCGGCGATTGGAACGCGCTGCTCGTCTATTGCGAAGGGTTGGCGGACGACAAGCGGATCGACCAGGCGGTCTTGCCGCAGCTCGATCGCCTGACGGCGGCGCAAGTGGCTGCCGGCCAGATCGGCAACCTTGCCTTCGAGCTTGTTCCGGGCGATAAGCAAAGCGTCGTCGATGCGGTGTTCGCCGGGAAGCTGCTGCTGTTATTCGATCGGGATCCGCAGCTCCGCTCGCTGGACATCGCGGATACGCCGCAACGGAAGCCCGAGGAATCGAACACCGAAGTATCGGTGAAGGGGCCGCGCGACGGGTTCACGGAACAGCTCGCGACGAACGTGGCGTTAATCCGCAAGCGGCTTCGGACGGAGTCGCTTCATTGCGAGCGGTTCGTCGTCGGGCGAAGAAGCCGGACGCAAGTCGCGTTGCTGTACGTGGACGACATCATTAACCCGGATATCGTCGCGAAGGCGCGCCAGCGGATCGTAGGCATCGACGTCGACGCGATCGTCGGAAGCGAGGAGCTCGCGGAGTCGATATCGGATGCTCCTTACCGGGTGTTCCCCTCGCTCGACTATTCCGGCCGGCCGGACTTCGCTGTCGAAGCGCTTATGCGGGGGCGGTTCATCGTCGTCGTCGACGGTACGCCGATGGTTCTGCTGGCTCCGACGACGCTGACGTCGCTGCTCAAGACGCCGGAGGATATCCACGCGTCGTATTTGTACGTCGCCGTCGAATCGTTGTTGCGGTTCACCGGATTGTTCGTCGGAATCTTATTGCCGGGCTTCTTCATCGCGCTGATCTCCTTCCAATTGGATCAGATCCCGTTCACGACGATCGCCACGATCATTAACGTCCGAAAGGGCATTCCGATTCCCGCGCCGCTCGAAGCGTTCGTCATGCAGGTCTTCTTCGAGATGTTCCGCGAAGCCGGCATCCGGCTGCCCAAGGGCGTCGGCCAGACGGTTACCGTCGTCGGGGGACTGTTCATCGGACAAGCGGCGATCGATGCCGGCCTGACTTCCCCGGCGATGCTCGTCGTCACGGCGCTGTCCACCGTGTCCACGTATACGCTGGTGAACCAGTCGCTAAGCGGCCTCGTCATGCTGCTGCGGATGTTCGTGCTCGCTTGCGCGTCGTTCCTCGGCATGTACGGTTTCTTCCTCGGGGTGTTCGGGATATTGCTCTACTTGTCCCGCCTGGAATCGTTCGGCGTGCCGTACTTGGCGCCGCTGTCTCCGCCCGTGCTGAAGGACATGCTGATGGCTCTTCTGACGAAGCCCCGAACGCTCGTGCGCGAACGGCCGTCCATCTATGCCACGAAGGACAAGGGCAGGAAGGAGGACGGCAAGTGAGGCGCAAGCTCGCGGCCGCGATCGCCGTCTTGTGCGCATGCACGCTGCTCGGGGGCTGCTGGGACATCAAGAACGTGGCCGACTTTAACTTCGTCACCGCGCTCGGAATCGATTACGACGATGGCAAGTATACGGTATATACCGAGTTGATGGATTATAGCGTCGTCGGCAATGAATCGCAGGACGGAGGATCCCAAGAACGGTCGAAGGTATGGGTGGGGCAAGGGACGGGGAACACGGTATACGAGGCGATTACGGAGCTGTACCGGACCGTGCAGCAGAATCTGTATTGGGACCATATCATGGCGATCGTTCTAAGCGACCGCGTGTTGAAGCAGGACATTCGCGTCTCCCTGGACGCGCTGGGCCGGTTTCCGCAAATCCGCTATACGTCCTGGGTGTACGGCACCCGCGAACCGATCGACAAGCTGTTCATGAGCGCTTCGTTCATCAACGTATCCCCGATCGCCACGTTGCTTCATAATCCGAAGGCGCTTTATCAGCAGCGCTCGGATATTTACCCGGTCCGGTTTCTCGAAGTGTCGGCCAACGACGGAGAACCGGGACAGACGGATATGATCCCCTCCCTGGGCATTACCGCCAAGGCTTGGAAAGACAACGACAAGAAGCAGCCGGTGCTGTACATCGACGGCGCTTACGCGCTCAAGGACGGCAAAGCCGACGATTATTTCGAGAACGAGCAACTGAAGGGACTGCGCTGGACGCAATCCGGAGGCAAGAAGCTGTATTTGCGCATCGAGAAGGAAGGGAAGACGCTCGGCATGGTCGCGTTGTTCCGGCCGCGCAAGAAGGTTCGCGTCTCTTCGGTAGGCGGGAAGCCGGCGTACGCCATGGATCTCGGGTTCACGGCGATCGTGGAGGAAGCGGCGGCGGACGTTACCTTGAAGGAAGTCGAGACGCTCGCGAAGAGTCGCATCCGGGAAGAGGTTCTGGCGACTTTCGAAGCGGGCGTCCGCGAAGGCGCCGATATTTACGGTCTGGAGCAGGCGGCTTACCGGCAGCGGAACCGTCTATGGAAGTCCGCCCGGTCCGCTCCGGCGCTCGCGGGAGCGGCGCCCGACGAGCGTTCGCTGACCAGCGTGAACGTGGCGATCAGATTTTTGCATACCGGCGCGTACGATATGCGTCCGGAATAATGACGTCCCGCATCTCGTCGGACAAGGCGGCTTCGAATTTCGAGGCCGCTTTTTTACGTGCGAAAGATAGGATGCGCGGGGAAGTTCTTCGTTGTTTACCAGCTTTTTAATAACTTATATCTATCATATAGATAGCAAATCCATATTAAACTCTATACCTAATAGTGATACACTATATAGAGTTGAGGACGATCAGTAGGTTATCTTATTTCTTCTGCGCAAATCTTACGATATAAGGACGGTAATCATGAGCAGCAACAGTCATACGCAATCGGACGTCATCTTAATCGGAGCCGGGGTCATGAGCGCGACGCTCGGTGCGATGCTGAAGGAGCTTGCTCCGGATTGGAAAATCACCGTGCTCGAGCGGCGCGCCGGCGCCGGCGAGGAAAGCTCCAACGAATGGAACAACGCAGGAACCGGGCATTCCTCGTTGTGCGAGCTGAACTATACGACCGAGAAACCGGACGGCTCCATCGATATTAGCAAGGCGGTTAAAGTCAACGAGGAGTTCCAGGTATCGAAGCAGTTCTGGTCGTATCTCGTCGACAGCAACCTGATTCGCAGCCCGCGCGACTTCATCGTGCCGGTGCCGCACATGAGCTTCGTGCAAGGAGACAAGGACGTCTCGTTCTTGAAGAGACGCCATGAAGCGCTGGCGAACCACGTGCTGTTCCAGGGGATGGAATATTCCGACGATCCGGCGAAGCTGGCGGAATGGATTCCGCTCATGATGAAGGACCGCAAGGCGGATCAACCGATCGCGGCCACCCGGATCGAATCCGGCACGGACGTCAACTTCGGGGCGTTGACGCGCAGCCTGTTCGCCAACTTGAAGCGCCAGAACGTCGACATCCAATATAACCGTCAAGTGAACGATATTAAACGCACGCGCGACGGCTCTTGGCAGCTCAAGGTCCGTAACGCGGACGGCGGCGCCGTCGAACGGCATACCGCGAAGTTCGTGTTCATCGGCGGCGGAGGCGGAAGCCTGCATCTGCTGCAGAAATCCGGCATCAAGGAAGGCAAAGGCATCGGCGGCTTCCCGGTCAGCGGATTGTTCATGGTGTGCAAGAACCCGGACGTCGTCGCGCAGCATCGCGCGAAAGTATACGGCAAAGCCGCGGTCGGCGCTCCTCCGATGTCCGTTCCGCATCTGGATACGCGGGTCATCGACAAGCAAGAGTCGTTGTTGTTCGGACCGTTCGCGGGCTTCACGCCGAAGTTCCTGAAGTACGGCTCGATGTTCGATCTGATTACGTCGATCAAGCCTCACAATCTGTTCACGATGATCGCCGCGGGCGTCAAGAACGTTCCGTTGACGACGTACTTGATCAAGGAAGTCATGCAGTCTAAGGAGAAGCGCATGGAATCGTTGCGCGAATTCATTCCGCAAGCCAAGAGCGAGGATTGGGATCTGCTCGTCGCCGGTCAACGCGTACAGATCATTAAAGACACGGCTGCAGGCGGCAAAGGAACGCTGCAATTCGGCACGGAAGTCATCAGCGCGGCGGACGGTTCGATCGCGGCGTTGCTGGGCGCATCCCCGGGCGCGTCCACAGCCGTGTCCGTCATGCTCGAAGTGATCCGCAAGTGTTTCCCGCAGCATCTGAAGGCGTGGGAGCCGAAGCTTAAGGAGATGATTCCGTCGTACGGCGTATCTCTCCAGAGTAACCCGGAACTGTTCGAGGAGATCCAGGCTTCGACGTCGCAAGCGCTAGGCTTAGGCGAGAGCGAGCCGGCGAAGGCCGCGCGCAGAACGGTATCTTAATAACGAAGAGTACTGACCCTGTAGGGGATCAGTACTCTTTTTTTTTTTTCGATCATAGCATTCGTTCCCTGTACTCCTGCGGAGTCAATCCGAAAAACTTCTTGAACATCTTAATGAAATGCTGCGTCTGATTGTAGCCGAGGCCGGCAGAGATATCGTATACTTTGATGCCCTTGTTCTTCAGAAGGACGACGGCCTTTTCCATGCGAATCCGAAGCACGTAATCGCTGTAGCTTTCCCCGGACTCCGACTTGTAGATGCGGGACAAATAGGAAGGATGCAAGAACACTTTCTGGGCGACCGTCTGAATCGAGACGTCGTCGCTCAGATTATTCTCCACGTATTCGTTAACTTGCTTCACGATGGACGCGTGGGAATGCTGGCGCTCCCGGTCGACGATGCCGGACAGCATCTCGAGAATTCGGAACGTCCACTCCCGCAATTGCTTGACGGTCTTGAAGGAGAGTCCCCCGACGACCTTCTCGTATTCCGGTCCGATCAATTCGACAAGCCGCTTGCGGTTTTTATGCGCGATATAAGTCAGCATGCCGCAGATTTCCAAATAGGCTTCAAGGATATGTTCCTCGGACTCGGACCAGTCGCGCACCAATTCATCGAATATTCGTTCCAGCTTAGCATGCAACTCTTTCCATTGACCCGCTTCGATTAACTGCTTCAACGTCGGAGGCTCGTAGAGACTGGAGAAAAACGAGATCTTCTGGCTGCTTTCCGCGCCTTTGAGCGTCATGAAGAACGCCCGGTCGTTGCCGATCCGTTGGCGAAACGCGTACAGACAGTTCTGGTAGTAGTATGGAGCCTCCCGAGGGAAATCGAACCAATCGCTGACGAGCGCCGAGATGCTGCCCTTGAGATACGCTTGAACGTAGTGCTGCAGCGAGACGGCGCATTGTTCCAGCCGCTGTTGCCGCTTCGCTTCGTCCGCCGCCGGAGCGTAGAGTTCTTCCTTGCAGGCGATCAGCAGCACGAGGTAGCCGTAATCGTCCCGGCAATGCCAGAGGACGAAATCGTCATGGAAAATTTCCGCGGCGATATTCCCGATCGCGTATTCGTAAAGCGTCACGCTCTGCTCGTCGCTTGCGGCGAACGAGTCTTCCAATCGGATAAGCGCCATCGCCGCCGGGGAACGCACGGGGAACGGAATGTTGTACAAATCGAGCTTGTCGCGCAAGGCCGCGTCGGGAATCGGCCGGCGCTGCAGCAAGTCCATCAGCAGGTTTTGCTTCAAGACGGGCAGGTGCTGATTCAGGGCGGACATCGCCCGTTGGGTCGAGATGATTTCCTTCCATTCGATCTCTTTCTTCTCTAATACGCCTCGAATCGAGACGATAAGGTCTTCGTCGGGAACCGGTTTGAGCAAATAATCTTCCACGTCTTGCTTCAGCGCTTCCTTGGCGTATTCGAAGTCGGCGTAACCGGATAACAGAATGATTTTGGTCGTCTTCCAGCGATCGCGGATTTCCTTGATCAATTCCAGGCCGGACATGACGGGCATGCGAATATCGGTAATGACCAGGTCGACGGGCGCCGAACCGAGAATTTCCATGGCATCGAAGGCGGAATAGGCTTTGTGGACGTGTTCGACGCGCAAGTCGCTCCAGGGCAGCGTCTTCGCCATGCTGTCCACCAAATGAGGGTGGTCGTCGACGATCAGGACTTGAAACATCAAGGATTCCCTCCGGTTTCGTCGATTCGCGGCCAATGCAGCGTCACGCGCAATCCGCCTTCGAGGCGGGGTTCGAGCGTTACGCCCGCATCCGTACCGAATCGGTACTTCAATCTCTGATGCACGTTCCATAAGCCGCAGCCCATCTCTTCCTCCAACTGCTGCTCCAGCTTCTGACGCAGCAGGTCCAGCTCCTCCGGAGACAGCCCCGCGCCGTTGTCTTCCACGACGAGGCGGTTGTCTGCTTCCGTCCGTTCTCCCCATACCAAGAGCATGCCCCAATCCATTCGGGGCTCGATGCCGTGGACGATCGCGTTCTCGACGATCGGCTGCAACAGCAGCCGGGGGATCCGAAGCTCCATCATTTCCTCGGGAATCCGGAATTCGAATTCGAAGCGTTGCATTTGCAAGGTCTGGATCGTTAAGTAGTGGCGGACGAGATCCGTTTCTTCCCGAATCGTCGTTTCCTGGTTTTCCACGCGGGTCGTATACCGGTAATATTGGCTCAGGTTGAGCGTCATCCGGATCACCGCCTCTTTCTCGTCCAACTCCGTCATGCTCTTGATGAAGGCGAGAGAGTTGTAGAGGAAATGCGGATTGATCTGGGACTGCAGCTGCTTCAGCGTCGCTTCCCTGGAGCGGATTCTCTCGTTGTATACGTTCTCGATCAGTTGCTCGATTTGGGAGGCCATCTGATTGAACCGATGGAACAGATAGCTGAATTCGTTCTGTCTGCGGTTCGATAGCCGAACGGAGAATTGCCCGCGTTCAAGCTTCCTGACGCCTTGGAGCAGCTGCGATACCGGCACCTGGACGTTCCGGTATAGCATCAAAGCGAATACGACGCTCATCGCGAGCAGCATCGCGATCGATGCGTAGAAGAGCAAGGAGCTGTTCTTGATCGGACTAAGCCGGTACTCGAGAGGCACGTAGTCGACGAGAACCCAATTCAGCATCTCCGACTTGACGTAGTTGACCATGTATTGGCGGCCTTGAAGCTGAACGTATTCCGTGCCGCTCTTGTCCGGGTCCCGTTGGTCCAGATAGCTCGCCACTTCCAAGGAGAGTACGGAATCCGCGGTACGGTTCAAGATCGAATGATCGCCTTCGCGATAGAAGAAAGGATCGTTCTTGCCTTTCATCTTGATCTGGTCGAGCATGTTCCGAATGTTGTCCACCGTGAAGCTTACTTCGACGATAAGCCGCGATCCCGGATACACGGTATGCTTGACGAACTGCTCGACGAGCGCGCCGTTCTCAGACGTCTCCCGGTACTTCCATTCCTTCGTGATCTTCTCCGGCGCGAACATCTCCGCGTAATCGGCTTCGTTCAGCGTCGTGACGCCCGTGCCGGCGGAAGGGGAATAGACGGTGAACTGATTCGTCCAGTTGCTAGACGCGCCGGATAGTCTGAGCTTCTCGATAATGTCCTGCTTAATGACGACTTTCTCGTAGTTGGTTTCTTTCTCGTTAATATGAATCAGATCGTCAACGACTTGGAAGCTGCCGATCGTGTTGGCGGCGAGCGTCAGTTGTTCGACCGTCATCTCCGCTTGTTTGAGCAGGAAGCTCAAGTGCTGGAGGTTGGATTCCTTCACCTCGTTGCGGACGACGTCCACGCTGACGCGGTTGGAGTACGTATACAGGATCAGAATCGGGATCATAAGCAGGACGAGCATCAGAATCAGCCTGCGGAAAATCGACATTTTCACCGGCATTCCCGGGCCTCCTCATAATTCGCGACGGCGATTTACGGCGATGAATCTATTATACTATGATTTTTTCGCCGCAAGTTCGCCTTGGGAGCAACAGGTCGCCAAAACAGCATGAAAGTACTGAAACCGTCATGTCGCTGTTCAAATAAACCGTTTACGATACAATTAAGAAGAGTTGCTCCGATAAGCTCTTCGCGATCGGAACCTCAATATGCTCCATTCGCCGGGAGGTTCGTTGCATGGTTCAGCGTCTAAGCAAGCGCATTCGTATGCAAAGCCTCGTTCTCGTTGCCGCCGCGACCGCGCTGTCGGGTTGCCAAGACGGATCGGGACCGGGCGACGGAAACGCCGAAGCGGCGAAGAAGCCGTTGGAGGTCACTTGGATGAACGTCGCTTACGGCGCGCCTCCGCAAGGGGGGGACGCGGTCGGCAAGCGGATCGAGCAGGAGACGAACACGAGGATCAGCTGGCAATGGGTGCCTTTGAACGGCTATAAGGAACGGCTTAACGTAGCGTTGAATACCGGGGACCTGGCGGATATTACGCAAGTGCCCACGAGCAACCCGATCTACGAGACGGCCACGAACGACGCGATCAAAGCCGGCGTCTTTCATGACCTGACGCCTTACTTGACCGGCGAGAACCTGAAGAAGTATCCGCATTTGGCCGCTTATCCGGACTCGATATGGGACAATATGCTTTACAACGGTAAAATATGGGGAATCCCGCGCCATCCGAATCCGCCGATCTTCACGACGATACATATTCGCAAGGACTTGCTGGACAAAGCCGGGTTGCCGGCGCCGACGACTTGGGAAGAGCTGACGGATACGCTTCTGAAGCTGAGCGACCCTCCGAATATGTACGGAATGGCGATGAAGTCCACGTCGAGCGCCGACATCATCGCGAACGCAATTACCGGCATACAGAATTGGGAGGTGGATCAAGACGGCAACTTCGCCTACCGCGACTTTATGCCCGACTTCAAAGTCTATCTGAAATGGCTCAAAATGTTGTACGACGCCGGCGCGCTGCATCCCGAATTCCCGATCGTCGAAGGAAGCGAGACGGACCTGTTCAAGCAAGGCCATTACGCGGCGATCGCATCCAACACGCATATGTTCACGATACCGGATTGGCTCGAGGAGCTTGAAGGCAATGCGCCGGGCGCGGACGTGCTTACGCTGAAAGTGCTGAAGGGACCGAAAGGCTACGCGACGTCGGTGGCGACGGGCTCGTGGACGAATCTCATGATCAGCTCGAAGGTGCCGGAAGCCGATATAGACCATCTGCTGCGATTGATCGACTTCACGTCGTCCCAAACGTATCAGCAGTTAGCGTTGTACGGCGTCGAAGGGATACATTACGAGAAAAAAGACGGGGTCGTCGTTAAAAACGCGACGTATAAAACCGAAGGCATCGAGGCGTATACGTGGAACGACGGTACGTATACCGGGGCGGACAATTATCTGCTATGGAACGCCGATCCCGCCAGACTGAAACGGTATAAGGAAGTATTCGAAGACTCGCAACGGAAATCGACGTACTCGAATCCCGCGTTCAACTTGTCTTCGCCCGCCTTGGGCGAGACGTGGGGGGATTTGACCAGAGACTTGGAGAAGAACAAAGTCAAGTTCGTCATGGGGGTTCTCTCGGAAGCGGAATGGGACGCTTACGTCGCCAAGATCTCGACATCCGCGGAGTTCAAGACGATTACGGCGGAGCTGAAGACGGCGTACAACAAGTATAAGTAAAGCTTGTCTATCGCGAATAACCGCTTAAAGGTTTGCGCCCCGCGCAAGCTCCTTTAAGCGCGCCCGAAAACGGGTACCGAAAGCAATAAACATATCCGGTCACGGATTATCGGGAGGGCGGCAGGGCATGGCCGAAGTCAAGTTCCATCACGTATACAAGCAATACCGGTCGGAGAAAAAACCGTCGGTCAACGACTTTCATCTGGAAATCGCGGACGGGGAGTTCGTCGTCCTCGTCGGTCCGTCGGGCTGCGGGAAAACGACGACGCTGCGGATGCTGTCCGGGCTCGAGGACATCTCGGACGGCGAAATCTATATCGGGGACCGGTTCATCAACTACGTCTCGCCCAAAGACCGGGATATCGCGATGGTGTTCCAGAATTACGCGCTATACCCGAATTTGACGGTGTACGAGAACATGGCGCTCGGCTTGAAGCTGAGAAAGACGGCGAAGCACGACGTCGAGCTGAGGGTGAAGAAGGCCGCCAAAATTCTCGAGATCGCGAGTCTTCTCCATAAAAAGCCGAATCAGCTGTCCGGCGGGCAAAAGCAAAGGGTCGCGTTAGGCCGGGCTATCGTCCGCGAGCCGGAAGTATTCCTCATGGACGAACCGCTGTCCAACCTCGACGCCAAGCTGCGAACGCAGACGAGATCCGAACTGATCCGGCTGCATCAGGAACTGCGAACGACGACCGTATACGTCACGCACGATCAGACCGAGGCGATGACGATGGGCTCGCGGATCGTCGTCATGAAGGACGGCGTCATTCAGCAGGCCGATACGCCCGAATCGATATTCGCCCATCCGGCCAATCTGTTCGTCGCGGGCTTCATCGGCTCGCCGGCCATGAACCTGATCGAGGGGGCGATCGACGAGGAAGCGGGCGCGTACTACTTCCGCAACAAACGGCTGCGCCTTCGCATTCCCAATGCCTACCATGCGTTCCTGCCTTCCGCTAGGCGGCGCGGCGTCGTGATGGGAATACGGCCCGAGCATGTCGTCGTCGAATTCGTCCCTTCCGATCCGGAAGAAGGAAAGTTCGGCGCGAGAATCGACATCGTCGAACGGATGGGCTCCGATTCTTATTTGTACTTGAGCCTCGGAGATATTCGCGTCATCGCCAGAGTCGTCGAGTCCGGTACCCGTTATCATGCCACCGACAAAATCGACATCGGGTTCCAAATGGAGAAGGCGCACTTCTTCGATGCGGAAACCGGACGAAATCTAGGCATTTTCTAACCGCGGAGGTACGCCATGAAAGTACGGAAATGGATGGTCTATTCGGCGTTACTCGCCGCCGTAGCGCTCGCATACGTCGTCCGCGATATCGGCGGGAGAGAATCGTTCCCGGTCGTCGGCGCGGCGGGGCTCGACGTCGGAACGAAGGACGAGGATGGGCTCTCGTACTACGCGGACGTTGAGAAGGCGTATGCGGAGCAAGGGATTTCCCTATACGAAGGCGCTCCGGTCGAACTGGAACCGACGGCTTATTCCGATGCTTCCGAAGATGCGGATATTCGCGTCTCCGCCGATGCGGAGGCGGGAGGCGATGTGCTCGAATGGAGCAACGGGGCGGGTTGGGTGGAGTGGACGGCTGACGTTCCGGCCGACGGGCTGTACGAACTCGAAATCTCGTACCGGCCGACGGAAGAGAACAGCAGCAGCTCCGTATTCTATTCGCTCTCGATTGACGGGGCCGTTCCTTATTCGGAAGCGAAGAATCTGGAGTTTCTGAAGCGCTGGCGAGATAAGGACGTTCCTTACCGCAAAGACTCGCTCGGCAACGAAACACGTTCGATGCAGGTGGAGAACGCCGGCTGGAAGACGGACCGCCTATCGAACTACGGAATCTCGTCCGTCCCGCTGCGATTCTATCTGTCGCAAGGCAAGCACGCATTGCGCTTCGCCGCCCGCAACGAGTCCATGACCTGGGGGACGATCCGGTTGGCCGCTCCCGTCGACGTTCCTGCCTACGAACGATATTCGAATCTGAACGGCGAGTTCGTGGACGACGCGGATGCTTCCTGGTATGCGTTAGTCGAAGGGGAACGGTACGACCAGAAGTCGCATCCGTCCGTGCAGACGGGCAGCCAGAACGAGCCGCACGTGTCGCCGGACGGGAAAGGCCGCATGCTGTACAACATCTTGGACGGACAGCGATGGAAGAACGCCGGCGAATGGGCGGAATGGTCCATCGAGGTACCCGCCGACGGACTATACGAGATCGACGTGAAGTATTACCAAAGCTTCGTCGGCAAAGCGAAAGTATTCCGCAGCGTGCTCATCGACGGCGAAACCCCGTTCCGGGAATTGCTCGACTACCCGTTCGTCTATAACGGCAAGCTGGAAATCCATACGCTCGGCACCGCGTTCGGCGAACCGTTCCTCTTCCGGCTGAGCAAGGGGAAGCATACGATTCGGCTCGTGGCGGATACGTCGCCTCTCTATCCGGTGTTCCTTTCCTTGCAGGGCGCGACGCAGAAGCTATACGACATCGAGCAGAAGCTTCGCAAGCTGACGGGCGATTACGGGACGAACACGGGAGATCTTAACCGTACGTGGGATATGAAAGCTTACGATCCGGACCTGGAAGCGAATTTGACCGAGATCAAAGCGCAGATGCAGCTGTCGATGGAATATTTGGACGGCTTGAACCAGAGCAAGACCGACGGGACGCAAGCGCTCAAGGTCGGCATCGTCATCCTCGGAGAGCTGCTGAAGGACGTCGATCAAGTGCCCAACAAGCTGGGCAAGTTCTCGGATTTACGAATGCGGATCGGGTCGTGGATGGATAAGCTGCTTAAGAACGGAGGCTTGTCCGTCGATTTCATCGTCGTCCGCGAGCCGAACGCCAAGACGCCGTTCAAGGAAGCGACGACGGCCAACAAAATTTCGTACACGCTGCTGAATTTCGCGAGGACGTTCACGTTGAATTATAACGAGCGGGATTTGAACGACAAGGATGCCGTCGTGGTATGGGTGGGCCGAGGAAGGGACTACGCGTCCTTGCTGCAGGAGATGATCGACCAGGAGTTTACGCCGCGAACGGGCATCAAGGTCAACGTTAACTTTATGCCGGACGCCAGCGCGCTGACGCTCAGCAATGCCGGCGGCGACCAGCCGGACGTGGCGCTAGGGCTGCCGCAGGACGTGCCGGTCGATTACGCGATGCGCGAAGCGTCCACTGATTTGTCGCAATTTTCTGACTTCAAAGTGACGGCGGAAAGGTTCCATCCCGGCGTCATGCGGTCCTTCGCGTACGATGGCGGCGTCTACGCGCTGCCGGAAACGCAATCCTATCCGTTGCTGTTCTATCGCAAAAGCATTCTGAAATCGCTCGGGTTGACGGTGCCGGACACGTGGGACGATCTCCGGAAGCTGTTGCCGACGCTGCAGGAGAACGGAATGTACTTCTATTACAGCTCGAAGCAGGAGAGCGGAACGTCCTACAATCCGAAAAATTTCGCCCCCTTCTTCTATCAGAACGGCGCGGAGTTCTATACGTCGGACGGGTTGAAGCCCGCGTTCAATAGCGAGCAAGGATACGCCGCGTTCTCGCAATGGACGGAGCTGTTCGGCAAGTACGATCTGCCGATGGAAGTGGAAGCCTTCTTCCAGAACTTCAAGCTCGGGACGATGCCTCTAGGCATCTCGGATTTCAATACGTACATCCAGCTTCTCAACGCGGCGCCGGAAATTCGCGGCGATTGGGGAATCGCTCCGATGCCGGGAACGATGCAGGCGGACGGGACCGTAGCCAGATGGGCGATGAGCACGATGACCGCGGGGATGATTCTCGATAAGAGCGACAAGCAAGAGCAGGCGTGGCGGTTCCTCGAATGGTGGACGTCCGCGGACGTTCAGCTGCAATACGGCAACGCGATGGAATCGTTCTACGGACCGGAGTACCGCTGGAACACGGCGAACATGAAAGCGATGGCGAGCATGCCATGGCCGGCGGCGGACATCGCGGCGATCAAGGAGCAGAACCGCTGGGACCGCAACGTGCCGTTGTTGCCGGGAGGGTACTTCCTCGCCCGCGAGATGGAATTCGCTTGGAACCGGAGCGTCGTGCAGAACGTTCCGCCGAAGGACTCGCTCGACCGCGCGTACGTCGCGGTCGAGCGGGAGATGGCAAGGAAGAGAGAGGAACTGGGCATCGCGGACGATCGCAAGCCGGCGTTCGCGACGGTCGAGCATCCGTTCGATTGGGAGGAGGCGCTGAGATGAAACCGGCATCGACGATATTGAAACAAACGCCGGCGAGAGTCCGGGGCATGAAGCTCCCCCTCGCCAATCCGTTCAAGGCAATCTGGAGAGAGCGCGTCGCCTATCTGTTCATGACGCCGTTCCTCCTATGCTTCTGCGCGTTCATTCTCATCCCCGTCGTCGTCGCGATAATGATGAGCTTTACTTCCTACGACGCGTTCCGCGCGCCCCGCTTCGTAGGGTTCAGTAATTATATCTCGCTGATTACGCAGGACACGGTGTTCATCAAGTACGCGCTTCCCAATACGATCAAGTTCGCGTTCTTCGTCGGACCGATCGGCTATATGCTCACCTTCGTTCTCGCTTGGCTCGTCTATCAGTTGCCCAAGAGCATCAGGGACATCGTGACGCTGGCGATATACGCGCCTTCGATCGCGGGAGGCGTCGCACTCGTCGTCGTCTGGCAGGCGGCGTTCAGCGGAGATTACGCGGGGTATTTGAACAACTTTCTTATGCACAACGATTGGATCCAGACGCCGATCCTATGGCTGAAGAACCCCGAATATCTACTGAACGTCATGATCCTCGTGACGATCTGGATGGGATTCGGCGTCGGGTTTCTGGCAATGCTCGCCGGGTTCGACACCGTGAACAAAGAGCTGTACGAAGCGGGCCGCATCGATGGAATCGCCAATCGCGTACAGGAGGCTTTCTACATCACGATTCCGTCCATGAAGCCGCAAATGCTGTTTAGCGCGGTGATGGCCATCGTCGGCACGCTCAAGGCGGGAGCCATCTCCGTCCAGCTAACGGGCTTGCCCATCACGTACCAATACGCGGGGCATCTCATGCTCAATCATATCGACGACTACGCGTACATCCGGTTCGAGCTAGGATACGCCTCGATGTTATCGGTCGTGCTGCTCTTGTTCTCCTTCGTCGCGATGAGATTATGCTACCGGCTGTTCGGTCCGAAGGAAGGTGATTGAGATGGCAAGCATCGTCCGGCAAATCCGGAGGCTTACGCTGTTCGAAGCGCTGCTGCTCTGCGGATTGCTGCTGCTCGCGGCCTTCATGTCGCTGCCGATCGTATTCATCGTCAACCATGCGTTCAAGCCGTTCCACGAGCTGTTCCTGTTCCCGCCGACGTTCCTCGTGAAGGAGCCGACGCTGCAAAACTTCCACGAGCTGTTCACGCGCCCGGTCGCCAAGATCGTGCCGTTCTCGCGGTACTTGTACAACAGCGTGATCGTAACCTCGCTATCGATGTTCGCGGTCATCTTGTCCAGTTGCATGGCCGCCTACGTGCTGTCGAAGCTGAAGTTCGGCTTGAAGAAGGTCGTCATGGCGACGATCATGCTGGCGCTCATGTTCGCGCCCGAGACGGTCTCGATTCCGCGGTATTTGATCATCGGCTGGCTGCAGCTGAACAATACGTATTTCGGCCATATATTGCCGTTCGTCGCCTCCCCCGTCGCGGTGTTCCTGATCAAGCAGTTCATCGATCAAATTCCGAACGAGCTGCTGGAGGCGGCCAAAATCGACGGAGCGTCCGAGTTGCGCGTGTTCGTGCGCATTATCGTTCCGCTGACGATGCCCGCGATCGCGACGATCGCCATCATCACATTCCAGGGCGTATGGGGCGATACGTCGGCCTCGACGCTGTTCATGCAGGACGAGACGATGAAGACGCTGCCGTACTTCATCATGACGCTGACGAGCGCGATGAACGCGGGCAACTCCGTCGCGGGCCAAGGCATGGCGGCTGCCGCGGGCTTGCTCATGTTCCTGCCGAACCTGATCATCTTCTTGTTCGCGCAGCGGCGGATCATGGAGACGATGGTGCATTCGGGCGTGAAATAGCTCGCGTTCGGAGCCGCGGAGAGAGAGAGGTGTAACTACGATGAAGCGCAAGCTGTTATCCCTATTCAGAATACCGGCGCTGCTGGCCGCGCTCGTCTTGTTCCCGGGCACAGTCTCGGCGTGGCAGCCTTACGATACGTTCTACGTGTCCCACGGCACGGGCGGCGCGGGGACAAGAGTGTACTGGATGCAAGACGTGTACGCCGTAGCCATGACCGTCGTAGGCCGCGAAGACCGGACGTTGAAGCAACCGGCGGACTTGTTCGTTGCCGGGAACGATCACCTGTTCGTCGCCGACAAAGGCAATAACCGGATCGTCGAGTTCGATCGGAACGGCGAGTGGATCCGTCAGATCGGCGATACCGACGGACCGGGGGCGCTCAAGGCGCCGGAAGGCGTATTCGTCGGGAGCGGAGGCGAAGTGTACGTCGCCGATACGGGCAACCAGCGCGTGGCGGTGTTCGGCGCGTCGGGCCAATTCGCGAAGGAATACAAGAAACCGGCAGAGGGCTTGCTGCCCGCTTCTTACTACTTCATGCCGACGAAGGTCGTCGTGGATGCCCGGGACGTGATGTACATCGTCTCGAAGGGTTCTTACCAAGGCATCGTACGGATGGATCGAAGCGGAGAGTTCACCGGGTTTTTCGGAGGCAACAAAACCGCCGGAACCTGGTTGGACAGCATCAAGCGCAGATTTTTCACGAAGGAGCAGATGGCCAAGGAAGAGCTGAAGCGGCCGCCGGAAATCAACAACGAGACGATCGACGGCGACGGGTATATATTCGCCATGACGACGGGCGTGTCCAACGATCAGATCAAGAAGCTGACGGCCGGAGGCGTGAACCGGTTCAAAGGTCTCCATACGGCGAAGTTCGCGGATTCCGACCAGATCGCGGACATCGCGACGGACGCGGACGACTTCTTCTACGTGCTCGACCGGAAGGAGAGCAAGTGGGATTCGATGATTTCCATCTACAGCCCCGGCGGCACGCAGCTGTTCACGTTCGGAAGGACGGTTAAGGAGCCGCAGCAACGCGGCGTGCTCTCGTACCCGGCCAGCTTGGGCATCGACTCCGGGCACAGGCTGTGGGTGCTCGATTCGGACCAGGGGCTGCTCCAGGCATACGACCGCACGGCGTTCGGAGACGCGGTAATGACGGCGGCGGCGGACTACTATATCGGAGACTACGAGAAAAGCGAAGAAAACTGGAACAAGGTGCTGTCCCTTAACGAAGTGATCGGTTTGACTTACGTCGGACTCGGGGAAGCGGCACGGAAAGAGGGGCGAATCGAGGACGCGATGGCGTATTTCCGAATGTCGTACGACAACGTAGGGTATTCGGAAGCGTTCTGGACGTACCGGCTCGGCTGGATTCAGACGTATTTCGGCTACGCCGCGGGCATCGTCCTGCTGGTAGGGATCGGGTACCGTTACGGGCGCAAGAGACTCGCCAAGACGATATCGGACAGAGCTCCCGATGCGGTCAAGCGCATCGGCCGGGAGCTGAAGGATGCCTGGCGGACGATGTTCCATCCGTTCGACGGTTTCTACCGGATCAAAGGCCGGAAGCTGTCGCCGTTCACGATGCTGATCCTGTTAGGGCTCGTGGCGCTCATGAAATGGGCCTCGCTCTATTGGACCGGCTTCATCTTCCATCCGTATAACCTGGATCGGATCAAGCCGTTGCAGGAGCTTGCGACCTTCCTCGCTCCGTTCTTCGCCTGGGTCGTCGCCAACTACTTGGTCAGCACGGTCAAAGACGGGGAAGGACGCTTCAGGGACGTTGCGCAGTCAAGCCTGTTCGCTCTGCTGCCCTACGTCTTCCTGACGCCGTTCGCGATCGTATTGTCCCGCATGCTCGTGCTGGAGGAAGGCATTCTCGTATCCTCGCTGCAGTCGGTCATGTGGCTATGGATAGGCGCGTTGTTCGTCGTAAGCTCGCAAGTCATCCATAACTTCGAGTTCATCGAGAACGTGAAGAACAGCGCCATTACCGTCTTGACGATCGGGATTCTATTCTTGTTCGCGACGGTTACGACGGGGCTGACCTACAATCTATCGGACTTCATCTATCAAGTGTATAAGGAGGCGACGGTCTTTGGTTAACGGGGGGATGCGAAGACGTAAGCTGTGGCTCATCGCGGGCGCCGCCGCGGCGGCAGTCTGCATCGCGCTCGCGGCAAGGCTGCTTCTCGCGCCGTCCGTCTCGGGCAAGCTGGACATCGCGGCGTACGCGCCCGCCGAGATCGCGACTCCGACCGGGGAGAGCTGGCAGCCGGGTGAAGCCGACGCGCAAGGCTTCGCCGTCGCAGCCCGAACGGAAAGCCTCGAGCTGCGGCTCGACCCGGCGACGGGGCAAGCGAAGGTGACGGAATTGCGTTCCGGCAACGTATGGTTGGGAAACCCCTCGCCGGAGGAATTGGAACAGGAGACCGTCGGCGGAATTCTGAAGACGAACCTGCGGTCGCCGTTCGTGCTCGAATATTACGAGACGTCCAAAGTCCAGCGGTTGGTCGTGAACGCCATGGAGCCGAGCGTGCGGGTCTCGTTCGCCCGGATGGAACAAGGCGTCGCCGCCAACTACGAAATCGGCAAGCTGGGCATCCGGTTCAGCATGCTCTACGAGTTGACCGAAGACGGCGGCTTCCGGGTATCGATTCCGGCGGGGAGCATCGCCGAGAACGGCAAATTCCGCATCCTGTCGATCGATCCGCTTCCGTTCTTCGGAGCGGCGAAAGACGACGGCGACCCGGGCTATCTGTTCGTTCCGGACGGACCGGGAGCGTTGATCCGGTTTCCGAGCGAGCGGGAACAAGTCGGCAAGGGCTATTTCCAGTACGTCTACGGACCGGAGATCACGAACAAGACGTTCGGGCCGGTCACGGTATCGATGCCGGTGTTCGGGATGAAGCGCGGGAATGGCGCGTACGTAGCGGTCATTGCCGCCGGGGAGAAAGCATCGGCGGTCCGGGCGATGCCTTCGGGCATCGTCAGCAAGATGAACGCCGTCAACGCCCGGTTCTTCTACCGCGAAGAGTACGACCGGCGGCTGGACTTGGGCGGACGGACGATCCGCGTGTTCGAGGACGACATGTTGAAGGAAGACCGGGTCGTTCAATACATGTTCTTGGACGGCGAGGACGCGGATTACGCGGGCATGGCCCGACGATACCGGGATTACTTGCTCGACCGAGGAGAACTGGGACCCGCGATCAAGCCGCAAGCGAACGTCCCGTTGCACCTGACGCTCGTCGGCGGGGATACGATTTATTACGGCAGCCGGCGCTACGAGGCATCGACGACGTTCCGGCAAGCGGAGGACATCCTGACGCAGCTGAAACAAGCCGGCGTGAACGACGTCCGCGTCGCCTTCGACAATTGGCAGAGCGGGGGAAGCTTGACGCGCGGCTTAGGCTTCGACGTCGAGAAGAAGCTCGGAGGGGCGTCCGGGTTGAAGTCGTTCGTAAGCGCCGCGCACGAGCTCGGGTACACGGTTAACCTGTTCGCCGATTTGGTGCAGGCGGATTCCGAAGGGCTGAAGCTGTCGCCCAAAGCGTACGGGATCCGATCGGCCGAAGGCGAGGTGCTGTTCGACGACGAGTACTATTTCCTGAATCCGAACTTCACGTACAACTTGGCCGAGGACTTGATCCGCGGAGCGAAGAAAGTAGGCGCGGACGGCATCACCTACGACCGGATGGGCAGCCTGCTGTTCCGCGACCGCAACTCGAAATATACCTATACGAGAAACGATACGGCGTATTTGTACGGGGAAATCCTGGACCGGACGAAGGAACGATTGGGCTCGGCGGGCATCGACCTCGGCAACGCGTACGCGCTGCGATCCGCAACCGACATTTTACGGCTGCCGTCCGAGACGCACGGGTTCTACGAAGTCGACGAGGCGGTGCCGTTCTACCCGATCGCGATTCACGGCAACGTGACTTATTCGATGACTTCGGGCAACGTGCGCAGCCATTACGAGGACGAATTCCTGAAGTCGATCGAATACGGCGCGGTTCCGTCGTTCGAGCTGACATGGGAGAGCACGCGCACGCTCATGGATACGAAAACATGGGGCTTGTTCTCGAGCCGGTTCTCGCAATGGAAAGAGAAAGTCGTCGAAGAGTACGCGCAGTTCAACCGGCTGGCATCCGTCGCCGATCAGCCGATCACCGGCCATTATCGCCGAACGGAAGGCGTCTACGTAACGGAATACGCGAACGGCACCTCCGTAGTCGTCGATTACAACGACAAGTCGTTCCGCGTCGAGGAAGGGGGGCGGCCATGATCAACCAAGCCAAGCATCGGCGGAGATCGAAGTTTGTGTACAAATGGAAAAGCCACGGGAGCGCCTATCTGTTCATGCTGCCCTGGATCGTCGGGTTTTGCGCTTTCATGGCTTTTCCGATCGGCTGGTCGCTCTACTTAAGCTTCCAGAAGGTGAATCTGACGGCCGGAGGCGGATTCGCTTACACGTACGTCGGCTTGCAAAACTTCAAGGACGCGTTGTTCAAGGACAACGAATATCCGATCGAAATCTTCACCTTCTTCCAGCAAATGATTCTGATGATTCCGATCATCATCGTCTTCTCGCTGTTCGTCTCGCTCATGCTGAACCAATCGTTCAAGGGGAGGTTCGTCTACCGGGCGATCTTCTTCCTGCCGGTCATCTTCTCGACGGGCCAAGTGCTGACGGAGCTGTTCCGGCAAGGCGCGGGCGACGTGCCGTTCCTGTCCCAGTACGGCGTCGACGCGTACATCAAGGAGCATTTCAGCGCCTCGATGGCGGGAACGGTGTCGGAGCTGCTCGGCATGATGATTCTGATTCTATGGTCGTCCGGCGTGCAAATTCTGATCTTCATCGCCGGCTTTCAGACGATCTCGAAGTCGATCTACGAGGCGGTCCGAATCGACGGAGCGTCGCCGTGGGCGAGCTTCTGGAAAATCACGCTGCCCGGCATCCGGCCGTTCATCGGGCTCAACCTGCTGTACACGATGGTCGATCTGTTCACGTTCCCGTTCAATCCCGTCATGGAACAGATCAAGAAGAACATGTTTAACGTTTCTACCGGCTATGGATACGCAAGCGCGCTAGCCTGGTTTTATTTTCTGCTCATTATTCTATTGATCGCTATGATCCTATGGTTCATGAATCGGTCCACTCGGGGAAAGGAGGGCTAACGTGAGAACGGAAACGGCCATCGTAACGAACCTGAAGCGGTATTCCGCCCGAACCCGCCGTCTGCTCGTCGGCAAGCGTGCCCAGCATGCGAAGCTCCTGCTTCTCGGCAAGCATATGAACGACGGCGTCATCGCCAAGCTGTTCCTGTTGTTCATGCTCTCGATCGTCGCCTATTTGTATCTCCAGCCATTCTTCTACATGATCTCGACGATGATGAAGTCGCTCGCCGACCTGCTCGACCCGACGGTGCAATGGATTCCGCGCGAAGCCGACTGGAGCAACCTGTCCAAGGCATACAAAGGCTTGAAGTATCCGGAATCGATCGCCAACACACTCATATTGGCGATCGTCCCGTCTGTGATATCCGTGCTCATCTGCTCGTTGACGGGCTATGCGCTGGCCAGGCTTCATTTTCCGGGGAAAAAGCTGCTCTTCGGACTCATTTTCCTGACGTTCCTCATTCCTCCGCAAATTATCATTATTCCGCTTTACGTGGTCTATAGCAAGCTAGGCTGGCTCGACACGCCGTTCGTCTTCATCGTTCCCGCGCTGTTCGGCCAAGGGGTGAAGAGCGCGCTGTTCATCATTATTTTCCGTCAATTTTTCCTGTCGCTTCCCAAAGCGCTGGAAGAGGCGGCGATGATCGACGGGGCGTCGTTGTTCCGCCTTTTCTTCCGAATCATCCTGCCGTTGTCCGTACCCGCCTGTCTCGTCGTCTTCCTGTTCTCGTTCGTCTGGCTGTGGAACGAAGGCTACTTGTCGTCGATGTTCCTCTCGCACGACTTCACGCCGCTATCGATCCGGTTAGCGAATCTGGAGACGGAAATATTCGGCAAGGCGCCGAGCGTGGAAATGCTGGCCGCCAATCCGGTAACGGAGGGGACGAAGATGGCAGGCGCGTTCCTGATCGTGTTCCCTCCGCTGCTTGTCTATATGATCGCGCAAAGATGGTTCGTCGAAGGCGTAGAACGGACCGGATTGGTCGATTGAAGCGCATGGGATATTTCGTCCGGAGGTGATGCCGACGTAGGATCGGCAAGTTGCAACGGTATCGCAAGGGGTTATGCAAGGCGTAAGGCAAGGGGCATCGTACCCTATCACATTCATTGGGAGATGAGAACATGTATGCAAACAAAATAAGATTATCCCTGTTCGCGCTAATCCTGGTTACGGTAATGCTCGTTACCGCCTGTTCCAACGGCAATAACAACGCCAGCCCTTCCTCGAGCGAACCGGCCGCCACGACGGAGCCGTCGGAGACGACAAGCGCTTCTCCAAGCGCATCTCCGAGCGAAGAGGCGCCTGCCGAGCCGGTTACGCTCCGCCTGCTCGTCTGGGGACCCGAGCTGTGGACGAAGACGATTCCGGAGAAATTCCACGAGAAATACCCGAACATCACGCTGCAGGTCGAGCACATCGACGGCGGCGACAACGCGTCGATTCTCGAGAAGCTGACCGCCATGAGCGCGGCGGGCACGCCGGCAGACATGACATGGGTACCGGCCATTCCCGGGTTCATGAAAGACGATTTGCTCGTCGACTTGACTCCTTACATGGAATCCAACCCCGTATTGGCGTCGGCGCAGCTGTCCGATCCCGTTAAAGCCGCGCTTTCCTGGAAAGGCAAGCTGGTGGCGCTGCCTCGCGCCGTGGACGCCCACGTTATTTTCGTCAACAAAGATTTGCTCGCCAAGCACGGCGTCGACATGCCGACCAAAGACTGGACGTGGGACGACTTCCGTGAAATCGCCAAAAAAGCGACGGACGCGAGCGCCGGCGAATACGGGCTGGCTTCCGGACCGTTCAACTACATCACGACGCCTCAAGTGTACGCCGTATCCAACGGCTTGACTCCTAACCTGAACTTCATGAACGCGGATTGGTCGCAAAGCATGATCGCCGATCCGAACGTACTCTCGGCCGTTCAATGGTACGGCGACTTGGGATGGGTCGACGGTTCCCGTCCGAACGAGCAGCAATCGACGGAAGCCGGCATCGATCCGAACGGCTGGGGCAGCTGGCTGTCCGGCAAAATCGCCTTTGACATCATGGGCACTTGGGAAGGCAACGCCCGCAAGCAAGGCGCCCAATTCGATTGGGACGTCATTCCGTTCCCGAACGGCTCGAACGGTTCGGTCGGTTACAACGCGATTTCCCCGATGGGCATTCTGAAAGGCACGAAGCACGAGAACGAAGCCGTGCAATTCCTGGCTTGGCTGCTCTCGCAGGACGGACAGCGGATTCTGATGTCCGACGGCAACATTCCGCTGACGGCGGATCCGGTATTGTGGGACGAAGTGTCCAAATCCGGCGGCTGGGAAGGCAAGAACATCAAGGAAGCGGTGCAAGCCGACAGCTGGCTGCGCACGGTCGTGGGCGAGGAGAAGTACATCCAATGGTGGTCGGGAGACACCGGCACGATCTTCAAGAACGGCGGAGACTTGAGCGTCTTCCAGAAGTGGGGAGAAGAATTCAACGCCGCGGCTCCCGCATTGCGCCAAGAAATGGGCTTGGAATAATCCCGCGACGGTCTGATCGCGATACGCGGGCATAACGGACGTAATCGGAGAGCTGGGCCAGACCTCATCGGTTCGGCTCCCGAACGTTCCGGTTCGAACTCGGACGGGAGGCTTGGTGACGTGAACGCAAGGGGACGGGCAAGACCGACGCCGCAGCAGGCAAGCTGGCAGGATCTGGAGACGGGGTTGTTCTGCCACTTCGGGATGAACACGTTCTATGGCAAGGAATGGGGGGACGGCACCGAGGATCCGGGCAGGTTCGATCCTTCGGCGTTCGACGCTCGGCAATGGGTGAAGGCGGCGCAAGACGCTGGTTTTCGCTATTTGATCTTGACCGCGAAGCACCACGACGGCTTCTGCCTGTGGCCGACGGCAACGACGGAGCATTCGGTCAAGGCGAGCCCTTGGCGGGAGGGCCAAGGCGACGTCGTCCGCGAGGTGGCGGACGCTTGCGCGGAAGCCGGGTTGCCGTTCGGCTTGTATTTGTCGCCGTGGGACCGGCATGAACCTCGTTACGCGGATAAGGATGCTTACGACGATTTGTATTGCCGGCAGTTGACCGAGCTGCTCACCGGCTACGGTCCGCTCGTGGAAATCTGGTTCGACGGCGCGGGCTCCGAAGGCAGGTCGTACGATTGGCCTCGCATCATGGCGCTCGTGGAGAAGCATCAGCCCGAAGCGATGACGTTCAATATGGGGAGGCCGACGATCCGCTGGGTCGGCAACGAAGACGGCGTCGCGCCTTATCCGTGTTGGAACGAGGCGGATTCGGCGCGGGCGAGCATGTTCACGAAGGATATGCTCGCATGGCTGCCGGATACGCCGGCTTGGGTGCCGGCGGAATGCGACGTGCCTATTCGCGAGGGGCGCTGGTTCTGGCATTCCGGCGAGGAAGACCGGGTGAAATCATTGGAGCAGTTGCTTGATATCTATTACCGTTCCGTCGGGCACGGCGCGAACTTGCTTCTGAACATCGCGCCCGACGATCACGGATTGCTGCCCGAAACGGACGTTAACCGTGCGCTCGAGCTGAGCAAGGAGATCGAACGAAGATTATCTCGATCGGTCGCGGAGACGGATGGAGCCGGACGCGAGTTGCTCCTCGAATGGAACGTTCCTAGCGCGATCGACCACGCGATTATTATGGAGAGGATTACCGAAGGCGAACGCGTGACGGAATACGCGCTGGACGCCAGGACGCCCGAAGGGCGATGGGTGCGGGTTTCCGCGGGGACGGCGATCGGACATAAGAAGATCGATCGATTTCCTGCGGTTACGGCGAACGGATTGCGTCTTACGGTCGCTGCCGCGACGGATACGCCGCTCATCCGGCGATTGGCTTGCTTCGGAGCGGGAGACGAAAAAAGGATCGGCAGGTTGGACGACGAAATAGCGGAAGCGTAAGTCCAATTGAGGAAGGAGTTAATCATGCATGAGCGGAACTGTTTCGACTCGTAAGCTGATGTCCGTCCTACTCGTTTGTACATTAATGATGTCCATGTTCTTAGGCGTGACCGGTTCGCCGACGCCCGCGAGCGCGTCGGTGCCGAATCCGACGCAGTCGTATTCGTTCGACGAGGGTCAGGGCGCGAGCGCGGCCGATGCCGTCAGCGGCAATCCGCACGCGATCACGGGGACTCCGTCATGGGTCGCGGGCCATTCCGGCCAGGCGCTCGACTTCGACGCGCAGACGACGTCCGTCGTCATCGACCCGATCGACAAGACGACGTTCACGATGGCCGCATGGATTAAGCCGAGAACGTACGCTTACAACTACTTTATCGTGGGGCAGGGGATATCCGGATCGCAGCCTTATATGTTCAATTGGTGGGTCAATAATGGCAAGATGTATTTCCTGCTCAGCGATTCGTCGGGCAACGGATACAGTCTATGGCCGTTCTCGACCGCGGATAACTCCATACCGCTGAACGAATGGACGCACGTGGCCGTATCCCGAACCGGCAACGAATTCAAGATGTACGTGAACGGCGCGTTGGCCGCAAGCAAAACCGCGTCCGGAACGATTGACTTGACGGGCAACCCGAACCCGTTGCGGATCGGCGCCCAGAACACGTCGAACAACCAGCCGATGGGCGTGTTCGACGGAGCGATCGACGAATTCAAAGTGTTCTCGCAGGCGCTCACAGCGGCGCAAGTGCTGGAAGCGATGGGCGGCGGAGGCGACGGAGAGCCGCAGCCGGAGCCGGAGACGACGTATTACGTCGACTCGGCGGGAGGCAACGACGCCAATGCGGGGACGAGCGCGAACGCGGCCTGGCAGTCGCTGGCCAAAGTCAACGGCACGACGTTCCAACCGGGAGACCGAATTCTGTTCAAAGCGGGCTCGTCGTGGACCGGTCAGCTGTGGCCGAAGGGTTCGGGAACGAGCGCCAAGCCGATCGTTATCGACAAGTACGGCACCGGCGCCAAGCCGGCTTTCCATGGTGCGGGCCAGGTTCAGGAGACGGTGAAGCTGTACAACCAGCAATATTGGGAGATCAACAACCTCGAGATTACGAACACGGCCGCGCAGCGGGCGACTCGCCGGGCGGTATGGATCGAGGCGCACGATACGGGCGTCACGCGTCATATTCACTTGAAGAACTTGGACATCCGCGACGTCAGCGGCCAGACGGCCGTTCAGGATCTCGAATCCGGCGGCATCATCGTGCGCGTCACCGGAAGCGCGACGCCGACGAAGTTCGACGACGTGCTCATCCAGGACAATACGTTCACCGACGTGGACGCCACGGGCATCTTCATCCGCAGCGACTGGCGCAACCGGGCGACGAGAACCGACGGTTCCGGTCCATGGCTCGGCATGACGAACATCGTGATCAAAGGGAACAGCCTGAACCGCACGGGCGGGGACGCGATCATCGTGTGCGAGACCGAATCGGCGCTGATCGAGCATAACGTGGCGGCGTATAGCTATTACGATTCGGTCGGATACCATGCGGCCATCTGGGCGATCAACTCGGACAACGCGCTTTTCCAATACAACGAAGCGCACCACACGCAGAACACGCTCGACGGCATGGGCTTCGACATCGACGAGCTGTGCAACGGCTGCGTCATGCAGTACAACTACAGCCACGACAACGCAGGCGGATTCATGCTGCTCGTCGGGCAGCGCGGCGGGGACGGCCAAGGGTACGACCAGAACGGCATCGTCCGCTACAACGTGAGCGAGAACGACGGGACGGCGCTTATCCAAGCGGTCGGGCGGATGCAGAACTACCAGATCTACAACAACACGTTCTACACCGGCGAAGGGATGAACGTGCGCTTCCTGATGGCGCCGGACGGGAACAACTTGCCTCAAGGGACGCTGAGCTTCAAGAACAACATCATCTACAATCTGGGGCAGAACATGACGTACTACTGCGGCAACGCGACTTGCGCGTACGATTCGAACACGTACTACGGCAACCACGATCCGAGCGAGCCGGCGAACGACCCGCATAAGCTGACGACGGATCCGATGCTTGCGGCGCCCGGTACTGGCGGCACGGGCGTTGCGACGGCCGATGGCTATAAGCTCCTCTCCGGCTCGCCGTCGCTTGGCAGCGGAACGATCGTGTCCGGCAACGGAGGCAAAGACTATTGGGGAAATAACGTCTCCGCTTCCGTCTCTCCGAACCGGGGCGCTTACGGCGGCCCCGGTATCGCGGCGCCCGTAACGGGCACGCCGATTCCGAACAAGGCGATAACCGTCAACGGCACGCTCGACGATCTCGGCGCGGTTCCTGGCATCGACTTGGCGTCGCAAGGGACGGTCCAAATGACGGGGTACGGCGGAACGGGGGACTTGAGCGGCAACGTCTGGGCGACGTGGGACAACGACAAGCTTTACTTGTCAGCGCGCATCCATGACGATACCCAATCCCAAACGGCGAGCGGAACGAACACGTGGCAAGGCGACGGCATTCAATTCGCCGTATCTCCCGGCGCGCCGGGCGACGAGCAAACGTGGTACGAATACGGCATCGCCAAGACGCCGAGCGGGGATCAACTATACCGTTGGACGGGGATTGGCAAAGCCGCCGGCCTCGTAACGAACGCGCAGCTGTCGATCTCGCGCAACGAGTCGGCGCACGACACGGTATACGAGCTCGCGCTGCCATGGTCGGAGCTCTCTCCGATCGTCCCCGCTGACGTCTCGTTCAGCCTGTCGCTGCTCGTCAACGACAACGACGGCGCGGGCCGCGAAGGTTGGATCGAATGGGGCGGAGGCATCGGCGGCACCAAAGATTCGGCATTGTTCAATCCGGTGTCGCTGGTCGGCGCCGTCAGCCGAACGCTTACGGGCATCTCGATTAACGAGCAGCTGCAATACAGCGCCAGCCCGGTTTCCTTGACCGTGACGGGAAGTTACTCCGATAGCACGACTGGGCCGATAACCGGCGCGCAATGGACGACGAGCAACGCGAACGTTGCTACCGTCTCGAACGGCGTCGTCACCTTCGTCAGCCAGACGGGCTCGGTCACGATCACGGCGGCCTATCAGGGCCGGCAAGATTCGGTAACGTATACCGGGACGACGACGCCAGGTTCGAACTTGGCCAATCAGGCTGCGGCGATCGTCTCTTCCGCCGCCAACGGCAACGTCGGCGCGCGGGCATTCGACCAATCCGCCGGGACGAAATGGGAAAGCGAATATTCGGATCCGCAATGGCTGATCGCGGATCTCGGCAAACCTCATTCGATCAACCGGACGAAGCTCGTCTGGGATCCGCAAGCTTACGGCAAGAGCTTCAAAATACGCGTATCCAACGACATGATCCAATGGACGGACGTCTATTCGACCACGAGCGGCAACGGCAGCGCGGTGGACGTCTCGTTCTCACCCGTCCAAGGCAGGTTCGTGCAGATGTACGGGACGAAGCGCGGCGGAGGCACGCCTTACGCCGTATCGGAATTCGAAGTGTATGGCAACGAAGTCCCGTATACGCCGCCGGCCGTGGCCGCGCCGCTGCCGCTGCTGCCGATTCCGACGAGTCAGCAGATCGCCTATCAGAAAATGGAGACGATCGCTTTCGCCCACTTCAACATGAATACGTTCACCGATAACGAGTGGGGCAACGGCAGCGAAGACGAGGATTTATTCAACCCGACCGATTTCGACGCCATGCAGTGGGCGACTGCTCTGAAGGATGCCGGCTTCAAGTTGCTCATTCTGACCGCCAAGCACCATGACGGCTTCGCCTTGTGGCCGAGCGCCTATACGACGCATGACGTCGCCAGCAGCTCGTGGCGGAATGGGCAAGGCGATGTCGTACGCGAAGTGGCGGACGCCTGCGCCGCGGTCGGCATCAAGTTCGGCTTATACGTCTCCCCTTGGGATATGCATGAATCGACCTACGGTTCGGGCCAGGCGTACAACGACTTCTTCGTGAACCAACTGACGGAGTTGATGACGAACTACGGGGAAATCAGCGAAATCTGGTTCGACGGGGCGAAAGGGGAAGGCACGCCGCAGGAATACGATACCGACCGCTGGTACTCGGTCATTCGCCAGCTGCAGCCGAATATCGTCATCTGGGGCAGCCCGGGCGACGCCCGATATATCGGCAACGAGGCGGGAATCGGCAGCGAGACGAACTGGAATAAGGTCATTCCGCAGCAGCCGGGCAATCCTTACTGGTCCCCGAACCATTACGGCGAAGGGTTCCCGAACGGGACGTACTGGCAATCCGGAGAGGCGGACGTTCCGCTCCGTCCGGGCTGGTTCTATCACAGCTACCAGGATACCCAACTGAAGAGCTTGGCTTCGCTCGTCAATATCTATCAAAAATCGGTAGGACGAGGCAACAACCTGCTGCTGAACGTGTCTCCCGACCGCAGAGGCAAGCTGCCGGACGGAGATATCGCGAGGCTGATGGAGCTGCGCGATTGGATCGACGAAGCGTACGGCACGAACTTGGCATCGGGCGCGACGGCGACGGCCAGCAACGTCAGAGGCGGTTCCTCCGACTACGCCGCCGGGAAGCTCATCGACGGTAGCTATGATTCGTATTGGGCAACGGACGACGGCGTGACGACAGGCTCGTTCGAACTGAATTTCGGCGCGGCGAAGACGTTCAACGCGGTCGTCTTGCAGGAGTATATCCCGCTCGGTCAGCGCATCTCCGGCTTTAACGTTCAAATATGGAACAACAACGCGTGGGAGACGGTCGCGACGGGGACGACGATCGGCTATAAGCGCATCTTGACGTTCGCGGACGCCACTTCGACCAAGTTACGCGTCAACATCAACTCGTCGCAAGCTTCTCCGGTGATGAACTTCGCCGGCGTCTACGATATCGGCGACTCCGGTTCCGGAGGATCCAGCCAGGATCAGAACCGCGAGCAATATTTCGCTTTCAACGAAGGGCAAGGCAGCGCGACGACGGATGCCGTCAACGCCAGCTCGCATCCGATCGAAGGCAGCTATTCGTGGGTAACCGGCAGATCGGGAGCGGCGCTCGAGTTCAACGGCTCCAACACGTCGGTCGTCACGGACTCGATCGTCAAATCGAATTTCACTCTGTCCGCTTGGATCAAACCGTATTCGTACGGTACGAACCGGCTCATTCTCGGCCAAGGGCAAGTTGGAAGCTCGACGAACATGTTCAACTGGTGGATCGTCGACGGGCATATGGAGTTCCTCATGAGCGACGAGCTCGGGAACGGGTATATGCTATGGCCGCTCGCGACGGCGAGCAATTCGGTTCCGTTAAACCAGTGGACGCACGTGGCGGTGTCGAAGTCGGGCACGCAATTCAAGCTGTACGTCAACGGCCAACTGGTCGTTACGAAATCTTCCAACGCGGATATCGTGCAGGTGAACAACCAGAATCCGCTCAGAATCGGCGGACAGAACGCCGGTATATCCGCGGGAGAAGTGTTCCATGGGGCGATCGACGAGCTAAGGACGTACCCGAGGACGTTAACCGACCAAGAAATTCTCGCGCTTAGCCAGGTCGGTTCTTAAGCGAAATCCGCTCTTGCCGGGGCGCTGAATCCGCAACTCGGAGCAGCGCTTCGGGAGAGCTACCTTATCGAAGGGAGGATTGCGAGTATGATCTTCGCAAGTAGACGGGTATCCGCGATGTTGATCGCGATCATCTTATGTTCCTTAATGCTGGAAAGCGCGTGCACGCCCGGCGCGGCGCGCGGAAACGCGGCCGGAGCCGAACAATCGGGCGGGAAGACGTACTACGTCGATGCGGCAAGCGGCAACGACGCCAACGCCGGGACGAGCGCGAATGCGGCCTGGCAGTCGCTGGCCAAAGTCAACGGGACGACGTTCCAACCGGGAGACCGAATTCTGTTCAAAGCGGGCTCGTCGTGGACCGGTCAGCTGTGGCCGAAGGGTTCGGGAACGAGCACCAAGCCGATCGTTATCGACAAGTACGGCACCGGCGCCAAGCCGGCTTTCCATGGTGCGGGCCAGGTTCAGGAGACGGTGAAGCTGTACAACCAGCAATATTGGGAGATCAACAATCTCGAGATCACGAACACCGCCGTCGAGCGGGCGACGCGCCGGGCGGTATGGATCGAAGCGCACGATACGGGCGTCACGCGCCATATTTACCTGAAGAACTTGGACATCCGCGACGTCAGCGGCCAGACGGCCGTTCAGGATCTCGAATCCGGCGGCATCATCGTGCGCGTCACCGGAAGCGCGACGCCGACGAAGTTCGACGACGTGCTCATCCAGGACAATACGTTCACTGACGTGGACGCCACGGGCATCTTCATCCGCAGCGACTGGCGCAACCGGGCGACGAGAACCGACGGTTCCGGTCCATGGCTCGGCATGACGAACATCGTGATCAAAGGGAACAGCCTGAACCGCACGGGCGGGGACGCGATCATCGTGTGCGAGACCGAATCGGCGCTGATCGAGCATAACGTGGCGGCATATAGCTATTACGACTCGGTCGGGTACCATGCGGCCATCTGGGCGATCAACTCGGACAACGCGCTTTTCCAATACAACGAAGCGCACCACACGCAGAACACGCTCGACGGCATGGGCTTCGACATCGACGAGCTGTGCAACGGCTGCGTCATGCAGTACAACTACAGCCACGACAACGCAGGCGGATTCATGCTGCTCGTCGGGCAGCGCGGCGGGGACGGCCAAGGGTACGACCAGAACGGCATCGTCCGCTACAACGTGAGCGAGAACGACGGGACGGCGCTTATCCAAGCGGTTGGGCGGATGCAGAACTACCAGATCTACAACAACACGTTCTACACCGGCGAAGGGATGAACGTGCGCTTCCTGATGGCGCCGGACGGGAACAACTTGCCTCAAGGGACGCTGAGCTTCAAGAACAACATCATCTACAATCTGGGGCAGAACATGACGTACTACTGCGGCAACGCGACTTGCGCGTACGATTCGAACACGTACTACGGCAACCACGATCCGAGCGAGCCGGCGACCGATCCACACAAGCTGACGACCGATCCGATGTTCATCGGAGCGGGTTCGGGCAGAACGGGCAGAGGGACCGTCGACGGATACCGGTTGGCGGAAGGGTCGCCGGCGCTCGGCAGCGGAACGTTGATCTCTGGCAACGGAGGCAAGGACTATTGGGGGAATACCGTCTCTTCTTCGCGCGTTCCGAACAGAGGCGCGTACGACGGCCAAGGAACGGAAGAAGAGAACGTCGGCGGGGGCATCCATAGCTACGTATTCGACAGGGACGGCGAGGAGGCCAGAATGATCTGGTCGGCGGAGCCGAACGCCGTATCGGTCAAGACGAACAAGCGATTAACGGTCGCGGACGCCGAGGGGGATTCCCGCTCGTATGAACCGGACAATGGCAACTTTGTTTACTTATCGACTTCCGTCATGCCTCTAGACGTGAGCGGCAGAGCGATCAGCGTCGAACAAGGCGGCAAATACGCGCTGCGGGCCGACGACGCCTTTGTCGGCGACGACGTCTCGCTGACGCTGACCGTCGACAATTCGCGGCCGCCTCGCGCTCCGATCGACGGCAAGCTCGCATTCGGCGAAAGCGTCGTTCCTTTCCGGGCCGGACCCGGGGAAACGGTCGAAGTCGAAGCCGCGCTTCCCGGGTTCGATACGGCCGGGAGCAAGCGATTGGCGGGCGATATCTTGAACGGCGGCAAGCGCGTCGGAAGGGTGAGCGCGAATATCCGAGTCGAGGATCCGATTCGGTTGCAGGCGAAGCAAGTGCTGAAGGACGGAGCGGAGGCGCTGCGAATCGAAGCGTCGAACGTATCCGACCGAAGCCGCATCGCGGAGAGCATAGCGTGGACGATCGGCGACGCGTCCGGAACGTTGACGCCGAACGCGGCGATCGCGGCGGGCTCCGCGTTCGAGACGGATTTGCCTTTGGCCGGATTCGAACCGTCCCGCACCTATCCGGTGACGATCACGCTGCGGATGGCGGACGGCCTGACGTATGCATACGAAGGTAACGTATCGTTCTTCGCTACGTTGACCGAGATGCGCATCGTCATCGACGGCGTTCCGGACGATTTGGCGGCGATTCCCGCCATCCGCTTGACCGAGCACGGGACGGTACGGATGACCGGCTACGGCGGTGAATCCGACTTGAGCGGGGACGTATGGCTCACTTGGGACGATGAGCACTTGAACGTATCCGCCGCGATCCGCGACGACGCTTTCTCGCAAGAACAATCGGGCAGCCAGATTTGGCTGGGCGACGCCCTGCAATTCGCCGTTTCTCCCGGAATGCCCGGCGATTCCGCGGACATGTACGAGTACGGCATGGCGCTCACGCCGGATGGTCCGCAGCTGTATCGCTGGTCGGGCATCGGACTGCCGGGCGGTTTGGTCGAGAACGCGGAGCTTTCGGTGACAAGGGACGAAAGCGCGAAGGAAACTTACTACGAGCTGTCTCTTCCGTGGACGGAGCTTGCGCCGATCGATCCGGAAGACGGTCTGTTCAGCTTGTCTCTTCTGGCTAACGACAACGACGGTTCTGGCCGGAAAGGCTGGATCGAGTGGGGCGCCGGGATCGGCGGCAGCAAAGACCCGTCTTTGTTCATGCCGGTACGCCTTGACGGGCCCGTCGATCGGCTTCCGGTATCGATGAAGATCAACGATCCGTTGGCGTACAGCGCCATTCCGCTGACGCTGACGTTGACGGGGACATACGACGACGGCTTTGCTTCGCGGATCACGCACGCGGCGTGGGAGACGAGCGACCCGGCCGTCGCGACGGTTCATCGGGGCGTCGTAACGTTCACGGGCCGCAAAGGCTCGGTAACCATCACGGCTTCGTACGAAGGATTGGAGGCTTCGGCCAGCGCAGCGATCGAAGAGCTCGGGCAATATTATCCGTTCGACGAAGGCCAAGGGACGCGGACGACGGACAGCGTGGGCGGGGTCGCCCGCGACATCGAAGGTGAACCCGTTTGGGTCGACGGGAAAAAGGGCAAAGCGCTGTTCTTCTATGGGAATTCCGTCCGGATCAACCCGATAGCCGACGAAGATTTCACGTTCATGGCGTGGATCAAGCCGGCCTCCGACTCCTATAACCATATGATCCTCGGACAAGGCGTTACCGGCAGCCAAGCCAATATGTTCAACTGGTGGATATCGAACGGCCAAATGTATTTCCTCGTTAGCGACGCGGAAGGGGCGGGTCACGGAATGTGGCCGTTCAACACGGAGCCGGGTTCCATCCCGTTGAACGAGTGGACGCACGTGGCCGCGACTCGGGAGGGCAACGAGTTCAAGCTGTACGTTAACGGCGCGAACGTATTGAGCAAATCCGTCGATTACCATCAGAATCAGCTCCTTAATCCGAATCAGTTCCGGATCGGCGCGCAGAACGGTCCTTCCGGCGGACCGTCCGAAGGGTTCCACGGCGCGATCGACGAACTGCGGCTGTATCCGAGAACGTTGACCGACGAAGAGATTTTCGCATTAAGCCAGGTCGACTCCTAAAACGATGAATAACGAAACGGAGAGAGGCGCACAATGGGCGATCTGCTCGCAAATGAAGAAGAAGTCGTGCAAGACGGCGTTCACGGATACAGCGACGGCAAAGCATGGATTCGTCCGACCGATCCGCTGCTTCGCGAGAGGCTCGAATGGTTCCAAGACCAGAAGCTCGGGATCATGATGCATTGGGGGCCCTACTCGCAGCTGGGAGTCGTCGAATCGTGGGCGCTTAGCGACGAGGACGCGCATTGGTCCAGAAGCGAGATCGATTGGGAGACCGACGGGGAAGAGCTGAAGCGCCAATATTTCGGCTTGAACCGCACGTTCAACCCGGTGCGCTTCCGACCGGAAGCATGGGCGGACGTCGCGGCGCGCGCCGGCTTCAAATATTTGGTGTTCACGACGAAGCACCACGACGGGTTCTGCATGTGGGATACGCGGACGACCGATTACAAGGCGACCGGACCTGACTGTCCTTTCCATACCCATAATTACGCGGATATTTGCAAGCACGTCTTCGACGCGTTCCGCGCGAAGGGATTGGCGATCGCGGCGTATTTCTCCAAACCCGACTGGCATTCTCCGTATTATTGGGCGCCAGAATACCTTCAACCGGGTCTTTCGCGTCGAGGTCCGTCGTACGATCCGGCAGCGCATCCGGAGCTGTGGGAGAAGTTCGTACGATTCACCCACGATCAACTGGAGGAATTGCTGACGCAATACGGTCGAATCGATGCGCTATGGCTGGACGGAGGCTGGGTTCGACAAGAAATCCATGGGCGGGAAGGGGGCCAAGATATCCGACTCGCGGAAGCCGTCGAGCGGGCTCGCCGCACCCAACCTTGGCTGCTCGCCGTCGACCGTACCGTCGGTGGCCCGTTCGAAAATTACGTCACGCCGGAGCAAACCGTTCCGGATCAGCCGTTGTTCGTTCCGTGGGAGAGCTGCATTACGATAACGGAAGCTTTCTCCTATCGTTTCGAAGACGATTGCAAGCCGACGCGTCAGCTCGTGCATCTGTTGCTCGAAGTCGTAGCGAAGGGCGGCAACTTGGCTTTGAACGTCGCGCCGCAGCCGGATGGCCGTCTGCCGAGCCGCGCGCTCGAACGGCTCGAAGAGCTGGGCGAATGGATGAGCGTCCATGGCGAAGGCATCTATGGAACCCGAATATGCGAGCCGTACTTCGCCGACGATTGCGCGTTCACGCGCAAAGGCGACGTCGTATACGGATTCAAACTTTATCGGGACCCGGCGCCATTAAGAACGGACGAAGTGTTTCTTCCTTACTGCGACGATGTCGCCTCGATCGAGCTTTTGTCTACGAACTAACGGCTTGCGTTCGGGCGCGCGACGGAAGGTTTGACGATCCGGCTTCCCGCGTCGTGTATGACGAAAGACGTAGCTCCGTTCGCCGTGGGCTTCAGGATTCGCAGGGGGTAGGCAATCGAATGAAAAGCTTGACTCGCCTAACGAGTTGAGGGAGCTCTCCCGATGCTTCGTCTATAATCTCGGGGAGATAAGCCGAAGTACTGTTTGAACAGCTTGGAAAAGTGGAATTCGTCGTAAAAACGCAGCGCCGCGGCGATCTCTTTCACGGAGGCGCTCGTCGTCTCGAGATTAGCTTTGGCCGAGGCGAGCTTCAGCTCCAGCGTATATCGGCTTGGGGATTTGCCGGTCCGTGCGCGAAACCGCTCGTAGAAGACGGTGCGGGACAATCCGCTGCGCCGCACGAAGTCTTCCATGTCGGCCGAGCCGGCGATGTTCTTATGCATCTCGTATAAGACGTCGTCCAGCTCCGGATAGCGGCGAGTGCCCTCGCTCGTCTCCTGTTCTTGCGCGAATAGCAATAGCAATTGCTGCAGCTTCAGCTGCGTCGCGAATTCATAGCCTTTGGGCCGGATAATCAAGTCGTCGATGAGCCGTTCGCATATGCGAACGGCTTCCGGCATTGCGGACGACGATACCGGCACTCCGATCGGCAAGTCCAGTCGCCGCGCCATGTCTAGCGTATCCATATGGATGAAGTAGAACTTCCAGTCGCCGTCCGGACAGAAGTAGGCGCAGGATTCTCCGCGCGGCACGAAGACGAACGTGCCCGGATGAAGCTCGCGACGCTCTCCGCGCAATTCCAGCACGCCTTTCCCTTCGAAGGTCGCGAACAAGCCCGGCACGTGGAAGCCTTCGGGCCTATGGTTGCGATAACTCGCGTCGGCGTGTACTTTCCATATCGTATCGAACCGACACTCCGGCAGCGGAGATTCGGTTACGAGAGAGTAGGGGATATCCATGAAAGCCATGCGGGCTTCCTCCGATCGGTTTATACATGTAAGCGTGAATAATCGACGTTATCGCTGTTTATTTACGTACGATTATACATGAAACGGCAAAGTCGATCCATGGAGAATCGGGCCGGTTCGCACTACAATGAAGCTATAACCGATTCGAAGGGGCGATACCTATGTGGGTCAAAGTAGGCAGCAGGGAACTGGAGCTAGGCGGAGAACACTTAACGAACCTGAGAAGCTCGAACGAGCTGTTGCACGATATCGACGCGTTGCGCGGAAGGTTGGCCGAAGACGGCTACTTGCTCCTGCGCCGCTTCCACGACCGGGAGCAGGTGCTGACGGCGCGGAAAGCGGTGCTGGCCAAGATGGATAAGCTCGGCAAGCTGGACAGGGACACGCTGCTCGAGGAAGGCGTGATGGCGGACGGCAGCAAGTCGTTGTTCTTCGGAGGGACGAACGAGGATTTGCCAGAGCTGCTCGGCGTGCTGAACGGCGATCATATCATGCGTTTCTTCGACGAGCTGCTCGGCGAGCAATCGTTGACCTACCATTACAAGTGGCTTCGGGCCGTCGGCAAAGGCGATTATACCGGCGCGCATTACGATATCGTCTATATGGGCCGCGGAACCGAGAACGTATATACGGTCTGGTCGCCGCTCGGGGATATCGATTACGCGATGGGCGGACTCGCGATCTGTCTCGATTCCCACAACTTCGATAGCTTGAAGAAGTCATACGGCAAGAAGGATTCGGATCGCGACGGCATCGGACACTATACGGACGATCCGCTCGTCATCACGGAGAAGTTCGGCGGCAAGTGGGCGACGGCGGAATTCGAAGCCGGAGACATTCTTATTTTCGGCATGTTCCTTATGCATTGCTCGCTGGAGAATACGACGAACGCCTACCGGCTTAGCGTGGACACGAGATACCAGTCGGCCTTCGAGAAGATCGACGAGCGCTGGAGCGGCAAGAAGCCGAAAGGACATTTCAGCTAAACGACACGACTATGGAACTACGACTTGTCGCGACGAGTTTGCTATAATGGAACCAACGAATTCGTAGCAGCGACAAGGGGGACGCAGATGATTTTTTCTCGCGAATTGTCCATCATGAACGTCATGGAACCGATCGTAAGCAATATCTTCGAAGACCATTTCATGAAGCCGGGCCTATTGTCGTGCGCGTGCGACAAATGCCAGATCGATATCGTCGTGTTGGCATTGAATCACCTGCCTCCGCGGTATACGTCGAGCCAAGCGGGCGAGGCGTACATTAAAGCGACCTACCAAGATCCGCAATTGCAATCCGACATTCTCAGAGAGCTTACGAACGCGGTGAAGGTAATCGAGCTGCGGCCGAATCATTAGCTCATCGTTCCACACGATCCGATACGATCCGATACGATCCTAACCGAATAGATCATAGTCGCACTCGCCGCCTTATGATAAGATGGGGCTAAAACTTGGTTAGCGAAAAGGAGATTCGATCATGCCGCAAGTCGATATGCCGCTAGAGCAGTTACGAGAGTACATGGGAACGAACCCCCGTCCCGCCGATTTCGATGCTTACTGGGATCGCGCGCTCGCAGAGCTTCGCGCCGTGGACCCGCAAGTCGAGCTCGTGCCGAGCGCGTTCCAGACGCCGCAAGCCGAATGCTTCGATCTATATTTCACGGGCGTGCGCGGAGCGCGCATTCATGCCAAGTACGTTCGCCCTCGCAACGTGCCCGAGCCGCATCCCGCGATCGTGCAGTTCCACGGGTATTCGGGCAACGTCGGCGATTGGACAGACAAGCTCGCTTACGCTTCGTTAGGCTTCTCGGTGCTGGCTATGGATTGCCGCGGCCAAGGCGGCCTCTCCGAGGACGTCGGAGGCGTGAAGGGCACCACGTACCAAGGCCACATCGTTCGCGGTCTGGACGATCATCCGGATAATATGCTGTTCCGTCACATTTACCTGGACACCGCGCAGTTGGCCGGCATCGCGCTCGGGCTGCCGGAAGTCGATCCGGAGCGCGTATACGCGGCCGGCGGCTCGCAAGGCGGCGCGCTGACGATCGCTTGCGCGGCGCTCGAGCCCCGCGTGAAGAAGCTCGCGCCCGTGTTCCCGTTCCTGTCCGATTACAAGCGCGTGTGGCAGATGGACTTGGCGAAGGACGCCTATGCCGAGTTGCGCACGTATTTCCGCCACTTCGATCCGCTGCACGAGCGGGAGGACGAGATCTTCGAGAAGCTCGGCTACATCGACCTGCAGCATCTCGCTCACCGGATTCGCGGCGACGTGCTTATGTTCGTCGGCCTCATGGACACGATCTGCCCGCCGTCCACGCAGTTCGCGATCTACAATAAGATTACCGCGAACAAGCAGACGGCGATCTATCCGGACTTCGGTCACGAGCATCTGCCGGGCCATACGGACAAGACGATTCAGTTTTTCTTGAAGGATTAATACGAGAGATAGCAAGGCTATTAGAAACCCCAGTGCGAATAGGCGCACTGGGGTTTGTTAATGAAATGGGATTTATTCTCTTTTTCGCGATAATGAAAAGGTATTTGTATCCAATTGTCGAAAGGACTAGAATCAACGATCTTTCTCAAGGAGCAATATCCTCTATTGAAAACAAATCAGATTAGAATATTCATGGGTATTAGTCTACTTGTTTCAGTCTTTCTTCTAGGAGGATGCAAATATACAGGACCGGTTAAACATCATCCGGTAACTAACCTAGAGGAAGTACAATCTTTGTATAACGGACCTGTGTTAATCACAACGAAAGGTAATGTAATCATCCGGAAAAGTCAGTTGGTTCATGCGGAAGATGAAGATGCTGGAGCACTTGACACCGCTGGTTCTCATTTCGTTCAAATCGATCGACTTGATAGCGTAATAAAAGTCGTTAGAGGCGAGAGTCGATACTTCGCGCTTAAAAAGAACGGAAGCGTTTGGTACTGGGGAGAACCGCTGAAGTATGAAGATGAGGGAGGGATATTCAATTCCCCTCCGCAAGTAAAAGCGGCGACGAAATTTCCCTATGCGGATGACGTTATGAATCTGTGGGGATCAGGCGATGGATTAATCTATCAGAAGAGAGATGGAACCGTATGGGGCTGGAAGGCCTCGGATTGCCGGTTACCAACAAGTAATGAAATGCGCAAACTTGATCTTGCAAACCAAGAGGAAATAAAAAAGTCCAATACAGCTGTACAACCCTATCATTGGTTGGATCATGCAATGGTTGTCGGAGGTTGTATGACCGGAATCAAAAGCAACGGGACTGTCTGGGAAACCTATGAGGGATCACCTTCCATGATACGCGGACTATCTGACATCGTGGATCTTCAAGAAGGAGAAGACTATCATTACGCATTGGACAAAAATGGAGGCGTGTGGACTTGGGGGACCGCGAAGTCGGATGATTACCAGCTCGTGGGCACCGAGGTAGTACCTATTATTGCTGATTCGCGGGGCAATAAAACTTTGCAGAAACCGATTCTGCTTATGGATCAAATCATCGCGATTAGCGGAGCATTCGGTCTTAAACAGGACGGCACAGTGTGGTATCTAGGTAGTCGAACTAGACTTGGATTGCTTCCTGACATTGCGCAAATCGGCGGAAATGCTTATGAAGTAGTCGCGCTTGCGAACAATGGGGATTTATTTAAAGCTGAATCCAATGGAGATACCCTAGCATTATATCCATGAAGAGAAAACTCATCGTACCTACGTGTGAATTACTAAGGGTCTGTAAAGAGATGGTTGCAATCTCTATACAGACCCTTTCGTTTTACTTAAACTTCGGCAGCCAGCTGCCGTGAGCTTCGATCAAATCGTCGCACAGCGAGACGATGTCGTCCATCGACAGCTCGGCGGCCGTGTGCGGATCGAGCATCGCGGCGTGGTAGATGTGCTCCTTCTTGCCGGTCATCGCGGCTTCGATCGTGAGCAGCTGCGTGTTGATGTTCGTCCGGTTCAGCGCGGCGAGCTGCGGCGGCAAGTTGCCGACGTACGTCGGCGTGACGCCGTTGCGGTCGACGAGGCAAGCGACTTCGACGCACGCTTCGCGCGGCAGGTTCGCGATGAGGCCGCCCGTATTCATGACGTTGCCGCCGATCTTGAACGGCACGTCCGTCTCGATCGCTTCCATGATGTAGGATGCGTACTCGTGCGAACGATGATGGACGAGATCTTTATCGTGTACGAGCTCGTCGCGCATTTTTTTCCAATTGGCGATCTGGTCGATGCAGCGGCGCGGGTACTCGTCGAGCGGTATATTGAAGCGCTCGATCAGCTCCGGATAGTTGCGCTTGATGAAGTACGGATGGTACTCGGCGGTATGCTCGGACGACTCGGTGTTGTAGTAGCCGAACTTCAGCATGATCTCGTAGCGCACCATGTCGAAGTGGGATTCCTTCTGCTTCTCGGCCGCGCGGCGTTTGATCTCCGGGTACAGGTCGACGCCGTCCTTCGTCACTTCGAGCAGCCAAGCCATGTGGTTGATGCCGGCGATCTTCGCTTTGACGCCCTTCGCGTCGATGTCGAGATCCCGGAACAGGCGCGGAACGCAGTCTTGCACGCTATGGCACAAGCCGACCGTGTTAACGCCGCCGTACGTGTTCATGACGTTCGTCAGCACCGCCATCGGGTTCGTGTAGTTCATGAACAGCGCGTCCGGACATACTTCGCGAACGTCCGCGGCGAAGTCGAGCATGACCGGAATCGTGCGCAGGTTGCGGAAGATCCCGCCGATGCCGATCGTGTCCGCGATCGTCTGGCGCAGACCGTATTTCTTCGGTACTTCGAAGTCCGTGATCGTACAAGGGTCGTAGCCGCCGACTTGGATCGCGTTGACGACGTACTTGGCGCCGCGAAGCGCTTCCTTGCGGTCCGTATACGCTTTCACTTCGCAGGTGCTGCCGGCCGTCTTCTTCAGGTTAAGCAGAATGCTCTTGGAATCTTCCAGTCGCTCGCGGTCGATATCGAACAGGGCGATTTCGAATCCTTGCAGCGCCGGAGTCTGCATGACGTCTCCGAGTACGTTTTTGGCGAATACGGTGCTTCCCGCACCTAGGAACGTGATTTTGGACATCGGAATGGCTCCTTCAAGTTGGGATGGATGATATCTCTACTATAGGATCGCGACGGTAGAAATCCCATGGAGAAAATACAGATACATATGGAGGAATGTAAGGTGTTTGAGGTACACTAGACTTAGAGAGGGGGCGAGCGGAATGTTTCCGGATCACTATATGATGGAGGTCGGATTCAACGCTTACCGCAAGCCGAGCGAACTATCCGTTATAGACTGCGGGCATGGGAGACCGGTAGGCCGCCATAAGATCGGTCCGACGATACACGATTATTATCTGATGCATACGGTCAAGTCCGGCCATGGAACGTTCACTTGCAGAGGGACGGAGTACGAATGTAGCGCGGGGGACACGTTCATGATCTATGCGGGGGAGCTGATCAGCTACGAAGCGGACGCGAGCGATCCGTGGGAATACGTGTGGACGGGCTTCGTCGGAAGAGCGGCGGGAGAGTTGCTCCGGTCCGCGGGCGTGACGCCGGATCGTCCGGTGGCGAGCGGCGCGACGGACGATCTGTACGGGTATTACGAGAGAACGAGGAGGACGCTGCTCGATGCAGAGCTCCCGTCGTTGGTAGACATGGAGTGCGCCGCCTATCTTCGGCTCATGATCTACGAGCTCGGCAAGAGCAACCGGGAGCGGTTGTCCGAAGAAGGGGCGGAACGATCCGATGCGGAGAAGCGCGTACGTTACGCGGCGAGCTTCCTGAAGAAGCAATACGCCCAGCCGATCGCCATCGAGTCGCTGGCGAGCAGCCTCGGCTACCATCGCGTCTACTTCTCGAACTTATTCAGGAGATACATCGGGAAGTCCCCGAAGCAATACTTATACGACGCGCGCATGGAGCAGGCGGAATTGCTGTTGACTTCCACATCGCTGTCGGTCGAGCAGATCGCGGGCTCCGTCGGCTACGGCGACCCGCTCTACTTCTCCAAGCACTATCAGCGGTGGAGCGGCGTCGCGCCGACCGCCTACCGGAAGCAGAAGCGACATGATTAAGCGCGAGAGGTTCTTCGACTTTTGTTTACGTGAGCCCGAGCCGGCTGCTACGGTATTGTCCGGGCGTCGCGCCGGTCTTGGCGCGGAACAGCCGGATGAAGTAGTTGTAGTCGCTGACGCCGACCGTCTCCGCGATAAGCGGCACGGGCATGGAGGTCGCGGCGAGCAGCTTCTTCGCCTCCTCGATCTTCCAATAGTGAACGTATTGCGTCGGGGTCATGCCCGTATGCTTCTTCAGGCAGCGGGACAAGTACTCCGCATTGAAGTGGAATTCCCGCTCGAGACGAATATCCGCGTAAGGCTCTCGTGCGCGCTCCCGCAAATACGCTTCGAGCTTCCGGCTCAGCAAGAGCGAAGGGGAAGCCTTCGATTCGGGGCGAAGCCCTTGCTGCAGCGCGACCAGCAAGTCGGTCAGCCCGGCGTGCAGCGCGAGTCCGTTCCGGACGTCAAGCGATCGCGAGGCGGCGATCATCCGGTCCAGCACCGGAACGACGAGGGCCGCGTCGAACTTCGCCCACTTCGGCAAGTACATCGCGTATTGCCGAGGCGAGCTGTCCGCGTCGGTGCCCGCGGGCAGCACGGCGTTCCAGACGATCTGGCGATTGTCGACGAGCCGGGAGCCGCCTTCGTGAAGGAAGTGCACCCAATACACTTCCGTATCTTCCTCGCACGGGCGATATCCGGCGTGCGGCTTGCCGGCCTCGAGGACGAGCAAGTCGCCCGAACCGATCGCGTATTCGGTATTTTCCTCCCGCATGTACAGCGTCCCTGTCCTGACGAAGAGCAGATCGTAGACGTTGAACGTCCGCTCGAAATGCTGCATGCCCGGCTGCCAGACGGAATGTCCGACGGTCATGAATTGCGGCAGCGGCGGATAGTTCAACTCCAAGCAATCCATCCGTCATCCCCCTCTATTATCACGGTATCTCTATGCCCAATCGTAACGTCGATTCCGTGCTATGGCAAGTCGGTTTCTTCCCTATCGGATCCTGTGGCGTTAAGACTACATTAAGAGGGTAGGAACACCGAAAGGGAGAGATACGATGCGATTCAGACAAGTACATCTCGATTTCCATACGTCGGAAGCGATTGCGGGAATCGGCAGCCGGTTCTCGAAGGAACAGTTCCAATCCATGCTACTCGAAGGTGGAGTCGATTCCATAACGGTTTTCTCCAAGTGCCACCACGGTTGGGCGTACCACCCGTCGGAAGCGAACGAGCGCCATCCCGGGCTCGACTTCGACTTGCTAGGCGCGATGATCGAAGCGGCTCACGAGATCGGCGTGAAGACGCCTGTCTACTTATCCGCGGGGCTGGACGAGAAACTGGCGCGGCGGCATCCCGAGTGGCTCGTTCGCGACAAGGACGATCGGACGACATGGGTGCAAGGCTTCATGCAGCCGGGCTATCACCTGTTCTGCATGAATACTCCTTACTTGGATATTCTGCTCGCCCAGGTCGAGGAAGTCGTGCGCCATTATGATGCCGACGGCATCTTCCTCGACATCGTCGGCGTGCAGCGTTGCTATTGCCAATATTGCGTTCGCGATATTCGCGCTGCAGGCTTGGATCCCCGCGACCCGGCCGTCATCCTGGCGCAAGGCGAGCGTACGTACGCAACTTACGCTGAGAAGATAAGCCAAGTCATCCACGGCATCAAGCCGGGACTCGGCATTTTCCATAACGGGGGTCATATTCGCAGAGGCAGAAGAGATCTCGCAAGGATGAATACCCATCTCGAGCTCGAATCGCTGCCGACCGGAGGCTGGGGCTACGATCACTTCCCGCTGTCGGCCCGGTACGCCCAGACGCTCGGCATGGAGTTCCTCGGCATGACGGGTAAATTCCACACGTCGTGGGGGGAATTCGGCGGCTACAAGCATCCGAACGCGCTTCGGTACGAGGCGGCGCTCAACTTGGCGAACGGCGCGCGCATCTCGGTCGGCGACCAATTGCATCCGGACGGCCTCATGGACGAAGCGACGTACAAGCTCATAGGGGCGGCCTATCGGGAAGTCGCGGAGAAGGAAGCATGGGTGGTCGGCGCGTCCAACGTCGCGGATGTCGCCTTGCTGTCGCTCGAAGCGATCGGGGCGCATGCGACGAACGACCAATCCGATTTCACGGGACGTTCCGACGCGGGGGCCGTGCGGATGCTGCTCGAAGGTAAAGTATTGTTCGACGTCGTCGACGCGGAAGCGGACTTCCGTCCTTACAAGGTCGTCATTCTGCCGGACGAAGCGACATTGACTCCGGCGCTCGCCGCGAAGGTGAACGACTTCTTGGCGGGCGGCGGCAAAGTGCTGGCGACCGGCCGTTCCGGTCTGGACGCGTCCGGAGAAGCGTTCGCCATCGATCTCGGCGCGAAGTGGCTCGGCGAGAACGGTTACCGTCCGGATTACTTCCGGCCCGCGTTCGAGCTGACGAGTCTCGCCGGCGCGGCGTTCGTCTTCTACGGCAAAGGCCAGCGGGTCGAGTTGGATGGGGGCGTCGCGCTAGGCGTCAGGGAGAATCCGTACTTCAACCGCGACGTGTTCGCGTTCAGCTCGCACCAGCATACGCCGAACGCGAAGCAACCCGTCGGTCCGGGCATGATCGAGAGCGGCAACGGCATCTATATCGCTTGGAACGTGTTCGAGGATTACGCGACGAAAGGCAGCTTGGTATTGAAGGAAACGGTGCTCTACGCCATCGATCGGCTGCTCGGCGAATCGCGCACGCTTCGGACGAGCTTGCCCGCGCAAGGGATCGCGACGGTGCAACGCCAGGCCGCGGACGACAGGTACGTCGTTCACTTGCTCTATGCGTCTCCGGTCCGGCGCGGCGAAGGCGTGGAAGTGATCGAGGATCTGTTGCCGGTGTACGATACCGAGGTGACGTTGCGGCTGACTGGCAACGTGGAGAGCGTCGTGCTCGCTCCGCAAGGCGAGAAGCTGGCTTACGACGCGCGGGACGGCTTCGTACAGTTCAGCGTACCGGATCTGACGTGCCATCAGATGATCGTCGTGCAGACGAAAGAGCAATAAAAGCGACAAATCTATACCGTTTAGAGGATGTATATATCGGACTCGCTGTGCAATAATCGAGGTATTGCAACAATACATTTCGCACGCGCAGAGGAGACGGTAGTCGGTGGAGAAGCTTAAAGCAGGCATTATCGGCACGGGGAACATTAGCGGCATCTACTTCCAGAACGGCAAGCGGTTCGAGTCGCTGGAGATCGTCGCTTGCGCGGATCTCGACGTGGAACGCGCCAAGGCGAAGGCGGCCGAGCACGGCGTCAAAGGCTATTCGGTCGAAGAAATGCTGGCCGATCCGGACATTCAGCTCATCATCAACCTGACAATACCGCAAGCGCACGCCAAAGTATGTATCCAAGCGCTCGAAGCGGGCAAGCACGTATACGTCGAGAAGCCGCTGTCCGCGACTCGCGAGGAAGCGGCGCAAGTGATGGAGACGGCGAAGCGGCTCGGCCTGCGGGTCGGATGCGCGCCGGACACGTTCTTAGGCGGCGGCATCCAGACGGCCATCAAGCTGCTCGAGGACGGCTGGATCGGCACGCCGATCGGGGCGACCGCGTTCATGCTCGGAGGAGGTCCGGAGGGCTGGCATCCGGCGCCGGAATTCTTCTACCAGAAGGGCGGCGGTCCGATGTTCGACATGGGACCTTATTACTTGACCGCGATGGTCGCGATGTTCGGGCCGATCAGGCGCGTGACGGGATCGGCGCGAATCTCTTATCCGGAGCGCACGATCACGAGCCAGCCGAACTTCGGCAAGAAGGTGACGGTCGAGACGCCGACGCACGTCGCGGGCATTCTCGACTTCGAATCCGGACCTGTCGGTACGATTCTGACGAGCTTCGACGTGAAGGGGCCTTCCGTTCTGCCGCGTATCGAAGTATACGGCAGCCATGGGACGCTGCTCGTTCCCGACCCGAACACGTTCGGCGGTCCGGTTCGTATCTGCCGCGCCGGCTCGAGCGAATGGTCGGATATTCCGCTGTCGCACGGCAAGTCCGAGAACGCGCGCGGCGTCGGAGCCGCGGAGATGGCGAAGGCGATCTTGACCGGCCGCGATCATCGGGCCAGCGGAGACCTTGGCTACCACGTGCTCGAAGCGATGTTCGGCTTCCACGATTCGTCCGAGCAAGAGACGCATTACCGGATGAAGACGACGTGCGCGCGGCCGGAACCGATGCCGATCGGGCTCGCCGACCATGAAGTGTAACCGGAGCGGGTTATCGGTTAAGGAGGAAACGTATTGAGTCGCGATACGGAGCGCGTACCCTACGGCTATGAGCCGCCGCCGGAGCGGGAGAAGGGGACGCTCGTCTATTACGATACGTTCGAGGACGCGACGGACGACGGGATCGCGGCAGCCGCCGCGTTCGCGCGCGACCGGTCGTTCGCGAGGCTCGTGCTTCACCCGATCCACGAGGAGACCGCGAAGCGAATGTTCAAGTCGCCGGTAAGTCCGTATTATCGACGGGAGAAGTTGCTCGTCCAGTGGGTAAGCGAGTTCGGTCGCCGCGGCAACGTGACGATCGACGGCTGGGAGGGCAAACGCAAGAAGTATACGCCGATGGAAGCATCGCTCCGCCATTGGACGGAGACGCTGCCAGGCCCGCATTTTCTGTTCGTCTCGCCGGAGATCGCGAATTCGTTCGCTTCGTTCTCTTCGTTCGAGGAATGGATCGTCCGCATCCGGCTCGTCTTGACGCACGAACCGGCGGCGCTCCATCCGCGGCTAGCTAAGTATGCGCACCGATGGGAGACGGCGGGTTCGAAGGAAGAGCGATAGCGGAATAGGGAAGGCGGCGCGGATGCGCCGTCTTTTTCTGTCTATGCGCAGGCGAGCTGGCTACAACGTTACCACATGGCACTAATCCTACAGCTGCCGCCACTGCCGCGGTTTAACGTTATCACATGGCGCTAAACCGCGGTATACCGCTACTGCCCCGGTTTAACGTTATCACATGGCGCTAAACCGCGGGATACCGCCTCTGCCCCGGTTTAACGTTATCAAATAGCGCTAAACCGCGGTATACCGCTACTGCCCCGGTTTAACGTTATCACATAGCGCTAAACCTGCAGCTGCCGCCACTGCCCCGGTTTAACGTTACCACATGGCGCTAAACCGCCGGATATCGCCGTCACACCATCCTCGTTGCGCAATTTATGAACATTTTCGAGCCTTTTTAGACCACTTATCCGCCCGGACACCCTCTATAATGTTCATAAGAATTCCAATGTGATACGAAAAGGGGACGAGCGGAAATGGCGAACGGCAAGTTGAACGAGGTGGATCTTCGCTGGCTGGATGACACGATCGGGAAGATCAAGTCGAAGATGGACTGGGTTAGCGTCAAGTCGCGCGACAAAATTCCGTATACGACCGTGAACGGAGCGCATGACGACCGCGCGGCGATCGACGGGACCGGGGACATTTGCTGGTGGACGAACGGCTTTTGGGGCGGCATGATGTGGCAGCTGTATCACGAGACGGGTGACGGGAAGTACGCGGCGGCCGCGAAAGCGTCCGAGACGCACTTGGACCGCTGCTTCGATCTCTTCTACGACTTGCACCACGACGTTGGATTCATGTGGCTGCCGACGTCCGTCGCGAGCTATCGCTTGACGGGCGATCCGGATTCGCGCCGAAGAGGGCTGCATGCGGCCAACCTGCTAGCCGGACGGTTCAACCTGGCCGGAAGCTTTATCCGCGCCTGGAACGATCACGGCGAAGGCGATACGCGCGGGTGGGCGATCATCGACTGCATGATGAACTTGCCTCTGCTGTACTGGGCGTCGGAAGAGACGGGCGATCCGCGCTTCAAGCAGATCGCGGCCAAGCACGCCGACACGACGTTGTCCGCCTTCGTCCGGCCGGACGGATCGGTCAACCATATCGTCGAGTTCGATCCCGAGATCGGCGGCGTCGTTCGAACGTACGGGGGACAAGGCTACGAGGAAGGTTCTTCGTGGACGAGGGGGCAAGCGTGGGGATTGTACGGCTTCTACATGAGCTACAGACATACCGGCAACGACGCCTACTTGCAGGCGGCGAAGCGGATCGCGCATTATTTCATGGCGAACATTCCGGACGACGGCCGTATTCCGGTCGATTTCAGGCAGCCGGCCGAGCCGCTGCTGACGGACGATACGGCGGCGACGATCGCGGCGTGCGGTCTGATCGAGATCGCCAAGTCCGTCGGAGTACTCGAGAGCGCGTCGTATCTAAGCGCGGCATTGAAGCTGCTCAAGGCGGTCGATGAACGCTGCGACTGGTCCGAGTCGTCAGACGCGATCGTGCAATTCGGCTCGGAGGCGTATCACCGGCCGCGTCACCACCATCCGATCGTGTACGGGGATTATTACTTCATCGAAGCCGTATTCAAGCTGAAGGGCGACGATCTGTACTTGTGGTAATCTAGCGCGAAAAAGGCGAATCCGCACGACGAACAAGAGAAGCGAGCCTCCTTCCCAGGGGCTCGCTTCGCTATTCGCGGGTCTCGAAGGCTTGCCTCGAGGCGTTGCGGTACTTGTGCGGCGTCGTGCCGATCATCTTCTTGAACGCGCGGATGAAGTACGACGCGTTCGGGTAACCGACGTCGGCGGCGATCCGCTCCACCGCCAGCGGCGTCGTGTCGAGCAACCGGCACGCTTGCTTGACGCGGCGGGCGACGACGTAGTCGGACAAGCTGCTGCCCGTCTCGCGTTGGAATAACCGAGACAAGTAGAACTTGGACAGGTGAAGTGCCTCCGCGACGTCCTCGAGCCGGAAATCTTCCGAATAATGTTGCTCGATCCATGCCATCGCGTTCTCCGCGTGCGAGAACGGACGGATGTCCCTTGGAGATCCTGCCGCGCCGATCGAATTACCGTCGGTCGGCATCGCCTCGAGCAGTTGGAGCATGAGCATCGTCATGTCTTCTTCGCTCAGCGGGCGTTCGTTCGCCCGAACCTTGTTGCCGTATCGCTCGAACAGCCGTCCGACGAATTCGGCTTCCGCCTCCAGGTCGATCGCTTCCGACGCGAGCCGGCCTTTCCATAGATGCTCGAACAACGCGCGGCGAGCGCGGAACGGCTGCAGCGCCCGGTCGAAGAACAACGGATCGAAGAACAGGAGCGTTCTCTCGTACGGCGTGCGCTCGCTGACGTTCGCGAACACTTTGTGAAGCTGATAGGGCTGGAAGAAGAACAGCCGTCCCGGGCGCATCTCGTACGTCTTCTGATCGACGATGACGAACCCGTTGCCTTCGTGAACGTACAGCGCTTCGCAGCACTCGTGCCAATGGTAATAGCCGGGGTACCCGGAGGTCGAGCGCGTCCGGGGCTCGAATTGCATCGGGCGGCCTTGCAGCAGAACCGGATCGAACAACGTACGCATGCGATGCTACACCTCCGACTTGAACTGCCCCGGCGTGACGCCAACGAACTTCTTGAATTGCCGCATGAAGTGCGTGTCGTACTCGTACCCGCACCTCGCGGCGATCTCGGAGACGGACAGCGTGCTGTTCGCGAGCAAGTACTTGGCGTACTCCAATCTGCCGTTGATCCGGTCCGTACCGACGGAGCAACCGAATAGATCCTTGTAGAGATGTTGAAAATACGACTTGCTCAAGTTCACGCGAGCGGCCAGCTCCTCGACGGACGCCTGCCATTGCGGCGTCTGGTACAGCTCGTCCCGCAGCTCCGAGAACCGGCGGTAATAGCGGCCCGGCTGGTCGGGCAGACTTCCGAGCTCCCGCAGCTGGCACAGCTTCAGGAAGAACGCCCGCAGCTCCGCGTCGACGACGCGCTCTCCGACCGGGCCGCCGAGCTTGCGGATGCGCTGCAGCTCCACGACGCCCCGCGTAATCATCGACGGATCGACCGCTTGCACGAGCGTGTCGAGCGGGAAGCCTGCCTCGTTCAGCAGCTCCTCCAGCTCTTCTCCTTCGCAGTGGAACCAATCGTTGACGAACGGCATGTCCGATTCCTTGTAGAATTGCGGCGTAGAGGGCCGGTACAGAATATAGGAACCGCCCTCGGCGACTTGCGACACGCCGTTCAGGACGACTTCCGACCTGTTCTTGAACAGGACGAAAGCATAATTGCCGGCGCCGTTCGGCCGATCAATCGTAAGTCCTTTCGGGTGCACGTAACGGTATCCGCAGCTCACCAATCGAATCATCGCGCATCCCCTATCTCCGTCTAAGCGAAAAGCACGAAAGGTTAGTATTTCTTATCATAATCGATTGTTGCGCCTACCTCAATCTTTTACAATCGAGTTGATTCTACGAAAGAAGCCGGGGTGATCGATATCGCCGAAGCGAACGCGTCCGCCAGGGACGGCTGCAAAGGCTGCTCGGCCAGCGTCCATGCGGGCGAGGATCAGATCGGGCGGCTGATCGCCAGAATCCGGCCCGAGCATCGGGTATCGGACGAGCATTACGCATCGCGGCTCGAAGCTTGCCGGACGTGCGACAGTCTGGCGTACGAATCGACCTGCATGCATTGCGGCTGCTTCGTCCGAGTGAGAGCCGTATTCAAAGACAAAGGATGTCCGCACCCGAACGGAAACGCGCGGCTTCGCTGGACATCCGCAGCGACACTTAACGAGGAGGCATGAGTTCATGATGAAAGCGGTCGTACATGCGGATTGGACGGTAGGAACGATCAATCGTAACATTTACGGGCATTTCGCGGAGCATTTGGGCAGGTGTATATACGAGGGGCTATGGGTAGGCGAAGAGTCCGACATTCCGAATACGGACGGCCTTCGCAACGACGTGATCGAGGCGCTGCGCGAGCTCCGGGTTCCGGTTCTTCGCTGGCCCGGCGGTTGCTTCGCCGACGAGTACCATTGGCGGGACGGCATCGGCCCGAAGGCCGACCGTAAGATGATGATCAATACCCATTGGGGCGGCGTCGTGGAAAATAACCATTTCGGCACGCACGAGTTTTTCCGTCTGTGCGAGCTGATCGGTGCGGAGCCGTACATTTGCGGCAACGTCGGCAGCGGCACCGTGCAGGAAATGTCCGAGTGGGTCGAGTACATGACGAGCGACGCCGATTCCCCGATGGCGAACCTGCGCCGGGCGAACGGCCGGGACAAGCCGTGGAAGCTGAAGTACTTCGGCGTCGGCAACGAGAACTGGGGCTGCGGCGGCAACATGCTGCCGGAATACTACGCCGACCTGTATAACCAATTCCAGACGTACGCGCGCAATTACGGCGACAACAAGCTGTATAAGATCGCCGGCGGAGCGAACTCGGACGATTACAAGTGGACCGACGTGCTCATGAACAAGTCCGAGCGCCATATGCACGGCCTAAGCCTGCACTACTACACGGTTCCGGGCACGTGGCAGAACAAAGGCTCGGCCACCGAGTTCGGCGAGCGCGATTGGTTCGTTACGATGCAGAAGGCCGCCAAGATGGACGAGATGCTGACCCGGCACAATACCGTCATGGACCGTTACGATCCGGACAAGCGAGTCGGCCTGATCGTCGACGAATGGGGCACGTGGTTCGACGTGGAGCCGGGGACGAACCCGGGGTTCCTGTACCAGCAGAACACGATGCGCGACGCGCTCGTCGCCGCGTATCATCTGCACGTCTTCCATAAGCATAGCGACCGGGTTCAGATGGCGAACTTGGCGCAGATGGTCAACGTGCTGCAAGCGGTCGTGCTGACGGAAGGCGATCGGATGCTGCTTACGCCGACGTATCACGTCATGAAGATGTACAACGTCCACCAAGACGCCGAAGCGTTGGCGGTCCATGGCGAATTCGGACGATTTGCGGTCGAAGGCGAGAGCGGCTCGCTCGCGCGGGTCGGCGTCACGGCGTCCAAGAAGGACGGTGTCGTGCACGTGAGCCTGTACAATATGCACCCTTCGGAAGGCGCGGAAGTGTCGCTCGAGCTGCGCGGCGTCGTGGGAGATCACGATTGCGTCGGCACGCTGTTGGCTGCCGATTCGAACGGGGCGCACAACACGTTCGAGCAGCCGGAAGCGGTTAAGCCCGTTCCATACGAAGGCGCGAAGCTGTCGAACGGCACCATGCAAGTCGTTCTTCCTCCGGCGTCCGTAGCGGTCTTCCGCATGGAACCGAAGTAATCCATATACGTTACGAATCGCCCCGAGGCGCCCATGCGCTCCGGGGCGATCGTCGTTCTATAGGGCGCTCCGCCCGGACCGTTCCGCCAGGCGTAAATCGTACCGAGAATGGTGGAATTCCTTCATGGAGTAAGCGGCGGCGATGACGGACAATGAGGATAAGATTCATCATCCATCTTATCTTAAGGGGCTGTTCCGATGAGCATCGCGAATTCCGGCGCGCAGGTCCGATTGACCGAGGCGCAACTGAAGCAATACGACGAGCAAGGCTTCATCGTGTTCGAGGATTTGTTCGGAGCGGAGGAGATCGACGAAGTCCGCGGCATCATCGACGCGTTCGACGAAGCGTCCGAGCGGGAGCTGCAGGCGAAGAAGAAGGAAGACTTCATCAGCGCGGCCGGCACGATCAACTTCACCGTGAACGTCAACTTCCGCGATCCGCGGTTGCAAGCGTTCATCGCCGATCGGCGCTTCGTCGACATTACGACGACGCTTCTCGGTCCGGATACGAAGCTGTACTGGGACCAATCGGTATACAAGCGGCCGGAAGGCGACAGGGAGTTCCCTTGGCATCAGGACAACGGCTACGTGCCGACCGATCCGGTCGAGTACGTGACGTGCTGGCTCGCGCTCGAAGACGCCACGATCGAGAACGGATGCATCTGGGTGCAGCCGGGCACTCATAAGAAGGGCTTCGTCAAGCACGTTTGGACGGACATCGGCTTTATTTGCTACTACGGCGACGTCGAGGGGATTCCGGTGCCTTTGAAAAAAGGGAGCATGGTCGCGTTCAACTCGCTGCTGTTCCATCGCAGCAAGCCTAACTTGACAAAGGACCAGACGCGTAAAGGCTACGTCATCCAATATTCGGTCGACGGCTCGCGCAATCCGGATACGGGCGAGGTGTTCAAGAACGGTCCGCTCATCGCCAAGGACGGCAAGCCCGCCTACGAGGGCTTCGTTCCTCGGGAGCAATGTTGACCGTTCCGGGGCCTGAGGATCGCTGCTCCGTGAGAATTTCATGCTGCATCAACAACTTGACGCAGCATCGGTACGGCGGCAAGCTGAACGAGCTGGCCGCCGAAGGGGCGGACATCGCGCTGGAGCGCTGCCATAACCAATGCGTCGGCTGCAGGCGGTATCCGGCTTTTATGGCGAACGGCCTATGGCATGCGGTTCCGAATCCGGAACATTTCAAGGAGACGGTCTATGCAAAAGCAGGGGACGTGCGGTAACGTGGAAGTACCGGGGTGATGGAACGATGTCAACGAATCCGATCGATTGGGCGCAAGGACCGTGGTCCGTCCAACTGCAGACGGTCAGCCGGGCGCCGTACGACCGGCTCGCGATCGAGGGGCGCGTATTTCCGAATTGGATCATCAGCTTCGTCAAGGAAGGCGACGTAACGACCGGAACGGGAGGCGAGACGCGACGCGTGCGAGCGGGAGACGTCATGCTTCATCCGCCGAACCTGCCTTTCTCCGAACATGCCGATCGATCCGGCACGCACTTGTGGATGCAGGCGAGCATTCGTTGCGCCCATCAATTCGATCTGCTCCTCATGTGCCGCATCGCTCCGGTCGTTGCCGTGCCGGACCCGGCGAAGTTCGAGGCCGCGTTCCTGAAGTTGCTCGCCGTATGGAACGACCCGAACGCGACGTTCCGGGACATGAAGCTGACGAGCGGCATGCTCGTCCTGCTGGAGCAGATTATGCTCGGCTGGGAGAAAGCCGGTCGTCCCGAACGATCGGAAGCGTACCAGACGACAGGCGACCGCTTCGCCGGGCTCGTCGGCCAGATGTCCGCGCGAATGGCGGAGAGGCTCGGAAGGGACGAGCTTGCCGCGCTCGTCAGCCTGAATCCGAATTACTTGGACCGCGCGTTCCGGAAGCGGTACGGGCTGACGCCGATGCAGATGCTGCGGGACATGCGGCTGAAGCGCGCGATGCAGCTGCTCGAGCGCGGCGACGATACGCTGGAATCGATCGCGGAGGACTGCGGCATGACGGACGCTTCCTATCTTTGCAAGCAGTTCAAGAAACAATTCGGGCTGTTGCCCAGCAAGTACCGGGACGCCGTCCGCAAGTCGCGGGCCGAGGATCTGTATATCGGGCGATCGGAACGTTCATAGGGGAAGCAGCCGCGCGAAGACAGCCATAAGGCTGTCTTTTTTATGAAAGTCTGTCACTTTAATAACTACTTGCGGGTTGGCGGAAGGGATTCGTCGCCGAACGTAGAACGGCTTAATCGTAAGGCTACCTTAGCGAATGATTACCGACAGACACCTAAAGGAGATGTAACGGATGAACGGCTTCAACGGATTGAACATGGGACTGGGCAACTTGGCGACGCTGTCGAACGCGAAGACGAGATCGATCAGCGCGGAGAACTTCAAGGGCGAGAAGGGCAAAGGAGGCATGGCGACCGCCGGTACCGGCACGCATGCCTCGCAGTATCTGGGACAAGGCTGGAAGGTGTCTCCTTCGGTCGACATCCAGCCGGGCGAAGTGCTTACGATCGCGGACATCGAAGGGCCGGGCGCGATCCAGCATGTCTGGATGACGTGCCACCCGGATTCGTGGCGCAATATGATCGTGCGCATGTATTGGGACGGCGAGGAGAATCCTTCCGTCGAGGTTCCGATCGGCGATCTGTTCTGCAACGGCTGGCGGGAGAGAGTCAACGTCAATTCGCTGCCCGTCGCGGTTAACCCCGCGGGCGGCTTCAATAGCTATTGGCAGATGCCGTTCCGCGGGTCGGCGAAGATCACGGTCGAGAACGCGATGCCGGAGAAGACGACGCTGTTCTATCAGATCGACTACACGCTGACGGACGTTCCGGAAGACGCAGCCTACTTCCACGCCCAATGGCGGCGCGAGAATCCGACCGGCGACAAGGTTCCGTACACGATCGTCGACGGCATCACGGGCAAAGGCCACTTCGTCGGCACGTACCTCGCCTGGCAGGTGAACAACAACGGATGGTGGGGAGAAGGGGAGATCAAGTTCTTTATGGACGGAGACGGCGAGTTCCCGACGATCTGCGGCACGGGGACGGAGGATTACTTCGGCGGCGCGTGGAACTGGGAGCATCCGCGCGGCGAGTACGGTACGTATTCGACGGCTTATCTAGGCATGCACCAAGTGATCAAGCCGGACGGCCTGTACAGCAGTAATCAGCGGTTCGGCATGTACCGATGGCACGTCATGGACCCGATCCGGTTCGAGAGCGACCTGCGCGTCACGATCCAGGATCTCGGCTGGCGCGCCGGTTGGACGTACTTGACGCAGCGGAGCGATATCGCGTCGACGGCGTTCTGGTATCAGGCGGAGCCTCACAATCCTTTCCCGCCGCTGCCGGGCAAGGACGTACGGGAAGTGATCTAGAAGAGAAGGACGCCAATCTCGACGAGATTGGCGTCCGTTTTTTTCATATCGGCGCTGTTCGCGCCTCTGTTCCCTCGGTATTCGATTATCACATACACGCTGCGCCGATTGCACAATATTGGGGATTGTATTCGGTTTTTCACATCCATTTCGCGCCGAGTACTCGATTCCGGGATTGTATTCGATATTCTAGTTATAATCGGACGCATCCGCTCAATCTCGGGAATTATATTTGATTTACCGAATACAACTTCGCTTTTCAGGCTTGATAAGAACAATATGGTCGGTTTATCATACACATCCCGACGGCTGCGTCATCTCACGCGAGACCGCCAACATCGACACGCGCGGGGAAGGCACGAAGAGCATGTCGCTCCGATCACCCGTTCCATTTGCGATACCGCGTCGGGTTCGTGCCGGTCACCTTCTTGAACGTCCGGTTGAAGTGGGCGAACTGCTCGAAGCCGACCCTCTCGGAGATGTCCGTCACTTTGGCGTCCGTGTTGGCGAGCAACTGCTGCGCTTCGCGTACGCGCGTCAGGTTGTGGTAGCCGACGACGGTGAAGCCGGTCACCTTCTTGAACGTCCGGCTCAGGTAAGTCGGGCTCATCGCGAACCGTTCGGACAGCTCCGCCAGCGGCAGCTTCTCCTCGTAGTGGGCGTTAATGTACTTGACGATATCGGCGATTCGCCGATGCGTCGGGCTCAGCGGGTCGTCGGTAACCGGGACGTCCGCGTCCTCCAGACGGTAAGCATACAGCAGCAATTGCGCGACGAGAAGGCGGATCGAGAGATCGAATCCGTCTTCTTGCTGTTTCGTCTCCTCCGCCATCTTCCGCAGCAGAGGCTCGACTATCATCTGCTCCTGCGGCTTCAAGCGGTAGAGGTAGTGGTTCCGGTGGAAGATCTCGAGAAGCTCCGGACGGAACAGCGGATGGTCCGAGCCGAGGAACGCGTCGCTGAAGTTCATGACGATCCGCTCGTGCTGCGGAGATCCGAGCATCGACGTCTTATGGACGTCGTATTTATTAATGAACAAGAGGTCGCCCGCCGCGATGGCGTAGGCGCGGTCCTTGATGAAGTAATGCCGTCTTCCCGACAGCTGGTAGTAAATCTCGTACGTGCTATGGTAGTGGTTGTTCCTCTCGAAGGGCGCGTAGCGCGCCGCATGCTCCAGGAAGAAGTCGCGCTCTTCGTCGCCGTATCTGGCGTATATCGATTCCTTGGCTTGCATCATCATGCACCTCAGAGCAAAAAAGATCATATCTATCGCGATTATAGCAAAAACGGACAATACATGGCACTAATATTGTCCTAAGATAAAGAAAGAAACCGATTTCAGGGAGGGGCTTACGCACCGATGAAACCGTTCATGGACGAGCAATTTCTGTTGACGAACGACACGGCGTCCCGGTTGTATCACGAATACGCCGCGAAGATGCCGATAATCGACTACCATTGCCATCTGGATCCGAAGGAAATCGCCGAGAATAAACGCTTCGCGAACTTGACGGAAGCGTGGCTGTACGGCGATCACTATAAATGGCGGGCGATGCGGGCGAACGGCACCTTGGAGCGCTTCGTAACGGGCGGGCCGGGCGTCTCCGATTACGAGCGGTTCCAAGCGTACGCGCGCACCGTGCCGGCGACGATCGGCAATCCGCTCTACCATTGGTCCCATCTCGAGCTGCGCCGGATGTTCGGCGTGGAGGAGATCCTTCACGAAGGCAACGCCAAGGCGATCTGGGACAAGACGCAAGCGGTATTCGACAGAGGCCTCACCGTGCGCGACCTGATCCGCGACAACCGCGTCGCGGTCATCTGCACGACGGACGATCCGGCGGACACGCTCGAGTACCACGCGGCGATTCGCCAAGACGCGACGATCGATACGCAGGTGCTGCCGTCGTTCCGCCCGGACAAGGCGCTGAACATCCGCGCAGCGACCTTCCTGCCGTGGATCAAGCGGCTGGAGGAAGCGGTCGGCCGTCCCGTCTCCGATTACGACGGGCTGCTCGCCGCGCTGGGCGAGCGGGTCGCGTTCTTCCACGCGAACGGCTGCCGCGTCTCCGACCACGCGCTCGACGACGTGCCGTTCGCGCCGTGCTCGCAGGACGAGGCTGCGGCGATCTTCGCCAAGGGACTGCGCGGCGAGGACGTTAGCAGGGAAGAGGAAGAGAAATACAAGACGTTCACGCTGCTGCAGCTCGGCAGATGGTATAGCGAGCGCGAGTGGGCGATGCAATTGCACATCCATGCGCACCGCAACAATAATAAGCGGATGTTCGCGACGCTCGGACCGGACACCGGCTACGACTCGATCAACGACGGCCGCCTCGCCGGTGCGCTCGTCGGCTTGCTCGACGCTTGGGACCGCGACGACTCGCTGCCGCGCACGATCGTCTATTCGCTTAACGCGAAGGACAACGACGTACTCGCGTCGGTTATCGGCTCGTTCCAAGGCGGCGGCATTCCGGGCAAAATCCAGCTCGGCTCCGCCTGGTGGTTCAACGATACGAAGGACGGCATGCTCGCGCAGCTGTCCTCGCTCGCGAACTTCGGCCTGCTCGGCCGCTTCGTCGGCATGCTGACCGATTCCCGCAGCTTCCTGTCGTTCACGCGGCACGAATACTTCCGCCGGATCCTCTGCAATCTGATCGGCGAATGGGTCGAACGCGGCGAAGCGCCGCGGGACATGGATTGGCTCGGCGGTCTTGTGCAGGACGTCAGCTACCGCAACGCGGAGCAATACTTCCGCTTCGGCGAAGGGAGCGGGGAGCGCCATGTCCGTGCATGAACGAACGGCGGCCGGACTGCCGCTGATCGGTCCGGACGCGCTTGATGCCGAAGAGCGCGAACGATTCGACCGCGGACGCGGATTGCCGATCAAGGTGCTGCAGATCGGCGAAGGCAATTTCCTCCGCGGGTTCGCGGATTGGATGCTGCACGCGGCGAATTCGCAAGGGTTGTTCAACGGCGGCGTCGCGGTAACGCAGCCGCGCCCGACGGGCAAGCCGCACATGGATCAACTGAAGGCGCAGCAAGGCGCATACACGCTGCTGGTGCGGGGGATCCGGGACGGGCGCCGGGTCGAGGAGCGGGAGACGATCTCGGTTCTGACCCGGATGATTGATCCGTATGAAGAGTGGGACGCATTCCTCGCCCTGGCCGACGAACCCGAGCTCGAATTCGTTATCTCGAACACGACGGAAGCGGGGCTCGCGTACCAGCCGTCCGAAAGGCGGCCGAACGAGCCCGTCCTGTCCTTCCCGGGCAAGCTGACCGCGTTCCTCTATCGACGCTACGAGACGTTCGACGGCGATTCGGGCAAGGGTCTCGTGCACTTGCCGTGCGAGCTGCTCGACCGCAACGGCGAGCGGTTGCTGGAGACGGTGCTGAAGCACGCGGACGATTGGGGCTTGCCAGACGCGTTCAAGGCTTGGGTTCGGGAAGCCAATCGGTTCCTGAACACGCTCGTCGACCGGATCGTCACCGGCTTTCCGGGCGACGAGGCGGACGGTCTGTTCGCGGAGTGGGGTTACGCCGACCCGCTCCTTACGACGGCCGAGCCGTACTTCTTCTGGGCGATTCAAGGAGGCGGCGAGATCGAGGGGCGGTTGCCGCTCGCAAGCGCCGGGCTGAACGTGCGTTGGGTGGACGATCTGGCGCCGTACCAACTGCGCAAGGTTCGCATCTTGAACGGCACGCACACGATGATGGCGACGATCGGTCTCGCGAACGGCGTCCGCGAAGTGCGGGAGGCGCTCGAGCATCCGGCGTGGGGGCCGAAGTTCATGCAAGGCTTGTTCGACGAGATCGTGCCGGGGCTGCCGCTGGATCGGGGCGAGTTGACGGCATACGCGAACGAGACGCTTGAGCGGTTCCGCAACCCGTTCATTAAGCACAAGCTATCCGATATCGCGATGAACAGCTTGTCGAAGTGGAAGGTCAGGCTGCTGCCGACCTTGAAGGCGCATTACGCGAGAACCGGCACCGCCCCTGCCGTGCTGACGGAATCGCTGGCATCGTTGCTGCGGCTGTATCGCCACGAGCACGTCGCGGGCGAAGCGCCGCAATCGCGGCTGCCGGACGGCTCGGCGTTCCCGCTGCGCGACGATCCGGCGCTGCTGGCGCTCATCGCGGAAGCCTGGTCGCCGTATTATCGCGGCGGCGAAGGCGACAGCGGCGCGGCGAGCATCGCAGCCTGCGTACGCGGCATTCTGTCGGAGACGAAGATTTGGGAAGAAGACTTGACGGTTTACCCGGGATTGGCCGACGCGGTTACGGCTCGCCTGGCAAGAGAGGAGACGAACACATGAGCGATACGGTATTGCTTCACCGCGACGACGACGTCGCGATCGCGCTCCGGGACATTGCCGCCGGAGCGAGCGTGACCGTGCCGACGAACGGCGGCGAGACGACCGTGACGGCGCTCGGCGACGTGCCGCGCGGACATAAGCTGGCGATCCGTCCGGTCGCGGCGGGACGGCACGTGCATAAGTTCGGATACTCGATCGGCGTCGCGCAGGCCGACATTCCGGTCGGCGAATGGGTGCATACGCACAACGTCCGCACCGGGCTCGGGGCGATCTTGGACTATAAGTACGAGCCGACGGAGGAAGCAGCGCCGCAACCGACGGAAGGTCATACGTTCCTCGGCTACGAGCGGGACAACGGAGAAGTCGGCATCCGCAACGAGATTTGGATCCTGAATACGGTCGGCTGCATCAACAAGACGTGCGAGCTGCTGGCGAAGATGGGCGAGAGCCGGTTCGCCGGACGCGGCATCGACGGCGTCTACCACTTCGCGCATCCGTTCGGTTGCTCTCAGCTCGGCGACGACCTTAGCTTTACGAAGCAACTGCTGGCGGCGCTCGCGGAGCACGGCAACGCGGCCGGCGTGCTGATCGTCGGACTCGGCTGCGAGAACAACCAGATCGACGGCATGCAGGCGATGCTCGGCGACGGCGGCGGACGCATCCGTTACTTGAAGTCGCAGGACGAGGAAGACGAGCTCGAGAGAGGCCTGGAGCTGCTCGAAGAGCTGGTCGATTACGCCGAGCGGTTCGAGCGCAAGCCGATTCCGCTGTCCAAGCTGAAGCTCGGGCTGAAGTGCGGCGGCTCGGACGGCTTCTCCGGCATTACGGCGAACCCGCTCGTCGGACGGCTCGCCGACGTCGTAACCGCGGAAGGCGGAACGGCGCTTCTGACCGAAGTGCCGGAGATGTTCGGCGCGGAGACGATTCTGATGAATCGCGCGACGGACGAGGACGTGTTCGGCAAGGTCGTGCATCTGATCAACGATTTCAAGCAATACTTTATTCGCCATAACCAAGAGATCTACGAGAATCCGTCGCCGGGCAACAAAGCCGGGGGCATCACGACGCTCGAGGAGAAGTCGCTCGGCTGCACGCAGAAGGGCGGCCGGGCTAGCGTCACCGACGTGCTCCCGTACGGGGTCCGCGCGAGCAAGCGCGGGCTGAACCTGATCCAAGGGCCGGGCAACGACCTCGTCTCCGTGACGGCGCTGGCCGCGGCCGGCGCGCATATCGTCCTGTTCACGACCGGGCGAGGCACGCCGTTCGGCGGACCGGTGCCGACGGTCAAGATGTCGACGAACAGCGAATTGGCGCAGAAGAAGAAGCACTGGATCGACTTCGACGCGGGACGGCTGTTAAGCGGCACGGGCATGGACGAGTTGACGGAACAACTGCTAGACTACGTCATCGGCCTCGCTTCCGGCACCGTCCGGACGAACGGCGAGCGCAACGGTTTCAGGGAAATCGCGATTTTCAAAGACGGCGTCATTCTATAATTCATAGGGGGATAACTAACATGAGCAAAAAAAGATACGTACTCGTCGGCGCGGGCGGCCGGGCGGAGTTTTTCTACGGCGCGATCGCGAAGCAATACCGGGAAACGTCCGAGCTGACCGCGTTCTGCGACACGAACCAGACGCGGATGAATTACGCGAACAAGCTGCTGGAGAAAAACTACGACTATCGTCCGGTAGCGACCTACAAGGCGCACGAGTTCGACCGCATGATCGCGGAGCAGAAGCCGGACGCCGTCATCGTGACGAGCGTCGACCGGACGCACCATACGTACATTATTCGCGCGATGGAGCTCGGCTGCGACGTCATAACCGAGAAGCCGATGACGGTCGACGAGCGCAAGTGCCAGGAAATTCTCGACGCGGTCGAGCGGACGGGACGCAACGTTCGGGTTACGTTCAACTACCGCTACGCGCCGCATCACACGAAGGCGAGAGAGCTCATCCGCGACGGCGCGATCGGCCAAGTGACGTCCGTTCACTTCGAATGGCTGCTCAACACGATGCACGGCGCGGACTATTTCCGCAGATGGCACCGCGACAAACGCAACGGCGGCGGCCTGCTCGTGCATAAGTCGACGCACCACTTCGACCTCGTCAACTTCTGGATCGGCTCGCAGCCGGAGGAAGTATTCGCGTACGGCGACTTGCTGTTCTACGGCAAGGAGAACGCGGAGCAGCGCGGCGTGACGAAGTTCTACGAGCGCGCGACGGGACATCCGAACGCGAAGGAAGATCCGTTCGCGCTGCATCTCGACGAGAACGAGCATCTGAAGGCGATGTACCTCGACGCCGAGGCGGAAGACGGCTACCGCCGCGACCAGAGCGTGTTCGGCGACGGCATCAGCATCGAAGACACGATGGGCGTTATGGTCCGCTACAAGAACCGCGCGATTCTGACGTACTCGCTGAACGCGTATATGCCGTGGGAAGGCTACCGCATCGCGTTCAACGGCACGAAGGGTCGCCTCGAAATGACGATCGTCGAGCAATCGTACGTCAACTCCGGCGGCGACAAGGCGCTCGAAGGCGCGCTCAAGGATAAGCGCATTATCCTGTTCCCGCATTGGGAAGCGCCGTACGAGATCGAGATCGAAGAAGGCGAAGGCGGCCACGGCGGCGGCGATCCGGTGCTGCTGAACGATATTTTCGGCACGCCGGTCGAGGACGAGTTCAACCGCGCGGCGAACCACATCGACGGCGCCCGGTCCATTCTGACGGGCATCGCGGCCAACCGTTCGATCCGCACGGGCCAAGCGGTCCGCGTAGACGATCTCGTGAAGTTTCATAAATAAAAACGGAGTTTGCGTAAGACCGTTTTCGGCGCGATTGGCGTCGGGGGCGGTCTTTTCCGCATTAGCGGCACCACGTTCCGTTATTTCGGCGAAGTCCCGGAGGAGAGACTCAATAGCGGCACCACGTTCCGTTATTTCGGCGAAGTCCCGGAGGATAGACGCATTAGCGGCACCACGTTCCGTTATTTTGGCGAAGTCCCGGAGAAGAGTCGCAATAGCGGCACCACGTTCCGTTATTACGGCGAATCCCCGGAGGAGAAACGCAATAGCGGCGCCACGTTCCGTTAATACGACGTACTGCCGGAGGATAGACGCAATAGCGGCACCGCGTTCCGTTATTTCGGAGTACCAACCCAATCCCCGCCAACGCGCCACCGCAACAGCAGAACCCGCGCGCCGCAAGCCGTCATCCCCCTTGGAATAACGGACATGGAGCATGCGAACCTTAATGTCCAGCCGCATCTCCTAACTTCGTTCATCCAAACAACTAACTTTTGTTATGCTTTCCCTTACTTTTGTTTATGTCTATCGAATCGCCCCTCTTTTACAATAAAGAAGCAGTAACCAATCAAGGAGGGTTAGATACATGTTAAAGACAAAGACAGTCGCAGTAACCATGCTTACCTTGACTATGCTGTTAGCGGCGTGCGGCAACAACAACGCCAACAATGAAAGCGGCGCAAGCCCGTCGGCTTCCGCGCCTGCAGCGTCCGGATCGGCTTCGCCGTCCGCTAGCGCGGGCGAGAAAGTAGATCTCCGGATGTCCTGGTGGGGCTCCGACGAGCGCCACGAAAAAACGCAAAAAGCGATCGAGCTGTTCGAATCGAAAAACCCGGGCGTTACGATCACCCCGGAATATTCCGGCTTCGACGGATACATGGACAAGCTGAACACCCAGATTGCCGCGGGCAACGCGCCAGACCTCATCCAAATGGGCGGCAACATCAAAGAATACGTAGACAAGAGCGCTCTGCTCGACTTGACGCCATACGTCGGCAGCGCGATCAAGCTCGACGACTTCAACCAAGGCCTCGTGCAATCCGCGACGTTCGACGGCAAGCTGTACGGCGTGACGCTCGGCGTCAACTCGACCGGCCTCATGTATAACGCGGCGCTGTTCGAGAAAGCCGGCGTGACGGTTCCGACGAAGGACTGGACGTACGACGATCTGAAGAACGCGGCAATCGCCTTGCAAGGGAAGCTTGGCGACGGTAACTACGCCCTCTATGACCTGTCGAGCGATTCGGGCGCGTTCGCGTCGTACCTCGGCGCTTACGGCAAGAAGCTGTACGACGTCGACGGCCAGCGCCACTTCGAGAAGGAAGACGCGATCGGCTGGTTCCAACTGTGGTCCGACCTTCGCGGCGCGGGAGCAGTCGTTCCTGCGGACGTGCAAGTCGCGAATCCGCCGACGGCTGCCGACACTTCGCTCGTCGTCAAAGGCCAAGTCGCGATCCAGAGCGGTTCCGCGTCCCAGCTGGCCGGCTTGCAGCAATTGACGCAAGACTCGCTCGGCCTGCTGTTGTTCCCGAACGGCCCTGCGGGCAGCGGTATGGTTCCGCCGCTCTCCGGCCAATACATCACGGCTTACGAAGGCACGAAGCATCCGGAAGTCGTCGCGAAGTTCATCGACTTCATGGTGAACGATCCCGAAGCGGGCGCGATTCTGGGGAATACGCGCGGCGTTCCGCCGGCGGGCAAGATCCGCGACGCCCTCGCGGCGCAATCGACGCCGGTCGACAAGCTTATGTACGACTACATCTCCCTCGTCGCCGAAGTCGCTCCGCCGGTCGTGTGGGTACAGTTCCCGCTCGACAACGAGCTCATCAAGCTGCTCCAGCTGACGAGCGAGAAGATCGGCTTTAACGCCAAGTCCGTGGACGCGGCAGCCGAAGAGTTCATGACCGAGATCGACAAGCTGATCGCCAAAGCGAACGCGCAGTAAGCCGGACCGACCGGAGAATCAGGAGAAGGGGAGCCGACCGCGGCTCCCTTTGTCCTCCCAGATTGGAGAGCACACGAGATGCAGAAATATAAAACATACTTGGCCGGCTATCTGTTCCTGTTGCCCTGGCTGATCGGCTTCGTCTGCCTCACGTTAAGCCCGATCGGAGCCTCGTTCTATCTATCCTTCACCCAATACGATTTGCTCACGTCGCCGAAGTGGATCGGCTTCGACAACTTCAAGACGATGTTCACGGACGATTACCGGATGATGGACTCGATCAAGGTTACGCTGCAATACGTATTCCTGTCCGTTCCTTTCCGTCTCGCGTTCGCGCTCGGATTGGCCGTACTGCTCAATCAAGGCATGAAGTTCCTCGGTTTCTACCGCACGATTTATTACATTCCTTCCCTGCTCGGAGGCAGCGTCGCCATCTCCGTGCTCTGGAAGAAAGTGTTCGACAAGGAAGGCATCTTCAACGACGGCTTGGGCTTCCTCGGGATCGAGGGGCATAACTGGATCGCCGATCCGCGATTCGCGATTTACTCGCTGATCGGGCTGTCGGTGTGGCAATTCGGCTCCGTCATGATCATCTTCCTCGCGGGATTGAAGCAAATTCCCGGCGAGCTGTACGAAGCCGCTACCGTCGACGGAGCGGGCATCATGCGCAAGTTCTGGCGCATCACGATGCCGCTGCTTACGCCCGTCATCTTCTTCAACTTGACCATTACGTTGATTCAATCGTTCCAAACGTTCACCAAAGCGTTCATCATCAGCAACGGTTCGGGCGGTCCGATCAACTCGACGTTACTCTATTCGCTATACCTGTACATCAAAGGGTTCACCTTCCTGGAAATGGGCTACGCGTCGGCCATGGCCTGGTTGCTGCTGATCATCATCGCGGCGTTCACCGGCGTCTTGTTCCTCACTTCCCGCTACTGGGTGTACTATTCGGACGGGAGGGACTAAGCGATGACGATGACGATGCCCAAACAACTCAAGTCCGTCCTCTTTCACGCCATCGTGCTCGCGTGCGGCCTCATCATGCTCTATCCGGTATTCTGGCTGCTCAGCGCTTCGGTGAAACCGACGACCGAGATTTTCACGTCGAAAAGCCTGTGGCCGTCCGCGTTCACGCTCGAGCACTACTCGAACGGCTGGCACGGCATGCGCAACATCAACTTCGGCCGGTTCTTCCTGAACTCGCTCCTGCTGTGCGCCATCGCGGTGGTCGGCACGGTCATCAGCTCGTCCATGGCGGCGTTCGCGTTCGCGCGCATCGAGTTCCCGCTGAAGAAGCTGTTCTTCGCGCTCATGCTCGGCACGTTCATGCTTCCGGGCCACGTGACGCTCATTCCGCAGTACATTATTTTCCACAAGCTCGGTTGGGTCGATACGTATCTTCCGCTGACCGTGCCGAAGTTCCTCGGCGACGCGTTCTTCGTCTTCCTGATCGTCCAGTTCATCCGCGGCATTCCGCGCGAGCTCGACGAGAGCGCGAAGATCGACGGAGCGGGCTGGTTCACGCTGTTCGTTCGCGTCATTCTTCCGCTCAGCTCGCCTGCGCTCATCACGGCCGCCATCTTCACGTTCATGGGAACGTGGGACGACTTCTTCGGCCAGCTCATCTATCTGAGCGACATCAAGAAGTTCACCGTACCGCTCGGCTTGCGCCTGTTCCTGGATTCCAGCGGCAGCTCGAACTGGGGCGCGGTGTTCGCGATGTCGGTGCTGTCGATCTTGCCGAGCCTGACGATCTTTTTCCTCGGGCAAAAATACTTCACCCAAGGGATCGCGACGACCGGCATAAAAGGATAAAATAGTTCGTACCACTGCTTGAAGAAGAGGAATGAGCCCGATGCGCAAACTGGTTACCTATCCGACGAAGCTATTCACGTTGATGATGCTTGGTTTCATCGGATTCAGCGGCCTGTTACTGCTCGTATCGGGCTTCGTCTATTACGAGACGTATTCGAACATCGCCTATCGCGAGATCCGCGAGACGAAGGCGGAGCTGCTGGACGAGAAATCGCAAAACCTATCGAACTACGTAACCGGCATCCAGGATACGGCGCTGTTCCTCGTGACGAACACGATGGTGCAGCAATACCTGGGCTCGCCGCCGGACAGCGACTACGACTTCGTGACGAAGACGAGGCTGCTGAACGACGAATTCAAGAAGCTGACCGCCGTGAAGGGCGGCCTGCATTCGATCGAGCTCTATACGGACTGGATCGCGGGACAGCCGCAATTTCCGAGTCCGTACTTGCATACGCTCGCAGACGCGAAGACCGAAGGCTGGGTCGCCCGGCTGGAGGAGACGGACGGCTTCTGGATCGCGTCGCACGACGAGCTCGCCGGAGGAGGCGTCCTTCGGGTCGTCAGCTATGCCCACCGCATCTCCGGCGATCGCGGGAAGCTGCTCGGCATCGTGAAGATCAACATTCCGGAGCGGCAACTGTTCGACATCCTGAACAAGAACGACGGGACGCCGAACGGCGACGACTACTACGTCGTTCGCGATTCCCGCGGAAGATATATCGCGGCGATGCTGCCCGGGGGCTTCGAGGCGCCGATTCGCGAAGGAACGCCGCCGCAGGACGTCGCCGGCGCGCACTATAGCGTCATTCAGACGGAAGAGAACTCGGAATATTGGATGCTTCAGCAGTTGATCGCCAAGGACGTTCTCCGGCAGAGCGGGAAGGAGATCCGCTTGCTCATCATCGCGCTGCTCGGCGGGCTGCTCCTCGTGACGATTCCGCTGGCGTTCTGGCTGTCGCGGAAGCTGACGTCCCCGATTAACGGCATCGTGAGAGGGATGCGTACCGTCGAGAAGGGCGACTTCAACGTCCGGATGCAGGCTTCGAGCATCCAGGAATACATGTACTTGTCGACGCAATTCAACCGAATGGTACACCGGCTGAAGGAGCTGGTCGGCCGTCTGAATCAAGAGCATCGGGACCGCCGGGAAGCGGAGATTCAGTTGCTGCACGCGCAGATCAAGCCCCATTTTCTATACAACACGCTCGATCTCATCCATTGGCGCGCGCTCGACTACAACGCCCACGAGATCAGCCAGATGGTGCAGCAGCTGTCCAAGCTGTTCCGGATCGGCCTCAGCAACGACAAGTGGTACGTCGCCGTGAGAGACGAGCTCATCCACGCCCGGTGTTATATGGTCATTCAAGAATACCGGCAGAACTTCAACATCGAATATTCGGAGCAGGTGGAGAGCGAACTTCACGACGTCATCGTCCCGAAAATCATCCTGCAGCCGTTCCTCGAGAACGCAGTCATTCACGGCAGCTGGCAGAAGGGCGAGAAGGCGATCGTGAGGGTGACGTTCGAAGCGCGCGACGAAGGAGCCGGCCAGCAGCTGTTCGTCACGATCGCGGACAACGGGTGCGGGGTTCCGGAAGGCTTCGACGTCGCGAAGACGGGCGGCATCGGCATCCGCAACGTCATCGACCGCATCCAGCTGTATTGCGGCCCGAAGTACGGCGTGCAGGTCGCGCCGGGCGAGCAGGGCGGCACGCGCGTCGTCATCCGCCTGCCGATCATTCGGCACGAGGAGGATATGGAGCAACTGAGAAGGAGCTTGACGCATGAATACGATTCTATTGGTTGACGACGACGATTACGTCATTAACGGGTTGCTGAAGCATATCCCGTGGGAGGACATGGGCGTGCGCATCGTCGGGACGGCCGCCGACGGGGCGGAAGGCTTGGCCAAGTTCCGCGAGCTGCGGCCGGACTTCGTCATTACGGACGTCTACATGCCGAACATGGACGGCTTCCAGCTGACGGAGGCGATCCGCGGCATCGATCCCGACGTCCCGATCGTCATCCTAAGCGGCTACGACGATCTCGCGAACGCGCGCAAGGCGGTGTCCTCCGGGGTGCATCATTTCCTGCTCAAGCCGCCGAGCATCGCGGAGATCGAATTCGTCGTGCGCGAAGTGCTGCAGGTGATCAACGAGCCGAAGGTTCAAGACGAGCTGCTGGCGAGCTACCTGCAGCAGCAGGACGTCGTGAAGCGGTCGATGAAGGATGCTTTCTTCCGTGACTTGATCGCCACGCGGTATCGGCCGGAGGAGCTCCCCTTGGACCGAATCGCGTTCATGGGCTTGCCGGAGCGGGCGACGGTGCGGGCGCTGACGCTCAGCCTCGTCCGTTCCGACGTAACGGCGCGGAGAGAGGAACGGGACTGGCAGCTGCTGCGGTTCGGAACGGGGAACATCATTCGCGAGCTGCTGGAGTCACATCTCGTGGGGCAGCCGGGATTGTCCGCGGAAGTGCTGGAGTATTCGGACCAGGAGTTCGTCGTGATTTTCCTCGGGGATCCCGAAGTACAGATGGAAGAAGGCGGCCTGCCGTTCATCCTGCGCGTCTCGAACGAGATGCTGGACAACATTCTGCAATACATGAAGCTGTCCGCGCTGGCGGGCCTCGGAATGGGCAAGACGGGGTACGATCGGCTGATCGATTCGTACTTGGAGAGCCGCGGCGCGGTCGAGGTCGCGGAGATGAACGAGTGGAACCGCGTCTACGCCTACTCGGCGTCGGTGAAGCCCGATCCGGTCCGCGCCGTCTCGATGGACGACGTTCGGCGGCTTCACGACGCCGTCTTCCAGAAGCAATGGCAGCAGGCGGGGGAACAGTGGCAGGCCGTGCGGTCTCAGCTGGCGGGCGGCAATGCGTCGCTTCCCGTCTGCAAGGGCGTATGCGCCGGCATCGCGAGCGCGCTATGGACGGCATTGCAGACCGCGGAGCAGCAAGCGGAAGATCCGGAGACGGGGCTCGAGGAGCTGCTCGTTCAGCTCAGCCGCTGCGGCTCCGTCCGGCAGATGACCGATTGGATGGACGATACCGTTGCACGGCTGATCTCTCAGTTGCGCGAAGAGATTGCGGGCAAGAAGAGCCACGCGCTCGTCGATCGGGTCATCAAGGAGTATATCGAACGATGCTATCACGAGAACGTGACGTTGGAGCAGATCGCGGCGAACCTGCACGTGAACCGCAACTACCTGAGCCAGCTGTTCAAGCGGGTGACCGGAGAGCCGTTCGTCACGTACTTCAACAAGTTCCGCATTCGCAAGGCGATCGAGCTGATCGACACGGGCCAATACATGGTGTACGAGGTCAGCGAGCGCGTCGGGTTCCAGAACTCGACGTACTTCAGCCAAGTGTTCAAATCGATTACGGGGTATAGCCCGTCCGAATACAGAAGGTAACGACCGCGGTTCGCGGAGGATAAGGCCGGAAGGTAACGATAGCGGCATGGGGATGGATACGGACGGAAGATAACGATAACGGCATGGGGATACAAGGAGGCGGGAGCTGCGGTGAGCACGATATTGGAAAAGTTGCGGGATATCGACGTGGCGGGTAGAACGGGCGATAGCGGCACGGATGCCGGCCGCGAGCTGCACGCGTCGTTCCAGAGGTCAGGCGTTCGGTTCGCCTCCTCGCCGGGCGGGCTGGAGGACGTCTACTACGCGGCCGTCGGCAAGTTGGCGGATTGCGTGAAGCCTAACGACAGAGACGAAGCGATTCTGCAGGAGGGCGGCGTCTACTTCGGCTGCTGGCTGGAGAGCACGGGCACGATCAACGCGGAGCTGCTGTCGCGGTTCTGTCCGGAGGCGGCTCGGTCGACGTTCGCTCAGTTCGCCAGGTTCCAGCGCGAGGACGGGCTGCTGCCGTACAAAGTAACGGCGAGCGGGCCGGTGTTCAAGCAAATTCAACTGGTGACGCCGCCGGCGAGAAGCGTATGGAACCATTACGCGGTGAACGGTCGCCAAGATAGGGAGTTTTTGCTTGTTATGTACGGGGCGTTATCGCGTTACGACGCCTGGTTGGCGGAGTATCGGGACACGCGGGGGACGGGTTGCGTCGAAGTGTTCTGCACGTTCGACACGGGGCACGACTTGTCGCCGAGGTTCTGGCATATTCCCGATACGCCGTATATGGACGATCCGACGTGGTATGACCCGGACGTGCCGACGCTGCCGCTGGTCGCGCCGGATCTGACGGCGAGCGTCTATTGCAGCCGATTGTATCTCGCCCGGATGGCGGACGAGCTCGGGCTGGGCGACGAGGGCGATGATTGGCGGGCGAAGGCGGAACAGACGCTGGATCGCTTAGTCGCGGCGTGTTATCACGAGGACGACGGGTTCTTCTACGACGTCGACCGGGGAGGCGCGTTCGTGCGCATCCAGACGGACGTGCTGCTGCGCGTGCTCGCTTGCGAGGTCGGGGACGACGCGTTCTTCGCGGCGTCGCTTCGGCGGTACTTGCTGAACACGCGGAAATTCTTCTCGAAATATCCCCTTACGTCAGTGGCGATGGACGATCCGCGATTCGATCCGTTTACGAGCTACAATACGTGGGCGGGCGCGGTCAACTTCCTGACGCTGATCCGGACGCCGCACGCGTTCGAGAAGCACGGCCGCTACGTCGAGCTGACGTGGATCATGCAGCCGATCGTCTCGGCGATGGCGCATATGAAGCGTTTCGGCCAATGCCTCAGCCCATGGACGGGCGAAGAGGGGTTCACGGAGACGTATTCCCCGGCGTTGCTGTGCGTACTGGATTTCGTGGAGCGGCTAAGCGGCATCGTTCCGACGCCGGACAGAGAGTTGTGGTTCACCGGCTTGTTGCCGCAGACGCGGGATCACGGCGAGAAGCTGGCGGACGAGACGGCGTATAGCCGGAACGTCGACGGCGTCCGGTTCGAGCTTCGGAACACGAGGGGAGAATGCGAGATCTACCGGGACGGCGAACTGCTGTGCCAATTCCCCGCGGGCGTGCGGATCGTGACCGACCGAAGCGGTCGTTTGCTGAAGGCAATCGGGATGACGGTGCGGACGGTCGAGGGGTGGCTGCTGCACGAGGGCGAGCTCGTCCAGATACGCGTCGCGGGCAACGAGGTGCTGCGGTTCGCGGATGGACGTTGGGAGACCGAGTCGGAGCCGAGCGTCGTCATGCCGACGTACGATTAAGAGGACGAGCGGGAGCATGCCATAGCGCACGATCATATAGGGGAGCGAGGGTGCCGAAACGATGTTGTTCAAAGAGCAAATTCAGATGCGCGATCCTTTCGTGCTGAGATTGGACCGCGAAAGCTGCTATTATATGTACGGTTCTACCGATCCGGACATTTGGAAGGCGAAGGGCATCGGGTTCGACGTCTATCGAAGCCGGGATCTCGAGGAGTGGGAAGGTCCGTTCCCGGCGTTCCGTCCGGATGCGGACTTCTGGTCGGACAAAAATTACTGGGCGCCCGAGGTACATGCGTACGGCGGCCGCTATTATATGTTCGCGACGTTCAAGGTGGACGGCGTTTGCCGGGGGACGCAGATTCTGGTCGCGGACAGGCCGCTCGGCCCGTTCGTACCGCACAGTGACGGGCCGGTCACGCCTCGCGACTGGGAGTGCCTCGACGGCACGCTGTTCGTCGATCCGGACGGCACGCCGTGGATCGTGTTCTGCCACGAGTGGGTGCAGATCAAGAACGGCACCGTATGCGCGCTTCGGCTGTCGCCGGAGCTCGACCGGGCGATCGGCGAGCCGGTCGAGTTGTTCGCGGCGAACGAGGCGGCGTGGGTCGACGCGGTGAACTCGCCGCGGCACGGCACCGGCTACGTCACCGACGGCCCGTTCGCGTACCGCTGCGACAACGGCGAGCTGCTGCTGCTCTGGTCGAGCTTCCGCCAAGGCCGCTATGCGCAGGCGATCGCGCGCTCGGCGTCTGGCGGCATCGCCGGCCCGTGGACGCAGGATCCCGAACCGCTGTTCGACAGCGACGGCGGGCACGGCATGATCTTCCGCACGTGCGAGGGCGGCGTGATGCTGGCTCTGCATACGCCGAACAGCACGCCGGACGAGCGTCCGGTTTTCATCCCGCTGGAGGAGCGGGAGGGCAGGCTGAAGGTTCGCTAGAAGGTTCATGAAGGCAATCGTCTCTTAGAGTCGATTGCCTTTCGCATGTTGGCGCAGTTTTGGCGCAGTTTTGGCGCAGTTCGACTAATCCGAACTGTAGCGCGTCGAATGCCCATCGGAGCTCCTGCAGTTCCACTAATCCGAACTACAGCGCGCCGAATGCCCATCGGAGCTCCTGCAGTTCCACTAATCCGAACTACAGCGCGCCGAATGCCCATCGGAGCTCCTGTAGTTCCACTAATCCGAACTACAGCACGCCGAATGCCCATCGAAGCTCCTGAAGTTCGACTAATCCGAACAGTAGTGCGGCGAATGCCCATCAGAGCTCCTGTAGTTTGACTAAACCGAACTACAGCACGCCGAATGCCCATCGGAGCTCCTGTAGTTTGACTAATCCGAACAGTAGTGCGGCGCAATAGCCCGGCGAAACCGGGTTACTGGTCGCAATGGCGTTCTGCGGCGCGCAATAGCCCGGCGAAACGGGGTTACTTGTCGCGAATGGGCTCGGCGAGGCGCAATAGCCCGGCGAAACCGGGTTACTTGTCGCGAATGGGCTCGGCGAGGCGCAATAGCCCGGCGAAACCGGGTTACTGATCGCGAAATGGCTCGGTGGCGCGTAATAGCCGGGTGAAACCGGGTTACTGGTCGCGAAATGGCTCGGCGGCGCGTAATAGCCCGGGGAAACCGGGTTACTGGTCGCGAAATGGCTCGGCGGCGCGCAATAGCCCGGCTAAACCGGGTTACTGGTCGCAATGGCGTTCTGCGGCGCGTAATAGCCGGGCGAAACCGGGTTACTGGTCGCGAAATGGCTCGGCGGCGCGTAATAGCCGGGCGAAACCGGGTTACTGGCCGCGAAATGGCTCGGCGGCGCGTAATAGCCGGGCGAAACCGGGTTACTTGTCGCGAATGGGCTCGGTGGCGCGTAATAGCCGGGTGAAACCGGGTTACTGGTCGCGAAATGGCTCGGCGGCGCGCAATAGCCCGGCGAAACCGGGTTACTGGTCGCGAAATGGCTCGGCGAGGCGCAATAGCCCGGCGAAACCGGGTTACTGGTCGCAATGGCGTTCGGCGGCGCGCAATAGCCCGGCGAACCCGGGTTACTGGTCGACGGGACCGAGTTACACTCCCGCCTCCCGGCCCTCCGTCAACGAGGACTCAACTGCCACGACTTGCGAAACGCGAGAGGCGTCAGCCCGGTGCGGTCCTTGAACAAGTTGATGAAGTGGCTGATGTTGTCGATGCCGATCTGCTCCGCGATCTGGGCGATCGGCAGCGTCGAATACTTGAGCAGCTCCTTGGCGCGCGTCATGCGCCGGTTGATCACGTATTCGCCTGGAGAGAAGCCGGTGTGTTTCTTGAATGCCTTGGCAAGATGGTGCTTGTTCACGGAGAACCGCTGCGCCATGTCGTCCAGCGTCAGCTTCTCGTCGTACGACGTCTCCATGAGACGTATCGCGTCCTTCACGTAGGCGGGCATCGGCGTCGCGCCAGCGTCCGGGAGCGGACCGGCGATCAGAATCTCCGTTAGCAGTTCGACGAGCAGCTTGGCGGACAACAGCTCGTTGCGGACGCTCTTGACGCGGTTGAGTTCGATTAGTTCGCGAATATATCCAGGCGCCATGGCGCCATCCCCCATCGACAATACCGGACCGCCGCCATCCGAGAATTGCTCGTAATAAGCTCTCGCCGCTCCGCCGTTGAAGTGCACCCACAGCAGCTCCCAACCGTCGCTGCCCGCGCGATAATGCTGGTAGTTCATGCAATCGATATAGAACAGCTGCCCCGGCAACAGCGTGCGCGTCTGTTCTCCGTAAGTCAGCCTTCCTTCTCCGGACACCGTATAGACGATCAGATAGGAGTCCAGGCGCTCGCGCTCGGTATAGTAGGCCGGCAACGCCTCGAAGTGGCCGACCTCTTGCACGTACGGAAGCGCGGATTTCGCGAAAGCCGACGGCGTATTGGCGAGCCGGACCGACGTCTCCGTCCAGGCGTACTCCGCTTTTTCCCGATAGGCCATATGAAACACCCACCCCAAGATTCTATGATTATCTCCCAATATCGTTGGATGATTATAACGTTGTAAGCCCTTACGATAGGAGTATCATTCTATTATGGCATACGCCATCGGAGGGGTAAACACGATGATCCTGCAACCAGTGAAACCGAGCCGCAAGCCGCGCATCGGACTTTATTCCGTCGGACTTCGCGCATATTGGGAGCAATTCCCGGGGCTGCGCGAACGGCTGCTCGAGTACGGCCAATTCATTGAACGGCGCTTGTCCGCTTGGGGTGAGGTGCGCAACTTCGGCCTCGTCGACACGGAAGGAGAAGGACGAAGAGCGGGAGAGTGGCTGAACGCCAACAACGTCGATATCGTCTTCTGCCACGCGGCGACTTACTCGACGAGTTCGACGGTGCTGCCCGTTCACCAGATCAACAAGGCGCCCCTCGTCTTCCTTAACCTGCAGCCGACGGAGCGGATCAATTACGAGCGGACGACGACGGGCGAATGGCTCGCGCATTGCGGCGCGTGCCCGGTACCCGAATTCGCGAACGCGTTCAACCGGGCGGGCATTCCGTTCCGCGTCGTGAACGGGCTGCTCGGCCTCGACTACACGCCGGCGATCTCGCTGACGAACGAAGTCACGCACGAGCGCAAGGAAGCGATCCGCGCATGGAAGGAGATCGAGGAATGGGCGCGCGCGGCGGCGGTGCCGCGGACGCTTCGGCACAGCCGGTTCGGCTTCCTCGGCAACACGTACAGCGGCATGCTGGACATGTACAGCGACTTCACGATGGTGCAGGCGCAGACGGGCTTGCATCTCGAGGTTCTCGAGATGTGCGACCTCGACCGGATGCTGAGAAGCGTGACGGAAGCGGAAGTTAAAGCCAAGCTTGAGGAAATCCATCACCTGTTCCAGATCAGCGGCGACTCCCCAAGCGACCCGATAGCGAAAAAGCCGACGGAGGAGCAGATGGCGTGGTCGTGCAAGGTGGCGGCGGCGCAGGAGAAACTCGTCCGCGAATACGACTTGGACGCGCTGACCTACTATTATCACGGCGCGCCGGGCGGCGAATACGAGAAGCTGCAGAGCGGCTTCATCGTCGGCCACTCTCTCTTGACCGCGCAAGGCATCCCTTGCTCCGGCGAAGGCGACCTGAAGACGAACATCGCGATGAAGATTTGCGACATCCTCGGCACCGGCGGCAGCTTCTCCGAAATCGTCGTCGTCGATTACGTCGACGAGACGATACTGCTCGGCCACGACGGGCCGTTCCACGTCGCGATCTCCGAAGGCAAGCCGATTCTGCGCGGCATGGGCCTGTACCACGGTAAGCAAGGAACCGGCGTGTCGGTAGAGGCGAAGGTGAAGACGGGGCCGATCACGACGCTGAACGTTACTCAGACGGGAGACGGGAAGCTGAAGTTGATCGTCAGCGAAGGCGAATCGACGAACGGGCCGATCATGCGGATCGGCAACACGCAGACGCCGGTCAAGTTCAGCAGGCACCCGGACGAATATATGGAACGCTGGTTCGCTGAGGCGCCGACGCACCATTGCGCGCTGTCGATCGGCCATAACGCTTCGCTGTTCCGCAAGGTCGGCGAGCTCATGAATATCGCGCACGTGAATATGGCGTAAAGGAGCGAGACGAAATGGAGACCAGCAAGAAGTTCGCATGGACCTGGACGATCAAGCCGGAATGCTTGGACGAGTACGTGGCGATGCATCTCGCGCCCTGGCCGGACATTATGGCCGAGCATTCGCGCGCGGGCATACGCAACTATTCGATTTTTCAGCACGGCAACCGATTCTTCTATTGCTTCGAGTGCGACGACGTGGAAGCCGCGTTCGCGATCATCTCGGAGAGCGAGCCCTGCACCCGATGGAACGCGATAACCTCGCGGATGGTCGAAGGTTCGTTCGACTTCAACGAAGCCGAGCCGATCAAGCCGATGCGCGAAGTGTTCTATTTGAAGTAAGCACGCGCCATATATGAAGCAACGCCCAAGAGCCGGCGCAGCGACTAGCTGCATCGGCTCTTATTATCTATACATATGAAAGAACGATCTTTAATTTGCTAGGGTAGGAGGCGGCGCGCGCCTGCTTATAATGAAGGTGGACAACGAAGACCGAGAGGGGAATCCACCATGGCGAACGCAAGCGGAGCATTCTATACCGGGCAATACCGGAACGTGTTATTGGAATGCGGGTATTCGGAGCAAGAGATCGCGGATCGCGTGACCGCAACGTGGGAAGCGCTGTTCGAAGGCGGCGTGGAGACGCGAATCTATTACGAGGCCGGAGACGACAAGGGCTATCTGCTCGACACGGGCAACCTGGACGTCCGGACGGAAGGCATGTCGTACGGCATGATGATGGCCGTTCAGCTCGACCGCAAAGACGTCTTCGATCGCATCTGGCGTTGGACGTACGACTATATGTATATGACCGAAGGCGTCAACGCCGGGTACTTCGCTTGGTCGTGCCTGCCGGACGGCACGAGAAATTCGAACGGTCCTGCCCCGGACGGCGAAGAGTATTTCGCTCTGGCGCTATTGTTCGCGTCCCATCGCTGGGGCGACGGCGCGGCTCCGCTCGATTACGGAACGAAAGCCCGCGAACTTCTGCGCGACGTCGTACATAAGGGAGAGGACGGCATCGGCCAACCGATGTGGAATCCGGACAACAAGCTCATCAAGTTCATCCCGAACTGCGAGTTTTCCGATCCGTCGTATCATTTGCCGCATTTCTACGAGTTATTCGCGCTGTGGGCTTATCCGGAAGATCGCGCCTTCTGGAAGGAAGCGGCGGACGCCAGTCGGGCGTATCTCAAAGTAAGTTGCCATCCCGAGACCGGACTCGCGCCCGAATACGCGCATTACGACGGGACGCCGAACGACGACCGCGGATACGGGCACTTCTTCAGCGATGCGTACCGGGTCGCCGCGAACGTCGGGCTGGACTACGAATGGTTCCGCGGAGACGAATGGAACGTCGAAGAGGCGAATCGCATTCAGCGCTTCTTCGCGGACAAGACGCCGGACGACTACCGCAGATACACGATCGCGGGCGAACCGTTCGAGGAGAAGTCGCTTCATCCGGTCGGATTGCTCGCGACGAACGCGATGGCTTCGCTCGCGGCCGACGGCCCGAACGCGCGAGCTTGCGTCGAGCTGCTCTGGCGGACGTCGCCGCGCGAGGGCGATAGACGTTATTACGATAATTGCTTGTATTTGTTCGCGATGTTGTCGCTTAGCGGCAATTTCCGAATCTGGATGCCGCAAAGCGAATAAGCAACAATTCGGTCTTGACTGACGGCGCGGAAGCGGATATATTAATCTGATTCTAGCACCTCGGAAAGGACTTCATAGACTTGCGTACGATTAGACATAAGCTCGCGGACACTTGGCTGTTCAATTGGAAAGGCGACTTTCTGTCCGGTCTGACTTCCACGCTCGCGCTCATCCCGGGCGCGATCGCGTTCTCCTTCATCGCCGGCGTCAGTCCGATGGTCGGCATCTACGCCACGATCGTCCTGTCTATTGCACTGGCGCTGTTCGGCGCAAGACCCGCGATGCTGACGGCGGCCGCCGGGTCGATGGCCGTGCTGATGACGCCGCTCGTGAAAGAGCACGGTATCGAGTACTTGTTCGCGGCGACGGTGCTGGCTGGCATCATGCAACTGTTAATGGGCGTATTCCGGCTAGGCAGATGGATGGACTACGTGCCTCCGTCCGTCATCACCGGGTTTATCAACGCGCTGGCGATTATGATTCTCGTCACGCAGTTGCAATATTTTACGGGGGAGAAGCTCCCGATGTATCTCGTCGTCGCCGGAACGCTGGCCGTTATCTACTTGTGGCCGCGAATCTCGAAGCAGATCCCTTCGCCGCTCGTCGCGGTCGTCGTCATGACAGGGCTAACGCTTGCGCTTGGGCTAGGACTTACGAACGTCGGCGACGAAGCGCCGATGACGTCCGCGCTGCCGATGCTGCACTGGCCGGACATTCCGCTGACGTGGCATACGCTAGGCATTCTGCTTCCTTATTCGCTGTCGCTTACCCTCGTCGGCTACGGCGAGACGCTGCTTACGCAGAGCAAGATCGACGAGTTGCTTGGAGAGAAGACAAGCAAGGACAAGGAAATGCGCGGACAGGGGATCGGCAACGTGGCCGCGGGCTTGTTCGGGGGAATGGCGGGCTGCGCGCTGGTCGCGGAGTCGATCATCAACACGAAGCTCGGCGGCAAAGGCCGGCTGTCCAACCTCGCGGCGGGCATTATCCTGCTGTTGCTCGTCGTGATCTTCGGCACGGAAGTCGCGATGATTCCGATGGCCGCGCTCGTCGGCGTCATGCTGTTCGTCAGCATCGAAATTTTCGATTGGAGCTCCGTCGCGGGCATTCGCCGTATTCCAACGTCGGAGACTGCGGTCATGGCGATAACCGTCATCGTCTCCGTCGCGACGCACAACTTGGCGATCGGCATGGTCGCCGGCTTGATCCTGCACTTCGCGTTGCGGGCAGCGTTCTCGAGACGAGCCGAGGGTAGGGCGGATATTGCGAAAATGTAAGGTTTAGCTCATACTTTCCTAACACTTTTCTAACAAATATACGGTAACTTACAATATACATTCACGCTAGACTTAGGTTATACATCCAGGTATCGGCAGTGGGCAGTCTACTTCGAGGAGGTGGAGAAGCATGGACCGTGAGCTAGGAAAGCTGAAACGACGAATCGAACGATTGCGTAACGCAATGGTATTGGCGTCTTTCATGCACGGCGGCGATCTGCGCAATCAAGAGGTTCTCCGTATCTCAGTACGATTAGACGAACGACTGAACGAGTACTTTCGCTGCAAGAGGCAGCGATCGATGAAGAGCCTAACGTACTTGCACGCGCGAATGAACGTTACCGCGACGCAGATGTAAGTGAATAGAACGACGAACCGAGCGGACGATGCGTCTGCTCGGTTTTTTGATGCGCGCGATTCAGCTTCGGAATAAGCTTCTGACGATGAACAGCGCGTTAGCCGGCCGCTCCGCTAGTCTGCGGACGAAGTACGGATACCACATGCGCCCGTACGGCACGTAGCAACGTACTGCATAGCCTTCCGCGGCCAGCCGCTCCTGTAACTGCGATCGCACGCCGTACAGCATCTGGAATTCGAAGCGGTCGGACGATATTCCGTTCGCGTCGACGAAGCGCTTCGTCCAATCGATGATTCGCTCGTCGTGCGTGGCGATCGCGGTGAACGCGTCCGCGCCGAGCCGGCGTTCGATCAGCCGGAGGAAGTTGCCGTCGACGTCGGACAGCTTCGGGTAGGCGAGCCGCTTCGGTTCTTTGTAAGCGCCTTTGACGAGCCGAAGGTGTACGCGCTCGTTCGTCAGCGATTCGAGGTCGTCCGCCGAACGGTACAAGTACGCCTGCAGGACGGTGCCAACGTTATCCAGCCCTTCCGCATGCAGCCTTCGCACGAAGCCGATCGTCGCGTCCGTGCACGCGCTGCCTTCCATATCGATCGTTACGAAATTCCCGTGCCGGCGGGCGGAGGAGACGATGTCCCGAATGTTCGCGTAGCATCGTTCGGCATCGAGCGTAAGGCCCAGTTGCGACGGCTTCAGAGAGATCGTAGCCATGACGCCTCGCTCGCGGATGCCAGCGAGCAGCCGGTCATAGGCGGCCGCGTAATCGGCAGCCTCCGATAACCGCTTGATCCCTTCGCCCAGATGATCGAGCGTAACCGAGATCCCCTTGCCGTTCAGCGATTGCACCCGGTCCAGCGCCTCCTCCAGCGTCTCTCCGGCGACGAATTTGCCTGCTCCGAGCTTCATTCCGTACTTCATGGCAAGCTTCTCCGCCGCCGGATTGCCCGCGAGCGACAGCAGCATCGAGCGGAACAGCCTCGTTCCCCATCCCATCGCGCAACTCCTCCTTCCTTAGAACGGCAACACGTACTCGATAGCCGCAATGGCTTCATCCAACTGATCCTGAGAGACGATAAGCGGCGGAGCGAGCCGGATCGTATGCGCGTGCGTTTCCTTGCACAGCAATCCGAGCTTCATGAGCCGCTCGCAATACGGCCTGGCCGGAACGGTCAGCTCGATGCCGACGAACAGGCCGGCTCCGCGGACTTCCCGGACGAGCGGACTGCGAAGCTGCCGCAGACGATCCAGCATATAATCGCCGAGCTCGCGCGAACGTTCGACGAGACGCTCCGATTCGACGACGTCCAGCGCCGCGATCGCGACGGCGCAGGCGAGCGGGTTGCCGCCGAACGTCGAGCCGTGCGAGCCGGGCTCGAAGACGCCGAGCACGTCACGGTCGGCCGCTACCGCGGATACCGGATAGACGCCGCCTCCGAGCGCCTTGCCGAGCACGTAGACGTCGGGCACGACGGCTTCGCGGTCGCAGGCGAACAGCTCTCCCGTACGGCCGAACCCGGTCTGGATCTCGTCGGCGATCAGCAGGACGCCGTTCTCCTCGCATATTCGCTTGGCCTCGCGCAAGTAACCCGGAGGCGGGATGACGATGCCGGCTTCGCCTTGGATCGGCTCGACGAGGAATGCCGCCGTATTCGGCGTGATCGCGGCGCGCAGCGCTTCCGGATCGCCGTAAGGAACGACGCGAAATCCCGGGGTGAGCGGACCGAAGCCGTCCCGATAGTCCGGATTGGAGGAGAACGAAGTGATCGTGATCGTCCGCCCGTGGAAATTGCCCTCGCACGCGATGATTTCGGCGTCGTTCCCGGCGACGCCCTTATGCCGGTACGCCCAGCGGCGAGCGGCTTTGATCGCCGTCTCGACCGCCTCCGCGCCGGTGTTCATCGGAAGAATCGTCGTCTTGTTCGTCAGCTTGGCGAGTTTCTCGTATAAGGTCCCGAGCTGCTCGTTATGGAACGCGCGGGACGTCAGCGTCACCTTGTCGGCTTGCTCCACGAGCGCCCGTATGATCGCCGGGTGGCGGTGCCCCTGGTTGACCGCCGAGTAAGCGCTGAGCATGTCGATGTACCGTTTGCCTTCCGAGTCCCATACCCATGCGCCTTCCGCGCGGGCGATGACGACGGGCAGCGGGTCGTAGTTGCGCGCGCCGAACCTGTCGGCTTTCGCGATCCATTCATCGGATCTATTAACGGGCGGATTCATGCGGATACCCCCTTGCGTTATTTTATTAACCGTCGGTTGTTTCCGTCCCACCCATCGCGCGCATATGCTGAAGCATAGCCGTTCATGTCGATATCGAAGGGAGCAGATCGACGATGATGACGCCATTTCGCAACGAACCGTTCACCGATTTCTCCAAGCCCGACAACAAGGCCGCGTTCGAGAACGCCCTGCAGCTCGTGGAATCCGAGCTCGGGCTCACCTGTCCGCTCGTGATCGGCGGCGAGCGGATCGCGACCTCGCGAACGCTGGCATCGCTGAACCCGTCGTTCTTCGATCAAGCGGTCGGCCACGCGTGCATGGCCAATCAAGAGCTTGCGGAGCTTGCCGTCCGAACGGCTGCGGAGGCGTTCGGGACGTGGAAGCTGACGAGCCCGGAGGCGCGCGCGCGATTGTTGTTCAAGGCGGCGGCGATGTTGAGGCGCCGCAAGCACGAGTTCTCCGCATGGCTCGTCTACGAGGCCGGCAAGACGTGGGCGGAAGCGGACGGAGATACGGCGGAGGCGATCGACTTCCTGGAATTTTACGGCCGGGAGATCGAGCGGCTCGGCGGACCGCAGCCTTTGACGCGCTTGGAGGGGGAGCACAACGAGCTGACCTACGTTCCGCTGGGCGTCGGCATCGTCATTCCGCCGTGGAACTTCCCGCTCGCGATCATGGCGGGCATGACGTCGGCTGCGATCGCGGCGGGCAATACGGTCGTCTTGAAGCCCGCGAGCACGACGCCCGTCGTCGCGGCGAAGTTCGTGCGGCTGCTCGAGGACGCTGGCGTTCCGGACGGCGTCGTGAACTACTTGCCGGGGCCGGGCGGGGAGATCGGGGACTATCTCGTCGAGCATCCGTTGACGAGGTTCGTCGCGTTCACCGGCTCGAAGGAAGTCGGCCTGCGCATTAACGAACGGGCGGCGAAGACTTCGACCGGACAGAAGTGGATCAAGCGGGTCATCGCGGAGATGGGCGGCAAAGACGGCATCGTCGTCGACGACGATTGCGATCTCGAGCTTGCGGCCGACGCGATTGTGGCTTCGGCCTTCGGGTATTCGGGGCAGAAGTGCTCCGCCTGTTCCCGGGCGATCGTCCATGAGCGCGTATACGACGAAGTGCTGGCCCGCGTCGTCGAGAAGACGAAGCGGCTGACGATCGGCAACGCCCGCAACCTGTCGACCGCGATCGGGCCGGTTATCGACCGCGCGGCGTTCGAGCGGATTCTGGCGTACATCGAGGTCGGCCGGGGCGAAGGCCGGCTCGTTCACGGAGGCAAGAGCGGCAATCCGCAAGGCTTCTTCATCGAACCGACGATTATCGAAGGGGTCGATAGCCAAGCGCGCATCTCGCAGGAGGAGATTTTCGGTCCCGTCGTCGCGTTCATGAAAGCCCGCAGCTTCGAGGAGGCGCTCGCCATCGCCAACGATACCGAGTTCGGCCTGACGGGAGCGGTCATCTCGCGCAGCCGCGAGCATCTGGAGCTGGCGCGCCGATCGTTCCACGTCGGCAATCTGTACTTCAACCGCAAGTGCACGGGCGCGCTCGTCGGGGCGCATCCGTTCGGCGGCTTCAATATGTCCGGCACCGACTCCAAGGCGGGCGGCCGCGATTACTTGCAATTGTTCCTGCAGGCGAAAGTCGTCGCGGAGCGGATGTGACGATAACGACGATCCTTTGTCGAATTTTCGGGATTCATAGGTTTACAGCGCGCGCGAATTATACGATGATAGAGAGCAACGACTGCTTACCGGCAGAAAGGAAACGAGGCTCTTATCATGGCTTACAAAATCGTGTTTTTCGACATTGACGGAACGCTGCTGGACGAGGAGAAACGAATACCGGAGGACGCGATCGACGCGATCCGCAAGCTGAAAGCGAGCGGCGTCGAACCGGTCATCGCGACGGGACGCGCGCCGTACTTCTTCCAGCCGATCGCGGAGCAGCTCGGCATCGAATCGTGGGTGTGCCTGAACGGCGCTTACGTCGTCTACAAGGGCGAAGAAATATACGAGCGGACGATTCCGCTCGCCGACTTGGAACGTCTCGTCGAGCTGTCGTCGAAGAGCGGGCATCCGCTCGTCTTCGAAGGCAAGCATAATTACTACGCGAGCGAAGAGGGACATACGGCCGTGTTCGACTCGGTCGAGTCGCTCAAGGTCCGTCATCCGGAGGTTCGCACGGATTTCTGGAGGACGGACGGCGTCTACCAGGTGTTCCTGCATTGCGAGAGCCACGAGGAGCACGCGTACCCGGGCGAGCTGCCGAACTTGCGGTTCGTCCGTTGGCACCGGAACGCGATGGACGTGCTCACTTCGGGCGGCTCGAAGGCGGACGGCATCGAAGCGCTGCTGAAGACGCTCGGCATCGCGAAGGAGGAGGCGGTCGCGTTCGGCGACGGCTTGAACGACAAGGAGATGCTGGAGCTGGTCGGCCTCGGCATCGCGATGGGCAATTCGCACGAGCAGCTGCTGCCGTTCGCGGATTACGTCACGACGAGAGTCGAAGAGGGCGGCGTTCGGAACGGGCTCGTGTACGCGGGCTTGCTGTAGGGGACGGAACGCGGAAAAGGACAATGCGCCGATAGTCGGCGCATCGTCCTTTTTTTGTACTCGTTACGGGAGCGGCTTAGTGAGGATACGCGACCTCGAAGGAGACGCCGCAAGGGCCGCCGTCGGTGCTTTCTTCGAGATCGACGGGCGTGCCGTCCGCGCGGAACAGTGGTCGATAGTGCGTGTTAATGTGCGTCGCCGACTCGTTCGCGTAATGGCAGATGAACGCCCGGCGGAACCGGTCCTTCGACTTGTTGCGATACGAACCGTGAATGAGGTTGCCGTTGAAGAACAGCACGTCGCCCCGGTCCATGACGGCGGGAATCGCCTTCTCTTCCTTCGGGGGCTTCACGTAATGCGTCGTGAACGATTCGTTCGAGTCCGCGAGCTCGGGGCAGACGATCGCATAGTCGCTCGTCTTCGGCACGACGAGCAGGCCGCCGTTCTCCTCGTCCGCCGCGTCCACGGCGGTCCATGCCGCGATGCAGTTGCCCGGATCGACCTGCAGATAGAAGTTGTCCTGGTGAAGCGCTTGTCCGCGCGAGCCCGGCGGCTTGTAATAGAACATGCTCTGAGCGGCGAGCGCCTCTTCGCCGTACAGATCGGCGAGCACGTCCAAGACGGGCTTGTGCAGCATATATTTCATGGCTACGTCATTGTAGCGGTGCGGGTGCATGACACGCGGATACCGCTTCAGCGGGTCGGTCGTCTCCCCGTCGATAACCGGTTCGAAGTAGCCCGGAACGGGCGTATGGCTTATCTCCTCGAACGTCGTATCGATCTCCTGCAAATTCGATTCGTCGAACAAGCCCTTGACGATCAAATATCCGTTCGTCTCGAAGCTGGCGATCTGTTCCTCCGTCAATGCGCGATACGTCTTCGTGTTCGTCATCGTTCGATTCCCCTTCGCGAATGTATGGTTGCTTATTGACATCAGCTTACCTCGTTCCTTATCGTAGAGGAAGTAACATTGCTGCTAATGATTAACGGAATTCTGCTGCGGACGGATGATCAAGACGGAGGCGCGATGAGAGATATGGCGGACGGTAGGCGAGAACCGCATTGGCACGAAGCAATATTCGGGGATTATTACGACGAAGGGGACGACTACGGCCACCGGCGCAAGAACGGCATGTCGGATTGGCTGATCGTTTATACGATTAGCGGAGAAGGCTATTTCCGCACGCCCGGGGGCGAGTCGGTGTGCGGCGAGGGACAAGTCGGCTTGCTGCGCCCGGAGGTGCCTCACGAGTACGGCACGGTGAAGGGCAAGCGCTGGGAGTTTCTCTGGATCCATTATCCCGGACTACCGGAAAACGACTATTTGCCTCAAGAAGAGGTCCACATCGAGCCGTTGCCGGAAGGACACGTGCGCGAGCGGGTCGAACGGGCGTTCCGCAACGTGCTGCACGATTCGCTGGAACGGTCCGGCCTATGGCGGCAGTTGTGCGAGAACGCGATTCGCGAAGTGCTGCTGCTACTCGCGAGACGGCTCGACAAACCGATCGACCCGCGGATCGAGCTCGCGCTGCAACTGCTGAACCGGTCGCTGAAGACGGAGATCCGCGTCGATGACGTGGCGAGGGAGATCGGCTTGTCGCCGTCGCGGTTGTCCCATCTGTTCAAGCAGGAGACCGGCGTCACGATGCTCACGCACGTGAACCGCATGCGCGTCCGAAAGGCGGCGCTTCTCCTCGGCCATCGCGGACTCACGGCGAGCGAAGCGGCGGAAGAGGCGGGGTTCAACAATTATAACCACTTCGCGGAGCAGTTTCGCAAAGAGTACGGCGTCAGCCCGAGGACTTACCGGTCCGGCTCGCCGAATTGAGGGCTGACCGACCGGTTGGAACAGTCCCTCATAGGAGCACCGGCATGACGCGAGCGCCAGCGGCCGCGCCGAGCCGGTGTTTCTTTACGATTTTCCCCCTTGCGCATGACTTGCCTCTATCTCGCGCGCGACCGAATGTCCGCTATACTCGGATTAGGATCAGGTTCGTCTAACCGCTTGGTTTCAGCATCGGCGCTCGGCGCGAAGGAGCATTCATTCATGAGAAAAGTCATTGTCGGCGTTATCGGTTGCGGCGTCATCAGCAATATCTACTTGAAAAACTTAACCGGTCTGTTCGGCGGCATCGTCGAGGTGAAGGCGGTGGCCGACCTCATGCCGGAGGCGGCGCGCAAGCAGGCGGACAAATACGGGATTCCGTTCGCTTATACCCCTGACGAGCTGTTCGCCGACGAAGAGATCGAGATCGTGGTCAACTTGACGAACCCGAAAGGACACGGTCCGTTGAACATGGCGGCGTTAAGGGCGGGTAAGCACGTATATGTCGAAAAGCCGTTCGCCGTCGAGCTGGAGGAAGCGGCGGAAGTGTTGGCGCTCGCGCGCGACAAAGGGCTTAGGGTAGGAGGGGCGCCGGATACGTTCCTCGGCGGAGGGCTTCAGACGTGCCGGAAGCTGATCGACGAGGGCGCCATCGGCAAGCCGCTTCACGCGCACGCGCTCATCGTCATGGTCGGCCCGGCCGACTACGATCATCCGAACCCGCAAGCGTTCCTCGGCAAGGGCGGCGGGCCGCTGCTCGATCTCGGGCCCTACTACGTCGCCGCGCTCGCCTCGATCTTCGGACCGGTGACGCGCGTATCCGGCTCGGCTCAGACGCCGGAAGCCGAGATCGTCATCCGTAATCCGCAGTCGCCGAAGCTCGGCCAATCGTTCGTCGTCGAATCGCCGACGAACGTGACCGGCGTGCTCGACTTCGCGAGCGGGCTCGTCGCGAGCGTGACGGCGACGAACGGCAGCTTCGGTTACCATCCGAGGCTGGAGGTGTACGGGACGGAAGGCATCCTGACGATGAACGATCCGAACATGTTCGGCGGCGACGTGACGCTGTTCCGGGCGTCCACGTACGCGAAAGAGGCGGTGGCGGCCGCGCATCCGATGAACGACGATTCGCGCGGTGCCGGCGTCGCGGACATGGCGCGGGCGATTATCGGCGGCGGCGCGCACCGAGCTAACGGCGAACTGGCCTACCATTCCCTCGAGGTGATGCACGCGATCGTCAAGAGCTCGCAGGAGGGACGCCACGTCTCGATCGAGAGCCGCTTCGAGCGTCCGGCGCCGGTCGCGGAGACGATAGACGTAGGGACGTGGGGATAGAGCAGGGGCTGACCTTGCTAAGACCTTGCTACGATACCAGAATTCTTTTACCGAACTCCAAGTGGTCGAGCAGCAGTTGCTCGGCCTCTTGCGCGTCGCCCTTCCGGATCGCCTCGTACAGCTTCAAGTGATCTTCGTAAGAGACGCGGATACGGGAGCCGTCCTTGCGCAGCACCTTCATCGCGATTTGATACAGCTTGTCCTGCAACTGCTCCATCGCGAGAATCATCTCCTTGTTGCCGTAAATTTCGGTGAGCCGCGCATGGAACCGCGCGTCGGCTTCCGTGAAGCCGGCGGAATCCTGCGCTTCCGCGCAGGCCAGCTGCTCGGCCAAGTTCGCTTCGAGCCATGCCGTCTCTTGCTGGGGAAGCCCGCGGCTCGCCAGCCTCTTCACGATGTGCGATTCGAGCGCCGCCCGGTAGTCATAGATATCGACCGCGCGCTCGATGGACATTTCCGCGATGACGAGTCCCTTGTTCGGAATGTAATTGATGATGCCTTCGACGTCGAGCCGTTCGAGCGCGGAACGGATGGGCGTCCGGCTCATGCCGAGCAGCTCCACGAGCGCCCGCTCGGTCAGGAAGTCGCTCGGTTTATACGTGCCGTCCAGGATCATTCGCTTCATCTCGTGATAGGCTTTTTCCTTCAAAGTTAAGGCCATTGGATTTACGCACGCTCGTTTCTGCTTGAATTGGATGGCTTGGCTAGCTTCGTTCGCATGTACGCGATGCTCGCGTCGAGCCACTCGCGCTCCAGAAGGCAAGTGTCTTCAACGGTTCCGGCGTAAGGCACCCACAGCTCGACGATGGCCGTCGGCCGCTTATCGCGCGCGTCCAGCTCCGCGAACAGGAGGTCCATGTCGAGCCTGCCCGCGCCGGTAGCCGTACCGGTCACGACGAATCCCATCTGGTGATCGATTCTCTTGACGTCGAAATCTTTGAGGTGCAAGTTCGCGATGTACGGGACGAGCGCGCGAATGACCGTATCCGGCGCTTCGAGCGCGCCGAACGAATTGACGGTGTCGAGGCAACAGCCGACGTATGCCGAACCGAGCGAATCGAACAGCCCGCTCAGTTGCTTCGTCGTATGCAAGCCGTGGTTCTCGACGGCCAGCGTTATGCCGCGGCTCTCCAATTCGGGCAGCACCGTCCGGATGTGCGACCGCGCGACGTCCAGATCGGCTTCCGTAATGAGCGTCCGCAGGATCGGGGAGCCGATGCGGGACGCGATGTCCAGCTCGCGAAGCAGCAGGTCGGGCGACGTCCCCCTGGTGCCGAGCTCCAGCGCGATTCCCCATGACTTCGCTTGCGCGGCAAGCCGATCGAGTTCGTCTCCCGCCAACCCGCCGAGCGGCATGTTGTCCGCGTACTGTACGATCCCGACGCCGTATTCGCGCGCGAGCTCTAGCAGCCCCATCGCGGTCACTGGCCGCGCGGGCTTGTCGTATCCGGGCACGCCGACGTTCCAAGCGAGCGAGTACGATCCGATTCCCCATTGCATTCCGTTTTCCCCCGTCGTAATCGTATTTTTCCTTAGTCTACCTTCCTTGCGCCGATAAGGCAATATTATAAATTTATTTGGTATACCATTTGAATATATTGTGTAGACATCGTGAAAATGCCGTGATATAGTGCTGGTGAAAGCGATACGACCTCGCGTCCGGTCGGTAATCGAAGGCTGCGAGCAAACCATTCTATTAGAGAAGGTGAACGATACATGAGTGAGAAGACGACGATCGCGCTCATCGGGGCCGGCGGCAAAATGGGCGGCCGGATCATCGACAATCTCTCCAAAGGCGACGACCGGTTGCTGCTATGCGAGCATACGGAGCACGGCATCGCGCGCATCCGGGCCAAAGGGCTGGACGTGACGCCGAACGAAGAAGCGGTTCCGCAAGCGGATTACATCGTCATGGCGGTGCCGGACGCGCTGATCGGCGCGATCTCCAAGGCGCTCGTTCCGCTGATGAAGCCGGGCGCGACGCTCATTACGCTCGATCCGGCGGCCGCGTACGCGGGACAGCTGGAGGCGCGCGACGACTGCACGTTCGTCGTGACGCATCCGTGCCATCCGCCTTTGTTCGGCGAGCTGAATACGCCGGAAGAGCGGGCGGACGTATTCGGCGGCATCGCCGCCAAGCAGGACATCGTCATCGCGCTGCATCAAGGCGAGCAGGCGCGATTCGAAGCCGCGGAACGGATCTGCATCCGCATGTTCTCTCCGGTCGTGAAGTGCCATCGCGTCACGGTGGAGCAGATGGCGATCATGGAACCGGCGATGGCCGAAGTGGTGGCGGCCATGGCCGCTTCGCTCATGAAGGAAGCGCTGGACGAGACGATCAAGCTCGGCGTGCCGGAGGAAGCGGCTCGCGCGTTTATGCTCGGCCACGTTCAAATTCCGCTCAACATCGTCTTCAACGGCACGAATCCGTTCTCCGACGCCGCGCAAATCGCGATACAATACGGCTATGAGAAAATCATTCGCCCCGACTGGAAGCAAGTGTTCACGAAGGCATCGATGGACGAGGTGCTGCGACGGATGCTCCATCTGGACGACCGGATCGACGCCGCGGGCGACGAGCAAGGAGCGTAACGGGATGGACGCGTTAAGAGCCGCGGCGCTCCGGTACGGGGAGGCCGTCCTGTCGCCGACGCGCATCGTGTTGCAAGCCGGCGCGTTGACCGCGATTCTGGAAGAGGGCGGCCTGCGCTCGATCCGATGGGCGGGCGTCGAGCTCGTCCGCGGCTTGTACGGCGCCGTCCGCGACCGGAACTGGGGGACGGTGCCGGCCGTGCTGCGAGGGTTGGACGTTCGGCAGACGGACGATGCGTTCCGAGTGTCGTTCCGGGCCGTCCACCGGGAAGGCGACATCGCGTTCCATTGGGACGGCATCATCGAAGGCGATGCCTCCGGAGAGCTTAGGTTCGGCATGGAGGGGCAAGCGGATCGCGATTTCGAGCGCAACCGGATCGGCTTCTGCGTGCTGCACCCGATGTCGCATGCCGGCATCGCGCTGACCGCGGACACCGAGACGGGCGACGCTCTGACGGTTTTTCCTGTCGCGATCTCGCCGCACCAGCCGTTATGCGGCATTCGGGCCCTCGCTTACGAGCCGGCGCCGGGCGTAGGCTTGCGTATCGCATTCGAAGGCGAGACTTTCGAGATGGAGGATCAGCGCAACTGGACGGACGCGTCGTTCAAGACGTACGGCACGCCGCTGGCGCTGCCGTTCCCGGTTACCGTCCGGCAAGGCGAGCGGGTCTCGCAGCGGGTGACGTTAATGATAACCGGCGCGCTTGACGCTCCGGGTGCCGCCTCGGGTAGTACCGGAGATGACGAAGCCGCCGCGACGACGCTTCGCGTGACGACGATCCCGCAAGGCGCGATGCCCGCGCTGGGGGTTGCGTTGGCGAGGCCGATCGAGCGAATGGCGGACGCCGCCGCGCAGGCGATCGCGAAGCTGCCGCTCGCGCACCTGCATGCCGAGCTGGACTTGGACGGGCAAGACTGGCCGGAGCGGCTCGGCGTCGCGCTCGCCGAATGCGAGCGGCTGCGCGTCGGCATCGTCATCGAAGCCGTCGCGGGAGCGTACTCGGAGGAGACTGTCGCGCGATTCGCGTCCCGTCTCGCGGCAGCCGGCAACACGGAAGTCGCGGCGTACGCCTTCGACCGGCGGACGCACGTCGTGTGCGAGGAAGCCGCTATGCTGCTGGCGCGAGAGCGGCAGCGGCTCGGCGCGAACTTCCGGATCGGCGGCGGAACCCGCGCGCACTTCGCGGAGTTGAACCGCTCCGGTCTGCCGTCGGCGCATATCGACGAGGTAGGCTATGCGATCAGTCCGCAAGTTCACGCCTTCGACCGCGAGTCGGTCATGGAGACGCTCGAGGCGCAGTCCGCGACGACGGCGAACGCCGTACGGCTCGCGTCAGGCAAGCCGGTTCGCGTCGGGCCGGTCACGTTCAAGCAACGTTATAATCCGGTGGCGACGGGCGGCGACGGGGATGCCGAAGATTCGCTCTCGGCATACGACCCGAGGCAGCATGCGCTGTTCGGCGCGGCGTGGCTGCTCGGGAGCATAAGGGCGCTTACGGCGGGAGGAGCATCCGCAGCGACTTACTTCGCGACGACGGGGCCGCTCGGCATCGTGCCGGAAGTCGGAGACCCGCCGACGCCCGCCTATCAATTGCTGCGGTCGTTCGCGCCGTTCAAGGACGCGACGCCGCTCGCGACGATCGGCGCTCCGCCCGGCGTGGACGCGTTTGTCCTGCGCAGCGGAAGCGCCGCCCGCTTATGGCTGGCGAACAAGACGGCGGAAGCGCCGGAGGCGAAGCTGTTGTTGCCGCCGTGCAGGCGCGCGGGTCCGTTGCGCATGCTCGACGAAACGGAGCTGGAACGCGATCGCGCGGCGGGATTCGCCACGCGCGAGTCGGCGTGCTCGGTCGACGAGGCGGACGGCGGTCTGAAGGTACGGTTGCTGCCGTACGCGATAGCGATCATCGATTTTATGATAGAAGACGAACATAGGGATGAGGAGGCTCGAACATGAGCAAGCCATGGCAATTGCAAGTGAGCGACAATCGCAGGTTTGTGGTCCACTCGGACGGCACGCCGTTCTTCTGGCTAGGAGATACGGCTTGGGAGCTGTTCCATAAGCTGAACCGAGAAGAAGCCGAGCTATACTTGGTCAACCGCGCGGAGCGCAAGTTCAACGTCATCCAAGCGGTCGCTCTGGCGGAACTCGAGGGGCTGACCGTTCCGAACGCATACGGACGCTTGCCGCTGCGAGCGGACGGAGCGGGCGGCTTCGATCCGACGCAACCGGATACGGACGCCGGGCCGGGAGGGTATTCCTACTGGGATCACGTCGATTACGTCATCGGGAAGGCGGAGGAGCTGGGCATGTACGTCGCGCTGCTGCCGACTTGGGGCGATAAATTCTATATGGCATGGGGCAAAGGGCCGGAAGTGTTCGATTCCGGCAACGCGCGCGTATTCGGCAAGTGGATCGGCGAACGATACCGCGACCGTCCGAACGTTATCTGGGTCATGAACGGGGATCGTCCGCTGACGAAACGCCGGCATTTCGAGGTCGTGCAGGCGATGGCGGAAGGCGTTCGCGAGGCGGTCGGACGCAATCACCTGATGACGTTCCATCCGCCGGGCAACCAGACGTCCTCCCATCACGTCCACGAGGAAGATTGGCTCGACTTCAACATGATCCAGTCCGGTCACGGGGACAAGCGCGACAACTACTCGTTCGTGACCGCCGATTACGGGTTGCAGCCGGTCAAGCCGACGCTCGACGGCGAGCCGTGCTACGAGGACCATCCGATCGGGTTCCACGCGCCGAACGGCTACTTCGACGAAGCCGACGTTCGCAAGGCCGCCTATTACGCGGTGTTCGCCGGCGCCTTCGGCCATACGTACGGCCACCATTCGATCTGGTCGATGACGACGGAGCCCGCGGATTACTTCATTATGACGTGGCAGAACGCCATCCTGCGTCCGGGCGCGGCGCAGATGCAGCATGTCCGCGCGCTGATCGAATCCCGTCCGTTCCTCGAGCGGGTGCCGGATCAAAGCCTGCTGGAGAGCAACTATGCGGGCGCCAATTACATGACCGCGACGCGCGGCGAACGGTACGCGTTCATCTATTCGCCGAACGGGCTGCCGATCGGCGTTCGGCTCGGCGTAATCGAAGGCAGCAAGGTGGCTGCTTCGTGGTACGATCCGCGCACGGGCGAGACGTCCGCGATCGACGTTCGCGCGAACGAAGGAACGACGGTATACGTGCCGCCGCTCGCCGCCCGCGGCAGCGACTGGGTGCTCGTGCTCGACGGGCAACAATAAGCGCAAGGAGGAGAGCGAGGCATGGAGACGATTAAAGTCGGACTCGTCGGCACCGGATGGTGGTCGGACAAACATCTGCAGGCGTGGAACCGCATTCCGAACGTCCGCGTTCATGCGCTCTGCAACCGCAGCCGCGAGAAGCTGCTGCGCAAGGCTGCCCGGTACGGCGTGCCCGAATCGAGGTGTTACGCGAGCCTGGACGAGATGCTGAGCGAAGGGGATATCGACGTCGTCGACATCGTGACCGGGCCGGAGACGCACTTGGAATTCGTACGCAAGGCGGCGGCCGCAGGCAAAGCGATCCTGTGCCAGAAGCCGTTCTCGACGAATATCGAGGACGCGGAAGCGATGGTGGCCGCTGCCGAATCGGCGGGCGTGCGGTTGATGGTCACGGAAAACTGGCGGTGGCTGCAGAGGTTCCAGACGGCTAAGCAGGTGCTCGAGCAAGGCCGATTGGGCAAACCGAGCGTCGCCCGTTACGTGCATTCGGATTACTACACGCCGCGCATGGCCCCTGGAGTCGAGCTTCCGCAGCCGTTCTTCCGGGACATGCCGCGGTTACTGTTCTACGAGATGGGCGTGCACTGGTTCGATACGTGGCGCTTCCTGTTCGGCATGCCGAAGCGGCTGTACGCGGAGACGCTGTCCGTCAGTCCTCACGTGCAAGGAGACGACTCCGGCATCGTCGTGCTCGGCTACGACGGCTTCTACGGCTTCCTCGACATGAGCTGGGCGACGCGCCAGCGGCTCGATCTTCCGCTCGGAGAAACCGTCGGACCGGTGCACCTAGAGCAGCTCGTCATCGACGGCTCGGAGGGCAGCCTCAAGCTGTACACGGACGGGCGCTTGACGTTCGTCGGCAAGGACGGCGCCTCGGAGGAGGAGCTGCTTCCGCCGCACGAGCTCGATCACGAGGAGAGCCATTACCGGCTGCAGTCTCACTTCATCGACAGCCTTCGGTCGGGCGCGCCGTTCCAGACCGGCGGCGCGGACAACGTCGAGACGCTGCGACTCGCGTTCGGCGTCTACGAAAGCGCGGAGAAGCATATGCCGGTCACGTTCGGCGGGTAAAGCTTTAGCGTAGGTGTCCTTTTGCTGCTAATGTCCGGTTATCTCCATCTTGAGAGCAATTGCGTAGCACCGGGCTCTTGCATGTATTCGATTATTCGTATAGATTTACGCAGTCTATCTGATGCGGGGTAATCGTATATGGTTTTTCACGTATAATTTTCCATATTTGCCGTTGCGCGCCGAATAAAAGCGATATTTCGAATAGAATGACGGATTAACGTCAGCCATATTTATATAAGCATGAAATATCGTGTTCATGTCAGCCGAGGCACAACGGTACTTCCGCAATAAGCTTGAAAGCCGCATACATCCGTATCAACCCTAAGGGGCTGTACGAGAAGTCATCCGATCATGACTTCTCATACAGCCCCTTCGCCTTATCCGAATGCCTATAAGATCCGTTCGCCCAGCAGCGAACCGATAAGCTCCAGCGTCAATTCGGTCGTCTTGCTTCCCGCATCGAGCGCGGGGCTGAGTTCGACGAACTCGGCTGAGGTGACGATGCCCGATTCGTTCAGCATCTCCAGCGCGAGATGCGCTTCGCGGTAGCTGAGTCCGCCCTGGACGGGCGTGCCTGTGCCGGGCGCGACGCCGGGGTCGACGCTGTCGATGTCGAAGCTGAGATGAACGCCGTCCGTGCCGGCACCGGCGATGCGGATCGCTTCCTCGATCACCTGGCTCATTCCTCTGCGATCGACGTCGTGCATCGTGAAACAAGTGATGTTGCGCGATTTAATATAGGCCTTCTCTCCGGGATCCAGCGACCTGGCGCCGATCAGCACGACGTTCTCGGGCTTGATCTTCGCCGCCTCGCCGCCGATGCGCGTGAGCCGTTCGTCGCCTTCGCCGAGGCTTACCCGCAGCGACATGCCGTGTATGTTGCCCGATTCGGTAGACTCGGGCGTATTGAGATCGGAGTGGGCGTCGATCCAGATGACGCCGAGATTCCGGTAGTGCGGCGCGATGCCGGCGATCGAACCGATCGCGATGCTATGGTCGCCGCCGATCACGAGCGGGAATCGGCCGGCTTCGACGACGCGGGACACGCGCGCCGCGAGCGATTCGTTCACCGCGACGACCTCGGCGAGATGCTTAAGCTTCGGAGACGATGGAATTGCCTCGTTCGTCGAGCCCGTCTCGTCCGTCGAGTCTGTCGAGTCCGTCGAATCCGGAACGTCCGCCCGGACGATGCCCGCATTCTCGAACGCGATGCCGAGAGCGCGCAGCCTCGACTCGAGTCCCGCGTTCCATACGGCGGCGGGTCCGCCGCTCGCGCCCTGTCGCCCCGCGCCCAGATCGAAAGGCACGCTCAGTATCGCGATCTCTTTAGGTGCAGTCATGGCGTGAGCCCCTTCCTTGCGAGTAATGCCGATGTCGGCTCCGTCGGATACTCCTATTTTAACACGAATCCGCGACTCGCTCGACGATGGACAGCCTTATCGGGGCGCGGATTTTCTTTTGCCATCGGACCGGGTATAATAGGAAGGTTCTTACTCGACTAGAAGGTGACCTCATGAGCGCTATTAAGATCGTAACCGACTCGACGACAGACCTCCCGGCGGAGCTGATCAAGAAATACGACATAGAAGTGATTCCCCTCTCGGTGTACGTGGACGGGGAAACCTACCTGGATAACGTAACGATTACCCCTCTCGAATTCATCGATAAAATGAAGGGAGCTTCCGAGCTCCCCAAAACGTCGTTGCCGCCCGTCGGCGCGTTCGTCGATCTGTACGACCGGCTCGGCGCAGGAGGAAACACGATCATCTCCATCCATATGACGAGCGGACTGAGCGGCACGTATAATGCCGCGTGCCTCGCCGCGGAGATGTCGGACAGCCGCGTCGAAGTCGTCGACTCCCAGATGATCTCGCAAGCGCTAGGCTTCCAAGTGATCGAAGCGGCCAAGATGGCCCGCGATGGACGGTCCGCGGAAGAGATCTTGGCGAGGCTGAGGGAAGTTCTGACCCAGACGTCGCTGCTCGTCGTCGTGGACACGCTGGACAACTTGATCAAGGGCGGCCGTATCGGCAAAGCGGCCGGATGGATCGGGTCGCTGCTGAGCATTAAGCCGATCGCGATGCTCGACAAAGGCGTGTACACGCCGATCGCTCGCGTGCGCAACATGTCCCAGGTGATCAAGACGCTCATCGAGCGGTTCGAACAGGATATCGCGGGCAAAACCGTTCGCGGCATCGGCATTTCCCATGCGGACAACTTGCCGCTCGCGCAGAAGCTGACCGAGCAGATCGCCAAGTTCACCTCCGCGCCGGTGACCGTTAGGCCCGCTACCCCGGTCATTACGACGCATACGGGGCCCGGCGCGATCGGCTTCATGTATTACGCGGACTAACGCGCGCTCGCTCGCGTTCGCCTCGGCCGTCTTCGGACGCCGAGGCTTATTTTTATTCCCGGCAGGGTATAAGCCGATTCGCCCGCGGGACAATACGCACAGTGCGGAACTGTCTATTCCAACGGATAAGGAGCGGATCGCAAGTGTCAAGCGTTCAAGAGGCGATCGCGGCGCGTCTACATGCGTCTAGCCGCATCGACGAAGCGGAGGAAGTCGATCGGCGCGTGAAATTCATGCAAGACTACGTCGTATGCGCGGGAGCCAAGGGCTTCGTGCTCGGCATGTCGGGAGGTCAGGACTCGACGCTGGCGGGCAAGCTGGCGCAGTTGGCGGTCGACGGGCTGAACGCCGCTTCTCCGGATGCGGGCTATACGTTCCTCGCGGTGCGGTTGCCCTACGGTGTTCAGAGGGACGAGAGCGACGCGCAGGACGCGATCCGATACATCGGGCCGACGCGAGCGGTCACGGTGAACGTCAAGCCTGCGGTCGACGCGTCCGTCGCCGCGTTCGAACAGGCGACGGGGGAGCGGCTGAGCGATTTTCTGAAAGGCAACGTGAAGGCTCGCGAGAGGATGAAAGCGCAATACGATCTCGGCGCGCATTATCGGCTGCTCGTACTCGGAACGGATCACGCGGCGGAGGCGATTACCGGCTTCTACACGAAGCACGGCGACGGCGCGTGCGACTTGGCTCCGCTCTACGGTCTCGACAAGCGGCAGGGAAGAGCGCTGCTGAAGCTGCTCGGCTGCCCGAAGCATCTGTACGAGAAGGTGCCGACGGCGGACTTGGAGGAGGAGAAGCCCGGCTTGCCGGACGAGACGGCGCTCGGCGTCACGTACGAGCAATTGGACGATTACTTGGAGCTGAAGGCTGTGCCCGAGGAAGCGAAGAGGCTAATCGAGCAACGGTATAAGGCGTCCGAGCATAAGCGGCAAGGTCCGGTGACGCCGTACGACGACTGGTGGAAGCAAGGTTGACCAGCGCTCGCATAATTTACCTGCGATCGGCACACGCTAACCCGAAATCAACTTCGGGAAGCGTGGGCTGATCTGTATGTGCAACCGCTATTCATTAACGGCGGAGTTATCGGATTTAACGGTCGAATTCGGGATCGACAGCGTGCATATCCCGTATAACCGGCGGTATAATATCTCGCCGACGCAGCTCATTCCGGTCATCGAGCGGACGGGCGAAGAGCTCATCCTGAAGCAGCAGCGGTGGGGGCTGATGCCGTATTGGGGCAAGAGCTCCGTCAACACGAGCTTGGATTCTCTCGGCGACAAGCCGTATTTGGGGACGATGCTGAAGAAGAAGAGATGCGTCCTTCCGTGCAGCGGGTTCTACATCTGGAAGCAAGAAGGGAAAATCAAGCGCGCTTGGCGGGTCGTTCACGGCGATCGCCGGACGTTCGCGTTGCCGGGCTTGTACGACGTGTGGCTCGATTCGGAGAAGAACGAATATCCGATGTGCACCGTCATCACGGGGGACAACGCGTTCGGCACCGACCATGCGCTGCCGCTCGTGCTGGACCGCGACGGGATGGACGAGTGGCTCGATCCGAAGGAGAACCGGATCGACCGGCTCATCGGAATGCTTCGCGGGCTGCCGAGAGCCGACTTCCACGCGTACCCGGTCACGCCGCTCGTCGAGAGCATGGCGCTGGAGACGCCGGATTTCATCGCCGAGCTGTTGCCGGATTACCCGCTGGTGAGGGGATAAGACGTCTCTATAAGCCGCCGTCCCGATATTGGAATCGGGGCGGCTTTTTTCTATTCCAGCATTCCCGGATTGTCATGTATAATGGGGGAACATCAACGCATGGAGGGAACCCGTTGGCGCAGTTATATTACAAATACGGCACAATGAACAGCGGCAAGTCTTTCGAGATTATCAAGGTCGCCCATAATTACGAAGAACAAGGGAAGCCCGTCATTATTTTCACCCCGTCGATCGATACGCGAGGCGGCGTCGACCAAGTCGGGTCGCGCGTCGGCATGTCGCGTCCGGCCATCCCGGTCGACGCGAATACGAATTTGTACGAGAGCGTCCGGACGCACGAGACGGGCCAAGGCAACAAGCGCATCTATTGCGTTCTCGTCGACGAGGCGCAATTCCTGAACAAGCGGCAGGTGCTGGAGCTGACCCGCGTCGTGGACGAGCTCGGCATTCCGGTCATGGCGTTCGGGTTGAAGAACGACTTCCAGAACCAGCTGTTCGAGGGAAGCTACAACTTGCTCATCCAAGCCGACAAGATCGAAGAGATCAAGACGATCTGCTGGTACTGCGATCGCAAGGCGACGATGGTCATTCGTTTCCGCGACGACGTCCCCGTCAACGAAGGCGAGCAGATCCACATCGGCGGCAACGAAGATTACAAGCCGGTATGCCGGCGGTGCTACAATAACGCGTTCAAGCCGCAGTAGGCTTGCGGCGGCGCCTCGTAACGAAGGAGTCTACGGATGCTGTTCGTGTGGATCGCATTATGGGCAGTAGCCCTGATCGTATGGCTGTCGGAGCCGAGATCGCCGGTCAATCGGCGGCTCGGCTTGCTTGCGTTCTCGGGAGGGGCGGGCGCTTGCGCGGCGACGCTCGCCAACGTCGTCATTCCGTCGTTGTCTTCGGAAGCGGCAAGCTCGTTCGGTCGGGTTTTATACGACGTACAGGCGATCTCGTCGGTAACGTGTTATTACGGCGTTCCGTACGCGTTCCTCTTGTTCGCTATGGCTTACCGGCCGATTCGGCTTCCCGCGTCGTTCGATCGGTGGTCATCGTTAGCGCTGCTGCTGCCGATCGCGGGATTCGTGCTATTCACCCCGTTCTACAGCGAGAGCAAACCCGTAACGTTCGAAGCGATCGTCTGGTGGGCGATTCCGCATTTCGCGATCGGCGCCTGGGCGATTGTGACGAAGCCGTCCCGGCATTACGCGCGTTCCCGGGCGCATTGGATCATCTGCCTCGCGGTATTGCCGCCCGCCCTGTTCGCGATGGTCGTTAGCTATATTCTGCCGAGCTTAGGCATGCGGGAGATGTGGCGGTTCAACACGTGGTTCGTCGGCATCGGCGTCGCCGTGTTCTTCGGCGGGCTATTCACGTACGGCTTCCTCGGCGTGCGCGTGCTCATCGATCGGCGCAGGCTCGATTCGACGATGCGGGCGGTCACGTCGGGCACGGCGATTCTTCACCATGCAATCAAGAACGACGTGGGGAAAATGAGGCTGTTCGGCGAGAAGATGAAGGCATATGCGGAATCGACCGGCCAACCGGAGCTGCTGGATGACGTCCAAGCGGTATTGAACGCGTCGCGTCACATTCAAGAGATGATCGCCCGGGTTCACAGGCGGACGGAAGATCTCGTCCTCCGGCCGGCCGAAACCGATCTCGGCGAATTAATCGAACGCGTCGTGCGTTCCCACGAGCCGAAGCTCGGCAAGATCGCGCTTCGAATGGATGTTCCGGCAGGTTGGCAATGCCGGTTGGACGCCGCGCAAGTGGGGGAAGCGATCAATAACGTCGTCTCGAACGCCATCGAAGCGATGGCCGGCGAAGGAACGCTGGAGATCGCGCTGCGGGCGACGAAGCGGGAGCTGTCGCTGGAAGTCCGCGATTCCGGTCCGGGCATGGATAAATCGCAGGCGGCGCGTGCGCTCGAACCGTTCTATACGACGAAACGCGGCGACGCGAATTTCGGTCTTGGTTTGCCATATGCTTATCACGTCATACGCAAGCACGGCGGTTCGCTTCATATTCGAGGCAAAGCCGGATCGGGCACAATTGTCGCGCTTACGTTCCCGAAGCGGAGCGTTCGCGCGCTGCAAGCTTCCGCCGAAGGTCTAACTGCGCCGGGGAGGTCCATACATGGATAACGTTAAGTTATGGTTCGTCGAAGACGATCCGGATTGGCTTCGGGGCTTGTCCGCGTATTTGAGCGCGTTGCCGGACATCGAGATCGTATTCGCCGCCTCGCGGCCGGAACAAGTGAGAGAGGCGCTGGCCGATTCGAGCATGCAAGAAGCGGACGTCGTGCTCATGGACATTATGCTGGACGGCGCGCCGGAAGGAATTCGCCTGGCGGAGGAAGTCGCGCTGGCGAAGGGCGCGCGCGTTATCATGCTCACATCGATGGAAGAGAAGGAGTTCATCTTCCGCTCGTTCCAGGCTGGCGCGATCGACTATCAGATCAAGTCCGACTTCGAGAGCTTGCCCGAAGCGATCCGCGCCGCCGCGCGTCGCCAATCGCCGATCAGCCCCGCGGCGGCGGAACGGATGCGCGAGGAGTTCCGCAGGCTGAAGAGGATCGAGCGCGAATTCGAGACGAAGACGATGCGGGATAAGCTGACGCCGTCCGAGCTGCAATTGCTCGAGCTGGTGGACCGAGGCTATACGCAATCGGAGATGGCCAATAAGTTGGTCGTCTCGATTCGGACGGTGAAGAACCACATCAACCATATCTTGAAGAAGCTGAAGGCTCCGGGCTCGAAGGAAGCGGCGAGACAAGCGAAGGAGCTCGGCTTGCTGCACGGCGAGCGAGAAGGAGCGCAAGGTCGGGACGGCTCTAACTGAATAGACGACGAAGTAGTACCACGAATAGTTGGTACTATTTTTTTTGCGCCATTTTCCTAGAATGAAGGTGTGGGAAGGCTAGTAGAAACGACGGATCAAGGGAGTGGGCTTATGGCGTTCGAGGCGTTCACGGGGGCGCACGGCTGGGGAATCGCGATGGCCGCCGCGCCGGCGATCGGCATCGTCGCAGGCCGGAGACGGCTGAGACGGGAGAGGGCGGATAAGGCGGCGCGGACATTGCTGGCCGCGATATTGGTCGGCAGCGAAATCTCGCTCTACGTCTGGTACGCGGTCACGGACAATTGGGGCCTGCATTCCCTCCCGTTCCAACTATGCAGCATGATGGTGTGGGCTTCCGCGGCGCTGCTCGTCACCCGAAGCCGGAAGCTATACGACGTCGCCTTCTTCCTAGGATTGCTGGGAGCATTGCAGGCGTTGCTTACGCCGGACTTGGACGCCGCGATCTATTCGTTCCGGTATTTCCACTTCTTCCTGGCCCACGGCGCCATTATCGCGGCCGGCGTTTACATGACGGCGGTAACCGGGTGGCGGCCGACCGCGGCGTCGGCTTTCAAGGCGTTCGGGTGGCTGAACGCGCTTGCCGTGCCGGCGGCGATTACGAACGCGATCGCGGGAACGAACTTCATGTTCCTGGCCCGCAAGCCGAGCGCGGGCTCGCTGCTCGATCTGCTGTCGCCGTGGCCGTGGTACGTACTGGAACTGGAAGCCGTCGCATTGCTCATGTGCTCTGCCTTGCTCGGGCTCGTCGTCGCGGCCGACGCGCTGCTCGGAGCCGCAACCCGCCGTCAATCATAGCAATAATCAATAGTAAATAGGCAATCTCGATTCCTGATTTGCGCGGCTCAAACCGATACAATAAGAGAGATACTGTTTAAACACGAATCGTCGTTTAGGGGGCTCGCAGAAGATGGACGTGACAAGACTGAGCTTGAACGGTCAATGGCAATTCCGAAGGGCGGGAGAAGACGGGTGGAAGACGGGCAACGTACCCGGATCGCTCGTCGCCGACTTGCTCGGACTCGGATTAATCGAGGACCCGTATTACCGGGACAACGAATACGAAGCGATGAAGCTGTTCGAAGATGATTACGAATACCGGCGGTCGTTCGAGGTAACGTCCGAGCTGCTGGCGGCGAGCAAGGTGCTGCTGAGGTTCGAGGGGTTGGACACGCTGGCCGAAGTGACGGTGAACGGCAAGCCGGCTTTGTCAGCGGACAATATGTTCCGCGCGTACGAGATCGACGCGAAGGAGCTGCTCGTCGCGGGGACGAACGAGATCGCCGTCGCGTTCCGCTCGCCGCTCAAGTTCATCCGCCGCAAGCACGAAGAGAACCCGATCTGGAGCCACGTCATTACGGTGGACGGTTTCACGCACCTGCGCAAGGCGCATTACATGTTCGGGTGGGATTGGGGACCGATCTTGCCGGACTGCGGCATCTGGAAGGACGTGGAGATCGTCGCGATAGCCGAAGCCCGGTGGAGCGACGTCACGTTCAGGCAGGAGCATGCGGACGGTTCTGCGAAGCTGCGGCTGTCGCTGCGCTGCGAGGAGATCGACGGGGAGACGAACGAAGCGATCGTGACGGTAACGTCGCCGGACGGCTCGGCGCGGTACGAGGCGATCGCGCGGTTGAACGGCGGCCAAGCGGAGGCGGCTATCGAGATCGCGGATCCGTTGCTGTGGTGGCCGAGAGGCTATGGCGAACAGCCGCTGTACGGAGTTAACGTGCGGCTTACGCGCGGAGATCGCGTACTGGACGAGCGGACGTACCGCGTCGGCCTTCGCACGCTGACCGTGAATACGGACGCGGACGAGTGGGGCAGGCAGTTCGCTTTTCAGATTAACGGGGTTAAGATCTTCTCGATGGGCGCGGACTATATACCGGAAGACAACATTATCTCCTATGCGACGCGCGAGCGTTCCGAACGTCTGATCCAAGACTGCGCGGCTGCGAACTTCAACACGATCCGCGTGTGGGGCGGCGGGTACTACCCGGGCGACGACTTCTACGACCTGTGCGACGAGTACGGGATGATCGTCTGGCAAGACTTGATGTTCGCTTGCGGCGTATATGAGCTTAGCGACGAATTCAAGCGCAACGCGAACCTTGAAGTCGCCGATAATATCGGGCGCCTGCATCACCATGCGTGCCTCGGGCTCGTGTGCGGCAACAACGAGATCGAGATGTTCTTCGAGGACGGACGGATCGAGAAGTCGGAGAAGAACGTGACGTCGTATTTGAACTACTTCGAGCGGGACTTGCCGAAGCTGGTCGCGGAGCTTGCGCCGGACACGTTCTATTGGCCGGGTTCGCCTTCCTCGGGCGGCGATCTGTTCGAATCGAACGGGGAAGATTACGGCGACGGCCACTTCTGGGACGTCTGGCACGGCAACAAGCCTTTTACCGAATACCGCAAAACGTACTTCCGCTACATGTCGGAATTCGGCTTCGAATCGCTGCCGGACCGGAAGACGATCGAGTCGTTCACGCTGCCGGGCGAGCGCAACCTGTTCTCCTACGTGATGGAGAGCCATCAGAAGAACCCTTCGGGCAATCAGAAAATATTGACGTACCTGTCCGAAAACTATCAGTATCCGAAGGACATGCCTTCTCTCGCGTACGTGTCGCAGCTGCTGCAGGCGGAAGCGATGCGTTACGGCGTCGAGCATTGGCGTCGTCATCGCGGCCGTTGCATGGGCGCGCTCTATTGGCAGCTGAACGATTGCTGGCCGACGGCTTCATGGTCGAGCATCGACAGCTTCGGACGGTGGAAAGCGCTGCACCATTACGCCAGCAGGTTCTATGCGCCGGTGCTCGCTTCCGCGTGCGAGGAAGGGACGCACGTCGCATTCCACGTGACGAACGAGACGATGGCGGACGTTCGGGGACTGCTGACGTGGCAACTTCGCGATATGGCGGGGACGGTTTACGCCGAAGGCGGGCAACAGGTGCATGTCGAGGCGTTGAGCACGCGACTGGTCGAAGAAGTCGACTTCGCGGATCGATTGCCCACGGCGGCATCGAAACGTCAGCTCTACGTGGACTACGGCTTCTCGGTCGACTTCGCGGAAGTGAGCGGAGGCAGCGTGCTCTTCGCGAAGGCGAAGCATCTCGAGCTGCGGCAGCCGAACATCCGGACGGAGGTCGCGGATCTCGGAGACCGGTTCGCCGTCACGGTGACCGCCGAGGCGTTCGCCAAGGACGTCATGCTGGACGCGCCGTGGGAGTCGCGCTTCAGCGACAACTATTTCGATCTATCCGCCGGCGACCGCAAAGTTGTACAATGGTTGAAGCCGACGGGTTCCGAATGCCCGGGCGCCGCCGAATTCGCCGAGTGGCTCGAGGTTCGGAGCTTGATCGATACTTATTGAAGCGGGAGTGACGGGCGCATGTTGCTGCACAAAGGGCAAAAGCTATTGTTCATAGGGGATTCCATAACCGATTGCGATCGCGCGAAACCGAGCGGAGAAGGGTTGTTCGGGGCGCTGGGCAAAGGTTACGTATCGTTGGTCGACGCGTTGCTCCAAGCCGTCTATCCGGAGCTGGGCATTCGCGTTATCAATACGGGGAACAGCGGCAATAACGTCGTCGACCTGGAGAAAAGGTGGCAAGCGGACGTCATCGACCGGAAGCCGGACTGGCTGTCGATCATGATCGGCACGAACGACGTATGGCGGCAGTACGATACGCCGTTCATTACGGATTGGCACGTGTACAAGGATACGTACGAAGCGACGCTGCGCAAGCTCGTCGCCGAGACGAAGCCGCTTCTACAAGGCGGACTCGTGCTCATGACGCCGTTCTTCATCGAGACTAACGAGAAGGACAAGATGCGCGCGACGATGGACGAATACGGCGCGGTCGTTCGGGCGGTCGCCGCGGATTACGGCGCGTTGTTCGTCGATACGCAGGCGGCTTTCAACGAGGTGTTGAAGGAGCTTTACTCGGGGACGCTCGCGTGGGACCGCGTCCATCCGACGCAAGCGGGACATATGGTGCTCGCCCGCGCGTTCTTGGACAAAGTCGGATTCGAGTGGAAAAGATAGTTGCTCTCTTTGCGTCACTATCCCTTTCGGTCAGGATGCCGCGATTGTCGGCGCTCTGACCGGAGGGGATTTTGCGCTGGCGGCGGGAATTACGTTGGGTACTGTCAGATTAACGTTATGAGACAGCGCTAATTGGTCACGGTGCGAGGGATCGCCGGATTAACGTTATGAGACAGCGCTAATTGGTCACGGTGCGAGGGATCGCCGGAATAACGTTATGAGACAGCGCTAAATGGGCAAGGTGCGAGGAAACGCCGGAATAACGTTATGAGACAGCGCTAAAATGTCCGTTCACCCCTCCAGCCGGAACCGTTCCAACTGGTCGGACAATCCCTCCCGCCGCAAAATCTCGACCTGCTTCGGGCCTATGAGATCGAAGTGGGGATAAGGCGGCCGGTCATGAATGTAGCGGGGGTTGAGCCCGTTGGCGACGCACCATGCCCGCAGCGTCGGAAGATGCGCGCAGCCGACCTTCGTCACCGTGCGGACGCCGGGAAAGCGCGGGTCGAGCCAGTAATGCGTCAAGTAGGCGATTTCGCCGCGGGTTACCGCCGTTTTCCATGCGTCGAGTTCCGCTCTGTCGATGCCGAATGCCATGAAGTATCGTATCCTCCCGCCGAACGTATAAGTTAAACCATTATAGCACGCGACGGACCGCCGATTGATAGGCATGGCGACAACCGTCGCACGAAAGAAGACGCCATGGACATTTTTATCCACATTTTGCTGAACAACGTATTGCCGCTCTCCATCGTCATCTCGATCGGCGTCGTCATGCATCGGATATTCGATCTGGACATCAAGACGCTCTCGAAGCTGAACTTCTACTTGTTCTCGCCCGCGATCATGTTCCAGTTGCTCTACGAGACGGAAATATCGCTGAAGCTGTTCGGCCAAGTCATGTGGTTCTTCCTCTTGTTCATGGGGGCGCAGTACCTCGTGCTCGAGGCGGTCATCCGGCTTCGCCGTTACGAGGGCGGGAAGCGAAGCGCAATGCGCAACAGCGTGCTGTTCTACAACAGCGCTAACTACGGCATCCCGATCAACCAGCTCGCGTTCTCGGGCAACCCGTATACGCTGTCTATTCAGGTCATCATTATGATGATGCAGTCGCTCGTTCCGAACACGTACGGCATCTACAGCGTGAACGCGCACAAAGCCGATTGGCGCGACATTCGCAAAGTCATCCTGTCGATGCCGGTCATCTACGTCATTCCGCTGGCCTTCCTGCTGAGAGGCTTCGAGGTGCCGTTGCCGCAATCGATCGACATCTCGGTCGACTACTTGGCGAACGCGTTCATCGGCACCGCGCTGTTCACGCTCGGCGTGCAGCTAGGCAGCATTCGCGGCACGTTGAGCCGCAAGCTGGCGGTCGACGTCGGCTTGTCTTCGGCGCTGCGTTTGATTGTCGGTCCGCTGCTCGCGTGGGGCGTCGTCCTGTTGCTCGGCCTGGACGGGCTCATGGCGGCCGCGCTCATCGTATCGTCCGCTGTGCCGACGTCGCTTAGCAGCGTGTTGCTCGCGGTCGAGTTCGACAACGAGCAGGATTTCGCTTCGCAGACCGTGCTCGTCAGCACCGTATGCAGCATCGCGACGGTGACGGCCGTCATCTACTTGTTGAACATCTAACGGATCTTTACGTATGGCGATCGGGTCGAGAGGCCCGGTCGTCTTTTGTTGACTCACAGTCAAATGAACGTAATTATTGTATACTGGCAGTAAAGTTCACCCACAGTTAAAGTGATACAATGATGATGTAGCGTAATCACTTCCCGATACGAAGGAGAGTGCAAGATGCAGAACGTCAGGATCGGCATTGTGGGCTTAGGGAACATGGGAACCGGCCATGCCCAGTATTTGATTGAAGGTCAAGTTTCCGGCGCGACATTGGCGGCGGCTTGCGACGTAAGGCCCGAGAGGCTGAGTCAACTGAAAGCGGAGTGGGGCGACCGCGTGAAGCTGTACGATTCGCCGGAAGCGATGTTCCGCTCGGGCGACGTCGACGGTGTCATTCTGTGCACGCCGCATTACGATCATCCGAAGCAAGCGATCGAGGCGTTCGCGCACGGCTTGCACGTGCTCGTCGAGAAGCCGGCCGGCGTCTATACGAAGCAAGTTCGCGAGATGAACGAAGCCGCCGCCGCGAGCGGTAAAATATACGGCATCATGTACAATCAACGGACGAACGCTCTCTACGTGAAGCTTCGCGAGCTGATCGCGTCCGGAGAGCTCGGCGAGATCCGCCGCACGAACTGGATCATCACGAACTGGTACCGTTCTCAGGCGTACTACAACTCCGGCGGCTGGCGCGCGACGTGGGCCGGCGAAGGCGGCGGCGTCCTGATCAACCAGGATCCGCATCAACTGGACCTGTGGCAGTGGACGACGGGTCTCATGCCGAAACGCGTCCGCGCGTTCTGTCAATTCGGCAAGCATCGCGACATCGAAGTCGAGAACGACGTAACCGCTTACGTCGAATACGAGAACGGCGCGACGGGCGTGTTCGTTACCTCGACGTACGAGACGCCGGGCACGAACCGGTTCGAGATCAGCGGCGACCGGGGCAAAATCGTCATCGAAGACGACAAAATGACGTTCTGGCGCCTCCGCGAGCTCGAATCGGAGTTCAACGCCAGAAATACGGCAAGCTTCGCCCAGCCGGAATGCTGGAAGTTCGACATTCCGATCGTGCCGAGCAATGCGCAGCACGTGCACATTACGCGCAACTGGGTGGAATCGATCTTGAACGGCACGCCGCTCATCGCGCCGGGCGAGGAAGGCATTCGCGGTTTGACGATCTCCAACGCGATGCAACTGTCGACGTGGATTGACGGATGGGTCGACCTGCCGATCGACGAGGAACTGTATTGCGCGAAGCTGCAGGAGCAGATCGCGAAGTCGGAAGCGCGGGCCGCGCAGCCGGCCGGACGATAAGGGGGAGAGACGGCGATGTCGAGAGCGAACGGCATGAATTACGCGCCGCAAGGCAAGCCGCGTCCGGTCGTCGGAGCGGGGGAATTCGTCTTCGCGGCGACGGCGCTGGAGCACGGACACATCTACGGGATGTGCAACGGGCTGCGCGAAGCGGGCGCGACGCTGAAGTGGGTGTACGACCCGGATCCGGCGAAGGTCGAGAAGTTCGTGGCGGCGTATCCGGAAGTACGAGCGGCGGCGTCTCTGGAGCAAATCCTGCAGGATCCGGAAGTGCGGCTCGTAGCCGCCGCGGCCATTCCGTGCGATCGCGGGCCGCTCGGCGTGAAGGTCATGCGCCATGGCAAACATTATTTTACGGACAAGACGCCGTTCACCTCTCTGGAGCAGTTGGAGGAAGCGCGGTCCGTCGCCGCGCTGACCGGACGCAAGTACGCGGTTTATTACAGCGAGCGTCTGCACGTGGAGAGCGCGGTGTTCGCCGGTCAGCTCGTCCATGACGGCGCGATCGGCCGGGTCGTGCAAGTGCTCGGACTCGGTCCGCACCGGTTGAACGCGGGGGCGCGGCCGGAGTGGTTTTTCCGCAAGGCGCAATACGGAGGCATTCTGTGCGATATCGGCAGCCACCAGATCGAGCAGTTCCTGTATTACGCGGGCTGCGCCGACGCCGAGGTTCTGCATAGCAAGGTAGGCAACTATAACGCTCCGGACTATCCCGAGCTCGAGGACTACGGCGACGCGACCCTTCGGGGCGACAACGGCGCGACGAACTACTTGCGCGTCGACTGGCTGACGCCGGACGGACTATCCACTTGGGGCGACGGCAGGACGATGATTCTGGGCACGAACGGATACATCGAGCTGCGCAAATACGTCGATATCGCAAGGCAATCCAGCGGCGATCACCTGTACTTGGTGAACGGCGAAGGCGAGCATCATCTGGAGCTCGGCGGCCAAGTCGGCTTCCCGTACTTCGGCGAGCTCATTCTCGATTGCCTGAACGGGACAGAGAAGGCGATGACGCAGGCGCACGCGTTCAAAGCCGCAGAGCTGTGCTTGAAGGCTCAGTCGCAAGCGGTGCGCGTATAAATCGATCGATTCGATTAACGAGGAGGAAACACGATGATGAAGCTGTCCGTATTCACGGTGGCGACGCCGGAGCTAGGTCCGGACGAATTGGCCGCCGCGGCTAAAGCCGCAGGGCTGGAAGGCATCGAATGGCGGTACACCGAGGTGCCCGCGGAAGTCGCGAACCAGCCGCATTCTTACTGGGGCAACAATATTTGCACGATTCGTCCGTCCGGCGGGGAGGCCGAGCTCGCTCGGTTCAAGGCGGCGGCGGAACGCCACGGCGTCCAGTCGATCAGCGTCACTCCGTACTTGAAGGCGGGAGATCTCGAGGCGACGGAGCAGGTACTGCGGGCGGCGAAGACGCTCGGCGCTTCGTATATCCGACTCGGTGTTCCCGGATACGACCGCAGCCAACCGTTCGAGGAGCTGTTCGCGCTGGAGCGCGCGTACTTGCGCGATTCGGCGGCGCTATGCGCGAAATACGGCGTCAAAGGTTTGATCGAGATTCACCACAACACGATCGCCCCGACCGCCTCGGCCGCTCGCCGTCTCCTCGAAGGAATCGATCCCGCGCACGTAGGCGCGCTGCTCGATCCCGGCAACATGGTGCACGAAGGGTTCGAAAATTATAAAATGGCGCTCGAAATTCTCGGTCCTTACTTGGCGCACGTTCACGTGAAGAACGCGGGTTGGGAGCCGGGAGAACGGTCCGCCGACGGAAGCGTCGCATGGCGCAGCAAGTGGGAGCCGATCGAGCAAGGCATGGTTCCTTGGCGGCAAGTAATAGCGGACTTGGTCGCCGTCGGTTACGACGGGTACTTGGGCGTCGAAGACTTCAGCGGGAAGTTCGCGAATTCGCCGGACATGCTGACGTTCTTCTCCGAGTATATCGGCGGCATCGTGCGGGAGCTGCAAGGAAATGTTCACGTATAATCACCGGCAGCATTTGCCGATCGAGCCGGTCTTCCATTCGCACTGGTTCTACGAGGTGTATTACTTCCACGAGGGCAAGTGCAACTACTTGATCGGCGACCGGATCTACACGCTCGCGCCGGGCGACTTGATTCTCATGTACGGCATGACGCTGCATTGCGCGAAGGTCGACGATTCCGTGCCGTACATCCGCTCGATCGTGCACTTCGATCCGGCGTTGATGCGGCCATACTTGGAACAGACTCGCGCGGTCAACGTGCTGGAGCCGTTCGAGAAGTTCAAGAACTACCGGCTTAGCCTGCGCGGAGAAGACAAGGAAGAGGCGGAGCGCATTCTGGCGCTCATGCGCAAGCATCAAGAGCGCGGGGACGAGATCGGGAGCGGGCGTCTTATGCTCGCGTTCGCCGACCTGCTTCATTTCGTATACGACAAGTGCGCCCGTACGCTTCGCGAGCAACGGGAGTTCCCTTCGGAGAAGGAGAAGGCGGTGCAGGACGTCATCGCGTTGCTCGAGAGAACGTTCGCCGAGGATTTGCATATGGATCAGCTGCAGAAGGAGTTGCATCTGAGCAAGTCGTATTTGGCGAAGATTTTCAAGGAAGTGACGGGCGTGACGATCTTCGAGTACGTGTACCGCAAAAGGATCAACGAAGCGCGGATCCTGTTCCTGATGAATCCGGCGACGACGGTTACCGAGGCGTGCTTCCGGTTCGGCTTCAAGCACTTGGCGCACTTCAGCAGGCTGTTCAAGCAGATGACCGGCCTGACGCCGGAGCAATTCAAGAAGCAGGCGAAGGACAACAACCTGCGGGAGAAAGAGGTCGCATATATCGCATGGGAACGATGAAGGTTGAACAAGCGCCGATAACGCTCGATAACGTCGAGGCGGTCGTCGGCGGGATCGTCCGGCAGACGCCGGTAACGGACATGCACACGCATCTGTTCGCGGCCGAATTCGGCGGACATTGCCTGTGGGAGCTCGACGATCTGCTGACGTACCACTATCTGATCTCGGAGACGTTCCGTTGGATCGATATGCCGTACGAGCGATTCTGGAGCTTGACGAAAAGCGAGCAGGCCGACTTGATCTGGCGCACGCTGTTCGTGGAGCATTCGCCGGTCAGCGAAGCGGCGTCGGGCGTCCTGAACGTGTTCCGCCAGCTCGGTCTCGATACGTCTTCGAGAGACTTGCAGACGTATCGTGACGCCTGGGCGGCGATGACCGTGGACGGCCATATCGACGAGGTGATGAGGGCGTCGGGCGTTCGCGACATCGTCATGACGAACGATCCTCTCGACGCGGCGGAGCGGGCGACTTGGGAGCGCGGAGGCGGACGCGGGGACTCGAGGTTCCATGCCGCGCTGCGCGTCGATCCGCTCCTGAACGATTGGGATAACGCATGGCCGCAGCTGGCCGATCTCGGTTACCGGGTGTCCGCGGAGTGGTCGGAACAGACGGTGCGGGAAGTTCGCCGCTTCCTAAGCGAGTGGATCCGGCGGATGGGCGCGTTGTACTTGGCCGTATCGATGCCGGGCGACTTCGTCTATCCGGCGGCGGATCACCGCACGCGAATGATCGACGACGCGATGGTTCCGGCATGCCGCGAAGCCGGCATTCCGTTCGCGCTCATGATCGGCGTGCGCCGCCGCGTCAACCCGGGGCTGCAGCTCGCGGGAGACATGAGCATGAAGTCGGACGTCGGCGCGGTCGAGGCGCTGTGCAGGGCGTATCCGGAGCAGAAGTTCCTGATCACGATGCTGGCGCGGGAGAATCAGCACGAGCTCGCCGTCCTCGCGCGCAAATTCCGGAATCTGATGGTGTTCGGATGCTGGTGGTTCCTCCATATCGAGTCGATGGTGCGCGAGATGACGGAGCTTCGGCTGGAGTTGCTCGGCCTGTCGGTCATTCCCCAGCATTCGGACTGCCGGATTTTCGGCCAGCTGCTCTATAAATGGGAGTATTCGCGGCGCATTATCGGGGAGACGCTCGTACAGAAGTACAGGAGAGTGATCGAGACGGGCTGGACGGTAACCGAGGACGACGTGCGCCGGGATTGCGCCGACTTGTTCGGCGGCAACTTCTGGCGGTTCCTCGGTAAGCCGGTGCCTAACGTATCGACGGAAGGAGGCACAAAGTGAGCATGGACTTATTCAATTTAAGCGGCAAGACGGCGCTCGTCATCGGCGGTTCGTCGACTCTCGGCGGGCTGATGGCAGATGCGTTGGGCGCGTACGGGGCATCCGTTGCGCTCACGGGACGTTCGGCGGAGAAGGCCGAACCGGTTCGCGAACGGATCGAGGCTGCGGGCGGCGTAGCGCGCAGCTTCGCCGCGGAGGCGACCTCGAAGGCGGACCTGGAGCGGCTGCTCGGCGACGTCGTCGCGTGGACGGGCGGCGTGGACATCTTGATCAACTGCCCGGGCGTGAACAGCGCGACGCCGTTCTTCGAAATCGGCGAAGACGAATGGGACAAGATCATGGACGTGAACGCGAAGAGCGTCATGCTCGCCTGCCAAGTGTTCGGGAAGTATATGGTCGATCGGGGTCAGGGCGGCAGCATCATTAACGTCTCTTCGGTATCGTCGGGTCCGCCGTTGTCCCGCGTGTTCACGTACTCGGCTTCCAAGGCGGCGGTGAACAGCATGACGCAGTTTCTGGCTCGCGAATTCGCGCCGGCGCGCGTGCGGGTGAACGCGGTCATTCCGGGCTTCTTCCCGGCGGAGCAGAACCGGGCGATCCTGTCCGAGGAACGCGTCGCGTCGATCATGCGTCATACGCCGATGAACCGGTTCGGAGATCCGTCCGAGCTGCAAGGCGCGGTCGTCTACTTGGCATCGGAGCGGGCATCGGGCTTCGTTACCGGCTCGCTGCTGCGCGTGGACGGCGGCTTCGGAGCGATGACGATTTAATAGAGAGGAGGGCAAGTCACCATGTACATGACATTTCGCTGGTACGGCGAATCCGATCCGGTGAAGCTGTGGCAGATTCGGCAAATTCCCGGCATGAAAGGCATCGTCAGCGCGATCTACGACGTGCCGGTCGGCGAAGAATGGCCCTACGAGAAGATCTTGGAACTGAAAGAAACCATCGATGCAGCGGGGCTCGAGCTCAGCGTCATCGAGAGCGTGCCGGTGCACGAGGACATTAAGCTGGGATTGCCGACGCGCGATCTATATATCGAGAATTACGGAAAAACGCTGCGCAACCTCGCGAGGGCAGGAATTAACGTCGTCTGCTACAACTTCATGCCGGTGTTCGATTGGACGCGGTCCAAGCTCGATTATGAGCTGGAGGACGGATCGACGGCTCTCATCTACGAGGAGGAAGTCGTTCAGCGGATGAATCCGCTGTCCGGGGAGCTGTCGCTCCCGGGCTGGGATAGCAGCTACCGCAAGGAAGACTTGCAGCGGTTGTTCGACCATTACGCGCAAGTGGACGAAGAGAAGCTGTGGGATAACCTTGCTTACTTCATCCGTAGTATTATGCCGATCGCCGACGAGGTCGGCGTACGAATGGCGATTCACCCGGACGATCCGCCTTGGCCGATTTTCGGCTTGCCGCGCATCATCACGGACGAGCGGGCGTTGGCGAGATTCCTCGCGCTGCACGACAGTCCGGCGAACGGGCTGTGCGTCTGCACGGGCTCGCTCGGGGCGAATCCGGACAACGACATGCCGGCGATCGTCCGCCGCTTCGGGGCGCAAGGACGCATCAACTTCATGCATCTGCGCAACATCCGGTTCACGGGAGAGCGTTCGTTCGAGGAATCCGCGCACTTGTCGTCGGCCGGCTCGGTCGACATGGCGGAAGTCGTTCGCGCGTTGCGGGACGTCGACTTCGAAGGTCCGTTCCGTCCGGACCACGGCCGCATGATCTGGGGCGAGACCGGCAAGCCGGGGTACGGCTTGTACGACCGCGCGCTCGGCGCCGTCTATTTGAACGGCATGTGGGAAGCGTTGACGAAGGAGCGGGCGCGCCGCTAAGACGAATCCCGTTCGAACGTAAAGAAACGCTAATGAACATTATCAAACTTTTTTATCGGTCTATCTAGTGGCGCGGGCTTGCGCATGGTGTTACACTAGAGGGCAAAACGACGCAATGACGGGGGCGAATCGGTCGATTCGTCCTTTCGTCCGCACAAAGGAGCTTATTATGTCTTCCGAACTGATGCAATCGTTGCAACGCGAAAAAATCGTGGCCATTATCCGGGGCATCTCCGCCGAATCCGGCGACGCGACGGCGAAGGCGCTCGCCGAAGGCGGCATCGTCTTCCTCGAAGTGACGCTGAACACGGACGGCGCGCTCGGCATGATCTCTCGCTTCCGCGAGCAATACGGCGACCGGATGCGCATCGGCGCGGGCACCGTGCTCGACTTGGGACAAGCGAAGGAAGCGATCGCGGCCGGCGCGGAATACATCATCTCGCCGAACTTGGACGAGGAGGTCGTCTACCACGGCGTCGAGCAAGGCGTCGAAGTATGGCCGGGCACGATGACCCCGACGGAAATCGTGCGCGCTTACAAAGCGGGCGCTTCCGCGGTTAAGGTATTCCCGATGGGCTCTCTCGGCATCGGCTACCTGAAGGAAATCCGCGCGCCGCTCGGCCATATTCCGATGGTCGCGACGGGCGGCGTCAATCTGCAGAACATCCGCTCCGTACTCGACGCCGGCGCGATCGCGGTCGGCCTCGGCGGCAACCTCGTCGACAAGCAGCTCGTGAAGGACGGCAAGTTCGACGCGTTGGCCGAGCTCGCTAGATCGTACGTGAACGAGGTGCAAGGGGCGAAGACGGTATGATGGCGGCGGGTTCGCGCGCGGTCGACGTCGTCACGATCGGCGAGAGCATGCTCTCGATGCAGCCGATGAGCGAAGGGGCGCTGCAATACGCGCCGCTGTTCACGCGCACGATCGCCGGCGCGGAATCGAACGTCTCGATCGGGCTGTCCCGGCTCGGATTCAAGGTTCGGTGGGTAAGCCGCCTCGGAGCGGATCCGTTCGGAGACGTCATCTCCGCGACGTTGGCCGGCGAAGGCATCGACGTGTCCGAAGTCGTGCGCGACGGCGGATTCCCGACAGCGCTTTACTTCAAGGAGTTCAAGGGCTACGGCGATCCGAACGTCTACTATTACCGCCGCGGCTCGGCGATGAGCCAGGTGTCGCCGGACGACGTGAAGGACGCATGGTTCGCGGGCGCGAAGCATTTGCACGTAACGGGCATTACGCCGGCGCTCGGAGCTCGGTCGGCCGACGCGATTCGCGAGGCGATGAAGCGGGCGCGCGAGCTGGGGCTGACGGTATCGTTCGATCCGAACTTGCGCCGCAAGCTATGGAGCGAGGAAGAGGCTCGGCGTACGTTGTTGTCGCTTATCCCGCTGTGCGATATTTTCTTGCCGGGCGACGAAGAAGCCGAGTTCCTGGCCGGCGTCTTGGACGAGGAAGCGTACGGCAAGCATTTCCTCGCGATGGGACCGAAAGTCGTCGTCCTGAAGCTGGGCGAACGCGGTTCCATGGGCTTCTTCGGCGACGAGATCGTTCGCGCGGCTCCGCATACGGTGAAGCGCGTCGTCGACACGGTCGGCGCGGGCGACGCTTTCGCGGCAGGCCTGCTGTCCGGGCTCGTCGAGTTCGGTCCGCTGGATGCGGGGCACAACCTACTCCGCGCGCTCGAGCGGGCGAATACGATGGGCGCGATCGCCACGCAGTTCAAAGGCGACTGGGAAGGGCTGCCGAAGCGCGAAGAGCTGCTTCGGCTCCTCTCGGGCGGCCGTGAAGTAACGCGGTAACATAAGAAGGGACGGCACGGGGCGATTGTCCCGTTGCCGTCCCTTTTTGGTAGGAGCACGCAGTTTGACTAATCCGAACTGTGGTGCGCCGGAGTCCCGGTATCGAGCGTGCAGTTTGACCAATCCGAACTGGGGTGTGCCGGAGTTCCGATAACGAGTGTGCAGTTTGACTGATCCGAACTGTGAGGTGCCGGAGTCTCTGTATCGAGCGTGCAGTTTGACTAATCCGAACTGGATTGCGCCGAAGCCCCGACATCGAGTGTGCAGTTTGACTAAACCGAACTGGAGTGCGCCGAAGTCTCTGTATCGAGCGTGCAGTTTGACTAAACCGAACTGGTGTGCGCCGAAGTCTCGGTATCGAGCGTGCAGTTTGACTAATCCGAACTGTGGCGCGCCGAAGTCCCGGTATCGAGCGTGCAGTTTGACTAATCCGAACTGTGGAGCGCCGGAGTCGCGGTATCGAGCGTGCAGTTTGACTAATCCAAACTGTGAGGTGCTGGAGTCTCGGTATCGAGCGTGCAGTTTGACTAATCCGAACTGGATTGCGCCGAAGCCCCGACATCGAGTGTGCAGTTTGACTAATCAGAACTAGAGTGCGCTGAAGTCTCTGTATCAAGTGTGCAGTTTGACTAATCCGAACTGGAGCACGCCGGATCTCGCGAAGTAGCGCGGTCATGCCGCGCTATTTCAACCGCAGCACCTCTAGCGCCTCCGTCTGCCTCAACACCTTTTCCATCTCCGCCTTCATCTCTCGCCGCAGTTCTTCCTTCTCGTTTCCTTCCAAGAACGCCGCCTCGACGCCGTTCAGAATCAGCTCGGCGACTTCGCGTGGCGAGAAGCCGAAGCGTTCGACGAGTGCAGCGTATTCCCGCGTGATCGTCGTCCCCGAAACGCCCGGATTGTCGGTGTTCACGGTAACGAGCAGCCCGCGAGCCATATAATCCCGTATCGGGTAATCTTCCCAGCCGCCGACCGCGCGCGTCTGGATGTTGCTGGTCGGGCAAAGCTCGAGCGGAATGCGCCGATCGCGGACAAGCGCAAGCACGCGCTCGTCTTCCTGCAACCTGACGCCGTGCCCGATACGACTAGCCCCGAGCCGCGTTATTGCTTCTTGGATGTTGTCCGGACCGGCGGCTTCCCCGGCATGGATCGTGACCGGAATGCCCAACTCGCCGGCTCTCTCGAATACTTCTCGGAACAGCGCCGCGGGGTAGGCGGCTTCGTTGCCGGCCAGATCGACGGCGACAAGTCCTTGATCCTTGTACATGGCGGCGGCTTCGATCACTTCGAGATTCGCCGCGATATCGTGGTGCCGCATGCAGATGGCGATCGTCCGCGACTTCACGCCGTATTGGCGCGCGCCGATGTTCAGCCCCCGTATGACGTGGCGAATCGATTCGTCCGCGGATAGCCCCTTATGGCGGTGGAGCTGCGGAGCGAACCGAATCTCGATGTACCTCGTGCCGTGTTCGGCCGCTTGCCTGACGGCCTCGGTCGCGACGAAGGCGAGCGCATCCCCGGTCTGGAGGAAAGGGAGCACGAAATCGAATTTCGTTAAATACTCCGCCAAGTTCTCGCAGCATTGTTCTCCAACCTGCATGTATGGCAGCAACCGCTCCGGATCGTACGTCGGCAGCGGCATTCCCTGGAAGCCGGCGAGCGCGATTAACGTTTCCGGAGAGATCGAGCCGTCCAAGTGCACATGTAAATCGACTTTGGGCATGGCCGCTAACCATTGCGCCTTTTCCATCGTCCATTCCCCCTTGCGTATAGATGTGCCGAGATTGTTGTTATATAAAGTAACACAATTTTCTGATAATTCAAGAAAAAACCGCATTTTCGTTATATCTATGTCAGCTATATTTTCATCGGGTCGTCCGCATTGACGAAACGGCGTTTCGCATCCATAGTAAAATGCAACAGACGCGATCGCTTGCGCGAGTCATTCGGAGGTTGCGAAGGCCATGGGGACAGGGAGCCTATTCGACGCGAAGCTGCGGTCAGGCCGTTACTTGCCGCGTATATTCGCCTATTATTACAAACAATGGAACGGTTATACGATGGGCTTCCATCATCACGACTCAACCGAGATTATGTACGTCATACAAGGGAACTGCGTCGTCGAGGTCGAGGGAGTGCCGAACCAGCCGATCGAAGTCAAACTTCAAAAAGGGGAGTTCATCGTCATCGACGCGAACGTGCCGCACCGCCTCCTCGTGGAGCAGTCGTGCCGGATGCTGAACGCGGAATTCGGATTCGACGCGTTCGACGGAACATTCCCTTCCTTGATGGAATTGGCGGACGAGGAGCCTGCGTTAGGGGAGCTGATCGACTCGTCGGCATCGCATTTCACGCTGCAGGATCCGGAGGACGTCTATCACGCCCTTCGCAGCCTCGTCGTGGAGCTGGACGGCCAAGGCGGCGACCGCGGCGTGCTCGTGCGCATCCTGTTGTCTCAGGTTCTCATCCGGATCGGCCGGCTGCGCGCGGAGACGATCGCGCTCATGCATCAGCCCGCGGAAGTGTACGTGAAGCAATGCATCGCGTACTTGCATCAGAATTACGACCGGGGCATCCAGGTGAAGGATGTCGCCGCCGCCGTGAGTTTGCATCCCGGATACGTGCAGCGGATATTCAAGACGAACACCGGCCGGACGCTGATCGAATATTTAACCGCCTTGCGTATGGAGAAGGCGAAGATGCTGCTGCTCAATACGGACATTCCCATCGCCGACGTGTCGGAATACGTAGGGATCGGGAGCCGGCAATATTTTCACGCGATATTTAAGAAACATGCGGGATTTACGCCGATCGATTACCGCCGGACGAAGGATAGGCAACAGTACGATCGAAGATAAAAGTGAGGATTCCTGACAGTTTGTCTCCGAGGAAGTCATGATATTGATAACGCTTCATTGCCCTCCGCCGTTACAATGAACACATATTCAACGCCTAGCAGGCACATGACGGAGGGTGACGATTATGGCTTTCAAAATCGCGTTCATCGGGGCGGGCAGCATCGGCTTCACGCGCGGATTGCTCCGGGATTTGCTCAGCGTACCGGAGTTCAAGGACATCGAAGTGGCTTTTACGGACATTAACGCGCACAACTTGGATATGGTGAAGGAACTGTGCCAGCGGGATATCGCCGAGAACGGCTTGTCCATTCGCATCGAGGCGACGACCGACCGTAGGCAAGCGTTGGCGGGTGCGAACTACGTCATCTGCACGATCCGCGTCGGAGGTCTCGAAGCGTTCGCGACCGACATCGACATTCCGTTGCAATACGGCGTCGACCAATGCGTCGGCGACACGCTGTCAGCGGGCGGCATCATGTACGGGCAACGCGGCATCGCGGCGATGCTGGACATCTGCAAGGACATTCGCGAGGTGGCGGCCAAGGACGCGCTGCTGCTCAACTACGCGAACCCGATGGCGATGCTGACGTGGGCTTGCAACCAGTACGGCGGTGTGCGCACGGTCGGGTTGTGTCACGGCGTGCAAGGCGGACATTGGCAGATCGCAGAGGCCTTCGGCCTCAAAAAGCACGAGGTCGACATCATCTGCGCGGGCATCAACCACCAAACGTGGTACGTGCAAATTCGCCATAACGGCGAGGACATGACGGGCAAGCTGCTGGAGGCGTTCGAGAACCATCCCGACTTCAGCCGGACGGAGAAGGTTCGGATCGACATGCTGCGCCGCTTCGGCTATTACAGCACCGAGTCGAACGGACACCTCAGCGAATACGTGCCGTGGTACCGCAAGCGCCTAGACGAGATCGAGCAATGGATCGACCTCGGAAGCTGGATTAACGGCGAGACGGGCGGTTACTTGCGCGTATGCACGGAAGGGCGCAATTGGTTCGAGACCGACTTCCCGAACTGGATGAAGGAGCCCGCGCTCGTCTACGCGTCCGAGAACCGGAGCGAGGAGCACGGTTCGTATATTATCGAAGGGCTGGAGACGGGGCGCGTGTATCGGGGCCACTTCAACATGGTCAACCGCGGCACGATCTCCAATCTGCCGGACGATGCGATCATCGAAGCGCCGGGCTACGTCGACCGCAACGGCATTTCGATGCCGCTCGTGGGCGCGCTCCCGCTCGGGCCGGCGGCCGTGTGCAACGTCAGCATCTCAGTGCAACGCCTGGCCGTCGAAGCGGCGGTGCATGGCGACGACAAGCTGCTGCGCCAAGCGTTCATGATGGATCCGCTCGTCGGGGCGGTGTGCAACCCGAACGAGATTTGGCAGATGGTCGACGAGATGCTCGTCGCCGGTGAGCGATGGCTGCCGCAATACGGCGCGGCGATTGCGGAGGCGAAGGCGCGTCTTGCGTCAGGCAAGCGCGTGCCGACGCGCGAAGGGTACCGCGGCGCTGCCCGTCAGCACGTGAAGACGGTGGAAGAGATGCAGCAGGACCGCGAAGCGGCGTCGAAGAACGCCGGCGAGGCGGACAAAGGCAAGGAACGGGCGAAATCTGCCCATTAACGAGGAGAGGCTGTATCCCGAGCGCGAAGCCGCGCCAGGGATACAGCCTATTTTGATTGGCCGCGTAACCCGGAATATCCGGGTTACTGCCGGCGACACATCCGAAATCGGCCGCGTAACCCGGCAATTCCGGGCTACTGCCGGCGACACGCCGGATCCTGGCCGCGTAACCCGGATAATCCGGGCTACTGCTGGCGACACACCCGAAATCGGCCGCGTAACCCGGAAAATCCGGGCTATTGCCCGCGACACACCCGATCCCAGCCGCATATCCCGGCAATTCCGGGCTACTGCCGGCGACACATCCGATCCAGGCCGCGTAACCCGGAATATCCGGGCTACTGACCGTGACACACCCGATCCTGGCCGCGTAACCCGGAAAATCCGGGTTACTGCCAGCGAAACACCCGATCCTGGCGGCGTAACCCGGAAAATCCGGGTTACAGACCGCGCATGCCAGCCCCCGAGCGGCATTGGCGGCAAACCAACCAACTATGCCGTCGCACACCTTCTAGCACGCTCGCTTTTCATTCGATATAATGCGACATTTTACTCATAAACGATACCTATAAGAGCCATAAGGAATTATATATTGTGTCATAAATAGGAGTGTGTTATACATTACTTATGCCATTCATAGATTTTTACTTTCGGGGAGGATGTAAGTAGATGAAATTTTACTTGGATACTGGTAATGTGGAAGAGATCAAAAGAATCGTGAAGCTCGGCCTGGTAGACGGCGTTACGACGAACCCTACGCTGATCGCCAAAGAAGGCCGAGTGTTCAAGGAAGTCATCCAAGAAATCTGCTCGATCGTCAGCGGTCCGGTCAGCGCGGAAGTCATCAGCCTCGACGCCCTGGGCATGCTGAAGGAAGCGCGCGACATCGCGACTTGGGCGCCGAACGTCGTCATTAAGCTGCCGATGACCGAAGCGGGCTTGGAAGCGACTCACCAATTGTATCTGGAAGGCATCAAGACGAACGTCACCTTGATCTTCAGCGTGGCGCAAGGCTTGATGGCGGCCAAGGCTGGCGCGACGTATATCAGCCCGTTCGTCGGCCGTCTCGACGACATCGCCGTCGACGGCATGAAGCTCGTCAGAGAGCTTCGCCAGGTGCTCGATCAATACGGTCTCCAATCGGAGATCATCGCGGCCAGCATCCGCAATGTCGGACACGTAGAAGCCGCCGCTCTCGCGGGCGCGCACATCTCTACGATTCCGGGCACGTTGCTGCCGGCGCTGTGGAAACATCCGTTAACGGATATCGGAATCGAACGATTCCTTAAAGATTGGGAGAAAGTGCCGAAGCCTTGATGACGTTCGTCTCTCGCGCTCGGCGTTAGCGGCTCTCTCCCGAAGGAGGTAACGAATATCGAACTCACTTCAAGACAGCTGACGATCGTCGAGCTCGTGAAGAAGCACGCGCCGATCACGGGCGAGCAGATCGCGGAATCCCTCGGCATCAGCCGGCCGACAATCCGATCGGACTTATCCGTTCTCGTGATGCTCGGCTATATCGACGCAAAGCCGAAGGTCGGCTATTTCCTCGGCAAGGTGATGACCAGCGAAGGCCAGCTCAACGAGAGGCTCCGGCAACTGAAGGTCAAGGACGTCATGAACCGTCCGGTCGTCATTCAGGAGAGCGCGACCGTGAACGACGCGGTCATCGCGTTATTCATGGAGAACACGGGCTTCCTGACCGTAACGGACGAGTCGGGCGCGCTCTCGGGCATGGTGTCGCTCAAGGACCTGCTGAAGGTGACGCTCGGCAATCCGAGCGCGGCTACGATTCCGATCAGCATGGTGATGACGCGATCGACCCGCATCGTGACGGTCGGTCCGGAGGATTCGGCGCTGGACGCCGCGAAGAAGATGCTGGATCACCAAGTCGGCGGGATGCCGGTCGTTAGCGTGAACAAGGACCGTAACCGTTACGAGGTCGTCGGACGGATTACCAAAACCAATATGACGAATATACTGGTGGAGTTGACGTCAGGCTATATGGCCGAGTAGGGGGACGGATCATGCCGGAGGAACGACAGAAAATCATTTTCGTATGCTCCGACGCCATCGGCGAGACGGCGGAAGCCGTCGCGCGGGCGACGACGCGGCAATTCGCGACGGAGCAAGTGAAGATCAAGCGGTACGGCAACATCAAGCACGAGGACGAGATCAAGGCGATCATCGCGGAAGCGACGCTCGCGGGCGGCTTCATCGCCTACACGCTCGTCCAGCCGGAGCTTCGCGATACGATGCGGGAAGAGACGATCCGCCTCGGCGTGCGCGCCGTCGACGTCATGGGGCCGATGATGCAGGCTTTTATCGATACGTTCAACGATTCGCCGAAGTATAAGCCGGGCTTGCTGCACGAGATGGACGACAACTACTACCGCAAGATCGAAGCGATCGAATTCGCGGTCAAATACGACGACGGCAAAGACGCGCGGGGACTGCTGCAGGCGCAGGTCGTCCTCGTCGGCGTGTCGCGCACCTCGAAGACGCCGCTGAGCATCTTCCTTGCGCACAAGGGCATCAAGACGGCGAACTATCCGCTCACGATCGAAGTGAAGCCTCCAGAGGAGCTGTTCGTGAAGTCGAACCGGCTGATCGTCGGCTTGACGATGCATCCAGACCGGCTGCTGAAGATTCGTACGGAGAGGCTGAAGGCGCTAGGGCTGCCGAGCCGCGCGCATTACGCGTCGATGGAACGCATCGAGAAGGAGATCGCGTTCGCGGCGGAGATGATGGCCAGGCTGCAATGCCCGATCATCGACGTGTCGGAGAAGGCGATAGAGGAAACGGCCGGACTCATTATGGATATGCTTGTATAATCGTCGGCGAGGCGCTGCCCCGCGACATACGAAAGCCCGAGCTGCGAGGGAACGTTCCCTTGGCCGCTCGGGCTTTGTATATTGGATTCGTTCCTTACGCGAGCTTCTCTCGGATCATTTGCAGCTTGCGCTGCGAGCAGGAAACCCGTTTGGAGGAATCGCCGAAGAAAATATGCGCTTGGCCCATCGAAGAGATGTTGCGGATATTGACGTAGCAGTCCGAAGATACGCGGAAGAAAGTTCCCGTGTCCGCGATCAGACTATTTCTTTCGTCGGCGGACATTCTTTTTTTGATGTTATAATTCCGCCCGTGAAAGCTGATCAACCCATGCGTACCGACCTTGAAGAACAACGTGTCCGCTTTCGGATCAAAGTCCTCGTATACGTTCTTCGTCTGCATCGCTACATTCATCGTTCCAAATCCCCCTTAGAAAGATGTTTGCTTGGTAGCGCTTTCAGTATAGCACAAGTTTTGGGGGATTGGTAGATTTTCTAAGATTAATTATGGGATATTACAAAAGAAAAGCCTCGCGTCCGGCGGAGACCGCAAGGCGCGAGGCAGGCGATTAGTTCAGGCGAAGACGAATCACGTTCCAAGACGCGCGGGCGAGCGTCGCGTTCACCTTGGAACCGTCCGCCGCGGCGTTGCCGCCGGCATGAGGGGCGACGCGATTCGGCGATGAAGCGTCGTTCGAGGCCTTGAGATCGTCGTTCTCCAGCACGAGATGTTCGATGACGCGGCAATCGCCGAAGCTGCGCAAGTCGACTTCGAGCGGCAGCGCGTCGGAGAGATGCCGGTTCACCGCGAAGACGGTAATCTCGCCGGCTTCTTCATTGTATACGGCGATCGACTCCAGGTACGGGATATCGGTGATGTCCTTCGTATCGTACTTCGGCGAAGTGACGAGCGGCACGAGCGCCTGTCCGCGGCCGTAGACGGAAGCGTGCATGTACGGATAGAAGATCGTCTGCGCCCAAGCGGCTCCGCCGTTCTCGGTCATGATCGGCGCGATGACGTTGACGAGCTGGGCGAGGCAAGCCATGCGGACGCGGTCGGAATGCTTCAAGAGCGCGATGAGCAGGCAGCCGACGACGAGCGCGTCTTCCATATTATAGACGTCTTCGAGCTGAGGAGGCGCGATCTGCCATGGCTCGAGCTTGCGGTCCGCGTCGTTGGAGTGGAACCAGACGTTCCATTCGTCGAAGCTGAGCATCATCTTCTTCTTGCTGCGCTTCTTCGCCTTGATGTAATCGCACGTGGCGACGACGCTGCCGATGAAGTCTTCCATCTGGAGCGATCGGCCGAGGAACGTCGGCGTGTCGTTCTCCGCGTTGCCGTAATAGCTATGCAGCGACAAGAACTCCACATGCTCGTACGTATGGTCGAGCACGGTCGCTTCCCATTCCGGATAAGTCGCCATTTCCCGGGTGGAGCTGCCGCAGGCGACGAGCTCGATCGTCGGGTCGACCCATTTCATGACCTTGGCGCTCTCGAGCGCGACGCGTCCGTATTCGACCGCGTTCTTGTGCCCGATCTGCCACGGTCCGTCCATCTCGTTGCCGAGACACCATGTCTTGATCGCGTGCGGCTGCTTATAACCGTGGCTGACGCGAAGATCGCTCCAATACGAGCCGGACGGATGGTTGGCGTATTCGACGATGTTGCGCGCTTCGTCGACGCCGTGCGTGCCGAGGTTGATCGCCCACATGACGTCGGTGCCGGCGACGCGGCTCCAGTCGACGAATTCGTTCATGCCGAATTGGTTCGGTTCGATCGTGCGCCAAGCGAGTTCGAGTCGGCGCGGACGAAGGTGCTTCGGACCGACGCCGTCTTTCCAATCGTAACCGGACACGAAGTTGCCGCCCGGGTAGCGGATGATCGGCACTTGCAGCCGTTGGATCAGGGATAGGACGTCTTGGCGGAAGCCGTTCTCGTCGGCTTGCGGGTGACCGGGTTCGTAGATGCCGCCGTAGACGGCGCGTCCGAGATGTTCGATGAAGGAACCGTACAACCGGTTGTCGATGTTGCTGATGACGAAATCTTTGTCGACGATCATTTTTGCGGCTTGCGTCATGGGGAATTCTCTCCTTTTTGAATTAACATATGTATGAATCGGTTATTGTAATTGTACATCCAAGATCTATTAAAGCGTAAAAGATGTCGGTTTTCAACTGAAATTTCGCGCTTTAGTTGCTTTTCTTTGGATTTATATTTATATTAATCAATAGCGAAGTATCGTACGTAACGAGGAATGGAAACGAGGAATGCCTGTGATCAAGGCGAACACGGACCGCAAATGGTTGCCCTTATACGAAGCGCTCGCCAGCGACGTGCGGCTGCGCATCATCGAGCTCGTCTCCGAATCGCCGCTGAACGTCAAGGAAATCGCGCAGCGCACGGCGCTCAGCAGCGCGATCGTTACGATGCACGTCCGCAAGCTGGAGGCTGCCGGGCTCGTGCAGACGAAGATGGTACGCAAAGCGGGCGGAACGCACAAAATGTGCATGCTCGCGGAGTCCGGCATCGAGATCGCGCTGCCTCAGGCGCCGGCCGAGGAGCGGCCGTATCACGAGCAGCACATTCCGGTCGGGCACTATACCGCGTTCGAGGTGTATCCGACGTGCGGCCTCGCGACGAGGGACAAGCTGATCGGGCAATACGACGACCCGCGCTATTTTCTCGATCCGGAACGGGTGAACGCATCGATCCTGTGGTTCGGGCGGGGATACGTCGAATATACGGTGCCGAATTACTTGCTGGCCAGCCAGCGTCCGACGGAGATCGAGATCTCGTTCGAGATCGCTTCGGAAGCGGAAAGCTCCAACGAGCAGTGGCCGTCGGACATTCGGTTCTACTTGAACGGCACTCGGCTGGGAGAATGGACGAGTCCCGGCGACTTCGGCAAGACGAGAGGACGTTATACGCCGGAATGGTGGGCGGTGCCGATTAACCAGTACGGGCTGTGGAAAGCGCTGCGGGTGAACGACAAGGGGACGTACATGGACGGGCAACGGATCTCGGACGTCACGATGGACGAACTGCGCCTCGACAGCCGATTCTGGACGCTTCGCTTCTCGGTCGAGGAGGACGCCGCGCACGTCGGGGGCATGACGTTGTACGGCGCGGGCTTCGGGAACTATAATCAAGATGTACAATTACGCGTCTATTACGGCAAGAGGAGAGCAAGCGATGATTAACCGCAAAGTGACGGCTTCCGAGGGCGGCAAACGGCTGCATCGGTTCTTACGGAATTTAATGCCGAACATTCCGCTCGGCCAAATCTATAAGATGATCGATCAAGGCAAAGTGAAGGTGAACGGCAAGCGCAAAAACCAGAACTACGAGCTCGTCGCGGGGGACGAACTGGCGATCTACGTCGAGGAAGAGGCTTACAAGGAAGCGAGCATCGGGCAGAAGAAGACGAAATACGTCGGCGTCAACGCCAATATCGACGTCGTCTACGAGGACGCGGAGTTGCTCATCGTCAATAAGCCGACGGGCATGCTGACGCATCCGGACCAAGCCGACCAGAAGGATACGCTCGTTAATCGGGTACATGCGTACTTGTACCGTAAGGGCGAGCTGGACAGCCCGATGTTCATGCCGGCGACGGCGAACCGGCTCGACCGGAACACGAGCGGTCTGGTGCTCGTCGGGAAGACGGCGGGCATGCTGCACCAGCTGAACCAATGGATCCAGAAGCACGAGCTGAGCAAATATTACGTCACGATCGTCGAAGGCCACCTGACGGGGGAAGGCACGTTGTCCGGCGATTTGATCCGCGACGAGAAGGCGAACCGCACGCACGTCGTGAAGAGCGCCGCGGACGCCGATCGTCACGGCGGCGCGGACAAGACGAAGACGGCGATCACGCATTACCGCGTGCTTCAGCCGGGCGCGTCGTATTCCCTCGTTGAGATCGAGCTCGTCAGCGGGCGGACGCACCAGATTCGCACCCATTTCCAGAGCATCGGCCACCCGCTGCTCGGCGACATCAAGTACGGCGGACGCCGCTACGGGGACGTCAACCACCAATTGCTGCACGCGTGGCGCATCGTATTGCCGGAGGGCCGCGAATTCAAAGCCCCGTTGCCCGCGGAAATGAAGGCGGTCGCTGACAGGATCGGGTTGAAGGTGTAGAGCGGGAGAGGATGCGTTTCTTCGTCACCGCGACAATGGAAATGTTATACTGATGTTGTAGCGTGATTAGGTCTTATCCGGAGGTACATTATGGATAATAGGGACGGATTAGAATCTATCGGCGACAATGAGCTTTACGTCACCAGAGAGAGCATTCTTCGGTTATTCGAAGAAGTCGACGATGATTTGCTGGGGCAACCGATCATCGAAGTGTTCGTCGTCGGTTATTCGGCTATTGTACTCGCACGGAAGAACAATCGGGGCTCCAACGACGTCGACATTATCCCATCCAGATTCTCGAGGGTGTTCGCGGATCATGGGCTTGAGGTGTTCGACGAGCGTTATTTTTATCTCCCTACGGATTACAAGACAAGAGCGCAGCCGGTAGACCGGGATTACAGAAGCTTGCTGGTCAAGTACGTCGATCCGCACGACATCTGGTTCACGAAGTTGGCCGCTTTCCGCAACAAAGATAAAGCGGATATGATTCAAATGATCAAGGAAAGCGTCGTCGATCCGCAAGCGCTGGATGCGATGTTCCACGATTGGAACAAGCACTGGTTCAACGGGAGCGATGAACTTGAGAACAATTATGCCGAGGTGAGGCACCATGATTCCGCGCGCGATCATTCCTGAGGACGATTATTTGAGTGCGTTCCGGGATTACGTCTTCGAATTGGCGCGAAAATGGATCGGGGTACGTGTGGAATCTTTGAATGCGGAAGCGGTATGCGAGAGAATTCAACAAATGTCCGTATCCAATCATCGCGCATCATACTTGCTCTATTTGCTTCCGTTCGCGAAGACAAGCTTTGTCGATCCTCCGTGGCAGAGCCCGGCGCAATCGATGCGAAGGGTGCTGTTAAGCATCCGGCTGAACGGGTTGCCATACAACGACTTCATGCTAAATCGCTTTTGCGACATCTTGCTTGGACAGACGGACAAGAAGAAGCTGTTCGCGGAACCGCTCCCGGAAGACTACAAAGATTTGCAGAAGCTTGTATGGACGTTTATCGTTACGTTCAGAAAAGCGATCTCCGTGCAGTATTCGCAAGAGGCCGACGTGATATAACGACTTCGAGCGGGGCGAGACCCGCCGACGAATTCACCGTTCGTTCACAGCTTTGTCCCGTGGCGCTTGCTATGATGTTGATAGGATTCATCTTATCAACGGAGGGCTTGCCGCAATGGGTAACACGCCAATCGGACGCATGCGCGCGATCGGGACGGTCGAAGCGTTGTCTTTTTTAGTATTGCTGTTCATCGCTATGCCTCTTAAATATTGGGCGGACGTGCCTGAGGCGGTAACGGTCGTCGGAATCGCGCACGGATTTTTCTTCTCGCTGTACGTGCTGGCGCTGCTTAACGCGCTTATCGTTCGCAAGCTGTCGTTGTTGCAGGCTCTCGTCGGATTCGTCTGCGCGTTCCTGCCGTTCGGGCCGTTCGTGTTCGATCGCCAGCTTAGGGGACGGGAATAGGCTGTCGGAGTAGGCGTCGCGCAACAAACCTCTGAATCGCAACACCCCTCGGACGGCCGCAAGGCCGTCTTTCGCTTGTCCGGCCGGTGAAGCGCTTTCCCCCAAAAAGTCCATCCTTTTCTCCGAAAATGTCCATTGAACGGCCCGTGACGAGGGAGTAAGATAAGGACGACCTAATTGAGAATCATTATCAAACGGAGGCTATGCAAATGAGATTCATCGGCAAGACGTTCCACGCGAGAAAACCGGCAGCCGCGCTGATCGCGCTTCTGCTGTGCGCCGCGGTGCTAAGCGCATGCGGCTCGAATAATAACGGCAACAACGGCGCTTCGCCGAACGCAAGCCCGTCCGATCAAGCTTCGCCGTCGGCTTCCGCCGCATCGCCGTCCGCTTCCGCGTCCGAGGAGAGCAATGCGCCGTCGGCACGCGCGGTCACGGACGCGCTCGGCAGAACGGTCGAGATTCCGGCGAAGCCCGAGCGGATCGTCGCGCATTATTACGCTTCTGAGTTCACGGCGCTGAACGTGCCGCTCCTCGGCACGAACTTCTTGAACGCGAAGCTGGCGCTGACGGAAGAGCAGCTGCAGGGCATCGAAGACGTCGGCGGCGAAGGATTGGCGCCGAACCTGGAGAAGCTGTTGTCGCTCAAGCCCGACTTGATCGTCGTGCCGGATTTCTTGGAAGCGACCGATATCGACGCGCTGGCCAAGATCGCTCCGACGGTGGCGGTAAGCTACAGCGCGGATACGTTCTCGCACCTGCGCACGATCGCCGATCTCGTCGGCCAGCCGCAGCTCGCGGAAGACTGGATCGCGAGCTATACGAAGAAGAGCGAAGAGAAGCGCGCGGAAGTGAAGCCGTTCCTGACGGAAGGGGAGACCGCGTCGGCGTTCGTCGTATACACGGACGGCAAAGCTTACATCTACAATAAGCAACGACTCGGACCGACGATGTACGACGCGCTCGGCTTCGCGGTGCCCGAGAAGGTGCAGGCGCTGTTCAAGGACGCGCCGGACGAACTGTGGAAGGAAATTTCCCTTGAGCTGCTGACGGAGTACGCGGGAGACCGCATCTTCCTCGTCACGCCGGGCGAAGACGAAGCGGGCAAGAAGGCTCTCGAGGAAGTCGTTAACGGAGCGGTGTGGAAGTCGCTGCCTGCCGTGAAGAACGGCAAAGCTTATCTCGTTACGGGCCGCTGGGCGATGAACGATCCGCTTACGCTCGACTGGCTGCTCGATGAGATGCCGGCTCTATTGACCAAGTAAGGACATGCGCAGGCTGCCCCGAAGCGAATCATTCGCTTCCGGCGGTCTGTTTTTTTGCGCGATGATCCGCTATAATCGTTGTTAATGATAATCATTATCAATTATGGATGGGTGGAAGGGAACATCATTCCTTATGCATAACCACGCAAAGAAAAATACTTGTCCGCCTGTCTTACGATTGCTGAGCGCCGAACGATGGGAGAGCGAGGCCGGAGCGGACACGAATATCTTATCCGAATCCTACGAGCTGCTGGCGATTTCGCAGGGCGCCGGAAGCGCGCGGGTCGACGGGAGCGAGCAACGCATTGCGCGAGGCACGATCTTGCTCGCGACGCCGGGAACGACGGTATCGCTGCGAGACGGCGCCATGCCGCTGCTCGGCTATCGGCTTGCCTACGAGGTCGAGCGCGACGACGCGGGGCTGTTCGGGCGAACGCGACTATACGAATGCGAGACATTCTCGCGAATCGAGGAGACGCTGTCTCTCTTGGCTGCGAGCGCTGCGGATCGGGATCAAGAACGCAACGCGCTTGACGCTTTCGACGAGCATATCCGCTTCCAGTCCTTGCTGAGCGGATTGCTTCGGAGTTCAAGGGAAGAGGCGGAGGAGCCGCGTTCCGACCGGGACGCGATCGCGCGCGCGATCGCCTACATTCGGCGCGCGTACGCCGAAGAGATCGAGATCGGGCGGCTGGCGGAGGAAGCCGGAATGAGCAGATGGCGATTCGGCCATCTGTTCAAGACGTTAACGGGGCATACGCCGATGAGCTACTTGACGGACGTGAGGATCGAGCGCGCGAAGCGGTTGCTGGCGGGTTCCGCGAACCGCATCGGCGATGTCGCGGGCAGCGTCGGCTTCAAGGACGAATATTATTTCAGCCGTAGGTTCCGCAAGACGACGGGCATGTCGCCTACGCAATTCGCGAGGAGCTCGTCCGCCGAACCGCGGATTTGCTCCATACAATATCTCGGAGAGCTGCTCGCTCTCGGCATTACTCCGATCGGCGCGAACAACGCGGTTCTCGGCGCGTTCCCGGAAGCCGCGCGGGACGTCAAGGGCATTCGGGACGATCTCGACGACGTTCAGCTGATGAGCCTGAATCCCGATCTGATCGTCTACCCGAGCTTCCTCCCGACCGCCGTCACGAACCGCCTGAAGCAGGTCGCGGCAACGGTCGAGATCGATTGGGAGGCCGACGTGTATTCCCGGATGCGCGGCATGGGCCGGTTGTTCGGCAAAGAGCGCGAAGCGGAAGCGTGGATCGCCGCTTACTTGACGAAGGCAGAGCGGACGAGACGCAAACTGCGCGGCACGATCGGGCAAGAGGAGACGGCGTCCGCGTTCGTGTTCCATGCCGGCGAGCTGTACGTCTACGGAGGCCATCACTTCGGCCATACGCTCTATGAGGGCATCGGCTTCAAGCCATCGAGCGGCATCCAATCGTTGATCGACGCCGACCGCAACACCAAGTGGCTGCCGATTCCCGTCGACTCGATCGGGCAATACGCGGGAGACCGCGTCTTCTTCGCCGTGCCGGAACGGGGGAAAGACGCGGAGGAAGGAAGAAAGCTGCTTAATCACCCGGCTTGGCGCGACTTGTCCGCGGTTCGCCAAGGTCGCGGCTACGTCGTCAGCGATGTCTGGGCGAGCTACAATCCGGTGACTCTCGACAAGCATCTTGACGAGATCGTTCAATGGCTTCGGGCTTAGGAGGCAGCATCGTTCATCCGCGCGAATCCCTCGCGACATAGCCCCGTTCGATCGATACCCGGCGACACCCGGCAATCTCGATCTCTCGCGCTCCGAATTCCCGGAGGCCGCCGACGAGAACGAGGTTGCCTTCTTCGTCGTCTCCCGCCATCGCGAACGCCGCCGCGTGCGGGAACGCATCCGCTAGCGCGGCGTATACGGAACCGATCCGCTTGTCGTTCCGAGGCTTGCCGAACAGGTTGAATAGAAGAACGCCGCCCGGAGCGAGCTTGCTCGCGGCCGTACGGAAGAAAGTCGGCGTCGTCAGCGACCGAGGCGTCCCGTCTCGCGTGAACGCATCCGCGACGATCGCGTCATATGCGCCGTCGTCTTCTCGCGCAAGCCATTCTCCGCCGTCGCCGATCCTCACGTTATCCGTCTTATAATCGAAATAGGTTCTGCTCAGCTCGACGACCGCGCGATCGATCTCCGCGACGACGACGTTGCGGTTCGCGAAGCGCATCGGAATCGTTCCGACGCCGTGACCGATGACGAACAAGCTGCGCAGCGCCGGACGCAGCGCCTCCAACAAGCCGATGACGGCTCGTTGGTAGGCGAGGACGACGCGTTCCGGCCGCCTGAGATCGATCGCCCCTTGAACCGCATCGTCCGCGAACCGCATGCAGCGGAACCTCCCGGTCTCCCCGTAGAGCTCGCCCGTTTCGTATACCGTTATTTCGTTATGCTCGCTTGACTCCCGCGCCAATACATGCACTGCCGATCTCCCCCGCCCAGGTATCGTTCGCTATCGATATCATGCATACTAACATCGGCTTGTTCGGGTGGCAATCGCCGGCCGCGGGTTGCAATCCCGTTCATATTCCGTTCATAATAACTTTATATGATGTTTTTTACATATGCACAATACGAACTACCATTCTTGATCCGGAGATGATGCAAGTGCTGAAGTTGTTTCGATATCTACGACCCTACCGCTGGACGGTCGCGCTCGCGCTGCTGCTGATCTTGATCCAGTCGCTCTGCGAGCTGTATTTGCCTACGCTGATGGCGGACATCGTGAACGAGGGCGTCATCCCCGGCAACAAGCCGTATATTTGGCGAGTCGGCGGCTTCATGCTGCTCGTCACCGCTGTCGGCACGCTGATCTCGGTCGGGGCGAGCTATCTGTCCTCGCGCATCGGCTCGGCTTTCGGCCGCGACGTGCGGAGCAAGACGTTCAAGCACGTCTCGAAGTTCTCGCTGCAGGAATTCGATCAGATCGGGACGGCGTCGCTCATTACGCGGACGACGAACGATATTACGCAGGTGCAGCAAGTGTTGATCATGATGATCCGGATGATGGTGGCGGCGCCGATGATGTGCATCGGCGGCCTCATCATGGCGGTATCGAAGGATGCGAAGCTGTCGCTTATATTCGTCGCCGCGATTCCGATTCTGGCGCTGACGATTTACTTGATCGCGGGCAAGGCGATTCCGTACTTCCGCGTCATGCAGAAGAAGGTCGACCGCCTCAACCTCGTCCTGCGCGAGAATCTGACCGGTATCCGCGTCATCCGTTCGTTCAACCGGGGCGATCACGAGCGCAAGCGGTTCGACGAAGCGAACGCCGACTTGACCGATACGGCCGTCCGGGTGAACCAGATCATGGCGTACATGATGCCGATGATGATGCTCATCCTGAACTTCTCGCAGATCGCGATCATCTGGTTCGGCGGCTTGCGGATCCGAAGCCACGGCATGGAAGTCGGCGACCTGATGGCGTTCTTGCAGTACGCGATGCAGATCATGTTCTCGCTCATGATGCTGTCGATGATGTTCGTCATGGTGCCGCGCGCGTCCGCTTCGGCGGTACGCATCAACGAGGTTCTCGCGACCGAGCCGGTCATTCCGGATGATCTCGATTCGAAGGAGGGGGCGGATGCCGTGACTGCTCGCGGAGTCGTGGCGTTCGACAACGTCTCGTTCCGTTATCCCGGAGCGGAGAATGCGGCAGTCGAGCAGATCTGCTTCACCGCGAGCCCCGGCGAAGTGACCGCGATTATCGGCGGTACGGGATCGGGCAAGACGACGTTGCTGAACTTGATCACGCGCTTCTACGACACGGCCGAAGGCCGCGTCACGATCGACGGAACGGACGTGCGCGAGCTGACGCTCGATCAGCTTCGCTCGCGTATCGGCCTCGTGCCCCAGAAGGCGCTGTTGTTCACCGGCACGATCGCGGACAACATTCGGTTCGGCAAGGAAGACGCCACCGAGGAAGAGATCGCGCACGCGGCGCAAGTCGCGCAGGCGGCCGAGTTCATCGGCGGCATGCCGGAAGGCTACGCCACGCCGATCGCGCAGGGCGGCACGAACGTCTCGGGCGGCCAGCGGCAGCGGTTGTCGATCGCCCGCGCGCTCGTCAGGAAGCCGAACGTCTACTTGTTCGACGACAGCTTCTCCGCGCTCGACTTCAAGACGGACGCGAAGCTGAGGGACGCGCTGAGAAGCGAGACTTCGAGCTCTACGGTTATTATCGTCGCCCAGCGGGTCAGCACCGTCATGGACGCCGATCGGATTATCGTGCTAGAGGACGGCCGAGTCGTCGGCAACGGCAATCACAAGGAGCTCATGGCGAGCTCGTCGGTCTATAGAGAAATCGTAGCTTCGCAGCTGTCCGAGGAGGAGATCGCATGAGCCAGCAACAACAGCGCCCGCCCGGCGGACCGGGCGGCGGCAGAGGCCCGATGGGCGGCGGCTTCGGCGGCATGGGCGGCATGGGCATGCCGGTCCAAAAAGCCAAAAACTTCAAAGTCACGCTTCGCAGGCTCGCAGGCTATTTGAAGCCGTATAAAACGAACCTTATCATCGTCCTCGTAACCGCCGTGCTTAGCACGACGTTCTCGATTTTCAGCCCGAAGCTGCTCGGCCATGCGACGACGCACCTGTTCGAAGGGGTCATGAGCACGACGGGCATCGACTTCGGACCGATCGCGAACATTATTATGCTATTGATAGGCTTGTACGTCATCAGTTCGTTGTTCACGTATATTCAGCAGTACGTCATGGCCGGCGTAGCGCAGAAGACGGTGTACGGACTGCGCAACGAAGTGAACGAGAAGCTGGGCAAGCTCCCGCTTAAGTATTACGACTCGCGAACGCACGGCGAAATTCTGAGCCGCGCGGTCAACGACGTGGACAATATCAGCAATACGCTTCAGCAGAGCTTGACGCAGCTGATCACTTCCTTGATCTCGATTATCGGCGTCGTCATCATGATGCTGACGATCAGCCCGCTGCTGACGCTCATCGTGCTGCTGACATTGCCGCTATCGGTGCTCGTCATACGGGGCATCGCGAAGAAGTCGCAGACGTACTTCAAGTCGCAGATGATGGAGCTCGGCAAGCTGAACGGTCACGTCGAGGAGATGTACACCGGGCATCAGGTCGTAAAAGCGTTCGGGCAAGAGGACCGGTCGGTCGCCCGGTTCGACGACACGAACGAGCGGCTGTACGCGTCCAGCTGGCGCGCGCAATTCGTCTCCGGCGCCATCATGCCGCTCATGAACATGGTGAGCAATATCGGGTACGTGGCCATCGCCGTCATCGGCGGCATTCTCGTTACGCGCCAAGCGATCAAGATCGGCGACATTCAGGCGTTCATCCAATATACGCGCCAGTTCACGATGCCTCTGACGCAAACCGCGAACATCGCGAACGTCATTCAATCGACGATCGCTTCCGCCGAGCGCGTGTTCGAGCTGCTGGACGAAGCGGAGGAAGTGCCCGAATCGAAGGAAGCCGCGAAGCTGAAGTCGCCGGAAGGCCGCGTCGAGCTGCGCGACGTCAGCTTCGGTTACAAGGAAGGCGCGCCTCTCATCGAGCATATGAATATCGACGTGCGCAGCGGACAGACGGTCGCCATCGTCGGGCCGACGGGAGCGGGCAAGACGACGCTCGTCAACCTGCTCATGCGGTTCTACGAGCTTAGCGGCGGCGCGATTACCGTCGACGGCGTCGACATTACGCGCATGACGCGCGGCGAGCTGCGCAGCCTGTTCGGAATGGTGCTGCAGGATACGTGGCTGTTCAACGGCACGATCCGCGACAACATCGCGTACGGACGGCTCGGCGTGTCGGAGGAGGAGATCGTGCATGCGGCGCGGGCCGCGCATGCGGATCACTTCATTCGGACGCTGCCTGACGGCTACGATACGATGCTGAACGAGGAAGCGTCCAACCTGTCGCAAGGGCAGAAGCAACTGCTCACGATCGCGCGGGCCATACTGGCCGATCCGGCGATCTTGATCTTGGACGAAGCGACGAGCAGCGTCGATACGCGGACGGAAGCTTACATTCAGAAGGCAATGCACGAACTGATGAAGGGGAGAACGAGCTTCGTCATCGCGCACCGGCTGTCGACGATTCGCGACGCCGATCTGATTCTGGTCATGAACCAAGGCAGCATTATTGAAAAAGGGTCGCACGAAGAGCTACTCGCGAAAGGCGGATTCTACGCGGACCTGTACAACAGCCAGTTCGCCGCGGGCGGGCTGAGCAGGAGTCCGGCCTGACTTGACGCAGGGGCCGATTCATCGGATGATGGTAGGGTACGAGAGGGAGAGGAATGAAAGAGATGTCCGAATTGCAACGAGTCATTAAAGAACGGCGCAGCGTTGGCAGAGTGAAGCAAGACGCCGTGCCTAAGGAATTGATCGAACAGATGATCGAGGCGGCCGTCTGGGCGCCTAACCATCACGGCACGGAACCTTGGCGTTTCATCGTCATGACGGGAGAAGGCAGACGCGTGCTCGGCCAGGCGTACGTCGACTACTCGGCTGCCGCGATCGAAGCGCTGCCGGAGGAAGAGCGCCAAGAACGCATCGGCAAGGAAATCGCCAAGGCGTACCGCTCTCCGGTCGTCATCGCGGCGATTTGCTCGCCGTCTTCGAATCCGAAAGCGATCCGCGCGGAAGAATTCGCGGCGACGCACGCGGCGGTGCAGAACCTGCTGCTGACCGCGCACGACGTAGGCCTAGCTGCCGTCTGGCGTACCGGAGATCCGGCCTATCACCCGGCGATGAAGGCTGCGCTCGACGTGGCCGAGCATGAAGAAATCGTCGGCATCGTCTTCGTCGGGTATCCGGAGCTCGCGCTGCATGCCGGCAAGCGGATCCCGGGCGCCGAGAAGACGCGCTGGATCGAGAACTAATTTGGGATGAAGAAACGCCGCTATCCGGCCTATTGGCCGAGTAGCGGCGATTTTTAGTTACGGGAGTCTCATTCGGATTTCCAAATTCAAGGAGGTGATGTATGCTAGGATCGTAGCCTAATACGTAAACACAGAGGAGAGAACATCATCGTTAGAGCCGCATATTTGCTTCCCTATGCAACATGGTTCCTCGTGTCTTACATCATTATAGATCGCTCTTTGCTCGAACATAGGGCGCAATTATCGACGTATCTCCTGATCAGCTTCGTCGTCGCGCTTGCGCTCGAAGTATTCAGAAATCGCTGGCTGAACGCGGACTTCCGAATGACGAAGGCGAGGTGGATCGTTTACGCGGCGGGCAACGCGGCGATCGGCATCCCGTTGATCACCGTGAAGCCCAGCGAGTGGAAAGGCATTTTGCTGCTAATCGGCAGCGTGGCTATCATGGCCGCTTCCTCGACGATCTTTGGCGTAATCATGGCCTTCACGGTTTAACCTCGATCTTGAACGTCCCCGCCGAATCGCCTTTCTTCCAGAATCCGTGGATCGCGTAATAATACACGCCGGGTTCCAACGGGGCTTTAACTACGCCGTCCTTAATCTCGGCTCCATGGAACGTTCCATCCTGCGTTTGCATGCTCGCTTGCAGCGTTTTCGGGTCCGAACCGGAATACCGGATTTTCAGCTCAACCCCGGGAGGAACGGTCGTGGCCTTCTTCTCCTCGAGCTGCGACTTGGCATCGGCGTAGTCCGCGCACTTATTACCCCAGCAATAGCTGTTCTGCGTCACCGGTACCTTCGTCTTGCCCGCGGCGACGAGAGGGAGCGGAGGATCGCCGAACATGCAGCCGGACAATAGTAACATCGCGCAAGTCCATATTAATAGAAGGGCCTTCGCTTGTAATCTCATGGATAACACCTCCATGGGATTAGACGTGAAGATCCTTATTTTGGTTGCGAATCGAACTCCGCCGCCCCATTACTCCTCGCAAGCGACCGCCGAACGCCGAACGATCATGTCCGCGGGCAGCACGATCTTCTTCCATGGCATTGGCGGATCTCCGCGTTCCTTCATCCGATCGACGAGCATCTGCATGCCCAAGTAGCCGAACTGATACGCTTGCTGCGCGATGACCGTCAGGAACGGATTGACGTCCGACAGCGGTCCGAGATCGTCGAAGCAGACGAGCGACACGTCTTCCGGGACGCGCTTGCCCTGCGCCGACAACGTGCGGAATACCTCGACCGCGAGCACGTTGTTGCCCGCCATGATCGCGGTAGGCGGCGGATTCATCCCGCGAAGCCAGTCGTCGATCGCCGACAGGTCGCTGCGCGGCTCGAACGCCGTCTCCAGCACGTAATGCTCGTCGTAGGCTAGATCGTTCAGCTTCAACGCCTCGCGATAGCCTTCGAGCCTCGTTCGCGCGCTCGATACGTGACTCGAGCCGTTAATCAGCGCGATCCGCTTATGCCCGAGAGAAGCCAGATGGTCGACGAGCCGGCGCGCGCCTTCCTTGCCGTCCCCGAGCACGATATCCGCGCCTATGCCCGGTACTTCGCGGTCGAGCAGCACGAACGGGACTCCGTGCTTGCGCAGCGTCTCCAGGTGCGGCAGCGACGCGTCGCCCGTCGGTGCGAACAGCACGCCGTCCGCGCGCGTCGCGAGAATCGTATCCAGATAATCCTTTTCCTTATCGAGACTCTCGTCGGAGTTGCCGAACAGAAGCCGATAGCCGTGCTTCTTCGCCGCATCCTCGGCTCCCCTCGCCAGCGTCGTATAGAAAGGGTTCGTAATGTCCGTAATGAGCAGGAACAGCAGGTTGCTCTGCTGGAGCACGAGGCTTCGGGCCATTTGGTTCTGCACGTAGCCGAGCTCGTCCATCACGCGGCGGACTTTCGCTCGCGTCTTGTCGCTGATTTTGCCGGTGTTATTGATAACCCTGGATACCGTCATCGCGGAGACGCCGGCTTTGGCCGCAATATCGTAGATCGTAACCATAAAAGGCGCTCCTTGTCTGCAATCTTATGGATTCCACTATAACGAAACTTGCGATTGACAGCAAGCGTTTTCACTGTTAGGTTAATGTTATCGGTAACATTATTCATTCTATTGGAGGTTTGCGACAATGGCAGACAACGGCTTCAGATGGCAAGGCGGATTCCCTAAGATCGGCATTCGTCCGACGATCGACGGCAGACGCAAAGGGGTGCGCGAATCGCTCGAGGACCAGACGATGAACATGGCGATCGGGGTGGCGAAGCTGCTGACCGACAACCTTAGATATCCGAACGGCGCGCCCGTGGAAGTCGTTATCGCGGACAGCTGCATCGGCGGCGTCGCGGAATCCGCGGCGGCGGCAAGCAAGTTCGCCAAGGAAGGCGTAGGCGTCTCGATCACAGTCACGCCTTGCTGGTGTTACGGCACCGAGACGATGGACATGGATCCGTCGATTCCGAAGGCGGTATGGGGCTTCAACGGCACCGAGCGTCCGGGCGCGGTATACTTGGCGGCGGTATTGTCCGCTTACGCGCAGAAGGGTCTTCCGGCGTTCGGCATCTACGGAGAGGACGTGCAGGACGCGGGCACGACCGACATTCCGGAGGACGTGAAGGGCAAGCTTCTCGGCTTCGCGAAGGCAGGCTTAGCGGTCGCTTACATGCGCGGCAAATCGTACCTGTCGATGGGTTCCGTCTCGATGGGCATCGCGGGCTCGATCGTCAACGACGCGTTCTTCCAAGAATACCTCGGCCTCCGCACGGAGTACGTGGACATGTCCGAATTCGTACGCCGCATGGACGAAGGCATCTATGATCCCGTCGAATACGAGAAAGCGCTCGCTTGGGTGAAGGAGAACTGCAAGGAAGGGCCGGACAACAATCCGCCTTCCATCCAAACAACGCGCGAACGCAAGGACAAGGACTGGGAGACCGTCGTTAAGATGACGCTGATCGCCCGCGACCTCATGGTCGGCAACCCGAGGCTCGCGGAGCTGGACTTCGGCGAAGAGGCGATGGGCCATAACGCGATCGTATCCGGCTTCCAAGGCCAACGCCAATGGACGGACCACTTCCCGAACGGCGACTTCATGGAAGCGATGCTCAACTCCTCGTTCGACTGGAACGGCATTCGCGCGCCTTACATGGTGGCGACGGAGAACGACAGCTTGAACGGCGCGGTCATGCTGTTCGGCAACTTGCTGACGAACACGGCGCAGATTTTCGCGGACGTGCGGACGTACTGGAGCCCGGCTTCCGTCGAGCGCGTGACCGGCCACAAGCTGACGGGTCTCGGCGAGAACGGCTTGCTTCACTTGATCAACTCCGGTCCCGCGACGTTGGACGGCACGGGCGAGCAGACGAAGGACGGCAAGCCGGCGATGAAGCCGTTCTGGGAAATCAGCCAGGAAGAAGCGCAGAAGTGTCTGGACGCGACGAGCTGGCGCCCGGCGTCGGTCGAATACTTCCGCGGGGGCGGCTATTCCTCCGACTTCCTGACGCGCGGCGGCATGCCGATGACGATGTCCCGCCTCAACCTGGTCAAAGGCATCGGGCCGGTGCTGCAGATCGCCGAAGGCTACTCGGTAGAACTGCCGGACAACGTGCACGATACGCTCGACAAGCGTACGGATTCCACGTGGCCGACGACTTGGTTCGCGCCGATCTTGACCGGAGAAGGCTCGTTCAAGAGCGTGTACGACGTCATGGACAACTGGGGCGCGAACCACGGCTCGATCAGCTTCGGCCATATCGGCGGCGACCTGATCACGCTCGCTTCGATGCTGCGCATACCGGTGTGCATGCACAACGTGCCGTCCGATCGCGTATTCCGTCCGCGCGCATGGGGCCTGTTCGGCACGCAAGATTCCGAGAGCGCGGACTACCGCGCATGCGACAACTTCGGACCGCTATACAAATAAACTAAGCGCCCGGCGGCCGGCCTAGGCCGCCGGATGATCGGAGGCACTCATTCATGAGCAATAGCGAAGCGATTCGCCAGGAATTATGCCATTACGCCCAGTTGACGGTCTCGAACAAGCTCGTCGTCGGACCTGGAGGCAACATCAGCGCGCGCCACGAAGGCAAGATGTACTTGTCCCCGAGCGGCTTCGCCCTTCACGAGATCAAGCCTGAGCAATGGGTCGAAGTCGACATCGAGACCGGCGCCATTACGGACATCGGCTTGCGTCCGTCTTCCGAGGTGCTGATGCACTTGTACGCCTATCGGCGTAATCCGAACATCGGCGCCATGGTGCACACGCACCCGCCGTATTGCATCGCGTTCACGCTCGTCGAGCGCGACTTGCCGATCATGTTCCCCGACCAAGCCGCGCTCGTCGGCAAGACGGTGTACGTCGATTACGTGCTGCCGACGACCGACAAGCTCGCGGATGCCGTCGTGGAGAAGATCGAGCACAGCTCGATTCTGCTCGGCAATCACGGGCTCGTGACGACGGGACGCAATCTTCGCGAAGCGTATTACCGAACCGAAGTCGTCGAAGAGAGCGCCAAGATCTATTTGATCTCCTCCGCCATTCGCGAACCGAAGGTGCTCACGAAGGACGAGGTCGAGGAGATTGCCTCTCTCGAGAGCGAAGCTTACCGCATTCAGCTGCTGCAAAAAATGAAATAATCGCGTAAGCGAGGTGTGACAGGTGACGAAGCTTGCGACGAATACGGCCGCTCTTGCTTTCGACATGGGCGCGAGCAGCGGCAGGGCATTGATCGGGCAATTGAAGACCGGCGATGACGGCGTAGCCCGGCTGGAAGTGACGGAAATTCATCGATTTCCGAATTACGCGATCCAGGTGGGCGACCATCTGCACTGGGACATCCTTCGGTTGCTCCGGGAGATCAAGAAGGGCATCCGTCTCGCTTTCCAGCTCGGTTACGAACCGGAGACGCTCGGCATCGACACGTGGGGCGTCGACTTCGGCTTGCTCGACGCGAACGGGGAGCTGGTCGGCAATCCGTACCATTATCGCGATCCCCATACCGACGGCATGATCGAGGAAGTCGGCTCGCTGATCGGCAAGGAGCGATTGTTCGAGCAGGGCGGCCTGCAGTTCATGCCGTTCAACACGGTCTACCAGTTGTACGCGATGCGCAAGGCGGGTTCGCCTAAGCTCGATATCGCCAAGACGCTGTTGCTGACGCCCGACCTGCTCGCGTACATGCTGACGGGCGTCAAGGCGTGCGAGTTCACGATGGCGACGACGACGCAGCTGTTCCATCCGGCCGAGCAACGTTGGAATACCGAGTTGATGGACCGGTTAGGCATTCCTTCTCACCTATTCCTTGATCCGATTCAACCGGGAACGATCGTCGGACCGCTGACTCGCGCCGTGCAAGACGAGCTTGGCGTTCCCTCCGTCCAGGCGGTCGCGGTCGGCACGCACGATACGGAATCGGCGATCGCCGCCGTTCCCGCGGGAGACGAACCGTTCGCGTACCTCGTGTGCGGCACGTGGTCGCTGCTGGGGACCGAGCTGGATGCGCCGCTGCTGACGCCCGAGACGATGGCGCTCGAATTCTCTAACGAAGGCGGCGTCGGCGGCACGTATCAGCTTCTGAAGAACATCATGGGCCTATGGCTGCTGCAGGAGTGCAAGCGCGAGTGGGACGAAGCCGGTAACGAGATAGGCTTCGGCGAGCTCGTCGGCTTGGCGGAAGCGGCGGAGCCGTTCCGTAGTCTCGTCCAGCCGGACGATGCCCGGTTCTTCCCTCCGGACGACATGGAGTCGCGCATTCGCGAATACTGCCGGGAAACCGGTCAGCCCGCGCCGCGGACGCCGGGAGAAGCCGCTCGCTGCATCCTGGAAAGCCTCGCGCTTCGATACCGGCAGGCGATCGAGCAGATGGAGCGATTGACCGGCAGAACGTTCGAAGGGCTTCATATGGTCGGAGGCGGCATCCAGAACCGCTTGCTGTGCCAATTCACGGCGAACGCGCTCGGTCGTCCCGTATGGGCGGGGCCGGTCGAAGCGAGCGCCATCGGCAATATGCTCGCGCAGCTCATCGCGACGGGGCGTTGCGCCGACTTGAAGGAAGCGCGGCGGTTAGTCGAGGCTTCGTTCCCGGTCGAGACGTACGAACCGGCGGGCGGCGAAGCTTGGGCCGCAGCCTACGAACGATTCATTACGCTCGGGAAGGGGAACTAACCGCATGTTGATTGGAATATCCAAGCTCATCTCGCCCGAACTGATCAAGGTGCTCATGGAGATGGGGCACGGCGACGAGATCGTGCTCGCGGACGGCAACTTCCCCGGCGCGAGCCACGCGCAGCGGCTCGTCCGCGCGGACGGCCATGCGATGCCCGAGCTGCTGGAAGCGATTCTCGCGCTGTTCCCGCTCGATCCATATGCGGTCAAGCCGGCGGCGCTCATGCAAGTCGTTCCCGGAGATACGGTGGAGACGCCGATCTGGGAGACGTACCGGGAGATCATCGCCCGCCGCTCCGGCTTCGAGGAGCCGTTCGAGCACGTCGAACGGTTCGCGTTCTACGAGCGGGCGAAGCAAGCGTACGCCGTCGTCGCCACGGGCGAAGGCGCGCTGTACGCGAACTTGATATTGAAGAAGGGCGTCATCAAGTAACATAAGTCTCGCATACGTTAGGACGGTCGACGGCGCAAGCCGCTCGGGCCGTCCTTTTCGTTCTCGTCTCCGGGCGAAATTTTATCCATATCGTTACGCTTTCAAGGTAGGGATTTCCATTATGGCGTCGAAATAACAACGATAGACAAGAGGAGGTATGCGAGTGGACCATCAACCGATCTACAAAGACGCCAACTTCACGCTCACGAAAGACCTGTTCATTACCGGCGGCGCCAGATTCGCCATGGCGCATCTGTCCTCGATCCGGCTGGTCAAGACGAAGAGGGAAATTCCGTACACGTTGCTCGTTCTCGAAGTCTTGCTGATCGTCGGCGGACTCGGGTGGGATTACCCGTATCACGGTTACGTCGCGTTGCTCGGCTTCCTCGGGTTGATCGGCTCCTCGCTCAACTACTTCCTTCGCAAGCCCGTGCACAAGCTCACGGTCGTCTTCGCTTCCGGAGAGAGGGAGTCGGTCGGATCTACCGATTACTCGTACTTGGAAAGCTTGGCGAACGCCTTCAGCCGCGCGATGGTCGAGACGAGATACCGCAACATATTGGGGCAGGCGTTGTAGTTTCATTTTCTTATACGCATGCGAAGATTACGATATAGGAATAATAGCCTCCGGCGCCTATAATGAGGGATAGCGTATTCTCATACAGGCTATAGGAGGCTTTATTATGCCGATATTGTTCGATGAACTGCAACGCGTATTCCATCTGCAAACCCCTAAGACAAGCTATGTGATTCAATTGATAAAAGACGGTGTTCTCGTTCACGCGTATTGGGGCCGCAAAGTCTCGGAAGCGCCTTGGACGGGCATGCTCGAGCTCCAAGAGCGCTCTTCGTTCTGTCCGAATCCGTACCCGGACGACCGGTCGATCTCGTTCGATACGCTGCCGCAGGAATACCCGGCTTACGGCGGCAGCGACTTGCGCCATCCTGCCTACCAAGCGCAGCTTGCCGACGGAACGACGATTACCGAGCTGCTCTACAAGAGCCATCGCATCTTCGCGGGAAAGCCCGCGTTGGAAGGATTGCCGTCGACGTACGCGGAGAGCGACGACGAAGCGCAGACGCTGGAGCTTACTCTTCGCGACGATTACGCGGGACTCGAAGCCGTGCTTTCTTATACGGTGTTCGCTTCGCACGACGCGATCGCGAGATCGGTCAAGCTCGTGAACGCGAGCGGCAAGCCGATTCGTCTGCTTCGCGCGCTTAGCGGCAGCGTCGACTTCCGCCGCGATCGCTTCGAGCTGCTGCAGCTGTCCGGCGCGTGGGCGCGTGAGCGCGACGTGTACCGCCGCCGCTTGACGCCGGGCACGGCTTCGGTCGAGAGCCGCCGCGGATCGAGCAGCCATCAGCAGAATCCGTTCATCGCGCTGCTGTCGCCGGGCGCGGGAGAAGATCACGGCGAAGCCTACGGCTTCAGCCTCGTCTATAGCGGCAGCTTCGTCGCACAGGCGGAAGTCGATCAATTCCATACGACGCGCGTCTCGATGGGCATTAATCCGTTCGACTTCAACTGGCTGCTCGAGAGCGGCGAGACGTTCCAGACGCCGGAGCTCGTGATGGTCTATTCCGGCGAAGGGATCGGGGAAATGTCCCGTACGTATCACCGGCTCTACCGCACGCGGCTGTGCAGAGGCGAGTTCCGCGACCGCACGCGTCCGGTGCTCGTGAACAACTGGGAAGCGACGTACTTCGGGTTCAACGCGGACAAGATCGAGCAGATCGCGAAGACGGGCAGCGACCTGGGCATCGAGTTGTTCGTGCTCGACGACGGCTGGTTCGGCAAGCGGGACAGCGACAATAGCTCGCTCGGCGACTGGAAGGTCGATTTGAACAAGCTTCCGGAAGGCTTGGAAGACTTGGCGAAGCGCGTGAACCGGTTGGATATGCAATTCGGTCTCTGGTTCGAGCCGGAGATGGTGTCGCCGGACAGCGACCTGTACCGCGCGCATCCGGATTGGTGCTTGCACGTCGAAGGCCGCCGCCGTTCGGAGGCGCGCAGCCAGCTCATTCTCGACTTGTCCCGCGCGGACGTGTGCGATTACATCATCGAGTCCGTCAGCGAGATTTTGCGGAGCGCTCCGATTACGTACGTAAAATGGGACATGAACCGGAACATGTCGGAGATCGGCTCGGCGTTGCTTCCTCCTGAACGCCAGCGCGAGACCGCGCATCGTTACATGCTCGGGCTGTACCGCGTGCTGGAGACGATCACCCAGTCGTTCCCGCACATTCTGTTCGAGAGCTGCTCGGGCGGCGGCGGGCGCTTCGATCCGGGCATGCTGCATTACATGCCGCAGACGTGGACGAGCGATAATTCCGACGCGATCAGCCGGCTTCGGATTCAATACGGCACGAGCATCGTGTACCCGATCAGCACGATGGGGGCGCACGTTACCGCCGTACCTAACCACCAGGTGCACCGGATCACGTCCCTCCGTACGCGGGGAGCGGTCGCGATGTCCGGCAACTTCGGCTTCGAGCTCGATTTGACGAAAATGTCCGACGAAGAGAAAGAAGAGGTTAAGCGGCAAGTAGTCGAGTACAAGGAAGCTCGCCATCTCGTACAGTTCGGCACGTTCTACCGGCTGCGCAGCCCGTTCGAGGGCAACGACACCGCTTGGATGACGGTGTCCGAGGACGGAACGGAGGCGTTCGCCGTCTACGTGCAGGTGCTCGCCGAGCCGAACGCGCCGTTCGATTGGCTGCGGTTCAAGGGTCTGGATCCGCAGGCGAAGTATCGCCTCGTCGGAACGGATACCGTATACGGCGGCGATCAGCTCCTGTATGCGGGGTTGCCGGTTCCCGGGCTTCGCGGGGACTTCCAGAGCCATACGTGGCGGTTCGTTAAGGTGTAAGATCGGTGCGTCGCGCGCCTTATCGTCACTATCCCGTTGAGTCAGGGGATGCGGGGGAGGCGCGCTTACCGTCACTATCCCGTTGAGTCAGGATTGAGAGGATACTGATCCATATCGTCACTATCCCTTCGAGTCAGAGGGCGGCCATGTATCGGATCGCCCCTTCGTGCGAACACTACGCCACGGAGGTGGATGACATGGACAACAACGAACAACGGGCCCAAGTGACGGCGGTCCGCAAAAACGGCGACGGCGACATCACCGAGCTGCAACTGTCGAACGGCCAAGTCGTCGGGTACAAGGAAGCGCAGCAGATGGCGAAGGCGAACCAGATCGACAACGTGAACGTATTCAAAGGCCGCGACGGCGACGAGCACCTACGCTCGAATCCGGATGGTCGCGAAGACAACAATCTCGATAACTTGCCGACTTTCTAATCGGCGCAAAGCGGCTTCGGCAGAGGATGATCCTCGGTCGGGGTCGTTTTTTTGCTCTGAGTTCCCTTAACACAAATCTTGGCCATTGTCCAAACCATTTCGAGGCCGACAACTCACATTATGAGACTTGTGAAAGACCAACTATTGAGCAATTGTGTCATTTCGCGGTCGAATTCCGACGTTTCGCGGACAGTGTATAGGATGTCGTCGAAAACTCATATAAAATGGGTATAACTGGATCTCCGGTGTGGTTAGTCGGTAAACGATGCGAATCGTGGTATCCGGTTAGCCGAAACGACAGCCACGGGAGGGAGGCAATCAACTTGTCGCAGATTAGAATCGACGTGAACGGCGTACAGGCCGAACACCGGAGCTTCAAGAGCGCGTACCGTAAGATCAAGGACGAGGGACAGCAACTGTCATCGACTCGGCAACGGATCGACGGCCGCATCGCAGCGCGAAGAGGCACCGATTCGCGGATGAGCCGCGCGGGATCGAGACTGACGAGGGTAGAAAATCAGCTCGAAGCGTTATATGATTTTATCGAACATGGTTTGCAATCCTACATACAAGCGGATGATAAAGCCAAGGAACACCCGTTTGACTATAAGAAGAAAAAGTCGATCTGGGAGAAGATCGGGGACGGCTTGCAGGCAGCAGCGCATGGAGTGACCGGGTTCATGGAAGGGACTGCCGAAGCAGTGATCGGTACAGTCGAAGGAATATGGACGATGGTGACCCATCCGATCGAGACGGTGCAGGGGCTCGTCTATGTCGTGAAGCATCCGCTTCAGACGGCGCAAGGAATATGGAAGGCGGTATCCGATTCCTGGACGAACGAAGTCGCGAACGGAGACGCGGATAGCCGCGGCAGATGGTTCGGCCGGATGATCAGCGAAGTCGCGTTAGCGGTCGTTGGGACCAAGGGGGTCGACAAGGTCGCGAAGTTGGCGAAAGGAACGAGGATCGTCAGAGAGGGACGTGGCGTGCGGATCGTTCACGTGGATGCACCGGAGAAAGTACATGCGCAGCCGGAGCCTACGAAGCCGTCTCCGAAGCCGGAGGGAGATAAACAGCCTAAAGGATTACCGGAAGCGTCGCCTAAAGCTAAAAAAACTTTCTCGGATATGAGTGCTGACGAGCAATTAGCTATAGCTAAGCAGTATTCCCGGAGAGCACCAATCGAAATACCAGAGAACGCGACCATGAAGACAAAGTCAATGGCTGATGGTTATGAACAATTAACTTACAAATGGAATGACGGAACGTACAAATACGAAGTAAGATGGCACACTAGAACTTCTGGAGCACCTGAAGATCAAGGAAACACCTGGGTTATTCAAAGAACAATTCCAGGTAGTGGTGGGAATAAGCCGCAATCCTACTTTAAGATTGGAGAAAATGAATGGGTCGAGGGGTATAAATGGTATGATGCAATTGCCGCCAGAAAAGCGGAAACCGCTACTCCGGAACAAGTTAGGATTCTAGACAAAGGGCATTGGAAGGAGTAATGTATGCATGAAAACGGAATTCGTTAATGCTGCCTACTATACAGGTTTTGAAGGCGAGCCTGAAATTGCTTTTGTCTATGAAATGACGAATGAAAGACAGGTTCTTAAATTGTGGACTGGTTACTTTGACACCATTATGGATTTAATGTGCCAGTATGAATCTTACAAGAATGGTATCTTGCATGAATATTACGTTCATGAAGGTTGGTACGAGGAAAGTCCTTGGGAAGTAACACAACTAGATGCTACAATTCAGTTGTTTAAGTCATTTCATTTACAAAGCGTGGATGTAAAGGCTGCTGAAGCATCACCGAATATCGTCCCCGTACTTCCTGATGTTGCACGTGAGATTATACAGTTTTTAGAACAAGCAAGGATTAATGGAAGCACAGTATATATCGTTTATGATTAATCTTTTTCCGAAGAAAAGATTGCGTCCCATGCGCTTTTAAGTGCGTCTACGCTTACATTTTAAACCTTAAAATAACACTAGGGCGTTGATTGAACAAGCCGTTTATGGTCAGACTCGAACATAAACGGCTTGTTTTTGTGTTTCAACTCACTTCCGTCGAGCTGTTATGAGCAACACTGGAAGTTCCGCTTAGGTGACTCGCTCCCACCGAGTTATTACGTCCGGGCGTCTTCCTGACCTGAAGGGATAGTGACCATAGCGTACCGCATACGGTCGACGCACGCGCCTGACCCGACGGGATAGTGACGATAAGGCCGCCTGAACCTCATCCACAACTCGTATGTACAACATAGCAACCTTCTGCAATACTATATTGTAAAAACGCCGAACTAGCAGTAAAATATCCATGTGATCATGTACGTACAAGTTAATCATCCATCACTTTCATAGGAGGAACTACCATGCTGCAATTGAAGCCTTACGTATTCTGGTTCGTAACCGGAAGCCAGCACTTGTACGGACCGGAGACGCTCGAAGAGGTCGCCGCGCACTCCGCGGAGATCGCCAAAGGACTGAGCGCCGCCGCTAACATTCCGTTCCCGATCGTATTCAAGCCGGTCGTCAAGACGCCGGACGAAATCCGCCAAGTGTGCATCGACGCGAACTCCGACGAGAGCTGCGCGGGCATCATCACCTGGATGCATACGTTCTCGCCCGCCAAGATGTGGATCGCGGGCCTATCCCAGCTTCGAAAGCCGCTGCTTCACCTGCACACGCAATATAACCGCGATATCCCATGGGATTCGATCGATATGGACTTCATGAACACGAACCAAGCGGCGCACGGAGACCGCGAATACGGCTTCATCGGCGCGCGCATGGGCATCGCCCGCAAAGTCGTCGTCGGCCACTGGCAAGACCCGCAAGTCCGCGCTCGCGTCGGCGGCTGGCAACGCACGGCCGTCGCGTCCGCGGAGAGCCAGCAGCTCAAGATCGCGCGGTTCGGCGACAACATGCGCCAAGTCGCGGTAACGGAAGGCGATAAAGTCGAAGCGCAAATCAAGTTCGGCTGGTCGATTAACGGCTACGGCGTCGGCGACCTCGTCGCCAAAGTCAACGCGGTGACGGAAGCGCAAGTCGAAGCGCTGCTCGGCGAATACGCGGAGCAGTACGATATCGTCGAAGCGGGACGCAATCCGGGACCGGTTCGCGACGCGATCGCTTACCAAGCGCGTATCGAGATCGCGCTCAAGTCGTTCCTCGAAGAAGGCGGCTTCACGGCGTTCACGACGACGTTCGAGGACTTGCACGGACTCGAGCAGCTGCCGGGCCTCGCGGTTCAGCGGCTCATGCAGCAAGGCTACGGCTTCGCGGGCGAAGGCGACTGGAAGACGGCGGCGCTGACGCGACTCGTCAAGATTATCGCCGGCGGCGTAGACACGTCGTTCATGGAAGATTACACGTACCATTTCGAGCCGGGCAACGAGCTCGTGCTCGGCGCGCATATGCTTGAAGTGTGTCCGACGCTCGCGGCGAGCAAGCCGCGCATCGAGGTGCATCCGCTCGGCATCGGCGGCAAAGCCGATCCGGCGCGCATCGTGTTCGACGGCAAAGGCGGTTCGGCGATCAACGTGTCCGTCGTGGACATGGGCAACCGGTTTCGCATGATCGTCAACGAAGTGGAAGGCGTAGCGGTCGACAAGCCGATGCCGAAGCTTCCGGTCGCGCGCGTCCTGTGGAAGCCGCAGCCGTCGCTGCAGCAATCGGCGGAAGCGTGGATTCTCGCCGGCGGCGCGCACCATACCGTCTACTCGTTCGCCGCTACGACCGAGCAAATGCTCGATTTCGCGGAGATCGCGGGCATCGAGTGCGTCGTCATCGACAAGAACACGAACCCGAACCAGTTCCGCAACGAGCTGCGCTGGAGCAGCGTCGCTTGGAAGTAAGCCGATAAGAATTCCGATGGGACATCTCGAAGCTGGCGCGTTGACGCGCGGCGGCGAGATGTCTTTTTTATATTCGCAGTGATCTTCGTCACACCTTGCCGCCGGCCGCGGGTCTATGATGGAAGAAGCAACCAGACAGGCCAAAGGAGCGGGTGTCATGACCTTGAAGCTGGGAATCGTGCAAAAAATGGTAATCGGAATTATAGGGGTATCGACGGTGACATACGCGACGAGCGCGTTCTGCTTATTGATCTTGAAGGACAAGCTGTCGATCATGCCGGACGGCGCGTTCGCCCTGCTGACGCTCGCGCTCGGCATATGCTGGACGGGCTTCCTTGGCTACCTCGCGGCGAGATGGTTCGTCAAGCCGCTGCTGGCGTTGACGACCGCGGCGCGCGAAGCGGCGAGCGGCAACTTGCAAGTATCGGTAACCGCGACGGGGTCCGACGACGAGATGCAGGCGCTCAACCGGGCGTTCGCGGAGATGATCGGGCAGCTTCGGGCCATGATCGCGAAAGTCGCCGACCATTCGCGGGCGACGGACGCTTACGCGGGCGAGCTTCAGGGAGCGATCGATCAGGCGACGAGCCATATTATGAGCATGACGGAGGAAGCGAACCTGATCTCGGAGAAGACCGAACGCCAATCGGATTCCGCCGACCACTTATTCGGTTCGGTGCGGACGATGACGGACGTCGCCAAGGAAATCGCCGAGGAAGCGCAGGAGACGAGAACCATTACGCGGACGATGACGGAATCGGTCGAGAGCGGCGAAGCGGTCATCCGGTCGTTGATCGACGGAATGCGGCGGCTGGCCGAGCTGAACCGCGATTCGTTCGGCATCGTGTCGGAGCTGAACGCGCACGCGGCTCGCATCGGCTCGATCACGAACGTCGTCGCCGAATTCGCGGAGCAGACGAACTTGCTCGCGCTCAACGCTTCTATCGAAGCGGCCAGGGCGGGCGAAGAGGGCAAAGGGTTCGGCGTCGTGGCGCAAGCGGTCAAGACGCTCGCCGAGCAGAGCGGAACCGCGGTCAAAGACATTCGCAAGCTGATCGAGCGCATCCAGCATCAGGCCGAGCTGGCCGCCCAGCGGATGTCGGAGCAACGGGAGCTGACCGAGCGCGAAGCGGAGAACGGGGAGATTTCGGCATCGGCGCTGCGCGTCGTCACCAAGGAGGTCGCCCGCGTGAACGGCCGCGTGGAGGCGATCTCGAACCAACTCGCGCAGCAAGGCGAGCAAGTCGAGCTCGCGCTTCGCGAGGCGCAGGCGATGGCCGCCGCGACGACGACGATCCGGAGCGGCGCGCAAGCCGTATTCGCGGCCGGCCAGCAGCAGACGGCGGTCATGGAGGAAATATCGGCGACGTCCGAATCGCTCAAGTCGAGCTCGGCGGCGCTTCGCAAGCAAGTCGGGGTCTTCGTCGTGAAGGGCGCATAGCCCGCGGCGCTTGGCGAATGGTGTTGAAGCCTTCCTGCGGGAGGGCTTTTTGCTTATTTTCACCGCGATTCCGAACGAAACGCGTCGAATGACCGAGAATGTTCGCGAATATGACGTGAACGGGCGGAAATGGCGCTATTTTATGCTCGCATGTCTGTTAAATATTTGCTAATCTGTTATAAGCGCAATTTTAACCGCATATATTGGTCGGGTCGTGGCGATTTCGTCACGAACTTTCTTGCGACTTTTTTGAAAATGGGGTGAAAGTTTTCATAATATTCGCTATAATATGTGTAAGTTTCGTGTGAATTGTAAGCAATATTAACATGTAGTTAACGTTTGTAATCGCCATGTAAACGCAAGATGCGTCGCTCTGCTCGTTCCAAGCCTACTTTCGGGAGGTGAATCCGCATGCAGGCTCCGCCGGCTTTGCTATCGACCGAGGACCTGTACTTGTTCAACACCGGGCAGCTGTTCCGCGCCTATCGGACGTTCGGGGCTCATCGGATGAGCTACGACGGCCGATCCGGCGTCAGATTCGCCGTATGGGCGCCGAACGCCAAGGCGGTGTCCGTTGTGGGCGACTTTAACGGATGGGCCTCCGGCGGCACGGGCTTCCCGCTGGAGCGGGTCGCCACGACGGGCGTCTGGTGCGGCTTCGTGCCGGACTTGACCGAAGGCGCCCGTTACAAGTACGCGATCGAGAACGCCAGCGGACTACTGACGCTGAAGTCCGATCCGCACGCCGTACGCAGCGAACTTCGTCCAAACACGGCGTCAATCGTCGCCTCCTTGGACCGTCACGAATGGCAGGACGAAAGGTGGATGCTCCGCAAGCGCGAACGCCCGCCTTACGACCGGCCGATGCTCGTCTACGAAGTGCATCTCGCCTCTTGGCGCATGGATGCTCCCGAGCAATTCCGCACGTACGAGACGTTGTCGGACGAACTCGTCGATTACGTCAAGTCGATGGGGTACACGCACATCGAGCTGCTTCCGCTGACGGAGCATCCGCTGGACCAATCGTGGGGTTACCAAGCGACGGGTTATTACGCGGCAACGAGCCGGTACGGTCCGCCGGAAGGACTTCAACTGCTCGTCGACCGTTGCCACCAAGCGGGCATCGGCGTGCTGCTCGACTGGGTTCCCGGCCACTTCTGCAAGGACGACCACGGCCTGCGGCTGTTCGACGGAACGCCGCAGTACGAAGACGCGGACGCCAGGCGCGCGGAGAAGCCGCTCTGGGGAACGCTCGCCTTCGATTTCGGCAAACCGGAAGTGCTCAGCTTCCTGCTCTCGAACGCGCTGTTCTGGCTTGACGTCTACCATATCGACGGCTTGCGCGTCGATGCCGTCGCCAGCATGATCGATCTGCACTTCGATAAGCCGGCCGACATGTTTACCTATAACAAATACGGCGGAACCGAGCATATCGAAGCGTTAACCTTTTTGCGCAAGCTGAACGAAACCGTCTTCCATTATTACCCCGACACCCTGATGATGGCCGAAGATTCATCCTCCTACCCGCAAGTGACGTCGCCTACGTACGCCGGAGGCCTCGGATTTAATTACAAGTGGAACATGGGCTGGATGAACGACATGCTCCGTTACATGGAGACCGATCCGTCGCATAGACCCTCCAAGCACTCCTTGACGACCTTCTCGCTGTTGTACGCCTTTTCCGAAAATTACGTATTGCCCCTGTCGCACGACGAAGTCGTTCACGGCAAACGCTCGCTCCTGAACAAGATGCCCGGCTCCTACGAGGAGAAATTCGCGAACCTGCGGCTGTTCTACGGCTATTGGATCGCGCATCCCGGCAAAAAGCTGCTCTTCATGGGCGGCGAATTCGGCCAATTCGACGAATGGAAGGACGCTGAGGGCCTCGATTGGCCCGTGCTGCAATATCCGCTTCATGAAAGCATGCACCGGTACGTCAGAGACTTGAACGCCGCCTACGCGAGAGACGAAGCGCTGTGGGGTCGCGATCACGACGGCGCGGGGTTCGAGTGGATCGACGTGAACAACGCCGAGCAGTGCATGCTGATTTTCCAAAGAACGGGCAAGACCGACAATGCGCCTACCGTCGCCGTATGCAACTTCTCCAGACATGCTCATCCGACCTACAGAATCGGCGTTACGGTGCCTGGCGGTTATCGCTTGACAATGAACAGCGACGATCGCGGCTACGGAGGATCCGGCCAGGCTTTGCCTTCGCGGACGGAAACCGAAGCCGTGCCGATGCACGGCAAGCCTTATAGCATCGTCGTTCCCGTACCTTCGCTTTCCTTGCAAATGTGGAAGTCAGAAACAGACAGCTAACAGCCTGTGATGCCTGCAAAATTGCATTTATTTTAGGGGAGGAGTGAAGTCCATGCGCAAAAACGAATGCATCGCGATGCTGCTGGCGGGCGGCGAAGGCCGTCGTCTCGGCGTCCTGACGAAAGACTTGGCCAAACCGGCCGTGCCGTTCGGCGGCAAATACCGCATTATCGACTTTACGTTAAGCAACTGCGCCCATTCGGGGATCGAAACGGTAGGCGTATTGACGCAATATCAACCGCTCGTGCTGACGCAGCATCTCGGCATCGGCACGCCTTGGGGGCTTGACCGCAGGGAAGGCGGCATGCACGTTCTACCGCCGTACGTCCGTCAGAAGGGCGGCACCTGGTATAAAGGCACGGCGAACGCGATCTATCAGAACATCGGATTCATCGAACGCTATGATCCGGAGTACGTCCTGATCATCTCGGGCGATCACATCTATAAAATGGATTACGATCTGTTGCTGGAATCGCATAAGCGGAATCGCGCGGACGCCACGATCGCGGTCATCAGCGTGCCGTGGGCGGAAGCGAGCCGGTTCGGCATCCTCAGCGTGGACGACGAAGGGAGAATCGTCGAATTCGCGGAGAAGCCGAAGAAGCCGACGAGCAATCTCGCGTCGATGGGCGTCTACATGTTCTCTTGGCAAGTGCTGAAGGACGCGCTCGTCCGCGACGAGGCCGAACGCAATTCCTCGAACGACTTCGGCAAGGACATCATCCCGACGTTGCTCGCGGAAGGCGCGCGCATGTACTCGCACCGGTTCGAAGGTTATTGGAAAGACGTGGGCACGATCGACAGCCTGTGGGAATCGAACATGGATTTACTCGAAGACCGGCCGCAACTGCAATTGAACGACAGTTCTTGGCGCATTTTCACGGCGAGCCCGAACCAGCCCGCGCAATATATCGCGCCGACCGCCAGGGTGCAAGGCGCGCTCATTAACGAAGGGTGCTTCGTCGAAGGCGACGTGAACCGCTCGGTCTTGTTCCCGGGCGTACAGGTCGGAGAAGGCAGCGTCATCGAAGATTCGGTTCTTATGCCTGGGGCCGTCATCGGCAAGAACGCCAGAATCATCCGCGCCATCGTCGGCGAAGGGGCAGTCGTGGAAGACGGATGCCAAGTCGGGTCGCTGGACGCGGAGGAGATAGCCGTCGTCGGCAACGGAGAGACGATCAAAGTCGAATTGCAGGAGGTCGAACCGGTATGAAGCTGCCGATGATGGGCGTCATTAATCTGATTCACGAAGCTGACGAGATGGGTTCGCTGACGGCGAACCGGTGCCTGGCGACGGTGCCGTTCGGAGGGCGGTATCGGCTGATCGACTTCGTGCTCTCTTCCATGGTCAACTCGGGCATTCCGCGCGTCGCCGTGTTCGCGCATACGAAGTACCGTTCGCTCATCGACCACCTCGGCTCGGGCAGCAACTGGGATCTTCACCGCAAGCGGAGCGGATTGTTCGTGCTGCCGCCGGCGCTCGAGGACCAGACCGACTTCGGCAAAGGCGATCTGTACCACTTCTATCGCAACCGGGATTACTTCGCGCGCAGCCCGGCGGAATACGTCGTCATCGCGAGAAGCCATATGGTGTGCAACGTCGACTTCGCCAAAGTGCTCGAGCAGCATCGCGAGTCCGGATCGGACATTACGGTCGTCTGCAAGCGGGAGCCGGACGGCATCCCGGGTCTCGCTCGCAAGGCTAAGGTGAACGAATTCGGCCGCATCGTCGAGATGCAGGACCACTTCGGCAGGCTCGCGAGCGACGTCGTGTCGATGGAGATGTACGTGCTGAGCAAGGAGCTGCTCGTCGATCTCGTCGAGACTTCGCTCGCGCAAGGACGCGACCACTTCGTGAGGCACGCGATCCTATCGCGGCTCGGCCAGCTGCACGTGAACGCGTACATGCACGACGGAGTGCTTGGCGTCGTCAATAACATCGCCGCGTACTACCGCCACAGCATGGAGTTGCTGCAGCCGGAAGTATGGCGCGAGCTGTTCTTCCGACCGGGCGCGATCTACACGAAGGTCAAGGACGAACCGCCGACCCATTATCGGTCCGGCGCCGACGTCAGCCACTCTCTCGTCGCGAACGGCTGCGATATCGAAGGCACCGTGACGAACAGCATCCTGTTCCGCGGCGTTAAAGTCGCGCGAGGAGCCGTGGTGCGCAACAGCATCGTCATGCAGAACGGAATCATCGGCGAGAACGGCGCGCTGGACAATTGCATTCTGGATAAGGAAGTGGAGATCCGCCCCGACCAGCAGTTGAAAGGCGCGACGGATATGCCGTTCCTGGCCGTCAAACGCAAAGTGATCTGATCGGTCGATCCGAATCTTCGATCTAACCCGTCAACTTCCACGAACAAGAGGGTGTCTACATGAGAGTGTTGTTCGCGGCATCGGAAGCGATGCCGCTCGTCAAGACGGGGGGGCTTGCCGACGTCGTCGGCGCGCTTCCCAAAGCGCTTGCGGAGATCGGCGTCGACGTTACCGTCATTCTGCCGAAGTACGGCGAAATTCCGAAGGAAATCCAAGATCGCACGACGACGCTGGCCGTCATGGACGTCCAGCTGGGCTGGCGCCGGCAATATTGCGGCTTGCAGGAAGCGTACGTCGACGGCGTCCGGTTCCTTCTCGTGGATAACGAGTTTTATTTCAAGCGCGGGTACTTGTACGGCTACGGCGACGAAGCGGAACGATTCGCGTTCTTCAGCTTCGCGGTGCTGGAGGCGATCAAGCATCTGGATACGCTGCCGGACATCATTCATTGCCACGATTGGCAGACGGGCCTTATTCCCTTCTTATTGAAGACGCGGTACGCGAACGAACCGGGTCTTCGGAATATCCGAACGTTGTTCACGATTCACAACCTGCAATTCCAGGGCGTCTTCTCCAGGGAATTGCTGCAAGACTTGCTCGCCGCCGGAGACGACGCGTTCACGCGGGACGGACTGGAGTTCTACGGCGGGGCGAGTTGCTTGAAGGCGGGCTTGCGCTATGCGGACAAGCTGTCCACGGTGAGCTATACGTACGCGCACGAGATTCAAGGACAAGAGTACGGCGAGAAGCTGGACGGCGTCATTCGCCAGCGCGCCGGCGACTTGTGGGGCATCTTGAACGGGATCGACACCGAGGTGTACGATCCGGCGACGGACCCGCATCTGGCGTTCCCGTATGCGGACTCGATGGCCGAGAAGCGGAAGAACAAGACGGCGCTGCAACGCGAGCTAAGCCTCGTCATCGACGAGAAGGTGCCTCTCGTCGGCATCGTCTCCAGACTGACTCGTCAGAAGGGCTTCGACCTGATCGCGGAAGCGCTGCCCGACATCATGAAGGAGAAGGTGCAGCTCGTCATTCTCGGGACGGGGGAGCCGGGCATCGAATCGATGCTGCATGCCGCCCAGGAGCGGTATCCGGGGCGAATCGTCGTCTGGTACGGCTTCAACGAGGCGCTCGCCCGCCGAATCTACGCGGCTTCGGATCTCTACTTGATGCCGTCCCGGTTCGAGCCATGCGGGCTCAGCCAGCTGATCGCGCTGCGTTACCGCGCCGTGCCGGTCGTGCGAGAGACCGGAGGGCTCAAAGACACCGTGCAATCGTATAACGAATATACAGGGGAAGGGAACGGATTCTCCTTCGGACCGGCCAGCGCGCACGACTTGCTCTACACCGTGAAGCGGGCGTTGCGGTTCTACGGCGACGCCGGGCATTGGGAGAAGATCGTTGCCAACGGAGCGGCGCGGGACTACGGCTGGACATCTTCCGCGCGCTTGTACGACAAGTTGTATAGGGAGCTCATCGGGGAATAGAGAGAGGAGAGGGACATACATGGCGCGTCATCTGGTCATCGGGAACGGCAAGCTCTTAGTCAACTTGGATAGCAACTGCTACATTCGGGACGTGTATTTCCCTTACGTCGGGCAGCAGAACCACGTCAACGGCCACCATTGCCGATTCGGCGTATGGGCGAACGGCGCGTTCGCTTGGCTGGACGATCCGGAGTGGCAGATCGAACTCGGTTACATCGAGGATTCGCTCGTCACGAACGTAACCGCCAGGCATGAGAGGCTCGGCGTGGAGCTGCAGTTGAACGACGGCATCCACCAACGGGAATGCATCTACCTGAAGCGCGTCGTCGTCCGCAACCTGGGCGACTTGCCGAAGGACGTCCGCGTGTTCTTCCACAACGACTTGATGATCGACGGCAACGAGGTCGGAGACACCGCGGCGTTCTATCCCGAGAACCGGACGCTGTTCCATTATAAAAGATCGTCCTATTTCATGTTCAACGGACGCTCCGATCAGAACGGCATCTATCAATATTCGACCGGCATCAAGAGGTTCCATTCGGCGGAAGGCACTTGGCGCGACGCCGAGGACGGCGAACTGATGGGCAACTCGATCTCGCAAGGCTCGGTCGACAGCACGATCAGCTTCCGTACGACGGTGCCCGCGGGAAACGAGCGGACGATCTACTATTGGATGTCCGTCGGCGCGAACATGGAAGAGGTCAAACGGCTCGACCAATACGTGCAGGAGAGCCATCCGGAGAAGCTGCTCAGCCGCATCGTCATCTATTGGAACCACTGGCTGTCTCGCGTCAGCGGACGTTACGGGGATTTGCCGCCGAGCGTCGTGCGCCAGTTCAAGCATAGCCTGCTTATCGTGCGCACGCAGATCGACGAACGCGGAGCGATCCTGGCGGCGAACGACACGGAGATACTGCAATACAATCGCGACCACTATAGCTACATGTGGCCTCGCGACGGCGCGCTTATCGCGGACGCGATGTCGCTCGCCGGCTATCATGGCATGATCGCCCCGTTCTTCCACTTTTGCGGACGCAACCTGTCGCCTGAAGGTTACTTGCATCATAAGTACAATCCGGACGGCACGGTCGGATCGAGCTGGCATCCGTACGTCGTGCAAGGCGTGCCGCGACTGCCGATCCAGGAGGACGAGACGGCGCTCGTGCTGTACGCGCTCTGGAAAGACTACGCCCGCCACGGAGAGATCGAGCTGCCGCAGTCGCTGTACAATACGCTCGTGCGCAAGGCCGCCTCGTTCCTGTGCGAATACATGGAGCGCGGCCTCGGTCTGCCGAAGCCGAGTTACGACCTGTGGGAGGAGCGTTACGGCATCTGGACGTACACGGCCGCATCCGTCTACGGCGGCTTGATGGCGGCCGCGTATTTCGCCGACTTGTTCGGCGATTATGACCGAAGCGACCAATACCGCAACGTGGCGGAGCAGATCAAGCAAGGCATCCTTACCCATCTGTGGGACGATGGGGCGGGGCGGTTCGCGCGCGGATTGACGTGGCAGGACGGCCAATGGGTCAAGGATATGACGGTCGAGAGCAGCTTGTTCGGCCTGTTCGAATTCGGCGTGCTGCCGGCGGACGACGAGCGTGTCGCGAGCACGATGAACGCGATCTCCGAGCGGCTTCGGATCCGGACGGACGTCGGCGGCATCGCGCGGTATACGAACGATTATTACTTCCGCCAATCGGACGACATCGACAAGGTGCCGGGCAACCCGTGGATCATCTGCACGCTATGGGTCGCGAGCTTCCAGATCGATACGGCGCGTATCCCGGAAGACTTGGCGGAGCCTCGCCGGACGCTGGAGAAGGTGGCCACGTTCGCCTTGCCCGGAGGCAACTTGCCGGAGCAGGTGCATCCGGAGAACGGCACGCCGTTGTCGGTCGCCCCGCTCACTTGGTCGCACGCGACGTACGTGCAGCTCGTGTGCAAGTACGTTCGCAAGCTGGAGCAGCTCGCTTCGCAAGGATAATGCCCGAGAGCCGCCTGGAGGCCGTCGAATGCGACGGCCTCCAGGCGGCTCTCTTGTCTTGCGAGGAATATATGGAGACAGGGGCGTTTATTCGCGACTATCCGTCCCGTTTGATATACTGGAACCATCTTACTTATCGTAGGGAGAGTTGCAGCTAATGAACTATCGTCCGCTAGGCAAGACGGGATTGAACGTCAGCGAGATCAGCTTCGGAACATGGGCCATCGGAGGTTCGTGGGGGCAGACGGATGAACGGGAATCGCTTCGCTCCCTTGACCGGGCGATGGACGACGGCGTGAACTTCTTCGACACCGCCGATGTATACGGGGACGGCCGCAGCGAGCGGCTGCTCGCGATCGCTACCAAGGGCAAGGAGGATCGGGTCCATATCGCCACGAAGTTCTGCCGCGCGGGCGACATCCACGATCCGGCGACGTATTCGGAGGAGAGAGTGCGCGAGTATTGCGAGGGAAGCTTGAAGCGGTTGGAACGCGAATCGATCGATCTGTACCAGATCCATTGCCCGCCGATCGCGATCCTGCGGGACGGAGCCGTGTTCGACGTGCTGGATCGACTGCAGGCCGAAGGCAAGATCCGCGCGTACGGAGTCAGCGTCGAATCGGCGGAGGAGGGGCTGCTATGCCTCGAGTATCCGGGCGTGCAGGCGCTTCAGATCATATTTAACCTGTTCCGCCAGAAGCCGGTCGCGGAATTGCTGCCGCAAGCGCAAGCGCGCCAAGTCGGTTTGCTCGCTCGGCTGCCGTTGGCCAGCGGACTGCTGACGGGCAAGTTCTCGGAGGGCGCGGCTTTCGAGGCGGGCGATCATCGCAACTTCAATCGGAACGGCGAATCGTTCAACGTCGGCGAGACGTTCGCGGGTTTGCCGTTCGAGAAGGGCGTCTCGTTATCGCGCGAGTTGGAATGGATCGCCGAAGGACGAGACGGTATGACCGAGGCGTCGTTGCGCTGGATTCTCGACCATCCCGCCATTACGTGCGTCATCCCGGGCTTCAAGAACGTTCGCCAAGTGGAGCAGAACCTCGCCGCGCAAGGCGTCCGGCCGTTCTCGGAGCCGGAGCTCGCGAGATTGCGCGCGTTCTACGATGACGAAGTGCATGCGCATATCCGCGGTTCGTATTAATCCCCGAAGCGAGGAGTTGATCGATATGGGCGGCGCAAGCAAGCCGAACCCGCCCGCCGTCGGGCGAGCGATCGTAGACCCGTTGTTCTACGTCCTTGCCGCGACGTCGGTGTTGTGCGCGCTCTTGATTTCGTTCCGGGAGACGCAGGTCGATTATCCGAATTACCGGTTTCTCATCTGGAACTTGTTCCTCGCGTGGCTTCCGCTCGCATGCTCGATGGCCGCGCTCGTCTGGGCGCGCGTCGCCAGCGGGGCCGCGCTCGCCGTCGGCGTCATCGTCTTCGCCGTCGCATGGTTGCTGCTGTTCCCGAACGCGCCGTACTTAATGACGGATTTCATCCACCTGATCTTCACGAGCCGGTTCGATCGGTCGGAGGTCGACGGGCTGCTTCTCTGGTACGACTTGGTGCTATACTTTCTGTTCACGTGGTGCGGACTGCTGCTAGGGTACGTCTCGATGAACCAGATTCACGCCATCGTCCGCCACTACTGGACTTCCGCGACGGGCTGGGCGTTCGTGTTCGCGAGCGCCATGCTAAGCGGCTTCGGCGTCTATCTCGGCCGAATCGTGCGCCTCAATAGCTGGGACGTCCTGCATCCCGGCCGGATCGTGCGCGACGTCGTCGACGCCATTCACTTCCGTTCGTTCGCCTTCTCCGTCTTGTTCGGCATGTTGATCCTGATCGTCTACGTCTCTCTCTATGCCATTGCCTCCCGCGGACGCGGAGACGCTTCGCGCACGTTATCGTCCTAGCGATTAGGACGATCCGTACAGCCTCCTGTATTTCTCGGGCGTCATGCCTTCCTTCTGCCGGAACGTCGCGATGAAGTGGCTCGCGTCGCGGAACCCGACGGCTTCGCCGATCTGGCGGACGGACATCTCGGGCCTGGCCGGCAGCCATTCCTTCGCCTTGCGCAATCGCAATTGAATCAAGTAGGCGTATGCGGACTGTCCGAACGATTCCTTGAATCGCTCGTTCAACTGCCGCGTGCCGATCTGCAGCCGCTGCGCCATCTCCGCCAACCCCACGTCGGGGTTGGCGTATTCTTTGTCCAGCCAGACGAGCAGCCGCCGTACCCGCTCCAATCGCTTCGAGAGGGAGGGGAGCTGGTTGTTCGCGGCGTTCGTCTTGAGCAGCGTCAGGAACCGGTATAGCTCCGCGGAGTTGTTCCAGCCGGACGGATCTTCGCCCGACTCGGCGAGCTCCAGCATCCGGAGCAGCTGTCCGGCCATGATGTCGTCTGATTGCTCCCATTGGAACTTGTCTGGCGATGCGCCGAACAACGTCGCCGCGCACTGATCGGTCAAGCTGCCCGCGAACGTCAGGTAGGCGGTTCGCCACCGGGCGGATTTCGCTTGATAGGAATGGGGAATATTGGGGTAGAGCAAGAAACCCGTTCGCTCGGGAAGTCTCCATGTCGCGCCGAGCGCACGGAGCTCTCCTTCGCCTTCGAGCGTCTGCAGCCAATGGTAACAGGGGTAGCCGTCCGGTCGGTTGATGGACTCTTGATCTAAGTTGAGTCCGATTGTCTCGATCTGCAGCGGCAGCGGGTCGGCGGTCGGGGCGACGAAGCGGCGAAGCATAAGCGTCAACCTCCAGATTGTTATATTCGATGTCCTATATATTATATAGGATGCCGTCGTTATAACAATTATAATCGAAGCTAAGAGTACGGATTATCCTATCGACGACGAGGTGCGCGAATGATTAACAAGGCGAAGCCCAAAATATGGTATGGCGGAGATTACAATCCGGATCAGTGGGAGAAACCGGTCTGGGACGAGGATTTACGGATGTTCAAGCTGGCCGGCATCGACGTCGCGACGTTGAACGTGTTCGCGTGGGCGCTCAATCAGCCCGACGAGGATACGTATGCGTTCGATTGGCTCGACGAGATGATGGACAAGCTGCACGCGGAAGGAGCCGGCGTGTGCCTCGCCACGAGCACGGCCGCGCATCCCGCATGGATGGCGCATCGCTATCCGGACGTGCTGCGCGTCGACTTCGACGGCCGCAAGCGGAAGTTCGGCGGTAGGCACAACTCGTGTCCGAACAGTCCGACGTACCGCAAGTTCTCTGTACGCATGGCGGAGAAGCTGGCGGAACGCTATAGAGACCACCCGGCGCTGCTCATCTGGCACGTGTCCAACGAGTACGGCGGATATTGCTATTGCGACAATTGCGCCGAAGCGTTCCGGGAATGGCTGAAGGAGCGGTACGGGTCGCTGGAAGCGGTGAACCTCGCGTGGAATACGGGCTTCTGGGGCCATACGTTCTACGATTGGGCGGAGATCGTGCCGCCGAACGCGCTCAGCGAAGAGTGGAACGGCTGGAACGGCCGCCGGGCGACGAACTTCCAAGGCATCTCGCTCGACTATTGCCGGTTCCAATCGGACAGCATGCTCGAATGCTACAAGCTCGAATACGAGGTGTTGAAAAAACATACGCCCGACGTTCCGATCACGACGAACTTGATGGGCGCGTTCAAGGATCTCGATTACCAGAAATGGGCGAAGCATCTGGACGTCGTCTCGTGGGACAACTACCCGTCGCTCGATACGCCGTACAGTTACACCGCGATGATGCACGATCTGATGCGCGGACTGAAGCACGGCCAGCCGTTCATGCTCATGGAGCAGACGCCGAGCCAGCAGAACTGGCAGCCTTACAATTCGCTCAAGCGTCCGGGCGTCATGCGGCTGTGGAGCTATCAAGCGGTCGCCCACGGCGCGGACACGGTCATGTTCTTCCAGCTTCGCCGTTCGATCGGCGCTTGCGAGAAATATCACGGCGCGGTCATCGAACACGTCGGGCACGAGCATACGCGGGTATTCAAGGAATGCGCGCAGCTCGGCGCGGAGCTCCATAAGCTCGGAGATACGCTGCTCGATTCGCGAGTAGAGGCTAGAGTCGCCATCCTGTTCGATTGGGACAACTGGTGGGCGGTGGAACTGTCCAGCGGTCCGACGATCGCGCTGAAATACGTACAGGAAGCGCACAAGTTCTACGATGCTCTCTACAAGGCCGGAATCGCCGCGGACGTCGTCGGCGTCGATTCGGACTTGTCCGGCTACGACGTCGTGATCGCGCCGGTCATGTATATGGTGAAGCCGGGCGTGGCGAGCAAGATCGAAGCTTACGTCGAAGGCGGCGGGAAGTTCGTGACGACGTACTTCAGCGGCATCGTCGACGAGAACGACCGGGTGACGCTCGGCGGTTATCCGGGGGAGCTCCGCAAGGTGCTCGGGATTTGGTCCGAGGAGATCGACGCGTTATTGCCGACGCAGCGCAATCGCATCGTCGTGACGAACGGGACGATCGGCCCGCAAGACAGCTACGAATGCGGCATGCTCTGCGACCTCGTTCATCCGGAAGGCGCGGAAGTCGTCGCGGAATACGGAGAGGACTTCTATCGCGGCATGCCCGCGCTGACGGTTAACCGGTTCGGCGCCGGCGAAGCGTGGTACTTGGCGACGAGTCCGGAAGAGGCGTTCCTCCGGGAATGGCTGCCACGGCTTTGCTCGACCGCGGGCGTAGCGCCCGTCTTGGCGGACATTCCCGACGGCGTCGAGGCGACGGTTCGCGTCAAAGGCGGCGCGCGGTACCTGTTCGTGCTGAACCATAACGCGGAAGAGGCTGCGGTTCGGCTTGGAGGCGTCGCGGGCACGGACCTGCTGACGGGAAACCGGGTGAGCGGCACCGGCGTATTGCCGGGTCGGGATTTATGGATATTGGCGATATAAGCCAGAATGCGAAGCCGAATAAGACGGCCGGGCGGCGAACGATGCCGTCCGGCCGTTTTTTTGACGCGGAAGGGCATTCTTTCGTGAGAAAATATTAATGCGTCTATTCGACAACGGACAAGGAATTTCGAGGTCGAACAGGGAAATGTATCCTGACAAGGGAATCAACGTTCGCCAACAATCTGCTGCAAGGGTGATTGCCATTATTCCGAATCCGCTCGCCGACGACCGCAATATGCTGCGCGTACTGAAGACGTTCCTGGATCGCACCTCGGACAGCGTGTTCATCGCGGACAGGAACGGCATTACGCTTGAAGTGAACAGAAGATTCGAAGAGCTGTACGGAATTTCGCGGGAACGCATCGTCGGGCGCGTCGTTCCGTTGGAACCCGAGGGCTTGGCCGCAGTAGAGACGGCGTTCGCCAATGCCGCGGGCGGAGACGAGGTCGCCGTTCCGGGTATCCGAAGGTTTCGGGCAAACGGAGAGGCGTTCATGGTGGACGTCGTCGTCGCGCCGATGCGCGACGATTCGGGCGAGTTGTTCGCCTTCATCGTCGTGGAGAGCGACGTAACGGGCAAGCAGAACGTAGAGAACAAGCTGCGCGAGAGCGAAGAGCGGTATCGGGTACTCGTGCACAGCTTGCCGGAGCCGATCCTCGTGTACCGGGACTTTATTATCGTATTCGTCAATCCCGCCGCCTACCGGCTTCTCGGCGCGAGCGCGCCGGAGCAGCTGCTCGGGCGGCACGTGAGCGAGTTCATGCATCCGGACGAACGGCCCGATTACGATTTCATCATGGAACATCAACCGTGCGCGTATGCGGACGCCGCGGCGAAGGAACATCGTTCCGTTCGGCTGGACGGAACGATCGTTCACGTCGAAGTGAATCCGGTGCCGATCAATTACAAGGGCCAGCCGGCCGTTCAGCTCATGTTCCGCGACGTGACGGAGCAGAAGCTCGCCAAGGCGAAGCTTGCGGCCAAGGAGAAGGAGCTCAGCCGCATCCTGAAGCTGTCGCCCGAGCCGATCGTTCTGCATCAAGCGGGGATCATCACGTTCGTCAACGATATGGGAATCAAGCTGCTGCGGGGGGCTTCGATCGACCAGTTCGTCGGCAAGCCGGTCGTCGGCCTGTTCTGCGACAGCCAGCACCCCGATATCGTGGAACGGATGAAGCGCGTCGTCGATTCCGAAGAATACATGGAATTCGTCGAGCTGAAGCTGAAGCCGCTCGCGGGGGAAGTCGTCGACGTCGAGGTCGCTTCGATCTGCGTGTACAAGTATTTGGAGCAACCGGTCGTTCAGATCGTCATCCGCGACTTGACGGATCGCAAGCGCGCCGAAGAGCTCGTCCGAAGGTCGGAGAAGCTGTCCGTCGCCGGCGAGCTCGCGGCGGGCGTCGCGCACGAGATCCGCAACCCGCTTACGGCGCTTAGAGGGTTCATGCAGCTCTTGAAAGCGAAAAATACCGATTACGTCGACATCATGCTCATGGAGATCGACCGGATCAGCTATATCGTGAACGAGTTCATCGGGATGGCCAAGCCGCAAGCGCTGAACTTTATCTCCTGCGACTTGACGCAGCTCATTGAAAGCGTCATCACGTTCATGCAGCCGCAGGCGCTTCTATTCAGCGTGCAGATGGAGCTTGCGATCGGTTCGGACGTCGGAAGCACGGTAATCGAGTGCGAGCCGAACCAGATCAAGCAAGTGTATATGAACGTGCTGAAGAACGCGATCGAATCGATGCCCCGAGGGGGCAGCGTCAGCATCTCGATCATGGAAGGCGCGGATGGGCATCTGCTGACGCGCATCGTCGACCAGGGCGTCGGCATACCGGAAGAGCGGCTAGGCAAGATCGGAGAACCGTTCTTCTCGCTGAAGGAGAGCGGTACCGGTCTCGGCCTCATGGTGTGCAACAAGATCGTGGAAGCGCACAGGGGCAAGCTTCGCATTTCCAGTACCGTCGGCGTAGGGACGACGATCGAGGTGTCGTTGCCCATCCGCCTGAATGCCGCGTTGCGTACGTAGGAATGCTAGCTTCATAGAGTCTTTTCGGAGGGTTTTCATTCCCCGGGAAGGCTCTTCTTTGCGTCATTGAGTCATGTAACCTCACATTTATTTTGACAAACCCGCCATATTATAGCATCTGCACAGCGGTTCCAATCTATTATTAGTAACAATCCCTAAAGACATAATGCTAATTGTGTTATAAAATATTACACAAAGTATAACAATCCTTCGTTCATAGTGTGATGCGTTAGTGTAGGTGACGTGGATTCGAGGAGGAAGCAGAATGGCAATGATGCCGCGCAAGGAACCGTATCCCGGCAACCATCCCGAGGACGCGTTATTTACGGTGAGGGAATTGCTCGGCATCCCTCCGATGAAGGAAGCGAAGCTCGTCGCCGGGCAAACCGGTCTGCACCGTGCCATTAGCCGGGTGAACGTGATCGAAACGGCGGATATTCTGCCTTGGGTGAAGCCCGGGGAATTCCTGATGACGACCGGCTATGCCGTCCGGGAAGAGCCGGAACGCTTCTTGCAGCTTATCCCCGAGCTGGTTAAGCGCGGCGTCGCCGCCATGGGGATCAAATCGAAGCGGTTTGCCGAGGATGTGCCGACGGAGATCGTGAACGAGTCGGAGAAGCTTGGGTTCGCGCTGCTCGAGCTTCCGCCCGAGCTCGCGTTCTCGGATCTCGTCGGAGCTTGCATGGAGCGAGTGCTCGCGCAGGAGACTTCGCAGTTGGCAGACCTTCAGAACCGCATACAGAGCATGACTCGCCTGCTGCTTGACGGCAGCGGCCTCTATGCGTTGTTGGACGCGATGGAAGAGATGCTCGGCAATCCGGTCGTCGTCGTGCGCGAGCACGACAAATCGTGGCTGTCCGCGAGCCTCCGCGGCGCGGAGCCGACGGAAGTCTGGCCGCTCGTTCAATCGCTCTCCTACCGTCAGATCGGTCGCGGCGCGAACGGCGGGTTCGCGTTGCTCCAGAACGCTTACCGGGTATACGTGAGCCCGATCCCTTCGCGCCGGATGAAGCAAGCGTGCCTCGTGCTGCTCGAGAAGGACCGGGATATCGTCCCTCTCGACGCGCTCAGCGTCGACCGGCTGTCCTCGCTCGTCGGCTTGGAGATGGCGAACGTCGAAGCGGTGCGCGAGGTCGAGGGCAAATATTTGGATCAATTCCTGCAGGATTGGCTGTCCGGCAAAATCGTCTCGGACGCGGACTGGAAACTGCGCGCGGACGTATGCGGCTGCGCGATACCCGAAGGCTCGCGCATATGCGCGGCGCTCATCGGCTGGAATCGGAGCGATCCGGCGCCGGAGAAGCTGCGGGAGGTGACCCGCAGGCTGCGTTCGGAGCGGCTGAGGTCGCTGGACGGCTTGCTGGCCGCGCCGGTCGGCGACGAGCTCGCGCTCGTGCTGCCGCTCGGGCGTTCCTCTCTCGCGGAAGGCGCGGAGGCGTTCGAGCAGCTGCTGGGCAGACTGTTGACGGAGCTGCGACCGCTCCTGGGAGACCGCGAACTGCGGCTGTTCGCCGGCAGAGTCACGGACCGGTACGACGGGCTTCACGCCAGTTGGTCGCAAGCGAGGAGGGCGCGGCAGGTGGCCGAAGTATGCGCGCTGCCGGGAGAGATCGTCACGTACGACCGGCTGGGCGTCTACTCGTTGCTCTATTTGATCCCGCCGGGGGACGAGAGAGAGCAATTTCTGTCGCGGTTCGCCTTGCCGCTGCAGCAAGCGGACCGCAAAGGCGGCGGCAGGCTGGTCGAGACGCTGGAGATGTTCTTCCGCTGCAACGGCAACATTAAGCTGACGAGCGAGAAGCTGTACGCGCACTACAACACGATCGTCTACCGGCTCGAGAAGATCCAATCGATTCTCGGCGTTTCCCTCGACGATCCGGAAGACCGGCTGCAGCTTCATCTGGCGCTTAAGCTCGGCCGGATTTCGCCGGGGACGCCCGGATAACGGCCAACATGGAAAAAAACCTTGCCGACGACGCGTCGGCAAGGTTTTTTTCTCTGTGGGCGGCAAGCTTAGGGCTTACCAGCCGGCTTTAAGGATGATAACGAGCAGGATGAAGAGGACGAGAGCGAAAGCCGCCGTTCCCATGCCGCCATGATGACCGCAACCTGTTCCTGCAACTGGATAACTCATTGAGCAAACCTCCCGAGATTTAGGTGTGTGATGGCGAATCACAATGTCAGCATATGGCGGGGGGGAGCTCGAATCCTGTACGTTTGTACCGGGTACGCGTATAATCCCGGTTATTTCAGCGAATGTCCCGATCGGGAAGCCGATTGAATTGCCGGATGTGCTTCACTCGGGTTTCCGCGGTCAGAGGTCCGCCGATGCCCGCCCGAAGCATGGACGAAGACGATAGCGCGGTGACGTCCACGCATCCGATGCGAATGTCCGGAGAGCAGTCTATCGACCGGAACGCCACGTCCGCGCAAGTCTCCAACGTATAGACCGGACGCGTGAACAGCTCGTACGCGGCGAACCGCGTCTCGTCATGATCGTATACCGGCACGGCCCGCTGAACGGCGATCGCGCGGGAGAACAAGGCGGTCTTCCCGTTATCGCCGAAGTGGGCGACGCTCGAGGAGCCGACGGTGTTGACGAACAGTCGCCCGATATTCGTGCTTCTAGGCCGATGCGCCGTCATGAGAGGTCGTCCTCCGGCAAGTCGGGCAGCGGCGCGATCGGTCCGACGATGACCGATTCCGGCGGCGTGTCGAAGAACGAGTAGAGACGAATCGAATCGGTATCGCCGAGCAAGAACGAGGAAGAGCTCGATACGCCGAGGATTCTGATCGAGCCTACGGTTACCGGACCGTTGACGACGGATAGGCTGTAGGGGGGCGGCGCGTTCACGGGCGCGACGTCCCCCCTTCGTTCGCGGACAGCTTCTGCAAGTAGGCGGCGAAAGCGCCGTTGATGTCTCGCGTCGTCTTCTCCTTGATCTCCGCGCGCCATTTGCCTTGGTCCTCTTCCGATCCGTCCTTCGGAGGCGGCTTCATGGTTACGTAGTAGCGAACTCTCTCGTTCAGTTGCCTTCTGACGTCTTCGACGACTTTGGCGCGGTGGTCTTCGTCGAGCGGGATCGCGTACTGCCTCTCCAGCGCGATCAACGCCCGCGCCCCTTCCCGGTCCATGTAAGCGCCGATCTCGGCTTGCATGCCGCGGACGGGGTCGTCGTCGGCGCCTTGCGGCGACGGCTCGACTTTCCAACAGGGGGCGCCCGGCGTCTCGAGCGATTCGATGCTCGGCATCCCTTGCGGAGTAATGCCGACGTTGAGCGTTCCCTCCAAGCGATTCACCTTCAGCTGGTCGAAGTGGTATTCGACGTGCAACGGCGGCTGGCTCTTGATGTCTTCGATCTGCTTCTGCATCGTCTGCATCTGAATCATAAGCAACTGCAGTTGCTGCTCCGAGCGGTAGAAGCGCTGCAGCAGCGTCGGCCAATCGTAGATCGGCGGCGGCGCCGCTTGCTGCGGCATTGCATTGGGCGGTTGTGTCAAAGCCATCGCGGATTCCTCCTTCAGGTCGGATTCGGGAGCGGCACGAGCGACAAGGAGGAGAGCGCCTCGCCGACTTCGTCCAACTCCGGCGCCGGTTCGGTGAACCCGCCGGAATTGTACATCTGGGACAACGATTGAATGCTGCCCGCGCTCCCGATCTGAAGCACGGAAGAGTTCGTGACCGCTTCGACGCGGAGCTGGCCGATCGTAATCGTCTGTTTGATATTGAACGTAATCATGCGACGACCTCTGCTCCGGTTGCCGTATTCTCGGTCGAATCCTGGAAGTCCGTATCGTTCGTGTTCGTCGCGCTTACCGCGTTATTGCTGCGGGATAAGTCGCCGGTAATGAAGGAGCCCGCGCCCGCGTAAGTTTTGGAAGTGCTCGAAGGAGAGACTTGAAGCGCATCGCCGAATTGAACCACACTGCCCGAGCCGACGCTGAGAATTTTGACGTTGCCGATTATGCAGGGCATGGGGAGTAACGACTCCTTTGCTGTGGGGTCATGCAACAGTGTATGAAGGCGAACGCCCAGAGGTTCGTCGGCGGACGCAGGATGCGAGGTGCTCGCGCACGGCTTCGACGCATGGGCATATGCTGAAGAAGAAGCGTCAGACGAGGAAGGTTGGGAGAGGGATGGGCTCTTTTTTCGACAGCGGGCCGCTTCCGGATTGGAAGCTCGTGCAGCAGTGGCTCGGCCGCGATTTGCCTTGGAAGCTCGTCGAGCAGTGGGATAAGCAAGGGAACTCGTCGTGGCTGAACGATTACGTGCAACAGATGATGGACCGGTCGCGCCAAGAGGCGAAGACGAAGGCGAAGGCGAAGGGCCTGCGGCGAATGGACATCCGGAAGGACGCGAAGCACGTTGCCGTTACGTTGGCGCTGGACCCGGAGATCGACCTGCGGCGGCTGCAGCTATTCGCGACGTCCGACCGGCTTCGCGTGACGGGATTGCCGAACGACGGCAAGCAGTCGATTCGGTTTCCGTGCCTCGTCTACCCCCGTTCCGGCAGAACGGTCGTCAAGCAGGGACAGCTCGTCGCGCGCTTTCGCAGACGTCCTCCCGATAAATCCGAATACGAATTGTTTATAGCGCCGTAAATCGGTATAATGCTAGAGGAATCAACCCGCTGGCGGCGACGCGGTTCGGGTTGGAACGGGTTAAGGGGGCAGTTTGTCGTGGATTTGGTCGATATCAAAGATCTTTCGGCCGCCTTGTTCATTACGGGCGCGCTGTTCATTCTCGCGATCGGCTCGTTCTTGAGCTTGGGCGTGCTGCGGTTTTTCCAAGAAAACAAACGCCAGGGCTTCATGTATCTGGGGTTGTCCGTCGTATCGTTCGTCGCGCTCGTGTTGACGATGAACACTTGGTTCGTGTAGCGTCCGATCGGATGCGGCGCGGAACGAAGCTCCGGTCGGTTCCGGGGCTTTTTTCGTTGCGTTCGCGGGGCGACCGTCGGTGAGGTTTGACATTGCCTCCGCCCATCCTGCATAGTTAGGGTATTCAGGCTAGACAGGGAGTGTTGCCGCGGATGCTCAGACGGGCCGTTCAGCTTCCGATCCGTTTCTACCGAACGTTCATCTCGCCCTTGAAGCCGCCGACGTGCCGATTCGCGCCGACCTGCTCGCAATACGCGCTGGAGGCGATCGAAGTGCACGGCGCGGCGAAGGGGACTTACTTGGCGGTGCGCCGCATTTGCAAGTGCCATCCGTTCCACCGCGGGGGATTCGACCCCGTTCCTCCCCGCGAACGCCGCCCGAGCGCGGATCCGGACGGAAATTCCGCGCATGGAAGTTGACAAGAGCGCGTCTGTTCGGCTATATTGTGGGCAATAACTTGAATAATCGTATTTTCCGACGAAGGGATAAGTACGAAGAGACGCGCCAGAACAGAGAGCCGGGGGAGCTGGGAACCGGTCTGGAGCCGCTTCGGAAAATGGTCCCGGAGGAATCGTCTTCGAGCGAGCCGCGGCGCGGCCGTAAGGGGATGACGCGAGTCCGGCGTTAACGGAACGTATTCAAGAGCCTTCGCGACGCGGCGTTATCGGTCGCCGGAGGGAATTTGGGTGGTACCACGTGAGCAACGACTCTCGTCCCATACGGACGGGAGTTTTTTGTCTTTACCGACGAATAAGCGCGGGTTCGCGCGAAGGAGATGGCGATATGCCGGAAAACAACAAATCGTTCTACATTACGACGCCGATCTATTATCCGAGCGACAAGCTTCATATCGGTCACGCGTACACGACGGTGGCGGGCGACGCGATGGCGCGCTACAAGCGGCTTCGCGGCTATTCGGTGCGATACCTGACGGGTACCGACGAGCACGGACAGAAGATCGAGCGGAAGGCGCAGGAAGCCGGCAAGACGCCGCAGCAATTCGTGGACGATATCGTCGTCGGCATCAAGGAGCTGTGGGGCAAGCTCGACATTTCGAACGACGACTTCATACGCACGACCGAGACCCGGCATAAGGCGGCCGTCGAGAAGATTTTCGCGCGGTTGCTCGAGCAAGGCGATATTTACAAGGGTGCGTACGAAGGTTGGTACTGTACGCCGTGCGAATCGTTCTTCCTGGAGCGCCAGCTCGTGAACGGCAACTGCCCGGACTGCGGACGTCCGGTCGAGTGGGTGCAGGAAGAGTCCTACTTCTTCCGGATGAGCAAGTACGCGGACCGGCTGTTGGCGTATTACGAGGAAAATCCGGGCTTCATCCAGCCGGAATCGCGCCGCAACGAGATGATCAATAACTTCATCAAGCCGGGGCTGGAAGATCTCGCGGTGTCCCGCACGACGTTCGATTGGGGCATCAAAGTGCCGGGCGATCCGAAGCACGTCATCTACGTCTGGATCGACGCGCTGTCGAACTATATCACGGCGCTCGGCTACGGTTCGGACGAAGACGCGCTGTATAAGCAGTTCTGGCCCGCGGACGTGCATCTCGTCGGCAAGGAAATCGTACGCTTCCATACGATCTACTGGCCGATCATGCTTATGGCGCTCGATATTCCGTTGCCGAAGAAGGTGTTCGCGCACGGTTGGCTGCTCATGAAGGACGGCAAAATGTCGAAATCGAAAGGCAACGTCGTCAACCCGGTGTCGCTCATCGAGCACTTCGGGCTTGACGCGGTTCGCTATTACTTGCTGCGCGAGGTGCCGTTCGGTTCGGACGGGGCGTTCACGCCGGAGAACTTCGTGGAGCGCATCAACTACGATCTCGCGAACGATCTGGGCAATCTGCTCAACCGGACCGTCGCGATGATAGACAAATATTTCGGCGGCGAAGTTCCGGCATTCGAGAGCGGCGCGACCGCGTTCGACGGCGATCTGGAACAATTGGCGAAGGCAACGGTGAACAAAGTCGAGGAAGCAATGGAGAACATGGAGTTTTCCGTCGCGCTGAGCGCCGTCTGGGCGTTCGTCGGGCGCACGAACAAGTATATCGACGAGACGCAGCCGTGGGCGCTCGCCAAGGACGAGGCGAATCGTCCGGCGCTCGCCTCCGTCATGGGGCATTTGGCGGAGAGCCTTCGCATCGTCTCGATTCTCATTCAGCCGTTCTTGACTTCGACGCCTCGCAAAATCTGGGCGCAGCTCGGGGTCGCGGAAGGCGAGCTGACCGCATGGGATAGCGCGCACGCGTTCGGCGGCGCGCTCGCCGGCACGAAGCTGAGCAAGGGCGATCCGATCTTCCCGCGGCTCGACATGGCGGTCGAGGTGCCGTGGATCGTCGAATCGATGGGCGGCGGCGCGAAGGCCGAGGAAGTTGCTCCTTCGGCCGATGCCGCCAAGGCGCCGGCAACGGCGGAAGCCGCGCCTGCCGAAGCGCCCGAGCTGAAGCCGGAGATCGACATCGAGGCGTTCGCGCAGGTGGAGCTGCGCGTGGCGCAAGTCGTCGCGTGCGAGCCGGTTCCTAAGGCCGACAAGCTACTCAAGCTGCAGCTCGATCTCGGCTTCGAGAAGCGCCAAGTCGTCTCCGGCATCGCCAAGCATTACAAGCCGGAGGAGCTCGTCGGCCGCAAAGTCATTTGCGTGACGAATCTGAAGCCGGTCAAGCTGCGCGGCGAGCTGTCGCAGGGCATGATCCTCGCGGCTTCGGTCGGCGACCAGCTGACGCTGGCGACCGTGCCGGACAGCATGCCTAACGGCGCGATCGTGAAGTAAATTTGTTTGCCGAGAGCCTGCGTTCCCGTAAGGGGGCGCAGGTTCTTTATTTTGTTTTGTTGCGCGGCGCGGCGTAGTTTGGGTTGGTCGAACTGCATGGTGATTGTAGGTGGATTTGCGCGTCGTAGTTTGGATTGGTCGAACTGCATGGCGCAGAAAGGTTGATGCGAGCGTCGTAGTTTGGATTTGTCGAACTGCATGGCGCTAATAGGTGGATGCGAGCGTCGTAGTTTGGATTAGTCGAACTGCATGGCGCTAATAGGTGGATTGGCGCGTCGTAGTTTGGATTAGTCGAACTGCATGGCGCAAAAAGGTTGATGCGAGCGTCGTAGTTTGGGTTAGTCGAACTGCATGGCGCTAATAGGTGGATTCGCACGGCGTAGTTTGGGTTAGTCGAACTGCATGGCGCAGAAAGGTTGATGCAAGCGTCGTAGTTTGGGTTGGTCGAATGGAGTGAACAATTGAGAGTGATAGAGATTCGCGCCACAATCCGGTAACCCGGCAATTCCGGGCTATTGCGCCGCAATATCAGAATTGCACTTGAGTAACCCGGCAAACCCGGGCTATTTCGCCGCAATATCAGAATTGCACTTGCGTAACCCGGCAAACCCGGGCTATTGCGCCGCAAACTCGGAATTGCACTGACGTAACCCGGCAATTCCGGGCTATTTCGCCGCAAACTCGGAATTGCACTGGCGTAACCCGGCAAACCCGGGCTATTGCGCCGCAAACTCGGCATTTCACTTGCGGAACCCGGTAAACCCGGGCTATTGCGCCGTAAACACGGAATTGCACATGCGTAACCCGGAATTCCCGGGCTATTGCGCCGCAAACTTAGAATTGTACTTGCGTAACCCGGCAAACCCGGGCTATCGTGCCACAAACGGCGGATTGCAACTCTCCAGTTGACACGCCGATAGAGCGGCGATATAATTACCCATGTTCTTAATAATAAAAATTACGATTAAGAGGTAAACGCCATGATAACCAAACGCAAATCGTCTCTCGCCGTCCTGTCGCTCGCGCTTACGTTCGCGCTGACCGCCTGCGGAGGCGCGAAATCCGATAACGCCGAAGGCAAAGTCAACGTCGTCACGACGATCTATCCGCTCTATTACATCGCCGAGCAAATCGGCGGAGACGATGCCAGCGTCGTCAACCTGGTCGCAGCTGGAGTCGAGCCACACGATTGGACGCCGAAGAGCCGCGACTTAACGCGCGCGACCGAAGCGCAATTGTTCATCTATAACGGAGCCGGTCTCGAGGGCTGGGTGGACGACTTCCTGCCCGCGATCGGCAAGGGCGACGCGATGACGGTCGAAGCGAGCGAAGGCATCGCGCTAATCGACAGCGAGGGCGAAGAGGAAGAGCATCACGAAGAAGGCCACGACCATTCGGACCTCGCGTTCGACCCGCACACGTGGGTAAGCCCGCGCTCCGCCCTCGCGATGGCGCTGAACGTCAAGGACGCTTACGTAGCCGTCGACCCCGACAACAAGGCGGACTACGAGGCTCGCTACGCCGAGCTGAACGGCAAGCTGAAAGCGCTGGACGAGAAGTTCGCGCAAGGCTTGGCGCCGTATGCCGGTCGCGATATCGTCGTCTCCCACCAGGCGTTCGGCTACCTGTGCAGAGACTACGGGCTGAACCAGATCGCGATCATGGGCTTGTCGCCGGAAGCGGAGCCCCGCGCGCAGGATTTGCTAGACATTTCCGAGCACGTCAAGGAGCACGGCATCAAGACGATTTTCTTCGAGGAGCTCGTGTCCGACCGGCTGGCGAAGACGCTCGCGAGCGAAGCCGGCGTCGAGACGATGGTGCTCAGCCCGCTCGAAGGATTGACCCCGGAGCAGGAAGAGACGGGGGACGATTACTTCTCTCTCATGGAGCGCAACCTGCAAAACTTGCAGAAGGCGCTGCAGTGATCTAACATGACAAGTAGGAACGCAGGCTCGGGAGGAGGAATCGCCATGAACGGCAACGCTGCAACGACGACGCCGATTCTCGGCTGCCATCGGGAAATCATCCAATTGAATCAAGTCTGTTACGCCTACGAATCGAAGCAAGTGCTATCGGACGTGAACTTCACCGTGCGCGAGCGGGATTTCGTCGGGCTGATCGGCTCCAACGGCGCCGGCAAGACGACGCTGCTGAAGATGATCGTCGGGCTGTTGCGTCCGCAATCGGGGGGCATCTCGCTGTTCGGCACGCCGGCCGCGAAGTTCAAGGACTGGAACCTGATCGGCTACGTGCCGCAGCGAAACCACTTCAATCCGCTGTTCCCCGCGACGGTGCGCGAAGTGGTGCAGTCCGGCTTATACGGACGCCGGAAGCTGTTCCGCCGCGTGACGAAGGCGGACGTCTCCCGCACGGAGGACGCGCTGAGCACGCTGCGCATTCAGGACTTGGCGGACAGGCGCATCGGCGCGCTGTCCGGGGGACAGCAGCAGCGCGTATTTCTGGCGCGCGCGCTCATCAACAATCCGAAGCTGCTCATTCTCGACGAACCGCTGACCGGCATCGACCTCGAGACGCAGACGAACTTTTTCAACCTGATCCGCCACATGCACCAGCACCACAACATCACGTTCCTCATGGTGTCGCACGACATGGAGATGGTGCGTTCCTATTTGGGCGAGACGCCCAAGGAGAAGGCCGGCAAGCTCAACTTCTACGTGCGCCACTCGCACGATATCGAAGATTGCGCGGAGACGGACTTGCTGCACTCCCTCCGGAAAGAAGGTTAACGACGCTTGGACTTATTGACGGCCGAATTTTTTCAATATGCGCTCATCGGCGGCGCGCTGATCGCCATTACGGCGCCGCTCATGGGATTGTTCCTCGTGCTGAGGAGGCTCGCCATGATCGGCGATACGCTGTCCCATGTCAGCATCGCCGGCGTAGCGCTCGGACTGCTGATTAACGTCTATCCGGTCGCGATCGGCCTTCTGTTCGCGATCGTCGCTTCTTTCGGGGTAGAAATGCTTCGGAGAACGTACAAGACGTATGCGGAGCTGTCCCTCGCGATCATTATGTCGGGCGGCATCGCGCTGGCGTCTATTCTGTTCACGCTCGGCAAAGGCTTCAATCTAGACGTCAGCACGTATATGTTCGGCAGCATCTACACGCTGACCGGCACCGACCTTACGGTCATCGCGGTCGTGACGGCGGTCGTTCTGTCGGTCGTTCTCATTCATAAAAAAGAGCTGTTCCTGCTCACGTTCGACGAGGACGCCGCGGCGGTCAGCGGCTTGCCGGTCCGCTACTTCAACATCCTGATCAGCGTGCTCACCGCGCTCGTCATCAGCGCGGCGATCAAGATCGTCGGCGCGCTGCTCGTCTCCGCGCTGCTTACGATCCCGGCAGCGTGCAGCTTGGCGTTATCGAGAAGCTTCAGACAATCGATTATCCTCGTCGTCGTCATCGGAGAGATCGCCGTATTGTCCGGTCTATGGATCGCCGGCGTATGGAACTTGGCGCCGGGAGGCACGATCGTGCTGCTGCTCATCGGGGTGCTCGCGCTCTCGCTCATGTCGAAGCGGATGTTCCGCGTCTAATGCAAGCAAGCGCCGAAGGAGGAATCGTAACATGTCAGACGTCAACGTAGGCATCGCGTTCGCGGCGGGATTCGCTTCGTTCATCTCGCCATGCTGCCTGCCGTTATATCCCGCGTACTTATCCTACATAACGGGCGTATCCGTAACCCAGATCAAGACCGACACGAGCGTAAGCATGCGCATGCGGACGATGAGCCACACGTTCTTCTTCATTCTCGGCTTCTCGGCCGTCTTCTTCGCGCTCGGCTACGGCACGAACGCGTTCGCGACCGTGTTCCGGGACAATCAAGACATGATCCGGCAAGTTTCCGCGATCTTCATCCTGCTGATGGGCTTGTTCCTGCTCGGCATCTTCCAGCCGCAGCTTCTGCTGAAGGAACGCAAGATGAACATGAAATGGCGGCCGGCCGGCTACTTCGGCTCGTTCTTGTTCGGCATCGGCTTCTCGGCAGGCTGGTCGCCGTGCATCGGACCGATCCTGTTCGCGATCCAGGCGCTTGCCGCCACGAGTCCCGGCGCGTGGATCGGCATGACGACCGCGTACTCGATCGGGTTCGCCGTTCCGTTCTTCGCGCTCGCGTTCTTCATCGGCCAAGCCCGCTGGATTCTGAAATATTCAGCCACGCTCATGAAGATCGGCGGCGTGCTCATGATCGTCATGGGCGTGCTGCTGTTCACCGACCGAATGACTTCGATCACCGTATGGCTGAACAGCGTTACTCCGGCTTGGCTTACGTTCTAGACTTGCCTGCGTCCGTCCGATCGGTGTATGATAAAGTGATGTTGACGATCGCAGGAAAGGGGAATCCGCTTTGCCGACCCCGAGCATGGAAGACTATCTGGAACGCATCTATCGGTTGATCGACGAGAAGGGTTACGCCCGCGTCTCCGACATCGCCGAAGGGCTGGAAGTGCATCCCTCGTCCGTGACGAAGATGATCCAGAAGCTCGATAAAGACAATTACTTGATCTATGAAAAATACCGAGGGCTCGTTCTGACGAACAAAGGCAAGAAAATGGGCAAGAGGCTCGTCGAACGCCACCATCTTCTCGAATCGTTCCTGAAGGTGATCGGCGTGCAGGAGGACAACATCTATCACGACGTCGAGGGCATCGAACACCACTTGAGCTGGGATTCGATCACGTGCATCGAGACGCTCGTCGAATACTTCAACCGGGATGCGGCGAGGGGCGAAGAGCTCGCGCGCATCCGGGCGGAGCTCGATACGGAATAAGCGATAACGGCCGGGCGGCGTTGCTGCCCGGCCGTTTCGCGTCTATCGGCGACGGCCGGCGTATTAGGGCGAGCCGTCTCGCATATGCATGGAAGCGATGGCGGAAGCGGCTCCGATATCGCTTCGCGCGGAGGTGGAATCCATGCAACGACGGGTATCGGTTAACGCCGTGTTCGAGGGCGGCGGCGTCAAGGGGATCGCGCTCTCCGGCGCCGTGCAGGCGGCGGAGGAATGCGGCGTCGCGTTCGATCGCGTGGCGGGAACGTCGTCGGGCAGCATCGTGGCGGCGTTAATCGCGGCGGGCTGCGGCGCGGCGGAGCTGAAGGCGATCATCGAGAGAACGCCGTTCAGCTCGTTCCTGAAGCGATCCTCGTTGTTCAACTTGAAGCTGGCGGGGCCCGTCATCCGGTTATTCCTTCGCAAAGGCTTGTATTCCGGAGACGCGCTGGAGCAATGGATCGCCGGGATTCTGTCGTCCAAGGGCATTCGGGTGTTCGGCGACTTGCCGCCGGGCAAGCTGCAGATCATCGCCTCCGACATTACGAACGGCAAGCTGCTCGTCCTGCCTCAGGACATCGAGGCGTACGACCTCGATCCGCGCATGCTGCCCGTCGCGAAGGCGATCCGGATGAGCGCGAGCATTCCGTACTTCTTCGATCCGGTCGTCGTTCGCCAACCGCAGCGCTACAAAGCCCGCGTGAAGGCCAGGTCGTCCTATATCGTCGACGGCGGCCTGCTGAGCAACTTCCCGCTGTGGTTGTTCGACCAGAAGGGGCAAGCGGGCGACGCCGCGCGGGTGTTGGGGTTCCAGACCGTTGGCCGGTCGGAGACGCAGCCGCATCGGATCAACGGACCGATTACGATGTTCCAGGCGATGTTCGAGACGATGCTGAGCGCGCACGACCAGCGTTACATCGAACAGCACGACCGCGCCCGCACGATCAAGATTCCCGCGCTCGGAGTGCGTACGACGCAATTCAACCTGTCGCCGGAACTTAGCCGAGAGTTATACGACTCCGGACTTGAGGCGGGACGGAAATTTTTCAAGCAATGGCGGCCCTTGCACGAACCTTCCGATAATCACGGGGCGCATGGTTCGTCCAACTCGCGGGTGGCGATCGGAGGCAAACGGATCTGAGGACGAACGGCGGCAATAACGACGGAAGCCCTCCGGGCAGTCTGTCTGCCGGGAGGGCTTCGCTTCGTCAATGGTACTTGGGCGGTTCGTCATCCTTGTTCTTGCGGCGGCCTTCGATAACGGTGAACGGCGATTCCCGGCGCTTGGACGCCTGGTTCGCTCTCGGGTTCAACCGGTAAGGCTCCTTGATGCCGTTCTTATTGGACGGCTTCGTTCCGCGATGCCGCGGCTTACGGAACCTGCTCGGCGGAAATTTATAGAGCAGGAATACGATGGCGACGAGCGTCAGCGGAATGACGAGCGATCCGACCGCGCCGCGGGAGAAGCTATCCGCGAGACCGATGACGGCCAGCGCGATGACGACGAAGAACCATGGTTCGATACGGTTTCGCATAGCGTACCTCCGATCAGGATGGACTAACCTGCCGGTCTAGCTCTCTCATCCGGTTGAATGAAGCGATGGATACGGCGACTTGGTCGTCGTGCGGTTCTTTGGTCGTCAGCAGCTGCAACCAGAGACCCGGAGCGCCGAGCCATTTAAGCACCGGAATATCTCTAAGCGCGTTCGTCCATCTGAGCACCTCGTAGGATACTCCAAGCACGACGGGCAGCAGGACGATCCGTTGCATGATCCGCTCTCCCATCGTCTGCCAGTCGAAGAACGAATAGATGATAACGCCGACGATCACGGTGAAAATAATGAAGCTGCTTCCGCAACGGTAATGGAGGCGGCTGAATTTTTGTACCGCTTCCACGGTCAATTCCGAGCCGGCCTCGTACGCGCTGATGACTTTATGTTCCGCGCCGTGGTATTGGAATAACCGCTTGATCAACGGCGTTTGGGAAATAAACCAAAGGTAGCAGAGCAGGAACACGATTTTGATAGCGCCTTCTAGCAGGTTGTGCAATATCTTATTCTCGAACGCTTGTCCAAAGATCATACTTTCCAAAAAAGTCGGAACCAACGTGAAAATGAGCTTGCCGACGACGAACGAAAGAATACCGACGACCGCGACGCCGAGAATCATCGTCAAATTCCAACGTTCCTTCGCTTTCGGCTGTTCCGGCTGCTCGCCCGATTCGTCCTCCGCGTAAGCTTCGGCGGAATAGGTCAAGTGCTGGGAGCCCTTGGCGGCGGATTCGACGATGCCGATAATGCCGCGCAGGAACGGAATTTTCTTCAGCTTGGGCAAGAAGCGCTGAGGCTTCTTCGGCACTTCGAAAAACGTGATTTCCCGGTCTTTGCGCCTTACGGCGGTAACGTGCACGTGTTTGCCCGCGAACATGACGCCTTCTATGACAGCCTGTCCGCCGTAAATCGACGTGGGTTGCTGCGACATAATGGACCACCTGCTTCTTTGTATGTAGCTATTAGTTTACTAGATTGAAGGGCGGAATGCCACAGGGAATGGATGCTGAGCGCGGTCGCGCCGATTAATCGGGGCGCGGCGGGGCCATACTATACCGCAGTTTTCCATTACGCGCATAAGGGTGGTCGGCATGTCGGAGAAGCAAACGGGGAACGGAGAGGGAAGGAGCGGCCGGGAGAATGGCTCTACGGTTACGGCGAGCGCGTTCGTCCACAGTCTGAGAATCGGTCTGTTCGGAGGCATCATCTGGGGGCTCGTCCGATGGCTTGCGACGGGACTGAACTTCACGGACGTCACGCAGGCGTTCTTGCTCGATCCGTTCGTCGAGCGCAAGCTGCTCGGTTCGGTCTGGTGGCAGCTCGGCGGATGGTTCGCGTTCATTGCCATGTCGGTGCTCGCCGCGCTCGTCTACTGGCTCGCGCTCGGACGTCTGAGGGGGCCGTGGCCCGGACTGCTGTTCGGTGCGGCTTGGTGGGGGGTGTTCTACGCGCTCTTGGGGCCGTTCATCGGCGCGGTGCCTTCGCTGCGGACGATCGGCTGGGATAGCATGGTCACCGACTTCTGCCTATACGCCGTATGGGGATTGTTCATCGGATACAGCATCGCGTTCGAGCTTCACGACGAAGCTCATCGCGAGCCTAAGACGAACGCCGCCCAAGGCAAGGCGCAGCCGTCCTCCTGACGCCAAGGACGTCCGAAACAACCGTTTTCTTGCCCCTCCGCCTGTGATACAATGTCAGGTGAACTTTACCGGCGGAACAGAAGCGGCAACAGGAACGGACATCGGCTGCCGGTAGCGGGAGGAGACACCGACTATGCTCAGCATTCTCGTATTGCACGGACCGAACCTCAACATGCTTGGCGTTCGCGAACCCGGCGTATACGGCTCGAAGACGCTAGCCGAGATCGAAGCCGATCTGATCGTGCTCGCGAAGGCGTTAGGCGCCGAACTGCATTTTTTCCAATCCAACCACGAGGGCGCGCTATTGGACGAAATTCACGCCGCCTACGGCAAGCGCGACGGCATTCTGATCAATCCGGGCGCGCTGACGCATACGAGCATCGCGCTTAGGGACGGCCTATCCGCTGTCGGGTTGCCCGCGGTCGAAGTCCATCTGTCCAACATCCATAAGCGCGAGCCGTTCCGGCACGTCTCGGTTACGGCGCCCGTCGTGATCGGACAAATCTCCGGCTTCGGTCCCGTCAGCTACGAGTTGGGGCTTCAAGCTCTTTGCCGTCATATTCAAGCCTGAATCGGGAATAGGGCGAGGAGGAACAATCCATCATGCCAAACAATCGCGTATCCCGCTTGCGGGAGCTGCTATCCAGATCGAACGGGGACGCGCTGCTCGTCACCCATCCGGTGAACCGCCGTTATTTGACGGGATTCACCGGTTCGGCGGGCGTCGTGCTCGTCACGCAGGACAAAGCCGCGCTGCTGACCGATTTCCGTTACCGCGAGCAAGCGCCGCAGCAGGCGACGGGCTTCGAGATCGTCGAGCACGGCCAGAGCATGAATCAGACGATAGCCGAAGTTCTGACGCAATGGGGAGTCAAGACGCTGTTGTTCGAAGAAAGCAACGTGACGTTCGCTTCGTACCGCGCGCTCGAGACGGCGCTCCCGTTCCTGCGGCTGCAGCCGGGCGGCGGACTCGTGGAGCAGCTTCGCATGGTCAAGGAAGAGAGCGAGATCGCGGTCATGCAGGAAGCGGCCGACTTGGCGGACCGCGCGTTCGCGCACATCCTCGGCTTCGTCAAGCCCGGCGTCAAGGAAACCGACATCGCGCTGGAGCTTGAAGTATTCATGCGCTCGCAAGGCGCGACGAGCTCTTCCTTCGATACGATCGTCGCCAGCGGCGAACGCTCGGCGCTGCCTCACGGCGTCGCCAGCGAGAGGGTCATCGGCCGGAACGAGTTCGTGAAGCTCGACTTCGGCGCTTACTATAACGGGTATTGCTCCGACATAACGCGGACGGTCGTCGTCGGCGCTCCGAGCGACAAGCACCGCGAAATTTACGGCATCGTGCTCGAAGCGCAACTGCACGCGCTCGAGCATCTCGCGCCCGGCATGACGGGCAAAGAAGGCGATGCCTTGACGAGGGATATCATCACAAGGTATGGTTATGGTGAATATTTCGGCCATGGGACGGGCCATGGACTCGGGATGGAAATCCACGAGGCGCCAAGGGTTTCCGTCGCGGGCGACATCGTATTGACCCCGGGCATGACGTTTACGGTCGAGCCAGGCATCTATCTCCCCGGCTTCGGCGGCGTTAGAATCGAGGACGACGTCGTAATGACGGAATCCGGGATCCACATTCTTACCCGATCCCCTAAAGATCTGATCGTATTGGATTAAGCGGACGGGACGTTTCCACAGGAGGGAATTTTCGCAGTGATTTCCGTTAACGATTTCAAAACAGGCCTTTCCATCGAAGTGGACGGCGACATCTTCTCCGTCACCGACTTCCAGCACGTCAAACCGGGCAAGGGCGCGGCGTTCGTCCGCTCCAAGCTCAGAAACCTGCGCAACGGCAACGTCGTCGAGAAGACGTTCCGCGCGGGCGAGAACGTAGGACGCGCGCAGATCGAGAACCGCGCGGTGCAATACCTGTACAACTCCGGTTCCGACTACACGTTCATGGACAACGAGACGTTCGACCAGTTCGAACTGAACAAGAACCAGCTCGAGTGGGAAATCAACTTCCTGATCGAGAACATGACGGTTAACATCTCCAGCTATAAGGACGAGATTATCGGAATCAGCATTCCGAACAGCGTTAACCTTAAAGTTGCCGAGACCGAGCCGGGAATCAAAGGAAACACGGCGCAAGGCGCGACGAAGAGCGCGAAGCTGGAGACCGGCTTCAGCGTGCAAGTGCCGCTCTTCATCAACGAAGGCGACGTGCTGACGATCGATACCCGCGACGGCAAATACGTTTCGCGCGCTTAATCCATCGCTCGCAGGACGAAAGTCCCCGTTTTTCGCAAGTTTTTGCGGAAAACGGGGATTTTATTATTTTTGGGCATTTAACCTTGTGCTATAATATACTGATGTATGCACATATTCTCTTGCAGTATTTAACATGGGGAGTGAATTACGGGTGTCATTGTTCGTGATGAAGTTCGGCGGCAGTTCCGTCGGCACGACCGAGCGGATGGGACGGGTAGCGCAGCGGATCGTCGACAAGAAGCTGCAAGGCCACCGCGTCGTCGTCGTCGTATCGGCGATGGGAGATACAACGGATGACCTGATAGAGAAGGCGAACGAGATCAACGCCAATCCGCCTGCGCGCGAGATGGATATGCTGCTCACGACGGGCGAGCAAATTTCCGTCGCGCTCTTGTCGATGGCGATCCATAAGCTCGGACACGGCGCGAAGTCTTATACCGGTTGGCAGGCGGGAATCGTCACCGAAGCCGTTCACGCGAAGGCGCGCATTAACGATATTTCTCCCGAACGGATCTTCAAGGCGCTGGACGACGGCAACGTCGTCATCGTCGCGGGTTTCCAAGGGATGACGGAAGACGGCGAGATCACGACGCTCGGACGCGGCGGCTCCGATACGACGGCGGTCGCGCTGGCGGCGGCGATCCAAGCGGACGCTTGCGAAATCTACACGGACGTCGACGGCGTCTATTCCACGGACCCGCGCATCGTGAAATGCGCGCGCAAGCTGGACACGATTTCCTATGACGAGATGCTGGAACTGGCCCACCTAGGGGCGGCGGTCCTGCATCCGCGAGCGGTCGAATACGCGAAGCACAACAAGGTCAATCTTGTCGTGCGTTCTAGCTTCACGAATAACGAAGGCACGTTGGTGAGGGAGGAAGCAGAGATGGAACAGGGTATTGTCGTACGAGGGATCGCTTATGATAAGAACGTCGCGCGGATCAGCGTGCTTGGCGTAGAGGACATTCCGGGCGTGCTCGCGAAGATGTTCGGCGCGCTGGCTAACAACGGCATCGACGTGGACATCATCGTCCAAAGCGGCGTGCAAGACGGCAAGGCCGACTTCTCGTTCACGGTTTCGTCCGCGGATCGCGCGAAAGCGATGGACGTTCTGGGCGGCATCAAGAACGCCGTGCCTTACCGCGAAGTTTCCTACGAGGAAGGCCTCGTGAAAGTATCGATCGTAGGCGCCGGCATGGTATCGAACCCGGGCGTCGCGGCGACGATGTTCGAAGCGATCTCTAGCGTCGGCGTCAGCATCAAGATGGTCAGCACTTCCGAGATCAAAGTCTCGTGCGTCATCGCGGCCGAGAAGGTCCACGACGTCGTTCGCGCGCTTCATACCGCGTACGGCTTGGATACGGCGGACAGCGTGTTCGTCGGCGGCCCTCAGGATCGTCGGTAAAAGTCAGCTGAATAGCAAAGGAACGGCACCGTTGACTCGGTGTCGTTTCTTTTGTACTTAAGATTTTATCGATGATAAAAGAGGGCATGTATCTCCTGAAGAGCGAAGCGCCTGCTTCTTACGGTCGAGAAATCACCTTGTCACGGGGTTCCCAATCAGATTTCTCGACTGTAACAGCAGCGAAAGGAGATACATGCCCGGCAACTCTTACATCGAAAATAAAGATTTGGCATTTACTTCCCTACAAACAACTGAATGATCTTAATGAACACCGCCGTAATGCCCGCCGCCATAAGCGGACCGACCGGGATGCCGCGCAGGAACAAGATGCCGACGATCGAGCCGATGACGATGCCGACGATGAGCTGAGGGTCGATCCGCAGCATCTCCAGTCCCCGGCTGTTCAGGAACGTCGCCGCCGCGCCTCCGAGCAAGGCTACCCAGCCGATCCAGCCCGAGAACGCGTTCACGATGTCTTTGCCTTGCACCCGCCCGGAGGCGAACGGAACGAGGACGGCGAGCGTGAGGAACAGCAAGCCGAGCTCCATGCCCCTTCGTTCGATGGAAGGCAAGTAGCGTTCCAGATGGACTAGCTTGACGATCAGCAGAACGCAGGCGGCCGTCGTGATGATGGGCGAACGGCCGATCAGGCCGATAACGATGAGTGCGACGAGCACCAGATCTCCATACATGACGGCGACACGCTCCCGAGCCTTCTGCGGCATGATGGTACACGATATGGAACAAGCCCCGCGTTTAGAACGCGGGGCTTGTTTTTATCCAAGCGGCTTAGATCATGTAATCGGCGACGTACGCGGCGCGATGCAGATCGAACGTATCCGAGCGGAGCCCTCGGCGCATCGTCTCCAAGGAGACGACGTCGTGCACGGAGACGTTGCCCAGATTGACGTCCGGGCCGAGCGCCTTGATGAGCGACACCTGCTGGTCCTTCAGCGGCGCTTCCCATAGGACGCGATCCAACCTCGGGACGGCCGCGGCCATATAGGCAAGCTCCGCTTCGCGGCAGCGGCCGCTCTCGTCGAACAAGCCGACCCCGACTCCCGATTCCCTCGCTTCCACCGTCACGAGTTCCGCCCCGCATTCCCAATCCCGTTCCGCGGTCGCGGCGAATTCCTCGACGTCGATTCGCGATCCGAACAATTTTTTGCCGTATTCGGTGTACACCTTCAAGCCGAAGCTTACGCCGTCCCGGATCAGGTTATCCCGTTCCCGGCGGCCGAGCGCGATCGTACCGTCCGATACTTCGATGCCTCCGAACCCGATCGACAGCACTTGGCGGAAGAAAGCCGGGACGAGATCCTGGTTGTATGCCGCTTCGAGCAGCGTGCCCCCGGGGATCACGACGATTCCGTGCTTCGACGCCAGCTCGATCTTGGCCCGAAGCAGGGCGGGCGGGAAGATGGCCGAAGTGCCGAATCCGAATTTGACGATATCGATGCAGTCGCCGGACGTATCGAGCAAATCCGCGAACGCGCGCAGGCCCAAACCTTTGTCGATGACCATCGTGCGGCCCGTCGCCCGCGGCTTCGCCTGCCTGCGTCCGCTCGGGTCCGCCAACCGCGAGGGCCATTCGGCGTTAGTGGTAGTCGTATCCATACTCAACTCTCCCCGTTGTCTCAGAGGTGGAATCACATGCCAATATATGCGCTCGCCTAGAGCGGGGTTCCATCCCCGTTGACGCGGAACGTTCGAAAATGTCGCGCCGGCGAGACAAGTTGCCCCCTTCGCTCGCATACCATTCCATATAGAAGGATAGGAAGGAGAGGTTGCAGTGGATAAAGCCGCATTCAGCATGGCGATGCTGCGGATTCTGTCCGGATGCATCGAAGTGACCGCCGCGATCGTCATGCTGAGAATGAACGACGTGCAGAAGGCGCTCGTCGTCAACTCCATGCTCGCGCTCGTTGGGCCGTTCGTGCTCATCTCGACGACGACGATCGGGCTGATCGGATTATCGGACAAGCTGTCTCCCGTGAAGCTGATCTGGATTCTAGCGGGCGTCGGCTGTCTATTAATCGGAGTGCTGCGCAAGTGACTTTTGCTAGACGGCAGAGCGGCCAAGCAGGCATAATCCCCGCGTACAAGCATACATATGAAACAGCTACGAACATCTCGCGCCGGAAGGGAGGAATCGCGTGCAGCCATCTTTGTCGTCGTTGTTCGGAAGTTCGCTGCGGGGCGTATTGGAACGAATACCCGCGGAGGCGGCACGGACGCTCGAAGAAATCCGCATCCGCGAAAACCGTCCTCTCGAGATCGGCTACGGCAGCCGCAGCGCGTTCGTCCGTCCGGACGGTTCCTTGACGGAGGACTATCGGAGCGCTTACGTGCCGGGCACGGAGGAAAGCCGGACGTTATTGGAGAGAGTGACGAACCATTCGTTATACGCGGTAGAAGAAGAGCTGCGCAGAGGATACGTGACGGTGCCCGGCGGGCATCGCGTCGGCTTGGCGGGGAGAACGGTGCTCGACCGGGGTTCGGTCGCGCACTTGCGGGACATCGCGGGATTCAACGTGCGGATCGCGAGGGCGCGAGTCGGCGTCTGCGCGACCGTGCTTCCCGGGCTGCTCGATCTGCCGTCGCGGACGATACGCCACACCTTGATCGTGTCGCCTCCGCAGCAAGGAAAGACGACGCTGATTCGGGATTTGGCCCGCGCGATCAGCGCCGGAGAATGGCACCATCCTCGTGCAAGCGATTGGCGGGGGCGCAAAGTCGGCATCGTGGACGAGCGCTCGGAGATCGCCGCGTGCGAACGGGGCGTGCCGACGTTCGACCTCGGCCCGCGTTGCGACGTGCTGGACGCTTGCCCGAAGGCGGAAGGAATCATGATGATGGTGAGATCGATGTCTCCCGAAGTCATCGCCGTCGACGAGATCGGACGTCCCGAAGACGCGGCGGCCCTGAACGAAGCGATCCACGCCGGCGTCAGGGTGCTGGCGACGGCGCACGCGGCGAGCATCTCGGACGTGTTCGCGCGCCCCGTGCTCGCGCAGCTTGCCGCGGACGGCGTGTTCGGCGCTTACGTGCTGCTCTCGCGCAGCGGAGGCAAGGTCGAGCACCGGATCGTCTCGGCGGAGGAAGCCGCGATGGAAGCCGCCGGGCGCGGCCGCGCGCTCGCGGGAGCCGTTCCGCGGGACGCGCCCCCCCGGCCCGCGCGCGAATCGCCGGCGAACGCCGGCAACGCGCGGCAGCCGGAAATCGCGCCGCAAGCCCCGGCGCTCGTCACGGTGAAGACGAGGCCGATGCCGGCGATCCGTTCGCCTAACGCCGAGGCGCAAGGAGCTGAGGGCGATGCTTAAATTCATCGGCGTCGCGCTCGTCTTGTTCGCCGGAACGATGATCGGCTTCGTGCAGGCGGCAAGGTACGCGGCCCGCCCGAAACAGATCCGCCAGCTGCTGCATGCGCTGCAACGGCTGGAGACGGAGATCGGCTACGGTCAGACCCCGCTTCCGCAAGCGCTCGACCGCATCGCGGCCGTGATCGCGATGCCGGTGTCGCGGATGTTCAAGGACATCGCCGTCTCGCTGACTACCGAATCCGCCCGATCCGGCGCGACGGTCAGGGAAATCTGGGAGCGGGTCATCGCCGCCGGATGGCAGGATACGGCGATGCGGGCGCCCGAGCAGGAAGCGATGCTCCGCCTTGGGTCGACTCTCGGCGCGAGCGGACGCGACGACCAGCTGAAGCACATTCGGCTCGCGATGGCGCAGTTGCAGGCTGAGGAAGCGTCCGCCAGGGACGACCAGCAGCGATACGAGAAGCTAAGCCGGAGCCTGGGCGCGCTCGGAGCCGCGTTGATCGTTATTCTGATCGTGTAGTAGGGGGCCGCGAACGATGAACATCGACATCAGCACCATCTTCCAAATCGCCGGCATCGGCATCATCGTGGCTATGATTCATACGGTGCTGAAGCAGATGGGCAAGGAAGACATGGCGCACTGGGTAACCGTCATCGGGTTTGTCGTCGTCCTGTTCATGGTCGTGCGGCTTCTCAATGACCTTTTCCAGGAGATCAAGACGATATTTCTGTTCCAGTAGGTGATGTCGGTGGATATTCTCCAAATCGTCGGAATCGGGTTTCTCGCCACGGTGCTTATTCTCGTCATACGGGAACAGAAGCCGATGTTCGCCTATTTGCTCGCAGCCTTCGTCGGCGTCGCGATCTTCCTCGCGCTCATCGGCCAGATCGACAGCGTCATCTCCGTGCTGGAAGAGCTGGCGGATCGCTCGGGGATCCCTTCGGTGTATTTGAAGACGATGCTGAAAATCATCGGGATCGCCTACATCGCGGAGTTCGGCGCGCAGATCGTCAGGGACGCGGGACTCGAGAGCATCGCATCGAAAATCGAATTCGCCGGCAAAATGCTCATCCTGGTCATGGCGGTGCCGATCATCAGCGTCATCGTGGAGACGGTGCTCAACTTGCTGCCGGCCTGACGCGTATTCGCGGGATCGGAGGGAAAGGATGCGCCGCCATACGGTAAGAGGCAATAAGCTGATGATCGCGCTGCTCGGAATCGTGCTCTATTGGCTCGCCGGCGGAGTCGCCTCGGCATACGCCGACGCGCCGGACGCATCGGTCCCGTCTTCGCGGACGGAAGGCTCGGGCGTCTCGGACGACCTTGTCCGGATTCAAAGCGACCAACTCGATACCGCGCAAATCCAAAAGTATTGGAACGACCTGAGAACCGAGTACGGCGGCTACTTCCCGGACGGCAAGCTTCCAGAGCTCAAGGAGCTCATGTTCCCGAGCGGGGAAGGCTGGAATACCGGACAAGCGCTGGCCGGACTCGCCCGGTTCTTCCTGCACGAAGTTCTCTACAGCGGCAAGCTGCTCGTCACGATCGTGCTGCTCACCGTGTTCACGATGCTGCTCGAGACGATGCAGAACGCGTTCGAGCGGAACGCGGTCAGCAAAGTCGCCTACGCGATCTCTTATATGGTATTGATCATTCTCGCCGTCAACAGCTTCCGGACGGCGACGTCGTACGCGGGAGACGCGATCAGCAGCATGGTGCAGTTCATGCTCGCGATGGTCCCGCTGCTGCTGACGCTGCTGGCGGGAACGGGCGGCGTCGTATCCGCGGCCGTCCTTCATCCGCTGATCGTGTTCATGATCCACACGATCGGCACGTTCATCCATCTCGTCGTGTTCCCGCTGCTGTTCTTCTCGGCGGTGCTGCACTTAGTCAGCTCCATTACCGAGCGGTACAAGGTCACCCACCTGGCGAACTTGCTGCGGAACGTCGCCGTCGGGCTGCTCGGCATCATGCTCACCGTCTTCCTCGGGGTGCTCTCGGTGCAAGGCGCGACCGGAGCCGTAACGGACGGCGTGGCGATTCGCACGGCGAAGTTCGTGACCGGCAACTTCGTGCCGGTCGTCGGCAAGATGTTCTCGGACGCGACGGATACGGTCATGTCGGCAAGCTTGCTCGTGAAGAACGCGGTCGGCATCGCCGGCGTTATCATGCTGCTGTTCCTGTGCGCGTTCCCCGCGCTGAAGGTGCTCACGCTCGCGTTGATCTACCGGCTCGCCGGCGCGATCATGCAGCCGCTCGGCGACACGCCGATCGTGCACTGCCTGCAGACGATCGGCAAGACGCTCATCTACGTATTCGCGGCGCTCGCCTCGGTCGGTCTGATGTTCTTCCTGGCGGTCACGATCATCCTCACGGCAGGCAACGCGGCGCTCATGATTCGATAACGCAAGGGAGGCGCCCGGCGGATGGGATTGATGGACGGACTATCGGGCTGGCTAAGGCAGATCATCGCGGTGCTGCTGCTCGCCTCGCTCATCGATCTGCTGTTGCCCAACCGAACGATGCAGCGGTACGTCCGGCTCGTCGCGGGATTGTTCATTCTGCTGACGGTCGCGACGCCGGTGCTCGGATGGATGAAGGGCGACTTCGGAGACAAGCTGGCGGAAGGGCTTAGCAGCGTGGAACGGTCGCCGCAGGGCGCGCCGGAACAGTTGGCCATGATCGAGGCCGAAGGGGCGCGCCTGCGCGCCAATCTGACGGATCAGGCGGCGAATCTGGCCGCTGCGAGATTGGCGTCCGCGATCCGATCGGACGTGGAAGCGAGCGAGAATCGCGCGGTCCGCAGCGTCGACGTTCGGTCGGCGCGGGACAAGGACGGCGGTTGGACCGTGACTGGCGTGAAGGTCGTGTTCGAGCAGACGGACGCGGAAGCCTCTCGGTCCGCGGGCGCGATCGCTTCCGTGAAGGAAGTCGAACCGATCGCCGCCGTAGACATCCAAGTGGAAGTCGGAGGCGAACGGAGCGGAGCGGACGGCGGCGGGAACGACTTGCCTGCGCAAGAGGCCGTCGCCGAGGCGTCGGTCGTCGACGAAGCGCTCGAATCGCGCGTCGTCTCGCTCGTGTCGGCTAGGTACGGGATCGGCCGGGGACTCATTGAGGTCAAGGAAGCGCCCGTCGGCGCGAACGGAACAAGGAGGTGAGACGATGGCGAAATGGCTGCAGCAGATGGAGTCGTTCATCGGCGGGGGCACGGGCGGCCCGCGCAGGGTCAAGGCGTTCCGCTGGCTCGTGATCATCGGGCTCGTCGGCGCGGCGCTGATGCTCGCCGCTTCCTTGCTCAACATCAAGCCGATCGATCCGGGAGGCTCCACCGACCTGTCTCCTCCGCGCGACGAGGATCCGCAGCAGCAAGCGGCGTTCATCGGCGGCGGAGAAACCAAGAGCGATCCGATCGCCGATATCGAGACGCAGCTGGAGAGCAGGCTGAAGGACTTGCTGGAGTCGATGGTCGGAGTCGGCACGGCGCAAGTGCTCGTCACCGTCGAATCGACCGAGGAGACGGTGCTCGGCCTGAACGAGAAGAAGACCCAGCAAATTACCCAGGAATCGGATCGCAACGGGGCGAACCGGCACATCACCGAGGTGACGAACGACGGGCAGGTCGTCCTGTACGAAGTGTCCGGGAGCCAATCCCCGATCGTCGTGAAGAAGCTGAAGCCCAAAGTCAGAGGCGTCATCATCGTGGCCAAAGGCGCGGAGAACATGACGGTCCATAAGTTGATCGCCGAAGCGGTATCCCGCGGCCTGGACGTCCCTTTGCATAAAATATCAGTCGTTCCGCGCAAGACGTAAGCCGCCCGTCGGATATGCCCGAAGCTTCAACCATATGAAAATTGGGAGGAATCGCGCAATGAACAACAAACGTCAAACGATCTGGTTGGTGTCGATGCTGAGCTTGATGGTCATCCTGTCCGCGTACTACTTATTCACGGAGGACGTCACGCCGGCCGACAACGCGAGCGGCATTACGGATACGGCGAACGATCCGTCGGGAGCTACGAAGGCAAACGGCACGAACGTCGACGGACTCGAAATCACGCAAGTGGATACGGTCACGGGAGAGACGGACGGACAGCAGACGGACGACACCCAAGCCGCGGCGGAAGATCCGTCCGGATTGTCGCCGGAAGACCAAGCCGTCATCAACAACTTGGGCAATCTGAAGGGCTCCGAGTTCCTCGACCAGATCCAGCTGCAGCGCATGGAGGCGAGGGATAAGACGGCGGTCGGCTTGCAAGCGATCATCGCCGACACGAAGAACGCGACTCCGGAAGAAGCGCAGGACGCGTCGGAGCAGCTCACTCGCCTCGAGGAGACGGACGAGCGCATCACCGCCCTCGAATCGAAGCTTCTCCAGGACTTCGACAACGCGGTCGTCGAAGCGAAGGACGAGAACACTTACAAAGTCATCGTGCTCAGCGAGAAGCTCGACAAGAAGCGCGCCGTCGGCATCGTCGAGCTCGCGACGAACGAGCTGAAGGTGACGCCGGACCGCGTCAGCGTGCAAGTCGTGGAGCCGCAATAACCGGACGCGAGCAACGGGGACGCCCTTCCTTCGGAGGGCGTCCCTTCGCGCGTTCGGGCTCCTCTGACGGCACGGCGGGCTTATTGGACACTTTCCATTTTATTCGTTTATGATATAATAAGTCCGTTATGGGAACGAACGAGCTTTCTTCACACGGGGAAATCCCGATTCAAGGAGTGACCGACATGTTTAAGCTGAGCGAAATCAAAGAATTGATCAAATTGGTAGATCAAACGTCCGTACAAGAACTGGAAATCGAGAACGAAGGCACGCGCATCGCCATCCGCAAGCCTGGCCGCACGGAAGTCGTCAACGTGCAAACCGCACCGCTTTCTCATACATACTTGCCCGCGGCCGTTCAAGCGCCCGCAACCGCTCCCGCAGCTCCGGCGCCGGTCGCGGAAGCGAAACCCGCGGCGGATCAATCGAACCTGCACAAGATCGTCTCGCCGATGGTCGGCACGTTCTATCGCGCGCCGTCTCCGGACGCGTCCGTGTTCGTTAACGTCGGCGACCGGGTGAACGACAAATCCGTCGTCTGCATTCTGGAAGCGATGAAGCTGATGAATCCTTTGGAAGCGGAAGTGAAAGGCGAAATCGTGGAAATTCTCGTGGAGAACGGCCAGCTCGTCGAATTCGGCCAGCCGCTGTTCCTGGTCAAGCCCGAATAATCGCCAAGGAGGATTCCAACTTGAAATTTCAGAAGATATTGGTCGCCAATCGCGGCGAAATCGCGGTGCGCATCATTCGCGCCTGCCGCGAGCTCGGGATAACCGCCGTCGCGGTGTATTCCGAAGCCGACCGCGAATCTTTGCACGTCCGCCTGGCGGACGAAGCGTATTGCATCGGGCCGACGGCATCCAAAGACAGCTATCTCAACCTGACGAATATCATGAGCGTCGCGACGTTGACCGATTGCGACGCGATTCATCCCGGTTACGGGTTTCTGTCCGAGAACGCGGACTTCGCGGACATTTGCGAAACGTGCAACGTCACGTTCATCGGACCGTCCGCCGAGGCGATCAGCCGCATGGGCGACAAGTCCGTCGCCAAGCAGACGATGAAGGACGCCGACGTTCCCGTCATTCCGGGTTCGGACGGCTTGGTCGAGGATTTGGACGACGCGATCCGCGTCGCGCGCGAGATCGGCTATCCGGTCATCATCAAGGCGACGGCCGGCGGCGGAGGCCGCGGCATTCGCCTCGCGGAGAACGAGGAGATGCTCGTTCGCGAGATAACGACCGCGCAGCAGGAAGCGCAGAAGGCGTTCGGCAACGCGGGCGTCTATCTGGAGAAGTACTTGACGGGCATGAAGCACGTCGAGATTCAGATTATCGCCGACAAGCACGGCAACGTCGTGCATCTGGGCGAACGCGACTGCTCCGTGCAGCGCCGCCGCCAGAAGCTCGTCGAGGAAGCGCCTTGTCCGGTCATGACGCCGGCGCTCCGCGATCGCATGGGCCAGGCGTCCGTTCGCGCCGCCCAAGCCGTTAATTACTCCGGCGCGGGCACGATCGAGTATTTGCTCGGTCCGGACGGACAGTTCTACTTCATGGAGATGAATACTCGCATCCAGGTCGAGCATCCCGTTACCGAGATGATCACCGGCATCGATCTGATCAAGGAGATGATCGCGATCGCCGAAGGCGAGCCGCTCTCCTTCACGCAGGAGCAAGTGAAGATCAACGGTTGGGCGATCGAATGCCGCATCAACGCGGAAGATTCCGAGCGCAACTTCATGCCTTCCCCGGGCCGGATCGGCTTCTACTTGCCTCCGGGCGGACCGGGCGTCCGGGTAGACAGCGGCGCTTATTCGCAATACATGATCTCGCCGCATTACGACTCGATGATCGCGAAGCTGATCGTCTGGGCGCCGACGCGCGACGAAGCGATCGCCAGAACGCGGAGAGCGCTCAGCGAGTTCATGGTCGAAGGCGTCAAGACGACGATTCCGTTCCATATGAAGCTGATGAACCATCCGATATTCAACAGAGGGACGTTCGACATTAAGTTCCTCGAGGAGCACGACGTCAACGGCGACGTGGATCCGTCCCGCGAGCAAGTACGCTCTTAGGGCGCGGGTCAAGCGTTTGTCATAATTATCCGGGAATGCTATATTAATGAGTAGTGAAGGCGAATGCTCGGACATCACCCATTTGCCGGTTCATATGGAGGTGGAACGAAGCATGGAAACGATAGCTCCGGAATACGAACGCACCGACTTGGGAACGATCGAGATCGCTCCCGAAGTCATCGAGGTCATCGCGGGTCTCGCGACGATCGAAGTCGAGGGCGTGGCGGGCATGAGCGGAGGGTTATCCTCCGGGATCGCCGAGCTGCTCGGACGGAAGAACTTGTCCAAGGGCGTGAAGGTGGAAGTCGGCCAACGCGAAGCGGCGATCGACGTATCGATCATCGTGCAATTCGGCAAGCGAATTCCTGACGTCTCGACGGAAATTCAACGCAACGTCAAACGGTCGATCGAGACGATGACCGGACTGACGGTCGTAGAAGTTAACGTACACGTACACGACGTGCACTTCAAACCGGGCGATAAGCCCGGCGAAGACGATGCGCACGGCCGTGTCAGATAATCGCGTTGCCGCGTCATGACTTGCGCGGCAACGACGCCTTTCCGGTCTGCGGATGACGGCCCTCTGACGAGTAATTCCCGCAGGGATTCTCGCTAGAGGCCTTTTCGTTATCATTCGGCTTGTAAGTATCGTCATCTGCTAATGGGGAACAGGGAGGACCTTCCGTTGATTAAATTGTTGGACAGGCTGCTGCTTTTCTTGTATAGCATCGCTATCGGCGTCATCTCGGTATTCGCGATCGTCGCGGCCGGCGGCGGATTGAACGAAGGCGGATTGCACGATTGGGTGGACGAATTCACCGGAGGCTCGGACGCGGTACAAATGTCGGTGATCGGCGTCTCGGTCCTGCTGCTGCTCATCAGCATTCGGTTCTTCGTCTTATCCATGAGCCGCGGCGGCAATCACGCGCCTTCCATCAATCAACGCACGGAGCACGGAGACATCCGCATTTCCGTCGAGACCGTGGAGAACCTCGCGCTGAAGGCGGCTTCGCGCACGCGCGGCGTCAAAGATCTAAAGGCGCGGGTGCGCGTATCCGAAGCCGGCTTGGAAATTCAAATTCGCGCTTTCGTCGACGGAGACGGCTCCATCCCCTCGTTGTCCGAAGAGATGCAGCGCTCCGTATCGCAGCATATTGAAGAGACGACGGGCATTCCCGTCGCCGAGGTGTCCGTCTTCATCGCCAACGTGACGCAAGCACCGACGACCTTCAAAAGCCGCGTGGAATAGGAGGGGCCGCCATGTGGAAATACGCGTGGGATACCTACCGCGGTCGGATCTCCGGCATCGCCTTCGGCCTGTTCCTGGTCTTCATCTATTTAATCGCGGGCTTCTGGGATATGTTGTTCTGCGCGCTGATCGTCGGCGTCGGTTATTGGATCGGCAAGCAAAAGGACGATGGACGTGGTCCGCTGCTTCCGTGGGAGCGCTTGACGGAGTGGGTAACGGATCGTTGGCCCCGGTCGCGATAATCCCTGTGATCGTTCATGCCCGACCGGCGACGGCGAAGCTTCGGCTTTCGAGTCGCCGAAGCTTCGGGTACAGAATCGCTCATAGGTTTTTTTGCGTCCAAGGGCATCATACTAGGTTTAACGGCAATATTCACGCAAGATTCAGGAGGACTCATGAAACGCAGACTGGCTAGAGAGATCGCGGTACAAAGCTTGTACCTTATGGAAATGAACGGCGTTACCGGCGACGAAGCGGTGAACGTCGTCATGGAGGAAGCGCGCCAAGAGAACGAGATCGGGGCCGAAGTCGGCGAGTTGGCGAAGATCGACGCGTATACGCGCGAACTGGTCGCCAGCGTCACCGAGAAACGCGAGACGATCGACCAACAGCTCGCCGTCTATTTGACCGGGTGGCAAGTCGATCGCTTATCGCGAGTCGACCGTCAAGTGCTGCGTCTGGCGACGTACGAGATGCAATTCTGCGACGACGTGCCCGCGAAAGTCGCGATCAACGAAGCGATCGAGCTCGCGAAGCATTTCGGCTTGGCGGAGAACGGCAAGTTCGTGAACGGCGTGCTTGGCCGAATGCTGAGAGAGCAAGATGAGCAGACACAGGGGGAGAAGTAAACGATGACTGCGCAAATAATCGATGGCAAAAAAATAGCGGCCGAAATCCGCGAGGAGCTTCGCCAAGAAGTCGAACGGTTGAAAGGCAAGGGCGTTACGCCCGGACTCGTCGTCATTCTCGTCGGCGAGGACGCGGCATCCCAAGTATACGTGAACAGCAAAGCCAGAACGTGCGAGCAACTGGGCTACTACTCCGAGGTCGTCCGCTTGCCGGCGGAGACGTCCCAAGAAGCGTTGCTCGATCATATCGACCGCTATAACAACGACGATCGCGTTCACGGCATTCTCGTGCAGCTTCCGTTGCCGAAGCATATCGCCGAGAAGGCGATCATCGACGCGATCGCCGTCGAGAAGGACGTCGACGGCTTCCATCCGGTCAGCGTCGGCAATCTGATGATCGGAGACGAATCATTGCTGCCGTGCACGCCGGCCGGCGTCATCGAGTTGCTGAAGCGCACGGGCAACGCTCCCGCCGGCAAGCACGCGGTCGTCATCGGACGCAGCAACATCGTCGGCAAGCCCGTATCGATGCTGCTGCTCCGCGAGAACGCGACCGTGACGATCTGCCATTCCCGCACGACGAACCTGCCGGAGATCGCGAAGCAGGCGGACATTCTCGTCGCCGCAGTCGGCATCCCGAAGCTCGTCAAGAAGGAATGGGTGAAGGAAGGCGCGGTCGTCATCGACGTAGGCGTGAATCGGCTGCCGGACGGCAAGCTGTGCGGCGACGTGGATTACGACGACGTGCTGGACACCGCCGGTTGGATTACGCCGGTTCCGGGCGGCGTCGGCCCGATGACCATCACGATGTTGATGGCCAACACGCTCAAGTCCGCCAAGCGCGCGAACGGCATCGGCTAAGCGAGGCTCGGAGGCCGGGCGCGCGACGGGAAGGAGACGGTTGCGATGGACCAAGCGAAGGTATTAACCATTCGAGACATTAACCGTCTCATCAAGATGAAGCTAGAGGGCGATTCAAGCCTTCAGGATATATGGCTGAAAGGCGAAATATCGAACTTCACCCGCCACTCCAGCGGACATATGTACTTCACGCTGAAGGACGAAGGCGGAAGACTGAAATGCATTATGTTTGCCTCCTACAACCAGCGGCTTCCGTTCGCTCCGAAGGACGGAATGAAGGTGCTGGCTCGCGGAGGCATCTCCGTTTATGAACGGGACGGGCAGTACCAGTTCTACGCGACCGCGATGCAACCGGACGGCATCGGAAGCCTGTACTTGGCATTCGAGCAGCTGAAGCGCAAGCTGGAGATCGAAGGGTTGTTCTCCGAGCGGTTCAAGCGCCCGATTCCGGTATACCCCCGTACGGTAGGCGTCATCACGTCGCCTACGGGGGCGGCCGTAAGGGATATTCTGATTACGATCGAGCGGCGCAATCCGGCCGTGAACGTGCTGCTCTACCCGGTATCCGTCCAAGGCAAGCAGGCGGCGCCTTCGATCGTCAAAGCGATCGAGGCGATGAACGCGCTCGGCGAAGCGGACGTACTGATCGTCGGACGAGGCGGCGGCTCGTTGGAGGAACTGTGGGCGTTCAACGAAGAGTCGGTCGCCCGGGCGGTTCGCGGCTCGCGCATTCCGATCATATCCGCGGTCGGACACGAGACGGACTTCACGATCGCGGACTTCGCCGCCGATCTGCGGGCGCCGACGCCGAGCGCGGCCGCCGAGTTGGCCGTGCCGCACGCGGCGGAGCTGAAGCAACGGCTCTCCTATATGCACCAGCGGATGCGCAAATCGCTTCGGATGCTGCTCGACCGGTCGCAAGAGAGGTTGAACCGGGCGTCTCGCTCTCCGTACTTCCTGCAACCGAAGCGCAGCCTATTCATTCAGGCGGAACGCCTGGACCGGCTGCGCGAACGGCTGGACTATCGGATGAACGCCCAATTCGCCCGCAATGCGGACAAGCTTACGAGGCTGTCCGGACGGCTAGCCGCCCGCAGTCCCGTCCAGCAGGCGACGATGGCCCGGCAACGGCTGGACGGAATGCAGCGGACCTTGACGATGGCGATGCGAGGGTTGTCCAAGTCGCATGCTAACCGTTTCGGTTCGCTCGTCCGCCATCTGGACGCGTTAAGCCCGCTGAAAGTGATGGCGCGCGGGTACAGCCTCGTCTTCGACGAGCAAGAGCGCAAGCTCGTTCGTTCGATCGAAGGCGTGCAGCCCGGCGACCTGGTTCGCGTACGGCTCGCGGACGGGAAGCTAAGCTGCCAAGTATGGGGAATCGAAGGGGAGGAACGCGCATGACGGCGAAGAAGACGACGGCGGACAACGCAACGACGGAAGAGCAGGCTTCGATGACTTTCGAGCAGGCGATGGAGTCGCTCGAGTCGATCGTGGCGAAGCTGGAGAGCGGAGACGTGCCGCTGGAGACGGCCATCGAGCTGTTCCAGGAAGGGATGCGGCTGTCCGGATTGTGCGGGCAGAAGCTCGAGCAAGTCGAACGGCGCATCGAGATGCTGGTCGAAGGCGAAGGCGGCACGCAACGCAAGCCGTTCGCGCCGAGCCAGGGAGACAGCTAGAGGATAAGGGGAATCGGCGTAACGATGTCAGACAATTTGGAATCGTATTTACGGATGCGGCGCGAGAAGGTCGAACGGGCGCTGGCGTCGGTCGTGCCGGAAGAGTGGTCGGTTCCGGCGAAGCTTAAGGAGTCGATGGATTACTCGCTGCTCGCCGGCGGGAAACGGCTCCGTCCGATTCTCGTCCTTGCCGCCGCGGAAGCCGTCGCGGGAGACGAAGCCGCGGCGGATCGCGCGATGCCGTTCGCCGCAGCCGTCGAAATGATACATACGTATTCGCTCATCCATGACGATCTGCCCGCGATGGACAACGACGATTATCGTCGCGGACGGCTCACGAATCATAAAGTATACGGCGAGGCGATGGCCATTCTGGCCGGCGACGGCTTGTTGACGCATGCGTTCCACGTCGCGGCGGAAGCCGTTCGACTGGGCGTGCCCGCCGAGCGCGCGCTTGCCGTCGTCGCCGAGCTTGCCCGCTTCGCCGGCCTGCCCGGCATGGTCGGGGGCCAAGTGTCGGACATGCTCGGCGAGCAAGGCGTAACGTCTCTGGAGCAGTTGGAATACATTCATCTGCACAAGACGTCCGACTTGATCGCGTTCAGCCTTCGGGCGGGCGGTCATGCCGCCGGCGCGGACGACCGTCAGCTTTCGGGGTTAGGCGCGTTCGGCCGCAACCTCGGCCTTGCGTTCCAAATCCAAGACGACATCCTGGATTTGACCGGGGACGCGGAGAAGCTGGGGAAGCCGGTGAAGAGCGACGAGCGGCAAGAGAAGGTGACGTATCCGTACTTGATCGGCTTGGACGCGAGCCGCGATCGCGTTCGGAAGTTGACGGCCGACGCGAACGACGCGCTGAACGAGGCGTGTCTCGCGAATGCCGGACGGTTGCGGGAGATCTCCGATTATTTGTTGTCGCGCGATCATTAAGCGGCCGGCCATCTTTCATCGTCAATATCCCCTTCGCTCAGGGGCGGGCAAGCCGGGTCGGCTGCCTTCTCCCGGCGAAGGGGATTTTGATTGTCGGCGAATCCGTTCGACGGAATATTTCTTTGTTACCTAAGCGCTGCTACTCCGTATGTCATAAGAGGTTTAGGCATTGGATAGGCGTTATGGTATAATAGGCGTAATACCCAAACGAGGAAAGCGGGGAACAGGCTTGCTGCTCGACACAATCGACAGTCCATCGCAGCTTAAGAAATTATCGCTGCCCGAACTTTCTCTCCTGTCGGAAGAAGTTCGGCAATTTCTCATACAAAAATTGTCCGCGACGGGCGGTCATCTCGCGCCGAACCTAGGGGTCGTCGAGTTGACTCTGGCGTTGCATTACAGATATAACAGTCCGATCGACAAAATGATATTCGACGTGGGCCACCAAGCTTACGTTCACAAAATGTTGACCGGACGCAAACACCGGTTCGATACCCTTCGCCAGAAGGACGGCTTGTGCGGCTTCGTGAAACGCAACGAAAGCGAGCACGACGTCTGGGAAGCCGGCCACAGCAGCACGTCCCTGTCCGCGGCGATGGGGATGGCATTGGCTCGCGACCTGAAGGAACAGTCGAACAATGTCATCGCGATTATCGGCGACGGCGCGCTGACGGGCGGGATGGCCCTCGAGGCGCTGAACCATATCGGCCACGAGAAGCGCAAGCTTATGGTCGTGCTTAACGACAACGAGATGTCGATCGCGCCGAACGTCGGAGCGATTCACAACTATCTCGGCAAAGTCCGCTCGGAGAAAATTTACCGCAAAGCCAAGGACGAACTCGACTGGTTGCTCCGCAAAATTCCGGCTATCGGCGGCAAGCTGGCGACGACGGCGGACCGGGTGAAGGACAGCCTGAAATATTTGGTCGCGCCGGACGGCATGCTGTTCGAGGAATTCGGACTGAAATATTTCGGACCCGTCGACGGTCACGACATTCCGAAGCTGCTGGAGACGTTCAAACAAGCCGACAGCGTCAACGGTCCCGTGCTCGTGCACGTATTGACGGTCAAAGGCAAGGGCTATTCGCCCGCCGAAGCGGATTCGCATACGTGGCACGGCGTATCCGGCGCCTATAAGATCGAGTCGGGTCAAGTCATTAAGCCGGTAGGACCTCCGATGTACACGGAGGTGTTCGGCAACACGCTCATCGAACTCGCCGAGCAAGACAAGCGAATCGTCGCGATTACGCCGGCGATGCCGGGCGGATCGGGATTGCTGAAATTCGCGAAGAAGTTCCCGGATCGCATGTTCGACGTCGGCATCGCCGAGCAGCATGCCGCGACGATGTCCGCCGCGCTCGCGATGGAAGGCATGAAGCCGGTATTCGCGGTATACTCCACGTTCCTGCAAAGGGCATACGATCAAGTGGTGCACGATATTTGCCGCATGAACTTGAACGTCGTCTTCGCGATCGACCGCGCGGGCTTAGTCGGCGCCGACGGAGAGACGCATCAAGGCGTATACGATATTCCGTTCCTCAGACATATACCGAATATGGTCATCATGATGCCGAAGGACGAACGCGAGCTGCGCGACATGCTGAAGACGGCCGTCGACTACGATCAAGGCCCGATCGCCGTTCGCTATCCGCGCATCCAAGGCACCGGCGCGGTCGTCGACGCGGCTCCCGTGCCGATCGAGATCGGCGCGTGGGAGACGATTCGCGACGGCGATTACGCCGCCATCGTCGCGATCGGCCCGATGGTGCAAGTGGCCGAAGAAGCATCGGAACTGCTCCGCCGGGAAGGCCTGAACGTCCGCGTCGTGAACGCGCGGTTCGTGAAGCCGCTCGACGAACGGATGCTGCTGTCGCTCGCCAAGGAACATCTGCCCATGCTCGTACTGGAAGAAGGCTCGATTCAAGGAGGGCTAGGGAGCGCGATCATGGAATTCTACGCGCTGAACAACATCCATACCGCGCAGGTTCATCTGGCGGGCATACCGGATCTGTTCATCGAGCACGCTTCGATCAAGGAGCAGCGCGAGCAATGCGGATTGACGGCGGAAGCGGTCGCGAGACAGCTGAGCACGCTCGTCGTTCGTCAAAGGCAGCGTGCGACTTGATGGAGAAGGCGACCTCTACCAAAGAACGGCTGGACGTCTTGTTGCTCGAATTGGGCTACTTCGACAGCCGGGAGAAGGCTAAGGCGGCCATTATGGCGGGTCTCGTCTATATTGGCACCGAGAAGGTCGACAAAGCCGGTACGAAAGTGCCCCGGGATTCGGCGTTCACGGTGAAGGGAGCGCCTCACCCTTACGTCAGCCGCGGAGGACTGAAGCTCGAGAAGGCGATTCGTACGTTCGGCATCGATCTGAACGACGCCGTCATGCTCGATATCGGCGCTTCGACCGGCGGGTTCACCGATTGCGCGCTGCAGAACGGCGCGAAGCTCGTGTACGCGATCGACGTCGGGTACAACCAACTCGACTGGTCCTTGCGGCAGCATGAACGGGTGCGAGTCATGGAGCGGATGAATTTCCGCCATATGACGCTCGACCAGCTGGATGCCGATCGGCCGGCTTTCGCCTCCATCGACGTCAGTTTCATTTCGCTCAAGCTCATCTTGCCCGTATTGGCGCAGTTGCTCGAGCCGGGCGGACGTACGGTCGCGCTCATCAAGCCCCAATTCGAGGCGGGCCGCGAGCAAGTCGGGAAGTCCGGCGTCATACGCGATCCGGCCGTTCATGCGAACGTGCTGCGCGAAGTGCTCGCGTTCGCGGACGCGCTCGGTTTCCGGCTTCTAGGGTTAACCTACTCGCCGATCACCGGCGGAGAAGGCAATATCGAATTTCTCGCTTACTGGCAGCTGGAAGGCGACGCCGCGGTCGGGGACCGTAACGGTTCCCGCGCGGCATTCCTGGAAGGCGAGCTTCCCGCGTTGGTTGCAAGAACGGTAGAGGAAGCGGCGTCGAACTTCCGTCGCGGCGCTTCCTGAACATCGATTTGCCCGGTATCGACCCGGAGCTGCCGAAGAACGGCCGGATATCCACCGGGCCGTCCTCCGCCGCTTCGGGTTTTTGACTTGTTCCATTAGAGGATTTAAGCCCGCCGATCGCGAATGGAATTTAGGAACATTGTCTAGAATCCGGCATGCATCATCGCTCTCCGCTCGCATACGTCGGACAAGAGGGGGGCGACCGGCGTGGATAAGCTCGGCGACGTTCTGATCATGCTTATCGCCGCGGGCGTGATGGTATGGTGGATTATCAGGAGGCTGGACCGCTGGCTGCACGAGCCGCCGGGGTCGCGTCTCAGGAAGCTGGCCAAGGCGGGAGGCGTAGAGCCCGACGCGGCGGTCGAACTGCTGCAGGAGCATGGCTTCGACGTTCTGTCGGGCAAGCATCGCGTTCCGCTCGGCGTGAAGGTCGACGACGGACCGATGCAGCCGACGCGTCTCTATTTCGATTACTTGGCTGCGAAGGAACATAAGTATTACCTCGTTAAGCTCGAACGCGCAAGACAGCCGACCGAATGGACGGCCAGCGGGCTTCGCGAGCGGCTGCTCGTATTCGCGCTGCTATTCCCCGATTGCGAAGGCATCGTCATCGCCGATCCGGGAGAAAAGCAAGTTCGAACGGTAAGATTCAAAGTGGAGGATGGCGACGAATGAAAGGACAACGTCAGCGTAAAATTCGCGAATTGATCGGCACCCAGGAAATCGAGACGCAAGAGGATCTCGTGGAAGCGCTCGGCGCCGAAGGGATGCAAGTAACGCAAGCGACCGTATCGCGGGACATCAAGGAAATGCAATTGATCAAAGTGCCGCTCGAAGACGGGCGATACAAGTACTCGATGCCGCAAGATCAGCGCTTCAATCCCGCGCACAAGCTGAAACGGGCGTTGCTCGATCATTTCGTCAGCGCGGACGCCGCGGAGAACCTGGTCGTCTTGAAGTGCTTGCCGGGTACCGCGGGTACGATCGCGTCTCTCATCGACGGCATGGATTGGCCGGAAATCGTCGGTACCGTAGGCGGCGACGATACGACGCTCGTCATCTGCAGATCGAAGGCGCTCGGACAAGACCTTACGCGCCGAATTCACGAAATGATGGAATAGCTTCGCGCGCGTCCATATCGAATACAACCAAGCTTCGGCCGAACACGGAGGGGAACGAGACATGCTTCGGGAATTGACGATTCGGAATTTGGCAGTAATCTCGCATGTAAACGTCCGGTTTCATGCCGGATTTCACGTCTTGACGGGGGAGACGGGCGCAGGCAAGTCGATCGTCATCGACGCGCTGGCGTTAACGTCGGGCAGCCGGGGATCGGCGGATATGATTCGGCACGGCACCGACCGCGCGGACGTCGAAGCGCTGTTCGACGTATCGCCCGGCCATCCGGTGTGGGAGACGTTAAGCCGGCTCGGCATCGATGCCGACCGCGAAGAGACGCTGATCGTACGCAGGGAAATTCAAGCGCAAGGCAAATCGTCCGCCCGCATTAACGGGCATAGCGTCACGCTGGCGATGCTGAGGGAAGTCGGCGAGCATCTCGTGAACATTCACGGCCAGCACGAACCGCAATCGCTGTTGCGCACGGACCGCCATCTGGAATGGCTGGACATGTTCGCGGGGGACTCGATCGCCGACCAGAAGGATCAATTCGCGAAGCTGTACCGGCAGTACGTCTCCGTCGGCAAAGAAAGACGCGACCTGGAGTCGAAGTCCAGACAAGGGCTGCAGATGCTCGATCTGTATCGTTATCAGATCGAAGAGATCGAGCAGGCGAAGCTGAAGCCGGGCGAAGACGAATCCCTGCAGGACGAGAAGCGCAAACTAACGCATGCCGAGAAGCTGTCGGAAGCGGTCGCGGAAGCCCACGAGCTGCTGTACGGCAACAAGGGAATGGGCGCGATTTCTCGCGCGCTGAACCGCCTGCGCGACGTTGCCAAAGTCGATCCCGCCGCGCTGGAGCCGCTCGTGGAGCAGTTGCAATCCGCTTATTACGGCGTGGAAGACGCGGCGTACCAGCTGCGCGATTACCGCGAGACGATCGAGTTCAATGCCGACCGGCTCGAAGCGATCGAGGAACGGCTCGACCTGATCCATTCGCTCAAGCGTAAATACGGAGAGACGATCGAGACGATCGTAGCCTATATGGAACAAATCCAATCGGAAGCGGCCCAGCTCGAGAACAGCGACGAGCTGTTAAAGTCGCTCGCCGAACAAGAGGAAGCGTTGCTCGCGGAGCTGCGGGCGAGAGCCGACGCGTTGTCGGCCATTCGCCGAGACGCGTCCCGCGTGCTCGCCGCTTCGATCGGGGACGAGCTGGCGGCGCTTCAGATGAACCGCTCGGTATTCGAGGTGAAGCTCGTCTCCGGTCCGCTCACCGCCGCGGGCATCGATACGGCGGAATTTCTGCTGTCCTCGAATCCGGGCGAACCGCCGAAGTCGCTCGCCAAGATCGCGTCCGGCGGCGAGATGTCCCGCGTCATGCTGGCGCTTAAGGCGATCTTCGCGCGCATCGACGAAGTGCCGGTGCTCGTCTTCGACGAAGTCGATACCGGCGTAAGCGGCCGCGCCGCGCAAGCGATCGCGGAGAAGCTGTCGCTGCTGTCGCGCGATTGCCAAGTGTTCGCGATCACGCACTTGCCGCAAGTCGCGTGCATGGCGGACCATCAGTACGAAATCGCGAAGCAGGTGACGGAGCAATCGCGGACGATTACTTCGGTCACGGAGCTCTCGTTCGGCGAGCGGATCGAGGAGTTGGCGAGGATGCTCGGCGGCGTGGAAGTAACGGAAAAAACTCGTCACCATGCACAAGAAATGCTTGCGCTGGCCGAAAGCCGAAAAAACGCGTAACGGCGCGTAAAGACGTTATCGTAGGAAGCTTTTCGGGAACATAAAAGCGGGGGGGCGCGGTTACCTTATAGGTACGTCATCGGCGGTTATCGAATCCGTCGGATAACCTGTAAGGGAGCGTGAGAACTTGTACCAGCAACCGTCCCGAAAACGCCGGATGGGACTCGTCATCGTTCTAATCCTCTGTATCGTCGTCTGTTCCGCGCCCGTTCAGCACTTCGCGGCATTCCCGAGCACGCTGAGAATGTTCCAGGGACAGCCGGTATCGTTGCATTACGCGATGCCCGTCCACGCGCAAGTTAGCGTCGATCCGCGGGTCGCCGGCATCAACGGAAGCAGCGACGGTACGGTCCCCGTCGACCTGAGCCAGCCTTTATCCATTCAGCCTAAGCATAGCGGCCATACGAAGCTGACGCTCCGGTTGTTCGGCAAAATCCCGATCAAGACGGTCAAGCTGCAGGTCGTTCCGGATCTCCGGGTCATTCCCGGCGGACAGACGATCGGAGTGAAGGTGAAGTCTGCCGGCATTATGGTCGTCGGACACCATCTGGTGCAATCGGCCGCGAACAAGAAGCTATCGCCGGGCGAGGACGCGAAGTTAAGGCTCGGCGACCTGATCGTGGAGATCAACGGAGAGCCTTGCAACGACATTTCCAAGATCGCTTCGTACGCCGAGTCCGCGGGCCGCGACCGAGCTTCCCTCCGGTTGCTCGTGCAAAGAGGCAAGGAACGGTTCCGCACGACGTTGACGCCCGCCTACGATACGGACGACAAAGCCTGGCGTCTAGGGCTCTACATCCGCGACTCGGCCGCCGGCGTCGGTACGCTAACGTTCTACGCGCCCGATCAAGGCGTATACGGGGCGTTAGGGCACGTCATCACCGATATGGACACGCAGACGCCGATCGTCGTCGGCAGCGGGGAAATCCTCCAATCGAGCGTAACGTCGATTTCGAAGAGCCAGAGCGGCGAGCCCGGTGAGAAGCGCGCGCATTTCGTGAAGGAAGGCCGCACGCTCGGAAGCGTGGAGCGCAATACGCCGTTCGGTATTTTCGGCAAAATGAAGGAGATGCCCAACCATGCCTACCGCGCGGAGCCGATGCCGGTCGCATTTGCTGAAGAAGTCGAGGAAGGCCCTGCGCAAATCTTGACGGTCGTGAACGGTCAGAAGGTGGAGAGATTCAATATCGAAATCGCGCACGTCTCCAGACAGTCGTCTCCGGCGACGAAGGGGATGGTCATCCGGATCACGGATCCGAAGCTATTGGAGCGTACCGGGGGCATCGTGCAAGGGATGAGCGGCAGTCCGATTATCCAGAAAGGCAAGCTCGTCGGCGCCGTAACGCACGTATTCGTGAACGATCCGACCTCAGGATATGGGTGCTTCATCGAGTGGATGCTACAAGATGCGGGAATTATGTTGAACGGAGCGCAACAGCAACCAACATCTAAGGCGGTTTAACGCCTTAGATTTTGCGCATCCAAGTCAAATGAAAACCCGAACGTTTGTCGAAAAACACCGAAAACAATCGCTATTTGACGCAAATTAATAATTATATTCGATTGCAACAAAAAAATAAAGAAAAAATTTCAAAGCGAGAAGGATTTGCGAAACGCAATGTCGAAAACGGATAAACAGGGAAACGATAACTACGTTTTCAGACTAAAATCTCGCACAGAGAAAGGGAGGACCAGACATTGCAGCGGATTGAAGTGTTCCTTGCAGACGACAACCGAGAATTTACGAACTTGTTATCAGAGTACATCCAAGAGCAGGATGATATGACGGTCATCGGAGTGGCGTACAACGGAGAAGAGGTTATCCGTCAGCTGGAGGAAACCCGCAGGGTTCCGGATGTCATGATCCTCGATATTATTATGCCGCATTTGGACGGGCTTGGCGTTCTTGAAAAATTGCGGGATATGAATTTATCTCCGATGCCGAAGATCATCATGCTGACGGCATTCGGCCAAGAGAACATTACGCAGCGCGCGGTACAACTCGGTGCTTCTTACTACATATTGAAGCCGTTCGATATGGATGTTCTCGCCAATCGCATTCGTCAGCTCGCGGGTATCGCATCGCCGATAACCGTCGGTTCGTCCTCGTCTTCGGTCAGCGGCTCGATCCGTTCGAACATCGTTCCGATCGGCAAGCCGAAGAACCTCGACGCGAATATTACGAGCATCATTCACGAGATCGGCGTTCCGGCCCATATCAAGGGCTACCAGTACTTGCGCGAGGCGATCACGATGGTGTACAACAACATCGAGATTCTCGGCGCGATTACGAAGACGCTGTATCCGGCGATCGCCGAGAAGTTCAAGACGACGCCTAGCCGCGTCGAACGCGCGATCCGCCACGCGATCGAGGTCGCTTGGACGCGCGGGAACATCGACAGCATCAGCCATCTGTTCGGCTACACGATCAATATCGCGAAGTCGAAACCGACGAACTCCGAGTTCATCGCGATGGTCGCCGACAAGCTGCGCATCGAGCACAAGGTTAGCTGAACCGAGGTGTAATGACGTAAGAGACAACCGAACCGCTAGCCATCCGAACGTTCCATTCGGATGCTGGCGGTTATTTTTTAGCTCGTTTTAATGTACGGTTCCGAAAATCTGATATAGTAGGGAGGTTGGTTTTTATATTATAAGGAGGTCATGAATGATATGAACGAAGAGAACAAAGACCAGGCGAATACGCCGGCAAGCGAAGAACGGGGCGTCGCGGAGACGTTGAACGTAGAAAACGCGGAACAAGCGGAGAACGAAGTAGCGGCGACGGCCGAGGCTGCGGTAGCCGGAGCCGGAGCCGGAGTCGTCGTATCGGCGCCGCAATCGCCGATGTCGGCCAAGCCGTGGATCGGCGTATCCGTCGTGGCGGTAGCTGCCCTCGCGTTCGTTCTGATCGCGAATCCGTTCGGAGGATCCAGCGACAAGCTCGGCACGTTCGACGGCGGTGCCGTCACGAAGAACGACTTCTACGAAGAGATCAAAGCCCAAGTGCCGGCGGAGCAATTCACGGGCATGGTGGATTCGATCATCGAGAAGAAGCTGATCGCGAAGCTGGCCGACAAAGCGGGTCTCGCGGTAACGGACGAGGAGATATCCAAGGAAATCGGCAAGTACGAGACGAACTTCGGGGGAGCGGAAGCGTTCCAGCAGGCGCTCGACCAGAACGGCATCGATCTCGCGACGTTCAAGGCGCAGCAGATCATTCCGATGGTGCTCAAGACGAAGCTGTACGCCGAGCAACATCCGGCGACCGAGGACGACTTCAAGAAGTACTTCGAGGATAACCAGAACACGTTCGCGACGACGCCGAAGCAAGTGAAGGCATCGCACATTCTGGTCGCTACGCAGGAAGAAGCCGACGCGATTCTCGCCGATCTGAAGGCGGGCCAAGACTTCGCGACGATCGCGAAAGCCAAGTCGGTCGATACGGGCTCCGCGGTTAACGGCGGCGAACTCGGCGATTTCTTCGGACCGGGCGCGATGGTGCCGGAGTTCGAGGAAGCGGCGTTCAAGCTGAATAAAGGCGAGATCAGCGAAGTCGTCCCATCCGAATACGGCTTCCACATCATTAAGGTTACGGACGTGAAGGAAGCGGTAGTACCTCCGTACGACGAGAAGAAAGCGGACGTGGAGAACGCTTACTGGACCGAGCAGCTCGGCACGAACGAATCCGAGTGGCTGGACAAGCTCAAGGAAGACAACAACGCGAAGAACCTCGTCGAGGAGAAGGAACCGGCGGCTTCGCCAAGCGCGTCTCCGGCAGCGTCTCCGTCGGCATCCGCGCCTGCGGAGTCCGCTCCGGCTTCGTCCGCGGCGGCGCAATAATCGGTCGAATATATCGGAAAAAGGCTCCTGCCGCCCGAATGGGCGCAGGAGCCTTTGCGCGTTATGCGTATGGCCGTTATTCCGACGGCTTGTCTTCTGCCGGTTTGGCGCTCGGACGCGGCGGCCGCTTCGGTCGGAAGCGGGGGGACAAATAATTGCGTTTGCGATCGCGATAGAATACCCATCCGCCGATGAAGGCGATGCCGATCAAGAACAAGAACGCTCCGAGGATGAATGATCCCCATGCAAAATCGGGCGTGAGCGTTACGTCTCCCATATCCGCGAAGTAATCGAAGAGCGCGTCCTTCATGAGCAGGAAACCATAGGCTGCTCCTAAACCGGGAATGACGAGAAGCAGGATGGCGATAAGTCTCTGCAGGATTAACTTCATGAGGTCGTCTGGCCCTCCTTCCACTTCTATCATCATAACGATTTAGAGAGCCATTGTCTATGAAAGCGTCTTATTGGCGTATTTTCCCGGTAGATTCGGCATGCCGGCGAAGCTCGTCGCCGCGCGACGCCAAGGGGTTTTGTCCGATGGCTCAAAACGCGGTACAATAGGAGGCGAGTAACGATACGGAGGGGAAACCGAACATGCCAATCGAAGTCGATGTCGCCATTATCGGCGGCGGGCCGGGAGGCTATACCGCGGCGGTCAAGGCAGCGCAAGCGGGCCGGAGCGTCGTCATCATCGAGAAGGACAAGCTTGGCGGAACGTGCTTGCACCGCGGCTGCATTCCTAGCAAATCGCTGCTGAGAAGCGCGGAAGTATACGCGACGGTCGGGGCTGCCGCTTCCTACGGCATCAGCGTTCCCGGCGGCACGGCAAGCGTCGACTGGCGCGCGGTGCTGTCGCGCAAGACGGGCATCGTCGATCAATTACATAAAGGGCTTCAAGCGCTCATGAAGCAGCATCGCATAGAGGTGCTGCAAGGGAGCGGCAGAATTATCGGGCCGAACATCTTCTCCCCGCGCAGCGGCTCGATCTTCGTCGAGCTGGATAACGGCGACACGGATACCGTCGTGCCGAAGCACGTCGTTATCGCGACGGGGTCGCGGCCGCGCAGGTTGAGCGGGCTGCCTTACGACGGCTCGGTCGTCGTCACGAGCGACGAAGCGTTCGACTGGCCGAACCTTCCGGCGTCGGTTCTTATCGTCGGCGGCGGCGTCATCGGCGTCGAGTGGGCGTCGATGCTGAGCGACTTCGGCACGGCGGTAACGCTGGTCGAAGCGTCGGACCGTCTCTTGCCGGGCGAAGACAAGGACGTTAGCGCGGAGCTTGCCAAGGCGCTTAAGAAGAGGGGCGTGAACGTCCTGACCGGAGCCGCGCTGCAGGTCGAATCTTGCGCGTTGCGAGAAGACGGCGTCCAAGCCGACATCGTCGCCGGAGGCAACGCGATCACGGTCGCGGCGGAGCGCATGCTCGTGTCGGTCGGAAGGGAAGGCAACGTCGATCAGCTCGGATTGGAGAATACGGGCGTTACGGCGGACAAGGGCTTCATTAACGTGAACAAGAAGACGCTGCAGACGGGCGAGTCCCACATTTACGCGATCGGGGATTGCATCGGAGGCGTGCAATTGGCGCATGCCGCCATGCACGAAGCGACGGTCGCGGTCGATCATCTGCTCGGCGTCAAGACGACCAGAACCGAGGACCGCGACATTCCCCGCTGCATCTATTCCCGGCCCGAAGCCGCGTCGATCGGATGGTCCGAGGCGGACGCCAAGACGAACGGCTTCGACGCGAAGGTCGCCAAGATCCCGCTGCGAATCCTCGGCAAGGCGCTCGTCCACGGCGAGAGCGAAGGCTTCGCCAAAGTCGTCGCAGACCGTAAGAGCGGGGACTTGCTCGGCGTGCACCTCGTAGGCGCGCACGCCACCGACATGATCGCCGAAGCGTCCCTCGCGCGTCTGCTGGACGCGGTGCCTTGGGAGATCGGGCGCGCGATTCATCCGCACCCGACGCTGTCGGAGGCGTTGCAGGAAGTGATGCTGGCGCTGGACGGCGCCGGGCATGCTTAATTAGTAGTGCCGATGCAACATCCCCATCGTCCCTGCGCGCACGAATAGACGCTTCGATCGCGTTCTAGAAATTGCGCGCAGATGGACGTTTCTTTTTGTATTCGGGGAGAGTATAATAGGGATTAAGTTCAAGTATTAAGACCAGGTTATAATACAAAGCGAAACCTAGGAGGACGCGCCCATGAGACCATCCGGTTCCGTCCAGCACACCCTAAGACATACCGCGCTAGGCTTGACCGACGAACGCGCCGTCGACATGTACAAGACGATGATGCTCGCTCGCAAATTCGACGAGCGGGGACAATTGCTCAAGCTCGCCGGCAAAGTCAACTTCCACATTTCCGGCATTACCCAAGAACCCTCGCAAGTCGCGATGGGCTTCGCCATGGATACGGCTAACGACTGGTTCCTTCCGTATTACCGCGATTACGGACTCGTGCTGTCGGTCGGGATGACTGTCAAGGATCTGATGCTGTCGCTGTTCGCGAAAGCGGAAGATCCGAACAGCGCCGGACGCCAGATGCCGGGTCACTTCGGCAGCAAGCGGCTGCGCATGGTAACGGGCTCCAGTCCGGTAACGACTCAAGTGCCGCATGCGGCGGGCATCGCGCTGGCGGCGAAGATGCGGGGAGAGCCGTCGGTATCGATCGTATGCTTCGGTGACGGCTCGAGCAACCAAGGCGATTTCCATGAAGGCTGCAACTTCGCGGGCGTTCATAAGCTGCCCGTTATCTTCGTCTGCCAGAACAACCAATACGCGATTTCGACGCCGATGGCCAAGCAGACGCGAGGCCAGATCTACGACCGGGCGCTCGGTTACGGATTCCCCGGCGTTCGCGTCGACGGCTTCGACGCGCTCGAAGTGTATCGCGTCGTGAAGGAAGCGCGCGAACGCGCGATCGCCGGCGAAGGTCCGACGCTGATCGAGATCATGACGTACCGCGTAACCGGGCATTCCACGACCGACAACGACTTGGAATACCGTACGAAGGAAGAGGTCGAGCCTTATAAGAAGAACGACCCGATCCTGACGTACAAGCAGTATCTCGCGGATGCGGGCCTATGGTCCGAGGAGCAGGAAGCGAAGCTGCAGGCGGACATCCGCGCTGTCATCGACGAGGCGACCCAATACGCGGAGCGCGCGCCATTCCAGACGCCGGAGCAGTCGATGCTGCACGTCTACGCGGACAGTACCGGGGAGGTCAACTGAGATGGCGGTCATTGAATATATCGAAGCGATCCGGCTGGCGATGAAGGAAGAGATGGAACGCGATAGCAGCGTGTTCATCCTCGGCGAGGACGTCGGCAAGAAGGGCGGCGTATTCGGCACGACCAAAGGATTGTACCAGCAATTCGGCGAAGATCGGGCGATCGACACGCCGCTCGCGGAATCGGCCATCGCCGGCGTCGCGATCGGCGCGGCCATGGTCGGCATGAGGCCCGTCGCCGAAATGCAGTATTCCGACTTCATGTTCCCGGCGACGAACCAGATCATCAGCGAAGCGGCCAAAATCCGCTACCGCTCCAACAACGACTGGGATTGCCCCGTCGTCATCCGCGCGCCGATCGGCGGCGGCATCTTCGGCGGCCTGTACCATTCCCAGTGTCCGGAGTCCGTCTTCTTCGGCACGCCGGGCCTCAAGATCGTCGCTCCCGCGACCGCGTACGACGCGAAAGGGCTGCTGAAGGCCGCCATCCGGGATCCGGATCCGGTCTTGTTCTTCGAGAACAAGAAGTGCTACCGTCTCATCACCGACGAAGTGCCGGACGAGGACTACATCGTTCCGATCGGCAAAGCGAACGTCATGAGGGAAGGCGCCGACATTACGGTCATCGGATACAGCATGCCGCTGCACTTCGCGATGCAGGCCGCGGAAGAACTGTCCCGGGACGAAGGCGTCGAAGCGCACATCCTCGACCTGCGCACGATTCAACCGCTCGACCGCGAAGCGATTCTCGCCGCGGCCGCGAAGACGGGCAAAGTACTCATTATCCATGAAGACAATAAAACAGGCGGCGTAGGCGCGGAAGTGGCCGCGATCATCGCGGAGGAGCTGCTCTACGATCTCGACGCGCCGATCCGCCGGCTATGCGGCCCGGATCTTCCGGCAATGGCGATCAATCCGCCGGCGGAGAAGCATTTCCTGCTGAACAAGGACAAGGTCAAAGCGGCCATGCTGGAGCTTGCGCGGTACTAAGACATCCGGCAGCCGGGCTGCCGGGAAGGGGATTACGAATGGCTAAACAAATCGTCGAAATCACGATGCCGCAGCTTGGCGAATCGCTCGTATCCGCAACGATCGAGAGTTGGCTGAAGCAGCCGGGCGATCACGTGGACATGTACGAGCCGCTGTGCGAGCTTATTACCGATAAGGTAAACGCCGAGCTTCCGTCCACCGTCAAAGGGAAAGTCGTCAAGATTCTCGCCGGAGCCGGCGAGACGATCGAAGTCGGCGCAGCGATCTGTCTCGTGGAGACGGAGGCGGACGCGTCGGAATTGCCTGCGCCCGAGGCCGAAGCGGCGCCTGCCGCCGCGATCGGCGTATCGGCTCCGCAGGGAAGCCAGCGGCCGTCAGGCGTATCGGCTTCGGGCAAGTCCGATCCGAGCGCGCCGATGCGCGGACGCTATTCCCCGGCGGTACAGAAGTTGGCGGCCGAGCGCGGTATCGACCTGAATCTTGTGCCGGGTACGGGAGAAGGCGGTCGCATTACCCGCAAGGACGTGCTCGATTACGTTCCCGTCGTTACGGCTCCCGTCGCGGTCCCGGCGGCTGCCGCTCAGCCGGCCGCGCGCGCCGCCGAGACGCCGGTCATCCCGACGATCGTCGTCGAAGGGCAGACGGCTCCCGGGCGCGAATACTACATCGACGTCACGCCGATGCGCAACACGATCGCCAAGAACACGCGCCAGAGCGTGACCGAAATTCCGCACGCGTGGACGATGGTCGAAGTCGATCTGACCAATCTCGTGCAGCTTCGTTCCAAGCTGAAGGACGACTTCATGAAGAACGAAGGCATCAACCTGACTTACATGCCGTTCCTCATGAGCGCGGTCGTCTCGGCGATCAAGGAATTCCCGATCATGAACTCCGTATGGGCCGTCGACAAAATCGTCGTGAAGCGCGACATCAACGTGTCGCTCGCGGTAGGGACGGAAGGTTCCGTGCTGACGCCGGTCATCCGCAACGCCGATCAGAAGAACATCGTCGGTCTCGCGCACGAGATCAACGACTTGGCGAAGCGCACGCGCGAGGGCAAGCTGAAGCTGGCCGACATGCAGGGTGGTACGTTCACGCTGAATAACACCGGCACGTTCGGATCGGTATTGTCCTATCCGATCATCAATTACCCGCAGGCGGCCATTCTGACGTTCGAGGCGATCGTGAAGCGTCCCGTCGTCATCGGCGACATGATCGGCGTTCGTTCCATGGTGAACCTGTGCTTGTCGTTCGACCACCGGATTCTCGACGGCGTCATCTGCGGCATGTTCCATCAACGGATCAAGGCGAATCTCGAGAGCTACAACATGGATACGAAGTTGTACTAAATCCGATACGGCCGCGCATGAGCGCGCCCGATCGGCCAGAGGGCTGTCCCGCGCGCGACGTCTGCTAGACGCGAGGGACGGCCCCTTGCCGTCTTCGCGGCCCGACGCGAATTGCAGTCGGCGAATTCAATGCGATACAATAAGGACAGTCGTACACGGGAGGAGGCTTGGTACTAGCATGAGAAGCATTCGCGCGGAGTGGTTGTCCATGATGGACTACGGCGAGGCTTGGGATTTGCAGAAGAAGCTCGTAGGCGAGATCGATCGCGAGGAACGAGGCGAGGCGCTGCTGCTGCTCGAGCATCCGCCGACGTACACGATCGGCTCGGATCGCCATCCGGAGCATCTGCTGTACGGCGCCGAGGAGCTGGCGGAGCGCGGCATCTCCCTATACGAGATCGACCGCGGCGGCGATATCACGTATCACGGACCGGGGCAGCTCGTCGGTTATCCGCTCTTGTACTTGGACGCGGTAGGGCTGGACCTGCACCGCTACTTGCGGACGTTGGAGGAAGCGATCATCCGCTTGCTCGCCGAATTCGGAATCGAGGGCGGAAGGAAGCCCGAGTATACCGGCGTATGGGTCGGGGATTCGAAGATCGCCGCCATCGGCGTCAAATTCAACAAAGCCCGTACCCGGCGGGGATTCGTCACCAGTCACGGCTTCGCCTTGAACGTGAAGCGCGGAGTCGAGCAGGAAGGGTTCCGGGGAATCGTGCCTTGCGGCATCTCCGAATACGGCGTTACTTCGATCGAGGCGCTGACCGGTTCGACGTTGGACGTCGAAGAGATCGGCCGCCGGATCGTGCCCCATTTCATGGAGGCGTTCGGCTTCGGTTCGGATAACGGGAACGTTATTGCAGCAAGAAGCCTACGCTCATGACGAGCGTCGAGACGACCATCGTGACGAGCGTTACATAGACGACGATTTTGATCCAGCGGGTGTTCATCGGGCATTGCCTCCCTTACCATCGGCTTGTCTTACGTTCTATTATAAATTAAAGCATCGCCAGGAGGAAAGATCATGGTTCAGAAACAAAGGCTGATCGACGAGTTCATGGAGCTCGTCCGCATCGATAGCGAGACGAAATACGAGACGGAAATCGCCAAGACGCTCCGCGCGAAGTTCGAAGCGCTCGGCCTCGAGGTGACGGAGGACGACGTCGGCGCCACGATCGGGCACGGCGCGAACAACCTATTCGCTTGGCTGCCCGCTACGCCGGGACAAGAGAGCGTGCCGGCGATCCTGTTCACCTCCCATATGGATACGGTAAATCCGGGCAAAGGCATACAACCTCGCCTCGACGAAGACGGTTATATTCGCGGGGACGGAACGACGATTCTCGGCGCCGACGACAAGGCCGGCTTGGCCGCGATGTTCGAAGCGATCCGACAGCTGCGTGAGAACGGAACGGCTCACGGGGCGATTCAGTTCGTCATCACCGTCGGCGAGGAGTCCGGCTTGCTCGGTTCCCGGGCAATGGACGGCTCGCGGTTGCGCGCGAAGTTCGGTTACGCGCTCGATTCGAACGGCGAAGTCGGGGCGATCGCCGTCGCGGCGCCGACGAATTCGCGCCAATTCATTACGATCCGCGGCAAGGCCGCGCACGCCGGCGTGAATCCCGAGGACGGCATCAGCGCCGTTCAGGTCGCGTCCAAGGCCGTATCGCTCATGAAGCTGGGCCGCATCGACGACGAGACGACCGCGAACATCGGCCGGTTCGAAGGCGGAGGAGAAGTGAACATCGTAACGGACACGATCAAGATCTACGCCGAGGCGCGCAGCCGCGTGCAAGAGAAGATGGATCGCCAAGTCGAGCTGATGCGCGAAGCGGTGGCATCCGCGGCTACGGAGTACGGAGCGACCTTCGAGTTCCAGTCGCTCACGATCTATCCGGCGTATTCGTACGGGGACGGAGACGAAGTCGTCGAGGTCGCCAAGGCGGCGATCGGGCGCATCGGACTCACGCCTCGCCAATTCGGTTCAGGCGGCGGCAGCGACGCGAACATGTTCAACGGGAACGGCGTGCCGACGGTCAACCTCGCGGTCGGGTACGAGGACATCCATACGACGAAGGAACGGATCAAAGCCGACGATATCGTCAAAGTGACGGAGCTGGTCGTCGCGATCGTCGTGGAGACGGTCCGGCGCAACGGTTAGTGCATCCATAACGAGAACAGGATGGAACGGATTTTACATCTGCTCCATCCTGTTTTTTTTATTAACCATTAAGATCTTGAGCGCACTTCCTGACGCATGAACAGCAAGTACGACGCGACGAACATGACCGCCGTCTCCGCGACGAGCGCGACGACGTGGGGCCAGACGAGTAGGGCGCTCTGTCCGAGCGACAGCGGAGCGGAAATCGCGCGGTATGCTTGCTCCTGGGTGACGAACGAGCTCAGCGTCCGCACGTCGGGAAGCAGCATCGTGGAAGCCGCCTCTTGGAACAGGTTGGCGGGCGATAGCCTCTCCAGCAGCGTCATCCATCGCGACTGTCCGAGCACGGCCGCAGCGTCGGTCGGATCGGTCGGTGCCGTCGCGTTGCCGATCATGCTGACGATCATGCCGTAGAACACGAGGAAGAAGATCCAGAGCGCGATGCCCGACAGCGCCGAAGTCGCGGCCTGCTTGAACCGGACGGAGAAGAAGAGCGAGACGTTCAACCATAGGCCCACGTATACCGTCGTCAGCAGCAGCGTGAGCACGACGCGTCCGAACTCCTCCGGAGACGGCGGGTAGCCGATCGTGAACAGGCCCATGCCCATGACGAGGAAGCCGAGGGAGAAGACGACGACGGCGATGAGCAGCAGTCCGGCGACGAACTTCGCGTTCAGCAGGTCGTCGCGATGGACCGGCTGAGCGAGCACGCGGCTGAGCGTCCCTCTGCCGCGCTCCGTATTGATCGCGTCGAAGCCGAGCGACAGGCCGATGAGAGGCGCGAGGAACGACAGGAACGTCAGGAAGCTGGGAAGCGTACCGTCGGAGACGGTGAACATGCTTAGGAACAGAAACCTGGTGTCCGTGCCGCCCCCGTCTGCCGCGACGCCGTCCTTCAGCGCCGTGACGGCCGTATAGATCGAACCGACGCACGCCAACACGACGATGCCGAGCAGAATCGCGAATCTCCAACTTCGGATATGGTCGCCGAACTCCTTCTGGACGATGACCCAGAACGGCGGCGCACGACGGGCGCGTTCCGCGTCTACCGTGCGTTCGGCCGCCGAGCGCGGTCCCCGGAACATGCCGGCGAGCCGAGGGCGAAGCTTCTCAACCCAGACGCTCACGAGCGGTCCCTCCTTCGAAATAGCGGTGATAGATGTCGTCGAGTCCGTAGACTCGCGGAATGAAGGCGTGCAGCGCCGCTCCGCGGGCGACGACGGCGCTCGCCAGCTCGACCGGGGCATCTCCTTCGCCGGTCACGGTGACGCTGACCGTGCCGTTCGCGCCTTCGTCCGAGGCTACTTCGACGCGGCCGACGCGTTCGACCGCCAGCAACGCCTGCTCGAGATCCGCGCTCCAAGGGGAGACGCTCATGTCGACGCGGAACGTTGACGCGCCGTCGAGCTGCCGGGCCAGCGTCTCGATATCTCCCGACGCGATCAGCTTGCCGCGGACGAACAGGCCGACGCGGTCGCAGATTTGCTGCACCTGATGCAGGTGGTGCGACGACAGCAGCACGGTCAGCCCTTCGTTGCGGCTCAAGTCGCGGATGAGCGTCAGCAGCTCGCGGACGCCTTCCGGGTCGATGCCGAGCGTCGGTTCGTCCAGGATGATGACTTGCGGCTGCTTGATCAGCACGTCCGCGAGCCCGAGCCGCTGGCGCATGCCGCGAGAGAAGGCGCCGACCTTCTTGCGGGCCGCCTCGGCCAATCCGACGCGTTGAAGCAGCGATTCGGCGCGCCGGCGCGCTTCATCCGCCGGGATGCGGTTCAGCCGGGCCGTATAGATCAAGTTGTCGAGCGCGGTGCGGTCGTCGTAGAAGCCGACGTCGTCCGGCATGTAGCCGACTTTGCGCTTCACCTGCATCGGATTGCGCGTCGCGTCGATGCCGCACACGCTCGCGATGCCGGACGTCGGCTCGGCGAGGCCGAGCATCATGAGGATCGTGGTCGTCTTGCCGGCGCCGTTCGGCCCGAGCAGGCCGTAGATTTCGCCCGGATAGATGTCCAGGTCGAGGCCGTCGACGGCGGTGAATGCCCCGTACATCTTCGTCAGCCGCTTCAGCTCGATGACGGGGGCGGTAGCGCGAGTCGTCACGATTACCGCCTCCCGTACTTGCGGAACAAGGCGTATACACCTCCGAGCACCGCCGCGATGATGAGCACGCCGACCCAACCCCAGAGCACGGACGTCTTCACCGTCATTCGCACGGCGGCGTCCGCCGTCTTGGCGGAAGATTGCGCCGCGAGGCTGACGACATAGTCGCCGGCGAGCGCCTTGCCCGACGCTTTAACGTTCGCCGTCACGGTCGTCTGCTCGCCTGGTTTCAGCGATTTGATCGTCTTCGGCTCGAAGCTCAGATCCCATTTCGCGGGAGGCTCGCCCGTCAGCGTCACGTCGGTAAGCTCGGCGGAGCCGGTGTTCTTGACGACGAGCTCGAGGTTACGTTCCTTGCCGGTCGTAATATCCGCGCTCAGCCGCTCGTCTGCCGTCGTCAGGCTGATGCCGTACGTGCCCGTGATGACCGCCTGCACATGCGCGTCCGCCGACGTGTCGCCGCTGACCGCGTGCACCGGAATGTCGTACGTGCCGGCTTTGGCGCTGTCGGCCGGCGTCAGGGCGAGCGTCACCGTCTTCGAGGCTTTCGATTCGATGTCGACGGACGTGACGCTCTCACCGCCGACCGTGAAGCGGGCGTCCCAGCCGGCAGGCGCCTCCGCGGCCAGGGCGTATTGCTGCTTCGCCGCGGTGCGGTTGTCGAGGCTCAAGCTGTACGTGAACGACGTATCGGCGTGCCCTTGCTGGTTCGGCTGCTCGATCTTCAGCTCCGATTCGTATGTGCCGCCTTCCGCGACGTTTACCTTCAGCCCGAGGCTGCCGAACGAGCCCGCATTCAACGTGAAAGGATAGTCTCCTTTGCTCACTTCGTACGGTACGTCAATCGATAGGGTAAGTGTTTCCGACAAACCCCCCTTCACCGCGATTTCGCGGATCGGATGGCCTCCGGCGGTCAGCTCGTAGCCCCAGTCCTTGCCTCCCGAGTCGAACGACAGGGCAGCAGCACGAATATCGTCCGTTCCGTTGATCAGCTCGATATCGTAGCGAAGCGTCTCTCCGGGCGATGCCGACAAGTACGTGTACGGAGTATAGAGCGCGGCTTCGGATGCGGCCGACGCGGGTGCGGCGGCGGAGGCCAGCCCGAGCGTCAGCCCGACAGCCAACGCGAGGACGAGATGGGTTTTCAACTTGCAGGTTAACCTTGACATGTTCGTTTACCCCTCCTGGGCGAGATTGATCTTTCATCCCCATTACGCGCGGAGGCGGCTCGCGGATTTAGGTCCGGAAGTTAAATTTTTGCTTAGCGGAAGCTTAAAGGAAGATAAAAAAACCGGGAGACCGTTTGCGCGGCGACGAAATTTTGATATCTATGGAATTAAGCAAACAAAGTTACCCGAGAGGTGGTTACGATGGATTCGCAGAAGGATAGCCGCTCGCACGGGGAGCTCGCGGAGCTGCTCGCGCAAGTTCGCGAAGGTTGCGAGGACGCATTCGACGCGTTCTACGCGAAGGCGGCGCCGTTCATCTACGGTTTGTCGCGCAAGCTGCTCGGCGACCGCATGGAGGCGGAGGACGTCTGTCACGACGTGCTGCTCGCGGTCATCGCCGGCGCGGACAAGTACGACCCGGCGCGCGGCTCGGCGGAAGCTTGGCTGGCGGTGCTCGCGAAGAGCAGGTGCATGGACCGGCTGCGCAAGCGCAGCAAAATCGCGCTCGAGCAGCAGGAACCCGCCGAAACGAAGGAAGAGACGGCGATCGGGCTGCCGGAGCATCGCGTCATCCGCAAGCTGGAGCGGGAGGCGCTGCGCGGAGCGTTGGCGCAACTGCCCGGCGAGCAGCGGCAGACGATCGCGGCCGCGTACTTCGGCCATCGCACGCACAAGGATTTGGCGGACGCGTGGCAGGTGCCGGTCGGGACGATCAAGTCCCGGGTGCGGTACGGGCTGCACCATATGCGAAAGACGATGGAACGTCTCGGCTGGATCGGAGAGGAAGGGATGGGTTGACATGGATGAGCGCCGATGCGGCGTCCCGGAGGAATGGTTGATCGATTGGCTGCGGGGCAATCCGCCCGCGGGCACCTGCGACGCGATGAGTCGCCATCTCGAAGGCTGCGCGGATTGCGTGGCGGCGCTGCAGGAATGGCGGGAGCTGCTCGGCGAAGAGAGCTTGTCCGAGGCATTGCCACCGGAGGCGGAGAAGAGCAAGCGATTGCTGCGAACCCAAGTCCGGCGCGTCGGTTGGCGACGCCGGGCCGCGAAGCTCGGCACGGGAAGCGGATGGATCGCGGCCGCCGCGTGCGCGATCGCGTTCATGCTCGCCGTTCCCTCGCTGTTGGAGCGGCAATCCGGGCAAGCGGAGCAGCGGAAGCCGGCGCAAGCGTACGCGGCCGCTTACGAGCCGAACGGAGCGGCGCTCATGGCGCGTTCCGATACGGTCGTCTACGCGCTGGAGGGAGCGGGCGTCGCGTCATCGGGCGATCTTGGCGCGGGGCGGCCGTCGGCGACGGCGTGGGTGAACGGGCGGACGGGAGAGATGTTCCTGCTGCTCGAAGGATTGCTTCCCTCCGATCGGTTGGACGTGCAGGCGTGGGGCAACCTCGACGACCGCCTGACGAACCTCGGCTTGCTCGAATTCCATAGCGACCAGGGCCATTTGTATTCCCGTAACGGACGGCTGCCCGCGTACGAGGAAGTCGCGTTCACTATCGAGCCGAAGGGCGGCAGCACGGCTCCGACGTCGCCGCGCAGCGCGACCGTGCGGCTGTCGCAATAAGGGGAGGCGTTGGGCTACTTGCCCGGGGAAACCGCGTGGCGAAGCAAGGCGGCGAGCGTCATATCGCCGCCCTTTCTTTTTTGCTCCTGTCGAAGCGCCTGACGGATCTCCCATGCTTTGCCGACGAACCGAAGCTGACACGGCGTGGCGTATTTTTTGAGCAAGGCTGACGCACCTCTTTCGCTTCGGATGGGCCGACCGCGGAACCGACGCTTGCAATTCGGCGGACAAGCTTATATGTTGAAGCTATGTGCCGACAGGGGCTTTCATGACAGGAGGAAATCATTAATGAGCGAGAACACGAAACCGAAGCACGCTTTTTACGAGGAGACGCTCTCGACGAAGCCGATCTTTGAAGGACGCATCATCAATCTGCAAGTCGATACCGTCCGGTTGCCGAACGGCGATACCGCGACGAGGGAGATCGTACGCCATCCCGGCGCGGTGGCGGTCGTGGCGCTGTTGGACGGCAAGCTGCTCGTCGTCGAACAGTTCCGCAAGCCGCTCGAGAATGCGCAGGTCGAGATTCCGGCAGGCAAGCTGGACGGGGGCGAGAGGCCGGAGACGGCGGCGATGCGCGAGCTCGAGGAGGAGACCGGCTACAAGGCGGCCAAGCTGACGAAGTTGAGCGAATTCTCGACGTCGCCGGGTTTCGCCGACGAAATCATCCATTTATACGTCGCCGATGAGCTGAGCAAGGGGGAGGTCCATCTCGACGACGAGGAATTCCTCACGTGCGAAGCGATAACGTTGGAGCAGGCGCTGGCCTACGTGCGGGACGGTCTCATCTGCGACGCCAAGACGCTGATGGCCGTCTACGCGTGGCGCCTCTATTCGTTGACCGGCAAGTGGGAATGACGCCTAAGCGGATCTTCGCCGACTTGCACGTCCATATCGGCCGCAGCGAAGGCGGGCAACCGGTCAAGATCAGCGGGAGCAAGGCGCTGACGTTCCGATCGATCGCGCAGGAAGCATCCGAGCGCAAGGGGATCGGGCTGATCGGCATCATCGACTGCCAATCTCCCGCGGTTCAGGCGGACATTCGCGCATGCCTCGACAACGGGGAGATGGAGGAAGTCGAAGGCGGAGGGATTCGGTACCGGGAGACGACGCTGTTGCTCGGGGCGGAGATGGAAGTGAGAGACGAGGGCGGAGGACCTTACCATTTGCTCGGCTACTTGCCCGATCTTGCCGCGATGGAGGAATGGACGCGGTGGTTGAACCCGCTCGTGACGAACGTGAACTTAAGCTCGCAGCGCGTTCGAGCGACCGGGAGGGAGCTGCAGCGCGAGCTGCTGGCCCGAGGCGGCATGCTCGCGCCCGCGCATGTCTTCACCCCGCACCGCGGCTTGCTGGGCTGTTCGGCCGATCGCTTGGCGGACCGATTGGACCCGGACGGGATCGCGGCCGTGGAGCTCGGGCTCAGCGCCGACGCGGAGATGGCGAGCCGATTGTCCCAGCTGGATCGCTATCCGCTCTTAACGAACTCGGACGCCCACTCGACGGGCATGATCGGCCGCGAATGCAACGAGCTGCTGCTGGCCCGGCCTTCGTTCGAGGAGCTGCGGCTTGCGTTAGCCGGTCAAGAGGGCCGCGGCATCGTCGCGAACTACGGCTTGCACCCGCAGCTGGGCAAGTATCATTCGAGTTACTGTCTATCCTGCCATGCCGCGCTACAGTCCGAGGATGAAGAGGCTTGCCCGTCGTGCGGCGGCCGCAAGCTCGTGCGAGGCGTCTCCGGCCGCATCGACAGGCTTGCCGATCGCGAGGAGGGGTCATCGCCCGTCGGCCGCGCGCCGTACAAGCCGCAAGTGCCGCTGAGCTTCTTCCCGGGCGTCGGACCTTCGATGCGCGCGAAGCTGCTGACGGAAGTCGGGACGGAGATGGAAGTGCTCCACCGGGCGCCCGAAGCCGCGCTCGAGGCCGTCTGCGGCCAGAAGATCGCCAAGCTGATCGCCTGTGCCCGCCGCGGCGAGCTTGCGTTCACGGCAGGCGCCGGAGGCGCGTACGGCAAGATCGGACGATCATAACGGCACGCTTGTCCGCATAAGCATAGGTACGAACTACGTTTCGACCCGATGCGGGAAGGACAAGGAGGGCGTGCCCGTGAAGGTGCGGCTATGGAATATGTCGGCTCGCGACAATTTGAATCTATACGCGTTTATGTTCGCTCTGGTCGTCGTCGGAGCCGTCTTCGGCGTGCTGCTGGCCGGCGCGCTGACGCTCGATCAGCAACAGGAGCTCGCCGATCAGATGGGAGTCTATATGTCCGCCGTCAAGGACGCCGGCCAATTCGACGGGTGGGAGGCGTTCCGGGACAGCTTCGTCTTCTACGGGAAGTGGCTCGGCCTGATTTGGCTGCTCGGGTTGTCGGTCATCGGCTTGCCGCTCGTGCTCGTGCTCGATTTTCTGAAAGGGATGCTGATCGGCTTCGTCGTCGCCTTGCTCATCCAGCAGCTCGCGTGGAAGGGCGTGCTCTTCTTCCTGGCGTCGGCGGCGCCGCAGAACGCGATCGTCGTGCCGGCGCTTATGATCGCCAGCGTATCGGCATCGCGGTTCGCTTCCTTCATCGTTCGGGAGAGGCTGCTCCGCAAGAAGGGGCAGCTGCTGCCTCCGTTCCTCGCGCATACGGCGGTCACCGCCCTCATGCTCGTTATGCTGCTATGCGCCTCGCTATACGAAGCGTTCGTCGCGCCGAAGCTGCTAGAGCACGTAACGCCGGTCGCGAATACGTCGATTGCCGGCGAATTACGGTGACGATCCGACAAGCGCAAGCGAATCGTCGACGATTATGCAAGGTTGAGGTTTGACTTATCGAACGGGCGCGCCCTATAATGGAAGCATGCTGTGTCTGCGACCGGAGGGGAAATCATGGAAGCCCGCATTGAAAAAGTAAAGCAACAACTGCAATCCCAGGGCTACAAGCTGACTCCGCAAAGGGAAGCGACGGTGCGCGTGCTGCTGGAGAACGAGGAAGATCACCTGAGCGCCGAGGATGTATTCATGCTCGTAAAGGATAAAGCGCCGGAGATCGGACTCGCTACCGTCTATCGGACGCTCGAGCTGCTTAGCGAGATGCACGTCGTGGAGAAAATGAATTTCGGAGACGGCGTCGCCCGGTACGATTTGCGAACCGAGAGCAATAAGCACCACCACCATCATCTGATTTGCGTGAAATGCGGATCGATGACGGAGATTATGGAAGATTGGCTGTTGCCGCTCGAGGAACGTCTGGAGAGCGAATACCGGTTCACGGTGCTCGACCACCGACTCGACTTCCAAGGCATCTGCGCGAAATGCCAGCCGGACAATCCGCCGGAGCAACAATAATCGTCCTGATCGATAAGAGACATACATGCAGCAAAGGCTATCCCGGACGGCGTCTCGCCGAACGGAATAGCCTTTTTTGATTTCGCGGATCGCGGTTTCACGGATTGGATCGACGATTAGAGGTACTGCGAGATGATCTTCTCGATCTGCTCCGGCTTCTCCGTCGGAGCGAATCTGCGCACGACGCGGCCGTCGCGGTCGACGAGAAACTTCGTGAAATTCCACTTCACCGATTTCGTGCCGAGGAAACCGCGCTTCGCCTTCGTTAGATGCCGGTATAACGGATGAATGCCGGAGCCCTTCACGTCGATCTTGGCGTGAAGAGGGAAGGTGACGCCGTGGTTCAGCTCGCAGGCTTGGGCGATCGTCGCTTCGTCGTCGGGCTCTTGGCCGGCGAATTGGTTGCACGGGAAGCCGAGCACCGCGAGGCCGCGGTCTTTGTAAGTCTCGTGGAGCTTCTGGAGCCCTTTGTATTGCGGCGTAAACCCGCATTTGCTGGCGGTGTTCACGATGAGCATCACTTGGCCTCGGTAGTCGGACAAGTCCTTCCGCTCGCCGCGAATCGAATTCACTTGGATATCATAGATAGACATCGGTTCGCACCCCTTAGAAAAAGTCGTGATCGGTATGGTGTCACTTTGTCGCTCGCATATAAAGGTTGTTACAAATTAAATTGTATACAATCAAAATGAAGAAGTCAACCCTTTACACGGCATATTTGCGGTGCTATAGTGAGATTCATCAATTAAATTGCATGCAATTGATTGGGGTGCAGACGAGGTGAGCGAGCGGAACGACATGAATCGCGACGAAGCATTACGCTTGGATAATCAGCTATGTTTCGCGGTCTACGCGCTATCGCGCGAAATCACGAAGAGGTATCAGCCGCATTTGAAGAAGCTGGGACTTACGTATACGCAATACATCACGATGCTCGTCCTGTGGGAGCAAGACCAGGTGACGGTCAAACGGCTCGGCGCCAGACTTCAGCTCGATTCGGGGACGTTGACGCCGCTGCTTAAGAAGCTGGAAACGATGGGGCATCTCGTCCGCTCTAGGGACAAGAACGACGAGCGAAGCGTCGTTATTACGTTGACGGAGCAAGGAAGGCGCTTGAAGGAAGAAGCGATGGAAGTGCCGCGGCGCATGTTCTGCCAAGAGGGCTTGTCTATGGAAGCGGCCGACGCGCTTCGCCTTCATATCGTGGGCTTGGTGACGAGCATGCAACCCGATATTCTAACCGATACCCAAACCGATACCCAAACCGAGGAGGAAATACAATATGACGATCTATGAGTACGAGATTCGCAAGTCGAACGGCGAAACAACGACGCTGGGCGCGTACAAGAACAAAGCGGTGCTTATCGTGAACACGGCAAGCGCCTGCGGGTTGACGCCGCAATACGCAGAGCTTCAACAGCTTCACGAAACCTACGGGGACAAGGGCTTGACGATCGTCGGCTTCCCGTGCAACCAGTTCGGCGCGCAAGAGCCGGGAAGCGCCGAGGAGATCGCGCAATTTTGCACGCTGAACTACGGGGTTACGTTCCCGATCTTCGCGAAGATCGACGTCAACGGCGAGCAAGCGGCGCCGCTATTCAAGTATTTAACGGAACTGTCCGGCGAGGACATCCAATGGAACTTCACGAAATTTCTCGTCGGCGCGGACGGTCTCGACATCGAGAGATTCGAGCCGACGGTGAAGCCGCTCGACCTTACGGAGCAGATCGAGCAGCTTCTTCGCTAACGGGGCTTCCTGGCGATGCGCGCCGCCATGGCGATCCGAAGCAGGCCGCAACCCGCGATTCGGCGGTTGCCGACCGGCTTCGCGGATGCTTTCATCGCCCGGATGACGTCGCACGGCGAGCTGCGCGGCCGAATCGCCTTCAGCAGCGCGGCTCCTCCGGTCACGTGCGGCGAGGACATCGAGGTGCCCGATCCGTACGCGTAGCCGCCGTCCAAGAACGTAGACCAGATATCGACGCCCGGCGCCGCGACATCGATGCCTCCGCCGCGGCTGGAGAACGACGCGATCTTATCGCGGCGGTCGGTCGCCGCAACGGCGATCGTCTGGGGGTAACGGGCGGGGTAATCGATCGCGCGGTTCGAAGGCCCGTCGTTGCCCGCGGAAGCGACGATGATCGCCCCTTTCCGCCTCGCTCTTCTTACGGCGGTACGAAGCGCCTTGCTGTCCGCTCCGAGCCCTAAGCTCATATTCATGACGCGGATGCCGCGGGCGAGACACCATTCGATGCCTTGGACGATGTCGGACACGTAGCCTTCGCCGTTCGCGTCGAGTACTTTGACCGCATATAACTTGACCCGCGGAGCCGTGCCGTACAGCTTGTGCTTGCCGGTAGCGGCGGCGATGCCGGCGACGTGCGTGCCATGGCCGTTATCGTCCGCGAACGAAAGGCCGCCGATCGTATTCACCCCGCCTGCGATGCGCAGATCGGGGTGTTCGGCGATGCCGGTGTCGATAACGGCGATCCGCACGCATTTGCCTTGGCGCGCGGATATCCATGCCCTAGGCGCCAGCACCCTTCTTACGTTCCAAGGCACGATCGCTCTCGCGCCTTTCCCGCGCCGGATCGGGTGCGCCTTCGCCTTGAAGTCCCGCTCGACGAACGCGATCCGCGGATGACCTTGCAGCAGCTTGCGGTCGCGACGCGGATCGGCATGGTAGGTTAACATGTGCATCGCGCGAGACTGCTTGACGGGATGAACGCCGATGGCCGCCAGATGACGGCGGCAGCGGCGATAGTCATGGCGGCGCTTGAATCCGATGATCGTCCGTACCGTATTCGCTGACGGCTTGCGGCGTGCGCACGCGCGCAGGCGGGCGGCTAAACCGTTCAATGGGCGTCCTCCTCGTTATTCGATGCGTATACTGTTGTAAAGTATGGCAGCGTCCCCGATGACGTGCGCGATCGTCTAGCTGGACATCCTAAGCGTGCGGAATAATCGATGCGAAGACGTCGGTATCTTGAACCAACGGGAGGGAAGAAGCATGATCATCGGGTTGCCGAAGGAGATCAAGCTGCAGGAATATCGAGTCGCGCTCATCCCGGCCGGCTGCGGCATGCTCGTTCAGCAAGGGCATGAGGTTGTCGTCCAGACGGGAGCAGGGGAAGGAAGCGGCTTCGCAGACGCGGAATACGAAGCGGCCGGGGCGAAGCTCGTCGCCGCCGCGGCTGAAGTATGGGCCGTCGCGGAGATGATCGTCAAGGTGAAGGAGCCTCTTCCGGCCGAGTTCTCTTACTTCAGGGAAGGCATGCTCGTGTTCACTTACTTGCATCTGGCCGCGGCGCCGGACTTGGCGAAGGCGCTCCTCGACAGCAAAGTAACGGGCATCGCGTACGAGACGATCCAGCTTCCGAACGGCAGCTTGCCGCTGCTCGTGCCGATGAGCGAAGTCGCGGGAAGGATGTCCGTGCAAGAGGGAGCGAAATACCTCGAGGCGTTCTTCGGCGGGCGCGGCGTGCTGCTCGGCGGCGTCCCCGGCGTTCCGCCCGCGGAGGTCGTCATCATCGGAGGAGGCATCGTCGGAACGAACGCCGCCAAGATGGCGCTCGGCCTCGGCGCGGAAGTCGTCGTGGTCGAGAAGAACGGCGAGCGGATGAGATATCTGGACGACGTGTTCCAAGGCCGCCTTCGTACGCTCGCCAGCAACCCTTACAACATCGCGAACGCGGTGCGCAAAGCCGACCTCCTCATCGGCGCCGTGCTCGTGCCCGGGGCGAGAGCGCCGCGGCTCGTGTCCGAAGAGATGGTCAAGACGATGAAGAAGGGCGCGGTCATCGTCGACGTCGCGGTCGATCAAGGCGGTTCGATCGCGACGATCGACCGGGTAACGACGCACGAGCATCCGACTTACGAGAAGCACGGCGTCATTCATTACGCGGTGGCGAATATGCCGGGCGCGGTGCCGCGCACGTCGACGCTCGCGCTGACGAACGTCACGATCGACTACGTGCAGCAGTTGGCTTCCCGAGGCTTCCGAGATGCCGCAGTCGGCAATCCCGCGCTGGCGCTCGGGGTCAACTCGCACGGCGGAGCCATTACTCACGCGAGCGTCGCGCAAGCGATCGGCTTGCCGTATACGGCGCTCAACGACTTGCTCGGCTAAGCCGTCATGTTTTCCCCCTTCTTCTCATACGGTTAATTACCGTGTCGTGGACAAGAAGGGGGAGTCGTCATGCGGGAATCCGTGTACAAATGGTGGGAGCGGCTGCAGTTTACGCTCCTTTTCGTCGTGCTTACGGTGTTCGTTCATCATTTTTTCAGCATCTTCCATGGGTGGCTGCATCCGAGAGATCCGTACAAGGTGCCGGAAGGCAAGGCGGAGAAGGTGTTCGAATCGGGGGAGGGCAACGACCCGTCCGGGTCGCCGGGAGACCGGCTTCGGCTGTTCTATTGGTTGGGAGAATAGCGAGACTTGCAGGATTCCGCCGCTTCGGCGTGGAATTGTTGCATACATCGGCGGTCATGCCGTTACATGCGAACAGAATCGAGGAAGACGGAATGACGACGCTGCGGGAGTGGCAGGAAGCGTACGTAAGCGAGATGGAGCGGGAACGCAAAGTGTCCGCGAATACCTTGAACGGCTACGCGAGCGATTTGAACGACTTCGTCGGCGCGATGGAACGGGCGGGAGTGACGAAGCCCCCGGAGCTACGGACGTATCATATTCAGACGTACTTGAATCGGTTGCGCGCGGACGGGCGCTCCGCGGCGACGATCAATCGCAGAATCGTCTCTATTCGGGCCTTCTGCAACGAGCTCGCGATCCGGCGCGCGCTCGATTTGAACCCGGCGATGCAGCTCGAAGCCGCGAAGGTCGAGCGGAAGCCCCCGCAACCGATGTCCGAAGACGACATGGTCAGGCTGCTTGAGCTGCCGGACGTTCGTACGGGCCAAGGGATCAGAGACCGGGCAATGTTGGAGCTGCTGTACGCGTCCGGCTTGCGCGTCTCGGAGATGATCTCGCTCGACGTCGGCCATATTCGACTGGATATGGGTTTTTTGCTATGCTTAGGGTCGCGAGGCAAGGAGCGCATGGTGCCGATCGGTTCCCATTGCACCGAATGGATGGCAAGGTACATGGAGGAAGCGCGGCCTCGGCTGTTGCATCCGGACAAGCCTTCATCGGCGATCTTCGTCAATAATCTCGGGGGTCGGCTCACGCGGCAAGGTTTCTGGAAAATCATGAAAAAATACGCGGCGTTGCTCGGGACGGACATCTCTCCCCACACGCTCAGGCAGTCCTTCGCGGTTCACCTGCTCGATAACGGCGCGGACGTGCGGGCGGTGCAGGAGATGCTCGGGCACGCGGCTCCGTCGACGACGCAGGCGTACCAGCAGCCGGTCAAGCTGAAGCTGAAGGAAGTGTACGAGCGGAACCACCCGCGCGCTCGGACGTAACGGAACGAATGGATATAAGGCAAAGGGGAGCTCGAGATGGCATTCGATAAAATAACGGTAATCGTGCTCGACAGCGTCGGCATAGGCGAATTGCCGGACGCGCCGGCTTACGGGGACGCAGGCTCGCATACGCTCGGACATATCGCCGAGCGGAAACCGGATCTGGAGCTGCCGAACTTGAGAAGGCTTGGGTTGGCGAATATCGCGCCGATCGCGGATTGGGCGGAAGACGCGTCTCCGGTCGGTTACCACGGCAAAATGGCCGAAGTATCCGTCGGCAAAGATACGATGACCGGCCACTGGGAGCTGATGGGGCTGCGCATCGATACGCCGTTCCGTACGTTCCCGGACGGCTTCCCGGCTTCGTTGCTCTCGGCGTTCGAAGAGGAGACGGGGCGGTCCGTCATCGGCAACAAGCCGGCGTCGGGCACGGAAATCTTGGACGAGCTCGGCGAAGAACAGATGAAGTCCGGTGCGTGGATCGTCTATACGTCGGCGGACAGCGTGTTCCAGCTCGCCGCTCATGAGGACGTCATCCCGCTCGAGGAGCTGTACGACGCCTGCCGAATCGCCCGCAGGCTGACGCTCGCCGACGAATACGCGGTCGGACGGGTCATCGCGCGTCCGTACGTCGGCAAGCCGGGCGCGTTCAAGCGGACGTCGAACCGGCACGATTATGCGGTGAAACCGCCGCAGCCGACGGTGCTGAACGCGCTGAAGCAGTCGAAGCTGGACGTGATCGCCGTCGGGAAGATCAACGATATTTTCAGCGGCGAGGGCATTACGAAAGCGATTCCGACGAAGAGCAACGAGGACGGCATCGCCGTCACGGCGCGCGAGATGCAAGGCGACTTCCGCGGGCTGCTGTTCACGAACCTCGTCGACTTCGATTCGTTGTACGGCCACCGGCGCGATCCGGAAGGGTACGGCAAGGCGCTCGAAGCGTTCGACCGCGCACTGCCCGAGCTGATGGCCGCCACTGGAAGCAACGACCTGCTGATCCTTACGGCCGATCACGGCAACGATCCGGTTCATCCCGGAACGGACCATACGCGAGAGTACGTGCCACTGCTCGTCTACAGCCCGCGGTTCGAGGGAAGCGGACGGATGGAGACGCGGGCAAGCTTCGCGGACTTGGCGGCGACGATCGCCGATAATTTCGGCTTGTCGTACGCGACGCACGGGCATAGCTTCTTGCAGCAATTACGATAATTACGTGACGCAGAGGAGAGATTTCGAATGTCGACTTTAATTACGAAAGCAATCATCGATGAAGCGGCGGCTTATATCCGCTCGAAAACATCCATAGCGCCGGAGATCGGACTCATTCTCGGCTCCGGTCTGGGCGTGCTCGGCGACGAGCTGGAGGACGCGGTAACGTTCCATTACGAGGACATCCCGCACTTCCCGGTGTCGACGGTAGAAGGCCATGCCGGCGAGCTTATCATCGGCAGGCTGCAAGGGCGCAGCGTCGCGCTCATGCGCGGCCGGTTCCACATGTACGAAGGCTACGAGCCGGAGCGCACGGCGTTGCCGGTTCGCGTCATGAAGGCGCTCGGCGTGTCGACGCTTCTCGTGACCAACGCGGCCGGCGGCGTCAATCTGTCGTACAAGCCGGGCAACCTGATGCTCATCTCCGATCATCTGAACTTGACCGGACGCAATCCTCTTATCGGCCCGAACGACAACGCGCTCGGCGTGCGCTTCCCCGACATGTCGGAGGCGTATAGCCGCAGATTGCGCGGCATCGCCAAGGAGACCGCAGCGGAGCTAGGCTTCTCGGTTCAAGAAGGCGTCTACGCCGGCTTGCTCGGACCGAACTACGAGACGCCGGCCGAGATTCGATATCTTCGCACGATCGGAGCCGACGCGGTCGGCATGTCCACCGTCTCGGAAGTCATCGTCGCTCGCCATTCCGGCATCGAGGTGCTCGGCATCTCGTGCATCAGCAACATGGCGGCGGGCATTCTCGACCAGCCTTTGTCCCACGAGGAAGTGATGGAGACGACGGAGCTCGTGAAAGAGCAGTTCCTGTCGCTCGTGCTGAACGTGTTGCCGAAAATGTAACGAAGCGTCGCGGAAGCCTCTCTTGTCCTTTGGGACGGGGGAGGCTTATTTTTGCTTTGCGTGTTGCGCCGCTTATCGTCACTATCCCTTTGGGTCAGGAGGGATGCGGAGGATGGGGGGCGACGTGTGAGCGCGCGAGTCCTTATCGTCACTATCCCCTCGGGTCAGGGCGGTAGGTGAGTGCGCGAGCCCTTATCGTCACTATCCCTTTGGGTCAGTAACCGGAATAACGCGGTTCCGCCGGGCTAAATCGCTCCAGAGTCGCAATCCAGGCGATATAACGCGGTCCCGCCGAGTTACAGTTTGATTAATCCAAACTGCGCGAACCTAGCAGCCTGAAAATTCGTCTGCAGTTCGACTAACCCGAACTCCGAGTCTCTCTCCGCTCATAATCCACTCTCCAGTTCGACTAACCCGAACTCCGCGTCTTCCTCCGCTCACTTTCCGCTCTCCAGTTCGACTTACCCGAACTACGCACTCGCTTCCCGTCATATTCCGATAGGTCGTCCGCATCTATTAGAAGTGTACGATTACGACGAGTTGGGGAGGAAGTTGGCCATGGCGAAACAAAAACGGGGACACGCGCTCTATAACTTGCCGTCGCGAGGGCGGGGGACGTGCCCGATCTGCGCAGCGACGCGGATTAAGCTGCTCTATCCGCGCACGCCCGCAGGCAGGAAGACGATACAAGTGTGCAAAAAGTGCTCCGTCGCGCCGCAGACCAAAGTCGACGCGGTCGTTTAGGACGCCTTCGCGATTTACGCACGCCGCACGCCGCATGCCGCCGCCCCTCCTGAGCGAAGGGGATGGCGGCATTATTTTTTCGCGCACGCGGAATGGAATATATTGCTTGCCCGAAGGACACAATGATGGGAAGAAGACAAGACAACATGGCCGCAATCCGGCCGAGAGGAGAGGCATCATTGAAGGCAAGCCGATTTCGCGTATTAGGGTATCGAGGGTTCGTCGTCGCGTTAGCCGCTCTGCTTATGCTGCCGTCCGCGGTCTGGGCCGCAGAGGAAGGTAAAGGACAAGCCGCGAAGCCGATCGCCGGTCTGGCCGCCAGCGCCAAATCCGCGATTCTTATGGATGCCGATAGCGGCACAGTCATCTACGAGAAGAACAGCAATGTCCAACTGCCGCCCGCCAGCATTACGAAAATCATGACGATGCTGCTCGTGATGGAAGCGATCGACGAGGGACGGCTGAAGCTGACCGACAAGGTGCAGACGAGCGAATACGCCGCATCGATGGGCGGTTCGCAAATCTTCCTCGAGCCGGGCGAAGAGATGAGCGTCGACGACATGCTGAAGGGAGTCGCCCTCGCCTCCGGCAACGACGCGTCCGTCGCGCTCGCGGAGAAGATCGCCGGCAGCGAACCGCAATTCGTGGCCATGATGAACGAGAAGGCGCAGCAGCTCGGCATGAAGAACACGAAGTTCGAGAATTGCAACGGATTGCCGGCGGCGGGGCACGTCTCCTCCGCGCACGACATCGCGATCATGTCCCGGGAGCTGCTCAAGTACGACGGCATCACGAAGTATACCGGCCTCTATCAAGACCATCTGCGCAAAAACTCGGAGAAACCGTTCTGGCTCGTCAACACGAACAAGCTCGTCCGGTTCTACAGCGGCGCGGACGGCCTGAAGACCGGCTACACGAACGAGGCGAAGTTCTGCCTGTCGGCGACCGCGCGCAGAGACAACCTGCGGCTCATCGCCGTCGTCATGGGCGAGCCGAACACGAAGTCCCGCAACGCGGAAGTATCGCATCTATTCGACTTCGCCTTCGCGCAATACACGAACGTGCCGCTGTACAAGAAAGGCGACGCCATCGGCGAGCTCGCGGTCGAGAAAGGCCAGACGAAGAAAGTGCCGCTCGTCGCGAAGCATTCGTACAGCATTCTGCTGCGCAAAGGCGACGCGGGCAAAGGCATCCGCCACGAGCTCGTCCTCGACCGCGTCAAGGCGCCGCTGCAGGCGGGCGATCCGGTCGGCAAGCTCGTCGTCTACCGCAACGACGAGGTGATCAAGGAGTTCCCGGTCGAATCGCCGGTCGCAATCTCTAAAGCCGGCTGGTGGACGCTGTTCAAGCGGGCGTCGGGCAAGCTTTTCCTGGCGGATTAAGGCGCCTTCCGGCGCGCGCCGGTGCCGCATTTTGTCGCGATATCGAACGTTGCTTCTAGTTTTGTCGGAGGGCAGGAATGGGAGCCGCCCCCGTAGAATTGACTGACCATGCAGCTAATGCAGCGAAAGGGGAATAAGCGCATGAGCTTACAGGTCGAGCTGGAGCAGCACCGCAACGTACTGATCGTACGGCTTAGAGGGGAATTGGATCACCACACCGCGGACGTCGTCAGGTTCAAGATGGAGGACGCGATTCTTCGGGGACGCGTCGACCACGTCGTGCTCAGCCTGAAGGATTTGCAATTCATGGACAGCTCGGGCCTCGGCGTCATTCTCGGGCGCTACAAGCTGGTGAAGAGCCGCGGCGGCAAAATGGTCGTCAGCGACATTCAAACGGGCGTGAAACGGTTGTTCGAGCTCTCGGGCTTGTTCAAGATCCTGTCGGTGTACGAGACCGAACGGACGGCCATCGCCAGTCTGGAGGTCGTATCATGAGCGGACGCAACTATATGAGAGTCGTCTTCGCCAGCCGTTCCGAGAACGAAGCGTTCGCCCGGGTCACGGTCGCGGCGTTCCTCTCGCAGATGGATCCGACGCTGGAGCAGCTGGACGAAATCAAGACGGTCGTCTCCGAAGCGGTGACGAACGCGATTATTCACGGCTATAACGGCAGCGTGGACGGACTCGTCTCCGTGGAAGCGGATATCGAGGGCGATACGTTCAGCCTGTCCATCTCGGACGAAGGCGCCGGCATCGAGGATTTGGAGCTGGCCCGGCAGCCGCTGTTCACGTCGAGGCCGGAGTTGGAACGGTCGGGAATGGGCTTCACGATCATGGAGAATTTCATGGACGCGTTCGAAGTCGAGACGAGCCAAGGCGGGGGCACGAAGCTCCGGATGAAGAAGCGGATCGAGTCCAAAAAAGCGTTATTCAATTAATAACCGTGCGGCAGGGGTTGGAGGCATGGAACTGGAGTGGAAGCGATCGTCTCCGCCGGCGTATTTGGATGACAGCGAAGTGAAGCGCCTCATCGCGCTCAGTCAATCCGGAGACGTTACCGCGCGGGACACGCTCGTTAACAGCAACATCAGGCTGGTATGGTCGGTCGTGCAACGGTTCGCGAACCGGGGGTACGACAGCGACGATCTCTTTCAAATCGGATGCATCGGGCTGCTTAAGTCCGTCGATAAATTCGATCTGTCCTACGAAGTGAAGTTTTCCACGTACGCGGTGCCGATGATTATCGGGGAAATCCAGCGTTTCCTCCGCGACGACGGCACGCTGAAGGTGAGCCGGTCGCTGAAGGAGATGGCGAACCGCGTCCGCAAGACGAAGGACGAGCTGTCCAAGCGGCTCGGCCGAGCGCCGACGATCGGCGAAGTCGCCGAGGAGCTCGGGGTGACCGCGGAGGAAATCGTCTTCGCGCAGGAGGCGAACAAGCCGCCCGCGTCGATTCACGAGACCGTGTTCGAGAACGACGGCGATCCGATCACGCTCATGGACCAGATCGCCGACGAGTCGCAGGAGAAGTGGTTCGACAAGCTGGCGCTTACCGAAGCGATCCAAGGGTTGAGCGAACGCGAGCGGCTTATCGTGTATCTCCGCTACTTCCGCGACCAGACGCAGTCCGAAGTCGCCGGCCGGCTCGGCATCTCCCAAGTCCAAGTCAGCCGGCTGGAGAAGAAGATTCTTCAATCGATCAAGAACCAAATCGCCCAGTAAGTCATGAAGCCCGAAGACCCATCGACACGGAGTCCCGTAAGCAATGAAGCTCCCGGAGGAGTTTACGTCCGCCTTTGCGTCCGACAATCGACCATTCGAAATCGTTCGAGATTGGTTGGACGCGACAGCGGCCGGAGGGAGATTCAATTGCTGCAGGGACGGCCCCCGTCGAGCGGGTCTTTTTGGCGTATTCATGACTTTCCTGGGCATACTACCCGAAAAGGAGGGAGCCGATGGAACGGCTGGAACCTGTCGTCGTGTACGTACGCATGCGCAGACGGGCGGTCGTGAAGCCGGGTTCCGCCGTCCTTCTCGGAGACGTCGCCCGCCTCGTCGTCGATTCGCGGCTCGAGAAGCGGCTGCTGCGACTGCCGCTTCACCGCGTCTCGGAGAGCGACGGCAACCTGTTGCTTATCGACATGCTGCAAGTCGTCAAGGCGATTCGCGAGGCCGAGCCCGGGCTCACGATCGAGACGTTCGGCGAGCCGCACGTGCTGCTGGAGATCGCGTCCGGCGGCGAGGTGAAGCCCCGGATGTGGCTGCTCGTCCTCTCCTGGATTCTTCTCTTCTTCGGCTCCGGCATGGCGATGATGAACTTCCATGCCGACGTCAACATGCCCGCCGTTCAGCGCCGCATTACGGAGCTCATTACCGGCAGCAAGACCGACCATCCGTGGCTGTTCCAGATTCCGTATTCGCTCGGCGTCGGCCTCGGCATGCTGCTGTTCTTCAACCGACTGCTGCGCCGCCGCCTGAACGACGAACCGAATCCGCTGGAAGTGGAGATGTTCATGTACCAGGAGAGCGTCAACCACTTCGTCATTACCGAGGAATACCGCAAGAAGCATGAGAAGCATGCGGGAGAGCGCCGTGATTGACGCATTGCACGGAGTGCTGCTCGCGATCGTCGGATTGGCCGGCGGCTTCACGGTCGGAAGCGCGTTCGTCGCGCTGCTCATCGTGCTCGACCTTATTCCGCGGCTCGTCCAATTGACCCGGGCTCATCGCCGATCGGCGTGGTTCGAGTCGGGCATCCTGTTCGGCGCCTTGTACTGGAGCTCCGCCGACCTGTTCGATTGGGGCATGCGGCTGCCGGCGCCGGCGCTGCTGCTGCCCTCGGTGTTCCAAGGATTGTTCGTCGGCATGTTCGCGGCCGCCCTGACGGAGGTATTGAACGTGCTGCCGATCCTGGCGAAGCGGCTGCGGCTGAAGCCGTATCTCTTCTCTCTGCTGCTGGCGCTGGTCTTAGGTAAAATGACGGGTTCGTTCGTCGATTGGCTATGGATCGGCCCCTAACGGAAAATACGCATTCGAACGAGGAGTGAACGCATGGAAACGACGGAACACGACAGCATGGATTTATCCCACGCGGGCATGCTCGGAACGCAGGAGCCCGAGAGGGATAAGGGCCGGCAGCGAGGCGATTCGCCGGACGACGATAGCCCGCGCGCGGACCGGACGGAGACGAAGGCTGCCTCGAAGCGGAGCGACGGCGGGCCGGAGCAAAGGGAAGACGACGATATTCCGGATCGGCTCGACGCGTTCAAGGAATCGCTCAAGGAAGCGATGGGCTTCGAGAAGAGCTTCGAGGTGCAGGTACGCGAGATGGTCGTCGGAGAGAAGACGATCGCGCTGCTGTTCCTGAGCGTCTTCGCCAAGGATACGGCGCTTACGGAGATTCTGAAGCGGCTGACGTACCTGGAGCCGGGCAGCATGAGCCAAGACGCGCTGCACTCCTTCCTGGAGCATTACGTTCCGGCGATCCAAGTGACCGTGACGGGGTCGTTCCGGCAGATGATCGACCAGGTGCTCGCGGGCAACACCGCGTTCTTCGTCGACGGACAGAGCGAAGTGCTGCTCATCGACGCGAAGCAGTACCCTGGAAGAAATCCGGAGCAGCCTTCGCTCGAGAAGGTCGTCCGGGGCAGCCAGGACGGATTCACCGAGACGCTGCTCGTGAACGTGGCGCTCATCCGCCGCCGGCTGCGCGACCCGAAAGCCCGGTTCGAGATGATGAAGGTCGGGCGCCGCACGCAGACGGACTTATGCATCGGCTATATCGAGGATATCGCAAACCCGCAGTTGATCGAATCGATACGGGACAAGATCAAGGCGATTGACATCGACGGCTTGCCGCTGGCAGACAAGGAGCTCGAGGAGATGACGGTGAAGGGCGCATGGAGCCCGTTCCCGCTCGTCCGCTACACGGAGCGCCCCGACGTCGTCGCCGCCCAGCTGCTGAACGGCAGCGTGACGGTCATCGTGGACACGTCCCCGAGCGCCATCCTGCTGCCGACGACGTACTTCGATCTCGTGCAGCACGCGGAGGAAAATCGCCAGAATCCGTTCATGGGCACCTACTTGCGGTGGATTCGGTTCCTCGGCATCGCCGCGTCGCTGTTCTTGATGCCGCTGTGGTTCCTGCTTAGCCAGAACGCGACGCTGCGCCCGGAATGGCTGTCCTTCATCGGGGCCGACAATACCGGAACGATTCCGTTGATCCTGCAATTCCTGATCGCCGAGATCGGGGTCGACCTGCTCAGGCTGGCGGCCGTTCATACGCCGGCGCCCCTCGTCACGGCGATGACGCTGCTGTCCGCGATCCTGATCGGCGACATCGCGGTGAAGACGGGACTGTTCATCAACGAGGTCATTCTGTACATGTCCGTGTCGGCCATCGGCATGTTCGCCACGCCGAGTTACGAGCTAGGGCTCGCCAACCGGATCGTGCGGATCGGGTTGCTGCTGAGCGTCTTTTTCATGGGGAGCATCGGCTTCGTCGTCGGGACGACGTTCGTGTTCGTCTACCTCGCCGTGGAGCGTTCGTTCAACGCGCCGTATCTATGGCCGCTGTTGCCTTTCAACGGAAAGGCGTTGTGGGCGGTCATCGTGCGGAGGCCGCTCGCTTCCAACAAGAAGCGGCTGTCCATTTACCGGACGCTCGACAGCCGCAAGCAGCCTTCCTGAACGCGGAAGTGCAAATGATGTTGCAAAATCTCCATTTCCCCGCGCGAGGATTTCGGCTATACTCAGGTTAATTCGTGCAAGCCGGACAGGATGCGATAAGGCGCGATCTCCGGAAAATTAGCCAAAAGGGGAATCTCATATGTATTTGCATGGGACGAGCAAAATCAATAGCAAGGGACATCTCGAAATCGGAGGCTGCGACGTTACGGATCTGGCCGAGCAGTTCGGCACGCCTCTCTATATCGTCGACGAAGAGCTCGTGCGCCAACGCGCGCGCGAATTCATGACCGCGTTCCGCGCGACGGGACTTCGCCATCAAGTGGCATACGCTTCGAAAGCGTTCTGCGTCATGGCCATGTGCCGCGTCGCGGAAGAAGAAGGCATGAGCCTCGACGTCGTATCCGACGGCGAGCTGTATACGGCGCTGCAAGCGGGCTTCCCGGCCGAGCGCATCCACTTCCACGGCAACAACAAGACGCCGGAAGAGATCAACATGGCGCTCGACGCGAACATCGGCTGCTTCGTCGTGGACAATTTCATCGAGCTGCAGCTTCTGAACGCGCTCGCGGCGGACAAGGGCAAAACCGTCAACGTGCTGCTCCGCATCACCCCTGGGGTCGAAGCGCATACGCACGATTATATTTCCACCGGCCAACAAGACTCGAAGTTCGGCTTCGATCTTAGCAACGGCACGGCGTTCAAGGCGGTAGAAGCGGCGATCGCGCAGCCGAACCTGAAGCTGCTCGGCGTGCATTCGCATATCGGTTCGCAAATTTTCGAAGTGGAAGGCTTCCGCATGGCGTTCGAGAAGAACGTCGGCTTCGCGGTCGAAATCCGCGATAAGCTTAACTATACGTTCACGGTTCTGAACCTGGGCGGCGGCTTCGGCATCCGCTACGTCGAAGGCGACACGCCGTTGCCGCTCTCCACGTACGTGCAAGCGATCGCGGACGCCGTTCTTACGACTTGCAAAGGCGCGGACTTCCCGCTGCCCGAAATTTGGATCGAACCGGGCCGCAGCATCGTCGGCGACGCCGGCACGACGCTCTACACGGTCGGCACGAGCAAGGAAATTCCGGGCGTGCGCAAATATATCGCCGTCGACGGCGGCATGACGGACAACCCGCGTCCGGCGCTGTACGAGTCCAAGTACGAAGCGGTTCTCGCGAATCGCGTCAACGACAAGTGCGAGGAAGTCGTCTCCGTCGCGGGCAAGTGCTGCGAGAGCGGCGACATGCTTATCTGGGACTTGAACCTTCCGAAGGTGGAAACGGGCGACCTGCTTGCGGTTTTCTGCACGGGTGCGTACAATTATGCGATGGCGAGCAACTACAACAGGATTCGCCGTCCGGCCGTCGTCTTCGTACGGGACGGCAAGGCGGATCTGGTCGTCGCCCGCGAATCGTACAAGGACATCGTCGGCAACGATCTCATTCCTGAGCGCTTGCGCAAGCAAGCGGTCTCGAAGTAATCGACCGGCGGCGTACAACCGAAGGAGTGTTCCATTGTGGCTAAGGAAGCAGTCATCGCGTTGTCTAACGGCAACGAAATCGTAATCGAGATGTTCGATCAGGACGCTCCGAATACGGTAGCCAACTTCGAGAAGCTGGCTAGCGAGGGATTCTACAACGACGGATCGTTCCACCGCGTCATTCCGGGTTTCGTCGCGCAGGGCGGATGCCCGCAAGGCACCGGCACGGGCGGCCCGGGCTACACGATCGCCTGCGAGCATAACAAGAACAGGCACGAGCGCGGCAGCCTCGCGATGGCGCATCGCGGCCCGAATACGGGCGGCAGCCAGTTCTACATCTGCTACAAGCCGCAGCCTCACCTCGACGGCGTGCACACCGTGTTCGGCAAGGTGAAGTCCGGCATGGAGCACGTGGACGCTCTGCAAGGACAAGATAAGTTCGCATCGATTCAAGTTCGCGAAGCGTAAGCGATCGCGCGCAAGAGCCCCATCCTTCGAACGTTAGAAGGATAGGGGCTCTTGTTTATATCCGAGTGCGGAGCAGGGAAATTCCGGTCGGCATATTGCAATTTGCGAGACGGGATGTTACACTTTCACTCAATTAGTTGCTTACCTTCGGGGCGGGGCGTAATTCCCCACCGGCGGTGATCGGCGGATGCTGGCTTACGCGACCTTCGGGTCGGCGCGCCGGCGTTACGTCGTCAGTCCGTGACCCGTCATCGCTCTTACCGGTCAGTCCGGCAGAGTGGCGATGCGGTGGACCTGGTGCGAATCCGGGACCGACAGTTACAGTCTGGATGGGAGAAGGAAGCGCAGCGCGGCCATGCCGTGCCTAATGGAGTGACGTACGATCGCGGGAGACGTCGGCAATCATCGCTATTGATTGTTCTTTTTTTCACATGCCTGCGATTGTCGGTTACGGTGACTTGCGTCATCGAGGACCGGCTTGTATTCGTTCGCGCCTATGGGCACCGCTATCAGGGTCTCTCTATCGCTGTGCCTCTACAACCCCCGGGGATGTTTCCTCGGGGGTTTATTGCATGCACGAAGGGCGCTGTCGCGGAAGGAGGAAGAAAGCGATGAACGTATTGAACGATGAAGCTTATATGCGGCTCGCGCTGCAGCTAGCCGCGGGGGCCTCCGGTCAAACCGGCGTCAACCCGGTCGTCGGCTGCGTCGTCGTCAAGGACGGGCGCGTCGTCGGCATGGGCGCCCATCTGAAGCGTGGGGAAGCGCACGCCGAAGTGCACGCCCTGAACATGGCGGGCGCGGAGGCGGAAGGCGCGACGGCATACGTAACGTTGGAGCCTTGCAGCCATCACGGGGCGACGCCGCCCTGCTGCGAACGGTTGATCAAGGAGAAAGTGGCCCGCGTCGTCGTCGCCACGACCGATCCGAATCCGCTCGTCGCGGGAAGAGGCATCGCGAGGCTTAGGGAACAAGGCATCGACGTGGAAGTCGGCCTGCTGGGCGACGAATCGGCGGCGCTGAACGAAGCGTTCAACCATTACATCGTCCATCGGCGTCCATTCGTCACGTTGAAGACCGCATTGACGCTCGACGGACGGATCGCGACGCATGCCGGGCATAGCAAGTGGATCACGGGACCGGCCGCGCGCGAAGCGGTGCATACGCTTCGCCACCGGTCGGCGGGCATCATGGTCGGCGCCGAGACGGTGCTCGCGGACGATCCGGAGCTGACGACGAGGCTGAGCGTTCCGGGCTTGCATCCGGTGCGGATCGTCGTCGACTCGAGGCTTCGCATCCCCGAGACAGCACGCGCGCTGAACGGCGCGGCCAAGACGATCGTGCTGACGACGGAAGGGGCGGACGCGGACAAGGCGGCGCGGCTCGGCGAGCTCGGAGCCGAAGTCGTGCGCTGCGGAGACGGCCCTCGCGTCGATCTCCCGGACGCGATGGCGAAGCTGGGCGAGCGGAGCATCAGTTCGGTGCTGCTCGAAGGCGGCGGCGTGCTGAACGGCGCGATGCTGCAAGCCGGGCTCGTCGACAAGATGATGCTGTTCTACGCGCCGCTGATCGTCGGCGGGGAAGGCTCGCCTTCGGGATTCGCCTTCCGCGGACCCGAAGCGATGTCCGCGGCCTATCGGCTGAGGCGAGTCAAGTTGGAGACGTACGGCGAGGATTGGTGCGTGACCGGTTATCCGGAAGCCCATTCCGAGAACGAGAACGCGCTTCGAGGAGGAACGTAGATGTTCACCGGACTAATAGAAGAGATCGGCTCGCTTCGCTCGGTCGACCGTCGCGGCGAGGCGATGATCCTGACGATCGGAGCGGCGAAAGTATTGGAAGACGTGAAGATGGGCGACAGCATCGCCGTCAACGGCGTATGCCTGACGGTCGTCGCCTACGACGCGAGATCGTTCGCCGTCGACGTCATGCCGGAAACGTACCGTCATACGAACCTCCATGCGTTGCAGCCGGGAAGTCCGCTGAACCTGGAGCGGGCGATGATGGCGGGCGCCAGGTTCGGAGGGCACTTCGTGCAAGGGCACGTGGACGGCACCGGCGTCATCCGGGAGCGGAGGACGGAAGCGAACGCGGTCGTCTTCGCTCTCGAGCCGCACGAGCGGAGCATGCTGAGGCACGTCATCCCGCAAGGCTCGGTGACGCTCGACGGCATCAGTTTGACCGTAGTCTCCGTAGACCGGGACGCGGGACGGTTCGCCGTATCGATCATTCCCCACACGCTGCGGGAGACGGTGCTGCAGCATAAGCATGCCGGGGATACGATCAATATCGAATGCGACATTCTAGGCAAGTACGTCGACCATCTGCTTCACGCGAACGAAGAACGGTTCGAACAAGGCGGTGCCGGACGGAAGTCCGGCGGCTTGACCGAAGCGATGCTGAGAGACAACGGATTTCTATAAGGAGGGATTCATATGGCGAGCGTTAACAAGCCATTCGATGCGATAGAAGACGCGATATACGATCTGATCCGGGGCAAAGTCGTCATCGTCGTCGACGACGAAGACCGGGAGAACGAGGGGGATCTGATCGCTCTGGCGGACAAGGCGACGCCTGAAGTGATCAACTTCATGATCAAGGAAGCGCGCGGTCTCGTCTGCGTGCCGATTACGCAGGAGCGGGCGGAAGCTCTTGACCTGACCCCTATGGTCAGTCACAATACGGATTATCATGGCACGGCGTTCACGGTGTCCGTGGACCACGTCTCGACGACGACCGGCATATCGGCGCACGAGCGGGCGTCGACGATCAAGGCGCTGATCGATCCTCACGCCAAGCCCCACGACTTCCGCAGGCCGGGTCATATTTTCCCGCTGATCGCGAAGAAGGGCGGCGTCCTCCGCAGGGCGGGGCATACCGAGGCGGCGGTCGACTTGGCGAGGCTGAGCGGCTCGCAGGCGCATTCCGCGGTCATCTGCGAAGTAATCAAGGAAGACGGAACGATGGCTCGATTGCCGGATCTGATCGAATTCGCTCAGCAGCACGAGCTGAAGCTGATCACGATCAAAGACTTGATCCGCTACCGGAACGAGAAGGAGAAGCTCGTGAAGCGCGAAGTCGACGTGCGCATGCCGACCGACTTCGGGACGTTCCGCGCGATCGCCTATACGAACGAGGTCGACGCCAAAGAACACGTCGCGTTCGTGAAGGGCGATATCGACGGCGCGCAGCCGGTGCTCGTCCGCGTGCATTCCGAATGCTTGACAGGCGACGTGTTCCATTCCCACCGCTGCGACTGCGGCCCGCAGCTCGAAGCGGCGCTGCGGCAGATCGACGAAGCCGGCAACGGCGTGCTGCTCTACATGCGGCAGGAAGGCCGGGGCATCGGCCTCATCAACAAGCTGAAGGCGTACCAGCTTCAGGAGCAGGGATTGGATACGGTCGACGCGAATATTAAGCTAGGATTCGCGCCGGACTTGCGGGATTACGGCATCGGCGCGCAGATCCTGAAGGATATCGGCGTGCGCGAGATCCGGCTGCTGACGAACAACCCGCGCAAGATCAAGGGACTCGAAGGCTACGGGCTGAACGTCGTCGAGCGGGTGCCGATCCAGATGCAGGAGAACGAGGACAACACGGGCTACCTTCATACGAAGAAAGCGAAGCTCGGCCATATGCTGTCGTTCGCGGACGACGCGGAGGCGGAAGTCGGGCGGTCGTAAGGACTGGGGCAAGGGTAGGGGCAGACAGCGCCTTTATCGTCACTATCCCGTCGAGTCAGGTATGCAGATAACGCTGCCGGATGGCGTTAATCCTGGGTAAAGCACCGCTTTAGTAACTAGCGGCATCACAGGCCGCTAATCCGGCGCAACGGGCACCGCAAGAGGCAATAGCGGCATCACAGGCCGCTAATCCGGCGCAACGGGCACCGCACGAGGCAATAGCGGCACCACAAGCCGCTAATCCGGCACAACGGTCACAGCAAGAGGTAATAGAGGCACCACAAGCCGCTAATCCGGCACAACGGTCACAGCAAGAGGTAATAGAGGCACCACAAGCCGCTAATCCGGCGCAACGGACACCGCAAGAAGTAATAGCGGCATCAGAGGCCGCTAATCCGACGCATCGTCGTACGTTACGCCGCGCTAACGCCAACCAACGCAATAACCGATACAACATACTAATGAGCTCGCGGCCGCATCTAGCATAAGCCGCGCGAGAGGATGTAGACCATGTCTATCGTATACGAAGGTCACTTGATTTCCAAAGGTCTGAAATACGGAATCGTCGTCGGACGGTTCAACGAATTCATTACGTCGAAGCTGCTCGGCGGCGCGCTGGACGCGCTGAAGCGCCACGGCGTAGAGGAGAACGAAATCGAAATCGCTTGGGTGCCGGGAGCGTTCGAAATTCCGCTTATCGCCCAGAAGATGTCGGAGAGCGGCAAATACGACGCGGTCATCACGCTCGGCGCGGTCATCCGCGGCTCTACGCCGCACTTCGACTTCGTATGCAACGAAGTCGCCAAAGGCGTGTCCGCGATTTCGCTGAAGACGGGCGTGCCGACGATCTTCGGCGTCCTGACGACCGACAGCATCGAACAAGCGGTCGAGCGCGCCGGCACGAAGGCGGGCAACAAAGGCTGGGAAGCCGCATCGACGGCAATCGAGATGGCGAACTTGACGCGAGCGATCCAAGGCTGATACGATTCGCCTTGGGCGTAATCGCGGGCAAGCGAGCCGCGGTCCCCGAGCAAGACGCGGAAAGGGTGGACGAACGAAGTGGCTGTGCTCTATAAGCTCGAAACGTTCGAGGGTCCGCTGGATTTGTTGCTGCATCTTATCGACAAAGCGGAGATCGCCATCGAGGATATCTCGATCAACGATATTACGGACCAATACATGCAATATATCGACGCGATGCAGGAGCTCGAGCTCGACGTCACGAGCGAATTTCTCGTCATGGCGGCGACGCTGCTGTCGATGAAGAGCCGGCAGTTGCTGCCGAAGCCTCCGGTGACGGAAGAACCGTGGTATATCGACGAAGAAGACGAAGGGCTCGATCCGCGCGAGGAATTGATCCGCAAGCTGATCGAATACCGCAAGTACAAGTCGGTCGCCGTGCAGCTTCGAGAGAAGGAATGGGACCGCAGCCAAGTGTACACTCGGGAATCCACGGACCTGACGCCGTTCCTGAAGGTCGTGCCGGTCAATCCGGTCGAAGGCCTGCACGTGGACGACCTCGTCCGCGCGTTCCGCAAGGCGATGCGCCGTCTGGAAGGCCGCAACCGGATAACCGCGATTCGCAAGGACGAGGTGTCCGTGAAGGACCGGATCCGCGATATCGTCGATACGCTCAAGGCGCGAGCCCGCGAAGGGGACGGCAAGATGCTGTTCTCCAATCTCGTCGGCGACGTATACGACCGCGACGCGATCGTCGTCTCGTTCCTGGCGATATTGGAACTGATGAAGCGCCGCTGGGTATCGTGCCACCAGAACGCGTTGTTCGACGATATCGTGCTTACTTGGACGGGGAGCGAGGATGACCATGGATTATTCGACGTTGAAATCGGTACTTGAAGGCATACTGTTCGTGACCGGCGAGGAAGGCATCAGCGCCAAGACGATCTCCGAGGTGGTCGAAGTAGACGCCGATGTCGTGCAGAACGTGTTGAAGGACCTTCAGAAGGACTACACGAAGAAGGGCAGGGGGCTGCGCGTCGCGGAAGTGGCGGGCGGCTACCGGCTGACGACCGTTCCCGAGCACGCGGTATACTTCGAGAAGCTGGCGTTCTCGCCGGCTCGCGCGGCGCTGTCGAACGCGGCGCTCGAGACGCTGTCGATCATCGCTTACCGCCAACCGATTACGCGAATCGAGATCGAGGAAATCCGCGGCGTCAAAGCCGACCGAGCGCTCCACACGCTCGTCGCCAAAGACCTCATCGAAGAGAAAGGCCGCGCGGACGCCGTCGGCCGGCCGATCTTGTACGGGACGACGAAGGCGTTCCTCGACTACTTCGGCTTGCCGGGCATCAAGGCGTTGCCGGAGCCTTCCGACCTGAGCGGGGACGAAGAGCTCGAGGAGCGCACGAAGATGCTGTTCGAGCGCATCGAGGGCAGGCAGCTGTCGCTCGAAGACATGGAACGCGAATTGGAAACGAACTGAAATGCAGTCAATTGCATGATGCGTTGCCAGAAGGCCATACTACCCCTAGGAAAGGCGGGGGTGGTATGGCCTTCTGGCTTTGGGTCGCCATCGGAGCGGCGGCGATCCTTATATTGGCGGCGTTGGCTTCGCGCGTTCGCGTTCGCGTCCGTTACTCCCGAAGCGGACGGTTGGATCAGCTCGTCGTCATCGTGCAAGCGTTGTACGGACTTATCCATTACCAGTTCGTGTTGCCGTCCATCGTCGTCCGAGGGTGGGATATCGTCTATCGGGAACGGCGAGCGGGAGGTATCGCGAATGCGACAGATGAGAAGAAGACGAAGCGCAGGCTGGGCATCGGTACCGTCCGCAAGTATTGGCGATCGTATCGCGCCATTCGGACGTCGACGCGCGGATTCAAGCGTTGGATGAGGACGACGCTCAAGCGGGTAGAGTGCACGAGATGGCGGCTCGACTTCCGCGTCGGTACCGGCGATGCCGCGCAAACGGCGGTGTTGACCGGGTTGCTCTGGGCGGTGGCGGGCTGCGCGAGCGGAGCGGCGGGGCAATTCCTCCAACTTAACGCGATTCCGCAAAGCCGCATCGAGCCGAATTACGCGGAGCCGGAGTTCTCGGCGGTGTGGGAGGCGGATTTTCAGATCGGCGCGTTCGCCGTGCTCGTCTCGCTCGTCCGACTGGGCACGCGAACGTTGAAATACGGGAAGGCCCTTCGGGCATGGCGCACGTACCTGAAAGCCCCGGAGCAGGCGTAAGGAATGCATCGAGTCGCCCGCGGGCGCATAATGTACCCGCCATCGCGGGCAAATTAGGTACACGATGTCGACCGCGGCTTACCGATCCACTTGCGGCGGGATCGCATCCCGGAAGGAGGAATAGCAATGACACAGCAACATCCGATCAACGGCCTCATGCAAACCGCCATGGAGAACATCAAGGATATGGTGGACGTTAACACCATAGTTGGTGAGCCGGTTCAAACGCCGGACGGCAGCGTCATTCTGCCGATCTCCAAGGTCGGCTTCGGCTTCGCGGCTGGCGGCAGCGAGTTCCAGGCGATGGAGGAAGAAGGCGCGAAGTCCGGCTCCAACAATAACAACAACGGACATAACGCGTCCGTGCAATTGCCGTTCGGCGGCGGCAGCGGCGGCGGCGTATCGATTACGCCGATCGCGTTCCTCGTCGTCGGCACGCAAGGCGTCAAGGTCGTGCCGCTAGACAATCAGACGCATTTGCTCGAGCGCTTGATCGACGCGGCCCCGACTTGGGTGGACAAGCTGAAGAACGCGTTCCAGCGCGGCGCCTCTTCGCAGGCAGCGCAGGAATCGGACTCCGCGCTTCTCTCCAAGTCGAGTCATTCGGACAAGCTTATGTAAGGACGCGCGTACGCGCAATGAAGCCCGGCGAAAGCCGGGTTTTTCGTTGTCCGGGGGGATTGGCGTTACTTGGACGGACGAAAGACGAGACGTAAGCTACATACTTTGGGACACGCCTACATAAATTGTTAGGAGACCTTTCAAGGGTGAGTTAGTTCGAGCCCGACGAAGATTCATTTGTTTCAAGGGTGAGTTAGTTCGAGCCCGACGTAGAATCGTTTGTTTCAAGGAGGATATCCATGCACGTCACTTCAAGAGCGCCATTCACCATTCGAAGACGGATTGCCCTGGCCGTTCTCCTCGTCTCCCTGATCGTCCCGGGGGCATCCGCCCCGCGGGCGTCCGCCGCATCGGCGACAGCGCCGAAGCCCCCAGGCAACCATGCCAAAGGCGCGGCGTTAATCGACGTCGCTTCCGGACGGCTCATCTACAGCAAGCGCGGCGACGAGCCGATGCTGATCGCCAGCCTGACGAAGATCATGACCGCGATCGTAGCGATCGAGCACGCGGACCTTGAGGCGGAAGTGAACGTAAGCCCTCGCGCCGCGGGCAAGGAAGGGTCGTCCATCTACCTGAAGTCGGGCGAGCGGATGAAGCTGCGCAACATGATCTTCGGCTTGATGCTTCGTTCCGGCAACGACGCGGCGACCGCGATCGCCGAGCACGTCGGCGGCTCCGTCGGCGGATTCGCGTTCCTCATGAACAAGAAAGCCGACGAGATCGGAATGCCGAACAGCCATTTCATGAATCCGAGCGGGCTGGACGAGCCCGGTCATTACGCGTCGGCTAACGACATGGCCCGATTGGCGGCTTACGCGCTTCGCAACAAGGACTTCCGGGAGATCGTAGGCACGCGGGTGAAGACGGCGCCGAATCCCCACGATCCGTGGGACTATAAATGGGTGAACAAAAACAAAATGCTGACGATGTACGAAGGCGCGGACGGAGTCAAAACCGGCTACACGAAAAAAGCGCTCCGGACGCTCGTCAGCTCGGCCACGCGAAACGGCCAGCAATTGGTCGTCGTTACGCTGAACGACGGCGACGATTGGTCGGACCACCGCAAGCTGCTCGACTACGGCTTCGAGAACTATCCGTTGCAGCAAGTGGCTGCGGAGGGCGATCCGGTGCCTACGGCCGGCGTAACCGCAAAGCTCGGCTCGGGCTTCCGCTACCCGTTCGCCCCGGGAGAACGAGAGCGGTTGACGGCGGCGTACGAGCCGCAAGACGCAAGCCAACCGGCTTACGCGCTCGGTTACCGGGGGTGGATCAAATACTACATGGACGGCGTTCCGATCGGCAAAACGCCGGTCGTCGCGGATAGCCGGGCGACCGGCGGCGCGTCCTCGCAAGAAGGGAAGAGAGGAGCGGGGTAGCATGGTGAATTGGATCTGGATGGGCATGATCGTCGTCAGCGTCCTGTTCGGAGCGATCAACGGCAAGATGGAGAAAGTCGCCGAGGCGGCGTTCGGCGGCGCACAGACCGGCGTTACGGTATGCCTCGGCTTGATCAGCATTCTCGTGTTCTGGATGGGACTCATGCGCATCGCCGAAGACGCTGGACTCGTGCGCAAGCTGGCGAGGGTAATGGCGCCGGCGGTCCGCAGATTGTTCCCCGACGTGCCGGCCGATCATCCGGCCATGGGCTATATTCTATCGAATATGAGCGCGAATCTGCTCGGGCTCGGCAACGCCGCGACGCCGATGGGCATCAAGGCGATGCAGGAACTGCAGAAGCTCAATCCGGACAAGACGGTCGCCACGCCGGCGATGTGCACGCTGCTGGCGTTGAACACGGCCAGCATTACGCTCGTTCCGACGACGATTATCGCGATCCGGATGAACTTCGGATCGCTCCACCCGGCAGACATCGTCGCCCCGACGTTGCTGGCGACGATCATATCGACCGGCGCGGCCATACTCATCGACCGTTGGTACCGCCGCAAGGCCGGCAAGCCGCCGACGTTCAAGCATCGTTCCGATACTCCGGCATCCACGATCCCTCATGCCCCTAATCGCCCTCTGGCTCCCCCGGGAGGAGGCTGACGCCGTTGCTCGAACTCATTCGAATCGTGTCCACGTGGACGATACCCGTCCTGATCGCCTTCATTCCGCTCTATGCGATGTTCCGCAAGATCCCCGCATACGAATCGTTCATCGACGGAGCGAAAGACGGCTTCTCGACCGCAGTCGGCATTATCCCGCAGCTCGTCGGAATGCTGACCGCCATCAGCATGTTCCGCGCTTCCGGCGCGATGGACGCGCTCGTCGGCCTGTTCCGCCCGCTGTTCGAACAGTTCGGCGTGCCGGCCGACGTCCTTCCGCTCGCGTTCCTTCGGCCTCTAACCGGCGCCGGTTCGCTCGCTTACGTGACCGACCTCATCAAGGAGCAAGGCCCCGATTCGTTCGTCGCCCGCATCGCCTCTACGATTCAAGGCAGCACGGACACGACGCTGTACGTGCTCACCGTCTATTTCGGCGCCGTCGGCATCCGCAACTCCCGTTACGCGCTTAAGGTCGGCCTCCTCTCGGACTTCATCGGTTTTTTTGCCGCCGTGGCGGCTTGCTGGTTGCTGTTCGGATTGGTATGATGAGGGATGAGGTGAACGACCGTGGAAAGATTGCAGAAAATACTCGCCAACGCGGGCATCGCGTCCCGCCGCAAATGCGAAGAGCTCATAACGGCGGGCAAAGTGACCGTGAACGGGGAAGTCGTGAAGGAGCTCGGCGCGAAAGCCGACCCTGCGGCCGACGTCATTACGGTATCCGGGAAGCCGATTAAGCGAGAGAGCAAAATCTATATTCTCTTCAATAAGCCGAAAGGCGTCATTACGAGCGTCTCCGACGACAAAGGGCGGAGCGTCGTAACCGATTACTTGAAGGAAATCAAGGAACGGCTGTATCCGGTCGGCCGGCTCGATTACGATACCGAAGGGCTGTTGCTCCTGACCAACGACGGCGACCTGGCGCACAAGCTGACGCATCCGCGCCATCACGTGCCGAAGACGTACCACGCGACCGTCGAGCGCGTGCCCCACGGCAAAGATCTCGAGAGATTGCAGCGGGGCATCAAGCTGGATGACGGCATGACCGCTCCGGCGGAAGTCGAATACCACGACATCGATCCGGACGGCAAGTTCGCGACGATCTCGATCACGATCCGCGAAGGGCGCAACCGGCAAGTGAGAAGAATGTTCGACGCGATCCATCATCCGGTTACCCGGTTGAAGCGGATCTCGTTCGGAGGATTGTTCTTGGACGGACTGCAGCGAGGCAAGCACCGCAAGCTATCCGGAGAAGAGCTCCGCACGCTTATGGAAGCGGCGGAACTCAGCGCGCAAGAGGAAGACCAATAGCCGATACGGCGTCACACAATGTTCAAAACCGGAGGAGAGGGCGACTGCCCTTGACCCCGGTATTTTCGTTATAATGAGAATAACGGATTACAGGTGGTGAACAGGCTTACATGAAGAAGCATCGCAAGCTCGTCCAATATTCGATTCTGGCGTTCGTGCTGCTCGTCGGCGGTTACGCGATCGGCAACTCGCTCTTCACGTCGAGCTCCGCGCTCGCCGAAGGGGACAAGCCGCCGGGCTTCAAGCTGGCCGACCTCGATAACGTCGCGCACGACTGGAAGGATTACGAAGGCAAGCCCGTCATTCTGAACTTCTGGGGGACGTTCTGCCCGCCTTGCCGCGACGAGATGCCCGCCCTGCAGCAGCAATACGAGAAGTGGAACGGGCAAGGCTTGGAGCTCGTCGGCATCAACCTAAGCGAGGACGCCATCACGGTCGAACGGTTCGCGAGCGCGGTAGGAGCGAAATTCCCGATTCTGCTCGACAAAGACAAGAAGACGGAGCGCGCGTTCGGGCTGAAGCAATACCCGACGACGTACTTCATCGGCGCGGACGGAGTCATTCAGGACGTCGTCGTCGGAGGGCCGCTCGAAGAAGCGGACATCGAAGCGCGCGTGGAGAAGCTCATGGCCACGAAGAGATAGCAGGAAGCAGTCATTAAGCTATGCCAGGAGGACCTGATGTTAATACAGAACACCAAGTGCGAATGCGGACATCAGAACCCCGTCGGCACCGTCTTGTGCGAATCGTGCGGCAAGCCGCTGTACGAGGACGCGGCCGAAGCCGCGGACGCCCCGCTCGAGATGAGGTACGACGGGGTCGCCCGGCGTTCGCAGAAGCAGAACCCGCATCTCGTCGACCGGATATGGAACTTCTTCTCGTCCGTCAAGATCGCCATTTACTTGATTATTCTGACGCTGCTCGGAGCCGCGCTCGGGACGATCTTCCAACAAGAGAGCACGTTCATCAACATGACCGAACGATCGGAGTTCGCCGCGTACTACAAGGAAACGTACGGGACGGCGGGCGTCATTTACCATGCTCTCGGCTTGTCGCATACCTACGAATCCTGGTGGTTCAAGCTGCTGCTCGTCATGATCGGCGCGTCGCTCGTCATCTGCAGCCTGGACCGCGTGCTGCCTCTCTATCGCGCCCTCTCCAAGCAGCAGATTCGCAAGCATCTCCAATTCATCACCCGCCAACAGGTTACGTACGGCGGTCCGATCGAGGGGGACGCGGCGGCATGGACGGAATCGTTCAAGAATCAGATGAAGCGCCGCGGCTATCGCGTATGGCAGGAGGACACGGCGCTGCTCGCGGAGAAGAACCGGTTCAGCCGCTGGGGTCCGTACATTAACCATATCGGCCTTATTCTATTCCTGCTCGCCGTGCTCGGACGGAGCGTCCCGGCGTGGCACATGGACCAGTATCTCGCCCTCTACGAAGGGGAGACCCGTCAAATCCCGGATACGAACTATTACCTGAAGAACGACGACTTCACCTTGGAGCTGTACGACGAGAGCGAGTTGGCGTCTCACCAGAAGGGCAAAGCGGTGCCGAAGCTGTTCGAGACGAAGGCGACGCTGTACGAATGCGTAGACGCGTGCGACGATCCGACGAGCGATCCCGTGCTGGAGCAAGTGGAGCAGCATCCGATCCGGGTGAACAGTCCGCTCGCTTACGGAGATATCAAGGTCTATCAGAACAGCTACCTGCCGCGCGTCCGCTTCATCTCGGTCAACTTGTCTTTGACCGACGGCAAGACGGGCGAGTCGTACGGCAGCTTCGAGCTGAAGGCGGACAATCCGGCCCGGACGTACGAAGCGGGGCCGTACACGCTGCGGTTGAACGATTATTACCCGGACTTCGGCTTGGACGCCCAGAGCCGCCCGATGACGAAGACGCGCGAGCCGAACAACCCGGCGTTCGCGTTCCGGATCACGGGACCGGATCTGCAGCCGGAAGGCGAGACGTATATCTACTTCCCGATGCCGAGCGAAGAGAGCAAGGGCTACCAGTCGCTGTTCAACGACTATTACGTCAAGAACGGCCTAAGTTCGGGCAAATTCGCGTTCCAAGTTGAAAAGGCGCAGTCCGGTGGTAAAATGGTAAATGTAACGTTCTCGGAATATACGACGTACTTGAACATTCGCAAAGATTTGGCGATGCCTTATATATGGATCGGAGCCGCTATCTCGATGATCGGCCTGGTCATGGGCTTCTATTGGCAGCATCGCAGAGTGTGGCTGCGCATCGACGACGGGAAGCTGTCCCTCGGCGCGCACACGAATAAGAACAGCTACGGCTTGCGGGCTGACGTCGCTTGGGCGCTCGGCAAGACGGGCATCGAGGTGCCGCCGAAGTCGCTCGATAACAGGAGGAATTTACGTTGAATTGGATAGACTTCAGCAACAACGCGTTCACCGCTGCATTCTTTCTCTACTGCGCCGCGTTCATCTGCTACGCGATCGCGGTAGCCGGCAAGCGCTGGAGCAATCGGGATCCGCAAGGGCACGTCGCCCGTTGGGGACGCATCGCCTTCATCGCGGCGATCGCCGGCTGGGTCGCCCACCTCGCGTTCTTCTTCGCGCGTTGGAAAGGGCAAGGCCACATACCGACGAGCAATATGTACGAGTTCATGACCTTCCTGGCGATGGCCATCATGTTCGCTTTTATCGTCGTATACTTGATTTACCGCAATTCGCTTCTCGGCGCGTTCACGCTGCCGCTCGTCATTATCATCGTCGCTTACGCATCGGTGTTTCCGTCGGAAGTACAACCGCTTAACCCGGCGCTCAACTCGATCTGGCTTCGTATCCACGTCACGACGGCCGCGCTCGGCGAAGCGTTCTTCGCCGTCGGCTTCGCGGCGGCGCTCATGCAGCTTATCCGCGTCGTCGATCTGGAGCGCACGGACAAGGCGGGGCGCCGCTCGAGACGGTGGACGGAATATTCGCTCGTCGTCATCATCATGATCATCGGCTTCCTCGTATCGGTGTTCGGCTTCCGCGGCGCTGGCTACGAGGCGACGTTCAGCCAAGAGACGGTCGAGATCGCGGACGACGGCACCGTCAACTCGGACGTGAACGAGGTCATCTATAGCTTGCCGCCGATCGTCGCTCCTTACAACAGCGAGACGGTCGCGTTCCAATCGTTCCTCGGCATGGACAAGCCTCTGTTCGAGGCGCCATCTTGGATGAACGGCGTTAACGCCGGCCGCAAGCTGAACACGGTCATCTGGGCGGTCATCTCCGGCCTCGTCATCTACGGTCTGCTTCGTTTGCTCGCCCGCAAGCCGCTCATCGCGGTCATCAAGCCTCATCTGACCGATATCGACGCGGACGATCTCGAAGAGATCAGCTACCGCGCCATCGCCATCGGTTTCCCGGTGTTCACGCTAGGCGCGCTCATCTTCGCCATGATCTGGGCGGAGATCGCCTGGTCGAGATTCTGGGGCTGGGATCCGAAGGAAGTATGGGCGCTCGTCACTTGGCTGTTCTACAGCGCGTACTTGCATCTTCGCTTGTCGCGCGGTTGGCAGGGCACGCGTTCCGCGTGGCTCGCCGTCATCGGCTTCCTCGTCGTCATGTTCACTCTGATCGGCGTCAACCTTGTCCTTGCCGGCTTGCACTCGTATGCAGGCGTAGATTAACTAACCCAACCGGAAGAGGAGTGAACGCGCATGAGTATGGGCAATCGGATCTTGGTCGTCGACGACGAGGAGCGCATTCGTCGGCTGCTGCGGATGTATTTGGAGAAAGAAGGCTACGAGATCGAGGAAGCGGAGGACGGAGAATCCGCTCTTCGCACCGCGCTCGGCGAGGACTTCGATCTGATCGTGCTCGACCTGATGCTGCCGGGCATCGACGGCATGGAAGTATGCACGAGATTGCGGCAGCAGAAGGCGACGCCCGTGCTCATGCTGACGGCCAAAGGCGAAGAGATCAACCGCGTGCAAGGGTTCGAGGTCGGGGCGGACGATTACGTCGTGAAGCCGTTCAGCCCGCGCGAGGTGATTTTCCGGATTAAAGCGATTCTGCGCCGTTCCTCGGCGACCGCGTTCTTGTCCAAGGACACGAACACGAGCAACAACATCGTATTCCCTCACCTCGTCATCGAGCACGATGCCCACCGGGTAACCGCGAGCGGCCAAGAGGTCAACTTGACGCCGAAGGAATACGAGCTGCTGCATTACTTGGCGAGCTCGCCGGATAAAGTATTCTCTCGCGAGGAGCTGCTGAAGGACGTCTGGAACTACGACTTCTTCGGCGATCTGCGCACCGTGGACACGCACGTGAAGCGGCTGCGCGAGAAGCTCAACCGGGTTTCCGCCGAAGCGGCTTCGATGATCACGACGGTATGGGGCGTAGGCTACAAGCTGGAGGCGGCGAAGTAGCGTATGGCGATATGGAGAACGGTCGTCGGCAAAATGTGGCTGACGATCATCGGCTTGGTCGCCGTCGTTATCGTGACGCTTGGCTTGTTCCTGCTCGAATATATCGATCTAACGTTCACCGACCCGATGAAAATCAAGCGATTGTTCACGTACGCGGGTCTGATGGGATTCTTGCTGACGACGTTCTTCGCGTTCTTCCTGCTCACGAAGATTACCCAGCCGCTCCGCGAGATGAAGGACGCCGCGAACCGCGTATCTCAGGGCGACTACACGACGCGCGTCGCGATCCGATCCTCGGACGAAATCGGAGAGCTCGCGAATTCGTTCAACCAGATGGCGACCGAGCTGCAGACGCTCATCCGCGACATCCAGCACGAACGGGACCATCTGAGCAGCGTCATCAAGAGCATGACCGACGCGGTCATTACGTTCGACGCGGCGGGCGTCGCGATTCTGACGAATCCGCAGGGGCAACATCTGCTCGACGATTGGAATCGCGTGGAGATGCATGACGAAGGCGAGGACGAGCCTTATGCTTGCGTACCGGGGCCGCTCCGGGAGACGTTCCGCAACGTCATCTCCGGCGTCAAGGAGCTCACCGTCAAGGTTCACGTGAAGGAAGACGTCTGGTCCGTCGTCATGACGCCGCTCGCCGCGGGGGACGAGGTCAGAGGCGCGGTCGCGGTATTGCGGGACGTCACGGAAGAGTTCCGCGTCGACAAGATGCGCAAAGACTTCGTCGCGAACGTCTCGCACGAGATCCGGACGCCGCTCTCGATGGTGCAAGGCTATAGCGAGGCGCTGCTGGACGATATCGCGGCATCGCCGGAAGAACGGCGCGAGCTCGTGCAGGTCATCCACGATGAGTCGCTTCGGATGGGACGCCTCGTGAAAGACTTGCTCGACTTGGCGAGAATGGAAGCCGGCCATCTGGAGATGCATTATCAACAGCTCGACGTGAACGCGCTAATGGCGCGGGTTTACCGCAAGTTCGCAGCGCTCGCGAAGGAAAGGCACATTACGCTGACCCGGACGGAGGAAGCTCCGGAGCTCTTGCTGGAGGCGGCCGACGGGGACCGGCTCGAGCAAGTGCTTACGAACCTGCTCGACAACGCGATGCGCCATACGCCTTCGGGCGCGGGCATACGGCTGTGCGCTTCGCGAATCGAAGGGGCGAAGGGCGACGTCATCGAGATCAAGGTGGCCGACGAAGGCCAGGGCATTCCCCGACGCGATCTGCCGTATATCTTCGATCGGTTCTATAAGGCCGACAAGGCGCGCAAGCGCGAGTCGACAGGAGGCACGGGACTCGGGCTCGCGATCGTCAAGAACCTCGTCGAAGCGCACAACGGCAAGATCCGCGCCGAGAGCGTCGAAGGAGAGGGCACGACGTTCACGATCGCTCTGCCCGTCGTCGTGAACCGGAAAAAACCGACCAAGTCGACTCGCCGATAGTCGGAGCTGGGGGTACACCGATGAGACAATGGCTGCAATGGCCCCGCATTACCGCGACGAACGCTTCGCCGGACCAGAGGTTGTCCCGGCAAGCGTTCGTCGCGTTGTTCATTCACGGCTGTTTTCAGTTCGGGGCTTCGATGTCCGGACTGTTCTTGAACTTATATTTATGGCGTCTGACCGAGGATCTCGTCGTGAACGGGATCTTCAATCTTATCGTCTACGGCGTTACGCCGTTCGCCTTCGCGGTCGGCGGCTGGATCGCCAAGAAGCGCGACCGGATGGTGACGTACCGGCTCGGCATCGTGCTGATCGCCTTGTTCTATCTGGTCGTCATCATCGCGCAGGAGAACGTCGTCGCTTATTACATGCTATTCGGCTTCTGCAACGGCTTCGCGCTCGGTCTCTATTGGACAGGCTATCTCGTGCTCATGTACGACGTTACGGACGAGCGTAACCGGTCGCGATACCTGGGCATCAACATGATCGTGTTCAACTCCGCGGGGCTGGCGGGACCGGCGCTCGCGGGCTTCCTGATCAGTCAGTTCGACGGCCTGCGCGGTTATATCATTACGTTCACGGTCGCCACGTGCCTGTTCGCGCTCGCTTCGATGTTCAGCTTCCGGATTCCTCGCATTCCATCGCACCACCGGACGTTCTTCCTGAAATTCTCGGGCCTCATGATGAAGCGAAGCCGATTATGGCTGATGTCGCTCGGAAGCTTCTTCGTGCTCGGCTTGTTCCAAGGCATGATGCTGTTCCTTCCGAACATTCTCATGTACCACGTGGTCGGACGGGAGGACCAAGTCGGATACTTGGCCGTATTCTTCGCCTTGCTGACGATCGCGACCGGGCTGTACATCGCGAGGAGGAGGAAGGAGCAGCGCGTCCGCAGGGACTTGTTCGTCTCGACGTCGCTCATCTTGCTGGCTACGCTCGTCCTGTTCGCGGAGATCCGCCTATGGACGGTCATCGTCTTCATGGTCGTGTATTCGTTCCTCGCGCCGCTCATCATTAACACGCTGACTTCGTACTATTACCGCATCATGGACGTCCTGCCCCTTCGCGGCCAGTTCCGCATCGAGTCGGTCGTCGTGCGCGAGTTCTTCCTGAACGCGGGACGGGTGCTGTCGATTCTGATGCAGGTGCTGTTCGCCACGAGCGTCGACGCCGTCGCGTTGCCGATCATTCTCGTCGTTCTCGCCGCGACGCAACTGCTGATTCCGGCGATGGTGAAGGAGAAGGTGTAGGAGATCGCTAAAATTGAAACATAGAACAATCGCTTTTCGTTGTGAAACGGATAGGTGTCCCCTTACGCTGCTGTTACGTTCCCGAACCTTGAATGGTAAACCCGTCAAATGGTCGGTTCGGGAACGTAAAGGCAGACGCGTTGCTCTTCAGGGGACACCTATCCTTTTTCTTATTGGCGATTGTTGCCAGAGACTTCAATTATTCGGACCGCCCAATGTGTCCTAGCACCTCGAGAGGTACTGATATCCGTATGAAAAAGGGCAGCTGAGTCCGCTCACTTGGGCACGGTAGTTTTTCTATTATCGATGGATGAAAAAGAGGGTATATATGTCCTGAAGAGCGAAGCGCCTGCCTTTACGGTCGAGAAATCACCTTGTTACGGGGTTACCATTCAGAATTCGAGACCAGTGCCGGGGTCCCCGCAAAGTAATCGGAATAGACTTCGAAGGATATCGTCACTTTGTGGGGTAAAGCCGCAGCGAAAGGATATATATACCCTCACTTCCTGCCCATCGAATAGATAACAAATAAACGGCTGCTCCCGAGAGGGAACAGCCGTTTTCCGTAATGAAGCGACTTAGAACAAATGAATAACCTTAGCCTTATTCAGATCAGGCAAACTCGCCAATTGCTCGATGACTTCCTTCGGAACGCCCTTGTCGACGCCGAGGACCATGATCGCCGAGCCGCCTACGATGCTGCGTCCGACCTGCATCGTCGCGATGTTGACGTCGTTGTTGCCGAGCAGCGTGCCGACGCGGCCGATGATGCCCGGCTTGTCGTGGTGGGAGACAAGCAGAACGTGTCCGTGCGGTTCTACGTCGACCGGGAAGCGATCGATCTGCGTAATGCGAGGACCGAAGCCGTTCAGTAGCGTGCCCGCGACGAGGCGCTCTTCTTTGTCCGTGCGAATAGTGACGCTGATCTGGTTCGTGAAGCCTTTGGAAGCTTGCGACTTCGTGACGACGATGTTGACGCCGCGCGTCTTCGCTTGGTGCATCGCGTTGACGACGTTCACTTGGTCCGAGCCGAGGTGGAAGCCGAGCACGCCTTCCACGATGTGGCGGGTCAGCGGCTGCGTGTCGACGTCGGCCAGATCGCCGGCGTACGTAACCGCGATTTCCTTAACCGGTCCGTGCGCCATCTGCACCGAGAAGCTGCCCAGCTTCTTGCCGAGCGAGAAGTACGGCTCGAGCTTGGCAAGAACGTCTGCCGGAACAGGAGGCATGTTGACCGCGTTCTTGAACGCTTCGCCGCGCAGAATGTGAAGCAATTGCTCCGACACGTCGATCGCGACGTTCTCTTGCGCTTCGATCGTCGAGGCGCCGAGGTGAGGCGTGACGATGATCTTCGGATGCTTCAGGAACGGATGCTCCGGAGCGGGCGGTTCTTCTTCGAAGACGTCGAAGGCGGCGCCGGCTACGCGGCCCGCGTCGATCGCTTCCACGAGCGCTTGCTCGTCGATGATGCCGCCGCGCGCGCAGTTCACGATGCGTACGCCCGGTTTAATGCGGGAGAATTGGTCTTTGCCGAGCATGTGGCGAGTCTCCGGCGTGAGCGGCGTATGGACCGTAATGAAGTCCGCGTCGCGCACGACGTCTTCGACGGACGCCAGGCGTACGCCGAGCTTGTCGGCGCGCTCTTGCGTAAGGAACGGATCGTAGCCGTACACTTCCATGCCGAACGCTTTGGCGCGAGCGGCCACTTCGCTGCCGATCCGGCCCATGCCGAGAACGCCCAGCACTTTGTTGCGAAGCTCGACGCCGACGAACGACTTGCGGTCCCATACGCCGCCGACCGTCTTCATGTATGCTTGCGGGATATGGCGGGCAAGCGCCATCATCATCGCGAACGTGTGCTCGCAGGTCGTGATCGTATTGCCGTCCGGCGCATTAATGACGATAATGCCGCGTTTGGTCGCCGCGTCCAGGTCGATGTTGTCGACGCCGACGCCGGCGCGTCCGATGACTTTCAATTGCTTGCCGGCCGACATGATCCGTTCCGTCACGCGCGTCTGGCTGCGAACGAGCAGGGCATCGTATTCGCCGATGATCGCGACGAGCTCGTCCTCGCTAAGGCCGACCTTCTTGTCGATGGAGATGTCGGACGCTTCTACGAGCAACGAAATGCCCAAATCGCTAATCGGATCCGATACCAATACTTTAAACATTGTGGAACCCTCCTTCGAAATATAGAAAACACCCTCGACCTCCGCGCCCGCAGCAGCGGGCTTTCGGTGCGTCCAGGGTGACTCCGCTTAGGTCACTTCACGTACGTGTTGACGCGCTATTCCGGTTCCCATAACCTTTACTATTCTAAAGCAAGGGTACGGGCATTGCAATGAGTAATGTGCAACAATTCACGATTTAGAACGTAACATTAATTGTCCCGGAAGAAGAACGGAAGCTGAGGAAGCTGCTCGTTGCCGTAGAACCGGTCCTTCATCTTCAGGAAGTCGCCGCTGCGAACGCCTTCGGTGCTCGTGAGCAGCTCCGCGATCGCGCTGAAGCTCTTCAGCTTCCTGCGTTCGGCTTGTCCGGACGCGATGAAATCGTCGATTCTCGCCGTCAGGTCCTGCGGAGAGAACTCCGGCATCTCCTGCTGAAGGGACAGATAGTCCGAGGCGACCTTGAGCTTGATAATAAGGGGAAGCGTCTTCCACTTCGACAGGCTTAGAATATCCGGGCTGTCGAAGTCCGAAGGAAGGTCGGTGTCGACCATCGACGCCCACTTCAGCATCGCGCCGTAATACGAGCCTTGCCCGGCGAGCGATTGATTGCGGCCTTCCTTATAATAAGCGTTGGCGTTGACGTTGCTAAGAAGAGCGTCCGCGGTTTGGGCGCCGGCTTTGTTCGCCAGTTCGGAGAAGCCGTCCGAGAACAGCTTCAGGCTCTTCAGGTAGCTGGTCTGCGCCTCGACGAGCAGCGGCGAAGCTTGGGAGACGCTCGCGACCTTGACGTCTTCGTACGTCTTCTTGGCGGTCTTCGAGAGCTCGTTCAGTGCGGCCGCCGGATCTACCGAGCCGTCCGCCAGCCATTCTCGCTGGGCGTCGAACCATTCGTTTTGAAATTCACGGTAAGGCAAAAATACGGTATGATAGAACGAGACGAGATCTTGCTGCTGATAGCCGTTCGGCAGGGCGGTTACGGCGACTTCCGGCTCGGCCGGAGCGGCGTACTTCGCCTCGACGCGGTCTGAGCCCACCTTGACGCCGTAGAAGAACGAGGCAACCGCGATAACGAGCATCAGCAGAAACGCAAGCGAGAAGATGAGGTCGGATCGATTAAGACGCTTTTCCATGGCTGCTCCTTTGACAACGGTTTGAGTGAGTTAGGTAGTCTTAGTATAGAAAAAATTGCATGCCTTGAACATACAAAATTCTACAACGTGCAGAGGTACAATGAAAAAATTCGACTTTCGCAAGCTGCGCAAAATCAAGTTCCGCAAAGTAACCGTGGACCAATTAAGCGACAAGATGTTGCTCGTCAACTTATACATGACTCAAGCGCTTACTGTTATTATCGGAATCATCGTCTTATTATTGCAGGGGAGAAACATCATTAATTTATTCGCGTTGCCGAGAACGTGGGAATTCGCCCTGTGGGGCGGCGGATTGGCCGGCGCCGTCATGCTCGCGAACCTGGCCATGGCCAAGTTCGTGCCCGAGGAAGCGGCGGACGACGGGGGCGTCAACGAGCGGATGTTCAAGGGACGTCCGATCTGGCATATCGCCGTTCTGGCGCTGATCATCTCCGTCTGCGAGGAGCTGCTCTTCCGGGGCGCGCTGCAGCATATGTTCGGGGCGTATTGGACGAGCATCCTTTTCGCGGCGATCCACGTGCGCTACTTGCGCCACTGGATTCCGACGGGCCTCGTCTTCTTGATCAGCTACGGCTTAGGCTGGACCATGACCCATACGGGAACGATCTGGACGCCGATCTTGGCGCATTTCCTGATCGACTTCGTCATGGGGTGCATCATTCGGCTGCGGAGGGACGAAGCATGAAAGAGCGCGAAGAGGGCTCTTCGGTATGGGAGCAATTCAGGGAAGCGAAGAAACACGCGATTAGCGGAGACGAACGATCCGGCGAAGCGACGTCGATCGAAGAGCTGGAAGCGGCGATCGCCGAGGCGGCCGCGCAGTCGGGATTGTCCGAAACCGGCATGCCGCCACGTTCGGCCATCCATCCGAATAAGCGCAGCCAGCTGTCGCGATGGTTCTATCTGACGTTGGTCATCCTGTTCACGTTGCTCGTCGCCGGACTGTTCTGGTGGGGGAGCGGGGAAGGCGGACAATAACGAATAAGGGCCTCAAGGAATCCGTCGCCGGGCGACGTTCCTTGAGGCCCGGCCCTTATTCGTTATATCGTCGGATCGATGGCGTTCGGATCGACGAACGAATAACCTTTGCTCTCCAGCTCGGTCAGCAGCCGGTCGAGCGTCTCCGCGGTCCAGGCAAGCTCGTGCATAAGGATGTTGCTTCCTTCGTGCAACTGCTCCAAGACGTTGTCGATGACCGCTTGCGGTCGATTTTCCCGCTTAACCTTGTTCATGTCCCAATCGAGAGAACCGTTGGACCACGTCATGAACAGCAGTCCTTCGTCTTTCGCGGTTTGACGCACGCTATCGTTGGAGGAAGCGAACGGCGGCCGGAAGAACACGGGGGTTTTGCCCGTCGTTTCCTTCACGATGTCTTGAACTCGGCCGATCTGATCCTTGATCTTGTCCGCTTTCTCTTTGCCCAGCTCGATATGGTCCCACGAGTGGTTGCCGATCACTTGGCCGCGCTCGTCGATTTCCTTCAGCAGCTCGGGATGCGCCTTGACGCGATAGCCGTTAACGAAGAAGATCGCCTTCGCGCCATGCTTATCCAGCGCGTCTAGAATCGGATCGAGCGTCGCCGCTTCCTTCGGTCCGTCGTCGAAGGTGAGCAAGACGACTTTGCTCGGCGTCTTCTCCTTGTCGATCGGGACGATCCGGTAAGCTTTGTTCATTCGATAAGCTAGGGCGGGCTGCCGCTCTTCCGGCGAAGCGGAAGGCGACGGAGACGGCGTCTCGGAAGCGATCGCGCTAGGTTCCGGCGTAACGGCCGGCGAGGAGCTTGTCGGTGCGGTGGCCGCCGGCGTCGTCGCCGACGAGGCGGGAGGAGAAGCTGCCGCGTCCGGCTCGTTCGCGCCGCCGCATGCCGCGAGGCCGAGCAGCAGAACGGCAGAGCTTGCGGCGATAATCGTGCGTTTCATGATGAAGATCCTCCGTTTCCTAGGCGTAATCGGCTCGATTGTATCATAATTCCCCATCGATCGACATCGTCCTGCTTCCTTAATTTACGGGGCATGACCTAGCGCCGCGCGGTCACACTAACAGCTATAAGGAGGTGGGCAGATGAAAATCGGGACTTTCGTGATGGGCGGATTGGCAGGCGCGGCGATCGTGATGTTGATTCAGCGCAATCAGATGATGTCCGCGGTCGCGGCAAGCATGGGCCAAAGCGTGAAAAACCGGATGAGCGACGTGAAGGACGAGATGCTCGGCAAGGCGTTGAACATGAAGTTCGGCGGATTCTCGGGCAGGGGATCTTCGGATCGATCCGAGCGCGCTTCCGGGTCGGACGAAGGCGATATGAGCAGGGTCAGCCTGTTGGCTTCCAAAGACCCAGAAGTGACCGAGCAAATCAACGCGATCCTGGAACAGAACGGTCAAGACCGCATTTAATTCCGGACATTCCCATGACAGAACGGCACCGTTTCCCCATCGGGGACGGTGCCGTTTTTTTGATAATCGAGGGTTTTCCCTAGTGCATTTCGATGGGAGAAGTGATAACATGTTACCAAGCAATAATCATTCACGTATTATATGCTTATTCATAAGCTGTTATCACCCACTGAAGGAGGATCCTGTCATGAGGATGGAGCGGCTTAGCCAAGACAAAATTCGTATATTTCTCACGTTCGATGATTTATCGGAGCGCGGGATCCAGAAGGAAGACATGTGGCGGGAAATTCCGAAAGTCCACGAGCTGTTCAGCGAGATGATGGACCAAGCTTACAGCGAGCTTGGCTTCGACGCCTCCGGTCCGCTCGCCGTCGAAGTGTTCGGGATGCCGGCGCAAGGCATGGTCGTCATCGTGACGCGGGGCAAGCTCGAACGCGAGGCGGATGCCCAGACGGAAGACGAGGAAGAAGTATACGAACTCGAAGTGACGCTTGAGCAAAGCGAAGCCATTATATATCGTTTCAGGGACATCGAAGACGCCATCGGCGCCGCGAAGACGCTCGCGGGCCGCGTGACGGAAGAAGGACGGATGTACCGGTACCAGAACCATTGGGTGCTCGCCTTCGATCCCGCGGGATTCGAGAGCGGAAGCTACAACGCGTTGATCGCCGTGCTGGCCGAATACGGCGACGCGACGTCGGTTACGCCCGCCGTGCTCGAGGAATACGCCAAGCTGATCATCGAGTCCGACGCGGTTCGCGTGCTCGCCACGACGTTCGCCGATTGACGCCGCAAGCTAAACGAAGAGAGCATTTTGCGAAAAAGAGGTTCTTTTCGCAAAATGTTCTTTTTTTATCGGCCTCGCATTGCTGTTATAATAGGGAGAAGAGAGGAGGGGGACGATCATGCTGTCCGTGCTGGCCGCGGCGATCGCGCCGGGTATCGCGCTGCTTGCGTACTTCTATTGGAAAGACCGTTACGATACCGAACCGCTGCCGATGATCGCCAAGCTGTTCTTGATGGGCGCGTTGATCGTTCTCCCCGTCATGATCGTGCAACGCGGCTTAACGCTGATGTGGGGGGAATCCCCGTTCACGTTCTCGTTCGTCATTTCCGCGGGCGTCGAGGAATTTTTCAAATGGTTCGTGCTCTACCATATCATCTTCAACCATACCGAATTCGACGAGCCGTACGACGGCATCGTCTACGCGGTCGCGGTGTCGCTCGGCTTCGCCACGCTGGAGAACGTGCTGTACGCGTTCCTGCAGCCGTCTTCGTTCGGTTCGCTCATGATGCGGGCCTTGCTCCCGGTATCGGGTCACGCGTTGTTCGGCGTCTTCATGGGATATTCGCTAGGCAAAGCGAAATTCTCGAAGGGCCGCGCCGTTCGGCTGCATCTGTCGCTCGCGCTGTTGCTGCCGCTGCTCTGGCACGGTTTGTACGATTATCTGATGATGACCGTATCGCAAGCCTGGATCTGGCTCGTCGTTCCGTTCATGTTCTTGCTCTGGTTCAGCGGCATCCGACACGTCAACCGGGCGAACGCCGTTTCGCCTTTTCGGCTGCTGAAGCGGGAGGAAGAGGTTAAATCGTAACGGTTTCGTCCATACTGGGCGTAGATTCGATCGCGCACAGTGGGGGAGACGCATGCTGACGCAAAGGGTAAAAGTCGTCATACGGTGCAACAAATGCAACGAGAAATTCATTTTGCGAGGGCGCAAGGAACGGGGCCGCGTCGATACCGGCTTCCGGATGTGCATCTGCAGCAACGCGGACGATTTCCTTATCGAAGAGGAAATCGTTTGACCGCCGGACCAAAGACGGGCGATGTTCCATCGTGCCGCGCATAAAGCCGATCTCTTCTTCCCACACTAACGTCAACCGCAAGATTGGGAATGAAAGGGGTCGGCTTTTGCATGTACAGACGTCTAAGTTCAATTTTGTTTCCGATCGCAGTGCTCGTACTGATCGGCTCGATCGTCTGGGGCTATCAGGAGCATCAAGAGAAGAACGCGATTCTCATCAAGGCGGAGAATCAGTACCAGCGCGCGTTTCACGACTTGAACCACCATATGGACCGTCTCTACGACGAGCTCGGGCAGACGCTCGCGGTGTCCGCGAATTCGCAGGGCATGCAGCGCAAAGGCCTCGTGAATATCTGGCGGCTGACGAGCCAGGCGCAGAACGAGATCAACCAGCTTCCGCTCGCGCTGCTGCCCTTCAACAAAGCCGAGCAGTTCCTGTCGCGGATCAACAACTTCGCCTACCAGACCGCGGTCCGGGATTTGACGAAGGAGCCGTTGACCGACCAAGAGATGAAGATGATGAAGACGCTGTACAAAACGGCCGGATCCGTGAACAAGGAGCTCGGCAACGTTCAGGACGCCGTCATCTCCGACCACTTGCGCTGGATGGACGTCGAAATCGCGATGGCGAGCGAGAATACGCCGCACGACAATACGATCATCGACGGCTTCAAGGCGATGGACAAGCAGATGGGAGAATACCCGGAGAACGACTGGGGTCCTTCGGCGATGTCAACCGATCGGGTCCGTTCTTCGAAGGGCTTGACGGGCAACGACATGACCGCCGACCAGATCAAGAAGAAGGCGCTCGAGTTCCTTGGAGCGAGCGGCACGGGCAAAGACGCCAAAGTCGCCGACGCGGGAGGCAAGACGGACTTGCCCGCCTATTCCGTGACGATCGAAGGCTCCGGCGATTCGACGATCCAGATGGACTATACCCGCAAGGGCGGTCAACTGCTCTGGTTCATCAATTCTCGCGCCGTGAAGAGCCGCAAGCTCAACTTCGACACCGCCCGGAACAAAGCGTCCCAATTCCTGGTAAGGCACGGTTACAAGGGAATGACGCCGGTGACTTACGACGAGTACGATCACGTGGCGGTATTCACCTTCGTGAAGGCGATCGACAACGTCCGGTTCTATCCGGATAAGGTCACGGTACGCATCGCGCTCGACAACGGAGAAGCGGTCGGCTTGCAGGCGTCCGACCACGTATTCGCGCCGAAGCTTCTCTCGCCCGGCAAGCCAAAGACGACGAAGGAGCAGGCGCAAGCCGGATTGAACGGCGACTTCCGGGTGCGCGAATACCGGCTGTCCGTCATCGAGAACGGGATGCGGAAGCTGGTGCTGTGCCACGAGTTCGTCGGGCAGATCAACGAACGCGATTACCGGATATTCATGAACGCCGACAACGGCTTGGAAGAGACGATCGAGGAAATCCCGGATTCGGCGAAGCCGATCTACAAATAATGAGGCGGGGCTGCCGCGGCCGTACGATACGGTCGCGCAGTCCCTCTTTCCGTATTCAACCTTGTAACGCCATGCTATAATGGAACGGTAACATTTACCGATCATTGTCGCCTTGGAGGGTTGCGGGTGCTTCCGAAAATCAATCAAACGATGTACATACAGCCTGCCGCGGAACAGGAAGGCGCGCCGGCGATCACGCTCCGCTCCCGCGTGGCGGATCTCGACGCGGGCAACATCTACATCGAAGTCCCGCTCGACGAGAAGAGCAGACGGTATTACCGCGCGCAGCAAGGCGAGACGCTGCAACTGTATTTCTTCACCGCGGAAGGCGTCAAGCATCTGTTCTCCACGCAGGTAACCGGATTCCGCACGGACGGCGTACGGCTCGTCTCGATCCGCAAGCCGGAATTGGACGAGATTACGAAGGACCAGCGCCGCAGCTTCCTTAGAGTAGAAGCGAACCTGGAGTTGGCCGTCAAGATCGGGGACAAGCTTCGGTTCGTCGCCATAACCGAAGACGTGGGCGGCGGCGGCGTCTCGTTCGTCTGCGACCGGAAGTGGCCGATCGTGCCGACTTCGGTACTGAATTGCTGGCTGCTGCTCAGCTACAAGAGCGGATCGATCGCTCACGCGGGCTTCGACGGCGAAGTCGTCCGGGTCATGCCGGTCGAGCCGGACAGGCATCTCGTCATGATGCGGTTCAAGGAGATCGCCGATTCGGATCAACAAAAAATCATTCGTTATTGCTTCGAACGCCAGTTGGACAAACGCAAGGAATAGCCGGCCGCCCTCGCGACCCGCGTCCCGCGATCCGCCGGCCTCGATGCCGGGAGGATCGCATGAGGGAACAACAAGATCGCAATCCGGAGCCGACATTCTCCGCTTGGTCGGACCGTATCGAAAGCTATATTCGCGGAGGCATCATCGTCTTGGCGGTCCTGCTCGTTCTGTCGCAGGCCGTGCTGCAAATTCCCGCGGCGCGTTACCTGCTGACGACGACGGACGAATCGGAAGGCGTTCCGTTCCCGAGCATCGCGCCTTGACGGGCGCGGCTTGTTTTTTGCATCTCGCCAATCGCTGTGGTATAATTTTCTCGATCGCAAGCAGGCAGAGCCTGCCTATTTTTTCTTCCGCGGTCGTGTCGCTTGAGTCGTAGGAGGCCGGTTGTTCGCTTATGAGTGGAAGAGCAGCTAGAATTAATATCGCGATCGACGGACCTGCCGGAGCGGGCAAGAGCACCGTAGCCAGAATGGTCGCACGGGATTTGGAATACATCTACGTCGATACGGGAGCCATGTACCGCGCGGTGACGCTGAAGGCGCTCGAGGCCGGACTGGATCTCGGCGACGACGCGAGCGTCGGCAAGCTGGCCAACGCCCTCGACATCGTGTTGCTTCCGGGCAAGGAAGCGCAACTCGTTCTCGTCAACGGACAAGACGTCAGCCCGCAGCTTCGTACGTTGGACATTAACCGCAACGTATCCTACATAGCCAGGCTCGAGAGCGTCAGGAGACAGATGGCCGACCTGCAACGCCGCATGGCGCTTGCCAAGGGCGTCGTCATGGACGGACGGGATATCGGCACGCACGTGCTGCCGGACGCCGAGCTGAAGGTGTTCCTGACCGCCACGCCGAGGGAACGCGCGACTCGCAGATTCAAGGAGCTCGGTCCGGAACCCGGCATTACGCTGGATCAGCTGGAGCGGGAAATTTCCGAACGCGACAGGCTGGATGAAGAAAGAGAATTCGCTCCTCTCCTTCGCGCGCCCGACGCCCGCTTGATCGATTCGACGGGCAGATCGATAGACGAGGTCGCCGAAGAAATCGTTCAATGGGGACTTGCCGTTGCGCGAACCATTTCGACGGAGGAGAAGTAAATTATGTTATACCGCATTTGCAGGCTAATCGCCCGGATGCTATGCTTGCTGCTATTCCGGTTCGAGGCGCGGGGCGTCGGCAACATCCCGAAAGACGGGCCGGTCGTGCTCTGCAGCAACCATAAGAGCTTGCTCGATCCGATCAGCTTGGGCATTTGGGTGCCTCGCAAGGTTCATTATATGGCCAAAGCCGAATTGTTCAAGGTTCCTCTGCTCGGTCCGCTGATCCGATCGCTCGGCGCGTTCCCGGTGAAACGCGGCGGCGTCAGCAAAGAAGCGATTCGGACCGCGATCTCGTTGCTCGAGGAAGGCAAAGTGATGGGGATCTTCCCGGAAGGCACCCGGAACGAGAACGTCGGGATGGGCAAGCGGGGAGCTGTGACGATGGCGATTCGCGCCAAGGCGCAAGTCGTGCCCGTCGCGATCGTCGGAGACTACCGTCCTTTCCGTAAGATCATGGCGGTATACGGCGCTCCGATCGACATGGCGCCTTTCGTCGAGCAAGGCACCTCGGAGAGCATGGAAGCCGCGACGGAGCTCATCATGGCTCGCATTCGCGAGATGGTCGAGACGCGCAAGCCCGCGTCCTAGTCGGACGCATGCATGATTCGCGGGGCAATCCCTCATACTAGAGGTATTAATTGGTTCTCATAATTACGGATGAAGTTGATTTAAGCACCGCACAGCGGGTTTAAATAAAGTTGGGGTAGAACTGAGGAGGTAATTTTCATGTCTGAAGAAATCAACGTCCAGGAAACGGCAGCCGCCGAACCGGCGGCTCAAGACGCATTGGAGAATCTCGTGACCTTGAAGAAAGGGGACACCGTCAAAGGCACGGTCGTCAAAATCGAGGATAACCAAGCGTACGTAAGCCTTGGGTATAAATACGACGGCGTGATTCCGCTTCGCGAACTGTCGTCCGTTAACTTGGACAACGCTTCGGATGCCGTGAAGATCGGCCAAGAAGTCGAAGCGAAGATCGTCAGCATCAACGACGCGAAGGAGTCGCTCGTTCTGTCCAAGCGCCAGATCGACAGCCCGCGCGCGTGGGACGAATTGCAAGCGAAGTTCGATGCCGGCACGGCATTCGAAGTCATCGTTACCGACGTCGTCAAAGGCGGCCTGGTCGCGGACGTAGGCGTTCGCGGGTTCATCCCGGCTTCGATGGTCGAGCGTCACTTCGTAGAAGACTTCGCCGGTTACAAAGGCCGCACGCTTCGCGTGAAGGTTAAAGAAATCGACCGCGAGAACAACAAGGTCATCCTGTCCGCCAAGGAAGTTCTGGATGCCGACTACGAAGCGAACAAGCAACAAATCATGGGCAACCTGCAACCGGGTCAAGTTCTCGAAGGTACCGTACAGCGTCTGACGCCGTTCGGCGCGTTCGTGGACATCGGCGGCATCGACGGCCTCGTACACGTATCCGAGATGGCTTGGCAGCACGTCGCGCATCCTAGCGACGTCGTATCCGAAGGCCAAGGCGTAAAAGTGAAAGTGCTGAAGGTAGATCCGTCCCTCGGCAAAATTTCGCTCAGCATCAAAGCGGCTCAACCGGGTCCTTGGGAATCCGCTTCCGGTCAATTCAAGATCGGCGAGATCGTAACGGGCGTCGTGAAACGTCTCGTGAGCTTCGGCGCATTCGTCGAAATCGCTCCGGGCGTGGAAGGTCTCGTTCACATTTCCCAAATCGCGCACCGTCACATCGCGACTCCTTTCGAAGTACTGAAAGAAGGCCAAGAAGTGAAGGCGAAGGTGCTCGACTTCAATCCTGCGGAGAAGCGCGTGTCGCTCTCCATCAAGGAAACCGAAGAAGCTCCTGCCCGTCCGGAGCGCGAAGAGCGCGAATCCCGCGGTCCGCGCGGTCCGCGCCAGCCAAGAGAAGAGACGAATCTTCCGCCTGTTGAGAACATGAGCTTCAACCTCGGCGAGAAATTCGGCGACAAGCTCAGCAAATTCAAATAAGGCATTCCGCCTTGGAGCCCGCCCTAGTGGCGGGTTTTTTTGCGTTCTTAGATTCTCTTCCCTGCAATCGGCATTAATTAAGCAGGGTTATCAGGGCATGGTTTCCTTTCGCTCCGGCGCATACTAAGCGCAAGGAGGTGGGTAGATGTCGCCCGTATTCGGAGCGGTGATCTTATGGCTGGCGACCGTCATCCTATGGTGGAGCGGCTGGAAGGAAGAAGCGGCGGGCGGTATTCCGCATCGAGCCGTGGCGTTCTTCCTGTCGGGTTGGCCTCTGTTCATGGGATGGAGCTTACCGCTAACTCCATCCGTATCGCTGCAAGGCGCATGGGTCTGGACGATTGCGCTGATCTTCGCGGTAGCCTGGAAAATGGAAGCGTCTTGGAGGTGGACGTCTGTCTCCGCGGGCCTGTTGTTCGGTTCGATCTATTTGCTGTTGCATCGCATCTCGTATTACCCGTTCGATTGGTCCAAGGTTGCCGCTCCATGGGGGGCGGCGATCTTAATCGGCGGGCTGGCCGCCGTTCTGCTCAAGGACGCTCCGTCGCAGCTGCTCTCCTTATCGGTCGCGATCGCGCTAAGCGAAGGGGTAACCGCCGTCGCGATCGGTCGCTCTGATATGCCGACCGGCGGACAGTCGCTGGAGTGGATGAGAAATTGGTGGATCGCCGTACTGTTCGCGCGGCTATGCGTCGCGGTCATCCTAGCGTTCGGGAAGCTTAAAAGTCCGCAGGAACATCGCTTCGGCTGGAAAAGAGGAGGGGAGCGTTCATGAGTAACGGGTTCGAATGGTTGGCGAAGCATCAAGATTTAACGGGCGTCATCATGGGAACTGCTTTCGGAGTGGCGGCCCGTCTGCTCATGCTGCGCAGCGATTATAGGCAATATCCGGCCTATCCTCACGGTAGAATCATTCATATCGCGTTAGGGCTGATCGCCGGCGCTCTCGGCGCGGTCGCGGTTCCGGCGTTATACGACAAAGATTACACCGCGATTACGTTCCTCGCGCTTGCCGCGCAGCAGTTCCGCGAGGTGCGCAACATGGAGCGGAGCACGTTGACCGCCATCGATCATCTGGAGCTCGTGCCGCGAGGGGCGGCATACATAGAAGGGATCGCGGTCGTGTTCGAAGGCCGGAACTACTTGGCCATCTTCGCGGCCTTCCTTGTCAGCTTGTGCGTCATGTTGTTCGAATGGTGGGGCGGATTGATCGCGGGCGCGTTCTCGATCGCCGTCGTGTTTCGCTTCATGAGGGGGACGACGATCGCCCATATCGCGCACGTCGAGCGGGCGGAAGTGCGGCTAGACGGTCCGAATCTGTACGTAGGCGACGTCTACATGATGAACGTCGGGTTGGACGAGAATCGGGACATCATTCGGGAAGAAGGGATGGGCTTCATCCTGACGCCGAAGAACGACAACGCCAAAGTGACGATCGCCAACATGGGCCAGCGGCAAGCGATACTGCACGACGTCTCGACGCGGCTGGGCGTATACCGGGACGACGGGGATCCCGCGCTGCTGCCCCTCGGCAAGCTCGGGCTGAAGAGCGGCAAGCTCGGGTTGCTCGTGCTGCCGCGGGAGAAGGATGCCGACAAAGCGTTCAAAGCGGTGTCCGGGGTGCCGCTGCTGGAAGCGGCCGTTCGCATGCCGACGGAAGCGAACCGCAAGAGCACGGAGGGAAGCGCGCATGGCTAACATTATCGGCATCGTTACGACCGACAAGGATAGCGTCGGAGGCGGGGCGCCGATCTTCGTCGCGGGTAGCCGGGAAGATTTGCAGCATATGGCCCACCTGCTCGAGAAGGTGCTCGATTGCGCCGCGCACGAAGTGCACGAGGATCTGTTTATTATCGTGAATCGAAAATCGTAGGATAAGTTAGCCAAGTCGTCGATTATTTGTTATGATGAAAGTTGTGAGTGTTTTTAATTGAGGAGTGAATGTATGGCACGACCCGTCATTGCGATCGTAGGCAGGCCGAACGTGGGCAAGTCTACGATTTTTAACCGGATCATCGGCGACCGGCTTGCGATCGTCGAAGATAAACCGGGCGTTACGCGCGACCGCATCTACGGCACCGGCGAATGGATCGGACGCTCGTTCAGCGTCATCGATACCGGAGGCATCGAGATCGATGGAGAAGACAGCTTGCTGCGTTCGATCAGAGTGCAGGCCGAGCTCGCCATCGAGGAAGCGGACGTCATCGTCTTCATGGTGGACGCCAAGGCAGGCATCACGAACGCCGACGAAGAAGTCGCGCAAATTTTGTTCCGCTCCGGCAAGCCCGTCGTCGTGGCCGTGAACAAAGTCGATAACCTGCAACGGATGGACGATATTTACGAATTCTACTCGCTCGGCTTCGGCGACCCCGTCGCGCTGTCCGGCGCGCACGGCACGGGCATCGGGGATTTGCTCGACGCGGCCGTGCACAAGCTTCCCGCGACGACGGATGAGGAGTACGACGACGACGTCATCAAGGTCGCCCTCATTGGACGGCCGAACGTCGGCAAGTCGTCGCTCGTGAACGCGATCTTGGGAGAAGAGCGGGTCATCGTCAGCGAGATCGCGGGCACGACCCGCGACGCGATCGACACGCCGTTCGAGAAGGACGGACAGAAGTACGTGCTGATCGACACCGCGGGCATGCGCAAGCGCGGCAAGGTGTACGAATCCACGGAGAAATACAGTGTCATGCGTTCGATGAAAGCGATCGAACGCGCGGACGTCGTGCTCGTCGTCATCAACGGCGAGGAAGGCATCATCGAGCAGGACAAGCATATCGCCGGCTACGCGCACGAGAACGGCAAAGCGGCCGTGTTCGTCGTGAACAAATGGGACGTCGTCGACAAGGACGATAAGACGATGCAGCGGTTCACGAATTCGATCCGCGACCATTTCCTGTTCATGACGTACGCTCCGATCGTCTTCCTGTCCGCGAAGACGAAGCAGCGTCTGAACAAGTTGTTCCCCGTCATCGATCGCGTAGCGGAGCAGCATGCGATGCGCGTTCCTACGCACGTGCTCAACGACATTATCTCCGACGCGGTGGCGATGACGCCTCCGCCTACGGACAAAGGCAAGCGTCTGCGGGTCAACTACGTTACGCAAGTGGCCGTCAAGCCGCCGACGATCCTTATCTTCGTCAACGAGCCCGAATTGATGCATTTCTCTTACGAACGGTATTTGGAGAACAAGATTCGCGCCGCGTTCGCGTTCGAGGGCACGCCTCTCAGGTTATTCACGCGCAGGAAGTCGGATCAGGAATAGGGGAGACCGGATTTGTTCGCATCTATTGTCGCTATCGTACTCGGTTATTTGTTAGGTTCGATTTCATTCAGCATTTTGTTCGCGCTATGGCTGCGGAAGATCGACATTCGCCAGCACGGCAGCGGCAACGCGGGCGCGACGAATACGCTTAGAGTGCTCGGCAAAGGCCCGGCGCTGTGCGTGTTCCTGCTCGACTTCGCCAAAGGCTCGGCGGCGGCTTCGATCGGATATTGGCTCGGGGACGGCAACCATTGGATTCCGGTGCTGTGCGGCCTCGCCGCCATCGCGGGCCACAATTGGCCGATCTTCTTCCGCTTCAAGGGCGGCAAAGGCATCGCGACGACGGTCGGCGCGCTCGTCGTCTGGGCGTTCTTGCCGACGCTGATCGCCGGTCTGACCGCGATCGCGATCATCGCGTTGACGCGATACGTATCGCTCGGCTCGCTCGTGCTGGCCGTGCTGCTTCCGGTGCTGGTCGCGGCGTTCGGCAACGAAGCTCCGTTCATCTGGGGCGCTTCGTTCGTCGGCGCTATCGCGATCCTGCGCCATCGGAAAAACATCGTGAAGCTTCTGAATGGAACGGAGAACAAGCTGGGCAGCGGCAAGAAAGGTGTGCGTCATGGTGCATAAAAAAGTTGCCGTACTCGTCGCCGGAAGCTGGGGGACGGCATTGGCGCGCGTGCTGGCGGACAACGGCTGCGAGGTCGCTCTGTGGACGCGCAACGAGGCGCAAGCGGAAGAGATCAACGCCAAACGTACGAACGACAAATATTTGCCGGGCGCTTCGCTGCCCGACGGCATTCGCGCGACGACGGACTTGAAGGAAGCGCTGACCGGAGCGAAAGCCGTGCTGTTCGTCGCTCCGTCGTCCGCGATGCGCGACGTCGCGAAACAGGTAGCGCCGCTGTTGCCGAAGGACGCGATCGTCATTCACGCGACCAAAGGCTTCGAGCTGGCGTCGCTGAAGCGCATGTCTACCGTGCTCTCGGAGGAATTGGATCGTCCCGAAGGCACCATCGTCGTGCTGTCGGGACCGAGCCATGCCGAGGAAGTCGTGAATCGTCAGCCGACCACCGTCGTCGTCGCCTCCGAGGATACGGTTTGCGCGGATACCGCCCAGGATTTGTTCATCAACAACTCGTATTTCCGCGTCTACACGAATCCGGATCTGATCGGCGTCGAGACGGCCGGGGCGATCAAGAACATCATCGCGCTAGGCGCCGGATTGACCGACGGCTTAGGCTTCGGGGATAACGCCAAAGCCGCGCTCATTACGCGCGGCCTTGCCGAAATCGCCAGGCTCGGCGCGGCCATGGGAGCGAATCCGCTCACGTTCGCGGGTCTTGCCGGCGTCGGAGATTTGATCGCGACGTCTACGAGCCGTCATAGCCGCAATTGGCGCGCGGGCTCGCTGCTCGGGCAAGGCGTTCCGCTGGACGAAGTGCTGTCGCGCATCGGCATGGTCGTCGAAGGCGTAAGAACGACGAAGGCGGCGCGCGAGCTGTCGGCCGAATTCGGCGTCGAAATGCCGATCACGGAGCAGCTGTACGCCGTCTTGTTCGAGGGCACCTCGCCGGAGCAAGCCGTCGGCGCTCTGATGGGGCGCGTGCGCACGCACGAGATCGAAGAAATCGCCACCGCGTCGCGCGACAATTGGCTGCGCGGGAAATAGCAAGCGGGTTCGTTCGCGAGCGTCACGCCACTCGGTTGCCCACACTTTTCTCCTCTCCTCCTCATAGGATACATAGCGAAATCCCGGAGGAGGGGAAGTATGGACAAGAAAGATTTACTCGGCGCGGTGAACAAAAAAACCGGCAAAAACATCTCCGAGAACCAGATCAAAAAAATCGCGGGCGGCGTCAACGCCGGCACGATGCAAAGCGAAGCCCAAATCCGTCAGCTGATCAAACAAGTATCCGCGGTCGCCAAAGTTCCGGTATCCGAGGACACGGTGAGGGAAATCGTCAGCGCGGTAAAACGCAGCGGCATGAACCTGAACAACCTCGAATCTCTCATCAAGATGATGGTCAAAAAGTAACGTTCGATGGCAATCGTTCGGAAACCGCTCAGAGATGGGCGGTTTTTTGACATTCGGGGACCGTGCGAGAACGTTGCGCCACGATCCGTAATAATGCACCTATTCCCGTTAAGAACGCACCTGTAAATGAAAGCGTTATCAAACTACAATAAAGGAGATCGAGACGATGGAAGGTGGGAGCATGAGGAGAAAGCTCGTCGGCGTCCTTGCGTTGGCGTTGCTCGCGAGCGTATGCGTATTCGGAAGAGAGACGTTCGCGGCGGAATCAGGGCGTCCGATGGAGGTGAACGGAGCATTCGCGGCGGACGCCGCCGGCCAGCCGGAAGGTTGGCGTCAAGACGGTTACTTATCGGCAGGCGAAGCTTCCGTGCTGGAGATCATCGGTTCGGGCGGGGCAGACGGAGGAGCGTTCGCGAAGGTTATGAATCGCGAGCCGAACGACGCGAGATGGATCCGATCCGTCGCGGTGAAGCCCGATACGTTCTATCGGCTAAGCGCGTACGTGCGCGCGGAGGTCGCTCCGGGGGCCGAGAAAGGCGCCAACCTGTCCGTTCTGGGCATAATCGACACTTCAGCGGACTTCCTACATACGGACGGACAGTGGGTGCCGATCGAATACGTCGGCAAGTCGGGAGCCGAACAGACCGAGCTTACGATCGCCTTGCGGCTCGGCGGCTACGGCGCGTTAGCGGCCGGATCGGCCGAGTTCAGCGGCTTCGCGATGGAAGAACTCGGAGAAGCGCCGCCGGATGGGGCGGCCTGGTCGGCCTTCGACGCGAATGAACAGCCTTCGCAAGTATCCGCCGGCGGAGAACAACGCGCCGCGGGCGAGGTTCCGGCCGAATACGCCGCGATCGCCTATGCCCTCGCTTTCGCAGGATTGCTTCTTGGCGCCGCCTATGTCGCGCGACCGTCGAGGAGTCTGCCGGCTAGGTTGTCGACTGACGAAGGAACGATCGCGAGGTCGTTAGGGGTCATCTTCGTTGTCGGCGCGCTGCTCCGGATCGGGTTGTCCATGACGATCAAGGGCCACCCGATCGACATGCTCGACTTCGGCGCATGGGCGGACCGCGCGTACGGGGGCGGACTGAACGGCTTCTTCGCGGAAGGGATGTTCGCGGACTATCCGCCGGGATACATCTACGTGCTCTATGCGCTCGGAGCGCTGCGGACGGCATTCGGATTAACCGGCGATAGTCCCGCGGCCTGGCTGCTGCTGAAGCTGCCGGCGATCGCTGCGGACGTGGCGTTATCCGTCATGCTCGCCCGGCTGGCGGCGAAGCGGTTCGGAGCGTCGGCCGCGCTGCCGCTCGCCTTGTTCATCGCATGCAATCCGATGCTGATCGTCAATTCGTCGTTGTGGGGGCAAGTCGATTCCGTCCTTGCGTTGCTGCTGGTTCTGTTCGTGCTGTCGCTCATGGGCGGAAGGACCGCGGCAGCGACGCTGTGGCTGACGATCGGTTGCCTCGTGAAGCCCCAAGCGGTCGTATTGGCGCCGCTGCTCGCGTTCGTCCTCTGGCGGGAGAAGTCGGCGAAGCGGTGGGCGATATCCGCCGCTTGCGCGATAGGCGCGCTCATCGTGCTCGTATTGCCATTCGAGGCGCTGCGCGAGCCTGCGGGATTATGGGAGCATTACCGCGCCATGTTCGCCAGCTATCCTTACGCGTCGCTGAACGCGGCGAACGTCTACGGCTTGCTCGGGTTGAACGGCACGACGAACGGCCATTGGATCGGACCGATGACCGTCAACGCGTGGAGCAACGCGTTGACGATCGCGATCGTCGCGTACGCCGCGGTAATCGACCGGAGGTTCCGCTCCAATGGCCGATCGGATATCGGCATTCCGGTCGTCGCGTTATTGATTGCCGTTCTGATCTTCACGCTGCGCAGCGGTATGCACGAGCGGTACGGATTCATCGCGGCGGTATTGGCGCTGCTCGCTTGCGTATTCGTCGAATCCGTCAAGCTGAGGGCGATCGCGGCGGCATTCTCTCTCGTTCAATTCGCGAACATCGCGTACGTGCTCGACTTCGGGCTGCGCGAGTCGTACTACGTGCCATCGGACGACGGGTTCTTCCGGCTGCTCTCGCTGCTGGAAGTCGCGCTTGCCGGATGGGCTGCTTACGAGAGCTGGCGATTGTCGGGACCTCCGGTCGCTGCCGACGCCGCGAAGGGCCAATCGGCGCATGCGGCAGGGAAGCGCAAGCCGATTGCGAGGAAAGGCGTCAAGCCGCCGCTCCCCGCGAAGGAGAACGCTGCCCGGCAAGCGGGCGACTCCTTGCCGGCGAGCGATCGCAAGCTGACGCGCAAGGACGCGCTCTTCATGGTCGTCCTGACGCTCGTCGGCGGAGCGATCGGCTTGTATCGCCTAGGATCGGCCGATGCGCCTCATACCGCCTGGAAGCCCGCGGCCGGTCAATACGCGGAATTCTCGTTGCCGGGAACGGAGTACGTAGCCGACGTTCTCGTCTACGCGGGTCTTGGCAACGGGAGCTTGGAGCTCGAACGGACGACCGACGGAGCGACGTGGATGCCGGCGCTCACGATACAAGCGAGCGACGGGACCGTGTTCCAATGGCAACGCGTTCCAGCAGGCTTCGAAGCGAGCGCCGTTCGGCTGCGCGCTCCGGCGACGGGTGCGGCGGCGATGTTCTACGAGCTATCGCTGCGGGACTCCCGCAATGAGCCGATCTTGTTGGCGGCGTCGGGCGACGCCACCTTGATAGACGAGCCGAATTCGGTTCCGGGCAGGCCGTCGTACAAGAACGGGATGTACTTCGACGAAATCTATCACGCGCGCACCGCTTACGAGACGGCTCACGGCATCGAACCGTACGAGACGACCCATCCGCCGCTCGGCAAAGTCATCATGTCCGCCGGAATCTCCCTGTTCGGAATGAATCCGTTCGGCTGGCGGTTCATGGGCGCGATATTCGGAGCGCTGATGATTCCGCTCCTCTACGTATTCGGCAAGAGAATGTTCGGAAGAACCGACCTCGCCGCCCTCGCCGGAGGGTTGATCGCGCTCGACTTCATGCGCTTCTCGCTCTCGCGGATCGGCACGGTCGACGTATTCGCCGTCTTCTTCATCGCGCTGTCCGCATACGCCGTTTACGAATATTACCGCCAGTCCGTCATCGAGCAGGCGAGCATGCGTCGGACGCTCGTTCCGCTCGCCGTGTCGGCGCTCGCGATCGGCATGGCGATCGCGACGAAGTGGATCGGCTTGTACGCGGGATTAGGCATCGCGGTCGCGCTGCTTCTCGTCTGGCGTTCCTCGCGTTTCCCGCGCGGCCGGTACGCGGCGACGCTCGCCTGGACGGCGGGGCTGTTCGCGCTCGTTCCATTGGCCGTCTACTTCGCGAGCTATATTCCGTTTCTGCGGTTGCCCGGTCCGGGCCACGGCATCGCGGACGTCGTCGCTTACCAGAAGCACATGTTCAATTACCATAGCGATCTCGTCGCCACGCATCCGTTCTCTTCGTCTTGGTGGGAGTGGCCGCTCATCCAACGCCCGGTGTGGACGTACGCAGGGCAAGCGGCTAACGCCGGGGACGTCGTCAGCATCGTGCTCATGGGCAACCCGGCCGTCTGGTGGATCGGTTCCGCGGCCGCCGTCTATATGGCTCTTCGGCTTCTCAAGGATCGCAGCCTTGAGGTTTCGTTCCTGCTGATCGGCCTCGCCGCGCAGCTCGTTCCGTGGATGTTCGTCTCCCGATTGACGTTCATCTATCACTTCTACGCGAGCGTTCCGTTCATCGTATTATGCAGCGTATACGCGCTGCGCTCGATCGCCGAGCGAGTGCCTTCGTTCCGGCTTCGTTACGGGATAGGGGCTTACGCCGCGATCGCCGCCTGCTTGTTCGCGATGTTCTACCCGATTCTCGCCGGCGCGGAAGTCGACAGAGATTACGTCGTCCAGGCGCTGAAATGGTATAAGAGTTGGATCATAAGTCTCTAATCCTCTGAGGGGAGGTGGTCGATCGAAGCTGAAGCGGTCTCGCGCACGCATGCAAGGTCACTCGTCGTTCCATTCACCCATTCGAAGGAGGTAAATTATGTTGCACAAGCGATTCAGATTGTCGGTTCTGGCACTCATTCTGTTATTCGTTCAGATTCCGCTATACGCGTCCGTCGCTTACGCCGATTCGAACTTGGCGCTGAACAAGCCGGTAACCGCTTCCGGCTACTCGGACGTCTACGATCCGGGCAGAGCCACGGACGGGAACGCGTCGACGTACTGGGAGAGCGCCAACAACGCGTTCCCGCAATGGATTCGGGTCGATCTGGGCGCGGCTTCGAACATTAACCAGATCGTCTTGAAGCTGCCGAACTCGACCTCATGGGCAACCCGTTCGCAGACGATCGCCATCGCGGGCAGCTCGAACGATTCGACTTACAACAATATCGCCGGGGCAACCAACTATACGTTCAACCCGTCCTCGGCGAACACGGTAACGATTCCGGTAACGGCCAACAACGTCCGCTACGTTCGTCTTACGTTCACGGCGAATACGGGCTGGCCGGCGGGACAACTATCCGAGTTCGAGGTCATCGGCAACCCCGCGACTTCGACGCCGAACGGCACTTACGAAGCCGAGTCGGCGGCGTTATCCGGCGGAGCGAAGACGAACACGGACCATGCCGGGTACTCCGGCTCGGGCTTCGTAGACGGGTATTGGACCCAAGGCGCGACGACGCAGTTCACGGTGAATGCCGCTTCGGCGGGCAACCACGCCGCAACGCTCAAGTACGCGAACGCGTCCGGCGGAGCGAAGAACGTCAGTCTGTACGTCAACGGTACGAAAATCAAGCAGACGACTCTCCCGAATCTCGCGAACTGGGATACCTGGTCCACGGTGGCCGAGACGGTCGCGCTGAATGCGGGCAATAACACGATTACGTATAAGTACGATCCGGGCGACTCCGGCAACGTTAACCTCGACACCTTGACGCTCGCTTATATCGGGCCAACCCCTACACCAACGCCAACTCCTACACCAACCCCGACGCCAACCCCGACACCAACGCCGACACCGACGCCGGGCTCGAATCTGGCGATCGGCAAGACGATCACCGCGACGTCGACCGTCCACACGTTCGTCGCGACGAACGCCAACGATAACTCGACGTCGACTTATTGGGAAGGCAGCGGCCATCCGAGCGACCTGACGGTCGATCTCGGCGCTAACGTCAATCTGTCCAGCGTCGTCTTGAAGCTGAACCCGGACAACGCCTGGGCGACGCGCACGCAGACGATCCAAGTGCTAGGCAGGGAGCAATCCGCGTCGGGCTTCTCGAACCTCGTCTCGGCGGCGACCTATACGTTCAACCCGGCCACTGGCAACAGCGTCTCCATCCCGGTATCCGGAACGGCAAGGGAAGTGAGACTCCGGATCACGACGAATACCGGCGCGCCTAGCGGCCAAGTGGCGGAATTCCAAGTGTACGGCACGGCGGCGCCGAACCCGGACTTGACGGTTACGAGCGCGACATGGTCGCCTGCGTCTCCGATCGAGACGAGCGCGATCACGCTGACCGCGAACGTGCGCAATGACGGCACGGCGGCGTCCGCCGCTTCGACCGTGAACTTCTATCTCGGAACGACGCTCGTCGGCTCCGCTCCGGTCGGCGCTCTCGCGGCCGGCGCGAACGCGAACGTCTCCGCGAACATCGGCGCGAAGGATGCCGGCACGTACGCGGTGTCCGCGAAGGTCGACGAGGCGAACGCCGTCGTCGAGCTGAACGAGTCGAACAATAGCTACGTGAACGCTTTGTCGCTCGTCGTGGCGCCCGTGCAGACGTCCGATTTGATCGGCAACGTCAGTTGGACGCCTAGCAATCCGTCAGCGGGCAATACGGTCGCCTTCAACGTTAACTTGAAGAACCAAGGCACGATCGCATCGGCAGGCGGCGCGCACGGCGTAACGGTTCTGCTGAAGAACGCCGCCGGAGCGACCATCCAGACGCTGACCGGCTCGTATTCGGGCACGATCGCCGCGGGCGCGTCGGTTAACGTCGCCGTCGGCACGTGGATTGCCGTTAACGGCAGTTACTCCGTCGCGACGACCGTCGCCGCCGACGCGAACGAAGTCGCGACGAAGCAAGCGAACAATACGAGCACCGCGAGCCTCTATTCGGGACGCGGCGCGAACATGCCGTTCACCGTTCTCGAAGCCGAGTCTTCGGCGAACGCCACGAACGGAACGAAGCTTGCGCCTAACTTCACGCCGGGCGACTTCGCCGGCGAAGCATCCGGCCGTTCCGCCGTCTATCTCGACGCGAACGGTGAGTACGTGGAGTTCACGTTGACCGCCCCGGCGAACGCGCTCGTGCTGCGCAACGCCGTCGCGGAGAATACGACGGGCACGGTCAGCGTATACGCGAACGGAGCCGACAAAGGCAACTTCGCGGTCACGTCGAAGTTCTCGTACCTGTACGCCTCCCCGACGACGCTTGGCCGTCTCGGCTATGACAATTCGGGAACCAAAGCTTACTGGCTGTACGAGGATTCCCAGCTCATGCTCGACCAGGTGTACCCGGTCGGCACGAAGATCAAGATCCAGAAGGACGCGGGCGACGTGTCCTGGATCTACGTGGACATGATCGAGACGGAGAACGTCGCGCCGGCGGCTTCCAACCCGGATCCGACGAAGTACGTGCAAGTGTCCGCGACGAAGTCGATCGATCAGGCGCTTAACGAGTTCCGTCAGGACGCGAACAAGAAGGGGATTTTCATCCCGGCGGGCACTTGGGAGATCGGCTCCAAGATCTACGTGTACGGACGCGCGACGGAGATCATCGGCGCCGGTCCATGGCATACGAAGCTCGTCGCGCCGACAAGCCAGACGAACACGGACGTCGGCTTCAACATCGCCTCGACCGCGAACGGCTCGACGATCAAGGACTTGTCCGCGTGGGGCAACTATATCTACAGAACGGACGGACCGGGCAAGTTCATCGACGGCAACGGCATGCAGAACGTTACGATCCAGAACGTGTGGGCTGAACACTTCGTCTGCCTGTATTGGGGCGTCAATTCCTCCTATAACACGTTCAAGGACAACCGCATCAAGAATATGTTCGCCGACGGCATCAACATGACGAACGGTTCGTCGTACAACGTCATCGACAACAACTACGCGCGCGGCACCGGCGACGACTCGTTCGCGCTGTTCAGCGCCATCGATTCCGGAGGCTCTTATAACGTCGGCAACGTGTACAAGAACTTGACGGCGACGGCCGTCCGGCGCGCAGCCGCGTTCGCGGCGTACGGCGGATCGGGCAACCTGTACCAGAACCTGTACGGAGCCGACACGCTCACGTATCCGGGACTGACGATCAGCAGCCTTAGCTTCGGCTACAACACGCTCGGCTTCGGCGACCAAGATTCCGTGTTCGACGGCATTACGCTCGATCGTACGGGCGGAGACTTCTGGACCAGCGTCGGAGCGGACGACAAGATCAACGATTATCAGAACTTCGGCGCGATTTGGATTTTCGGGGGCGACAGAGCCTTGAAGAACATATTGGTGAAAAACGTGGATATCAATAATCCGGTATACTTCGGAGTCATGTTCCAGACGAAATCGCCGGAAAACCTCGCCATGCAAAACATTCGCCTCGAGAACATCAACATCAATAACCCGACCCGCTACGGCATCAAGCTCGTCGTCAGCGCGGAACAGGGCCAAGGACCGGTCGTCGGCGGAGCCAGCTTCTCGAACGTGAAGATCAACAATCCGGGCGTTCAGGCGATCTACGGCACGAGCGGCAGCCCGAACTTCACGGTGACGAAGCTGTCGGGCAACAACTGGTAAGCGCGTAATCGATCGGCGCAATCGCAACAACGGCGGTCCGGGTATGATCCCGAACCGCCGTTTTTTGCGCTTGCTGGAAGCCAATAACTAGAACCGGCCGGACATCCTCTTAGGGAGAGTCCACGCCGTAATGGCGGCGAGGGCGATCCACAGGATATCGTAGCCGCCGAACGCGTCGCCGAAGCTGACGGCGCCGTCCAAGCTGATGCCCAGCTCGTCTTCGATTTCTTTGACGCTTAGATAGAAGTCGAGGTATTTGCCTCCGATGACTCCCGCCAGCGCGAACGCGACGGAGACGACAAGGTGGTTTTGCGCGAGCTGCGATTTCGCCGCGAACGCGACGCCGAGTCCGACGAGTCCGCCGATCGCCCACGCCAAGACGCCGATCTCGGTGTTGCTGTAGAACGTGATCAAGCCCCAGGCGATCGCCCCGACCAAGGCGGCGACGGCCGCCAGAGCCGCGACCTTGCCCATCGTTTGCTGAGGAGAAGCCTCGGGAGGAGCCAGTTCCGGTCTCAGCTGCACCTCGAAGCGGTCGTTCGTTTGATTTTCCACATCGTCACCCAATCCGTAGGAGAATATTGTCGAGCTTTGTTTTATTTCTACGCGGCCTGTCGTTTTCCTGCATTACCCAGTACTGTAATAATCATTTTGTCTTCCCTGTGACAATCGCCGCCGAAACGTCGTCCGAACGCCCGCGATTTTGTCAGATCCGCATGGAAAGTGGTATAATATTGTGCATTTGAGGGACTTGGACAAGGGCGGAGGAACATCAATGTTCGCGATGATTCAACTATATGCGGAAGCGAAGCTGAACCCGATGGACAAAATGTGGGTATCGTTCATCGGAATCGGCCTGATGGTGCTGGCCGCGCTCATCATTACGTTCGCCCGCAACAAGACGAAGGGCTGGGTGAAGCTCGTCCTGACGCTCGTCGCGGTCGTCATGCTCATCTACGGAATGATCTGCGGATTTTTATCGATCGTATAATTCATGAACGCATCACGGAGGGACACAGGATTGATTACGCTAACGGGAAAAACACGAACGACGACGATCGAGCCGACGACCGGCGCGACGTTGCTGAAGCTCGCCCAGGACGCGGGAATCGATTGGCTGTACAATTGCTCGCGCGGAACGTGCGCGAAGTGCAGGTGCATCGTTACCGAGGGGGTCTCTCTGCTGGCCGAATCGACCGACGAAGAGTGGGAACGCCTCGGACCGGACGAGCTGGAAGCGGGCTACCGGCTAGGCTGCCAAGCCGTCGTCGCTCAGGCGGGCACGATCGCGGCGAAGAACAAGCCGTATTTCTAATCGATCCATCAACAAGCAGAATGGAAGTGACTTGCATGCATACCGGTGAGCCCTTGTCCGCGCTGGTCCGTCTGGCGGAGCTGCTGGACGGCTGCGGCGTCCCTTGGGTCGTCGGAGGAAGCACCGGCCTCGCGCTGCGCGGGGCCAATCTCGACCGGGAGCCCCGCGACTTGGACGTGTACGCGGACCGCGAGGCCATTCCGGCGCTGCACGCGAAGCTGTCGACGCACGCGATCGACGGTCCCGCGGACAACGAGACGGACATCTACCGCTCGGTGCTATCGCACTACGAAGTGTCCGGCACGGTCGTCGAGCTCGTCGGAGACTTTCGCATTTCATCGTCGGGATCGACGTACCGGACCGAAGTGGAACTCGCTCTCTATCCGCATGCCGACGACTCGGCCGTGCGCGGCGCGAGCGCGAAGCTCATCCCGCTTGGGCACGAGTTGATCTTCAACATCCTGCGCGACCGAATGGACCGCGCGCGGGTCATCGGGAACTTGATCGCCGCGGACGCCTCGAGGCACATGCCCGTGCTTCTCCTGCTCATCGAGCGGAATCGGCTGTCGGACGACGTCGCGCGACTGGCGCTGCGGATGGCGCAAGGCGGCAACGAGGAGGGGCGGCCATGAGCCGGCAGCGTCCCGTCGTGACGTTCCTTCCGGCCCGCAAGACGGTCGAAGCGAGACCCGGCACGTCGTTGCTCGACGCGTCGAAGCGCGCTAACGCGGGCGTCCGCACCCGCTGCGGCGGCGTTGCGGGCTGCCTCATGTGCAAGGTGAACGTAGCGCCCGATCAGGCAAGGTTCTTGACGCCGCCGACGAATGCCGAGGTTCGCAAGCTCGGGCCGCTGCTGGATGCCGGCATGCGATTGTCTTGTCAGGCGCGCGTCGTCGGGGACGTCTCGGTGACCGTCCCGGAGGATCCGCTCAAGGCGGCGATCCGCAAGAAGCTCGAGGAGCAGGAAGAAGACGATTGGTTACGATAGCCGTAACGTAGGAGGATTACAACGATGAACATTCGCGCGATATCCCGCGCCGCGACGGTCGCGATGCTGATCGCGATGCTGGCGCTCGCCGGGTGCATGTATCCGGACGACAATACGCCGGGAGGCCAGGCGACCGCCCGCGAGTCGGTGCTGAACGTGCAGGACGCCATCGACCGCTATTACGAGAAGACGGGCGTGCTACCGATCGAGAACGCGGATGAAGCGACGCCGCTCTACGAGAAGTACAAGATCGACCTTGGCAAGCTTCAACGGACGGACTACTTGGGCAGCGTGCCCCCGATCGCGTTCGAGAAGGGCGGCCGCTTCCAATTCATCGTCATCGACGAGGAGACGAAGCCTCTGGTCAAGCTGCTCGACCTCGTCGCGTTCCAGCAAGTGAGCGACGTGCGGAAGAAAGTCGAGCAATACTTCATGGCTAACGGAGGGGGACTCCCTGCCGGCAACCAGCTTTACCCCGGCTTGGTCGGCATCGACTTCGAGAAGCTCGGCATGGACGAGCCCGACGTAAGAAGCGTCTACTCCAACCAGCCGCTTCCGCTGATGATGGACGCCGCCGGACGGGTATACGTCGATTACGGCATCGATATCGCCACGGCGATGAACAAATCGCAGTCGACGCCGACGGGAGACGCCGATCTGCGCCGGTATTTGATCGACGCTTCCTATTACGTGCCGGTCAAATCGACCGAATACCGGTACGTCGACGGCGCTCCGCAAGCGGTCGATCCGATCGCGAAGCCCTTGAAGCAGCAATGAACTTTTTCCGAAAGGGAGAGACATACGTCTCTCTCTTTTTTCATATGCTCAGGAGGGAAACAATAGGGGCGCCGGCGGCCGTACGTCGGTATGGCAAACATTTTGTACGTGCTTCGTCATAATCGCGGCGTTCGCACATACAATGTTACCAGTCCAAATTCGTGTACGAGTTCCGCCCAGCAGGCGGGTCACGAAACGTTTCGCGATTACGATGGGAGGGAATCTCAGTGGAAAAAGTGGACATTTTCAAAGATATCGCCGAGCGCACCGGCGGCGACATCTACCTCGGGGTCGTTGGTGCCGTCCGAACGGGCAAATCGACCTTCATTAAACGGTTCATGGAAACCGTAGTGTTGCCGAATATCGCTCTGGAGGCGGACCGCGTGCGCGCGATCGACGAGCTGCCGCAGAGCGCCGCCGGGCGTACGATTATGACGACGGAGCCGAAGTTCGTGCCGAACAACGCCGTGCAGCTCAAGGTGGCGGAAGGGCTCGAAGTGAACGTGCGTCTCGTCGATTGCGTGGGATACACGGTAGAAGGCGCCAAAGGCTTCGAGGACGAGAGCGGGCCGCGCATGATTACGACGCCGTGGTTCGAAGAGCCGATTCCGTTCCAGGAAGCGGCCGAGATCGGCACCCGCAAAGTCATTCAGGAGCATTCCACGCTAGGCGTCGTCGTGACGACGGACGGCTCGATCGCCGAAATTCCGCGCAGCGCTTACATAGGCGCCGAGGAGCGCGTCGTCAGCGAGCTGAAGGAAGTCGGCAAGCCGTTCGTGCTCGTCATCAACTCCTCGCGTCCGAAATCCGAGGAAGCGTTGGCGCTGCGCAGCGAGCTGCAGCAAAAATACGATATTCCGGTGCTGACGCTCAGCGCGGCGACGATGGGCGAGGAAGAAGTGTTCGGCGTGCTGCGGGAAGTGCTGTACGAATTCCCGGTTCACGAAGTGAACGTCAACCTTCCGAGCTGGGTCATGGTGCTCAACGAAAACCATTGGCTCCGTTCGAGCTACGAGAATTCGGTTCGCGAGACGGTCAAGGACATTCGCCGCCTGCGCGACGTCGATCGCGTCGTATCGCAATTCATCGAATACGATTTCATCTCTCGCGCCGGTCTGAGCGGAATGAACCTCGGTCAAGGCGTCGCCGAGATCGACTTGTTCGCGCCGGACGAATTGTACGATAAAATTCTAACCGAAGTGGTCGGCACGGAAATCCGCGGCAAAGACCACCTGCTCCAGCTCATGCAGGAGTTCTCGCACGCGAAGCGGGAATACGACCGGTTCGCGGAAGCGCTGGAGATGGTCAAGACGACCGGCTACGGCATCGCCGCTCCGTCCCTCGCCGAGATGCAGCTCGACGAGCCGGAGCTCATCCGCCAAGGCTCGCGCTTCGGCGTAAGGCTGAAGGCGACGGCGCCGTCGATCCATATGATCCGCGTCGACGTCGAATCGGAGTTCGCGCCGATTATCGGGACGGAGAAGCAGAGCGAGGAGCTCGTGCGCTACCTGATGCAAGACTTCGAGAAGGATCCGATCCGGATCTGGGATTCCGATATTTTCGGACGCTCGCTCCATTCCATCGTGAGGGAAGGCATCCAGGGCAAGATCGCGATGATGCCGGACAACGCGCGCTACAAGCTGCAGGAGACTCTCGGACGCATCATCAACGAAGGCTCCGGCGGTCTGATCGCCATCATTCTGTAACGAAGATCATCGAACGCGAAGCGATTCAGGGTTCTCGGACCCGGGTCGCTTCGCGTTTTTGGTTCGCGTTCCGATTCTCCGAATGTCAAGAGAGCGAACCCGATAGATACATATCTGTCACACAATAAGGGAAATATCTAATCTATATCGCACAATCGTTTTGACAAAAACCGACTAATACACTAGGATATAAAAAAGAGAGAGAAACTAACGACATGGGAGAGAGTGTTCAGATGAAAAAACCGTTACTGCTTATTCTTACGTTCGTATTGCTCGGGGGGCTTCTTGCGGCTTGCGGATCGAAAAATTCGAATAACGAAAACGCGGGCGCCAGCTCGCCGGCAAGCACCGCAGGCGCATCGCCGTCCGCGGACGCGAAAGATCTGAAAATCGCGTTGGTCACGCCGGAGCCGATCGGCGTCAACGCATTCTTCGTACTTATGGATGAAGGCTTCAAAAAAGCAGGGGAAGAATTCGGAGTCGAAGTCAAGACGATCGAGTCCACCGACCCGGCTTCCATCGAACAGAACCTTAGAACGGCCGCCGCGGGCGATTACGATCTGATCATCACGTCCACGTTCCAAGTCGAGGACGCGCTCAAGAAGATCGCTCCCGAATTCCCGGACAAGGCGTTCGCCGTCATCGATACGGTCGTCGACCTTCCGAACGTTCGCAGCGTAGCGTTCCGCGAACAAGAAGCTTCTTACCTCCTCGGCGCGGCAGCGGCTCTCGTATCCAAATCGGGTACGGTCGGCAACGTCGTCGCGGTCGACATTCCGCTGATGAAGAAGTATACGGGCGGATTCGAGCAAGGCGCGAAATCTATTAACCCGGACATCAAAGTTCTGGTAGGTTACGTAGGCGGATTCACGGATCCGGCGAAAGCGAAAGAACTCGCGCTTCTGCAAAACTCCCAAGGCGCCGACTTCGTAGCGGGCATGTCCGCGGTAGGCGATCTGGGCGTGTTCGAAGCGGCGGGCGAGAAAGGCTTCTTCACCTCCGGTCAAGACACGGACAACACGGACGGCAAACAAGTCATCCTCGCGCAGCTGAAGGGCACGGATGCCGTCGCATACGAGACGGTTAAAGATTTCGTAGCGGGCAACTTCTCGTACGGCGTTCGCGATTACGGGCTTAAAGAAGGCGGAGTAGGCTTGACTTTCGTCAACAAAGAAAGCAAATCGCCGCTTAACGACGCGATCGGACAAGCGAACGTTGACAAGTTGAAGAAGATCAATGATGATATTGTGGCAGGGACGATCGTCGTCAACAACCCGCTTCAATAATATCTTGCGAACCGCATACCGCTTAATGTAACCGGCTGCCCTTAAGCAGCCGGTTTCCTATGCTTTCGGACAACGGATAGGAGGATTTCGAATGTTGCTCGAGATGGAACGGATTTCGAAGAGCTACGGCGACGTTAAGGCCAACCGGGATATCGACTATTCGCTCAGGAAGGGCGAAGTCCATGCGATCGTAGGCGAGAACGGCGCCGGCAAAACGACCTTGATGCGTATTCTGTACGGGATGGAACAGCCCTCTTCGGGGACGATCAAGCTGAACGGCAAGGAAGCGTCGTTCGCCGATCCGAAAGACGCGATCCGATGCGGAATCGGGATGGTCCATCAGCACTTCATGCTGTTCCCGAATTTCACGGTCGCCGAGAACATCGTCATCGGCAACGAACCGGGAAAGCTGAGGTTCGACCGCAAGGCCGCCATCGCGGAAGTCGAAGCGCTGTCTCGTACATACGGCATTAAAGTCGATCCCCGGGCGATCGTCGGCGAGTGCCCGCTCGGCGTCCAGCAGCGCGTGGAAATTCTTAAGGTGCTCCATCAGGGAGCGGAGATCATCATTCTGGACGAGCCGACGGGCGTCCTTACGCCGCTCGAGGTGAAGGAGCTGCTGGACGCGATCAAAGCGTTGACGCTGAAGGGAAAGAGCTTCATCCTGATCAGTCATAAGCTTAACGAGGTCATGAGCGCCGCGGACCGCATTACGGTATTGCGGGACGGTCAAGTGACGGGTACGTTAGAGGCGGCGCAGACGAACGTCGAGCAATTGTCCAAGCTCATGGTCGGCCGATCGCTCGCGCCGACGGCGAAGCGTCCGTCGTTCCCGACGCATACGGTTCTAGCGCTGCAAGACGTCTCGATCGCCGGAAGCGGGAGCAAGCCCTTGCTGGATGCGGTCAGCATGGACGTGAAGGCCGGGGAAATCGTCGGAGTCGCGGGCATATCCGGCAACGGCCAGTCCGAGCTCATCCAAGCGATCTCCGGATTGCTCCCGATCGACCAAGGCCGCATTTCCCTTATGGGTGCCGACGTGACGGGCAGAAGCGCCCGCGAGATACGGGCTGCGGGGCTGGCCCACATTCCCGAGGATCGTTACATCTGGGGGGCGAACAAGTCCGCTACCGTGGCGGAGACCGGGATCATGGGACACCAACGCAGGCTCGGGCGGTTCGGGTTATTGAACGGCAAGGCAACGAAATCCCTCGTTAGAGGGTGGATCGAACAGTTCTCGATCAAAGCGGGCTCGGTCGACAATCAAACCCAGAACTTATCCGGAGGCAATCTCCAGAAGCTGATCGTCGCCCGGGAGCTGGCGCAACAATCGCCGTTCTTGATCGCCGCGGAACCGACTCGCGGCGTCGACATCGGCGCGATGGAGACGATACACGATCAATTGATACGGAAGCGGGACGGCGGAGGCGCTATCCTGCTCGTCTCGTCCGAACTGTCGGAAGTACTCAAGTTGTCCGATCGCATTCTCGTCATGTACGAAGGTCGAATCGCGGGTCAACTGCCGGTTAACGAGGCCACCGAGGAGAAAATAAGCTTGTTGATGGCGGGAGGCAAACGGAATGAACAACCTCAATAAATGGCTTCGTCCGTTGTCCGGACCGTTCTTCGCGATATTGATCGGGTTGTTGGCCGGTTCGATCGCCATCCTCGTCGCGGGAGGTTCCGTTACGGAAACGTATTCGGAAATGTGGAAAGGCGCTTTCGGAAGCTTTTACTTTTTCGCCAGCACGCTAAGCCGAGCGACTCCCGTCATCCTGATCGGAATGGGCGCGGTTATGGCCTTCCGTTCGGGCTTCTTCAATCTCGGCGCGGAAGGTCAAATGGTGCTGGGCGGATTAAGCGCTGCGCTCGTAGGCGTCTATCTTCCCGGACCGGGATGGCTCGTATGCATCGCGGCGATCGTCGCCGGTATCTTGGCGGGCGGGTTGTGGTCGGCGATGGCCGGCTATTTCGACGTGAAGTTCCGCGTGAATCTTCTTATCACGACGCTATTGCTCAACTATATCGCCTCGCTGTTGGCCGGCTACATGGTCGCTTATCCGTTCAAGGATAAAACAGGTTCGGCGGCGATGGCGCAGAGCGAGATGCTGGATGCGGGCATATGGCTTCCGAAACTGTTCAAGGGCACCGCGGCGCATGCCGGATTAATCATTGCCGTCCTCGCCGTGATCGTCATCTTCGTCTATCTATCGAGGTCCGTATCGGGTTACGAAGCGCGCATGCTGGGAGGCAATCCTCTGTTCGCCGTGTACGGCGGAATCAAGCGGACGTCGCTCATGCTCGCCACGATGTTCGCCAGCGGCGGACTCGCCGGATTGGCGGGAGCTTCCGAGGTGCTCGGCTCGCAATACCGTTATATCGACAACGCGTTCTCGTCGGCGGATTACGCATGGACGGGCATAATGGCCGCTCTGCTCGCGAACGCGAATCCGATCGGAACGGCGATCGCGGCGTTCTTCCTGGCCGCGCTGCAGACGGGCGGCATGGGCGTCGAATTGAACACGGACGTGCCGCTCGAGATCGGCGCGGTCATTCAGGCGGTATTGATTCTGTTCATCACGGTGAAATTCACGCTCGGATGGAGACGGAGAAAGGGGCGTAAACAAGATGGATCAGTTGTTTGACCTCGCATTGCTCAATTCCGCGCTCCGCGTGCTGACGCCGATCCTGCTGGCCGCGCTCGGCGGCGCGCTATGCGCCCGGGCCGGTCTGTTCAACGTCGGATTGGAAGGCCTGATGCTGATCGGCGCGTTCTCCGCGATCGTAGGCAACCATTACTTGGAGAACACGGCGCTTGCCATCCTATTCGCGATCGCTTGCGTGTCCGTCTTCTCGCTCTTGTTCGCGTATTTAAGCATTCATCTGCAAGCGAACGTGATCGTCGTGGGCATCGCGATGAACTTCTTGGCGCTCGGATTGACGACGTTCAGCCTTCGAACGATATTTCACGTCAAAGGCGCCTATCATAATAGCGAAATGGTCGGACTTCCGAAATGGAACATTCCGCTGATCGAGGATATTCCGGTCGTCGGCGACATTCTGTCCGGCCAATCTCCGCTCGTCTATATGGCGTTGGCTCTTGCCGGACTCGTCTGGTTCTACTTCTACCGGACGATCGGCGGGTTCCGCTTCCTGGCCGCGGGCAGCAATCCGCTGGCGGCCAGGAGCATCGGCATTCGCGTGCGGCGATACCAGTACGGGGCGGTATTGGCTTGCGGCGTTCTGTGCGCGTTGGCCGGCGCTCAGCTGTCCTTGGGGCAAGTGACGATGTTCACCGAAGGGATGACGGCGGGGCGCGGATTCATCGCGCTCGTCGCCATGATGCTCGGTCAGTCCGGCCCGCTCGGCGTCGTCGCTTCAAGCGCGCTGTTCGGGCTGATGGACGCGTTCAGCATCCGTCTGCAGGGCATATCTTGGCCTTCCCATTTCACGCAAATGGTTCCGTACGTCGTCACGATCGTCGCGATGTTCTTCTTCAAAGACAAGGGGTTCTTGAAAGACGCCCAAAGCGCGGGATCCAGCTCCAGATAGCCCAGGCACCACGAACGATAAGCGTTAACACGGAGGTAGAACCATGCATAATAAAGCGGATCGATTGAAGAACGCGAAAGTCATCTTGCCTTCGAACGTAAGCGCCGAGCTCGCGGACCGCATTCCGCCGGGACAAACCTTCACGGAGAAGTTTCCGATACTTCACGAAGGAGAGGTCCCCGAGTACGATCTGAAGCAGTGGACCTTAACGGTCGACGGCGAAGTCGAAGAGGCGGTCGCCTTCGGCTACGACGATATCCTTAAGCTTCCGAGCACGCGAATCCAGCGCGATATCCACTGCGTCACGCGCTGGTCCAAGCTCGATACCGAGTGGGAAGGCGTGCTGTTCAAGGATTTGCTCTCCTCAATCAAGGTCAAGCCGGATGCCAAGTACGTCATGTTCCATGCGGATCAGGATTACGAGACGAACGTTCCACTTGCCGATCTGATGCTGGACGACGTCATGTTGGCCTACCGTTACGCGGGAGAGCCTTTAACGCCGAAGCACGGATGGCCGTTGCGCGCGCTCGTTCCTCATCGTTATTTCTGGAAAAGCGCGAAATGGATTCGGCGGATCGAGTTCATGAAGGAAGACCGCCCGGGATTCTGGGAGCGCAACGGTTTCCATAACGAAGCCGATCCGTTCGCCGAGCAACGTTTCTCCGGAGAGGACTTGCCCATACCGGAAGACGAATGGACGAAGAAGGAGTTCGATTAATATGTTTCTGCCTATTCTGCAAATTCACTCGGAAGACATTCCTCCTTACGCGATCGTCTGCGGAGATCCGAAGAGGGCCGAGCTCATCTCCCGCAAGCTGGATAACGCGCGGGAGCTGTCGTTCAGTCGGGAATACCGTACGTTCGTCGGCGAAATCGGCGGCGTCCGCTTGGCCGTCGTCAGCCACGGCGTCGGGTCGGCCGGCGCGGCGATATGCTTCGAGGAGCTGATCCGCGCGGGCGCGACCACGTTGATTCGGGTAGGTACCGCGGGTTCCTACTCGGAAGCCACGCCGGCGGGCAGCCTGATCGTAAGCACGGCGGCCGTCCGCACGGACGGCTTGACGCGACAGCTCGTTCCGGATGGGTTCCCGGCCGTCGGAGACGGCCAAGTAGTCGAAGCCTTGTACGAATCGGCGCTGGAGCAAGGCGGCATCGTCGCCAAAGGCATTACGGTAACGTTGGACGTCTTCTTCCAAGGCGCGTTGGAAATCCCGCATAAGCAGTACAAGCAAGCGGGAGCGTTGGCGGTCGAGATGGAGATCGCCGCGTTATACGTCATCGCGAGCCTGCGGGGCGTCAGAGCGGGAGCGATCTTGGCCTTGGACGGATTCGCGGACGCGGATTTGGCCGCGGTGTACGATCCTGGCGCCGACGTGGTGGCGCAAGCGGTCGAACGCGAGATCGCCGCGGCGCTGCGGGCGGTCGTGAAGCTCGCGGAACGCGCTTAAACTGCGCAAATCCGCGCCCCGCTTGAAAATTTCGAAGACCCGAGTGTATAATTTCCGTGTAATCGGTTAAACAGATAACATGCCATGTACCCGCCCTGGGAGGTGAATGCCATGAATAAAACCGAATTGATCACCAAAGTGGCCGAGTTGGCCGACTTGTCCAAGAAAGACGCGACTTCCGCCGTCGACGCCGTGTTCGACGTCATCTCCGAAGCGCTTCAGTCCGGCGATAAAGTACAACTCGTAGGCTTCGGAAATTTCGAAGTCCGCGAACGTTCCGCCCGCAAAGGACGCAACCCGCAAACCGGCGTGGAAATCGATATTCCGGCCGGGAAAATCCCTGCATTCAAGCCGGGCAAAGCGTTGAAAGAAGGCATTAAATAAAAGGTTCGAGTTTCGTGGAAGGTCCATTTCCCGGCCGGCGCGCGCAAGCAGCGTCCGAGGGAGATGGTCTTTTTGCTGTCACGGGGTCTAATAAGCTAGCTCCATGTTGCGCCGCGGAAACGGCCTATGCTATAATTTTGCACATATAAGATTCGGGACGTAGCGCAGCCCGGTAGCGCGCACCCTTGGGGTGGGTGAGGTCGAGAGTTCGAATCTCTCCGTTCCGACCATATCAAATCGAGGGTGATTGCGTCCCAATGAGCGCAGGCGAACAAGAATACGTCGTCGTGAAGGCGAAGGATAACGGCGTGACGGTCATCGGATTGACGCGCGGCCAAGATACGAAGTTCCACCACACCGAGAAGCTGGACAAGGGCGAAGTGCTGATCGCCCAGTTCACCGACCATACCTCCGCGGTGAAAGTCCGCGGGAGAGCGACGGTCTGGACGAAGCACGGCGTCGTCGAAGCCGGAGAGTAACGCCGCGAGGCGCGAGCAAAGAGCAGGCATAGCCTGTTCTTTTTTGTTGTACACATAAGAAGAGCGGCGGAGCTTGAAGGGGGCGAGGGAATGGCGGTCGTACATTGGCGAAGATGGGGCATCTTAATCGCGTCGGGCTTGATCGCGGTCGTCCTGCTCGCGCGGCTTAGCGCGATCGACGAGACGATGAAGCAGCGCCGCGCGGCCGCGTTCGTATTCGAGCCCGCGAACGCGGGCATGCTGCGCGACGATAACCTCGTTAACGAGATGGCCAGCCTATCCGCGGACATGCGGCTGCTTCGCGTCCGTTGGGATCACGGCATTCTCGCCGTGGACTTGGCCGCTTCGGCGCCGTCGGACTTCTGGATGAACGCCGCGGCGATCGTAACTTTCGCGTTCAAGGATAAGAACAACGTCGGCCAAGTTCTGATTCGCGCGTTCGATGGCAACAATGATGAACGTGCGCTTCTATCGTCGATCGAGACCCGGCGAACCGACTGGACGGAGAAGGAGCTGTCCCGTTTGCGGCCGACCGATCTGGAGCTCGATGACGCCGCGCGGTCCCGCGTTCGCATGACGATTACGCCCGCGGGAGAGCGATGGCTGCGAAATTTTGCAATTTCATGAACATCGCGCGGCGCTTATGCGAGCCCGGCGCGGATATGCTATAATAGATCGAATCAAGATGTGCGGCCCGCTTAACCGCGTGCTTCATCGGACTTGGGCAACATGTTCGGAGGCGGAACGATGACGAGAGCTCGAATAGCCCAGACGGCTAACAAATACATGAGCCACGATATGATTACCCTGCACACGGAATTGCCGGATTTTCCGGAGGGCAGGATTTCTTTGTTATATGCGGTACTTAGCCATCAACCGTCGGCCGCTCACCAGAAAGAGCTGCTCGCGGTCGTCGCTTCGCTCGTGCAGATGGGACTCGATACGCACGACATGGTCGACAATCGCTCGGCGCCGGCGAAATCCGGCATGATGGCGATGCGCGCGCAGCAGCTCAAAGTGCTCGCGGGCGACTTCTTCAGCAGCCGGTTCTACCAGTTGCTGTCGCAAGCCGGCCAATTGGACATGGTGCGCCGCCTTAGCGAGGCGGTCTGCGACATTAACCGGACGAAGATGAGCATGTACGCGAAGATGATCCAGATGAAGCTGAACGCGGAAGAGTACGTGCAGCATGCGGCCGAAGCGAGAGCCGGACTTTTCCTCGCGTTCGCGGGCGTCATGGGGGGACTGTACGAGCGCGTATGGCCCGAGCTGGTCGACCGGTTCAGCCGCTGCGAGGTGCTCTTGCAGGAGCTGCGGCGCGCCCAGCAACACGCGAAGCTCGAAGGAAGCTGGGGCATATGGCACATCTTGCAGGACGGTACGGAGGAAGACCGCCGCGCGTTGCGCGAACGGCAAGAGGATCAAGGTCTAATCAAGACGTTACTGAATAAGTACGCGGTCGCGGATAAACTTACGGGCTTGCTTCGACAAGCTTCGGCGCAGCTCCAGGCGACGGCGGGGAGGCTGCAATCGGACAAGCTGGCGCGGGAGCTGCAGCCGTTGTTCGAGCCGTTCCTGCAAGCCGCCGGCCCGCAGCCGGCGACCGCTTTGAAGGAGCTGGGTTAACAACATGATGGATGCGGAATCCAAGCAGCGCAAAGTCCACGCGGTGTTCGAGAACATCGCGCCCAAGTACGATTTCATGAACAGCGTCATCAGCTTCAGGCGGCACAAGGCGTGGCGGAAGTACACGATGCGCAAGATGAACGTGCAGCCGGGGCAGACGTCGCTCGACCTGTGCTGCGGCACGTGCGACTGGACGATCGCGCTCGCGAAGGCGAGCGGGACCGGGAAGACGATCGGCCTGGATTTCAGCCGGAACATGCTCGACGTCGGACAAGCCAAGGTCGACAAGGAAGGGCTGGGCGATCAGATCTCGCTCGTGCAGGGCAACGCGATGGCGCTGCCGTTCGAGGACGACAGCTTCGACTTCGTGACGATCGGCTTCGGGCTGCGCAACGTGCCCGATTACGAGCAGGTGCTCCGGGAGATGCGGCGAGTGGTCAAGCCGGGCGGCAAAGTCGTCTGCCTCGAGCTGTCCAAGCCGACGTGGCAACCGTTCAAAGGCATTTATTATTTGTACTTCGAGAAGCTGATGCCATGGATCAGCAAAGTGCTGGTCAAGAAATACGAGCAATACAGCTGGCTGCCGGAATCGTTGACGACTTTCCCCGATATGCGTGCTCTCGCGGACATGTTCCGCGGCGTCGGCTTGCGCGAAGTGAAAGCCCGCCCGTTCTTCGGCGGCGTGGCTGCGCTGCATATCGGAACGAAGGGAACTGACAAGGCATGATCGCCAAAATCCGCACTTTTCTGGAAATGATCAAGTTCGAACATACGATATTCGCGCTTCCGTTCGCGTACATGGGCGCCATTCTCGGCGGCGTCGTCGTCGACGGGAGGCTACCCGAATGGAGCGAATGCGGCTGGATTCTGCTCGCGATGGTCGGAGCTCGCACGGCCGCGATGGGGCTTAACCGCGTCATCGACCGGGCGATAGACGCGCGCAACCCGCGTACGGCGAACCGCGCCATTCCGGCCGGGCTAATCAAGAGCGCGGAAGCGGCATTGTTCATCGTCGCGTCGTTCGCGCTTCTGTTCTGGGCAGCGTCGCAGTTGAACGGCTTGTCCGTGAAGCTGCTGCCGATCGCCGTCTTCATGACCGTCATCTATTCTTATACGAAACGCTTCACTTGGCTGTGCCACGTCGTACTCGGGTTGACGATCGGCCTTGCGCCTCTCGGCGGATGGGTCGCCGTTACGGGCGAAGTCACTTGGACCTCGATTATTCTGTACTTGACCGTCGCGATCTGGACGGCCGGCTTCGATATTATATACGCATGCCAAGATATCGAGTTCGACCGCAAGGAAGGGCTTCACTCGATTCCCGCGCGATTCGGCATCAAGGGCGCGCTATATATCGCGAGGACGTTCCATGCGCTGACGACAGTCGGCTTCGCGTCGTTGTTCGTGCTCACCGATCTCGGATGGCCGTACTTCGTAGGCATGGTCATCGCGGCGGGCTTGCTGCTCTACGAGCATCGCCTCGTCAAGCCTAACGATCTGAGCAAGCTGAACGCGGCGTTCTTCACGATGAACGGCGTGCTAAGCGCCGTCGTCTTCGCCTTCACGTTCATCGATCTCGTGGTGGTGAGATCGTGGTAACCGGAACGCAGCGCAACGGACCCGTCCCCGCTCCGCGGAGATGGGTCGTCGGCATGACGGGCGCCAGCGGCGCGCCATACGGCGTCAAGCTGTGCAAGGAGCTGCTCGCCGCCGGCATTCACGTCCACCTCGTCGTATCCGACGCGGGCTGGCGCGTATTGAAGGAAGAATTGGGCTGGGACGCGGCGAGAAGGCCGGACGCGCTCGAAGCGGCGTTCGGAGGCGCGATCGCGGCGGGAACGATGACTTACCATCCGCTCGGAGATATCGGCGCGAGCATCGCTAGCGGTTCGTTCCGCGCGGAAGGCATGGTCGTCATCCCGTGCTCCATGGGCTCGCTGTCCGCGATCGCCGCGGGCGCTTCGACGAACCTGCTGACCCGGGCGGCGGACGTCACGCTGAAGGAAGGGCGTCCGCTCTTGCTCGTCCCGCGGGAGACGCCGTTATCGGCGATCCACTTGGAGAACATGCTGAAGCTCGCGCGGCTCGGCGTCCGGATCATACCGGCGATGCCGGCGTTCTACAACGGTCCGCAAACGGTCGAAGACATCGTGTCCTTCCTCGTAGGCAAGGTCATGGACAGCATGGGCATTACACATAATTTGTTCAGAAGATGGGGCGAATCCGATGAGTAACGGCAATGAGCGCCCGCTGAAGATCGGACGCATATCGTTCACGAACGCTTGGCCGGTATTCCACCACTTCGACGCTTCCGCCCTCCGCGAACCCGCGGAGATCGTATCGGAAGTGCCGTCCGCGCTCAACCGCAAGCTTCGCGAAGGCGAGATCGACATGGCGGCGATTTCCTCGTACGCCTACGGCTTGTCTTCCGACGCGTATTATTTGCTTCCGAATTTATCCGTAAGCGCGCATGGCGCGGTGCAATCGATTCTGTTGTTCTTGAAGTCGCCGCTCGAGCAGGTCATCAACGGCAAAATCGCGCTGACGACGGCTTCCGCCACGTCCGTGAATCTGTTGAAGATCATCATGGAGAAGTTTTACGGCGGGAAGCCGACCTACGAGGACGCGGAGCCTTCGCTCGGTCCGATGTTGGATAACGCCGACGCCGCATTGCTCATCGGAGACCATGCCATTCGCGCTTCATGGGAGAATCACGGCTACCGCGTGCTCGATCTCGGCGAAGTATGGAACGTATGGACCGGCCATTGGATGACGTTCGCGCTATGGGCCGTGAGGCGCGAAGCCGCGCATGCGAATCCGGAGGCGGTTCGCGCGATCTACGACGGCTTGACTCTGAGCAAGGACTTGTCCTCGCGCAACCTAGAGCCCGTCGTCGCCAAGGCCGTACAGCAGATCGGCGGGACGTCCGCTTATTGGCACAACTATTTCGCGAATTTATGCCACGACTTCGGTCCGCAGCAGAAGGCGGGCTTGGAGCTGTATTTCCGCTACGCGAGGGAACTCGGCCTGATCGACCGTCCGGTCGAGCTGCTGGAACTGCCGCTGACGCGCGTCGCGGGAAACTTACTATAGTCCGCAGGTGACCTTATGAAAATGATGCAATTGTACGCCGCTCTCAAGTCCGACCTGCAAGCGATCGAAGACCGCATGGCCGCAACCGTTACGTCCGACCTCCCGATGCTGAGCGAAACGTCGCTCCATCTGCTCAAGGCGGGCGGCAAACGTCTGCGGCCCGTGTTCGTTCTGCTCGCCGGCAAGTTCGGCGACTATTCGCTCGAGACGTTGAAGCGCGTCGCGGTTCCGCTTGAGCTGATCCATATGGCGACGCTCGTACACGACGACGTCATCGACGACGCGGATACCCGCCGCGGGCAGCTGACCGTCAAGTCCAAATGGGACAACCGGATCGCGATGTATACCGGAGACTACATCTACGCGAAGGCGCTTACGGTCGCAACCGAGCTCGAACACGTTCGCATCCATCAGATTCTGTCCGGCGCGATCGTCCAGATGTGCATCGGAGAGATGGAGCAAATCCGCGACTTCTTCAACGTGGAGCAAAGCGTGCGCAACTACTTGCTGCGCATTCGCCGCAAGACGGCGCTCTTGATCGCGATCAGCTGCCAGCTCGGCGGGATGGCGACGGGCGCGCCGGATCGCGCCTGCCACGCGCTGTACCGGTTCGGCTACAACGTCGGCATGGCGTTCCAGATCACGGACGACCTGCTGGACATATGCGGCACGGAGAAGGCGATCGGCAAGCCGCCGGGAAGCGATTTGAGGCAGGGCAACATCACGCTGCCCGTTCTCTACGCGCTGCAGGACGAAGCGATCCGGGGGCCGTTGCTCCGCGAGATCGAGCTGATCCGGGGCAGCGACGGCCAAGGCGGATCGGCGGCGGCGGTCAAGATCGTGCGCGGAAGCCGCGGCATCGGGATGTCCGAGCAATTGGCCGACCGCTATATCGAGAAGGCGTTGCGGGCGTTGAACGCGCTGCCGGACATTCCGGCCAAGCGGAATCTTGCCGAAATCGCGCGTTTCGTGGCCAAAAGAAGTTATTAAACGGCACTTTGTGGTAAAATGAGGAATAAGTCGCAGCGAGAGATACATAGAGAGGAGCGAACATATGGAGAGAACGTATTTGATGGTGAAGCCGGACGGCGTGCAGCGCGGCTTGATCGGGGAGATCGTCTCCCGGTTCGAACGCAAGGGGCTGAAGCTCGTCGGCGCGAAGCTGATGAACGTCTCGCCCGAGCGCGCCAAGCAGCATTACGCCGAACACGACGGCAAAGACTTTTACGAGCGTCTGCTTACTTTCATCACTTCTGGTCCGGTATTCGCGATGGTGTGGGAAGGCGATCAAGCCGTGGCGCTGTGCCGCGCGCTCATCGGCAAGACGAACGCTCTCGAAGCGGCGCCGGGCACGATCCGGAGCGATTTCGCGATACATACGAATTTCAATCTGATTCACGGATCGGATTCGCACGACAACGCCGAACGGGAAATCGGCATTTTCTTCTCGGAAGACGAGCTCGTGTCCTACGACAAAGCGATACAAGCATGGATCTAATCGATTCTAGGGAGAGAATATGACCTCATGGGAGACAGAGGAACGAATCCGCTTGCGAAAACCGGCCTGACGGAAGACGAAGACTTCGCCCAGTTCATTGCCAACGTCAAGAAGTTCACTTCGATCGACTTGTCGCAATACAAGGAGAATCAGATGCGCCGTCGGCTGACGACGCTGCGCATGAAGCACGGATTCTCCACGTTCGGGCAATACTTCGCGGCGATATCGGCCGAACCGCGGCTGCGCAACGAGTTTCTCGACCGGATGACGATCAACGTGTCCGAATTCTGGCGCAATCCGAACCGGTGGCAAGTGCTTAAGGATCGTTTCTTGCCTCGCATGATGCAAGAGCATTCTCGCCTGAATATATGGAGCGCGGCTTGCTCGACCGGCGAAGAGCCGTATACGATCGCGATGATCCTCGATTCGCTCGGGGCGCTGGACCGCACTTCGCTGCTCGCGACCGATCTGGACGAGGGCGTGCTCGCCAAGGCAAAGGAAGGCGTATACTTGGAGCGGTCGCTGCGGGACGTTCCGGGCGATTTCAAGAAGTATTTCGCCGCGTCCGATGGCGCGTTCAGCGTATCCGACAAGCTGAAGCGCGCGGTGAAGTTCCAGAAGCAGAACTTGCTCCTCGACCGTTTTGGAGACAAGTACGACCTGATCGTCTGCCGGAACGTCATGATCTACTTCACCGAGGAAGCGAAGCACATGCTTTACGGCAAGTTCGCTCAAGCGTTGAAGCCGGGCGGTCTTCTGTTCGTCGGCAGCACCGAGCAGATCTTCTCGCCGGGACAATACGGACTCGAAACCGCCGATACTTTTTTTTACAGAAAGACGTAGCGCAAGCGTATGTTCGCTTCTCTTCCGACCGATAATACGGGTAACGCGGAAGCCGGAGGGACCGAATGGACAAACGCAAAGTAATCGCCGCATACCGGAGGGGATTGATCTCCGTCCAGGAATGCGCGCAAATTCTAGGGCTGGACAACGTCCAGCTTCTGAACGATATGAGGGAAATCCGCACGAGCCAGCCCGCGGGTACATCGCAACAGTCCGTCCGAAGTTGACGGGCTGTTTTCTTGTCAAACGCTTTAACGCTGTAATATAATGAGCAAAGACGTTCACGGGTTTAGTGGCAAAAGGGAGGAACTGGGGTTGACTTTACGTTATTTGACCGCGGGGGAAACGCACGGTCCGCAGCTTACGGCAATCATCGAAGGCTTACCTAGCAATCTGGAGCTTGATTTCGAAGCTTTGAATTTTCAATTGCAACGCCGCCAGAAGGGTCATGGGCGGGGGCGCCGCATGCAGATCGAGACCGACACGGCGAATATCGTCGGCGGCGTTCGTCACGGACGGACGACGGGAGCGCCGGTGGCTCTCGTCGTAGAGAACAAGGACTGGAAGCATTGGACGTCCGTCATGAACGTCGAACCGATCGAAGGCGGAGACGAAGCGAAGCGCCGCGTGCACCGTCCGCGCCCGGGACATGCCGACTTGAACGGCGGGCTGAAATATAATCTGAAAGACTTGCGCAACGTTCTCGAGCGTTCGAGCGCTCGCGAAACGGCAGCGCGCGTGGCCGTCGGCGCGATCGCGCGCCAGTTGCTGGAGAAATTCGGCATCAAGGTGGCCGGTCACGTCGTCTCTATCGGCGACGTCGTCGCGAAGGCTCCGAACTTGCCGATCGACGAACTGATCGCGCAGACGGAAGCATCGCCGGTTCGCGTCGTCGACAAGGACGCCGAACAGAAGATGTGCGATCTGATCGACAAGATGAAAGCCGACGGAGATACGATCGGCGGCATCGTCGAGTGCATCGTCGAAGGGCTGCCCGTCGGTCTCGGCAGCCACGTGCAATGGGATCGCAAGCTGGACGGACGCATCGCGCAGGCGGTCGTCTCGATCAACGCGTTCAAAGGCGTCGAAGTCGGCATCGGTTTCGAAGCGGGACGCATTCCGGGCTCCCAAGTTCATGATCCGATCATGCACGGCGCCGACAAAGGCTTCTACAGGGCTTCCAACAACGCGGGCGGCTTCGAAGGCGGCATGACGACGGGCGAACCGATCGTCGTGCGCGGCGTCATGAAGCCGATTCCGACGTTATATAAGCCGCTCGCCAGCGTAGATATCGATACCAAGGAGCCGTTCACCGCCCAGGTCGAGCGTTCGGACGCATGCGCGGTTCCCGCGGCCAGCGTCGTTATGGAACACGTCGTCGCCTGGGAAGTGGCGAAGGCGTTCCTGGAGAAGTTCGGCGGGGATTCGATGGACGAGATCGCGGCGAACTTGAAGAGCTACTTGAATCAAGTGGAGGCTTACTAATGGCGGGCCAGGCGCGGGAGCTGAAGGTCGAGCTCGGGGAACGTTCGTACCCGATCGTCATCGGCACCGGCTTGTTGGACGGGATCGGCGCGCGTTTCTCGGAGCGCGGCTTCCCGGTCAAGTCGCCGATTCTGCTCGTGACGGACGCTTCGGTCGCCGATCTGTACGCGGATCGCGTCGAAGCGTCGCTCGGCACGGCCGGCTATAAGGTGACGACGGTGGTCGTGCCGTCGGGCGAGACGTCGAAGTCGCTGGAGATGCTGGACGAGCTGATCGGAGTCGCCCTGCAGGGCGGTCTCGATCGCAAGTCGACGGTCATCGCCTTAGGGGGCGGCGTCGTCGGCGACTTGGCGGGCTTCGTCGCGGCTACGTACATGCGCGGCGTTCGGTTCGTGCAGGTTCCGACGACGATTCTCGCGCACGACAGCAGCGTCGGAGGCAAAGTCGCGGTCAACCATTCGTTGGCCAAAAACATTATCGGGGCGTTCTACCAGCCCGAGTTCGTGCTCTACGATCTGGATACGCTCGCAAGCTTGCCGATGCGCGAAGTGCGGGCGGGCTTGTCCGAAGTGATCAAGCACGGACTTATCTGGAACGCGGACTTCGTGAAGTGGTGCGACGATAACGCGGAGCGGCTGCTCGGGCTCGACCCGGATGCGCTCGGCTACGCGCTGTACGAAGGCTGCAAGGTGAAAGCGACCGTCGTGTCTCAGGACGAGCGGGAGAACGATCTTCGCGCCATTCTTAATCTCGGGCATACGATCGGTCACGCGCTCGAAGCGGTCGCCGGTTACGGCGAGCTCGTCCACGGGGAAGCGATCGCGATCGGAATGATCGGGTCCGCGCGGTTGGCCGCGCGATTCGGCTATTCGGAGGAGATCGTCGCGGTAACCGAGGCGATCTTCCTCAAGTTCGGGCTGCCGGTGCGCATTCCGGACGGCATCGACACGGACGAAGTGATGAGCGCGATGCTGCACGACAAGAAGTTCCAGGAAGGCAAGATGGTGTTCGTCGTCCCTACCGCGATCGGGACGGTCGAGATTCGCAACGACGTTCCATCCTCATGGGTGAGGGAGATCGTGGACGGACTAAGAGAGGGGAAATAGGGAGTCATGAGCGTAAGAGGAATTCGCGGTGCGATTACGGTAGCAACGAACGAGGAGAAACCGATTCTCGACGCTACGATCGAGCTCTTGAACGATATCGTGGAAGTGAATCGGATCGTGCCCGAGGATATCGCGTGCGTATGGGTGACGGTCACGCAAGATCTGGACGCGACTTTCCCGGCGCGGGCGATTCGCCAGATGGCCGGCTGGGAGCTCGTGCCGCTCATGTGCTCGCTGGAGGTGCCGGTTAAGGGCAGCCTCGAGAAGTGCATCCGCCTCATGGTGCTCGTGAACACGGACGCGTCTCAATCGGACATCCGCCACGTCTATCTCGGCGGCGCCCGGGTGCTTCGCCCGGATTTGAGCGCGAAGTAAGGTTCATCGCGCGGTTACATAGGTGCGAACAATGCGCCGTTCGTCCTCTCGGGGGCGCGCGGCGTATTTTATTTGCTAAAACCGTTGACGCCCCCATCGCTCCGATGCTATATTGCTTACATAGTAAGCGAAGCGGAACGGTCGGCCATAGGGACGGCAACTTACGCTGAGCTAGCCGAGTAGAGAAGAGCCGAGACGAGCGGAGCATTCGCGAGACTTGACGCGCATGGGCGTATTCTATCCATGCACGAACGGTACAAGCGACGCCATCCCCATCGATATCGACACGCATCTCTGCGAAGCAGAGGTGCTTTTTTTATTGTATAACAGCGTCCTACACAAGGGAGAGATGACCGATGAAAGAGCAGGAACTGCAAGGCATAATCGCGCTCGCGGGCAAATACAACGTCATTCCGGTCGTGCGCAGGCTGCTGGCCGATACGGAAACCCCGATTCGCGTATTCCAACATCTGAGCCGCGACAAGCGCGCCTTCTTATTGGAGAGCGTAGAGGGCGGCGCCAAGTGGGCGCGTTACTCCTTCATCGGCACGGACCCTTTCCTCGTACTGAGGCTGAAGAAGAACAAGCTGTCGCTCGAGCAGGACGGCAAGACCGAATTCCACGTAACCGACCAGCCGCTGCAACTGCTCCGGGAGAAGCTGAGGGCGTACCGCAGTCCGCAGATCGCCGACTTGCCGCCGTTCACGGGCGGGGCGATCGGATTTTTCGGATACGACCTGCTGCAATATTACGAGCGAAAGCTTCCGCCGCACGACATCGACGATCTGAACATGGACGACATGCAATTCATGTTCTGCGACCAAGTGATCGTGTTCGACCACTTCAAGCAGCAGGTGCTCGTCATCGGCAACGTGCACGTTCAAGACGGCGCATCGGATAGGGCGATCGAATCGGCGTACGATCGGACGTGCGAAGCGATCGAAGCGACGATCGATCGGCTGCAGCAGCCGGTATCGCCGATCTCGTCCCGGGGGGCGCCGCCGGTCGATCCGGATCTCGGCGACATCGCGTCGAACCTCACGAAGCAGCAGTTCATCGACAACGTGAATCAGGCGAAGGAGTACATCCGGGCGGGCGATATCTTCCAAGTAGTACTGTCCCAACGGTTCCATATCGAGACCGAAGTCGATCCCCTCCACGTATACCGCGTGCTGAGGACGATGAACCCCTCGCCGTACATGTATTACTTGAAGCTGGACGACGAAGTGATCGTCGGCACGTCGCCGGAGCTGCTCGTCAAAGTCGACGACGGCAAAGTCGAGACGCGCCCGATCGCCGGAACGCGGCCGCGCGGCAAGACGCCGGAGGAAGACTTGGCGCTCGAGAAGGAGCTGCTCGCGGACGAGAAGGAACGGGCCGAGCACGTCATGCTCGTCGACCTCGGACGCAACGACATCGGACGCGTATCGACGTTCGGCACGGTCAAGTGCGACAGCTACATGGAGATCGAACGGTATTCGCACGTTATGCACATCGTCTCGAACGTCACGGGCCGACTGAGACCGGACAAAGACTTCTACGACGCGTTCCTGTCCTGCTTGCCGGCGGGAACCGTATCCGGCGCGCCGAAGCTGCGGGCCATGGAGATCATCGCGGAGCTGGAGAACGAAGCGAGAGGCGCCTACGCGGGGGCGATCGGTTACCTCGGCTTCTCCGGCAACCTGAATACGTGCATCACGATCCGGACGATTATATTCAAGCATGGCAAAGCCTACGTCCAAGCCGGAGCCGGCATCGTATGGGACTCCGTACCGGAGAGCGAATACGAAGAGACGGTGAACAAGGCGAAAGGCATGCTGAAGGCGATCCGCTCGGCGGAAGCGGCGTTCCCGCCGTCTCCGAAAGCGAGCAAGCCGTTGGCCGCCATCGGCGATCGCCGGACGAACCTCGATTACGATTAAGCGACAAGACGATACGACGGTATAACGAGACAAGAGGCGAGATTAGCCGAGAGGACGGAGCTTGAGATGAGCGAAGCGAACACGATGACGTTGCCCCAGGCGTTGACGAAGATGATGAAGGGCGAGAGCTTGACGCGGGACGAAGCGTTCGGCGCGATGACGACGATCATGAAAGGCGAGGCGACGCCGGCGCAGATCGGCGGCACGATGGTCGCGCTGCGAATGAAGGGCGAGACGGTCGACGAAATTACCGGCTTCGCCGAAGCGATGCGTTCATACGCCAACGCCGTCCGCACGGAGCGCGAAGACTTGCTCGACACGTGCGGCACCGGGGGCTCCGGCATTCATAAATTCAACATCTCGACCGTATCCGCGGTTATCGCGGCGGCGAGCGGCGCGCGGGTCGCCAAGCACGGCAACCGGGCGATGTCCGGCAAGGCCGGCAGCGCCGACGTGCTCGAAGCGCTCGGCGTCAACATCAACCTGACGGCGGAGCAGGCGGCCGCGTGCTTGGAGCGGACCGGCATCACGTTCATGTTCGCGCAGCTGTACCATCCCGCGCTGAAGCACGCGGCCGTGCCGCGCCGAGAGCTCGGCGTTCGCACGATCTTCAACATGCTCGGCCCGCTCGCGAATCCGGCGAACGCCGACCGCCAACTGATCGGCCTGTACGATCGTTCGCGCACGGCGACGGTCGCCGAAGTGCTCTCGCGCCTAGGCCTCAAGCGGGCGATGGTCGTCGGCAGCCACGACGGGCTCGACGAGATCAGCATCTCCGCCCCGACGCAAGTATCGGAGCTGCGGGACGGCGAAGTCGTGACGTACGACATTACGCCGGAGGAGCTCGGCTTGAAGACGCTGCCGCTTAGCGAGGTGCAAGGCGGGGACGCTAACGAGAACGCGGGCATCATTCGCCGCGTGCTGGGCGGCGAGCGCAGCGCGTACCGCGACGTCGTCTTGGCGAACGCGGGGGCTTGCATTTACGTGGCGGGGCGTGCACAATCGTTAGCAGACGGCGTGCGCGTCGCGGCGGAGACGATCGATTCCGGGCGCGCGGTCGACAAATTGCAGCAATGGATTGCTACGACGGGAGAAGTGAGCCATGTTTCTTGATCGGATCGTAAATACGAAGCGCCAGGAAGTCGAGGCGCTTGCGCGCACGCTGAACATTGCGGAAGCGGAGAAGACGATCGCCGGACTCGCGGCTTGCCGCGGCTTCGAGCAAGCGCTGAGGGGACGCAACCGTCCCGTCGGGCTTATCGCGGAAGTGAAGAAGGCCAGCCCTTCCAAAGGACTCATACGCCCGGATTTCCATCCGGTATCGCTGGCTCGGCAATACGAAGCCGCCGGCGCGGATTGCATCTCGGTGCTGACCGATATCGATTATTTTCAGGGCAGCAACGATTACTTGACGCAAATTCGCGAGCAAGTGAAGGTGCCGCTGCTGCGCAAAGACTTCACGGTCGACGAACGGCAAATTTACGAAGCGCGCTTGATCGGGGCGGACGCGATTCTGCTCATCGCCGCGATCTTGACGAATGAGCAGCTCTCGTCCTTCCATACGCTCGCCCGCGACCTCGGGTTGGACGTCCTCGTGGAGGTGCATAACCGTCCCGAGCTGGAGACGGTGCTCGAGATCGGACAAGCGACGCTGATCGGCGTCAACAACCGCGACTTGAAGACGTTCGTGACCGATCTCAAGGTGACGGAGCAGTTGATCGGCCTTATGCCGAAAGAAGCGCTCGCGGTCAGCGAGAGCGCGATCTCCACGCGGGACGACGTCTCGTTCGTAAGCGGCGCGGGCGCGCAAGCGGTGCTCGTAGGCGAACACTTCATGCGCCAAGAGGACGTGCAGGCTGCCGTTAACGAGCTGCTCGGTCCGGCGACGAAGGCAGGCGCGGCCGGATGAGAGGCAACGGGCATGCGAACGAACCCGCCAAAGTGAAAATTTGCGGAATCAAGGAACAAGCGACGTTGAGCGGAATGTCCGGTCAACCTATCGACTATATCGGCTTCGTGTTCGCGAAGAGCCGCCGGCAAGTAACCCCGGAGCAAGCGGGAGAGCTGCACGCCTATTCCCGCACGGTGCCGATGGCCGGAGGGCATCCTCCGCGCACGGTCGGCGTGTTCGTCGATCCGACGATCGAGCAACTGGCGGATACGCTCGCGAGCGTGCCGCTCGACGTCGTGCAGTTGCACGGCGAGGAGACGCCGGCATTCGCTAAGGAAGTCGGAGAGCGGTTCGGCGTCGAAGTGTGGCGCGCGCTTCCGGTTACGGAGGGTTCCGGTCCGGAGCGATTGTCCGCTTACGCCGGAGCCGTCTCGACGATATTGCTCGACACGGCCGGCGGCGGCACGGGCGTCGCGTTCGGTTGGGACGTCCTCCCGGCGTACCGCGGCGAAGCCGACAAGCACGGGATGAAGCTGTTCGTCGCCGGAGGGCTGTCGCCCGACAACGCCAACGAATTAATAACGGGCTACCGTCCTTACGGCGTCGATATTTCGAGCGGCGTGGAGACGGACGGCGTCAAAGACAACGTGAAGATCGCGACATTCGCGGAAAGGGTGAAAGGTTCATGACACAAGCATCGCAAGCGTCTTCGGTACCCGACCAGCACGGCCGGTTCGGTCCGTTCGGCGGCAAGTACGTTCCCGAGACGTTAATGAACGCGCTCATCGAGCTCGAAGAGGCGTATAACCGATATAAGGACGATCCCGAGTTCATCGCGGAGGTCCGCTACCTATTGAAGCAATATTCCGGTCGACCGACGCCGCTGTACCACGCCGAACGGCTCTCTCAACACCTCGGAGGCGCGAAAATCTACTTGAAGCGCGAGGACTTGAACCATACCGGCGCGCACAAGATCAACAATACGATCGGCCAAGCGGTGCTCGCGAAGCGAATGGGCAAGAAGAAGGTCATCGCCGAGACGGGAGCGGGCCAGCACGGCGTCGCTTCCGCCACGGTCGCCGCGCTCATGGGTCTCGAATGCAAGGTGTTCATGGGCGAGGAAGACACGAAGCGCCAAGCGCTGAACGTGTTCCGCATGAAGCTGCTCGGCTCGGAGGTCATTCCGGTCATGTCCGGCACGCGCACGCTGAAGGACGCTTGCAACGAGACGCTTCGCTATTGGGTCAGCAACGTGAACGACACGTACTATATTCTCGGCTCCGTCACCGGTCCGCACCCGTATCCGATGATGGTTCGCGACTTCCAGCGCATCATCGGCTTGGAAGCGCGCGAGCAAGCGCTCGAAGCCGAAGGGCGCCTGCCGGACGCGATCGTCGCGGCGGTCGGCGGCGGCAGCAACGCGATCGGGATTTTCCATCCGTTCGTGGACGACGCGTCCGTTCGCTTGATCGGCGTAGAAGCCGCGGGTCGCGGCGTTGATACGGAAGAGCACGCCGCGACGATGACGAAGGGCCGCCCCGGGGTGTTCCAAGGCTCGATGAGCTACGTGCTGCAGGACGAAGGCGGCCAAGTTCTTCCGGCGCATTCGATCTCCGCGGGACTCGATTACCCGGGCATCGGGCCGGAGCACGCGTACTTGAAAGATATCAAGCGCGCGGAATACTATCCGATCACGGACGCGGAGGCGCTCGAAGCGCTGCACCTGCTGTCCCGCCTGGAAGGCATCATTCCGGCGCTCGAATCCGCGCACGCGATCGCCCAGGCGATGAAGATCGCTCCGACGATGGGCAAGGACGAGATTCTGGTCGTCAACTTGTCCGGACGCGGAGACAAGGACGTAGAGTCGATTCTCGCATACCAAGCGAAGATGGAAGGCGGAGAGCAGCTATGAGCACGACGACAGTACCGAACGCGATCGATGCCGTCTTCGCCGAGCTGAAGGCGAGAGGAGAAACCGCGCTCATCCCGTTCATGACGATGGGCGACCCGGACTTGGAGACGTCCGTGGCGCTCGTGCAGGCGGCCGAAGCGGCGGGCGCGCATATGATCGAGCTCGGCGTGCCGTATTCCGACCCGCTGGCCGACGGCCCCGTCATTCAGCGCGCTTCGGAGCGCGCGCTTAAGAACCGCATCGGGCTCGTCGACTGCATGGCGGTCGCGAGCAAGGCGAGAAGCCGCGGCGTGAAGATGCCGTTCATTCTGTTCACCTACTATAATCCGGCGTTGCAGCTCGGCTTGGAGAAGTTCTTCTCCTTGCTGCGCGAGCACGGCTTCAGCGGCGTCATCATTCCCGATCTGCCGCTCGAGGAAGACGGAGAAGCCCGCGCGATCGCGGAAGCTTCCGGCATCCATCTCATTCCGCTCGTCGCGCCGACGTCGAAAGCGCGCGTCGAGCGCATTGCCGCGCAAGCCAAAGGCTTCGTCTACTGCGTGTCTTCGCTCGGCGTAACCGGCGTTCGCTCCACGTTCCACGACGGCATCGACAGCTTCCTCGCGACCGTGCGTAAGGCCGCTAGCGTGCCGATCTGCGTCGGCTTCGGCATCTCGTCCCGCGAGCACGCCGAGCGTTTCGCCGGCCAGTGCGACGGCGTCATCGTCGGAAGCGCCATCGTGCGCAAGATCGAGGAAGCGCAGCCGCTGCTCGCGTCGTCGGACGACGCAGAGCGCGAGCGCGGAATCGCCGCCGTCCGGTCGTTCATCTCCGATCTGAAGCCGCGCAAGTAATTCGCGGATTTAAGCTGTACAGCGGTGAAGCAATGCGTCATAATAGAATACACATTTACATTCGGAGCGAAGTAGGCTTAGCCGGAGACGGCGAACGCGTACGCGCTCCGTTTGCCGTAATCGAGGGTGAGTCAGACCGAGCCCGACGAAGATTCGAGGAGGAAACCCCATGCAAGTGAAACCGAACATCGCGAACCTGCCGGTATACATGCCCGGCAAGCCCGTAGACGACGTCAAGCGGGAACTCGGGTTGACCGAAATCATCAAGCTCGCATCCAACGAGAACCCGTTCGGGTGCTCTCCGAAAGCGAAAGAAGCGATCGAGGGCGAGCTGAACCAGCTGAGCATCTATCCGGACGGAGCCGCGGTCAAGCTCACGAACGCCTTGGCGAAGCACCACGGCGTGAACGCCGATCAGATCATTCTCGGAGCGGGATCCGACGAGGTTATTCTGATGCTGGCCCGCGCGTACTTGTCCCCGGGCGACGAGACGATCATGGCGGACCTCACGTTCTCCCAATATAAGCACAACGCGCAAGTCGAGAACGCGACGATCGTCGAAGTGCCGATGAAGAACGGCACGCACGACCTTCCGGCGATGCTGGCGCGCGTAACCGACAAGACGAAGATCGTCTGGGTGTGCAACCCGAACAACCCGACCGGCACGATCGTCTCGAAGGACGAGCTCGTAACGTTCCTCGATCAAGTGCCGCAGAACGTCATGGTCGTGCTCGACGAAGCGTATTGCGAGTACATCGAAGATCCGTCGTACCCGGACGGCCTCGAGCTGCTTCCGAAATATCCGAATCTCGTGCTTCTCCGCACGTTCTCCAAGATCTACGGCCTCGCCGCGCTGCGCGTCGGCTACGGCATCGCGCGCGCGGACGTTATCCGCGCCGTCAATCCGATCCGTCCGCCGTTCAACACGTCGCGCGTCGGCCAAGCGGCCGCGGCGGCGGCGCTGGAAGACCAAGCGTTCATCGCTTACTGCCGCGAGCAGAACAAGAAGGGGCTGCAATTCCTGAACGCCTCGTTCGCTGAGCTGGGCCTTACGCCGTTCCCGGCATACGGCAACTTCATCATGGTCGACGTGAAGCGTAACGGCTACGACGTATATAACGCGTTGATGCGCCGCGGCATTATCGTCAGAGCGGGCTTCGGCGAGAACTATATCCGCGTTACGGTCGGCAGCCAGGAGCAGAACGAGCAAGTGATCGCCGCTCTGAAGGCCGTGCTCCAAGAAGTCGAGGTAAAGGTGTGACGGCATGACAGGCGAGTTTAGCGAATTTACAGGGACGACCGGCGGCGTCGCGGATAACGGGCCCGTCAGAGTCGTCATCTACGGCGTCGGCCTGATCGGCGGGTCGCTCGCGTTATGTTTCAAAGGCAAGCCCGGATTCACGGTCGTCGGCCATTCCGTCAATCCGAAGTCGGTCGAGAAGTACGTCGCGCGCGGCGTCGTGGACGAAGCGACGACGTCGCTCGAGGACGCGGCGAAGGACGCGGACTTCATCTTCGTCTGCGTGCCGGTCGGCATGCTCGACGATTATATGGACCGCCTGTCCCGCGTCGCGCTTAAGCCCGGCTGCATCATTACGGACGTCGGGAGCACGAAGGCTTCGGTCGTCCGGCATGCGTCCAAGCTGGCGCTGCGGGGCGGCGTCTTCATCGGCGGACATCCGATGGCCGGCGGCGAACGCTCCGGCGTCGAGGCGGCCAGCTCCCATCTGTACGAGAACGCGTACTACGTGCTGACGCCGACGGCGGATACGCCCCGGGACGCGCTGGAGCGGCTCGAGAGACTGCTCAAGCTGACGAAGGCTCACATCGTCAAGGTCGACGCGGTGGAGCACGATACGATCGTCGGGGCGATCAGCCATCTCCCCCACGTCATCGCGGCCGCGCTCGTCAACCAAGTGGCCGGCTACAACGAGACGAACGAGCTGTACGCCGTGCTCGCGGCCGGCGGATTCCGCGACATTACGCGCATCGCCTCGAGCGATCCGGTCATGTGGCGGGATATTCTGCTCAATAACCGCGACGTCGTCTTGAAGCTGATCGGCGATTGGCAGCAGGAGATCGGCCGGTTCGCCGACCAGATCGCGGCGGGGGACGGGGCGGCCGTCGCGGAGCAGTTCCGGACGGCGGGCGAATTCCGCAGCAGCTTGCCCGAGCGGCGCAAAGGCGTCATTACGTCGATCTACGAATGCTACGTGGACGTTCCCGACCATCCCGGCATTATCGGCCGCATCGCGACCGAGCTCGGAACCGCTTCGATCAACCTGAGCAACCTGCAGATCATCGAGAGCCGCGACGACGTGCCCGGCGTGCTTCGTCTCAGCTTCCGCAAGGAAGACGATTTGGAGAAAGCGGTGCAATTGCTCACCGGTTTGCGTTATTCCGTTCATCGATAGGTAAGGCATGCGAAAGACCGTTCGGCCTCGATGCCGAACGGTTTTTGTCATCGAAGAGGGCGCCCGCGCGACAAGCCATGAAAACGCTTAAAATAATCGTTGACAGAATGTAAACGTATACATATAATAAAAGTACAGTATGGTTTCTCTCCACTCCTATCCAATCCTCGCACAATGTGCAGCCACCCTTCGGGGTGGTATTTTTTTGTTCGCCTATCGCGTAAGATGATAAATAGGACGGATTTTCCTCGCATATTTGAGAAAGTTTTAAGCTCATGCAGTCATTTCCTGTGATACAATAGCAGAGATCATTTGTAAAATACTGGCTTATGCTAGGGAAATGCGCGATCGCAGCGCAACTTTTTCGTTCGCCGTCGGTACAATGTTACGTATACCGGTCGCGCGTTCACCCTTAGATGGGGGAGGGTCGCGGAAGATGATGACCGATTCCCAGTTAATACGGGAAATCAAGGACGGCAACGTCGAGCTTTACGCGACGCTGATGGGCCGTTATCAGAAGAAAATCATCGCATTCGTGTTTCATATGCTTAAGAGCGCCAAGCTCGAGCTGCTGGCGGAAGACTTAAGCTCCGAAACGTTCTATAAAGCTTACCGCAGTCTTCATTCCTTCCGGGAAGTAGACGCTTCTTTCTCCACATGGCTGTACACGATCGCCCGCAACACCGTGCTGAGCGAGCTTCGCAAGCAGAAGGCGACGCACCTGTCGCTCGACGACACCGCATATGTGCCGGCTGCGCCGGCAGAGGCGGCTCCCGAGCAGCAGCTTCTCCGCAGCGAGAAGGTGTCGAAGGTGAGAGAGGCGATCAACAGCTTGCCGGAGAAGCAGCGTTCGGCGCTTATCTTGCGGGAATACGACGGCATGGATTACCAAGAGATCGCCAATATTCTCGGCCAGACCGTCAGCTCCGTGAAATCGCTGCTGTTCCGGGCGAGAGCGAGCGTTAAAGCCCAATTGGAAAGCTACTTCACCGAACCTTCGATCATGAAAGAGTACGAGGAGATGAAACTGCGATGAGATGCGATGAAGCTGGAGAATGGTTCGGAGCGTATTGGGATTTGCCCGAGGATGCACCGGAACGATTAGCCGTCGATTTGCATGTACGCGAATGCCCTTCCTGCGCGGAGGAATTCCGCATATGGGAAGAGAGCGCATCGATCATTCAAGAGCTGCCGGACGGGGAGCGCGCCTTCGAGGAGCCCGCCGCCGCGCAATGGGTGAACGACAACGTCATGAACCGAATCTACTCGGAGCAAAGCTGGTTCCTGCCGGCCGTGCGCCGTACTTACGCGTTCTCATATAGCTTCAAGCGCAAGGTGGCGGGCTTGCTCGCCGCACTGCTGACCGTATTCATCTGCGGTTTCCTGTACACGACGATCGGGTCTTCCGGCGGCGACGGCGAGAAGATGACCGGCATCATGAACACGGCCGGAGCGTTCGCCGCCAGCCACAGCTTCGGCGACGGCGTTCATCTCGAAGTGCCGGTCGCCAGTCTCGGCGATCCGATCATGCTCCAAGTATCGCCCGCCATGCCCGAGTATTGGGTCGCCCTCTCCATGCTTGGCATCGTCATGACGCTGCTCATCCTGAACTGGCTCTCCCGCGTGCGTACATGACGAAACCGGTAACGGTCGGCTGGATCCGGCACGGCGTCACAGAATGGAATCAACTGGGCAAGATTCAAGGCGTAACGGATATTCCGCTAAGCGACGAAGGGGTCTCGCAGGCGCGTCTGTTGGCGGAACGGTTGGCGTCGGACGGCATGCGGTGGGACGGCGTCGTGTCGAGCGATCTGAAGCGGGCGGCGACGACCGCGCGCGTAATCGCGGATCGGCTCGGATTGCCGCACGAGACGGACGCAAGGCTGCGGGAGCGCTCGTTCGGCCGAGCGGAAGGCACGACGCTCGCGGAGCGGTTGGCGTTATGGGGAGAAGACTGGCGCAAGAACGTGCCGGATCAAGAACCTAACGCCTCGCTCGAAGCGAGGGGATTCGCTTTCGTGGGCGACCTCGTGACGGCGCGTCCGGGACAGTCGTGGCTCGTCGTCACGCACGGCAGCTTCCTGTCGACGATGATGAAGGCGATGTGCGGCGATTTGGACGACGGTTACATTCAGAACGTTTCGCTGACGGTGCTCGAAGAACGGGGAGGCGGATGGAAGCCGCTCATTCACAATTGCACGTTGCATTTACAAGCCTCTAAGTAAACTGTCTTCTCATAAGCCGACTCTTGACTATCACAAGGATAGTCAAGGGTCGGCTTCTTCTATTAAATACGAACGCCGACGTTTAAAGCGCGTGCCGTCGACCGATAATGGACAGTAAATGCTCCAAGAGGCGGGGAATGCCCATGAACTTGGCCGATATGCTCTGTTACGCGGACATCGCCGAGCTGACCGCGATCGCCGAGACGTACGATTGCACGTGCAGCAGCCATTCGAAGAACGAACTGATCCAGTCGATTCTTTCCGCCGTTCAGCGAAGGGACGTGCTGGAATCGAGGGTCGGGGAGATGGCCGCCGGCGACTTGCGGTTCCTGAATTCGCTGCTGTTCGAGAGCCGCGGCGCGTACAGCTTGGAAGAATTGAAAGCCCGCGCGCTCGGCGGCGAATCGGCAGGCGCCGCTTCGGGCGAAGCCAAGCCGGCGGAACCGAGCTCCTCTGCGCAAACGACGGCGACCAAGGGCAGCCGCTCCCGCAAAGGGAAGAGCGCCGTTCCGGCGCCGCTTGCTCCCGACGACGTCGCGAGGCGCACGATATCCCGGTTCAAGAAGTTCGGCTGGCTGTTCAACGGCTTCTCCCAACAGACGCGTTACTTGTTCCAAGTGCCGGAGGACGTCAGGTCCAGGTTAAGCGAAGCGTTGGAGCGCCGTTACCGGGCAATGCTCGTGGAGAGGGACGAGCCGCCCGTGTATAGGGACGAACGCAACCTTCTATTAGAAGATTCGATTCAGCTGCTGCGGTTCGTAAGAGACAACGATCTTCAGATCACGTCCGAAGGCGTGCTCTACAAACGCCAGCTCGGCCAACTGCTCGAGCTGATGGCCGTGAGCGAATCGGCTCCGACCCGCGGCGGTTGGCGGTTCGGTTACGGCCGCCATTTCCGCGACTATCCCGACCGGCTGTCATTTCTGTACGATTACGCGTATTATAACAAGCTCGTCGAGGAACGGTCGGACCGTCTGACGATTACCGAGGCGGGACGCGACATGGCGGACGGAACCGTCCGTCCGGATCCTGCGGATCAGTACCGGTTCTGGATGAGGCTGTACAAGGGCCCGATTCCGAACGTGACGACGATCGCGCAATGGGTAACGCGGCTCGCGAAAGAATGGGCGACGATCGAATCGCTGTACGCGACGCTGCAACCGCTCGTTCGTTCGTATTACTACGATACGAGCCGCGACGTGTTCGAGAGGCGCGTGCTGGCGATGCTCATGCATCTTGGGGTCATCAAGTGGGGAGAAACCGCGGCGGGAGAGGCGGTCGTTCGCGCGACGCCTCAAGGCAGAGCACTCGCGCAGGGGGCCGTTCTCCCGTTCGAAGACCGCATCGTATTGAATCGTTAGCGGATAGGCAACGGTATATTGATGGGGATGAGGGCGTTCGTCTTGTACTCGGGCCGAAACGCTGAATATGCTTGTAGTGGGGACCGCGCGACCGATACCAGGAAAGGTCCTTAACGCCGGATTATTCGGAGGTGCAACGAATGGACAACATGAAAGTCGCCTACGAGACGATGCTGGGACTGGCGGCAGAAATGGTCCTGGACGAAGCGCTGCGCAATTACCGGACGGAGAAGATTTACGACGCAATCGACGAAGCGCTCGCCCAAGGAGACGTCGAATCATTTCGGCGATTAACGGATGAATTGAAGACGATACGGCCATAGATTGCGCAAGGACCGATCGCCGGTCATTTCATATTAACGTGAGGCCCGACCGGATGGTTGGGTTTTTTCTTTTATTGTCGCGCGATTTGGAGTACGATGGACATACGCGAGTTGCAAGGAGAGAACATCATGAAATTTAGCGAAATCAGCGATCAGAGCTGGGCGGAGCTGCAGCCGTATCTCGACACGTGCTTGCTGCCGATATCTGGCTTAACCGGCATGGAGCCTCCGTGGGAGGCGAAGGAGCGGATGTTGCGAACCGGCGATTGGCTGTCGGTGCTGGAGCGCGCGTTCAACGGCCGCACCGTAACGTTGCCGGCGTACCATTACGATCGGGCGGGCCCGGACGCGTCCGGCAGGCTGAACGAAATGTGCGAGCGGCTCAAGGCGAGCGGTTACCGGTACGTCGTCGTCGTGAGCGGACAAGCCGGCGGCGCGCCGGACGCCGTGACAGCGGCCGACTTGCGCGTTCAACCTCTCTCGGAAGACGAACAGCCCGATGAAGACGCGATTCGGGCGACGGTCGCGGCCATGTGGCGGGCGGGGACGGCCCGAAGCTAGACGAATGCCGTCGTTAATGCCCTCGGCGCGAATAAAGTGAGGGCCGAACGGCAAACAATAGGGCGACAACGCCTACGGAGAAATGTGACAATTTGAGAACATTTTGATCGCGCATTTCACGCCGGACGGGGAAACTCTGCGGCCGATTCTTGACGCTATATATCGCGTGGGCTATTATAGTTATGTCCTTGTGAACAAACTGTTAAAGTCCGTATCGGACGCGAGATTGGTGGGGCAAAGGGGGTAGAATGAATGGACCACAAAGAGCAGCACGATACCGCGCACGCGCCGTCGAAGCGTAAGGAAATGACGAGACGTCAGTTTCTGTCGTATACGCTAGGCGGAGCTACAGCCTTTATGGCCGGCGGTGCCATTTTACCGATGATCCGCTTTGCTGTAGATCCTATATTGCAAAAGAAGGAAAAGGGTAATTTCGTCAAAGTTATCGAGGAAAGCAAGGTAACGACCGAGCCGACCGAGGTGAAGTTCAAAATTCACCAAGTCGACGGCTGGTACGAAAGCGACCCGAAGCTGTCGGCATGGATCACGAAGGGCGAAGACGGCAAGATTTTTGCCTTATCCCCGGTGTGCAAGCACTTGGGTTGCACGGTAAGTTGGGGCGGCGAAGAAGCGCCTAACGAATATCACTGCCCATGTCACGGCGCGCGTTACACGAAAGACGGCAAGACCCTCAAGGTCGCGCCGAAATCGCTCGACGAATACGAAGTGAAATTGGACAACGGTTGGGTATATCTCGGACCGATTGAGCCGAATAGCCGCGTGTAGTAGAAGGAGGGATACTCAGTCCCATGTTCAAAAATATGTACAACTGGATCGACGAACGTCTGGATATTACGCCGATGTGGCGGGATATCGCCGATCACGAGGTGCCTGAGCACGTTAACCCGGCTCACCACTTCTCGGCATTCGTATACTGCTTCGGCGGTCTGACGTTTTTCATCACCGTCATTCAGATTTTGTCGGGCATGTTCCTGACGATGTATTACGTGCCGGATATTATCAACGCTTATTACAGCGTCGATTACCTCCAGCATCAGGTCGCCTTCGGCGCGATCGTGCGCGGCATGCATCACTGGGGCGCTAGCCTCGTAATCGTAATGATGTTCCTACATACCTTGCGCGTGTTCTTCACCGGTTCCTACAAAGCGCCGCGTGAGATGAACTGGATCGTCGGTATGCTGATATTCTTCGTCATGTTGGGCCTTGGCTTCACGGGCTACTTGCTGCCGTGGGACAACAAAGCTTACTACGCGACGAAGGTTGGCTTGGAAATCGCGGGAGCCGTGCCTTTCTTGGGCGAATACATCAAGGAATTGATGAACGGCGGCACGATCGTCGGCGCGCAAACGCTGACCCGATTCTTCGCTATCCACGTGTTCTTCTTGCCAGGAGCGTTGCTCGCTCTGCTAGCCGGACACTTCATTATGATTCGTAGACAGGGCATCTCAGGGCCGCTGTAAACAGAAGGGAGTGGCTAGCGATGGCACATAAACATGATCCTAACGAAAAAATCGTATTCGTAGGCGACTCGCGCGTCCGGAAACGGGCACGCGTAGATAGTCCGCCGCCCGATTATACCGCGTTTCCGGGCAAGTCCGAAGCGTTCATCCCGAACTTCCTGCTGAAGGAATGGATGGCCGGCGTCGTCGTCCTGGTCGGATTCCTCGTCCTCGTCATCGCGGAACCGGCTCCGCTCGGTTATCCCGCGGATCCGCTGAACAGCGCTTTCATCCCGATGCCGGACTGGTACTTCCTGTTCCTGTATCAATTGCTGAAGTATCCGTATGCATCGGAAGATTACCTCGTCCTCGGCGTGCTCGGGTTGTCGGGTATTCCTTTCATCGCGCTCTTGCTTGCCCCGTTCCTCGATACGGGCAAAGAGCGTCGCTTCTACAGGCGTCCGATCGCATCGGGTCTGATGCTGACGTCGCTCGTGGCGGTCGCTTACTTGACTTGGGTATCTTGGGACCATTACACGCACGAATTGGAGAAGAACGGCGTAACGCCGGAACATATCGAGCGCGAGATCAAGTCCGAAGAGAACATCGAGAAGGGTCTCGGACGGTTCATCCCGGGCAAGGAGAAAATCGCGGCGATGGTCGAAGCCGACGATCCGGCGTTCACGGACACGATGACGCAAGCGGCTTGCATCAGCTGCCACGGCGCAGAGCTCGAAGGCGGCGGCGCGCCGACGCTTCGCGGCATCGGCGACACGCACTCCAAGGAAGAGCTCATCGATATCATCACGAACGGCAAAGGCGATGCGATGCCAGCCTTCAAAGAAGGCGGCACGGCACAGCATACGCTGACCGCCGAGCAAATCGAACAAGTCGCGACTTGGCTGTCCAAACAGAAGGCCGGCGCGGAGTAACGACCGACATAAGCAGTTAATCAACGATGGTGGCGCCCGGTTAGTCGAGCGTCACCATTTTTTCTTAGAGATAAGCGTACGGGGGGAAGTCCGTTGAACTGGCGAGTGCTGCAATCGAAGCGATTTCTGCTGAATCCGAAGATCCTCTGGCTGATGATGCTCATCTACGTTCCGGGTACGGTCTACGGCTATTATTGGTACAAAAATCAATTGATCGATACGTACGAGACGCATCCGCTGTGGCAACTGCCGTTCGTCCCGGACAGTCCGACCGCCTCGCTCTGGTTCGCGATCGCGGTGCTCTGGCTCTGGATCAAACCGGAGCGCTCGGAGAAGCCGTGGGTGAACGGCGTACGCGGCATCGTCGAAGCGCTCGGCGTCGTGACTTCGGTCAAATACGGCGTCTGGGCAACGGCGATTATTTTCGCCGGACAAGCGCAAGGCGACATCCTTCAGTGGGAGCATTGGATGCTCGTCATCGGCCATACGGCGATGGCCATCGTCGCGCTGCTATACGCGCGGCTGTTCACTTTCGGCGGGTTCGCCGTTATGGCAGCCGCGGCGTGGACGTTCCTGAACGATGGCGTCGATTATACGTACGGCGTGTATCCCTCGCTGCCATGGCAGCTTGACGACGATCTGGTCGCCGTCGGCGTATTCACGTTTGTCTTGACGGCGCTCAGCGTGCTCGCGGCGGCTATGGCGAAGTTCGCGGTGAACGAGAAGGAGCTGGACTAGCCGTTCTAAACGCGGACATCCCCTCATACGCTTAGGGCAGGAGGGGATGTCCGTGAATGTGCTTATTCGCGCACGATTATTACTGTTCGTCTTGGCGGCTGCGATCGTCATGCTGCTTACGTTGCCGCAGGCGGCAACCGCTGGGCGCGGCGACGGCGAAGTCTCGGCGGACGGCGCGAAGGCGCTGCCGAACGCGGATGTTTCCTCCTCCTCGGCGGAGGCGTACGCATCGCTGCTTCGATCCGCCAACCGATTGTACGCGGCGGCTAATGACGGGGATACGGCGCTCATGTCGCAAAGCTTGGCCGTCATCGACTATCGATTCAAACTGCTACCGATATCCAACGACGATTCCATCGACGGGCTGCAGGCGATGGATCGGCAGTTGACGCAAATCAGATTGTCTCTTGCCGTGCCCAAGCCGGACGAGCTGCGCTTGCGCAAGGAAGCGGCGGCGCTGCTGCTCGCCGCGGACGCGATGGCGAAGCCCGGACGGCCGTTGTGGCACGATTATCGCTCGGTGCTGTCCGAGGACGTGGACGCCCTCGGCCGCGCGTTGAGCGGGGATGCGGGATTTGGCGGCGAGACGAAGCCTCGCGCCGCGTTGGAGCAGCTGCGATCGGATTACGAAGCCATCCGGACGGCGGCGCTGTTCGGCTTCCAAGGCGATACGGCGATCGCGCGAAGCGATGCGGTGCTTCGTTACGCGGATACGGTGCTGCGCGAGGAGCCTTATCATAGGGAGTTGACGGAACTTCTCGTGCCTTCGTTGCAGGATGCTATGTTGGGGTTGTTCCCCGTCCCGGACGAACGAGGGGAGTCGGTCCTCGTACCGGCGGCGCCGGGCGCGTCTTGGGCTTGGTCCGCGATGATGGGGTCGTTCATCGTAACGGTTCTCACGTGGGTCGGCTGGCGCCGGTATCGCGACGAAGGAGAGGAAGGCATTCCGCCTTCGGCCAAAGCCCCGGAGCGCAAAGACGCCGCGGAACGGCTGATGGAACGCTGGCGATATCGCAAATAACGGTTCCTATTCTTCGCGGAAACCTTCTCCCAGCACGTCGTGCACATCGTTAATGACGATAAAAGCCCGTTTGTCGTGTAGACGAACGAGGCTTTTTAATTTGCGGATCTCGAAGCGGCTGACGACGCAATAGACGACGGTCTTCGGCTCGCGGGAGTACCCGCCGACCGCGGGCATAAGCGTAACGCCGCGATCGAGCTCCTTCGTAATGTCGGCCGCGAGCTTCTCCGGCTCGGCGCACACGATCGTGAACGCCTTCGCCGCGTACGCGCCTTCTTGGATGAAGTCGATGACCTTGGACGCGATGAACACGCTGACGAGCGTGTACAGCACCTTTTCCTTCGGGATGAACAGAAGCGACACGCCGAGGATGAACACGTCGAGCGTCAAGATGATCTGTCCCATGCTCCAGCCGCGGAGGCGGTGCACGATGCGCGCGATGATGTCGACCCCGCCCGTCGTGCCGCCGCCGCGGAACACGAGCCCTAGACCGACGCCGAGCGTGACGCCGGCGTAGAGGACGACTAGGATGAAATCCTGCTGCGAAGTGAACGGCGTCAGCCATCCGCGGTCTACGAGCAGCTCCGCGATCCAGAGGAACAGCGAGAGCAGCACCGTTCCCGCCAGCGTGAATACCATCGCGCTGTTCCCGAGCTGCCGCCACCCGAGCAGGAAGAGGGGGAGATTGATCAGCAGGGAGGTCAGGTAGACGGGCAAGTCCGCGGCGTAATTGAGCAGGACGGCGACGCCGGTGACGCCGCCTTCCATGAGCATGTTCGGGATGATGAAATATTGCAGGCCGAACGCGTACACGGCCGTTCCCGCGACGATCAGGCTCCAGCTTCTTACGGCGTTCCACACACGGGTGCTTTTCATCGTCATGACCTCCAAAAATGCATTTGTTTTCGCCAACGTCTTGCGCTAACATAGGAATCATAGCTTCGTGAAAGGAAGGATGCTGCGGATGGGAGAATCCCGCATAACGGGCAAGACGTTGTCGCAGCGCACGCTTGCCGACATCCAGCGCGACGTGGACGATTATATCGGCCAATTCAAGGAAGGCTACTTCTCTCCGCTCGCGATGCTCGCCAGAATGACCGAGGAAGTCGGGGAACTGGCTCGCGAAGTCAATCACGAGTTCGGCGAGAAGCCCAAGAAGCGGGACGAAGCGGACAATTCCATCGAGATGGAACTCGGCGATATTCTCTTCATCGTCATTTGCTTCGCGAACGCTTTGGGCATAGACATGACGGAAGCGCACCGGAAAGTCATGGATAAATTCAACACTCGGGACGCGAACCGTTGGACGAAGAAGAACACCGATACGATCTGATATTCATATGCTGTACCATCCCCTTAACGAAGGAGGGTGGTCGGTTCATGAACGGGGAAGCGTACCTCCGGCAAGCGTACGAAGCCATCTTGAAAGGCGACTTCGAGCTTGCCTTGCACGGGTTCCAGCTGGCGATCGCCGCGGAGCCGGGCAATGCCTCTTATTATTATAAAGGCTCCGTCACTTGCATGCGCAGCGGGAAGCTGCCGCTGGCGATGTCGTACGCGCAAAAAGCGCTCGAGCTCATGCCGGACGATCCGACTTACAAGCTTCATTACCGGACGGTCAAAGCGAAGCAGTTGATCGCCGAGACGAAGGGCCGGTTGGCGATGGCTCTCCCGAACGCGGACGCGTGCATCGCGGATTTGAAGGAAGCGACCGAACTGGACCCGCTGTCCGTAGAGGCGTTCCTGCTGCTCGGTATCGCTTACCGCATTCGCAAAGATTACCGGCGGTCGCTGGAGTCGCTTCGCGAGACGCTCGCGCTCGATCCGTTGAACGAAGAGGCCCGCAGGCTGTTGTTCGAGGTGCGCGCGGAGAGACGGAGAGCGCTCAAACAGCAATATTCGAATTCTAATCCGAAAAGAAACAGGTGATGCGCGTGTCTCAGCCTATTAAAGTAGCCGTAGCCGGCGCCAGCGGGCGAATGGGCAAGGAAGTCGTCAAGATGGTGTTGGAGGATCCGGCGTTGCGGCTCGTCGCCGCGGTCGCTAGAACCGCGGGAGCCGTCGACGCGGGAACGCTCGTCGGCAAACCCGATACCGGCGTGATCGTCCAAGCCGACCTGGAGGAGGCGTTGTCGTCGTCGCGTCCCGACGTGCTCGTCGACTTCACGACGCCGAAGTCCGCGCTTCCGAATACGGAGATCGCCCTTCGTTACGGCGTTCGTCCGGTCATGGGGACGACCGGGTTCACGCCCGAACAGATCGCGGACTTGGACAAGCAGTGCAAGTCCCAGGGCATCGGCGGGTTGATCGCTCCGAACTTCTCGATCGGCGCCATCCTCATGATGAAGTTTTCCGCGATGGCTGCCAAGTATTTTCCCCATGTGGAAATCATTGAATACCACGGAGACCAAAAATTAGACGCCCCCTCGGGAACGTCGATCAAAACCGCGGAATGGATCTCGGAAGCCCGCCAAGAGCTGCGTCAAGGCAATCCGCACGAGGAAGAAGTGATCGAAGGCGCCCGCGGCGGTTACTATAACGGATTCCGCATACATAGCGTAAGGCTGCCGGGCGTGTTCGCCCAGCAGGAAGTCGTATTCGGCGCGTTCGGCCAAACGCTCAAAGTTCGCCACGATTCGTACGATCGCGCGGGATATATGCCGGGCGTGAACACGGCGATCAAGAAGGTCATGGAGACGACGGGCATGGTTTACGGTTTCGAGCATTTTCTAGACTAACGCGCGGGCGCTTACCCCCGGCAGAGGAGAAAGACACCGATGATGGATATCGCGCTGATCGCGCACGACCGCAAGAAGGACGAGATGGTGAACTTCGCCATCGCCTTCGAGCACGTCTTGAAGCACCACCGCTTGTACGCCACCGGCACGACGGGCTCGCGAATCATGGAGAGTACCGAGCTGTCGGTGCACCGGTTCATGTCCGGCCCGCTCGGCGGAGACCAACAGATCGGCGCGCTCGTCGCCGAGAACAAGATGGACCTGATTATTTTCTTGCGGGATCCGCTTATGGCGCAGCCGCACGAGCCCGATATTATCGCCTTGCTTCGCCTTTGCGACGTGCAGGGCATCCCGGTAGCGACGAACATCGCGACCGGCGAGCTGCTGATCAAGGCGCTGGAGCGGGGAGACTTCGCTTGGCGCGAGCTGGTACATAAGTATAAGCCGGGTATCGAAGAATGACCGAACGCAAGCTCGATCTTCTCGTCTTCGCGGCGCACGCGGACGACGCGGAGATCGGCATGGGAGGCACGATCGCCAAACACGCGCAAGCCGGGGACCGGGTCGGCATCGTCGACCTGACGCGCGCGGAGATGTCGTCCAACGGCGACGTCGAGACGCGATTGCGGGAAGCCGCGGCGGCGTCGGCGGCGCTCGGCATCGCCGTTCGGGACAACCTGGGGCTGCCCGATCGGCGGCTGGCCGTCGTTCCGGAGATGATCGATCTAATGGTCGCGGCCATCCGGACGTATCGACCGCGTCTCGTATTCGCACCCTATGGGATAGACCGTCATCCGGACCATGTCGCGTGCAGCCGCATGGCCGAGGAAGCGGTGTTCAGCGCGAAGCTTAGGCGATATCTGCCGGAGCTGCCGGCATGGGGAGCGGATCAGCTCCTCTTCTACTTCATCAACGACGCTCATCCGCCGCAGCTGCTCGTCGATATTAGCGAGACGCAGGGCGTGAAGATGGAAGCTCTCCGGGCTTACCGGTCGCAGTTCATGCCCGCCGGCGAGGACGCTGTGGAGACGCCGCTTACTGCCGCTTATCTGGATGCGGTCGTCGCCAGGGACCGGTTGCTCGGACAACCGAAGCGTTACGAGTACGCCGAAGGCTTCATTCCGAAAGGACCGCTAGCGGTAGAACGCTTCTAAAAGCGCTCGCCGAACGAATACATTGTTGGGAAAGGCGTCCGACAGGATGCGCGGTAATATCCCGCGGATGTCGGAACGCAGCAGGAAGGAGGCATACATCATGAGTCGTCCGCTTAAGATCGGCATTACCTGTTATCCGTCTCTCGGAGGTTCGGGAGTCGTCGCCACCGAGCTCGGCAAGCTGCTTGCCGAGAAGGGACACGAAATTCATTTTATTACGCACAGCATGCCGTTCCGTCTCGGTAAATTTCATCGCAACATCTTCTATCATGAGGTGGAAGTATCGGATTATTACGTGTTCCGGTATCCTCCGTACGACCTTTCTCTGGCGAGTAAAATGAACCAAGTCGCCCGCCTGCAAAATCTCGACGTCTTGCACGTCCATTACGCGGTTCCGCACGCGATATGCGCGTACTTGGCGAAACAAATGAGCGGCGACCGGCTGAAAGTCGTCACGACGCTTCACGGAACCGATATTACGGTGCTCGCGCAGGACGAGTCGCTGAAGGACATTATCCGCCTCGGCATTCGCCAGAGCGACGCGGTGACGGCGGTCAGCAAGGACTTGATTCGCGAGACGCGCGAGCTGCTCGATATTCAGGAGCCGATCGACCTTACCTATAATTTCGTGGACAAGAGGATCTATTATCCGCGCAGATGCTCCGACTTGCGTTCGGATTACGCGGGCAACGGCGAGAAGATCCTTATGCATATTTCGAATTTCCGTCCGGTCAAGCGGACCTGCGACGTCGTCGATATTTTCGCTCGCGTCAGCGAGAAGGTGTCCGCTAAGCTGCTGCTCGTCGGCGAAGGTCCGGATCTGCCGAAAATCCAGGCGAAAATCCAGAAGCTCGGCCTCGTCGACCGCGTGCACTTCCTCGGCAAGCAAGACGACGTCGCGCACGTCATCTCGATCGCGGACCTGATGCTGCTTCCTTCGGAGAAGGAGAGCTTCGGTCTCGTCGCGCTCGAGGCGATGGCCTGCGGCGTGCCGACGATCGGTTCGATCGCGGGCGGCATTCCGGAGCTCGTGCAGAACGGCATTACCGGCTACTTGTCGCCGATCGGGCATACGGAAGAGATGGCCGACAACGCCATTCGCCTGCTGACGGACGATTCGCTGTACGCCAGCTTCAGGGAAGCGGGTTTGCAGAGGGCGCACAACGTGTTCTGCGACGAGCTGATCACGAGACAGTACGAGGATATTTATTACCGCGTGCTTGGCATGCCGGCCAGAGAGCCGGTAACGGTATGCCAGGCCTAACAGCCGGGAGACGTTCGCCCTCGCGGACGTCGCGCGGAAAGGACGTTGCCGGACATGGGTGAATCTGACAATAAGCTGTGGGCTCAAGGCGCGGGGGATGTGGACCGTAAGTTGTGTGCGCAAGGCGCGGAGGAGGCGGACCGTAAGCTGTGGGCGCAAGGCATGAAGCTGCTTCGCGTGCTCGCGGAGGCGGGCCATGAGGCTTACCTCGTCGGCGGCTGCGTTCGCGATCGGCTTATCGGCAGGCAACTCCACGATATCGACATCGCTACCTCCGCGTTGCCGGAGCAGGTGCAGGAGCTCTTCCCCCGCACGCTGCCGACGGGTCTGCAGCACGGCACCGTTACGGTCATGGCGGACGGAGCGCCGTTCGAGTTGACTACCTATCGGACCGAGTCGGGTTACTCGGATTCGCGTCGGCCGGACGAAGTCGCGTTCGTCCGCGACGTGAAGGAGGACCTGGCGCGCCGCGACTTCACGTTCAATGCGATGGCGGTCGGATTGGACGGCGAGCTGCTCGATCCGTTCGGCGGCCGGGACGACTTGGCCGCGGGCATCGTGCGCACGGTCGGCCGCGCGGAAGACCGGTTCGGCGAAGACGCGCTGCGTATGGTGCGCGCGATCCGGTTCGGCGCAGAGCTCGGCTTCGCGCTGTCGGCCGATACGTGGGGCGGCATCGCCTCGAGGCGGGAGAGGCTTGCGAACGTCGCGATGGAGCGGATCGGCGCCGAATGGGACAAGATGATGGCGGGCAGCGGACCTGATCTGGCTTGCGCGTGGCTTCGGCATAGCGGCTTGTTGGCCTATGCCAAGGAGGCGATGCCCGCGGTTAAGGGTGTCGGGGCCGACGAGCTGCAAGAGGGCGAGTGGGCGGCGAAGGAATCGGGTGTAGTTGGATCGTTGCGTCTGGCCGATATCCAGAACGTCGACGCGCGCTGGGCCGCGTTCTGGATCGGCGTCGGCGCGACGGAAGCGGACGCGCTGCAAGCGTGCAAGACGCTGCGCATGAGCGGCAAGCGGGGATCGCGCATCGCCGGCATCGTCGGCATCGAACGGCGGCTTGCCGGAGAGTCGGTCGGAGCCGGTACGAGCGGGTTAGCGTTAATCGGCGGCTGCGATCGCGGGGCGTGGATCGAAGCGGTGCTCGATTACGGCGTGCCGGTCGCGGAGGATTGGCTCGCGATCCGGGATGCCGTTCGGGGCGTCGCGGGCGCGAACCCGAAGGGCGGCGGTCAAGAGGACATCCGGAAGCACGGCGGCGATAAGGCAGCGGCTAACGGCGGAGGGGAGTTGCCGGACGAGCGACAGTGGCTGGCGTACATGCCGATCGCTCGCATCGGGGAGCTGGCCGTCCGCGGGGACGAGCTGTCCAAGTTGCTGGACCGGCCGCCGGGACCGTGGGTCGCGAAGCTGTTGCGGCAGTTGCTGTCGGAAGTCGCTCACGGGCGGCTTGCCAACAATGCGTCTGAGCTAGCGGAAGGAGCAGGAAGGCTAGCCGAAGAAGAGGGCGAACGCGTTGATCCGGCGAAATAGCGCTGCGTCATAACGTTAAAATGGTGCGCGTAAGCTGTTCGGCGAAATAGCGCTGTGTCATAACGTTAAAATGGTGCGCGTGAGAGGTTCGGCGAAATAACGCTGTGTCATAACGTTAAAATGGTGCGCGAGAGAGGTTCGGCGAAATAACGCTGCGTCATAACGTTAAAATGGTGCGCGTAAGCTGTTCGGCGAAATAGCGCTGTGTCATAACGTTAAAATGGTTCGAGTGAGATGTTCGGCGAAATAACGCTGTGTCATAACGTTAAAATGGTGCGCGTGAGAGGTTCGGCGAAATAACGCTGTGTCATAACGTTAAAATGGTGTGAGTGAGATATTCGGCGAATTGCAGCGAGGGAAGAGAGGGTTCATTATGAGCGACGTCACATTGCTCGGCTTGTTGGAATCGGAGCCCGGCTCGTACGTATCGGGAGAAGAGATTAGCAAGAAGCTGAACGTGAGCCGTACGGCGATATGGAAGCAAGTCCGCAAGCTGGAGGCGGAAGGCTACGTCATCGAGGCGACGCCGAGGCTCGGTTACCGGTTGAAGGACAAGCCGGCGCGCCTTACGCCGCAGGAATTGCTGCCGAAGCTGACGACGAACAGCTTCGGGCGCAACGTGCGCATTCTCGACGTCGTCGGTTCGACGCAGGACGAGCTTCGCGTGCTTGCCGAGCAAGGCGCGCCGGAAGGCACGCTCGTCATCGCCGAGCAGCAGACGAGCGGCCGGGGGCGCATGGGGCGCTCATGGGTATCTCCGTCCGGCAAAGGCGTATGGATGAGCTTGCTGCTTCGCCCGTCGGTGCCGCTGCCGCTTACGCCGCAGCTAACGTTGCTCGCCGCCGTCGCGCTAAGCCGCGCCATTACTCGAATCGTCCCGCTCGACATCGGCATCAAGTGGCCGAACGACCTGCTCGTAAACGGCCGCAAGATTAGCGGCATTCTGCTGGAATCGGCGGCGGAGGACGAGCGCTTGCGGTACGTGATCGTCGGGCTCGGCATATCCGCGAACCTGGATCCGGAAGACTATCCCGCCGAGCTGCTGGAGAAAGCGATCTCGCTGAAGATGGCCGCCGGGCACGCGATTTCGCGGAGCGAGTTGATCGCCGCCGTGCTCGAGCAGTTCGAGCAGCTGTACGCGCTGTATCTCGAGCAGGGCTTCGCGCCGATCCGCGCCCTGTGGGAGGCGCGTTCGGTTACGCTGCACCGACCGGCGACGCTTCATACCCCGCAAGGGGCGATCGTGGGCGTGCCGCGCGGCTTGGACGACATGGGCGGCATAAGCGTCGAGTTGGAAGACGGCAGCATGCGAACGATTTACTCGGCAGAGGTAGGGAATCCGGCTGCGGATCGTTAGATGCGAGGACCGTGGAAATAGAGGCCAATCCGCCTCTATTTCACGAAAGTTCCGGCAAGCGATGCAAATAGAGGCACATATGCCTTTAAATCGCGGAAATTCTAGGGCGCTTCGCAAATAGGAGGCAAATCCGCCTCTATTTCACGTAAGTCCCGGCAAGCGATGCAAATAGAGGCACATATCCCTTAAAGTCGCGGAAAACCGAGGAAGAGACGCAATCGGGCATTCGCCGTAAAGCTCGCCTTTCCATGGACTTCAGGGCCGAATTGTGCTACAATCGACATGCAAGGCGGTATCCGCGCGAACCGCACTTGCAAGATGAGATGGGCACACTACTTACGCGTTAACTGAATACCGTCAATGATTCGCGGCGGATTCTGCTCTGAGCCGAAAGGACCGAGACAGAAGGACGTGAAGGACGTTCTATGTTGAATGGGAACCTTTTTTGCTCGCGGGCAAAAAGAGGTTTTTTTGTTTGTTTCCAAACGAATACAACTCTAGGAGGGTACTCCCATGAAGCAAGCATTGACCCTACCTCGCTTGAAAGCGATGAAAAGCCAGAACAAACCGATCGCCATGGTCACCGCGTACGATTATCCTTCCGCCATGCTGGCGGAGGAAGCGGGCGTCGACATCCTACTCGTCGGCGATTCGCTCGGCAACGTGGTGCTTGGCTACCATACAACGGTTCCCGTTACGCTGGACGACATGATCTACCATACGCGCGCGGTCGTCCGCGGCGCGCCCGGCACGATGATCGTCGCCGACATGCCGTTCGCGACGTACCGGCTCGGACCGGCGGAGACGCTGCGCAACGCGGCAAGACTCATGCAGGAGGGCGGAGCCCACGCGGTGAAGCTCGAGGGCGGCGCGGAGCTTGCGGACGAGATCCGTCTGCTGACGCAAGCCGGCATTCCCGTGCTTGGCCATATAGGCCTGACGCCGCAATCGGTTCACCAGATCGGCGGCTACAAGGTTCAGGGCAAGAGCAGCGCGGAAGCGGAGAAGATGCTGCAGGACGCCAAGGCGCTCGAGCAAGCCGGCGCGTTCGGCGTCGTGCTGGAGCTCGTGACGGAGGAGCTTGCGGCGGCCGTGTCCCGGTCGTTGACCGTTCCGACGATCGGCATCGGCGCGGGTCGGGGCTGCGACGGGCAGGTGCTGGTGTTCCACGATCTGCTGCGCTACGGCTCGGGCATTCGCGACAAGCGCTTCGTGAAAGCTTACGCGAACATCGGCGACACGATCCGCGACGCCATCTCGTCGTACGTAAGCGACGTGAAGACCAAGGTTTTTCCGGAGGAGAAGCACGGATTCCCATTGCAGGAATCGAACGCTAACCAGGCATCGCCTGTCAAACTATACGGGGGAGAGGGTCAGCCATGACGCGGACGCCGAAGATTATCCGAACGATCTCCGAGCTTAGGCAAGAGGTTAACGCCTACAGACGCTCTCTCGTAACCGCGGGCGGAACCGTCGGATTCGTCCCGACGATGGGCTATCTTCACGAAGGACACGCCAGCCTGCTCGCGCGATCGAAGGCTGACAACGGACTGACGGTGCTGAGCATCTTCGTCAATCCGCTTCAATTCGGACCGAACGAAGATTTGTCCCGCTATCCTCGCGACGAAGAGCGCGATCTCGCGCTGGCCGCCCGGGAAGGCGTGGACATCGCGTTCCTCCCTTCCGTGGAGGAGATGTACCCGCAGTACCCGCTGCTGACGACCGTCAGCGTAGCTCAAGTGACCGACCATCTGTGCGGGGCGAGCCGCCCGGGACACTTCGACGGCGTCGCCGCCGTCGTGGCGAAACTGTTCAACATCGTTCAGCCCGATCGCGCGTACTTCGGCTTGAAGGATGCGCAGCAGGTCGCGGTCATTACGCAGATGGTGCGCGATCTCAGCATTCCGGTCGAAATCGTGCCTTGCCCGATCGTACGCGAGCAAGACGGACTCGCGCTAAGCTCCCGCAACGTGTACCTGAACGACGAGGAGCGGTTGCAATCGCTCGCGCTGTCCCGTTCGCTCTCGAAGGCCGACGGCTGGATCGCGGAGGGGGCTTCGGCCGTGCAATTGTCCCGTAAGTTGTCGGAAGACATCCGCAATTCGCCGCTCGCCGATATCGATTACGTTGAGATCGTGTCGTATCCGGACATGCGCAGACTTGAAGGCAATGAACCTTTGCGCGAAGCGGCGCAATCGATCCTGATCGCCCTGGCGGTTCGCTTCGGGCGCACCCGGCTTATCGACAACAAGCTCGTGAATCCTATAGAAGCAGGTGAACTCGTATGTTCCGCCAAATGATGAAAGCCAAAATCCATCGCGCGACCGTCACGGAAGCGAATTTGAATTACGTAGGCAGCATCACGATCGACCAGGATTTGCTCGAGCTGGTCGATATTCTGCCCGACGAGAAAGTCCAGATCGTGAATAACAACAACGGCGCGCGCTTCGAGACGTACACGATTCCGGGGCCGCGCGGCTCCGGCGTCATCTGCCTCAACGGCGCGGCGGCTCGGCTCGTGCAGCCCGGAGACCAAGTGATCATCATCAGCTACGGCTACATGACCGACGAAGAGGCGCGTAAACACCATCCTCGCGTCGCGATCATGGACGAGCGCAATCATGTTGTCAAATTGTTGGCGCAGGAGCCGCATTCGACCGTCATGTAAAGCGTATGAAACCCCCCCTCGAAACGCAGAATGAGCAGTACAGTTCGAGTTAGAGGGGGATGAACGCACCGTGATCCGTCAATGGTTCTCGACCATGAACGAATTGCTCGACGAACTTATTATCCGTTATCCGAATGCCTCCGGCGAAGAGAAAAACCAGCTTCAGGAACAATGGAACATGCTCAAAACGTTAAGTGATGATATTATTGAATCATGGCTTCAGTTCGAAGACCGGATGGCGTTTTTCCGGGACGTTCAAGGGCAGCCAAGCCCGCAGAAGCCCGCGCAAGATCCGCTGACGGAGATGGGGGCCTTCATCAAGGGCCAAGGGTACTTCAAGCTTCACATGTTCCCGCAGGCTTCCCAGCAATTGGAGGAAGCGATTTCCCGCTATCCCGATTTCGTCGGGGCGCGGCTGTTCCTGGCCATGTCCCGCATGCATATGAAGGAATGGTGCGAAGCGCAACGCCATTTTCAACTGATCGCCGCCGTCGCCGAAGAGAGCAAGCTTCGCGCGATCGCGCTCAACGCGCTCGGTTGCATTCAGGCGGTATATGCCCACCTGGATCAAGCGCAGTGTTACTTCCGCAAAGCGATAGACACGGATCCTTCGTTCGCCGATCCGAAACGCAATCTCGAATGCTGCCAACAAGGGTTGGGACAGCAGTTACAGCTTCAATTCGGAAGCGCGGAACTGCAGGCGATCGTTACGTGACAAGCAAGCCGCGTCCGGTCCCGCGACCGTAGCCGCCCGAACGGAAAGGAAGTCAGGCATGAAATTCGCCGTGCTCGATTTTGAGACAACGGGCTTGTCGTCCGACAAAGACCACATCATACAAGTCGGACTCGCGCTCGTCGACGAGACGGGCGCGATCGGCCATACTTATAGCAGCTTCGTCAAGCCGCAAGGCTCGATTCCCGCCGAGATTACGCGCCTAACCGGCATTACGGACGAGGACGTCACATCGGCGCCGGAGCTGGACGATATGCTCGCGGAGCTCGTCCCGTACTTGCAGGACGCTATTCTCGTCGGACATAGCATCGAATTCGATGCCAATTTCTTGCAAGCCGCCCTTGATCGGAGCGGCTATTTGCCGTTCGGCGGGCGAATGCTGGATACGCTGGAGCTGAGCCGGCTGGTGTTCCCGACGCAATCCTCGTTCGCGCTGAGCTCGCTGACGCAATCGCTGGATATCGCGCACGACCGCCCGCACCAGGCGGACAGCGACGCGGTCGCGACAGCCGAGCTATTCGCGCGATGCGCGGACAAGCTGCGCGGCTTGCCGATGTTCACGCTGCAACGGTTGAACGGAATGTTCGATCCGGATCGTTCCGACCTCGGCTGGTTCATCGCGCATACGCTCGCTTGGCGCGAGACGCAGCCCTACTCGCAGGAGGAAGGCATCCATCATTTCCGCCAGTTCGCGATGAAGGTTACGGATTGGGGTGAAGACGGCGACGACCGCGACCGCGAGAAGGACGCGGCCGCCGCGATGGAGATCCTCCGCGAGATGACGTTCGAGGATTACGTGACCCACGTTCGCGACAAACTGCGCGAGCTGCTTCCGGCTTACGAGGCGCGGGAAGGGCAGTCGATCATGTTCCGCGAAGTCATGGACGCGCTGCAGGACGACGCGCATTTGCTCGTCGAGGCGGGGACCGGTACCGGGAAGTCGCTGGGTTACTTGCTTCCTTCTCTCTATTATGGGCTGAAGGAGTCCAAAAAAATCGTAGTCAGCACCCATACGATCCAGCTTCAGGAGCAATTGCGGGAACGAGACTTGCCGATGCTGCAGCGGGTGCTGCCGATGCCGTTCCAGGCCGCCGTATTCAAAGGCCGCAACAATTACTTATGCCTGCGCAAGTTCGAGAACCGGCAGCACATGCCGGAGCACGCGCTGAACCGCGAAGACGCGATCGTCCGGGGCGGGATGACCGTATGGCTCGGGGAGACGCTCAGAGGCGAAGCGGAGGAACTGAACATCGGAGGCCGGAACAAGGACGAGTGGGACGTCGTCGCGAGCGATGCCGCTTCGTGCTTGAACCGGGCGTGCCCGTGGTTCCGCAAGTGCTTCTACCACCGGGCCAGGAACGAAGCCGGCAAATCCGATCTCGTTATTACGAACCACGCGCTGCTGTTCACCGATCTAAGGGCAGAGCATCGGCTGCTGCCCGCATACGAGCGGCTCGTCGTCGACGAGGCCCATCACTTGGAAGAAGTCGCGACGAACCATCTCGGACAGAAGACCGGGCATTCCGCCCTCGTCATTCCGCTTCAACGGCTATGGAAGGACGCGAGAAGCGGCCTTGTACCGCAACTAGTCAGCTCTATATCGGCGACGAGCGTCGTCGAAGCGACCGAGTGGGTCGAGAAGCTCGAGCTGGTCACGCCGAAGCTAAGCGAGCTTCGCGAAGCGTGGGAACGTTGGATGGAGGCGCTATACGGCTTGCTCGCTACGAACGCGGCGGCCGACGAGACGGGCAACTTCTCTCTTCGCATTAAGCCCGACGCGTTGCCTGCGGAGTGGGAAAGCTTGTCGGTCGACGGCAACAACGTCATTCAGCTGTTGTCCGACGTGATCAGGCCGCTCGATAAGCTCGCTTCCGAAATTCGCGAATCGACCGACGAGCTGACGATGCAAGGTCTCATTACCGACTTGTCCGGCGTCCTGAAGGATCTGCAGAACATCCGCTCGGACGCGCAATCGTTCGTCTCGCTCGGCAAACCGGAGTTCGTGTATTGGGTGGAAGGCCACTCGCAATACCGCGGCCGGTCGATATGGATTTACGGCGCTCCCGCGGACGTGAGCGGATTGCTCAAGGAAGGCGTGTTCGACCGCAAGTCGAGCGTCGTCATGACGTCCGCGACGCTGACCGTAGACAAGTCGTTCAAGTACGTGACGGAGCAGCTCGGGCTGGACGCCGCGGAGCGGGACGGCAAGCTGAAGACGGCGTTGCTGCCATCTCCGTTCAAGTACAGGGAGCAAGCGCTCGTGCTCATCCCTCGCGATTTTCCGAATATCAAGGGACCGGGCGGGGAAGCGAAGTTCGTGACCGCGCTGACCGAATCGCTCGCGGAGGCCGCCAAGACGGTCGGCGGGCGCATGCTCGTCCTGTTCACGTCGCACCGGATGCTGCGCACCGTCTACGATCCGTTGAAGGCTTCGCTCGAGCCTTCCGGCATCCAAGTGCTCGGACAAGGCGTCGACGCGGGAAGCCGAAGCCGGCTGACGCAGCAATTCACGAGCAATCCGGCGTCGGTGTTGCTCGGAACGAGCAGCTTCTGGGAAGGCATCGACCTGCCCGGGGACGCGCTGACTTGCCTCGCGATCGTCAGACTGCCCTTTCAGCCGCCGAACCATCCGGTCGCGGAAGCGAAGGCGGAGAAGCTCCAGGCGGAGAACAAGAGCCCGTTCATGAAGCTGTCGCTGCCGCAAGCGGTCATCAAGTTCAAGCAGGGCTTCGGGCGCCTCGTGCGCACGACGACCGACCGCGGCATCGTGCTGCTGTACGACACCCGCGTCATCGATACGAACTACGGCAAATACTTTTTGTATTCGCTGCCCGGACCGAAAATGGAGCATTTGCCGACCGCCGGCATTCCCTCGCGCATTCGCGCTTGGCTCGATCAACCGGTTGCGGACGTGAAGGAGGAAACCCCGACGTGAAGTCGTTCAAAATCTCGGAAGCCGTCATCAGCCGCCTGCCGATCTACCTGCGGTTTCTGAACGACCTGAGCCACAGTGGCATTCAGACCGTGTCGTCGCAGGATCTCGGGGAGAAGCTCGACCTGAATCCGGCGCAAATCCGCAAGGACCTCGCGTACTTCGGCGAATTCGGCCGCAAGGGCGTCGGCTACAACGTCGATTACCTCATCGAGAAAATCCGCCAAATCCTGAAGCTGGACCAGCCGATGAACGTCGCGCTCGTCGGCACCGGCAACCTGGGTCGGGCGCTGTGCAATTATAATATGTATTTGAAGGATAATATGAAGATCGTCGCCGTATTCGACGCGGACGAGTCGAAGCGCGGCTCTTACATCAACCATCTGACGATCCGGCCGATGAACGAGATGGCCGCGGCCGTGAAGGAGCTCGACATTTCCATCGGCATCATCACCGTGCCCGCGACGGAAGCGCAGAACGTCGCCGACCAGTTCATCGCGGCGGGAGTCAGGGGCATTCTCAACTTCGCGCCGGTCGTCTTGAAGGCGCACGCCGGCGTGCGCATCCATCATGTGGATTTTACGGCGGAGCTGCTTAGTTTGGCATATTATATGGACCATAATCAGGATAAAAGCGAAGGTGTATCCAAGTGAAGCGTTGGCTGATCAATAACGGAACGTTCATTACCATGGACGAACGTCGTCCGCAATATACGGGTTGGATGGCGATCGAAGGAACGAACATCGCGGCGATGGGCGAAGGGCCGGCGCCTCAGGAAGAGCTGAACGCGGCCGCGGACATCGTCGACGGCACGGGTTACTTGTATATGCCGGGTCTCGTCAATACGCACGGGCACGCGGCGATGTCGCTGCTTCGCGGCGTCGGAGGCGATCTGGCGCTGCAAGATTGGCTTCAGAACCATATGTGGCCGATGGAAGCGAAGTTCACCGGCGACGACGTCTATTGGGGCACCGCGCTGTCGGCGATCGAGATGATCAAGAGCGGCACGACGACTTTCGTCGATATGTACGACCATATGAACCGCGTCGCCGAAGTCGTCGAGACGAGCGGCATGCGCGCCAGCTTGACGCGCGGCGTCATCGGGCTATGTCCGGAAGACGTCCAGCGCGCGAAGCTCGCGGACGCGATCGGCTTCGCCCAAGATTGGCACGGCGCCGCCGACGGACGCATTCGGGTCATGATCTCCCCGCATGCGCCGTATACGTGCCCGCCGGACTTCATCGAGAAGTTCGTCCAAGCCTCGCACGATTTGAATTTGCCGATGCATACCCACATGTCCGAGACGATCGCGGAAGTCGAGCAGAACGTGCGCGATTACGGCTGCCGCCCCGTCGAGCATCTGGATCGCCTCGGCATGTTCGCCCGTCCGACGCTCGTCGCCCACGGCGTCCATCTGAACGACGAAGAGATCTCGTTGCTCGCGGAACGCGGCGTCGCCGTCTCCCATAACCCGGTCAGCAACCTGAAGCTCGCCAGCGGCGTCGCGCGCGTGCCGTCCCTGCTGAAGGCGGGCGTGACGGTATCGCTCGGCACGGACGGAGCGGCGAGCAACAACAACCTGAACCTGTTCCAGGAGATCACGACGGCCGCCCTGATTCATAAAGGCGTATCGGGCGACCCTACCGTTATTCCGGCCGCGGAAGCGCTTCGCATGGGCACCGCGTACGGCGCGAAGTCGATCGGGCTCGAGGGCGTAACGGGACAGCTGAAGCCGGGCTTGAAGGCCGACTTCATCGCTTTGTCGCTGAACCGATCGCACTTCGTTCCGAATACGGACCTGCTCTCGCACGTCGTCTACGCGTCGACGGGCAACGACGTCGCGCACGTATGGGTCGACGGCCGCCAACTGCTGAAGAACGGTCAACTGCTCACGCTCGACGAGGAGCGCATCATGGCCGAAGCGCAGCGCTGCTACGAGAGGCTGCGGGGATGAACCTAAGCCGAAGCGAGAGCTTGCGCAAGATTCCCCGGATCTCTTGGGCGAGGTGGATCATCGTCATTGCCGGGTTCATCGTCTTCGTCATCGTCTCGTTCGTCCTGTACGTCCGGTCCGCCGATTCCGATTACCGGCGGGCGGAAGAGCGGGCGATCAAGGCCGCGAAGCAGCAGGGAGGTCTCGCCGAGATCGACGGTGCGGAGCTGCATACGTGGCAGGAGAACGTCTGGATCGTCACCGGTGACGACGAGCAAGGCGAGACGTGGATGATCTGGGAGCGGCAGACGGAGACGCTGAAGCTGAAGGTGAGCGAGAACGTGTCGAAGTCGCGCATGATCGCGAAATTCGCCGAAACCCACGGCGGTCGGAAGCCGAACCGTATTCTCCCCGGCTGGTTCCAAGGCGTTCCCGCTTGGGAAGTCCGTTACTGGAGCGAGACGGGCAAACGCCATGAGGCGATCGACTTCTACGCCTTCAAGGACGGCGCCAAGCTGAAGACGTACGAACTGCCGACGCAGCGTTCTTAATCGAATACCTTTATTGAAGCAAGCCGCCCGCCGGGCGGCTTTTTCTCGTTGAGCGCGCCGTCTGCGGCATGCCAAGCCGATCCGCGTTTACCAATGATCGTCTAGCGATTCGTATATCAGAATTTGATATACTCATGTATGTAATGTTTGAACGCGCACATTCATCCATTCGACGATCACGAGACGAGGAGGACATTACGCCAATGAAACTTAGACTCTTACCGATAACGATTACCGCCATTGCGACCGCCGCGCTATTGTTCGGAGGATGGTTCGCCTATCGCCACTACGGCATCGAGCAGCCGCTCGACCGGATCGCGAACGCCGTGCCCGGCGTGACGTCCGCCGTCGTCGAGACGACGAACGGACACGTGAACATAGAGGTGAAGCTGGAACCGAACGCCGATATCGGCGAAGTGTTCCGCCGCGTCAAGACGGACGGCGCGACCGAAATCGGCGGCAAGTCGCTGACGCTGACGGCTGGCGAAGCGCAGTCGAGCGAGAAGCTCGAGCAAGCGTGGAGCTACGCGCTGTTCGACGTCGCCCAAGCGATGGAGAACCGTCAATATACGGGCATTCGCGAGGCGATGGATAAGCTGTCCGACAAGTACCCGGGCGTGACCGCCGACACGGCGATGGACGAGGACAACGTCTACGTAACGCTGCGCGACGGCGCGTCGGCGAAGTTCGTTATTCTGCCTCGCGAACCTGCGACGCTGGAGGTGTGGCCGAATGCGTAACTTATCCCAATACGGCAAAGAAATCGCGATTGGAATCGTTCCGGTCGCTTTCGTGTTCTTGATCTACGTCGGATTTCCGCCCGCGATTCTCGTCATGGGCGCCCTGATGGTAACCGCTGTGTTCCTGTTCACGAGGGCGAGAGGCGGCGGTCTCGCGATGGGCGCCGCAGGCAAGAAGGCGGCGACCCGCAAGCCGTCTTTCCTCAGCTTCGAGGATATCGGCGGCCAAGAGCAGCCCAAGCGCGAGCTGAAGGAAGCGCTCGAATTTCTCGTGCAGCGCGACATGATCGAGAAGCTTGGCATTCGTCCGCTGAAGGGCATCCTGCTGACGGGGCCTCCGGGCACGGGCAAGACGCTGCTGGCCAAAGCGGCCGCGCAGCATACGCATTCCGCGTTCATCGCCGCTTCGGGCAGCGAATTCGTCGAGATGTACGTCGGCGTCGGCGCGGGCCGCATCCGCGACCTGTTCAAGGAAGCGCGGCAGCAGGCGGCGAAGCTGAAACGCGATAGCGCGATCATCTTCATCGACGAGATCGACGCGATCGGCGGCAAGCGGGACGGCGGCGGACAGCATCGCGAGTACGACCAGACGCTGAACCAATTGCTTACCGAGATGGACGGTATTCAAGGAGACGAGAGCATTCGCGTGCTGCTGGTCGCCGCGACGAACCGCAAGGAGCTGCTCGACGCGGCGTTGCTTCGTCCTGGCCGCTTCGACCGACATATTCAAGTCGATCTGCCGGACAAGACGGGCCGCGAGCATATTCTGAACATTCACGCCCGCAACAAGCCGCTAGGCGCGGACGCTTCCCTGTCGAAGATCGCGGAAGAGACGTTCGGCTTCTCCGGCGCCCAGTTGGAGAGCGTCATGAACGAAGGCGCGATCTACGCGATGCGCGAACAGTCGGCTACGATCGGCATGGCGCATCTGTCGCAAGCGATCGATAAAGTGATGATGGGCGAGCGGATGGACCGCGAGACGACGCGCGAAGAACGCGAGCGCGTCGCCCTCCACGAGCTCGGCCACGCCATCGTCGCGGAGAGCGTTCGTCCGGGCAGCGTCGCGCAGGTGTCGCTGACGCCGCGCGGCCAGGCGCTCGGCTACGTGCGCCACCACCCGCGGCAGGACAGCTACCTGTACACGAAGCGCGTGCTCGAGGAACAGATTATGATCGCCCTCGGCGGCGCGGTCGCGGAGGAGCTGCATTACGGCGGCCGCAGCACCGGTTCCCGCGGCGACTTCGACCAGGCGACGAGCATCGTCCGCACGCTGATCGAGTCGGGGATGTCGGAGCTCGGAATCGTTCATCCGCAGGCGATTACCCAGGAGATGTGGTCGAAGGAGAACGGCGCTATCCTCGACGCGCTGACCGAGCAGACGAGATCGCTGCTCGCCGCCCATCTGACGACGTTCAAGGAGATGCTGTCGGTGCTTATCCAAGAAGAGACGTTATCCGGCGAGCAGCTTCGCTCGCGGATGGCGCAACTCGTCGCATGATCGGTTAACGGAACCGTCCGTCTCGCCTTGCCAGGCGAGGCGGACGGTTTTTTGCGCTAGCGCGTTCTTTATAGTTAAAAATATGTTAGCATTGAACCTATGTCTCGAATCGTTCGTTTATAGGAATAGAGGTGGCAATGTTGGATTCGCAGCAAAATTTCGATTATCTCAAATATATGGTCGATACCGACGATCACAAGCAGCTGCTCGACGAGCTAATGACGGCGTACGGCAAAGACGTGTGGAACTATGCCTTCAGCATCACCCGCAAGTGGGACTTGGCCGACGACATCACGCAGGAAGTATTCATCAAGGTGTTCCGCAACATGAACGCCTTCCGGCGCGACGCCTCGGTCAAAACATGGCTGCTCACGATTACGCGCAATACCGCGATCGACTTCAAGCGTTCGGCGTTTCTACGCAAAGTCACCTTGATGGATACCTTCGAAGACCGCGGTCAGCGGCAATCGGCCGAGAGCGAAATGATGGAGCAGCTGGCGACTTCCGACTTGTGGAAGCTCGTGCTGCAACTGCCGACGAAATATCGGGAAGCGATGATCCTGTTCGCGCACTACCAGCTGTCGCTTAAGGAAATCGCGCAAATGCTCGGGGTATCGGAAGGCACGGTCAAGTCGCGCATGTTCCACGCCCGGCAAAAATTACAGAAGATGAAGGAGGCGAACCGCTAGTGGACGACAAAGAGCTACGAGAACGACTGGCGCGCGGTCCGCTCGCAAGGGACGGCTTCAACGAAGAGCTTCGCAGGCGAATCAACGAGGAGATCGACCGTCCGGGCAAACGGACCCGGCGGTTGTGGGCGCCTTGGGCTCGGCTCGGCGGAACGTTCGCGATGGCGTGCGCGGTGCTGTTCGGCCTATGGATCTGGCAGGCGCAACCGAACGGATCCCCGTTCGAGGATCGTTTGCAGGCCGATCGGATCGAAGGCGCTTCGCCGAGCGCGAGCGAGGTCGCGTTCACGACCGAACCTCCGCGCTCCGTCATGCTGATCGGCTTGCGCAAAGATATGCCCGAAGGGCAAAGCGCGTACCGCTCGATTCTCGTCGCGCCGGAGGACGGCGAGCTGACCGTGAACGCGAGCTTGGAAGGCATCTATATGCCGTATAAGATGAAGTTCTATCGTCTTGACGCCGTCGGCGATTCGATGGGCAAGGGAACGCAGACGATCGTGTCCACGCCGGCGGGAGAAGCGCTGCCGATTACGGTCAAGGCGGATTCCGCCTACCGTACGAACGAGAAGCTGCTGTTCGCGGGCAACAAGTACGTCTCGCTGATCCAGACGAAGACGTCGGTCGACACCGGCGAGACGTCCGCTCACGTCTGGGTGAAGGACATCGAGCAGCTAGCGCCGACGTTGCGCGAGACCGTCGCCAAGTCCGGCGAAGAGCCGCACCACGGGCTGACCGAGCTCGTTCCGTCGTCGAGCACGTTCACGAACGAATGGGCGATCACGCGTCAAGAGGGACGGTGGGTCGGCAAGGTGCCGTCGGAAGCGGCTGGCATCGAGAATCCGACGGAAGCGCTGGCGGGCATCGCCGACGCGAAGATCGTCGGCGTACAGCTTCCGTTGGAGGTCTCCTCCTACGATACGCTGTGGTTAAGCTGGGACGATATTCGCTCCAGGGAGCCTGCGGCACTGGACGCATTCACATCGCGCACGCAGGACTTACTCGCGGTGCAGACGGCGAACGAAATTACCGTCAGCGCATACCGCATGAAGGAATCGGACATGAAGCCTCTCTCGATTCCGCTGCAGGATGGCGAGAGCGTCGTCATGGTGCAATGGGCGCAGGACGGCTACGTCGACACCTGGAAGCAGATGCTCGGTCAATGGATTGCCACGGCAAGCGGCGATTGAATATGATAAAATGGAGATACCCGCTAACACTAGAGGGTATCTTCTTTGTTTCATTCGACGGCATTGCAGGCGGAGGTTGGGGAGCATATGTTTCGGGTCATTGGCGTCGTAGGCGCAGGCACGATGGGGCAGAGCATCGCGGAGATGCTCGCCGTGAAGGGAATGGACGTCCATCTCGTGGAGAGGACGCCGGAGCGGCTTCAGCAAGCGTTGAACATGCTGGAAGCAAGCTTGGATCGGCAAATGGAGCGGTGGGCGATAACGGCCGCGGAGAAAAAATTAACGTTAAATCGCATACATACGGAAACGTCGCTGCACCATCTTGCCCATTGCGAGCTCGTCATCGAGACGATCAGCGAAGACTTGGACGGCAAGAAGGACATCATCCGTCAGCTCGACGGCATCCTGTCCAAGGACGCGGTGCTGGCGAGCAATACGTCGACGCTCAGCTTGACGGAGCTCGCGGGCGCGTCCATGTACCCTGAACGGGTTATCGGGATGCACTTCGTGTATCCGACGTCCCGGATCGACGTCGTCGAGATTATTCGCGGCTTGCAGACGTCGGACGAGACGTTCGACCGGACGAAGGCGTTCGTCGAGGAGTCGATCGCGAAGAAGGGCGTCATGGTGTACGAGTCGCCGGGCTTCGTCACGACGAGGCTGATCTGTCTGCTCATCAACGAGTCGCTGCACTTGCTCGAAGAAGGCGTGGCGTCGCCGGAAGACGTCGATACGGCGATGCGGGACGGCTATCAGTTCGAGCACGGGCCGCTCGAGATGGCGGACCGGTTCGGGCTCGATTCGGTGCTCGCCGCGCTCGAGCGCATGTTCCGTGAGTTCGGGGAGCTTAAATACCGGCCGTCGTTCCTGCTGAAGAAGAAGGTGCGGGCGGGGCATCTCGGCGTCAAGAGCGGCATCGGATTTTTCAAGTACGGCAAGGACGGTGAGCGGCTATCATGAACATCCTCGTCATTAACGCGGGAAGCTCATCGCTGAAGTACCAGCTGTTCGATATGAAGGACGAGTCGGTAAGAGCCAAGGGCCAAGTCGAGCGCATCGGCATGGACGATTCGATCCTGACGCACGAGACGGCGAACAAGCCGGAGCTGCGCGAAGTAAGCGAGATTCTCGACCATACGGCCGCGATCAAGAAAGTGCTGGCCGCGCTGACGCATCCCGAACGCGGCGTCCTGTCCGCCATTACCGACATTCAGGCGGTCGGCCATCGCGTCGTGCACGGCGGCGAAACCTTCAGCTCCTCGGCGCTAGTCAACGACCGCGTCAAGCTCGAGATCCGCAAGCTGTTCGACCTCGCGCCGCTGCACAATCCTGCGCACATGATGGGCATCACCGCGGTCGAGGCGAACTTGCCCGAAGTGCCGCAAGCCGTCGTCTTCGACACGGCGTTCCACCAGACGATGCCGGCGTTCGCGTACATGTACGCGATCCCGACCGTGCTCTACCGGAAGCACCGCATTCGCCGGTACGGCTTCCATGGCACGTCTCACGATTACGTCAGCAAGCAGGCGGCGACGTTCCTCGGCCGACCGGTCGAAGAGCTGAAGCTGATCACGTGCCATATCGGCAACGGCGCGAGCTGCGCCGCCGTGCTTCACGGGCGTTCCGTCGATACGAGCATGGGATTGACGCCGCTCGAAGGCCTCATGATGGGCACGCGCAGCGGCGACTTGGATCCGGCGATCGTGCCGTTCACGATGAACAAGGAAGACTTGACGCTGAACGAAGTGACGTCGATGCTGAACAAGCATAGCGGCTTGATGGCGGTATCCGGCGTGAGCGGCGACATGCGGGAGATCGTCCAGGAGATGAACGCGGGGAACGCTCAGGCGAATCTCGCGTTCGAGATGTACGCGTACCGCATCCGCAAGTACATCGGCGCTTATGCGGCGGCGATGAACGGGGTCGACGCGATCGTGTTCACGGCGGGCGTGGGGGAGAATTCCGACGTGCTGCGCAAGGCGGTATGCGAGAAGCTGACGTTCTTGGGCGTGCGGTTGGACGAGGAACGGAACAAGATCCGGTCCGGCGAGACGCGCCGCATCACGACGGACGACGCGTTCGTCGCCGCGCTCGTCGTGCCGACGAACGAAGAGCTGATCATCGCCAGGGACACGTTCCGGATCGTGAAGCAACTGGAAGGCGTCGAGTCGGGCAACGCGGATGGACGATAGATAAAGGAGTTATGCGGAATGACGATACAAGCGAATAAAGTAACGATAGCCACGATCGGCGGTTACGTCGGCCAGGCGGTAACGTTCGGCGGTTGGCTGACGCGCAAGCGCTCGAGCGGGAAGATTCAGTTCCTCCAATTGCGGGACGGAACCGGTTATATCCAAGGCGTGCTCGTGAAGGAAGAAGCGGACGAAGCGACTTGGGAAGACGCGGGCAAGCTCACGCAGGAGAGCTCGCTGTACGTGACGGGCGTCGTTCGCGAGGAGCCGCGGAGCCCATCCGGTTACGAATTGGCGGTCACCGGCATCGAGATCATCCAGGTCGCGCAGAACTACCCGATCACGCCGAAGGAGCATGGCGTCGACTTCCTGATGGACCATCGCCATCTGTGGCTTCGCGCGCCTCGCCAACGGGCGATCCTGCGCATCCGGGCGCAAATCATCTCCGCGATCCAAAGCTTCTTCGACGAAAGAGGCTTCACGCTCGTCGATCCTCCGATTCTGACGCCGTCGTCGGCGGAGGGGACGACGAACCTGTTCCATATTAAGTATTTCGACGAGGACGCGTATCTTACGCAGAGCGGCCAGCTGTACATGGAAGCTGCCGCGATGGCGCTCGGCAAAGTCTACTCGTTCGGGCCGACGTTCCGCGCCGAGAAGTCGAAGACGCGCCGCCACCTGATCGAGTTCTGGATGATCGAGCCGGAGATGGCGTTCGTCGACCACGAGGAGAACTTGCGGGTGCAGGAGCAGTTCATCGCCCACGTCGTCGGCAGCGTGCTCGAGCATTGCCGTCCGGAGCTGGCGACGCTGGAGCGGGACGTATCCGCTCTCGAGCGGGTACAGCCGCCGTTCCCTCGGATTACTTACGACGAGGCGATCGCGCTGCTGAAGGAGATCGGCATGGATTTGCCGTGGGGAGAAGACTTCGGGGCGCCTCACGAGACCGCGATCGCCGAGAAGTTCGATCGGCCGGTCTTCATTACCCATTACCCGGCGAGCTTCAAGGCGTTCTACATGAAGCCGGACCCGAACCGTCCGGAAGTGGTGTTGTGCGCCGACATGATCGCGCCGGAGGGTTATGGGGAAATTATCGGCGGATCCCAGCGGATCGACGATCCGGTGCTGATGGCCGCCCGCTTCGAGGAGCATAACCTGTCCGAGGAAGCGTACCAATGGTATTTGGACTTGCGCAAGTACGGCACGGTGCCGCACTCCGGCTTCGGACTCGGCCTCGAGCGTACGGTCGCATGGATATGCGGACTCGATCACGTTCGCGAGACGATTCCGTTCCCTCGCATGCTGTATCGGCTCTATCCGTAAGGGGAACCGGCCGGCATTCGAGGAAGAGAGAGGTGAAACGGGATGATGACGGGACAGGGCAGTTACGCTCGAGGACTCGCGGAAGCATATATGGACGGAGCGGCCAGTATTCCCTATTCGCTGCTCCGTTCGTACCGAGCGCTGAAGCTGAGCGACACGGAAGCGATGCTGCTGCTGCAGCTGATCGCGTTCCGCCAGCTGGAGCAGAACGAATTTCCGACGATCGAGCAGCTGCAGGAGAGGATCGGCTCCTCCTCGGCGGTCGTCGGGCAAGCGGTGCAGAAGCTCATGAAGGCGGGCTTCGTCTCGATCGACGAAGCGTTCGATCCGTCGACCGGCGTGCAGTCGGAAGTGTATAACTTGTCCGGGTTGTTCCAGAAGCTCGCCGTCTACGTAGCTTCGGGGGAAACGGCATCCGGCGGCGCAGGCGAAGGCGCTTGGACCGCCGGGGCGAAGACTGCCGGCGAGGCGGTCGCCAAGCCGCCGGCTGGCGGAGGTCGCTCGATCGCGCCGGCAGCGAACGGGACGCCTAGCGTGTTCGTCTTGTTCGAGCAAGAGTTCGGGAGACCGCTTACGCCGATGGAATACGAGACGATCAATAGCTGGCTCGACCAAGACCAGTATGCGGAAGAGCTGATCCGGTTCGCGCTGAAGGAGTCGGTGTTCGCCGGAAAGCTGCATTTTCGCTATATCGACCGGATCTTGCTCGAGTGGAGCCGCAACCGCGTGACGAACGTGGAGGAAGCCAGGCTGCACGCGCAGAAGTTCCGGACGGGGCGGTAATAGAAGGGATCGTTAAGGTAAAAAAGCTTCGACCAGCTCGGCGGGATGCCGAGTAGTCGAAGCTTTTTGACGTATTGTGGATGTTAGCTCGTTTTCTCCGCCGCCTTAAGCGCGTCTTTCCATAGCTTAGCCGGATCTAGCTTCGGGTTGTTGGCGAATGAACCGATTGCATCCATGAAGATCGTAGGGACGGACGACGTTGTCGCCCGCATGCTGACGTCCGGCTTAGCCTTGAGAACCGCGTCCGCAAGCAGCTTGCGAACGCTCTGGCCGCCGAAGAACGGGTCCTTCTCGCCGAGCCAGCTCTCGTCCGTCAGAAGATCGGTATTGGCCGGGAAAACGCCCGTTAAGTTTTCGTACGCCCACTGTTGGAGATCCGGGAGCGTAAGCCATTGGATAATATCTAAGGCGAGGATAGGGTCGGCGCTCCCTTCCGGTATGGCGAAGGAGAGGGTGCCGGAATCAAGAACGCCTCCCGGAACCGGAACCGCCGCCCATTGGCCGGAGCTTCCGCCGTATGCTTTTTGTTTGATTTGATCCGCAGTGTATTCTTCCCCGATAACGGCGCCGAAAGCCCCCGCTTTTGCCGACTTCGCGCCGCTGATCTCGTTGAGGTCCAAATGGGTTTTGGCGATCCAGCCTTCCTTCATGCCTTTGATTTCGTAATCGAACGTTTTCTTGAATTGCGGATTCAATGCGCCGACAAACTTTCCGGTTTTTCCGTTTTTGATCGGATATTGCTGCCGGATCATGTGCGAATAGACTTTCTTCCATTCTACGAATAACGGTTTTTTGAGCTTTGCGTTGAACGTTTTACCGGCTTTCGCGACCGAATCCCAGTCCTTAAGAAGAGTGGCGACTTTCGTCGGCTCGAACGGCAAACCCGCCTTCTTGAACAAATCCGTACGATAGAACATCGCTTGAGGGCTCGAGGAAAGCGGAATCCAACGGACATCTTTCGTCCCTTGAGGATTAATGGCATCCCAGACCCCCTTCGTGAGCGATTCCTTCAACGACGAGACCGTATCGGCATCGACCGTCGACAAGTCGAGCAATCGATGGCGTAGGACGTTGAATGAATCCTGCATCATCCAATTCGGTACCAGCAATAAGTCCGGCGCGTCGCCGGATGCTAACGCGAGCGGTACTTGGTTGATATAATCAAACAGCGGGAACGTATAGACATTGAGGGAGACGTTCGGATTCACGTGATCCACATAGGATTGAAATGCCGGTAAATAATCGTACAAATCGATTTGCCACACGTCGAACTCGATTTTCGGTTCATCCGCGGATGGGACGGTCTCTTCGGCCCAAGCCGGCGAAGATCCTAATAATAAGATGAACGCGAGAACAAGCAGGATTGAACGACGAAACGCAATGCGCAAAGGTAACGACCCCATTTTCCGTATATTGGATAATAACACCCAATATTCTACAGGCGGATGCCTGATCGTACAAGCAAAAATTGCACGTGAGCGGTTCCCCTCAACAAAAAAACCGAGAGGATTGGACTCGTCTCGGTTCATAACGGATATACGTCGATTACCGCCCCCGCTGCAGCAGCTCCCACTTGTACGCGTATTCGAACAGGAATTCGAACGCTTCTAGATGGCGCTTCGCCTCGAACGCGTCTTTGCCCCAGGCGCACACGCCGTGCTTGCGGATGAGCAGGCCGGGGATGCGCGGGTTCAGGTTGGCGGTAATCTCCGGCACGATGCGCGGCACGTCCGCGTAGTTCGGCAGGATCGGGATGTCGATGACCGCGTCCTCGTCCCAGATATCGAACGCCTTGATGAGCTCGACTCCGTCGATGCGGACGGCTCGCTTGTCCCAGAACAGCTCGGATACGAGGTTGTTATGGACGGAATGGATATGGAAAATCGCGCCCGCGCCGGTCAAGCGGTAAATCTCGCGGTGCAGCGACGTTTCGGCGGAAGGCTTCAAGCCGGTCGCTTCGCTGCGGTTGCCGTCCTGGTCGACGAACAGGAAATCCTCCGGCGTCGACTTCGTCTTATCCTTGCCGCTGGCCGTGACGGCGAAGTGAAAGGCGTCCGGAGCGAACGGGCCGACGCGCATCGACAGGTTGCCGCTCGTGCCGGGGAACCAGCCGCGGGAAGCGAAGTCCGCTTTCACCTCGGTAAATTCGCGCAGCACGCGTTGCTTTTCCTCTAACGTGATATCGGCGAAGCTCATTCGGCCAAGCCTCCTTGCTCCAAGTTACGGATGACGTCGTGGAACGTCTCGAACGGGATGTGCGGATAGCCGAGCTCGCGGCACCGATCCGTCAAGTGGGACCGGGAGAAGACGAGGTCGACGATCTTCGCGCCTTCGAAGTCGGTAATGCTGTCACCGATCAAGATACGGAAGTACTCTTCCTTCGGGAATCGCCTGATCACCGTCGTCTTGCACATGCCGCAGGCGCCGTTATCGCACTCGTCGTCGCATTCGTGCGGCCACGTAATCCGCATGCGGTCTCCGTCGAAGTCGCTGCCGTTGCAATAGATATGATCCGCCGGAATGCCGAACGGCGCGAGCAGGGGCTCGATGAAGAAATCGATGCCGCCGCTCGTTACGTAGAACGGCACGTTATGGTCTTTGCACCATTGCAGCAGCTCGGGGAATCCTTCGCGAATTCCCGCGGATTCCAGAATGTAGCTCTTCACTTCATCTTTCATCGAGGAAGGGAAGAGGGCGAACATCTCGCCGACGCCGTCCTGCAACGATTTGCGGCCGCCGACGATATCGCCGACGATCGTCTCCCAACCGGGAGGATTGAAGTGCTTCATGACGGCGACGATGTTATCGCTGAGCGTGATCGTGCCGTCGAAGTCGCAGAACAGGACGGGCGGACGCGGAAAATTGACGTTGTTAGCGCTCATGACGTGCGTACCCCCCAGCGTTCGATCGCGATGCGAAGTTCTTGATGTCGCTCTGAGTAGGCTTCGAGCGATTGACCGTTCATGACCGCGTCTACGGCTTGGCGGAACGCGCGCCCGCCGGCAGCCGCGCCGAGCGGATGGCCGTGCACGCCGCCGCCGGCGTTCACGACGACGTCCGTGCCGAAGTCCTGCACGATGAGCTGGACGAGTCCCGGATGAATGCCCGCCGAAGGGACGGGGACGGCGGGTCGCTGCGGCAACGACGCGTCGAGCAACGCTTCCTTGACGGCCAAGTTCTCTGCCTTAGGCATAACGACGGAGCCGTAAGGCGAAGGGAAGAGGCTAAGGTCCGCGCCTGCGATGCGCATCAGCTTGCCGAGCAGCACCGCGGCGGACATGCCGTGGTATTGCGACGGATAGATGGCGCCTGCTAGAGAAGGATGCGCGGCGATCGGCACGTTAACGTCCGGATCCGCGGCGAGTCCGGCAAGCGCGTCGAATCCGTAAGCGAGCACGTTGAACAGCAAGCCGTTCGCGCCTGCGGCGATCGCGCGCTTCGCGTTCGCCTTAAGCTCGAACGTCGAGCCGGTTAAGTTCGCGAAGTAGAGCAGCTTCTGACCGGTCGTCCGCTCGGCTTCGCGCGCGGCGTCCATGCAAGCTTCGACGCGCGCTTCGAGCGGCGTGAGCGAATTCTCGAACAGAATTTCGTCGTCCTTGATCAGATCCACTCCGCCGAGCGCCTGTTGCAGGAACTGTTCGCGCAGGCCGGCAAGGTCGTGGCCGATGACGGATTTAAAGATGCTCATGACGAGCGGGCGATCGTGAACGCCGAGCAAGTCGCGAACGCCTTGCAGGCCGAACTTCGGTCCGGGGAAGGCGCCGAGGAACGAGGCGGAAGGCTGCAGGTCGAGCAGCTTGATCCTGCCGTCCATCGACAGCTTGCCGAACGCGGTAACGAGCAGGGCCGGAATGTCCCTGCTGAAGTTGACGTCGGGATACGCGATCGTGATGTCTGCGTAACGATGTCCGGCTGCTCCGTCATGGACGTCCACGGATACGACTTGTCCGAGATGCCGACGCATTTGCTCTCTGGCCGCCTCCGGAAGCTCGGTCCAACTGCCGACGGTAAGCCCGACGGCGATGCCGAGCGCTTTTTTATCGAAATCCGCTTTGTCGTCGTAGAGTCGGTACGTTGCTAAGCTATAGTTGGCGTAATCCATCGCTTGCGATTCCTTCTTTCTATTGGCGTTGCCGGGAAGCGTCGGCTTCCGCGCGAATCGCTTCTCCCATCTCTCTGGCGCGTTCCGCGCAGCGGAGAATCGCCTTGTTCATGCCTTCCTCGAAGCCGTATTGGCGCATCACTTCGAGCGCGGCGAACGTCGTGCCGTTCGGGGAAGTGACTTTGCGGCGGAGCTCCGCGGGATCTTCTCCGGTAAGCTTCACCATCTCGCCGGCGCCGCGAACCGTCTGCACGGTGAGGGCGGTCGCGGCTTCGCGCGTGAGGCCGAGCTGCACGCCCGCGTCGATCATCGCTTCCATCATGAAGTATACGTATGCCGGACCGCTGCCCGACACGCCGTTTACCGCTTCGATGAGCGGCTCGTCGACGACGACGCTCATGCCGACGGCGTTGAATATCGCCAGCGAGATCGCTCGCTGGGCTTCGGTAACCGTCTCCGAGAAGCTGATGCCCGTCGCGCCGAGTCCGATCGTGCTCGACGTGTTCGGCATCGTGCGGACGATCGGCTGCCGGCGATCGAGAAGCTGATGCATCGTCGCGATGGACAGACCGGCGATGACGGATACGATCAGTTGCTCCGGACGAAGCGTCGCGCTCAGCGAGCTAAGCGCGCTTGCCGCGTCCTTCGGCTTCATTCCCAGGATGATAACGTCGGCCGTCGCTAGCGCGTCCAGCTTCTGCGCGTCCTCGATCGCGGGAACGACGCCGTACGCGTTCGCCAGCTCGCGCAGACGCTCGGCGTTCTGGCGGTTCAAGACGGTAATGCGGGAAGGTTCGGTCAGCTTCGCTTCCACGAGGCCGCGCAGAATCGCTTCCGCCATCGAGCCGGCGCCGAAGAAGGCGATGGATACGTTGGATAAGGGTTGTTTATCGGTCATGACGGTACGCTCCTAAGTTCGAATTTGTCCGGCGCCGCGGACGCGGTATTTGGTCGACGTGAGCGCGGGCAAGCCCATCGGGCCGCGAACGTGCAGCTTCTGCGTGCTGATGCCGATCTCCGCGCCGTAGCCGAACTCGAAGCCGTCCGTGAAGCGGGTGGACGCGTTATGGTAGACGGCCGCCGCGTCGACGTCCTGCATGAAGCGTTCGGCATGCTCCGCGTTCTCGGTTACGATGCACTCGGAATGCATCGTGCCGAAGCGGCGAATATGGTCGAGCGCTTCGGCCAACGAGTCGACGACCTTCACGTTCAGAATGTAGTCGTTGTATTCCGTCGCGTAGTCTTCGTCGGTCGCGACCTTCGCGTCGGGGATGAGTTCAAGAGTACGGCCGCAGCCTCTCAGCTCGACGCTCGCTTGTTTCATGGCGTCCGCCAGCGCGGATAGATGAACGTTCGCGAACTCGCGTTGGACGAGCAGCGTCTCCATCGAATTGCAGACGGAAGGCCTCTGCGCCTTGGCGTTGACGGCGATGGTCGTCGCCATGAGCGGATCCGCCGACTCGTCGACGAACGTATGGCAGATGCCCGCGCCCGTCTCGATGACCGGTACGGTCGCGTTCTGCACGACGTTCTGGATCAACGACGCGCCGCCGCGCGGAATGATGACGTCGAGCAAGCCGTTCAGCTTCAGCATCTCGTCCACCGAGGAACGGTTAGGGTCTTCGATGAGCTGCAGCGCTTCGAACGGCATCGCGGTATGGGACAACGCTTCCCGCAATACGTTCACGATATAGCGATTGGAGGAGAGCGCCGCGGAGCCTCCGCGAAGGACGACGGCATTGCCCGTCTTCAGGCAGAGCGCCGCGGCGTCGACCGTCACGTTCGGGCGCGCCTCGTAGATCATGCCGACGACGCCGATCGGCACGCGGCTCTTCTCGATGAACAGCCCGTTCGGGCGCGTGCCCGATTCGAGCACTTCGCCGACCGGGTCGGGCAGCGCGACGATTTGGCGTACGCCTTCTGCGATGCCGGCGATGCGTTCCGGAGTAAGCTTGATGCGGTCGAGCAGGGAAGGAGAAGTGCCGTTATCCCGGCCTCTCGCGAGATCTTCTTCGTTGGCCGCGATAATGCCGGCATGGTCGGCCATTAGGGCGTCGGCCATTCGCGTTAACGCTTCGTTCTTCTGCGCTGTAGTCAGCTTGCCCAGAATGACGGTCGTTTCTTTGGCCGCTCTTGATTTGTTGATGACTTCGCTCATGCGTGATCCGCCTCCTTAACGATCGTTGACGCGACCCATTCGTCGCGGTGAATGACTTCGACGCGCGGAACTTCGATTCTGCGCAATACTTCTTCGCTGGACAGCCCGGCTACCGCGGTCACTTGCCAAGCGGCGTAGTGGGTGACGCCGCGTCCGAGCAACCGTCCGTCGGCGTTCGCGACCTCGACGACGTCGCCGGGGTGGAAGTCCCCGGTCGCCGCCACGATGCCGGCCGGCAGCAGGCTGCGTCCGCTCTTCATGAGAGCCGTCTCGGCGCCGCCGTCGACGGTGATGCGGCCTTGCGGGACGGAGAGGAAGCCGACCCATTGCTTCTTCGAGGACAACGAATGATGGGAAGAAGCGAAGTAGGTGCCTTTGCCGCTGCCGGACACGGCGGCGTTCAGGTCGCCCGGTTCCACGACGCGTCCTACGAACAGCGGCACGCCGCCTTGCATGGCGATTCGGGCGGCTTCGATCTTCGAGCGCATGCCGCCGGTTCCTACCGCCGTTCCCGCGCCGCCGGCGACCCGGTACAGTTCGTCGGTGAGCACCTCGATCCGCTCGAACCGGACCGCGTTCGGATCCTTGCGCGGATCGGCGGAGTAGACGCCGTCCATGTCGGTCAGAATGTACAGCCCGTCGGCTTTCACTAAGTTGGCGACGAGCGCGGACAGCGAGTCGTTGTCGCCGAACTTGATCTCGTCGACGGCGACCGTATCGTTCTCGTTAATGACCGGTACGGCGCGTTGCTTCAGCAGCTCTTCGATCGTCCGCTGCGCGTTCTGCGCGCGGCCTCGGTTGCTGAAGTCCGGCCGGGTGAGCAGAATTTGGGCGACGGTGACGTCGCGGATCGCGAACGCTTCTTGGTACGCCTGCATCAGCAGCGCTTGGCCGACGGCCGCCGCCGCTTGCTTCTCGTGGATGATTTTCGGCTTCGACGGATAACCGAGAGCGCGGAACCCCGCCGCCTGCGCGCCGGACGTGACCAGCAGCACTTGATGGCCGGCCTGGTGCAGCGCGGCAAGCTCGTTCGCGAAGAATCGCACTTGCTCGCGGTTCAGGCCGCCTTCCTCGGAGGCGAGGGAGCTGCTGCCGATTTTGACGACGATACGTTGACCCATAGTTTGCTACAACTCCTTAGATGGAGAGAATAGTAGGTTAAGCTGCATGGCGGTTCGAGGGTCCGGATAGGCCGGAGTACGCAAAAAAGCTTCCATCCTCATCAAAGGACGGAAGCTTCAGCATCCGCGGTACCACCTTCGTTGACGGGGCGACGCAATCGTCGCGATCCGTCCGCTTAACGCCCTGGTAACGGCAGGGGCCGTACGGCTCTTCGCCGTCCGCTCGGGGATGGGGGAAGCGGGGGACAGGGTAAATTCTCTCAGCCTTGAAATTTACTCTCTGGACATGTCCGGTTCCGGTTCGTTTCCCGTCAATGCGTTGCTATCGATCGATCGCCGAATGGCCATCGGCGCTTAATATATTAACAATACCACGCTGCGCAAGGGATGTAAAGGAACGAAGCGCCTTGCGGGACGCGCGATTCCGCCTTAGAAAAGCCCCAGCTTGCCGATTCTCGCGGCGACTTCCCGAAGCCGGTCTTCGCCCGTCAGCAGGCCGAGCCGGACATACCCTTCGCCGCTCGATCCGAAGCCGGTGCCCGGGGCGACGACGATGTCGGCTTCCTCGAGCAGCTTGTTCGCGAACGCGACGGACGAGTAGCCATGGGGAATCGGCAGCCAGCAGAAGAACGAGCCCGCGGGCTTCGGCGCGTCCCAGCCGATCTCGGACAAGGCGCCGTACAACGTATCGCGGCGCTTCTCGTACGTGGCGACAAGCTCGCGGACGCTGTCCTGCGGTCCGGTCAACGCTTCGGCGGCCGCTTCTTGAATGCCGCCGAACAGGCTGCAGTACATATGGTCCTGGATGAGATTGATCATCTCGACGATCTGGGCGTTGCCGACCGCGAAGCCGACGCGCCAGCCGGCCATATTGTACGACTTCGACAGCGTGTAGAACTCGATGCCGACTTCCTTCGCGCCCGGCGTCTGCAGGAAGCTGACGGGGCGGTTGCCGTCGAAGCCGATCGCGCCGTAGGCGAAGTCGCTGGCGACGACGATTCCGTTCTTCTCGGCGAAGGCGACCGTCACTTCATAGAAGGAAGCGTCCGCCGTAGCGGCCGTCGGGTTGTTCGGATAGTTCAGGAACATGAGCTTCGCGCGCTTGAGCGCGTCCGGCGCGAGGCTTCCGTAATCGGGGAGGAACGCGTTATCCGCCGTCAGCGGCATGAACGCCATCTCCGCGCCGGCCAGAGCGACGCCCGACCAGTAATCCGGATAGCCCGGGTCCGGGACGAGACAGACGTCGCCGGGATTGAGCAAGCATTGGCTCAGCTCGACGAGACCGGTTTTGCCGCCGAACAGGATCGCGATCTCTCTGTCCGGGTCGAGGTCTACGCCGTAGTCTTCCTTATAACGCTTGGCGACCGCCTGCTTCAGGAACGGGTAGCCGCGGAACGGCGGATACTTATGATAGAGCGGATTGTCCGCGGCTTGTTTGAGCCGATCGACGATCGCCCGCGGCGTAGGCTGGTCCGGGTTGCCTTGGCCGAGGTTGATGACGTCGCGCCCGCTGGCCGCGCGCGCGTTCGCCTTGGCGACGAGCGAGGCGAAAAACTGTTCGGGAAGCGATTGAAGCCGGTTAGCGGATGTAATGGTGAAGGACATAAGAACGAGTTCAACTCCGTCATTCTAAGATTCGATTGATTCGATCGATTCGATTGAATTGAATGTAGCATAATCGCGCGGAGAACGGCAAACGTTGTTGCCCTGGCCGGGGCGATGCAGTAACATGGGAGCAATAGTAGCGAAATAGGAGTGGATTCATCGATGACAATGCCGCTGCGCATCGCGCTCGTTCAAATGAATATCGAAGCGGGCAATCCGGAGGCGAACTTCGCGAATATGCTCGCGAAGCTGGAGGAGGCCGCGGGGGCCGACCCGAAGCCGGATTTGATCGTATTGCCCGAGATGTGGAACACGGGCTATGCGCTGGATCGCATACGGTCTCTCGCCGATCCGAACGGAGAACGGACGAAGGCGGCGCTGTCGGCATTTTGCCGAGAACGCGGGGTCAGCGTTCACGCGGGCTCCATCGCCCGTTTGAACGGAACGAACGTGACGAACACGACGTATATTTTCGACGCGCGGGGCGAAGAGATCGGCCAATATTCGAAAATCCATCTGTTCCAGCTCATGAACGAGCACCTGCATCTCGAAGCGGGGGAGGCGCCAGGACGCTTCGAGCTCGGAGGCGTGCCGGCCGCGACGATGATCTGCTACGATATCCGGTTCCCGGAGCTTGCCCGCAAGCTGGCGATCGGCGGCGCCAAAATCTTGTTCGTCCCGGCGGAATGGCCGCATCCGCGTCTCCACCATTGGCGCACGTTGCTGCTGGCGCGCGCGATCGAGAACCAGATGTACGTCGTCTCCTGCAATACGGTCGGCGAGAGCGGCGGAACGAGCTTCTTCGGCCATTCGATGGTCATCGACCCTTGGGGCGAAGTGGTGGCGGAAGCGCCGGAAGAGGAGACGATCTTGATCGCTTCCGTCGATCTGTCGCTGGTCGACGAAGTGAGGGGACGCATACCGGTGTTCGCGGATCGCAGACCGAGTCTATACGAATAACCAAAGAGAAAGCCGGCCCTCGGTGGCCGGCTTCTCTTTGATCGTTATCGTAGACGGAGCGAAAGCGTCAGGGCACCATGCGGCTAAGGGTTTTGTGGAAAGTCGCGATGAACGCTTCGGCGGCGTTCGATAGGTAGCGGCCTTTGCGGTACGCGATGACGAGCGTGCGAGTCGGCCGGCCCTCGAGCTTCAAGTAGATCGGAGCGCGGCCGTGCCAGTCGTCCTGCCGCATCATCGCGGGGACGAAGGCGATGCCCATGCCGGCGGCGACGAGCGATTGGACGGTATTGATGTTGCCGCTCTCGAACACGACGCGAGGCTCGAAGCCGGCTCTGCGGCATAGATCGTGGGCGATGGCGCGGAAGCCTTGGCCTTTCTTGAGCAGAACGAACGGCTGGTCCGCGAGAGAGGAGATCTGAATCGGCAAGCGCCGGTCGCCGCGGGCGAGCGGACTGTCGGGAGGCACCGCCAGGCAGATTTCCTCGTCGACGAGCGGCTGGTAAGCGAGCGACTGCTCCTCGAGCGGCAACGTTAGCAAGCTGACGTCGGTACCGCCGCTGGCGGTCAACTGTTCCAGGTTCCGAGTCGACTCTTCGATGAGCACGATCTCGATGTCGGGATACGACTCGCGGAAGACGGGGAGCACGTACGGGAGCACGTGGGCGCCGGTCATCGGCAAGCTGCCGACGACGAGACGGCCTTTGCGCATATCGGCGATATCTTCCATTTCGCGGCGCAGTTGGTCGGCCATGTCGACGATCTGCTGCGCCTTCTCGACGAAGACGGAGCCCGCGTACGTCGGCTCGACCGAATTCGTGCTGCGCTTGAACAGCAGCACGCCGAGCTCCGTTTCGAGCTTGGCCAGCTGCTGGCTAAGCGACGGCTGGGCGATGTGAAGCTTGTCCGCGGCGCGGGAGAAGTTGCGCTCGGCAGCGATCTGTATGGCGTATTGCAATTGGCGGAACTCCATGGGGATCCCCTTCCGATTTTCGCGCATTATAGTTTGGAACTATTAACCTTATAGATATTATATCTTGGATCAATGAATGTTCCAATGTTATGATTATAACCAAGCAGAATAGAGTCATTATTGGGGTGAATCGAGACATGAGTAAAAAACTTACGATGTTCGAGAAAATTTGGAACAACCACGAAATCGTCGCCGAACAAGGCAAACCTAGCATCCTGTATATCGACCTGCACTTGGTGCACGAAGTCACTTCCCCGCAAGCGTTCGAAGGCTTGCGCTTGTCCGGCCGCAAGGTACGCCGTCCCGAGCTGACGTTCGCGACGATGGACCACAACGTTCCGACCAAAGACCGTTTCAACATTAAAGACCCGATCTCCAAGCAGCAAGTCGATACGCTGACGAACAACTGTCGCGAATTCGGCGTTAAGCTGTACGATCTCGACACGATCGACCAAGGCGTCGTTCACGTCATGGGTCCGGAGCTCGGACTGACGCACCCGGGCAAGACGATCGTGTGCGGCGACAGCCATACGTCTACGCACGGCGCGTTCGGCGCCCTGGCGTTCGGCATCGGTACTTCCGAAGTCGAACACGTCATGGCGACCCAATGCTTGCAGCAAGCCAAAGCGAAGACGATGCTGATCCGATTCAACGGCGCCCGCAAGCCGGGTATTACGGCGAAGGACTTGATCCTCGGTCTGATCGCGAAGTACGGCACCGACTTCGGTACCGGCTACGTTATGGAATATAGCGGCGAAGCGATTCGCGTGCTGTCGATGGAAGAGCGGATGACCGTCTGCAACATGTCGATCGAAGCCGGCGCTCGCGCGGGTCTCATCGCGCCGGACCAAACGACGTTCGACTACCTCCGCGGACGCGAATACGCGCCGCAAGGCGCTGCGTTCGACGCGGCGGTAGAACGGTGGAAAGCGCTCGTCTCCGACGAAGGCGCCGAGTACGATACCGTTCTCGACTTCGACGTGAACACGCTCGTTCCGCAAGTCACGTGGGGCACGAGCCCGGGCATGGGCACGGGTATTACCTCCAACGTTCCGGTACCGGCAGAGCTGCCGACGGAGAACGAACGCAAGGCGGCAACGAGCGCTCTCGAGTACATGGGTCTCAAGCCGGGCACTCCGATGACGGACATCGCCATCGACTACGTGTTCATCGGCTCTTGCACGAACGGACGGATCGAAGACTTGCGCGCCGCGGCATCGATCGCTCGCGGTTACAAGGTCGACTCCAAAGTCACGGCGATCGTCGTTCCGGGATCCGGACGCGTGAAGCTCCAAGCGGAGAAGGAAGGTCTCGACAAGATCTTCGTCGAAGCGGGCTTCGAATGGCGCGACGCGGGTTGCTCGATGTGTCTCGCGATGAACCCCGACGTCTTGCAACCGGGCCAACGCTGCGCATCGACGTCGAACCGCAACTTCGAAGGCCGTCAAGGCCGCGGCGGACGCACGCACCTCGTGTCGCCGGAGATGGCGGCAGCGGCGGCGATCCAAGGCCGTTTCGTAGACGTACGCAACTGGGAACTCAAGTCCGAAGTGTCGGCGTAAAGGAGAGATACACATGCAAGCATTCACGCAATTGAACGGTCTGGTCGCTCCCGTCGACCGCGTTAACGTAGATACGGATGCCATCATTCCGAAGCAATTCCTGAAGCGGATCGAGAGAAGCGGCTTCGGCCAGTTCTTGTTCTTCGAATGGAGATGGGACGAGCAAGGCAACGTCATTCCGGAGTTCAACCTGAACAAGCCGCGCTATCAAGGCGCGCAGGTACTGCTGTCCCGCGCCAACTTCGGTTGCGGCTCGTCCCGCGAGCACGCGCCGTGGGCGATTCTCGACTACGGCTTCCGCGTCGTCATCGCGCCGTCTTTCGCCGATATTTTCTACAACAACTGCTTCAAGAACGGCATTCTGCCGATCAAGCTGAGCGAAGAGCAAGTCGACGATCTGTTCCAACGCACGGAAGCGAAGGAAGGCTACACGCTGAACGTCGACCTCGAGAACAAAGTCATCACGGACGGCGCGGGTCTGAGCATCTCGTTCGACCTCGACGAGCACCGCCGCCAGTTCCTGCTGCAAGGCTTGGACGACATCGGCTTGACGCTTAAGCACGAAGACGCGATCTCCGCGTACGAAGCGAAACGCGCGGCAGTCAACGCGTAATCCATAATCAAGCATTTAGCGAATCGATAGGCCTTTCGACCCTAATTCGGCAGAATTCGGGACGAAGGGTCTTTTTTTCCTCTTTTACGCAACTTTTCATAGAGAATCTCGTCTAAACTTGCGTGGACGGGCCGACAAACCTACATACGCGTCTAGTAAACCGGCGTCCGCAAAATTTATAGACATCGAGGTGAAGCATGAAGAAGTGGTTGCCCTTGTTGTTCGTCGTCACCGTCATGCTCTTTCTGAGTGCCGGTATGGCTTATGCCGAGAAGGCAACGGTTACGCCCAAGCTCATTCTGGACGGTAAGGTACTGCAACCGCAAGTTCCGCCGATCATCAAGAACAATTACGTCATGGTGCCGGTACGCATCATTACGGAGAGCTTAGGGTATGAAGTCGATTACTTGAACGCCAAGAAACAAGTCACGGTATCCGGTGGCGCGAAAAAAATCGTCATGTCCGTGGATCAGCCGACGGCTTACGTCGACGGCAAGCCGAAGAAGATGGACATGCCTCCGGTGCTGCAATCTAATAGTGTACTTATACCCTTACGATTTTTAAGTGAATCGGTCGGCATCCAAGTGTTCTGGGACAACCCGACGAAGTCGGTGTTCCTCTATTCGGACGAATCGTCCAATACCGGCAACAATTCCGAGGGCGTGGAAGCGCCGGGGGAAGGCAACGAGACGCCGGGTACGACGGACCCTGGCACGACGGATCCTGGCACAACGGATCCTGGCACGACGGATCCGGGTACGACAGACCCCGGCACGACGGATCCCGGTACGACGGATCCGGGAACGACCGATCCGGGTACGACGGATCCAGGTACGACTAACCCGGGCACGACGGATCCGGGAACGGTCGATCCGACGCCGGCAGCCGGCAAGCTATACGAGATCCGGTATGAGGCCGAGCAAGTGCGCTTGAAGTACAGCGGCGAGATCGCGCCGAAGGTGACGACGCTGTCGAATCCGGATCGTCTCGTCATCGATTTCCCGAACGTCGACTTCGCGCCAACGTTCTATCCGATGCTTCCGACCGATCCGGCCATAGGAAAGACGGGCGAGTTCCAAGTCACTGGACACGAAGCGCTGACGAAAGTACGCTACTCGCTGTATGCCAGCGCGCCGAAGACGGTTCGGCTCGTGCTCGACCTGAACAAGTCATGGCCGTACGAGTTGATTCAAGATCCGACGATGGGCGATTTCATTATATCGCTGAAGAAGCCGGCGCCGGACAAGTCGTTGTTTACCGTCGTGCTCGACGCGGGCCATGGCGGAACGGATCCTGGCGCGCAGAGCTTGAACGGTCATTGGGAGAAGGAGTTCAACATCGCGATCGTGCTCAAGGTGCAGAAGCTATTGGCCGCGGAAGAACGCATCAAGCTGGTGCTGACCCGAAGCGGAGATACGTATCCGACCTTGTCCGAACGAGCCCAGTTGGCTAACTCTCTGAAAGCGGATTTGTTCCTGTCCGTCCATGCGAACAGCTACACGTCGTCGACGAACGGTACGGAGACGTACTACACCCGAGCGGATAGCCTGGCTTTCGCCAAGGCGATGCACGCCGCGATCGTGCCGGCGACGAAGCTGAAGGACGGCGGCGTACGCAGCAAGAACCTGCACGTCACCCGCGAGACGACGATGCCTGCCGCGCTGCTCGAGATCGGCTACATGTCGAACAAGACGGACAATGCCGCGCTATGGAAAGAAGATTTCCAAGACCGCGTCGCGCAGGCGATCGTAACCGGCCTCAAACAGTATTTGAAATTATATTAAAGATGACCGGCCCTCCATGGGGGCCGGCATGCTTGTATTAAGGAGAGGATTCAGTTGGCGAACAATTCGAACGTGAAGAAGTGGGTATCGGGAGTCGTCGTCGCTTCCGTCGTATGGTCGGGAGCAACGTGGACGACGAATGTCGCAAACGCCGCCGCGACGCCGTTCAACGACGTGGTCTCGGGAAGCTGGTACGAGAAGCACGTTGCCAAGCTGGCGTTGCAAGGTATCTTGAAGGGCAGCAACGGCAAGTTCAACCCGACCGTCAGCATGACCCGTCAAGAAGCCGTCATCGTGGCGCTTCGGTTCATGGGCATCGATGACGAGGCGGATCCTTCCGACGTTACGGTACTCCCGTCCGTATTGAATATTAAGAGCGATTATACGCATTCCATAAACTTGGCGTTCAAGAAGAAGGTGCTCCTGCTCGACGAGGAGACCGCGCTTGGCAAGAGCGAAGAGGCGGCGGCCAAGGCCGCGAAGAAGACGTACAAAGGTTGGGGATCGACTCCCGCGACCCGCGAATGGATGGCCAGATTGCTCGTGCGCGCAATCGGCAAAAACGAAGAAGCGTTGGCTGCGGCCGGCGACAAAACGGACTTCTCGGACGATGCATCGATCAACGCGAAGTTGAAAGCTTACGTTAGCGTCGCGGTCGAGAGCGGACTCGTCAAAGGCGTGGCGACATCGACCGGAACGGCGTTCAAGCCGTTGGACGCGGTGACGCGGGCAACCGCTTCGACGTTGTTCAGCCGCGCCGAAGCGCTCGTGACCGTACCTTATAACGGCCAAGTGTCGGGCGTCATGATGAACATAGCATCGGACCGGTTGACCGTCATGCACTCCGACGGCACGACAAGGGAATATCCGCTGACGGAAAATACGGCTTTCTATAAGAAGGATTCCGATTCGCCGATTACGTTGGCCGCGCTTCGCTTATATGGCGTAGCTACGCTTATTACCGGCTCCGACGGTAAAGTCGGCTTCGTGGAGATGACCGACGAGACGCCTCAAGTGAAATCGGTGGAAGGCAAGTTGACGCTTAGCACCCCGGCGCAAAATCGAGTTACGCTTTTGATCGGAGACGATTATAAGCACTATACTTACGACGCAACGCAATTAAAAATTACAGATGCCGCCGGACAGACGATCAATCTGGCAGACTTGCCGCTGAACGTCGACGTGAAGCTCACCGTCCGTCTCGACGAGAAAGTCATCGGCATAACGGTCAAGCAATCGGTCATCAACAAATCCGGCAGCGGAACGGTGGCGGCATGGAACGCGCAATCATTGACGCTTGGCGTGAACGGTGCCGATGGCAAGACGGAGACGTTCCCGGTCGCGGCTAACGCTCCGATCAAGCTGAACGGCACGATCAATCTCTCGGCGGACCAACTTCTCGTCGGCGATCAGATCGCCTACGAAGTGAAGAACGGCAACGTGACGGACATCGTCGTGACTCGCGTAGAGAAGCCCGTCACTTCGGTAACCGGTGCGTTCGAGTCGGTCAACAAAACGGAAAAGTTGATCGTATACAAAGTCGACGGCAAGCCCGAAGTGAAATACATGGCGGATTCGCTGTCCGTGAAGATTACCGGATTCGTCGACGCCACGCTAGACGATCTCGTCAAGGGCGACACGATTACGATGTCGCTTGACGCTAGCGGCAAGATTAATCTGATCACGGTGACGAACCGTTCGGTCGAAGCGGTTCGCGGCGCCGTCGTCGTCAAGTACGATGCGACGATCAAGGCGCTTACGTTCAAGGATGCGAACGGCAAGCAGATCACGAAGAACGTCATCGCCGATAATACGAGATTCGATTTGAACGGAACGAAACTGACGATCGCCTCTGCCCAATCGATTATTTCTACGCCGGGCATGCGGCTTACGATCGGATACAACGGCGAAGATATCGTTTACGTATCGTTCGTCTCCAAGTACACGGGCATCGTGACCGACAACAACACGGCGACGAAGACGCTGAAGCTTTCCCTCGAAGGCATATCTACGGGAACGTCGACGCTGTCCTACGTGTCTCCGCTCGTCGAAATTTATGGAATGGCCACGGAAACGTTCGCGGACGTGAAGGTCGGCGACCGCGTAACCGTGCAATTGAATTCGAGCCAAGATCAAGCGAGCTCGATTTACGTGCATAAGAACGTTCAGTTCGAAGTCGTAACGGTCGATAACGTCTCGAAGAAGCTGACGGTTCGTCTTCCGAACGCGACGGCTACCGAGACGTGGACGCTCGGCGCGGAAGCGACGATCAAGAACGAAGCCGGAACGGACGTGAGCTTGTCCTCTCTTACTGCCGGCTCGCTCATCAATGTGACGATGCAGGGCAATACGCCGCTGGCTATCCGCACCGTTCAAGTGTTCTCCGGCAAGGTGACTGCGATCGACGGGACGGGCAATCTCACGTTCTTGACCTCGAACGGAGAGACCGTGACGCGAGCTGTCGGCACGACTCCGCTCGTGAAGCGCGACGGCGCGACTCTCTCGCTGTCCGCCGTTCAAGTCGGCGATCTATTCGAGCTCAGCAAGGACGCGAACGATCGCGTCGTTCTCGAACTGGCGACGGTCGTCTCCCGGACGTTCTGGAAAGTCGTAGACGGCACCTCGAAGCTCGTTTATCTGAAGAATGTGTCTTTAGGGAACAAGACGTTCTACACCCTGTCTCCGCAAGCCGTTATCCGCCAGGGCACGACACCGGTCAGCTTGTCCTCGCTGAAAGACGGCGATGCGATAACGCTGTATGCGATTCGCGGAATTGTCGTCGAGATCGTCAAGTAAGTAAGATTAGAAGCATATGTCGAAAGAGCAGCCCGAGGCTGCTCTTTTCATTTTTCCGAATCGCGTACGATGTGGGCTATCCGGTCTTCGTACCTTATGATCACTATCCCATTGAGTCAGATGTAGGCAATACAGGGCACTTCTTCGTTTATGTTCATTATCCCGACGAGTCAGATCGTAGGCGATACAGGGCATTTCTTCGCTTATGATCATTATCCCGTCGGGTCAGCTCCCGTCGAGTCAGAAGGATGTTATGGAGCAAGGTCAAACGACATGTCGTTTCGATAGACGTATCAGTTTCGGAAACAAGTCGACGAGCGGGAGATTGTGAGGAGTATTGAGAAGTTTGCCCACAATTGAGGCATAAGTACTTGCTTTCGTGACCGCGCAGTGGTTCAGTAGCGTATGGAAGGCGGGCTTAGCGTGCTTGGATAGATTGAATAAATAACTGAACTGGTTCAAATAAGCCTGCAGATGCTTTGCGCCGATTCCGCAAAAAACGGAATTGATCCAATTCGAAGCTTCCCTGGCGATCGCCAACAACTTTCGATTGCGGCGAGGGCTATATTTTAGGAGATTCGCGGTGACTTGAGCGTCGGCAGCTACATGTTCGCGAATGAATGCATCTTTACCGCTTGACGAGATAATTCCTTCGCTCCAGAGGTGAAGTTCTTCGACGTGCTGGATTTTCAAATAAGTAATCTCTTCGTTCGAGTCGGCAGAAGCACCGATCAGCAATGGTTGTTCTTGCGGGTGGCGATATACGGTAGGGTTGTAGGGGCGTCCGTACTGGGCGCAATTGATGTGGACGATGCCGCACAGGCGCTCATTCGCGTCGGCCTCTTTCATGGCTTCTCGGATCTTATGGCAGATGAGCCAAGCCGTTTTGTAGGTGGTATCTATGATTTCCATTAGCCGCACCGCGCTTATTCCTTCCGGTAATGTGTGCAGGTAAAAAGCTTGAAACCAAAGCACGAGCGGGGTACGACTCTTCTCGATGACCGTGCCCACGGTTACGGAAGCTTGATGTCCGCATGCATTGCATTCGAAAAGCGGAAGCCGGCGACGGTGTATAGGCGTGTACCGGGAGTACGAGCAGCGAGGACAACGAAATCCGCGCGGCCACTTGGCATGGAATAGCGCTCGCATGCACGTGTCTTCGTCGCGATAATGCGCGACGAATTGTTCGAAGCTCGTAAAATCATCGGGTTTAGGCGAGTTGAAGGCTTGCTCGGACGAATCGGAACTCTTTGCGAACATTGACTCACCACCGAACATATGTTTGGTAATTTGATTATACCACACATATGTTCGCATTTGTCGCGAAAAAATATTTTTTTCTGACTTAACGGGATAAGGTGTAATTGTGAACGTTCGGCATATGGACGTAGGCGAAATGATCAAAGTGTTGTCCTGACTGGAAGGGATAATGACGATTAGAAGAGATATCGACAACGTGCATCCATCTGACCTGACGGGATAGTGATGATAAGGATGATGCGATGCGATGCGATGCGATGCGGTGAGTAAGTCTGACCAGACGGGATAGTGACGATAAGGGAGAAAATGAGGTGGTCATTGCTAGCCGCCCCCAGCCTTGCCCTGAGCCTGTCAATCCCTGCGGTATTGCCGCATAACGTAACTTTCGGTACACTTGTTAATGAATTTGTTAGGGCGAGGAGAAACCATGAACAAAGCGACCATACGGCAAACGCTAGACACGATCGCCGAAATGTTCCCCGACGCGAGATGCGAGCTCAACCACGACAACCCGTTCGAGCTGACGATCGCGGTGCTGCTCTCGGCGCAGTGCACGGACGAGACGGTCAACAAGGTGACGGCGGACTTGTTCCGGAAATACAAAACCCCCGAGGATTACTTAAGCGTGCCGCTCGAAGAGCTGGAGAACGATATCCGCCGGATCGGCTTGTTCCGAAACAAGGCGGCGCATATACAAAAGCTGTGCAGGATCTTGATCGACAAGCACGGAGGGGAAATTCCGCGCGAGCACCATCTGCTGACGGAGCTGCCGGGAGTCGGGCGGAAGACGGCCAATGTCGTAATGTCCAATGCGTTCGACGTGCCCGCGATCGCGGTAGACACGCATGTTGACCGCGTATCTAAGCGACTTGGCATCGCGAAGCCCGACGACTCGGTGCTCGAGGTCGAGAAGAAGCTGATGAGCAAGGTGCCGCGAGACGAATGGACGATCACGCACCATCGTCTTATCTTTTTCGGAAGATATCATTGCAAGGCGCAAAGTCCGAAATGCGAGATTTGCCCGCTCGTGACGCAGTGTAAGGAAGGCAAAGCCCGCATGAACCCGGCCGCGAAGAAGCCGGCGACGAAGAAAAGGAGCGCAACCTCGTGAACAGCATAGAAACGCATGCTCCGATCGCCGCGGCGGATGAGCAAATAACGAAGCTTCGAACGTATGAACAAGCGCTAACGCGAATGGCCGAAGAGACGATGTCGCAAGGCGACGCAACCCAATCCGACAAGCTCCGCGAGCTCGCAAGCAAGCTTGCCGGCGGAAGGCTCACCGTAGCTTTCTGCGGACACTTCTCGGCCGGCAAGTCTACGCTCGTGAACGGGCTGTGCGGCGCGGAGCTGCTGCCTTCGTCGCCGATACCGACGAGCGCGAACGTCGTGACGATCGTCAACGGAGAGAAGTTCGCGGAGACGGTATTCCAAGAGACGACCGGAGAGACGCACGAGGCGCGGCGCATCGGCGTCGAGGAGCTTCATAGCTACGCGGTCGACGGGGAAGGCGTATCGACGATTCGCGTATCCTATCCGATTCCGCTGCTAGGAGAGCGGATGGCGCTCGTCGATACGCCGGGCGTGGATTCGACGGACGGCGCGCACCGAGCGGCTACGGAGTCTGCGCTGCATCTGGCGGACGTCGTGTTCTTCGTGACGGACTACAACCATGTGCAATCGGAAGTGAACTTTCGTTTCCTCCGAAGCTTGTCGAGATGGGGCAAGCCGACGTACGTCATCGTTAACCAAGTCGACAAGCACCGAGAATCGCAGCTGGCGTTCGCCGAGTTCGAGCGCAGCTTGCGCCAAGCGCTGAAACAATGGGATATCGAGCCGGCTGGGCTCCTCTTCCTCTCGATGAGGGAGAAGGATCATCCGCTCTCCCAATGGGAGGAGCTGCAACGGCTGCTCCGCGATCTGCAGCCGCTCGCGACGCCGCTCATGCTCCGCAGCGCGGAGCGATCGGCGATCTATCTCGCGGAGCAATTTCGCGAGACGCTGCGGGCGAACGATCGCGAAGAGAGGGAGCGGCTTCAGCTCATCGCCGGAGACGACGACAAGGCGGAGCGTGAAGCGGTTAGCGCGCGGCTTCGCGAGCGTCTTGAAGAGGCGAAGGACGCGGCCGTGAAGCAGAGAGAGCAGCTTCGCAAAGAGCTCGACAAGTTGATGGGGAACGCGAACTTGACGCCGGCGGAGACGAGGGAGAAGGCTAGGCTATTCTTGGAGTCGATGCAGCCGGGCTTTAAGGCGGGCTGGCTCGCGAGCGCGGCGAAGACGGAGGCGGAGCGCGCAAGTCGGCTCGCGCAATTGACGGACGACTTCAACGGTCAAGTGGAGGCGCACGTCGTCGGGCATGCGAAGGCGCTGCTCCGGCAGGAAGCGAAGGCAGCGGGGAAGGGCGAGGGGCAGCAACTGGAGCAGGCGCTCGACGCGGCGTTCCGGCCCGTGTCCGCCGAGTGGCTGCGAAGCCTCGTGAAGCCGGGCGCCGGAGCGGACGGGCAAGCGACGCTTCATTACGCGGCGGAAATCAGCAACGCGCTGAAGACCGATTACCGCAAATCCGCGCTGCAGCTGTTCGACGAATGGGAATCGGGAAGAGGCGGCGAACGGGAAGCGGAGATCGAAGAGGCTCGGTCGAAGCTGTCTGCGATCGAAGAGAAGAACGCCGCCGCAGCGGACATCGAGAAGCTCGAGGAGGCCGCGCGCGCGCAGGAGCGGTTGCTGCTGTCGACGTTGCCGCGGCAAGCGGCGGACGGCGGCATGGCGTTGCCTGCGCCGGCCGGCGTCGACCCGGCGAAGCTCGCCGAAGTGGCGGAGACGACAGACGCGGCGTCGACAGCCGTACCAGCGACGGAGACGAACGTCGCAATCGCTCAAGCGGAGTCCATGAGCGACATAGAGCCGCAGCGCGCGGGCGACCCGCAGGGGGCGGCGGAGCTGCTGGAGCGGGCGGCCGCCCAACTGAGCAGGCTGCCGGCGCTCGCCGACATGGCGGAAGGACTTGCGGCCAAAGCCGCGCGCTTCCGCGACAAGCGGTTCACGATCGCGCTGTTCGGCGCCTTCAGCGCGGGCAAATCGTCGTTCGCCAACGTGCTCGTCGGACAGCCGGCGCTGCCGGTATCCCCGAATCCGACAACGTCGGCGATCAATCGCATTCTGGCGCCGTCCGAAGGGGACGTCGCGGGCACGGCGCGCATTACGATGAAGTCCAAGGATGCGTTCGCCGAAGACGTGCGTCTGTCGCTGAAGCGGATCGGCATCGATAAGGGTGAGCTTAGCGCAGCCGGACACGATGTCGAGCGAATGCTCGCGCTCAAAGCGCGCGTCTCCGCCGACGAGCTGCATCCGCGCGGACGGCCGCACTTGGCCTTCCTGAACGCCGCGGCCAGCGGCTGGGCGGAATACGGCTCGCGCCTCGGCACGAGCTTCGTCGTGGGCGAGGAAGCGTACCGGCTATACGCCGCCGCGGAGCAAGCTGCCTGCTACGTAGCGGAAATCGACTTGTACGTCGATTCTCCGCTGACGCGCGGCGGCGCGGTGCTCGTCGACACGCCGGGGGCGGATTCGATCAACGCCCGCCATACGGGTGTCGCGTTCCAATATATCAAGAACGCGGACGCGGTGTTGTTCGTTACGTATTACAACCATGCGTTCACCGAAGCCGATCGCGAGTTCTTGAACCAGCTCGGCAGCGTAAAAGACGTATTCGAGCTCGACAAAATGTTCTTCGTCATCAACGCGTCCGACCTCGCGTCTTCCGAAGCCGAGCTGGAGTCAGTACGCAATCACGTGGAAACCCAATTGCTTAAGCACGGCATCCGCAACGCGAGATTGTTCCCGGTGTCCAGCATGAACGGCATCGAAGCGAAGCTGCGAGGCGATCGAGAAGGGCTGGCTCGCGCGGGCATCGTCGCGTTCGAGCAAGCTTTCCAGGCGTTCTCGGAGCAGGAGCTGGGCGGTATCGCCCTCGCCGCCGCGCGCAAGGAGCTCGATCGCACGGGCAAGCTGCTCGAAAGCTGGCTGCAATCGGCGACGGCTGACGCCGGCGAGAGGGAAGCGAAAGCCCGCAGGCTGACGCAGGAAGCCGAATCGTGGCTCGCGCAGGGGGAAGCGGTGCTCCCGCCGGCCGCCGCGCAGCCGCTCTTGCAGGAGGCTAGCGAGCAGCTCTATCACTTGCGCCAGCGCGTAAGATTCCGCTTCAACGCACACTTCCAGTCGGCGTTCCATCCGTCCGTCCTGCAGGACGACGGGCGCGACTTGAAGAAGCTGCTCATCGCGTGCCACGGCGACTTGCTGAGGGCTCTCGGCGACGATCTGCTGCAGGAGCTGCGCTCCGCGAGCTTGAGGCTCGAGGGAACGCTGAACGGCATCGTCGATCGCGTCATCCAGACGAAAGCCGCCGACGGAGGCATGGCCGCCGAAGGGTTCTCGCCTGAGCCACCGGGTCGCGCCGTGCTAGATCTGCCGCTCTACGAGCCGTTCGCCGGCGGTCCGCACGCGGACGGGAAACGGCTATGGAGCGCGTTCCGCTCGCCGAAGCATTTCTTCGAGAACGACGGCAAGGCGGCGCTAAGGGACGAATTGCAGGATGCGCTGTTCCAAGAGATCGACCGCCAATTCGCCGAGCTGAAGGCCCAGTGGGAAGCCGCCGGATCCGAAGCGCTTAGAGTAGCGCTGCGCGCAGCGTCCCGGGCGCTCGCTTCGCAGCTGTCTTCGTTCGCGTCCAGCCTGGGCCGGACGCTGCGCGAGCCCGGGGAAGAAGCGGTGCTCGCGGATATTTTGAAACAATGGCGCGCATGAAACCGATAAAGTTCTTATCTGGCCTTCTTCCATCGGATTATCCGACGGAAGGGGGCTTTTTCTTATCGATGCTCCCGAATGCTTCCGATTAAGGCGTAAACCCGGGATGTTGGGTATGATTGCCGACGATAATGGCGTTATCGGGAGATTATGGCGAATTTATGGCGGCATCTACCAACAGAGCGACAATAAGCGGCGATTACTCGAATTGCCGTTCGTATTTTAATGCGTTAAACTGCCGAGGTAAGCAACGAGAGGAGGATTATCTTGGACGTTTTTCGCGCTTTAAAAGGGTTCTTCTGGCAAGACAAAAAGTTCTTGCTCGGCTCCGTCATCGGGTTAGCGATCGCGACGGCGCTAGGCTTGGCGTATCCTCTTCTCCTTAAAACGCTAATCGACGAAATGATCGTACCGGGCGAATACGGCGGCGTCGCCGGGCTCGCGTTCGGAGCGGTCGGCATTATCATCCTCAAAGCGAGCTTCCAGTACGTGCACGGCTTCAGCGGCTCCCGAGTCGGCAACCGCCTTGCTTACCGGCTGCGCAACAGCTGCTACGAGAAGCTGCAGCGTTTATCCTTCACTTATTACGACTCCGCGCGCACCGGCGACCTGATGTCCCGATTGACGGCCGATATCGAGGGCATCCGCAACTTCATCGGCTTCGGGCTCGCGCAGCTGCTCAATACCGGATTCCTGCTCCTGTTCGGCTTCACGATGATGTTCTTCATCGATTGGAAGCTGACGCTCATGATTCTCGTTATCGTGCCGGTCATCGGATTCATCGCGATCCGCTTCGAGCAGAGCATCCACCCGGTGTTCCGTTCGATCCGGGTCGCGGTCAGCCGCCTGACGGTCAGCGTGCAGGAGAACATCACCGGCGTCCGCACGGTCAAGTCGTTCGCCAGAGAACCGTTCGAGCTCGAGAAGTTCGAAGTCGGCAACGAAGACTACCGCGACCGGCATTTGCAGCTGGCGGACGTGTGGGCGAAATATTTTCCGCTGATCGAGTTCATCGCCAATCTGAGCGTGGCCGCGATGCTGCTCGGCGGCGGCTGGCGCGTCATAGACGGTTCACTTACTCTTGGCGAGCTGGTCGCGCTCAACGGCATGCTCGGCATGGTCGTGGCGCCGCTCTGGTCGCTCGGCTTCCAGATCAACGCTTATACGCAGTCCAAGGCATCGGGCGAACGGCTGCTCGAGCTGCTGAACCAGCATGTGTCCGTTAAGAACGCGGAGCAAAGCCTCGTGCTGGAAGACGAGGCGATGAAGGGGCACGTCCGCTTCGACGACGTCAGCTTCCGGTACGCGAACACGCCGAATCAACCTTCGGCGCTGCTCGGCTTCGAACTAGACGCGCCTTCCGGCTCGGTCATCGGCTTGCTCGGCGGCACCGGCTCCGGCAAGACGAGCGCCGTCGCGCTGCTGCTGCGGGCTTACGACGTCGGGGAAGGCTCGGTCACGATCGACGGCGTCGACGTGCGCCATATCGAGCTCGAAAGCCTAAGAAGCCGCATCGCGGTCGTCTTCCAGGAGTCGTTCCTGTTCTCGACGACGATCAAGGAGAATATCAGCTACGGCGTGCCGGACGCGTCGATGGAACAGATCGAGGAGGCGGCCAGGCTGGCGCAGGCGGACGGCTTCATTCGCGAGCTGCCGCTCGGCTACGATACGGTCGTCGGCGAACGCGGCATGGGCTTGTCGGGCGGTCAGAAGCAGCGGATCGCGATCGCCCGCGCGCTGCTGCGCAAACCGAGCATTCTCGTGCTCGACGACGCGACGAGCGCCCTCGACATGGAGACCGAGCATCTCATCCAGCAATCGATCCGCGAGGTAATGGCCGGCCGCACCGTGTTCGTCATCGCCCACCGCATCTCTTCGATGCGGCACGCCGACGAGATCGTCGTGCTCGACCGCGGCCGCATCGTGCAGCGCGGCATTCACGACAAGCTGATCAAGCAGCCCGGACTGTATCGGGAGACGTACCGGATCCAATACGCGGACCGTCCGGAGGAGCTGGACGATCTGCCGGCCGCGCAGGCCGGAGGCATGGAAAGGCGGGTGACGGGATGAGTCGCCAATTCGTATACCAAGACGACGATCTAATCGAGAAGCCGTTCAACTGGAAGCAGATCGGCAGGCTGTTCTCGTTCGTGAAGCCGTACCGGAAAGAAGTCATCGCGGTCACCTTCGTCATGACGGTGTTCGGCATGCTGTCACGGCTCGCGATTCCGTATCTGATGTACCAAGCGATCGACCAAGCGATCCAGCCGAAGGACGGGGACAAGAGCACGAGTCTACTCCTCGCGATCGTGCTCTCGATGCTCGCGATGTACGGCATGCGATGGTGGGCGCAGCACTACACGATCAAGAAGACGAACGAGCTGGGGCAAAAAGTGATTTTCGACCTGCGGTCGGCGTTGTTCAAGCATATTCAATCGCTGTCGTTCCGCTTCTTCGACAAGCGGCCCGCGGGCTCCGTGCTCGTGCGGGTGACGAACGACGTCAACTCGCTGCAGGACGTGTTCACGAACGGCGTCATCAATACGATCATCGATATCGTCCAGCTCATCGGCATTACGATCATCCTGCTCTTCATGGAACCGAAGCTCGGACTCGCGGTCATGATTACGGTTCCGATCATGTTCGTCGTCTCCTCGAAGCTGCGGCGCACGATCCGGATGGCCTGGCAAGTGGTGCGGATCAAGCAATCGCGCATCAACGCGCACTTGAACGAGAGCATCCAAGGCATCCGGGTCACGCAGGCGTTCGCGCAGGAGCGCGAGAACATCGGATACTTCGACAACATGAACTCGAGCAACATCCGCTCCTGGAACCGCGCCTCGGCGTATAACCAGCTGTTCGGCCCGGTCATCGAGATCACGTCGGCGATCGGCACGCTCATCTTGCTGCTGTACGGAACGTATCTGATCAAGAACGATTTCATGACCGTCGGCGCGCTCGTCGCGTTCATAACTTACGTCGGCAGCTTCTGGGAGCCGATCACGCGGCTCGGGCAAATGTATTCGCAGCTGCTCATCTCGATGTCGTCGGCGGAGCGGATCTTCGAATTCATGGACGAGCGGCCGGCCGTCCCCGAGAAGGAAGGCGCCGTTAAGCTGGAGCAGATCGAAGGGCGCGTGAAGCTGGATAACGTGACGTTCGGCTACGAGGCGGACCGCCCGGCGCTGAAGGGCATCAACCTCGACGTGAAGCCGGGTACGTCGGTAGCGCTCGTCGGTCACACGGGCTCGGGAAAATCGACCATCGTTAATCTGCTTTGCAGGTTCTACGACACGGTCGAGGGACGCGTCCTGCTGGACGGCATAGACGTACGGGACGTCACGATCGATAGTCTGCGATCGCAGATCGGCATCGTGCTTCAGGACACGTTCATCTTCTCCGGCACGATCCGGGACAATATCCGCTACGGCCGCCCGGGAGCGACGGACGCGGAAGTGGAAGCGGCCGCGCGGTCGGTTCGGGCGCACGAGTTCATCTCGATGCTGCCGGACGGGTACGACACGGAAGTGCAGGAGAGAGGCAACGCGCTGTCGGTCGGACAGCGGCAGTTGCTCTCGTTCGCGCGGGCCTTGCTCGCCGATCCGCGCATTCTCGTGCTCGACGAAGCGACGGCGAGCATCGACACCGAGACGGAGCTTCGCATCCAGGAGGCGCTGTCGACGCTGCTGCAAGGCCGTACGTCGTTCATCGTCGCGCATAGGCTGTCGACGATCCGCCATGCCGACATGATCGTCGTGCTCGATCACGGCGTCGTTGTCGACCAGGGCAGCCACGAAGAGCTGATGAAGCGTCCGGGCCACTATCGGAGCTTGGTCGAAGCGCAATACAGATACTTATCCGCCTGATCCGTTTTCCATCGTTAGCCCGGTTGCGCTTGCCGCAGCCGGGCTTTTGCGCGCATGGACATTTGATAATCCGCGAAAGAACCGTTATCGTGTAGATCAGAAGGATAATTACGGCAATTCATAACCGAACGGCGCGGCAGAGGAGAGATAACGGATGAAATCGGGCAACTGGCTATGGCGAACGTTAGGCGCGACGACGCTCGCGTGCTTATGCGCGCTGCTCGTCGGCTTCGGCTGGGCGCTCCGGGATACGTGGTTTCCGCAAGACGGACTCGTCATTCCGGAAGCTCCCGCGCAGGAATCGACAGGCGGAGCCTGGGCGGACAAGTCCGAGCTGTTCGTGACGACGCTCGGAGACTCGCTCACGAACGGCGTCGGCGACGCGACCGGACAAGGTTACGCGAAGCGCGTGACCGAGCGGCTCGGGGACCGGCTGAACAAGCCGGTAACGCTCGTGAACAACTTGGCGGTGAACGGCGCGAGAGCGCCGCAGCTGCTGGCCGGTCTCGATCAGACCGGTTACCGGCACGCGATCGCCAAGTCCGACTTGATCCTGTTCACGATCGGCGGCAACGATCTGTTCCAGATCGCGCAGGACGGCGGATCGATCGCCGAAGGCGGCGACATCTCGGTCGAGCAACTGGAGGAGCGGCTTCCGGAAGTTACGCCGAAGCTCGAGGAAGTATTCAAGAAGCTTCGGGAGCTGAACGGCAACGCCCGCATCGTGTACGTCGGGCTGTACAATCCGTTCTTCGATCTGCCGGAGATGCGAAGCGGCAGCGCGGTCGTCGCCGCGTGGAACGCGGCGGCGTACGCATTGGCGGCGGCCGACGGGAACGCGACCGTCGTTCCTACGTATGATCTGTTCGAGACGCACGTGAAACGGTACTTGTCGCAAGACCATTTCCATCCGAACGCGGAAGGGTATGACCGCATCGCGGAACGTATCGTTCAAGCGCTCGATTAGAGGCAGGGCCGAAAGGGAGAGCTGAGATGACAGTCACAGAGGCGCGGCGGGACATCGTATTGTCCGTGCAAGGCTTGAAGAAGAACATCGGCCGCAAGCCGATCATTCGCAACGTGTCGTTCGACGTGTACGCGGGGGAAATCTTCGGATTCCTCGGTCCGAACGGCTCCGGCAAAACGACGACGATCCGAATGCTCGTCGACCTGGTCAAGCCGTCGGAAGGCAGGATTCTCATCTGCGGCGACGATATCGGCGATCATCCGGAGCGCGCGCTGTCCCATATCGGCTGCATCGTCGAGAATCCCGAGATGTACAGCTTCATGACGGGATGGGAGAATCTCGAGCATTTCGCCCGTATGCAGTCCGGCATTAGCCGCGAGAGAATCGCGGAAGTCGTCGACATCGTCGCGCTCGGCCAGCGCATTCACGACAAGGTCAAGACGTATTCGCTCGGCATGCGCCAGCGTCTCGGCATCGCGCAGGCGCTGCTGTGCAGGCCGAAGCTGCTCATCTTGGACGAACCGACGAACGGCCTTGACCCGAAGGGGATCAAGGAGCTTCGGGAATTCATCCGGATGCTGTCCGAGTCCGGCATGAGCCTGTTCATCTCGAGCCATCTGCTGAGCGAGATTCAGCTCATGTGCGACCGCGTCGCCATTATCGCGCACGGGGAAGTGATCGCCGTCGGAGAAGTCGACGCGCTCGTGTCGCAGGCGGGGACTTATACGGTATGGCAGGTAGACAAACCGGACGATACGAGGCAATTGTTCGGGACGGAATCGGACATTCGCATCGTACCGGACGACGAGCACCGGATCGACGAATCGCTGACGAGCGGGTGGCAAGACGCGATCGTCACCGTCGTCGAGGAGGAACGGGTGCCCATATTGGTAAGCAAGCTGGTCGCGGCGGGCATCGGCGTCAAGTCGGTGCAGCGCGTCGCTCCTTCGCTGGAGGAGTTATTCCTGAAGCTGACGGAAGGTGAGACGATTGGGTAACATGCTCGCGCTCGTGCAGAACGAAACGCTTAAGGTGTGGAAGAAAAAACGGTTCGCCGTCATCGTCCTCATCCTGCTTATTCTGATTCCCGTCTTCGTGTACGCGCAGATGAAGATCGCCCAGAACAGCGCGGACAAGTACAAGGAAGATTGGCGCGCCGAGCTGCAGAGCCGCATCTCCGACAATACGCGGGCGCTCTCCAGCGACCGGATCCCGGAGGAATGGAAGCAATGGCGCAAGGCTCTCGTCCAGCAGTTGCAATATTATCTCGACCATGACGTCAACCCGCAGACGCCGAACGCGGTAACGTTTACGAAAACTTTCTTGGATAACGCCGTTAATCTGTTCATTCCCCTTATGGTGCTCGCGATCGCGTCGGACCTCGTCTCTTCGGAGCGATCGACCGGAACGATCAAGATGCTGCTGACGCGGCCGGTAAGACGATGGCGCATCCTTCTATCGAAGCTAGTTACGTTGTCGCTCTACGTATCGCTCATTATCGTGACGACGATCGCGCTCTGCTATGCGATATCCGGGCTCGTGTTCGGGTATTCGGGCTGGGAGGCGCCGGTGTTCGTCGGATTCAAGGTGTACGGCTCGGCGGTTGACACGACCAATGTGCACGCCGTGACGCAAGGCGTCTACGTGCTCATGCAAGCGGGGCTCGTCTGGTTCTCCGCCATGATCGTGGCGATCATCGCGCTCATGGTGTCGGTGCTGGTTCGCAGCACGGCGGCAAGCTTCGTCACGATGATGGCGACGATCATCGCCGGCACGATCCTGTCCGCGATGGCGTCTTCGTGGACGAGCGCCAAATACTTGTTCAACGTCAACCTCGAGCTGAGCGCGTATTTGCGGGGCACGCCGCCCCCGATCGAGGGCATGACGCTCGGTTTTTCGCTGGCGGTGCTCGGCATTTGGGGAGCTGCCGCTCTCTTCGCGTCTTTCTTCGTCTTTACGAAGCAAGACGTAATGAATTAGAATAGGTACGGTAACGCGTCCGAATTGCGTTCGGGCGCTCTAGACTAGCAAGGGGGATCATCCTTGACCGATCAATTGGACCTGTTCGCGGCATCAAGCGCGGCGGGGGGCAGCGAATACGGCGCCGACGATATCCAGGTGCTCGAAGGCTTAACCGCCGTACGCAAAAGACCGGGCATGTATATCGGCAGCACGACGTCGTCCGGGTTGCATCATCTGCTATGGGAAATCGTCGACAACGCGGTGGACGAGCATCTCGGCAAGTTTTGCAACAAAATCGACGTCACCGTACATAAAGACAATTCCGTCACGGTGCAGGACAACGGCCGGGGCATTCCGACGGCGATGCACAAAACCGGCATCCCGACGCCGCAGGTCGTCTTCACGATGCTGCACGCCGGGGGCAAGTTCGGCGGAGGAGGATACAAGAAATCCGGCGGCTTGCACGGCGTCGGCGCATCCGTCACGAACGCGCTGTCGGAGTGGCTGGAAGTCGAAATCTATCGCGAAGGCAAAATCCATCGGATGCGCTTCGAGACGTGGGTCGACGGCAGCGGCAAAGAGCACGTCGGCGAGACGACTTCCGGTCTGCAGATCATCGGCAACACGAACCGTACCGGAACGAAGGTAACGTTCAAGCCGGACGTGAAGGTGTTCCACGGCCACATCAGCATGAACTACGATACGCTCTCGGAGCGGTTGCAGGAGATCGCCTTCCTGAACTCCGGCCTGAAGGTGAACCTGAAGGACGAGCGTTCGGGCAAGGAAGACACGTTCCATTACGACGGCGGGGCGCGCCAATTCGTCCAGTTCCTGAACGAAGAGAAGACGGTGCTGCACGACGTCATTCACTTCTACGCGGAGAAGGACGACATCGAGGTCGAGATCGCGCTGCAGTACAACGACGGCTACACGGAGACGATCGCTTCGTTCGTCAACTCGATTCCGACGCGCGGCGGCGGTACGCACGAGACCGGCTTCAAGACGGCATACACCCGCGTCATGAACGAATACGCGCGCAAGATCGGCCAGCTCAAGGAGAAGGACAAGAACCTGGAGGGCAACGATCTGCGCGAAGGGCTCATGGCCGTCATCAACATCAAGATGGCGGAGGTCGAATTCGTCGGCCAGACGAAAGACCAGCTCGGAAGCGCGTCCGCGCGCGGCGCCGTCGACGCGATCGTCGCGGAGAAGATGGCGGTGTTCCTCGAAGAGAACCCGCAAGTGGGCGGCTCGCTCATCCGCAAATCCGTCCAAGCTTCCAAAGCCCGCGAAGCGGCGCGCAAGGCGCGCGAGGAAATCCGCAGCGGCAAGAAGAAGAGCGAGAGCGCCAGCCTCGGCGGCAAGCTGTCCCCCGCGCAATCGAAGGACCATTCCCGCAACGAGCTGTTCATCGTCGAAGGCGATTCGGCCGGCGGCTCCGCGAAGCAGGGGCGCGACTCGAAGTTCCAGGCGATATTGCCGCTGAAGGGCAAGCCGATGAACCCCGAGAAGGCGAAGCTGCTCGACATTCTGAAGAACGACGAGTACAAGGCGATCATCGCCGCGATCGGCGCCGGCATCGGCTCCGAATTCGACGTCGAGGAATGCAACTACGCGAAGATCGTCATCATGACCGACGCGGACACGGACGGCGCGCACATCCAGGTGCTGCTGCTGACGTTCTTCTACCGGTACATGAAGCCGCTCATCGACGCCGGCAAAGTGTTCATCGCCCAGCCGCCGCTCTATAAGATCACCCGCAAGTCGGGCAAGCTGGAGACGATCCGCTACGCGTGGACGGACGAGCAGTTGAACAACTACCTGAAGGAGTTCGGCAAGAACGCCGAGCTGCAGCGCTATAAAGGTCTTGGCGAGATGAATCCCGACCAGCTATGGGATACGACGATGAATCCGGAAACGCGCACGTTCCTGCAAGTCCAGATCGAGGACGCCGCCAAGGCGGAACGCCGCGTCACGACGCTGATGGGAGACAAGGTCGATCCGAGAAAACGATGGATTATCGAAAATGTCGACTTTACGGAATACGAAGAATAGCGGTTTCGTTCGGCGTTAGTCGCACTACGGAGTTGAAATATCCGTTCCGCCGCCATTCTCGTCAAGTTGCTTGGATGTATGGTCAGAGGAAGCAACTTGACTCGAAAAGCGGCCGCTTCGCTCTCCACGGACATTTCACTCCTTCGCGCTTGCGCCTTAACCATCGCATTTTCAAATTCCGTGAAAGTTGAGGGGGAAGTTTTGTGAGCCTACTGGAGAACTTTTTGCCGGCGTTCCTGGAAGAGGTCGTAGGCGACCGCTTCGGACGCTATTCCAAATACATCATTCAAGACCGCGCCATTCCCGACGTTCGCGACGGCTTGAAGCCCGTGCAACGCCGTATCCTATACGCCATGTACGACTCGAGCAACACCCCGGACAAGCCTTACCGCAAGTCCGCGAAGACCGTCGGCGACGTCATGGGCAACTATCATCCGCACGGTGACTCGTCGATATATGAAGGCATGGTCCGGATGGCGCAGCCTTGGAAAATGGCGCACATGCTCGTCGACGGCCACGGCAACTGGGGCTCGATGGACGACGATCCGGCCGCGGCGATGCGGTATACCGAAGCTAGGCTGTCCTGGATCGCCATGGAGCTGCTGCGCGACATCGAGAAGCGCACCGTCCAGTTCAAGGACAACTTCGATAACACGACGAAGGAGCCGGTCGTGCTGCCGGCGCGTTACCCGAACTTGCTCGTCAACGGCGTCAGCGGCATCTCGTCCGGCTTCGCCACCGAAATTCCGACTCATAATCTGCGTGAAGTCATCGACGCTTGCATCGCCGTCATGAACAAGCCCGACATTACCGTTGCCGAGCTGATGACGATCGTTCGCGGACCCGATTTTCCGACGGGCGGTCTCATTATGGGCGAAGACGGCATCCGGGAAGCGTACGAAACCGGCAAAGGCCGCATTTACTTGCGTTCGAAGACGGCGATCGAGGACCTCCGCGGCGGCAAGCAACAGATCGTCGTCACGGAAATTCCGTACCAGGTCGTCAAGTCGAAGCTCGTAAACGCCATCGACAACCTCCGGATGGAGAAGAAGGTCGAGGGCATCGCGGAAGTTCGCGACGAGAGCGGCCGCAACGGTCTTCGCATCGTCGTCGAGCTGAAGAAGGAAGCCGACGCCGAAGGCATCCTGGCGTTCCTGCTTAAGAAGACCGATCTGCAGACGACGTACAACTTCAACATGGTCGCGATCGTCAACAAGGCGCCGCGGCAGCTCGGCATCAAGGCGATGCTCGACGCGTACATCGAGCACCAGAAGGAAGTCGTCACCCATCGTACCCAGTACGATCTGGAGAAGGCGGAAGATCGCGCCCACGTCCTCGAAGGTCTCGTCAAGGCGCTGAACATCCTCGATCAGGTCATCGAGACGATCAAGCGGTCCAAGAACAGACAGGACGCGCAGAACAACCTGGTCGCCGAATACGGCTTCACCGAACGCCAAGCCGACGCGATCTTGACGCTCCAGCTGTACCGGCTCACCAATCTCGAGATTACGCAGCTCGAGAAGGAGCACGCGGACACACTGAAGAAGATCGCGCAATTGCGCGCCATCTTGGATAGCCCGCGCAAGCTGCTCGGCGTCATTAAGGACGAGCTGACGGAAATTCGCGACAAGTTCGGCATCGATCGCAGGTCGCTCATCCAAGGAGAGGTCGAAGAGCTCAAGGTCAACCTCGAGGTGACGGTGCCGGCGGAAGACGTCATCGTGACGCTCAGCCGCGAAGGCTACGCGAAGCGCACGAGCCTGCTGTCGTTCACGCGCTCCGGCGGAGAGATGGACAGCGCGGGCGTGAAGGAAGGCGACGTCATTCGCTACAGCCTCGGCGTAAGCACACTCGATCCGTTGCTCATCTTCACGCAGAAGGGGCAATATTACCTGCTGCCGGTCCATCAGATTCCGGAGTTCAAGTGGAAGGATACCGGCACCGCGATCGTCAACTTGCTGCCGGGCTTGGCCAAGGACGACCGCATCGTCGGCGTCATTACCGCCAAACCGGCGGAATTGACCGCTTCGTCCTCGGATGGGGAAGGCGCGGGAGAGGCTTCCGGACCCGTGCTCGTCTTCGTGACGAGGCGAGGCCAAGTGAAGCGGACGCTGCTCACCGAATACGCGACGTCCCGCAATATGGCGATCGCCGCCTGCAAAGTATCGGACGGCGACGAGATCATCAGAGTATTCCGCTCCGACGCTCAGTCCGACTTGATGCTCATAACGGAGCAAGGGATGAGCATTCGGTTCGGCGAAGCGGAAGTGAGCCTGCAAGGCAAGGTTGCGGGCGGCGTGAGAGGCATCGTCCTGAAGGAGAACGACGGCGTCGCCGACGCGTTCCAGGTCGAAGGGGACGAAGGCGAAGTGCTCGTCGTCTCGGATCACGGCTACGCGAAGCGCTCGCTGCTGCTCGATTATCCGATCCAGGGACGGGGCGGCAAGGGCATCCAGACGTTCGAGTTCAAGGAAGGCAAGCGGGTGAAGCCGAACGGCACGAAGCTGATCGCCGGCTTCCTCGTCAAAGAAGCCGTCGGCTTGCTCGCGCTCTCCGCCGGCGGAACGTTGTCGGAGTTCTCCTCGGAAGGAACGCCGATCGACGATCGCAGAGGCCAAGGCAAGCAGATGACGGCGATCGAACGCGGAGATTCGCTGATCGATACGTTCAGGAAGCCGCTTCCGGTTCCGAAGTCGAACGATTAATCGTAAGGGCCGCTACCCGGCTCGGTTCGATCGATCCATTTCAATAGCAGGTCCAACACGACCCACAGCGGCACCGGCTCATTGAGCCGGTCGAGCCACTGCGGGTCTTCGATTAATCCGGCGTTTTGCGCCATCCTGCCGATCATTTTGATTTTTTCGTCCGCGGTAGCCATTGTGCATGCCCCCTAGCTTATCCTACGTCATTCACCATAATATCCTACTAGCATATGTCACGAATTGTCGCAGCGTTCGCGAACGTGAGGTACGGTGTCGGAAATAATTAATCGCGTTAAACTATCTTTCGACATGGCCCCTAAGTATAATAAAAGAGAAGGCATCGTTCGGGATGAAAGGGGCGTACCCATGGAAAATGCGGCGGAATTTGTGAAAAGCTGGTCGAAGCTCACGAAGGATTGGAATACGCAGATGGAAGAGGAGCTGGCCCCCGGACTGACGGTCGGCCAACTGGAAGTGCTGGAGCTGTTGCAAGCGTACGAGCCGATGAAGCCGTCCGAGCTGCTCCCGTACTTGGAGACGACGCCGGCCGCGATCACGACGCTGCTCGACCGAATGGAACGCAACGGATTGGTGGAGAGGAATCGGGACGAAGGAGACCGGCGCATCGTCTGGGTGACGATGACGGCGCTCGGCCGCTCCGAGGTCGAACGGGGAGTGAACGTGCGCAACGCGATCGTCGGGCGATCGCTCGACCGCGTGTCGAGCCACAACCGTCAGTTGCTCGTCTACTTGTTCGGCAAAGTCGCAGGAACGCGCGAATCGACTTCTCCGGCGGCCGCGAAGCCGCAAGCGGCGACGCCCTCGGAATCGTCGGGGAACGCGGCAGAGACGTCCGAGAACGGCGTTGAGTCGTCTGCGGTATAACGTGCGCGGTAGGTGACGCGTTATTAGGAACGAATAGAACAGGGCTGTCCCGCCGGGGGACAGCCCTTCTTGCATATCGCAGGTATAGGATCCGACTCTACTCGTCCACGTCGCGCGTCAGATGCTCGTTCATGCCCGCGAGCAGCCGTTCCATCTTCGCATAGTCTTGAGCGGTCAATCCCGGTACGTTCCGGGAAGCCAGCGCTTGCTCCATAGGGATAACGGTATAATGCCGAAGCTTGCCGACCGTCTTGATATGCACCCAAGTCGGCGTCGTCGTCGCTTGCCCGAGCTCGATCCGGGAGGATCCGTCCGGGTGCACGGTCTTCTTGACGCTTATGCCGAAGATAAGGCCGACGTCTTTCCAGTCGCCGGACTGATTGGAGACGAAGTTGCCCATCGAATAGACGACGACGCCTTCCCGCTCCGGATCGTCCCCGCTCCCGGAGGCGGAAACGTGAAACCGTTCGTACGGCTGAACGACGTGAGGATGAGAGCCGAGGACGATGTCGGCTCCGGCAGCGATCAGTTCTCTCGCGAGCTTCTTCTGATGCTCGCTCGGCATCCGCTGGTACTCTTGGCCGAAGTGCAGCGACACCGTGACCACGTCGGCACCTGCCTCGCGCAGCGATGCGATCCCTGCGCGTATCGCCGCGGAATCGATGAGGTTGACGGCGAACGGCTTGTCTTCGGGAACGGGAATGCCGTTCGTCCCGTACGTATACGCGAGGAAGCCCATGCGGATGCCATTGCGCTCTTCGATGACGAGCCGCTTCGCGTCGTTCGGATCGACGGCGGTTCCGACCGGCACGAGACCGGCTTTCCTGACATGGTCGAGCGTGCGAACGACGCCTGGAAAACCGCGGTCCATCGTATGGTTGTTCGCCGTCGATACGATCTGGAAGCCGGCGCGGACGAGCGTGTCGGCAAGCTCGGGCGGCGCGTTGAAGCGGGGGTATCCCGAATACTTCAACGCTTGGCCGGCCAGCGGCGTCTCGATGTTGCCGAACACCCAATCGCCCGCTTGCAGAATCGGTTTCACTTGCTCGAACCAAGGATCGAACGTATACCGGTTGCTCGCTCTATCGTAATAAGCGGGCAGCTGAGGAGAGTGAACCATGATGTCTCCGACCGCGACGAGCGTCGATTCATGCACCCGAGGCGCTTCCTGGGTCGGGGTGGCCTCGGGAGATGAAGCGGTTGCCGTCTCCGTCGCCCGGGGATCGGCCGGCGATGCGGACTGCCCGGGCGACGGCAAGGCGTTCGGCTTGCCGTCCGAGCATGCGCCGAGCGGCAGCGCGATCAGCGCGATGCCTAAGACCCATGCGTTCATGCGGAAGATGTTCACGACTCACGCTCCAACGGACGACTTAGCGAAGACGCGCGGATTATTCGCTCTCCCAACGGCCGTAAATGCCGCAAGGCAGCGTCAGCCCGCTGCGCGTAATCGGCAACCCGATCTCGCCGCAATCGAGCTTGCCGCCGAATTTGCGGCCGATGGACATATGCAGCAAGTTGCGCAGAACGGTCGGGGACAATCCGGTCGTATACGAGTTGACCAGAATGAACAACGGGCGATCCGACAAGATCGATAGGCACGATTCCAGGAACGGGAACAGGTTCTCTTCCAGCTTCCACATTTCCCCGTTCGGACCGCGGCCGTAAGAAGGCGGATCCATGATGATCGCCTCGTACTGGCGGCCGCGTCTTTCCTCGCGCTGCACGAACTTGAAGACGTCGTCCGTAATATAACGGATCGGCGCGTCGGCGAGGCCGGACAGCTGCGCGTTCTCCTTCGCCCATTGAACCATGCCTTTGGCGGCGTCCACGTGGCAGACGTCCGCGCCCGCCGAAGCCGCGGCGACGGTGGCGCCGCCGGTATACGCGAACAGATTGAGCACCCGGATCGGGCGTCCCGCGCCCCGAATCTTGTCCATCATCCAGCTCCAGTTCACCGCTTGCTCGGGGAACAGGCCGGTATGCTTGAAGCTCGTCGGCTTAATATGGAATTTGAGCGGGCCGTACGAAATGCTCCAGCGCTCGGGCAGCGTCTTGCGGAACGTCCATTGGCCGCCGCCGCTGTTGCTGCGGTGGTAGTGGCCGTCGGCTTTGCGCCAAGCATCGTTCTCGGAGACGAGCGGCCAAATGATCTGAGGATCGGGGCGCCGCAGCACGACGTCTCCCCAGCGCTCCAGCTTCTCGCCGTTTCCGGTATCCAGTAGTTCGTAATCTTGCCAATCCCGTGCCATCTGCATCTTGTGTATACTTCCTTTGCGTTGATCGTCTGATCGAATGGTGTGGCTAACTTAATAAATCTTCTACATCTCGGCGCTCTAGCCGATTACGCGTGTTCGGCGCAGGCAGGATCGTCTTCGCTCGGCGCGTCCGGAGCGAACCGGTAGCCGAATCCGCGGACCGTCCGGATCCAGCGCGGCCGGGCGGGGTCGAGCTCCAGCTTCTTTCTAAGATTGCTGACGTGCACCATGAGCGTCCGCGTATCGCCCATGCTCTCGGAATGCCATACGCGGCGGTACAGCTCCTCGAGCGGGAATACCCGGTTCGGTTCGCGGGCCAGGACGGACAGCAGCTCGAATTCCTTGACGGATAAGTTCAAGCGTTCGCCGCCGAGCCGAACCTCCAGGCTTCGGTAATCGATCTCCAATTCGCCGAACAGCAGCGTCGGCGCCGGTTCTTCCGCGGTTCGCTCGCGGGTGCGGCGCCTGCGCAAGTGCGCTTGGATTCTGGCGACGAGCTGGCTTGGGCTGAACGGCTTCGTGATATAGTCGTCTCCGCCCTCGGATAGGCCCCGGATAATGTCGTTATCTTCGCCTTTGCAGCTAAGGAACACGATCGGCACGTCGGCGCAGGCGCTCCGGCGCAGTTGCCGGCATACTTCGATGCCGTCCGTAAGCCCGAGATTCACGTCGAGAATAATAAGATCCGGCATCAGCGTCCCCGCGATCCGTAGCGCGTCTTCTCCGTTATGGGCTATATGCACGCCGAAGCCTTCTCTTTGCAAGTATAGAGAAATGAGTTCGGTAATCTCCCGTTCGTCATCCACGACGAGAATGTTGGCCGCAGACTCCTTCAATCGCGATTCCCCCGTATCTTTGCGCCTGACTATCACGCTTATTATAACGAAAGCGTTGACGTGTAAGCAATCCACCGTTACAATGACGTTCGAATAGAACGCTGGGACGGATTGGATATCTAGGGATATCGAGGGAGCGTGCGGACGTGAAGGAACGAAGCGGCGGGACGAGATTGACGAAGCTAAGCCTGCGGGCGGCCATTTGGCTGGCGCTCGTCTTCGTCGTCACCGGCTGCGCGGCGATCGAGGGCAAGAGCGGCGGCCAAGAACCTGCCCCGGCAGCGGCGAACGGCGTCATCGACTTGTCGGAGCGGGATTGGGAACGGGAAGGCGTCGTGCCGTTGAACGGCCAATGGCGTTTCGCTTGGCTGGACGACCTCGGACAAGGCGCTTCCGAGAGCGGCGAGACGACGATCAAGGTGCCGGGGACGTGGGGAACGATGCCGACCGGCGACGGGCGGAAGCTGTCGGATCAAGGCCATGCGGTCTATCGGCTTACGGTCAAGCACATGCCGAGGGACGCTCAGATGGCGATTCGGGTTCCGAATATCTCGACCGCATATCGCTTGTACGTCGACGGGAAGCTAACGGCCGCCCGCGGCGTCGCCGGATCGGACGAGGCGGGCACGACGCCGTTCCAAGCGCCCGCGACCGTCTACTTCGACGCGTCGAAGGCGAATACCGAACTCGAGCTGTACGTATCCAATTACGATCATCGCAGGGGCGGCATTCGCACCGAGCTCGTCATCGGTCTCGAAGACCAGATCAAGAGCTTGAACTATCGCCACGAAGCGCAGGAATTGATCGTATTCGGCTGCTTGATCATGATCGGCTTCTATCACTTCGGACTGTACGTCCTGCGAAGGCAGGAAATCGCGAACTTGCTGTTCACGCTATTGTGCCTTTTCGTCGCCCTTCGGATGGGGATGATCGGGGAAGGCTTTCTCGTGCAATGGATGCCGGGGTATACGTGGACGTTGTCGCTGCGCACCGAATATATCGCTTTGGTGCTTAGCGGGTGGGCCGGGTTCGGTTATTTCCGGAGAATGTATCCGGAGGAAATCCGACGATCCTGGTTCGTCGCCGCCGGTTGGGGCGCAGCGGCGCTCGTGCTGTTCACGGCCGTCCTGCCGCCGATCTTCTTCACCTCTTGTCTGATCGTCTATCAGGCGTATATTCTGCTATGCGGCGTCGTTACGCTTGTCGCCTTGATCGCATCCGGCGTTCGCCGGCGAGAAGGGGCGAAGCTGGCTCTTGTAGGGTTCGCCGGATTTTTCGGAACGATCGTCAACGACATGCTGTTCTATAACGGCTGGTGGCGCACGATCGATCTCGTGTCGTTCGGCTTGCTGTTCCTGATCGTCATGAATTCCTTCATTATCTCGCATCGGTTCTCGCAGACGTACGGACGCGTCGAGACGATGTCCGCCGAGCTGATCGATTGGAACAATTCCCTCGAGCGCAAGATCGCCGAGAGAACGGAAGAGTTGCAGCGGTCCTACGCTGAAGTGGAGCGGGCGAAGTCGGAGCTCGAACGGATGGAGCTCGCCCGAAGGCAGCTCGTCAGCAACATTTCGCACGATTTGCGAACGCCGATTACGTTGCTGCAAGGCTACCTTGAAGCGCTGCGAGACCGGGTCATTACGGACGAAAGCCAACGGGACGCGACGATCCGTCTCATGCTGACGAAGGTCGAAGGCTTGGACGCGCTCATTCAGGACTTGTTCGAGATATCCGTGCTCGAGGCGCGGAAAGTCGAGCTGCTCGTCGATCGGTTGGCGCTCTCGGATTGGCGGGAGACGTTGCTGGAGCAATACGGACTTGAGCTCGAACAGCGGGGGATCGGATTCGATTGCAGACTGGAGCAGGAGGGGATCGACTCGTTAACCGTGTCGATCGATATTCAGAGAATGAACCGGGTGTTCGCCAATCTGATCTACAACGCCGTCCGTTATACGCCGGAAGGCGGCGGCATCGAGATCTCGATCTCAGCCGATCGGCCCGGGGGGTACGCGTCGCTCGTCGTCGCGGACTGCGGTCCGGGGCTGGATGACGAAGATATTCCGCATCTCTTCAACCGGTTCTATAGGAACGACAAATCCCGACATTCGCAGTCGGGAGGCAGCGGTCTTGGCCTAGCGATCGTCAAAGAGATCGTCGAGCTGCACGGCGGCGCGATCCGTGCCTATAACGGCCCGGGCGGAGGAGGCAGGTTCGAGATCCGGCTTCCTCTGGCGAGCGGCGAAACCAGACATGCGGCGGGTTAAGCTCTCCGCCTCGCGTCAGCCGCTCTCTCCGGTTCGCCTGTCATGATGGATCATGTCCTTCAGCAGATGAATCGACTGCTCCCGTTGCTCGCGGCTCATATGCTGAAGCAACGCGAGCACCTCGCGCGTATCGGCCGAATCGGACAACTCGGATTTGGATTTGGCAATCGTACCGCCTATAATATAATCCAAGGAAACGTCGAAATAAGCGGCGAGTTTAATGAGCGTGTCGTATACGGGCTGCCGATTATTGATTTCGTAATGGCTGTATGCAGAGCGCGTAATGCCGATATAGCGCGCGACTTCTTCCTGAGATATTTTCTTGTGGAGCCGCAACGCCCTCAACCGTTCTCCCATCGTCATCGTTAATAACCCCTTGAACCTAAGCTACTTGAGAATCTACATTAAATTTATGATACGTTTTGTATCGTGTCAAGGGGTTTGCAAGCGTTTTCTGCAACAGAATGCAAATAATTATAAGATTGTAATCATTTTCGCTCGCGGATTCGCCCTTTTATTCCGATATGTTGGGTAATCGGGTTCATAGGAACGCCACCTATAGTTACATATTGTATCATCAAAAAGGAGATGCGATGCATGAAAGTGCAAGTGATCGAAGCGACGATGAAACACAGCGAGGACAAGGGCTACCTCGGCCACGTCCAATTCGCGGTTGAAGGCCATAAACAGCCGTACGAAATTACGCTGCAAAGCGATAACGGCAAGTACGATTGGAATTACGCGCTTAACTTCAGCAACGAGCCGGGAAGCGAAGAGGAAATATCTGCGGTAGACGAGCTGTTGGAACAAGACGACGACTTGTTCGACATGTTCGTGGACGTCGCGAAGGAAGCGTTGGACAAGTAAACTAGCAAGGACGCCTGCGCCGCGATAGCTAAAAAAGGCGATAGCCATCGAACAACCCCCTTGCCGGCTGCATACGTATGTAGCACCGCTAAGGAGGTTGTATCTATGACGAGCGATCGCGCATCGCCGCTATTATCCGTTCTGCAGAGCCAACTGCCGCCGAGATTCGGAGATAAATTCATCGCGGGCGCTTTCACCTACGGAACGCCGACCATCCGGTCCTGGGGCGAGAACGCCGTGCTTCGCATCGGCAAATTTTGCTCCATCGCGCAGAACGTAACCGTGTTCCTCGGAGGAGAGCATCGCCCCGACTGGGTCACGACGTACCCGTTCAACGCGCTCGTCCCCGCCTTGTCGTATATTCCGGGCCATCCCCGGACGAAAGGCGACGTCGTCATCGGCAACGACGTCTGGCTGGGCGACGGGGCGACGATCCTGTCCGGCGTCCGAATCGGCGACGGCGCCGTCATCGGCGCCAGGGCGATGGTGACCAAAGACGTCCCGCCGTACGGCATCGTCGGCGGCAACCCCGCGCGATTGTTGCGCTATCGATTCGATCCGGACATCGTCGCGCGGCTGCTCGAGCTTCGTTGGTGGGATTGGGAGCTGGCCGATATCGAAGTCGCGGTTCCCTTGTTGCTTAACGACGATCTGGACGTGTTCCTCCGATATTCAGAGAGCCTGTGAAGGGGTTGTCCCAAAGGACGGGCTCATAGTAAGCAAACGGTTCACATCATGTCTAGATGAACGCAAACAGGCTATACAAGGGCTTACCCTTGAATAGCCTGTTTGCGTAAAGAAATGAAGATCCGTCCTTTAGTCATCTCATGCGATGACTAAGGGACAGCTCCTTTAACGCGCTACGTAATCGATTTCCAGGAAGCGCTCGACTTCGGTTTCCCAACGCTCGGTCACGAAGGCGACGTGGGCGGGATGGCCGTTGTAGGCTTCATAGTCGGCTTGGTCGTTGAATACCATGGAGAATCCGAAGCGATAGTCGTTCTTCGGACTCGTCTGCCGGAACACCCGGAAGTCGTTCACGGTCGGGATGGCGGTCAGAATGCGTCTTCCGTCTTCGAGGAAGCGATGCTCCGCTTCGGAGTCGTGCGGGTGCTTCAAGCTGAATATGACGGAGTGAATGATGCCGCCGTTCAACGGATGTGTCATCGTAATTCTCCTTCGCGTGTAATCGTATCGTACATACTCGTATTGTAGAAAGGGGGAGAACGAATGTCCAGTCCCCGTTCGGCGCTCTCGGAACCGAAAGCGCATTCTGCGCGGCTGCCGGTCATGATCAGCATCGTGCTCGCGATGCTGGTCGCGTCGATGGACGCGACGATCGCGAATACGACGATGGGCGTCATCGCCGGGGAGCTCGGCGGAATGCAGCTGTACGCGTGGAGCTTCGCCTCCTATATGGTCATGTCCACCGTCGTCGCTCCCATAGCCGGCCGCATCTCGGATCTGTTCGGACGGAAGAACATATTCGCGGCGGGCTTGCTGTTGTTCCTGGCCGGTTCGATTCTGTGCGGACTGTCGGAGACAATGCTGCAACTCGTGCTGTTCCGCGCACTGCAAGGCGTCGGAGCCGGTATCATGATGCCGTTCCCGGCGATTATCGCGGGAGATCTGTTCCCGATCGAGAAGCGGGGCAAGATTCAAGCGTTGTTCTCGGCGATGTGGGGACTCTCGGCGGTACTCGCCCCGATGTTGGGGGCGTTCTTCGTGGAATACGCAAGCTGGCGCTGGATCTTCTACATCAACATCCCGATCTGCCTCGTATCCGTCGTCTTGCTCGGATTCTACAAGGAAGCCTACGTGCCGCGCAAGTCGAAGATCGATTACTTCGGGTCGCTCCTGTTAAGCGTAGGGGTCAGCTTGCTGCTGCTCACGACGACCGTGGAGCAATACGTCTTCGCTTACGCGCTCGGCGGCCTCGCGGCGCTCGTCGCCTTCGCCGTCTATGAACGCGGACACGAGTCCCCGATCATTCCGCTCTCGCTGCTGCGCAACTGTCCGATCACGTGGATGAACGCGAACGGCTTCATCGCTTGGGTCGCGTTGTTCGGAACCTCGAGCTTCGTGCCGCTGTTCCTTCAGGAGGAAGGCTACTCGATCTTCATGAGCGGCGTCGCGCTGCTGGGCATGTCGGTCGGTTGGATGGCGGTCGCCGTTCCCGCGGGCAAGTGGATCCTGCGCTGGGGCTATGCCAGGTTAATCGTTATCGGCAACGCGATTCTCGTCGCGTCCGGCGCGATGCTGCTGCTGATGAAGCACGGCAACGGCTTCTGGTACGCGTTCGTCGCCTTGGCCGTGCAAGGGCTCGCCTACGGCTTGCTGTCGACCGTCGGCACGATCGGCTCCCAGCAGTTGGTCGAGCCGAACCAGAAGGGCGTATCGACGTCGCTGTCGTTGTTCTCCCGCAATATCGGCACCGCGATCGGCGTTACGGTCATGGGCGCGCTGCTGAGCGGCGCTTCCGATTTCTTCGCCGGCATCGAGCGGTTGTTCCTGTTCGGCTTCGCCATGTCGATCGTGGCCTTCTTGTCGTCGTTCATGATTCGGCGCGCGTGATCCGCCTCCGGTATTGACCGGGCGTGCACCCGTACCGCTGGCGGAAGACGACGTTGAAGTAGCTTAAGTTGTTGAAGCCGGCGTCCATTGCGATGTCCATGATCAGGTCGTCGGATTGACGTAGCCGGTCTGCAGCCCGCTGCGCGCGATAGCCGTTCATGTATTCGATCGGGCTCTTCGCCGTGATTCTCTTGAAGTACCGGCAGAAGTACGATTCGCTCATTCCCGCGATGCCGGCCAGCCGCGACAGCGTGATCGGCTCGGCATACCGCTGCTCGATGTGCGCGATGACCGGCTTGAGCCGCTCGATCCGCAAGCCGTCGTTCTCCTTGCGCGCGTGCTTCGGCTCGCTGAGGCGGAGAAGAGACGCGACGCACGCGAACAATAAGCCCTTGATCTCCAATTCCGAAGCCGTCCGCTTATCGCGGTCGGCTTCTACCAGTTGGGCGAGCCGGTCGAGCAAGCCGTCCGAATCCGGGGCGCCTCTCGCGATGCGAACGGGAATGTCGAATGTATCGCGAACGATCGGCGCAATATAGTGGTCGAACAAGCGATCGACAGTTCCGTTGCCGAACAGGCCGGCATGGAAGACGACCGCCGCGAACGAGCACGGCTCGTCGCCGACGACCGTTCCGGAGTGCAACTGTCCGGAGTTGACGAATATCGCTTCCCCGGCGCTAAGCTCGTAGTCTTGCGCGTCTACCCGGAAGACGGCGCGGCCTTCGGTCACGAGCAGCAGCTCGAGCTCGTCGTGCCAATGCAGGTCGAGCAGCGGAGCGTCCGGCGCGCAAGTAATCTCGTACAAGCTTACGGGGTAGATCGGAGTGCCGTGTTTGCGCGCTTCCTTCAGCAGCCGTTTGTTCATGACTCGTTGCTTCACCTCGCCGATGCATGCTATTGAAGTCAAAATCACGTTAGTATTGGGCAATATTCAGGCAGATTTTATCGATTATAGACAATATCATTATAGCATACAGGCCTTAGGCTTCGAGGGAGGAAAACGATAGTGAAATTTACAGACGGTTATTGGCAGACGCGCGAAGGCGTCGAGATTCAGTACCCGGTCGACGTCCGGGAAGTCCGCGAGCAAGGCAACGCCCTTACGGCGTTCGCCGCGACGAAGCCGATCCAGATCAAAGGCGATACGTTGAACGGAACGCTGCTGACGGTCGAGCTGAGCTCGCCGATGCCGGACGTCGTCCGCGTGCGCTGGATTCATCATGCGGGCAAGAAGCAGCACGGTCCCGCATTCGAGATTCACGCGGACCTCGACGCGAGCGCCGTCATCGAACAGAACGAGCACCAGGCGACGCTTCGGACCGGCGGTTTGACCGCGACGATCCGCAAGTCGCCGTCTTGGGGACTTACGTTCGCGCAGAACGGGCGGAAGCTGACGGGAACCGCGCATAAAGCGGCGGCGTACGTCAAGGACGTCGACGGAACGGCGTATTTCCGCGAGATGCTCGATTTGGGCGTCGGCGAACAAATCTACGGTCTCGGAGAGCGGTTCACGCCGTTCGTGAAAAACGGACAAGTCGTCGATACGTGGAACGAGGACGGCGGGACGAGCAGCGAGCAAGCGTACAAAAACGTGCCGTTCTACTTGTCCAGCGCCGGGTACGGCGTGTTCGTGAACCATCCGGAGAAGGTGTCGTTCGAGATCGCCTCCGAGGTCGTCTCCAAGGTCGGGTTCAGCGTGCCGGGCGAGACGCTCGAATATTTCGTCGTCGGCGGCGATACGCTGAAGGACGTGCTCGGCAATTATACGAAGCTGACCGGCAAGCCTGCGTTGCCGCCGGCCTGGTCGTTCGGCTTATGGCTGACGACGTCGTTCACGACCGACTACGACGAAGCGACCGTGAACAGCTTCATCGAAGGAATGGCGGAGCGCCGCATTCCGCTTCACGTGTTTCACTTCGACTGTTTCTGGATGAAAGAATACGAGTGGTGCAACTTCGAGTGGGATCAAGACATGTTCCCGGACCCGGAAGGCATGCTGCGCCGATTGAAGGAGAGAGGCCTCCGCATCTGCGTCTGGATTAATTCGTACATCGCCCAGAAGTCCGCGCTGTTCCAAGAAGGCATGGACAACGGCTATCTGGTGAAGACGAAGGACGGCAGCGTCTGGCAATGGGACAAGTGGCAGGCGGGCATGGGGCTCGTCGACTTCACGAACCCGGAAGCGGTCGCCTGGTTCCAAGGCCATCTGAAGCGGCTCATGGATATGGGCGTCGATTGCTTCAAGACGGACTTCGGCGAGCGCATACCGACCGACGTCGTCTACCATGACGGCTCCGATCCGATGAAGATGCACAATTACTACACCCAGTTGTATAATAAAGCCGTATTCGAGGTGCTGGAGCAGCACCGGGGCAAGAACGAAGCGATGCTGTTCGCCAGATCCGCGACCGCGGGCGGCCAGATGTTCCCGGTCCATTGGGGCGGCGATTGCTCGGCGAACTACGATTCGATGGCCGAATCGCTGCGCGGCGGATTGTCGCTAGGCTTGTCCGGCTTCGGCTTCTGGAGCCACGACATCAGCGGCTTCGAGCGGACGGCGCCGCCGGACATCTACAAGCGCTGGGTCGCGTTCGGCATGCTGAGCTCGCATAGCCGGCTGCACGGCAACGAATCGTACCGGGTGCCTTGGCTGTTCGACGAGGAGTCGGTGGACGTGCTTCGGTATTTCACGGAGCTGAAAAGCCGCCTGATGCCGTACTTGTTCGCCCACGCGGTCGAAGCGACGGAGCAAGGCTTGCCGATGATGCGCGCGATGGTGCTCGAATTCCCGGAAGATCCGACGACTCACTACCTGGACAGACAGTACATGCTCGGCGAACGGTTGCTCGTCGCCCCGATCTTCAACACCGAAGGAACGGTCAAGTATTACGTGCCGGAAGGCAATTGGACGAGCTTGCTAGACGGCAAAACGGTCGTCGGCGGCAGATGGGTGGAAGAGACGCACGGTTACGGCTCCATTCCGCTGCTCGTCCGTCCGAATTCGCTGATCGCGATCGGCAGCGACGATCAGCGTCCGGACTACGATTACGAGGACGGCGTGACGCTGCATCTGTTCGGGCTCGAAGACGGCAAGTCGGCGACGGCGACGATTCACGATCTGAACGGCGTACCGCAAGCGAAGGCCGTCGCGACGCGCGCGGGCGATACGATCGAGTTAACGGTGGAAGGCAACGGCAAGCCATGGCAAACCGTGCTGCGCGGCATTGCCGGCGTAGAGTCGGCGGAAGGCGCGAAGACGCAAAGCGACCCGGAAGGCGTGAGGCTGGTGCCGCACGGCGTATCCGGGCCGGGGAAAGCAACGAAGATTACGGTCGTGCTCTAAGCCGATCGAAGCTCGGTCAAGGACCGAAGCGGAACCAGCTCAGCTTGGCCTCGCCATCGATGAGCAGGTATACGCTTCGGTTTCCTGCCGTCGGTTCGATCGCGCAGGTCGACGTCTGCCAGCCTTTCGCGGAGCGCAGGCGACAGGTGCCGACGAGCGGGCCGTCCGGCGCGTCCAGTCGAACGCTGACGGCGACGTCCGCGGCTGCGGATGCCCGAAGCTCGAAGAAGCGGAGATCGTCGGCAAGCGCCGCGTCGTCGAACCGAATCCATGCGCCTTCGGCGCGAGTGGCAACGCTGTCTCGGCCCTCCGTATTGTCGGAGATGTAAACGTTCGCATAGTCGTCGTAGTTGACGGCGCGCGTCACGCGGCTCAAGTCGCGCGGCGGAATCGTTTCTCCGACGACCGACAGCTTGCCTTCGAGCCGGATGTCGCCGGACGAAGCGCCGACCAGGAACGCGTACTCGCCGGTTTCCAGGCACGCCTTCTCGCGGGTGACGTCCCAGAACGCAAGCTCGGCCGTCGCGACTTCGAACCGGACTTCGGCCGATTCGCCGGCGGCGAGCGAGATGCGCCGGAAGCCTTGCAGCTGTCTCAGCGGCCGCTTCACGCGGGACGTCAACGCTCTCGCGTATAGCTGAACGACTTCCTCGCCGGCGACGGGTCCGACGTTCGTCACGCGCAAGCTGACGCCGATGCGGTCCGGGCCGCCGTCCAGCTTCAGCTCGTCGTAGCGGAAGCTGGAGTAGCTAAGGCCGTGTCCGAATGGATAGAGCGGCTTGCCGGCAAAATATTGGTACGTGCGTTCGCTCTTGATAATGTCGTAATCCATGAAGTCGCCGAGCTGCGACGCCGATTCGTACCAGGTCATGTTCAAGCGGCCGGCGGGATTGCAATCGCCGAACAGCACGTCCGCCAGCGCGTTGCCGAGCTCTTGTCCGGCATGCGAAGAGTAAAGGACGGCCGGGATATGCTCCTGCAGCCATGGAATCGCGAACGGGTAGCTGCCGACGATGACGACGATCGTGTTCGGGTTCGCCTTGCGTACTTCCCGGATCAGCGTCTCTTGGGAAGCGGCCAGCGTCAGATCCGGCCGGTCGATCGTCTCCTTGCCGTTAATAAGCGGGTGGTTGCCGACGAAGACGATCGCGGTATCCGCGCTTCTCGCGGCGTCGACCGCTTCTTGCAGCCCGTCGGTCACCCGCTCGATCGCGAAGCGTTCCGCGTCTTCGCGGGCGCCGTCCAGTGCCGTTAGCTCGCCGGTCTTCTCGTCTACGGTAACCGGCCGATCGTTCCAAGTCGTGAACGAAGCAGATCGTCCTCCGTCCTGCGAGCGGACATGGAACACTTCCTTCGTGAACCATTCCCAGATATGCTCGGCCGACGCGGTTACCCGGCTGTCGTCGGTCGTCAGATAGCGGCCGTTCGCTTCGGAGACGAACGTATGGTTGTCCCAGCCCCAATCGGACTTCTCGAATATCGAAGCATCGTCCGATGTCTCGCCGGTTGCCGTTAGCGTTGCCTTCTCGTCGGTTCCCGCTCGGACGTAGAGCCCGGTCGCCGGAGACTTCAGCTTCACGCGGTCGCAGCCGCTCGCGAACGCGATCGAAGAGGCAGGGGCCAGCTTGGCGCGAATGCCTTCAAGCGGCGTAACCGCGTACGGAAGCAAGCCGCTATACCAGTCGCGGTATACTTTGCCGCCGAGCGGCCCGATGACCGCGATGTTGCCCGCCTTGCCGGCTTGCAGCGGCAGCGCGCCGTCGTTCTTGAGCAGCACGACGCTCTTGCGCGCGGCCTCGCGGGACAGGGCGGCGTGCTCCGGCCGCATAATCGCCGATTCGCCGATCGCGGCGTACGGATTGCGCTCGTCGGGATCGAATTCGCCTAGCCGGAACCGGACGCGGAACGTGTTGCGAAGCGCGACGTCCAGATCGTTCTCCGAGAGGAGACCATCCGAGAGCGCATCTCGGATCGCTTGCTTGGAGATCGGATGATCGTCGGTAATGCTGTCGACGCCGGCTCGGATCGTGAGCGCGACCGCTTCCTTGTAGGTGTCGACGTACTTATGGTCGTTCACGGTGCCGAGAACGTCGCCGGCGTCGCTGACGACGAAGCCGTTCATGCCCCATTCGCGCTTCACGATGTCGTTCACGTCGGTATTCAGGTTGGCGGGCACGCCGTTGACGGAGTTGTACGCCGTCATCATGGACAGGGCGCCGCCTTCCTTGAACGGGCTCTCGAACGCCTTCAAGTAATATTCGCGCATGTTGCGCGGATCGAGACTGACCGAGCATTCGCCGCGGTCGATCTCGTTGTTGTTGCCGATGAAATGCTTCAGCGACGCGACGGCTTTCACGTAGAACGGATCCTCGCCTTGGATGCCTTGAACGAGCGCGGACGTCAGCTTGCCCGCGAGATGCGGATCTTCGCCGTACGCTTCCTCGGTTCTGCCCCAGCGCGGATCGCGTTCCATGTCCACCGTGGGCGCCCAGAGAGTGAGCCCGTTGTGCGAAGGGTTGCGAGCATAGAAGCCGCGCGCTTCGTCGCCGATCGCGTCGCCGACGCGCTTCATCAGATCGACGTCCCACGTGCAGGCAAGGCCGATCGGCTGCGGGTACGTCGTCGCTTCGCCGAGCCAAGCCATCCCGTGCGCGGCTTCGGTGCCGTGCTTGTAGGGCTTGATGCCGAGACGGTCGATCGCGTCCTGGTATTGGCACATCAAGTTGATTTTCTCGTCTAGCGTCAAGCGTTCGACCAAGTCGTTCACCCGCTCTTCGAGCGGAAGGTCCGGATTGCGGAAAGGAAATGCCCTCGTATCGGTCATCGGTAGTCAGCTCCTTGTATTGTAAGGGGTTTCACACCGCATTGTAACATGGCCGCGCATCGGCGTTGTACCGTAGGAATTGTTCATGAAATCCGTTCATTATTAGTCGTTTTCAGGCAGGAGGTCGTCGTCCTTGTTCCGATTATTCTCTCATGCTTTCAATAACGTGAAGCTGCGGACGAAGCTTATCGTCTCGTTCGTCGTCGTCGTGTTCATCCCGGTGCTCATCGTCGGGGTGTTCCTGACGAACGAGCTGCGCAACATGGCGCTCGGCAACGCGACCGACCAGACGTCGACGAACGTGCAGCGCGTCAAAGCGCGGACGACGGACTTGATCAACGTGGCGTTCGACAGCGCGTACCGTCTCGCCAACGACGGCCGCCTCGGCAAAGTCGCGAACCGCTTCTACGAATCGAGGTTCGAAGTCGTCGAGGCGTACCGGGCGTATCCGGATTTCAACGAGATCCGCGAGCTGTACGAGGAGATCGACAACATCCGGTTCTACTTCGACAATCCGACGATGTTGAACAACTGGGAATTCATACAGCCGGACCGGAATACGGTGGAGACGGCGTGGTATCAACGGGCGCTCAGCGCCGGCAACGCCGTGAACTGGTACTACTTGGAAGACGAGCGCGACGGACGCAATTACTTGAGTCTCGTCCGCAAGATCAGCTTCCTCGACACGTCGACGAGCGGCGTCCTCGTCATCAACGTCAATATGACCATGCTCAACGACATCGTAAGCCAGGAGTCGTTCGAGACGATGATCGTCGACGACGACAATACGATCGTGGCGGCGAACCGTCCGGGACGGATCGGCAAGACGCTCGCCGACATCGACTTCGATCCGGACATCGCGGAAGCGAGCGGAGGCAGCTTCGAGACAGGCGTGTCCGGCCAACAATCCCGCATCTTGATCGAGCCGCTCGTGCCGGAATCGAGCGCGAACAAGCTGCGCATCGTCTCGATCTTCGCGGTCACCGACATCGTGAAAGACGCGAACCGGATCAATAGGCTCGCGCTGACCGTCATCTCGATCAGCTTGGCCGTCGCCATCTTCCTGATCTTCGCCGTCTCCACGATATTGTCCAAACGAATGCTGCGGTTGAGCAAGCATATCACGAAGGTAGCCACGGGCAACCTGGACACCGCGATGCAGATCGACGGCAAGGACGAGATCGGCCAGCTGTCCCGTCAATTCAATGCCATGGTGACGAGCATTAACGGCCTCGTCGCCGAGGTGCAGGAGACGAACCAGCAGAAGAACTTGCTCGAATCGAAGCAGAGCGAGATCAAGCTGAAGATGATGGCTAGCCAGATCAATCCGCACTTCCTGTTCAATGCGCTCGAATCGATTCGGATGAAGGCGCACCTGAAGGGAGAGAAGGAAATTTCGCAAGTCGTTCGGCTGCTCGGGAAGCTGATGCGGCGCAACCTCGAGGTCGGACAAGGGAAGACGAAGCTCGCCGACGAGATCGATATCGTGCGCTGCTACCTGGATATCCAGAAGTTCAGATACGAGGACCGCCTCGCGTACGAGCTTCATATCGACCCGGCGGCGACGCGGCTGCCGATTCCGCCGCTCATCGTTCAGCCTCTCGTCGAGAACGCGGTCATCCACGGGCTCGAGAACAAGATGGAAGGCGGCACCGTTCGCGTGACGATCGCGCTGGACGACGGCCTGATCCGCGTCGTCGTCGAAGACGACGGCGTCGGCATGACGCGGGAGAAGCTCGACCAATTGTCGCGGGCGCTGAGCGATACGAACGACGAAGAGAACCACCGTATCGGCTTGCATAACGTGCATACGCGATTGTTGCTGTCCTACGGCGCGGAGCACGGGCTTCGGTTCGAGAGCGAGCCGGGCGTCGGCACGCGGATCACGTTCACGATACCGATCGAGGAGGATGTATATGTATAAAGTCATGCTCGTCGACGACGAACCGACGATCAGGGAAGGCCTGCGCACGCTGATCGAGTGGGAGTCGCTCGGCTACGCGGTTGCGGATACGGCCGCCAACGGAATCGAAGCGCTGGACAAATGCGGGAAGCTGCAGCCCGATCTCATTATCGTCGATATCCGCATGCCCGTCATGAACGGCCTCGAGTTCGTGCAGACGCTCCGGGAGAGAGGCTTCGGCATGCACGTCATCATCTTGAGCGGGTACGCCGACTTCGAATACGCGAAGAAGGCGATGGCGTACCGGATCGACGGGTACTTGCTCAAGCCGGTCGACGAAGACGAATTGATCCAATACTTGAACCAATTGAAGCTTGACTTGGACATGGAATACGAGGACCGCCGGCTGGCCAAGGACGAGCGATCCGCCGATCACGAGACGGCGATCGTCCGGCGGTTGACCGGCGAAGGGCCGGAGTCGGCTTCGGCCCGTCCCGAATCGACGCGCGATTGGGAATCGTACGAGATCGCGCTCGTGAAGCCGTACGAGCTCGGCGACAACGAAGCGTCGGCTTACGCCGGCATTCGCCGCGAGCTGGTCGCCAGGTTCGAGGGCGCGGGACGGGGGCTCGTCTTCTCGATCGAGCCGTACTTCGGCCTGCTGCTGAAGAACGGCATCGAGGACGAGTGGCGCCGGCAGCAGACGCACAAGGATATCGCGGCGGCTTGCGAAGCGCATGCCGAAGATTTCGCCGCCGCGTCCGGGGGCAAGGTGGCCGATTGGGACGAGATCGGCGTCTCCTATCGGACCGCGCTGCGCGTCATGAAGCAGCGGTTCTTCCACGAGAGCGGGCGCATCGCGGGCAGGGAGGCGGAGGCGGAGCGAGACGAAACGCCGAACCCGGACTGCGCCGTCGATGCCGAAGCGGCGGCGGAGAAGTTGGTCCTGGCGCTGGACGTGGGCAATCGGGACGCGATCCGCGAGCAGGTCTCGGAGACGGCAGGCCATATGGCCGCGTGCCGGTACGGCGAACAACCGTTCAAATCCGAGCTCGTCCAGATCGCCGCGGCGGCGCTCGACAAGCTGTCCGTCGCCCGTCCGGAGCTGCGGAGCCGGGAATACCGGGCCAAGCTGCTCGAGCTGTACAAGGAGCATCGCAGCGGCACGTTCGTCGATCATCTCGTCGGCATTCTGCAGGAGATCGCGAGCCAGGTCGACGGCTCCTCCGCGGATAAGCAGATCGTGAAGATGATCGACCTGATCGGACGGAACTATGCCGAGAACCTGAAGCTGGAGAAGTTGGCGGAGCTGTTCAACTATAATAGCGCGTATTTGGGCAAGTTGTTCAAGAGCGAGACCGGCGAGAGCTTCAACACTTACTTGGACAAGGTGCGCATCGAGCAAGCCAAGCAGATGCTGGAGCAGGGGATGAAGGTGTACCAGGTCGCGGAGAAGGTCGGCTACGCGAACGTCGACTATTTTCATAGCAAATTCCGCAAATACGTCGGCATATCGCCTTCGGCTTACAAGAGGAAATGATCGTTCGGCCATCGGAGAAGCGAGGCGTCCCTGCGGGAATGCCTCGTTTTTTAGCGATCGTGAATCCGCTTACACTAATTTTTATATGATTTTATGCTCAATCCTTCGGGTATCGGGATGATCGGTGACAGCGTTATCATGAATGCATACGGCAGGAGGGATTGTATGAAAGCGATCACAACGGATTCGGCATTATCAACGAGAGATCGGGGCAGGTTCTGGCGTACGTTCGCACGCAACAAGTACTTATACATGATGTCGCTGCCATTCGTCGCATGGGTGTTCGTCTTCAGCTACTACCCGCTCTGGGGGTGGACGATGGCGTTCCAGAAGTTCAAGCCCGCGCTCTCGTTCGGAGAGCAAGAGTGGGTCGGGTTCGACCACTTCAAGGCGCTGTTCAACGACGACACGTTCTACCTCGTCCTTCGGAACACGCTCGCGATGAGCTTCATGGGCATTATCGCCGGCTTCGCGGTTCCGATCCTGTTCGCGGTCATGCTCAACGAAATTCGCAGCATGGCGTTCAAGCGGGTCGCGCAGACGATCTCGTACTTGCCTCACTTCGTCTCGTGGGTCGTCGTCGCGGGCATCGTCACGAAGATGCTGTCCACCGATAACGGCGCCATTAACGAATTGTTGATGTGGCTGGGCATCATTAACGAGCCGATCCAATTCATGGCCAAGGGAGAATGGTTCTGGGGCATCGTCACCGTCTCCGACGTCTGGAAGGAGATGGGCTGGAACACGATCATCTACTTGGCGGCGATCGCGGGCATCGGGCCGGAGCTGTACGAAGCGGCCAAAGTCGACGGCGCGAGCCGCATCAGGCAAATCTGGCACATAACGCTGCCGGGCATCCGCACGACGGTCGTCATCCTGCTCATCATGTCGATCGGCCACTTGATCCAGATCGGCTTCGAGAAGCAGTTCCTGCTCGGCAACAACTTGGTCCGCGATTACTCTCAAGTGCTCGACCTGTACTCGCTCGAGTACGGCTTGCAAATGAGCCGATTCTCATACGGCACGGCGATCAACATCTTCAACTCCGTCGTCAGCATCGCGCTACTGTTCGCGGCCAACGGCATTTTCAAACGAATCACGAAAGAAAGCATTATGTAGGGGGGTGCCAAGATGACAGCCAGAAAAATGCTGAAAGGCGCGCCTATGTCAGACCGGGTGTTCAACATCGTCGTGTACGCGTTCGTCATCCTCGTCATGGTCGTCACGCTGTATCCGTTCCTGAACGTGCTGGCGCTGTCGTTCAACGATTCGATCGACAGCGTCCGGGGCGGCATCACGATCTTCCCGCGGGAGTTCACTTTCAAGAACTACGAAGTCATCTTCTCGTTCTCGGGTCTCGTCACGGGCTTCAAAATCTCGGTGCTCCGGACGCTCGTCGGCACGGTGCTCGGATTGATCAGCGCCTCGATGCTGGCGTACACGCTCAGCCGTCCGGACTTCCAAGCGCGCAAGTTCGTCTCGGTATACTTGGCTCTAACGATGTACATCTCCGCGGGTCTCATTCCGTTCTACCTGCTCATCCGCGACCTGGACATGATGAACACGTTCGCCGTGTACGTATTGCCGGGCCTCGTCAGCGCGTTCAACGTCTTCGTCATCCGCTCGTTCATGGACGGCATTCCTTACGCCCTTCAGGAATCCGCGAAGCTGGACGGCGCGAACGACTTCACGATCTATTGGCGGATCATCCTGCCGATGTCGAAGCCGGCGCTCGCTACGATCGCGCTGTTCCTGGCCGTCGGACAGTGGAACTCCTGGTTCGATACGTACTTGTATAACGGATCGAACGACGCGCTCACGACGCTGCAGTACGAGCTCATGAAGGTGCTGCAGAGCACGACGAGCGGCAACAACGGGGATTGGCGCAACAACAACATGACGCAGGTCATGTCCACGGTGTCTCCGGAGTCGGTCAAAATGGCGATCACGATCGTCGTCACCGTCCCGATTCTCGTCGTCTATCCTTTCCTTCAGCGTTACTTCGTGAAAGGCATGACGCTCGGCGCGGTCAAAGGCTGATCGCCTTCGGCCCGCGCTTCGCAAAGATCGGTATTGTTGGGGAGACCCATTGATACAATATAGGCTTGATAAATATTAGGAGGGTTACACATGAACAGAATGCGCAAGTGGTCAGGCCTCGTTCTGACGACGACGTTGCTCGCCGGCGTGCTCGCGGCGTGCGGCAACAATAATAACGAAAACGGCGCGAGTCCATCCGCAAGCCCGTCCGCCAGTCCGTCCGGCACGGCCAGCGCGTCGCCGGAGACGCTCGAACCGATTAACTTCACGTTCTACAGCGAAGACCCGAACCCGCACTGGACGAACATGCAAGACGATGTCGGCAAAGCGATCACGGCGAACACCGGCATTACGCTCGACGCGGAATTCGCCGTCGGCGACCCTGTTCAGAAGTCTTCCCTCATCGCGGCAAGCGGCGAGTATCCCGACCTGATCAGCGCGAAGGCCAGCATCAGCAAATTCGTCGACGCGGGAGCGGTTCTCGACTTGACCGACCTGATCGACCAATACGCGCCGAACATCAAGAAAGTGTTCGAAGGCCAAATGTCCCGCCTGAAATACAGCGAAGAAGACCAAGCGATCTACGTTATTCCGTCCTATAGCCAAGTGAACCAACAATACTTCAACGCCGGCGGCGGCTTCGAGCTGCAGCACCGCGTCGTGAAGGAGCTCGGCTACCCGCAGATCAAGACTGTCAAAGATTTCGAGAAGGCGATCAAAGACTATCTCGCCCTGCATCCGACGGACGAGAACGGCAACCCGAACATCGGTCTAACGCTTAACGCGGACGACTGGCACATGTTCATCTCCGTAACGAACCCGGCGTTCCTGACGACGGGCGGCGCGGACGACGGCGAATTCAACATCGACATAGACACACAGAAGGTTACTTACCACTTCCGCCGTCCTGCCGAGAAAGAATACTTCCGCTGGTTGAACGGCATGAACGCGCAAGGCTTGCTCGACAAAGAAACGTTCGTGCAGAAGGACGACCAATACAAAGCGAAAGTCGCGACGGGCCGCGTGCTCGGCTTGATCGACCAAGACTGGAGCTACGGCGACGGCGAGAAAGCGCTGAAGGCCGAAGGCAAGTTCGAATACGGCTACGGCCACTATCCGGTCACGCTGACGGAAGAGTACAAAGAAGCTTCGTTCTGGCCTACGGGCTTCATGGGCGGCAACGGCATCGCGATCTCCAAGGACAATCCGGATCCGGTTCGCGCGATCAAGTTCCTCGATTTCCTCGCGTCCGAACAAGGCCAAGTGCTCGTCAACTGGGGAGTCGAAGGCAAGCACTACAACGTCACGGACGGCAAGCGCGTCATACCCGAAGACGTCAACAACCGCAAGATCAACGACGCGACGAACTTCCAGAAGGAAACCGGCATCGGCAACTACACGCTCATGTCCGCCCGTTACGGCGACGGCGTGAAAGATTCGACGGGCAACTACTTCACGACGAACTTCCCGGAGCAAATCGTAGCGGGCTTCAACCAAGCGGAGAAAGACACGCTGGCCGCTTATGGCGCGACGACCTGGAGAGACCTGTTCCCGAAAGAAGAAGAGTTCAAGGTTCGTCCGTGGGGCGCATCGTGGAACATTCCGATTCCTACGGACAGCGAAGCGGTCGTCATCGAGAAGAAGCTTCAAGACATTACGTGGAAGCGTATTCCGGAAGCGATCTTGGCGAAGCCGGAGCAATTTGATACGATTTGGGATAAGTACCAGCAAGAGCTGATCGCGGCCGACGTGGAAAAAGCGGAAAAAATCCGCGAAGAAATCGTCAAATCCCGCGTCAAGCTGTGGAGCGAATAATCGGTTCATAAGGAAATGGATTGGAGGGCCCGGGCTTGCGCGGGCTCTCCTTTCCGCGTAGAGGAGCGTTGGAGCGGATGGAATGGAAGCTGTGGTACAAGCATCCGGCAAGCGTCTGGGAAGAGGCGCTGCCGATCGGCAACGGCCGTCTCGGAGGAATGGCGTTCGGCGGCGCCGAGACCGACGTCGTGCAGTTGAACGAAGACACGTTATGGGCGGGTTTCCCGAGAGATCAAGTCGGCTACGAGGCGAGAAGGCATCTCGCGAAGGCGCGAGAGCTGATCTTCGCCGGCAAGTACGCGGAAGCCGAGCGGTTGGTCGAAGCGAAGATGCTGGGACGGGATTGCGAGCCGTATTTGCCGGCGGGCGACTTGATCGTGACGCGAAGAGGCGGCGGGGCCGCGACCGATTATCGGCGCGAGTTGAATCTTGCGGAGGGCATCGCGAGCGCGACATACCGGGTAGAGGAGACGACCGTTCGCGCGATTTATTTCGTAAGCGCGCCGGATCAAGCGCTAGTCGCGCATTACGAGACGACGGGCGGGACGCTGAACGTCGACGTCGCGCTGACGAGTCCGCTTCGATCGTCGGTCTCGGCGTGTCCGGACACGCAAGCGATAACGCTCGTCGGCCAAGCGCCGAGCCATGTTGCCGACAATTACCGGGGAGATCACCCGGAAGCCGTCCTGTACGAACCCGGCCTGGGCATGCCGTTCGCGGTTCGCGCCGCGATCGAGACGGACGGCATCGTCCGCGAGGAATCGGGCAAGCTGGTCGTCTCCGGCGCGCGCCGGATGACCGTCTACGTCGCGGCGGCAACCGGATACCAGGGGTATGCGTCTCCCTTCCGGGAAGCCGAGATCGGCGTCGACGAATGCAGGGAGCGGCTCGCCGCCGCAATGGCGAGAGGGTTCGAAGCGCTTCGGGAACGTCATGCGAGCGAGCACCGGGAGCTATTCGATCGGATGCGTCTCCGTCTCGGAACGGATGAAGCGAACGTATCTTCCGGGTCCGGCTTGCCGACGGACGAACGTCTCGCAGCCTACCGGGCAGGAAGCGAAGATCCGGCGCTGGAGGCGCTCTACTTCCAATACGGAAGGTATTTGCTCATGGGAAGCTCGCGGCCCGGCACGCAGCCCGCGAACTTGCAGGGCATCTGGAATCCGCACGTACAGCCGCCATGGAATAGCGATTATACGGTCAACATCAACACGCAGATGAATTATTGGCCGGCGGAGACGTGCAACCTGAGCGAATGCCACGATCCGTTGTTCGATATGCTGAGCGAGCTGAGCCGGACGGGCGAGCGAACGGCGCGCATCCATTACGGCTGCCGCGGCTGGACGGCGCATCATAACGTCGACCTGTGGCGGATGTCTACGCCTACGGGAGGGAGCGCGATGTGGGCGTTCTGGCCGCTCGGCGGCGCGTGGCTCGTCCGCCATCTGTGGGAGCGATTCTTGTTCGACGGGGACGAGACGTTCCTGCGGGAGCGGGCGTACCCGATCTTGAAGGGCGCGGCGCTGTTCTGTCTCGACTGGCTCGTGGAAGGACCGGACGGTACGCTCGCGACGAATCCGTCTACATCGCCGGAGAACGTCTTCCTGACGGCGGAAGGGGAACGCTGCAGCGTCTCGATGTCTTCGACGATGGATATCGCCGTTATCCGCGAGCTGTTCTCTTCGTGCTTGCAGGCGATTCGGATCGTCGGAGGCGACGAGGCGTTCCGCGAAGAGCTTGACGCGGCGCTCGGCCGATTGCCGGACTACCGGATCGGCAAGCACGGGCAACTGCAGGAATGGCGCGAAGACTTCGAGGAAGCCGAGCCGGGGCACCGTCACGTCTCCCACTTGTACGGCTTGTATCCGGGCGATCAGATTCACGAGGGGACGCCGGAGCTGCTCGCCGCCGCCAGTCGCTCGCTGGAGCGGAGATTGGCCCATGGCGGAGGGCATACCGGATGGAGCTGCGCGTGGCTGATCAATCTGTTCGCGCGGTTGAAGGACGGGGGGCGGGCGTACGAAGCCGTTCGGACGCTGCTGGCCAAGTCCACTTACCCGAACCTGTTCGACGCGCATCCTCCGTTCCAGATCGACGGCAACTTCGGCGGCATCGCTGGAATGGCCGAGATGCTGCTGCAATCGCAACACGGCGTATTGGAATTGCTTCCGGCGCTGCCCGGCGCATGGCCGGACGGAGCGATCGGCGGCTTGCGCGCGAGAGGCGGGTTCGAGGTCGATATCGAATGGCAAGACGGCAAGCTTCGCTACGCCGAGATTCGGGCAACCCGGGACGGCGAGTGCCGCGTTAAGTGTGCCGGGACGGCGAGCGTCCGGACGGACGAGGCGAGTGGTGAACGGCAGACGTTCGACGGCGAAGCGAGATTCGCCGTCGTCGCGGGCGGACGTTATCGGATTTACGTCTGAACGCGAGGAAGTGAAGAGGGGGTCGACCTTAGGTCGGCCCTCTTTTTTTATCGACGACACAGACAAGCGAACATACCGTTAAGCCGCTCCGCGCATATGCTTCGATCAGACCGTCCTTAGGAGTACGAAAGGAGTAGTTGGAGTGGAACAGGTGCAACGTCCGCTTGTGTCCCTGTGCATGATCGTAAGGGACGAAGAGATGTTTCTGAAGAGCTGTCTGAACAGCGTAGGTCCCTTCGCGGAAGAGATCGTCGTCGTGGATACGGGTTCCGCCGACCGAACGATCGACATCGCGAAGGAAGCGGGAGCGCAAGTGCATTCTTTCAATTGGAACGGCAGCTTCGCGGAAGCTCGTAATTACGGGCTGGAACGGGCGACAGGTCAATGGATTCTGTACATGGACGCGGACGAACAGCTGGAGGTGCACGACGTGCACCGTTGGCTGGAGGCGTTGCATGATCCCTCGGCACGGGCATTGGCGATCCGGATCGTCAACTATTACGGCAAAGACGAAGTGAAGGAGTCCGATGCGTATCTTCTCTCGCAGATCAGACTGTTCCGCAACGATCTCGGCCTTACGTTCGAAGGCGCGATTCATGAGCAATTGAACTTGCGCGAGAAACTGCCCGGATTGAAGGGGGTGTCCGTGTTGCCCGCCGAAATCCACCATTACGGATATATCGACTCGATCGCCGATGCCAAGGGGAAGCAGATGCGGAACGCGGAATTGTTGGAGGCGGAACAGGAGAAGCCGGACTATCATCCGTGGGTCGATTATCACGTGGCGAACTTGTACTATCAGGATCGCGGTTACAAGAGCGCGGTCGAATGGGTGAACCGGGCGATCAAACGGTTCCTCGAACGCAAGGAAGTGCCGCCTTCGATGCTCTATAAGCTGAAGTATGAGGCGTTGCTTAAAGCGGGATATACGGATGACGCCTTGCTAGGCATAGACAAGGCGATTCGTATGTATCCCGATTACGTGGATTTGCATTATTGCAAAGGCAGGCTGCTCTATTCGGCCCGTCGGTACGCGGAAGCGTCGGAGTCGTTCCAAACTTGCCTCGCGTTGGGCGACGGCCATCCGTTCTATCTCGTACAACGCGGCGCGGGCAGCTTCCTGGCCGAGAAGTACGCGGAACGTTGCCGGAGCATCATCGCCGACGCTTCGGCCGGGACTAACGACGGAGGTGAACGCGCTTGATCACGATCAGCTTATGCATGATCGTCAAGAACGAAGAAGACAGCTTGCCCCGTTGCCTGAAGTCGGTAGAAGGGGTCGCGGACGAGATCGTAATCGTCGATACCGGCTCCACCGACCGGACGAAGGAGATCGCGGCCGGCTTCGGCGCCGTCGTTCGCGACTTCGTCTGGATCGATCATTTTGCGGCCGCGCGCAATTACGCCTTCAGCTTGGCGACGAAGCAATATCAACTGTGGCTCGACGCCGACGACGTGTTCGAGGCGCCCGACAGGGAGAAGCTGCTCGCCTTGAAGCGGACGCTGAATCCGGCCGTCGACAGCGTGACGATGCTCTACAACCTCGCGTTCGACGCCGAGGGCAAGCCTTCCTCCAGCCTTCGCCGCAATCGACTCGTGCGCCGGGATCGCAAGTTCCAATGGATCGGACCCGTTCACGAGTATTTGGCCGTCGGCGGGAACGTCCAGCACAGCGACATCGCGGTCACCCATCGCAAAGAGCGGGCTTACACCGATCGCAACCTGCGCATCTACCGCAAGCGGGAACAAGCGGGAGAGGAATTCAGCCCGAGAGATTTGTACTACTTCGCCAACGAGCTGAGAGATCATCGGTTCCATGCGGAAGCGATCGTATATTACGAGAAATTCCTGTCCAGCGGAGCGGTATGGGTAGAAGACGGAATTCCCGCGTGCGTGAAGCTGTCGGACTGTTATTACGAGGAAGGCCGGAAAGAGGAGCAGCTGGTCGCGCTGCTCCGGTCGTTCGCGTTCGATAAGCCGCGACCCGAGCCATGCGTCAAGATCGGCGACTACTGGCAAGAGCGCCAAGAATACGACAGGGCGATCTATTGGTACGAGCTGGCGACGCGGTCGGAGCCGACCCAACAATCGATGGGCACCCGCAATTCATACGCGTCGACCTGGTATCCGCACCTACAGATGTGCGTCTGCTACGATCGGCTCGGCCAATTGGTAGAGGCGAACCGGCATAACGAGATCGCGCTCTCTTATTCTCCCTCTCATCCTAGCATGCTCTTCAACCGGCGGTATTTCGCGGGGAAAATCGCGCGCTGACCGGACGGGCGGGCTTATGCCGATGGGACTGACGCATAGAGACATTCATGTAATTTCGAGCGTGGCGTGTAAGTTGTCCCGTACCAAGGGACCCGCTTATCCATAAAATAGAGAGCAATCTATTTTGTTAATTTCAGAGAGGAGGTGTTGCATTGTCACCATTTCCGAATATTCCGAACTTGACGCAGCTGATAGAGCTATCCCGGGACGAAGCGATTAACTTGCTGCTCACCTCGATCGCGGTCGAAGAGATCGGACTCGGCCACATTCTGAAGGCGGAAGGCGATAAAATCAAATTCGCGGTCGGTACGCTGGGTCACAAGCATAAGAAGCACAAGCATAAGCACAAGCATCACCATCATCACGGCAGCGTCAAGAAGGCGTTGAAGGTGAACAAGAGCGTTCGCAAGACGATTCGCGAGGTAGCGAGAAAAGAGCGCATTCTGCTCGAGAAGCTGCAGACGATCATGGCGTACTTGGAGCCGATCGGTCCGACGGGCGGATACACAGGCGCAACGGGCGCAACGGGGCCGACCGGCCCGACGGGCGTTACGGGAGCAACGGGCGCTACAGGAGCGACAGGTGCAACAGGGGTAACAGGTGCAACAGGGGTAACAGGGGTAACAGGTGCAACAGGCGTAACAGGCGTAACAGGTGCAACAGGCGTAACAGGTGCAACAGGCTTAACAGGAGCAACCGGAGGTACCGGGGCGACAGGATCGACGGGCTCTACCGGCGCTACGGGCATAACGGGTGCTACGGGATCTACAGGAGCAACGGGTGCAACGGGCGAGACGGGGGCTCCGGGGCCGACCGGCGGCGCGACGGGATCGACGGGCGCGACGGGCGCGACGGGCGCTACGGGGGCAACGGGACCGACCGGGCCAACGGGCGCCACGGGATCTCTCGCGACGGGGGATTTCCTGTTCAACGTCATCGGGACGACCGGATCGGCGACGGTCGGTTTCGGAGAAAACCTGATCTTCGTCTCGGATACGCTCGAAATCGAGGTAACGGAAGGCTCGGCGATCGTGCGGATCGAGAACCCGACGCCGACGGGAGCAACCGGTTCGACTGGGGCTACGGGGGCAACCGGAGCAACGGGTGGAACCGGCGCGACTGGCGCAACAGGTGCTACGGGTGCAACAGGTGATGCGGGCGCAACCGGAGCAACGGGTGGAACCGGCGCGACTGGCGCAACAGGTGCTACGGGTGCTACGGGTGCTACAGGTGATGCAGGCGCAACCGGAGCAACGGGTGCAACGGGCGCTACAGGCGCAACGGGAGCGACAGGCAGTACGGGCGCAACCGGAGCAACGGGCGACACGGGCGCAACCGGAGCAACGGGCGACACGGGCGCAACGGGCAGCACGGGTGGAACCGGCGCGACAGGCGCAACAGGTGGTACGGGCGCAACGGGCAGCACGGGTGGAACCGGCGCGACAGGCGCAACAGGTGGTACGGGCGCAACGGGCAGCACGGGTGAAACCGGCGCGACAGGCGCAACAGGTGATACAGGCGCAACGGGCAGCACGGGTGCAACCGGCGCAACCGGAGCAACGGGCGCAACGGGCGCAACAGGAGCAACAGGAGCAACAGGAGCAACAGGAGCAACAGGTGCGACAGGTGCGACAGGTGCGACAGGCGAAACGGGAGCAACGGGCAGCACGGGTGCAACCGGCGCGACAGGTGCAACGGGTAGCACGGGAGCAACCGGTGCAACCGGAGCGACGAGCGCGACAGGTGCAACAGGAGCAACAGGAGCGACGGGCGACACGGGAGCAACGGGCAGCACGGGTGCAACCGGAGCAACAGGAGCAACGGGAGCAACGGGCGACACGGGAGCAACGGGCAGCACGGGTGTAACCGGGGCAACAGGCTCAACGGGTGACACGGGAGCAACCGGAGCAACGGGCGACACGGGCGCAACGGGAGCAACCGGAGCAACGGGCGACACGGGCGCAACGGGCAGCACAGGTGCAACGGGCAGCACAGGTGCAACGGGCGACACGGGAGCAACCGGGGCAACAGGCGCAACGGGTGACACGGGAGCAACGGGCAGCACAGGTGCAACCGGGGCTACAGGCGCCACGGGCGCAACGGGCAGTACAGGTGCAACCGGAGCTACAGGCGCAACGGGTGCAACGGGCGACACAGGAGCAACAGGCGCGACGGGAGCAACTGGCGATACGGGCGCAACAGGAGCAACCGGCGGTACTGCGCTTGCGGAAGGCTTCTCGGCGATCTTGCCTTCGTTGTCCGTAGCGGCAACTACGCAATTAACGGGTTGGTCGGTCGCAAGTCCGTATTTCGACAGCGCGAGCTTCAACGAGGTTGCAGGTACCTATACGGTACCGGCTGATGGTCGTTATCTCATTACCGCAACGATGAACTATACGACGACAGCCGCGATTTCGATTAACCTCGGTCCAGGCATTGACCCGGCTTTCGTCGTGCGCAGAACGTCTCCGGTCTTAACCGATTTGATCACGGGACTGTTCCCGATCTTGAACGTCAACGTGGCTTTGGTATTGACCTTGAGGGCGGTGTTGGGCAACGGTACGGTTACGTTGGCCGGCGAAGTCGAATTGACCGCGGGCGATGTCCTCGCCATGTTCTACGAGGCCAGCGGGTTGACGATTTCGCTTGACCTCGGCGGTGCCGGAGAAGGCATGGTTTGGTCGATTAACCGCATCACGTAAGAACGGAATTAACGGCTCTGCCAACGCATGCGTTGGCAGAGTTTTTCATGCGTGGACGGAACGGTCCACTAGCGGATTTTTGGATAAAAAAGGTGGTTGTCCCGTTGCTAGATTAAGAGAACGACATACGATAAATGGAAATCCATTTTCTTCACTATAAGGAGGTTATCGATGGCACCGCTACCTAACATTCCGAACTTGACGCAATTGCTGGCTTTGGATCAAGAAGAAGCGATCAACTTGCTGCTCGCTTCGATCGCGGTCGAAGAGATCGGCCTCGGCTACATTCTAAGCGCGGAAGCCGCAAAGATCAGATTCGCGGTAAGAGGGCGTCACAACAGCAAACACAGAGTCAAGAAAGCAATTAAGGTCAACAAGAGTGTTCGCAAAACGATCCATGCCGTCGCGAAAAAGGAGCGTATTCTGCTCGCTAAACTGAGAACCATTCTAGAGTACGTAGGAGGACCCGTAGGACCGACGGGAACAACCGGCGCAACGGGAACAACCGGCTCTACTGGAGCAACGGGAGCAACCGGAGCAACCGGTTCTACCGGCGCGACAGGTTCGACTGGCTTGATCGGCGCAACGGGCGCAACGGGTGCTACTGGAGCAACTGGAGCAACTGGAGCAACTGGAGCAACTGGAGCAACGGCTGCGACAGGTGCAACCGGTACAACGGGTGCGACAGGCGCGACGGGAACCACCGGAGCCACCGGAGCCACCGGAGCCACCGGAGCCACCGGAGCCACCGGAGCCACCGGAGCCACCGGAGCCACAGGTGCAACAGGCGCGACGGGAACGACCGGAGCCACCGGAGCCACCGGAGCCACCGGAGTCACAGGTGCAACAAGCGCAACGGGTGCGACAGGAGCAACCGGAGCAACCGGAGCAACTGGAGCAACTGGAGCAACTGGAGCAACTGGAGCCACCGGAGCAACTGGAGCATCTGGAGCAACCGGAGCAACCGGAGCAACTGGAGCAACCGGAGCAACTGGAGCCACCGGCGCAACTGGAGCCACCGGCGCAACCGGCGCAACCGGCGCGACAGGTACAACTGGAGCAACCGGCACAACCGGTGATACCGGAGCTACAGGTACGACCGGAGCAACCGGCGTAACAGGCGCAGGGGCGATCATTCCGTTCGCTTCCGGCTTGCCTGCGACGCTTACGACCGTACTCGGCGGGTTGGCCAATACGAGCACGCTGGTCGGGTTCGGTACGGCTTCGCCGGGCGTCACGCTGATTGGCGGAACGATCGATCTGACCGGCGGCCCGGGCTTGCTGCTTAACGAAGCATTCTCGATGCCGCGCGATGGCGTAATTACTTCGATCTCCGCTTACTTCTCGACGACGGCCGCAGTGTCGCTGATCGGAACCACGATATCGATCACGGCGCAGCTGTACCAATCGACGACGCCGAACAATATCTTTACTCCGATTCCTGGCGGGGGCGTGACGCTGACTCCATCCCTTCAAGGGTTGGTTACGCTCGGTACGATCAGTTCCGGCTTCATTACGGGACTCAGCATCCCCGTCACGGCGCAGACGAGACTTCTGTTCGTCTTCTCGGCGAGCGTCATCGACGGAATCGATATCGCGGCGGTTGTCGCAGGCTATGCTAGCGGCGGCATTACGATAGCGTAACGAAGACAAGACTTCCTCGCCACGCGGGGAAGTCTTTTATTATAATAGAACTATTCTTAGTCATACATGGGATGGAAGGGAAAGTAACGATGACCTTATATCATGCGTACTTAAGAGGCATTAACGTCGGCGGCAACCATATCGTGCGGATGGCGGAATTGAAGCGGGTGCTCGAGGAGATCGGCATGCGAGGCGTGCAGACTTACATTCAGAGCGGCAACGTCCTGTTCGAGTCGAACGATACGGCCGATGCGTTAGTGGCGCGATTTGAGACGATTTTCGCCGACGCGTTCGGCTTTCCCGTCCCGACGATGATACGGAGCGCGGATGAGATGAAGTCAATCATGAGCCGTTGCCCGTATTCGTTCGAAGCGTTATCGGAAGGGCAGAGCATTCATCTGTCGCTGCTTAAGCAACCGCCGGCGGAGAAAGACATCCTCGGCATCCCCGATCTCGAAACCGGGAACGACGACTACCGAATCGACGGAAGAGAGCTTTACTATTATTTCAGCCAGAGTATGCTGGATTCCAAGCTTCCGAAGAAGCTGGGCAAGATCGGACCGGCCACGATGCGCAATTGGAAGACGATTCGTAAAATGGACGAGCTAACGGCGGCGCGGACTCCGTAGGACGAAGAACGGCATAAGGCGGGAGCCTTATGCCGTTTGACGATTCGCATAGTAATAATACATGCTGAGCGGCCACCAGACGATGGCGAAGATCGGATAGATCGCCCAGATTTCTTCGGTCGTGATCGCGTTCACCGTCACGAACAATAAGGCGCTGAGCGTCGCTCCCAGGATGGAGAACAGGAACCACCGCCCGCGGCGGCCGCAATAGATCGCGAGCGGCCACCACAATACGGCGTAAGCGGGGAATATCGCCCACGGAAATTCGGGGGAGACAAACACGTTCAAGAACGTATAGCTTACGATCACGCTCGCGCTGCCGATGATCGCCATCGCAAGCGTCTTCGCGAAGCGTCCGGCGTATAATAGAATCGGCCACCAGACGATGGCGAACGCCGCGTACAGAAACCATAGATGATCGGGCGTGTACAGCATGTTGTCTACGTACAGGCATCCGACGATAAGCAAGCTGTCGACGGCCGCGAATTGCTTGACCATGCCCCGCGCGGCGAAGTAGATGGCGAGCGGCCATTGCAAGATAAGCAGCGTCGGGTGGAAGAACCAGATATCGTCCGGGGACGTCAACTGGTTCACGATGAACAGGAATAAGATCGTCATTACGCTGCCGGCGAAGGCGAACGCGAACTGCTGGTTTTTCATGCCGGTCAACTCCTCTCTCACTTATTCGCCAGCCAGCGATAGAACATGGCCAGCGGCCACCATGCGACTGCGAAGGTCGGGTAGACGAACCAGATGTCGTCCGGCGTGTAATAGATGTTCACGAACAGGCACAGCGCGATAATGAGCAAGCTGCCCCAGATCGAGAAGCCCAGGTGAAGCGCGTACTTCCGTCTTCTGCCGCGATCCGCTTGCCCGCCGCCAAGCTCTTCCTTAATATCCGCGATATCCCCGAAGTCGACGATCGCTTTGTTGATCGCGTCTTCCTCTGCTTTGCCCTTGCGGACGAGGTCTTGCACCTTCTCCTCGAGATTCTGAACGATCTCTTCTTTCATCGCGTCCTTAGACTCGCTGTCCGGTATATCCTTGAACCAATCCTCTACGTGTCCTCTAATCTTCTTCAATGTAATCCCTCCATGAATATGTCCATAATGTCTTTGATCTCGTTCCATTCTTCGACCGTTTCCTTCAGATAGGCCCGCCCGAGCTTCGTGATCTTGTAATATCGCCTCTTGCCGCCATGCGAGATGTCTCCGAGATAGGACTCGATCAGTTCCTTGCGCTCCAGCCGCTGGAACACCGCGTACAGCGTCGCTTCCTTGATCTGGAACCGATCGTTCGTGCGGGCGCCGATCTCCTTGGAGATTTCGTAGCCGTATCGGTCCTCCTCGTAAATAAGCCGCAATATAATGGCGTCCAAATGCCCGCGTATAATATCGCTTCGAATCATTCGTCGTCCTCCTGTTCGCAGTATCGTCGTTCATTCGTTACGGCAAGTGTTCTGCCTGATAGTGCTCTGCGTGGTAGTGCTCTATCACATAGAGTTCTATCTGATGGAGTAAATATATCACCATGTACTCTACGTGTCAAAGTAATTTTTCAAATTTGTTGACTTAATACCCTGTGGGGTATATATTAAGAGTCATGAAAATACCTAGGCAGGTATACATCAAGAGGAGCGTGCATCGGGATGAAGAGAACGATCGTAATCGTCGGAGGCGTTGCCGGCGGCGCGTCCGCCGCGGCAAGATTTCGCAGGTTGAACGAGATCGACGATATTATTATGTTCGAGCGGGGAGAGCATATTTCATTCGCCAATTGCGGGCTGCCTTACCATATCGGAGAGACGATCCCGATCCGCGAGAAGCTGCTGATCCAGACGCCGAAGGCGATGTACGACCGATTCCGCATCGACGTCCGGACGTTGACCGAAGTCGTCCGCATCGACCGCGGGCGCAAGCAAGTCGTCGCGCGGCGCGCGGACACCGGGGAGGAGTACGTTCAGGCGTACGATTATCTCGTGCTGTCTCCAGGCGCCAAGCCGATCGTGCCGGATATCGACGGCATCGCGGAAGCGGACAACGTGCATACGCTGCGCAATCTGGCCGATATGGATCGGATCAAGAAAGCGGTAGACGCGGGACGAGCCTCGCGCGCGACGATCGTCGGGGGCGGATTCATCGGCATCGAGATGGCGGAGAGCTTGCGCGAGCGCGGGCTCGAGGTTACTCTCGCGGAGAGGGGGGATCAATTGCTGAAGCCGCTCGACGTCGAGATGGCGCGGATCGTGGAGCAGCATGCCGCTAGCAAGGGGGTGAAGCTTCGGTTCGGCTCGGATATCAGGAGAATCACGAACCGGGGACGCTTGATCGAATTCTCGAATGGAGACGTTCTGGCTACGGACTTGATCGTCATGGCGGTCGGCGTCGCCCCGGAGAACAACCTGGCAAGAGAAGCCGGACTCGCGCTCGGCATACGAGGCTCGATCAAGGTGAACGAGAGACTGCAGACGAGCGATCCGTCGATCTACGCGGTCGGCGACGCGATCGAAGTGAAGGACCGCGTACAGGGCTACGATACGACGGTGCCGCTCGCATGGGGCGCGAACCGCCAAGGCCGGCTCGTCGCCGACCATATCAACGGACGATCCGCCGAATACGCCGGCGCCTACGGTACGGCGATCGTTAAGGTATTCGATCTGACCGCGGCGGTAACGGGCAATAACGAACGGACGCTCGCGCGGCTCGGCATTCCGTACGAGACGCTTCATATTCATCCGCTCTCGCACGCGGGTTATTATCCCGGGGCGGCGTCGATCGCGTTGAAGCTACTGTTCGACGGCGAGACCGGTCGCATCTTCGGCGCTCAAGCCGTCGGGGCCGACGGCGTGGACAAACGGATCGACGTCATCGCCACGGCGATGCGCGGGGGCTTGCGCGCCTCGGAGCTCTCGGATCTCGAGCTGAGCTACGCGCCGCCGTACTCGTCGGCCAAAGATCCGGTGAACATGGCCGGGTACGTCGCCGGGAATATGATGGACGGGACGACGAAGACGTTGCAATGGCACGAGGCGGACGCCTTCGTGGCCGGCGGAGGGTTGCTGATCGACGTGCGCGATCCGGTCGAACGCGATTTCGGCTACATTCCAGGGTCGGTGAATATACCGCTGAACCGACTGCGGAGCAGATTGAACGAGCTGCCCAAGGACAGGGACATCGTCGTCTCCTGCCAAGTCGGCTTGCGGGGATATTACGCGCTCCGCTTGCTCGCGGAGAACGGATATCGGGTACGCAACTTGGACGGCGGGTACAAGACGTATTCGGTGGCGTACGGCAACCGATCCGGCAGCGTCGCTTCGTCTCGGCCCAAGCATCTTAGCGCGGCCGATCCCGCTCAGGCGAGCCGTCAGAGACAAGACAAGGCCAACGTCACGATTCGCGTCGACGCGCGCGGCTTGCAATGTCCGGGTCCGATCGTCAAAGTATACGAGGCGATGAACGGAATGAACGAAGGGGAAAGGCTCGAGGTGAAGGCGACCGACTTCGGCTTCGCGCCGGATATCGCGAAGTGGTCCGAGAAGATGGGCCATACGGTCGAATTCGTCGATACGAGCGACGTCGGAGTCACCGCGATCGTGCGCAAGGGCGGCGCGAAACCGGTCGAATCCGACGCCCCAGCCGCGCGGACGAACAACGGCGCGACTATGGTCGTGTTCAGCGGCGACTTGGACAAGACGATCGCGGCGTTCATTATCGCCACCGGAGCGGCGGCGATGGGCAAGAAGGTGACGATGTTCTTCACGTTCTGGGGACTGAACGTGCTGCGCAGGGCGGATGCTCCTCCGGTCAAGAAATCCGCGATGGAAGCGATGCTGGGCATGATGATGCCCAAAGGGTCGACGAGCTTGCCGCTCTCCAAGATGAATATGGGCGGCATCGGTCCGAAGATGATCCGTCGCGTGATGGACGGCAAAAACGTACAGTCGCTGGAATCGCTCATGGAAGGGGCGCTGACCGCCGGCGTGAAGCTTGTTGCGTGCACGATGAGCATGGATATAATGGGAGTGAAGCGGGAAGAGCTAATGGACGGCATCGACTACGCCGGCGTTGCCAGCTATCTTGGCGACGCGGAGGATGCGGGGCTTAACCTATTCATATGACCTTTAGGGGATGACGCGTTGACCGGATCATTCGAGGAAAGCTTACGCCAATACGCCGCGCTGGCGGTAGAAGTCGGGGTGAACGTCCAGCCGGGACAGACACTGTGCGTCATCTCGCCGATCGCTGCGGCGCCGTTCGTGCGCCTGGTCGCAAGACATGCCTACGAGATCGGGGCAAGGAACGTTCACGTCGATTGGAGCGACGAAGGCGTTACGAGAGCAAAGTTCGAGCTGGCGCCGCAAGACGCCTTGTCCGAATATCCGATGTGGCACGCCAAGGGAAGGGAAGAGATGGCCGCGGGCGGCGCCGCGTTCCTATGGGTAATCGCGGACGATCCGGATCTGTTGGCCGGTATCGAGCCGGCGCGCATATCAACCTATTCGAAGGCGCAATCGGTGGCGATGCAGCCGTTCCGGGCTTACACGACGACGAATAAAGTCGCTTGGTCGATCGTGGCCGTGCCTTCGCCCGCGTGGGCGAACAAAGTATTCCCGGACCTTGAGCCGTCCGAACGGGAATCGGCGCTATGGGACGCCATCTTCGCCGCGACTCGCGTCGTCTCCGAGCAGCCGGTAGCCGAGTGGAGAGCGCATGCCGAAGCGTTGCAAGCCCGCGCGGACAAGTTGAATGCGCTCAAGCTGACGGAGCTGCGCTATCGCGGACCGGGAACCGAGTTGACGGTCGGTCTTCCGGAAGGCCATTATTGGCGCTGCGCGGGGACGAGCAACGAGCGCGGCACGCCGTTCATTCCGAATATGCCCACCGAGGAAGTGTTCACTTCGCCTCATCGCGAACGCGTTAACGGTACGGTCGCCAGCAGCAAGCCGCTAAGCTACGCGGGCAATCTGATCGACGGCTTCGCGTTGACGTTCAAGGACGGCCGCGTCGTCGACTTCCGCGCCGATCAAGGCTACGACACGCTCAAGGAGCTGATCGAGACGGACGAGGGCGCGCGTTACTTAGGCGAAGCGGCGCTCGTGCCGCACCGTTCCCCGATCTCGGACACGAACTTGCTCTTCTACAACACGCTGTTCGACGAGAACGCGGCTTGCCATCTGGCGATCGGCTTCTCGCTGCCGTTCTGCCTCGAAGGCGGCGTGAACATGAGCAAGGAGGAGCTCAGAGAACGCGGCTTGAACGATAGCCTGACGCACGTGGACTTCATGATCGGACGCGAAGAGCTCGATATCGACGGCATCGATGCGGATGGGCGAGTCGTTCCGGTGTTCAGGGACGGCAACTGGGCATGGTAACGCATAGACGGAAAAATGGAGCCTCCGGCAATCGGAAGGCTCCATTTCTATGTTGATCGATCAAGACTCCGCGACGTGGTTAAGCATCCATTGCGTGCCGAATTTATCGGTCAGAATGCCGTAATATTTGCTCCAGAACGTTTCCTGCAGCTCCATCGAGATCGTTCCGCCGACCTTGAGCTTGTCGAACAGCGCTCTCATCTGTTCGGTGCTGCTGCTGTTGAATACGATGCTGACGTTGTTGCCGACGCGCAGCGGCATGCCCGGGAATACGTCCGAGAACATCAAGGCGGTGCCTTCGATGTCCAGTCGCGCGTGCATGATCAGATCTTTGGCTTCATCCGGCAGCGGAAAGTCCGGGTTCGGCGGAGCCGCGCCGAAAGTCATCATGTTCGATGCGTCCGCGCCGAACACTTCCGCGTAAAATTCGACCGCCTCGCGCGTGTTGCCGGCGAAATTCAAGTAAACGTCGAGCGCCATGAATTCAACTCCTTGATCGTTATGGGTAACCCGGATCTATTGTATCACGAGCTTGTCCGGGATAAAAACGAACGGCTTGACGAAGCGCCGATCGTTGGGTAAGATTGATCTTGCGGTTTATAATTTAGTAAATTAGTAAATCACAAAGTTGAAAACGCGAAAAGCGATCGCATGAAGGAGCTGACGAATATGAAAATCCCGACGACGTTAAAACATAAACCGGTCATCGTATCCGAGAATTACGCGAACGTGGACGGCCGTTACGCCCGGGTCACGGATACGCAAGGATTATCGCTCGGCCTGGCGCAATGGAACGACCGAGGCAAAGTCGATATCTCGGCGAAAGTCTGGCGCCATACGGGGGATAAGTGGTCCCGCCAATCCGAGGAGCTGCCGATGCACCGCGTGCTGGACCTCGCGATTTTGCTGACGCGCTCGATGGAGCATTTTCGCGAAGCGTACCGATTCCCGAAGCTGTACGACCCGGAGAACCCGGTCATCGACCGGATCGGGTTGCAGGGCGACGCGATGACGGTGGAAGTGTGCACGGACAACGAGAGAATCGACGAAGACATCAAGCTGTTCAGCCAGGCGCTTAACGACGACGGGGAACTGATCGGCGAGCGGCTCCGGACGCTGTCGGCCATATTGAAGGAAATGGGATACTGACATGCTGGATAAACAGAAGAAGAAGGAACTCTCCGCGGCTTACGCGCAATCGCCTCGGGCGATGGGCATCTATCAAATCCGGAATACGGAGAACGGCAAAGTTCTCGTAGACGGAACTTTGGACTTGGAAGGAGCGCGCAACCGGTTCGCGTTCTCGCGCCAGACGAACATGAATTCGGTGTTCGAATACAAGGACGACTGGCAAACGTTCGGTTCTTCGGCGTTCGTCTTCGAGGAGCTCGACCGCATCGCGCCTCGCGAGGAGCTGGCGGGAGATCCGAACGAACGGAAGATCTACAAGCAAGACGTCGACGCCTTGCTCGAGCTATGGCTCGACAAGCTGCAGCCTTACGGGGACAAAGGATACAATAAGCTTAAGAGAACGTAATAGAGATCGTTCGCGCGCGAACCCCGGCATCCGATTGCCGGGGTTCGTCTTGTATCCGGGGCAAGCGCCGGAAATCGATACGATTCGTAAAAATCACGCATGCGATCTAAAGAATGACCACCTCTCATTCTCGCGATCGTTCAGTATACTGAGTCTATCTCTTGGCTAACTTACACGAATGAAGAAGTGGCCGGCCAAGATAAGGAACCAACATTCGAGAGGGGTAGAAGAATGAAAAGATTCGCGAAGTCGTTTTCCCTGGTCATGATCGTTGCGCTGCTCGCCATGCTGGTCGCGGCGTGCAGCAAGAGCAAAGACATCGACGTAGGCATCGTGCTGCCTACGAAGGACGAAGAGAGATGGATCCAGGACGAACAGAGATTCAAAGACGCGCTGAAAGACACGAAGTACAAGACGGAAATTCTGTTCAGCGAAAAATCGTCCGCGAAGGAAAAAGAAAACGTAGAATCGTTAATTTCCAAAGGCATCGAAGTACTGATCATCTGTCCCGTAGACGGCGACGCTGCCGCTTCCGCGGTAGAAGCCGCGAACAAGGAAAACATTAAGGTCATCTCCTACGACCGTCTGATTACGAACACGGATGCCGTCGACTACTACGTGACGTTCGACTCCATCGACGTAGGCAGAAAACAAGCGCAATACCTGGTCGACAACGCGAAAGGAAACGGCCAACCGCTATACCTGTACGCCGGCGCCGCGTCCGATAACAACGCGTTCCTGTTCTTCCAAGGCGCGTGGGAAGTGCTTCAACCGAAGGTCGCCGACGGCACGTTCAAGATCGCGAACTCCAGCGAAGCGGTCGCGCTTCAAGACAAGACGGAGCTGTCCCGCGACGAAATGAGCAAAATCGTCGGCCAAGTAACGACGGGCTGGGATCCGAACGAAGCGAAAAACAAAGCGCAGTCCCACTTGACGGCCGCAGCTGCCGACGCCAAAGGCGACGTCGCGATTCTCGCTCCCAATGACGGTACTTCCCGTTCGATCGCCGACGTATTCGCATCCGATTCCGCAGTTACCAGTTACGTGATTTCCGGTCAAGACGCCGATAAATCGTCGATCCAATACATTATCGACGGCAAACAATCGATGACGGTATTCAAAGACGTGCGCACGCTCGTTAAAGACGCCATGGGCATGGCCGTATCGCTCTTGGAAGGCAACACGCCGGAGACGACCGGCGCTTATCCGAACGGTAAAACCGACGTTAAAGCCAAGCAAACGGACGTTATCGTCGTCAATAAAGAAAACGTAAAATCGGCGATGATCGATTCCGGCTACTATGCTGCCGGCGACTTTACCGGTCTGTAATCGCACATTGTTCAAACGGAATAGTGATAGATTCGTCTATCACTATTCCTTATTTCCAAGAGTTGTTTCGTTAAGGAGTGCTGGGCCATGAACAATCCATACTTATTGGAAATGAACAACATCTCGAAGGAATTCACGGGCGTGAAGGCGCTCAGCAACGTTAATTTCAAAGTCCGCAAAGGCGAAATCCACTGCCTGATCGGCGAGAACGGCGCGGGCAAGTCCACGCTCATGAAGGTGCTCAGCGGCGTCTATCCTCACGGGACGTATTCCGGGGATATCTTGTTCGACGGCGAGGTGCAGCGGTTTGCCCATATTAGCGACAGCGTGAACGCGGGCATCGCGATCATCTACCAAGAGTTGGCGCTGTTCCCCGACTTGTCCGTGTACGAGAACATCTTCGCCGGCAACGAGATTAGGAAAGGCGGCATCATCAACTGGAACGAGACGATCGTTAAGTCGCAGGAAATGCTTCGCAAGGTGAAGCTTGAAGTAAATCCAGAGACGCTGACCAAAGACTTGGGCGTAGGCAAGCAGCAGCTCGTCGAAATCGCAAAGGCGTTGAGCAAAGACGTCAAGCTGCTTATTTTGGACGAACCGACCGCCGCGCTGAACGAGAACGACAGCGAGAACCTGCTTCAACTGCTCAGGGATCTGAAGGAGCATGGCATCACGAGCATCATGATTTCCCATAAGCTGAAGGAAGTCATCGCGATCGCGGACAAGGCGACGGTATTGCGCGACGGTCATACGATCTGCACGCTGGACGCGGCGAAAGGCGAAATATCCGAAAGCGTCATCATCAAGAACATGGTCGGACGGGAGATCGACGACATCTATCCGAAGAGAGCGGACAAGAAGTACGGCACCCCTATTCTCGAGATCCGAAATTGGACGGCGTACGACGTGGAGCTTGGCCGCAACGTCGCCGCTAACATCAATCTGCAGGTGAAAAAGGGCGAAATCGTCGGGATCGCCGGCTTGATGGGATCAGGACGGACGGAACTCGCGCAAAGTATTTTCGGAAATCCGAAAGGCTACAAATTGCAAGGCGAACTGTTGTTGGACGGCAACAAAGTATCGTTCGCGCATCCGAAAGACGCGATCGAAGCGGGAATCGCATACGTTACGGAAGACCGTAAAGGCAACGGACTGTTCCTGATTCAGGACATTAAACAGAATATATCCGCGGCGAACCTTCATGCGATCGCAACGCGCGGCGTCATTCAACCGAACGAAGAAGTCAAAATTTCCAACGAATACAAACGGTCTTTGAATATAAAAGCACCATCCGTCGAGCAACTAGTCGGAAACTTAAGCGGAGGCAACCAGCAGAAGGTATCGCTTGGCAAATGGCTGTTCGTCGGCCCTAAGCTGCTGATTCTCGACGAGCCGACTCGCGGAATCGACGTCGGCGCGAAGTTCGAGATCTATACGATCATGAACAAGCTGATCAGCGAAGGCATGAGCATCGTCATGATCTCGTCCGAGCTGCCGGAAGTGCTCGGCATGAGCGACCGCATCTATATTATGGCGGAGGGCAAGATCAAGGGCGAATTGTCCATCGAGGAAGCGAATCAAGAAAAAATCATGCAGCTAGCGACGCAATAGGGGGAAGTCCGGTGAACATTATTAGCGAAGCGAAATCCTTGATCAAGGTTAACATTCGGGAATACGGGATGTATATTGCCTTGTTCGTCATTATGGTTACGTTCTCGATCTTGACGGACGGCTTATTCATGTCTTCGCGCAACATCAGCAACCTGCTAGACCAGATGGGCTATATCGCCGTGCTTGCCGTCGGCATGACGCTCGTCATCGTCATTCGGCATATCGACTTGTCGGTCGGATTCGCGGCCGGGTTCATGGGCGCGATCGCCGCCATTCTGCTCACGCAGGCCGGCGTTCCGTTCTACTTCACAATTCCGATTATACTCGTGCTGGGAATCGTCATCGGGATGTTCAACGGCGTGTTGGTCGCCAAGATCGGCATTCCGTCGTTCGTCGCGTCGCTTGCGGGCATGTTGATCTTCCGCGGAGCATTGCTGCAAGTTACGGAAAGCACGGGGACGATCAGCATCAAGGACGACAATTTCAACGCGATCGGCAACGGCTTCATTCCTGCGATCCAAACCGTAGGCGGGTTGCACCTGCTGTCGCTCATTCTTGGCGGACTGCTCATTTTGTTGTTCGTCTACGGCGAGATTCGCAAGCGCCGCAACAAGCAGCGGTACAATTTCGAAGTGATCTCCGGCACGATGTTCGCGATCAAGCTCGTGTTCGTCTCCGCGATCATCGCATATATCACGTGGATTCTCGCGGGCTACAACGGCTTCTCCTGGACGATGATCATCGTGCTGATCGTCGTCGCGATCTACCATTTCTTGACGACATCGACGGTGCTAGGCCGACATATCTACGCGGTCGGCAGCAACCCGGAAGCGGCGCATCTGAGCGGCATTAACGTCAAGAAGATCACGTACATCGTCTTCGGCTCGATGGGCATGCTCGCCGCGCTGTCGGGCATCATGTACACGGCTCGCTTGCAGTCCGCCACGACGACGGCAGGGACGCTGTTCGAGCTCGACGCGATCGCGGCAGCCTACGTCGGCGGCGTATCGGCGGCCGGAGGCGTAGGCAAAGTAACGGGCTCGATCATCGGCGCTATCGTCATGATGTCGCTCACGAGCGGCATGAACTTGATGGGCGTAGGCATCTCTTATCAGTACATGATTCGCGGCGGAGTGCTGGCAGCGGCGGTCATCTTCGACGTCATGACGCGCAAGAAGAGAGCGTAAGCAGGATTGACAACTAGGCGTATAATGAGACTGTCTCCCAAGCCATTCCCGATTCCCGGATGGTTGGCGGGACGGTCTTATTGTCTCTTATTCAGTCAACCGGAGAAACGGAGCGCATATCGGAACATGGCACAAGTCATCTTGAACGGGTTCATTCTGGCGATCGGACTCATCCTTCCGCTCGGCGTGCAAAATTTGTTCGTATTCAACCAAGGGGCGGCCCACGGCCGGTTCGTCAAGGCGCTGCCCGTCGTCGTCACGGCGTCGCTCTGCGACACGCTCTTGATCGGCCTTGCTGTCGGCGGAGTATCGGCTGTGGCGCTCAGCCATGAAGCGGTGAAGCTAGCGCTGATCGGTGCGGGCGTAATATTCTTGCTCTATATGGGGTGGTTGACGTGGCGCAGCAATCCGAGGCCAGACGGCGGCGAAGCGGAGAAGTTCACTTCGAAGCGGCAGATCGGATTCGCCATGTCGGTGTCGCTGCTGAATCCGCACGCGATCATGGATACGGTCGGCGTCATCGGCACGAGCTCGCTCCGCTACGGCGGCGCGGAGAAGTTCGTATTCGCCTTGACGTGCATCGTCGTCTCGTGGATCTGGTTCGCGGGATTGGCGTACGCGGGCCAAGCCGTCGGACGCGTCGATCGCTCGGGCGGCATGCTCCGCGCGTTCAACAGGATATCCGCGATCTTCATGTGGGGCACGGCGATCTATCTGGCCGGCTCGCTATTCGAATGAGCGTCGCTTGCGGAGGGTTGACGGGATATTCTCTCTCGGGTATATTCTCTATATGGAATATACATAGCAGAGGAGGACTCACTATGAGTCAGGAAGTCATCGCGTTCATCGATCAGTTGCCGGCATGGCAATCGGAGGTAGGACGTACGTTGCGCGATCTCGTTCTTCGCACGATACCGTCGGCGGAAGAGCGGATCCAGTACAAGAAACCGCATTTTCTGAAAAACGGGCATTACGCCGCGATCATCTCGCCGTCGAAGGACGCCATCGCGTTCATGATCATGAACGCGACCGGTCTGGAAGTTCCGAAGTCGTTCGACGGTCCCGAGGAGCGCAAATGGTTGAAAATCAAGCAAGGCGACACGCCGGACTACGAGCTGCTCGGCAAGTTGCTCGCACAGGCGTCGAGCTCGCTGTAAGTCGTCAGAATGCCTTGAAGGCGATCCAGATTCCGAACAGCATGCAGGCGATTCCGCCGACCTTGCACATGAAGTAGTAGAAGTCGGTCGGTTCCGGGTCCCTTACGTACAACCAATAGAAAGAAAGCTTGAAGTTGAGATCCTGGAATTTGCGATAACGGAAGCCGCACCAGCCGAATACAACGGCGGCGAGCGCGAGATAGAGCAATTCCGGCGTACCGCGCTTAAGGTGATATTCGGAGTAGGCGGCGATAACGAGCTGTGCGGGAGGATAGATCTCTTCGCCTTCGGATAGTATCCGATTATCGCCTGCATATCTCATAACGCCAAGCACGAGTTCGCCTTTGTCGTCGTAAGTCCACCACATGCCGTTATGGCGCTCGGAATCGTACGTTCGTCCGCCGGGATACGTTAACCTGTATTTCGAGGCCGGAGAGGTAACGGCTTCTTCGACCGTATACGATTCGCCATCGATCTCGACGATTCGTTTCCCGCCATCTTGGCGAACTTGCACCGAATCCGCGGTACTGCTGCGGTAGACGGCAAGTTCGCCTTTTTCGTCGGCCAGCCTAAAGAGATGGTTGTCGAGATAGAAGACAGGCTCCGCGAAGTAAGGCCGCGACAAAATAGCGATCATGGCGGATAGAGCGAGCAAGCATGCGAAGAAAACGACGGTCGGATTCGCGAGCTGCCGGAGTCGATTGCGATTCGTGTCCGTAGCGGATACCCCCTTTGCCTTTCCTGTTCAATTGTACGTCTTCCGCATGGTTCGGTTGCGCGTCGGGATAGATGCCGCTTCGACATCGCATGATAGGTGTATGAATACTTATATGCCGCATACGACGTTCATCGAAGGGGGAGCTGCACGTGTTACTGACCTCGGAGCAACGCATTACGCTGCACGGCTTCAATAACTTGACGAAGTCGCTCAGCTTCAACATGTACGACATCTGCTTCACGAAGACGAAGGAAGAGCGCGAGGCGTATATCGCCTATATCGACGAGCAGTACAACGCGGATCGGTTGACCGCCATCCTGAAGTCGGTCGCGAACATTATCGGCGCGAACGTGCTGAACATTTCCAAGCAGGACTACGAGCCGCAAGGCGCAAGCGTCACGATGCTCGTGTCGGAAGGGCCGATCGAGCAAGCGCCGAGCGAATCGTTCGAGGAATCGCCGGGCCCGTTGCCGGACGCGGTCGTCGCCCATCTGAACAAGAGCCACATTACGGTACATACGTATCCGGAATATCATCCCGACGAAGGCATCAGCACGTTCCGCGCCGATATCGACGTATCTACTTGCGGAGAGATATCGCCGCTCAAGGCGCTGAACTTCCTCGTCCGCTCTTTCGACGCCGACATCATGACGATGGATTACCGGGTAAGAGGGTTCACGCGCGATATTAACGGCTACAAGCTGTTCATCGATCACGAGATCAGCTCGATCCAGAATTACATTCCTTCCGAGATTCAAGACATGTACCACATGATCGACGTGAACGTGTACCAAGAGAACATTTTCCATACGAAGTGCAAGCTCCGGGAATTCGATCTGAACAATTACTTGTTCGGCTATACGAAGGATACGTTGAGCAGGGAAGAGCAGCTCGATATCGAGAAAAGCGTTAAATGGGAGATGGACGAAATTTTCTACGGGAAAAACATGACGTTCTCATGAGGAAATCCGAATCGGCGACCGCGGTCGGAAGGGGATTGCGCGCGCTTGTCGAATTGGATAGGGGTACGGGATAAACCTGTCGAATCCGACCGTTGGAGGCCATGTCATGAACGCGAAGTTCACGCATCAACAGTATCAGGTCCGCAAACAGATTCTGTCCCTTATGGGGGCGAAAATCGATATTTTCGACGGCAACGGCGAGCCGGTGCTGTTCTCCCAAATGAAGGCGTTCAAGCTGAAGGAAGACATACGGCTATATAGCGACGATACGATGTCGCAGGAGTTGCTGACGATACAGGCGCGCAGCGTCATCGACTTCTCTGCGACGTACGACGTCGTCGACGCGGCGACCGGACAACGCATCGGGTCGTTGCAACGCAAAGGGATGAAGTCGATTCTGAAGGACGAATGGATCATTCTCGACGCGAGCGAATCCGAGATCGGGCTTATCAAGGAAGACAGTCCGCTCATGGCGTTACTGAGACGATTCCTGACGAACCTCATCCCGCAGAAGTTCCACGTCGAAGTCGGCGGCGGCAGAGTCGCCTTGTTCAAGCAGGATCTGAACCCGTTCGTAGGCAAGCTGAACTTGGACTTCTCCTTGGATACGGACAAGAAGCTTGACCGCCGACTGGGTCTCGCCGCCGCGGTGCTGCTCGTGACGATCGAAGGACAGCAAGGCTAAGCATCGCACTCTCTCTCCGGAAGTAGGGTCGCGGAATGAACGAATACCGATTGACGAAGGAGCAGGCGCGGAAGTTCCTGCTCCTGAAGCATGGACTTCTCGGGGGATACAAGTTCCGCGGGAAGGACGGCGTGCTCGCGTATGCGAAGCAGGCGGGGTGTATCCAGTACGACCCGATCGACGTGTGCGGCAAGAACGCGGAGCTCGTGCTGCAATCCAGGGTGGCGGATTTTACGAAGGAAATGCTCTACCGGTTGCTGTATGAAGAGAGGAAGCTGGTCGATTACTTCGACAAGCAGCTGGCGATCGTCCCCGTCGACGATTGGCGATATTTCGCCAGATCGAGAGAGATGTATCGGCAGCAGGGCAGGAGCCGGGATAAGGTAGAAGAGGTCGCCGAACAAGTGAAAGCGTTCATTCGCGCGAACGGTCCAGCCAGCTCCAAGGACGTTCCTCTCAAGGAGACGGTCGATTGGTCGTGGAGCCCGACGACGTTATCCAGAGCGGTGCTCGAGACGCTGTACTTCCGGGGAGACTTGATCGTTCATCATAAGAAGGGAACGATCAAGCATTACGCGTTGTCGGAGGATCATATCGATGCGTCCGTCTTGGCGGCGGCTGATCCGAACGCCGACGAACGAGCGCACGCGGAGTGGTTCGTGCGGCGCCGGATCGGCGCCGTCGGGCTGCTCTGGAACAAGCCGTCGGATGCGTTCCTCGGCATCGACCGGATGAAGGCGGGGCCGCGCAACGAGGCGTTCGCCGGGCTGATCGCTGCCGGCCGGATCGTCGCGTGCGCCGTAGAAGGCATCAAGGAGTCGTTGTACGCGCTCGCTGAGGACGAGCCGATATTGCGAGAGGTTATCGCGTCGATGGCATCGATGAGTCTTCTTCCGCGCGTCGAATTCATCGCTCCGCTCGATAACCTCCTCTGGGATCGGAATCTCATCCGCGCGTTGTTCGATTTCGACTACAAATGGGAGATCTACACGCCTGTCGTTGAACGTAAGTACGGTTACTACGTGCTGCCCGTTCTATATGGCGACCGATTCGTCGGGAGAATCGAGCTCGTCGCGGACAAGAAAGCGAAGCGATTGAAAGTGCTTCATTATTGGCCGGAAGAAGGGGCGGAGACGGACGAGGCGTTCGGGGAGCTTCTGCGTGAGCGGATCGAGCGGTTCGCGGCGTTCAACGGTTGCGGGGAAGTCGTCGAGTCAACCCGCTGATCGTATGCCTATCGGCGATACGCGTACCGGTCCGGAATCTATCGGGCCGGTTCTTTGTTTTCCATCGGCGAATTCGATAGAATAAAAATGAATTCCATAGGCGAAGAGGAGCGTGGCGTAAGTGAAATTCAGTCAACTGGGCCGATCCGGCCTGAAGGTTAGCAAGCTGTGTCTTGGAACGATGAATTTCGGCGTCGATACGGACGAGAAGGAGTCGTTCCGCATCATGGACGCCGCGCTGGACGCGGGCATCAACTTCTTCGATACGGCCAACATCTACGGTTGGGGCAAGAACGCGGGCAGAACCGAGGAGATTATCGGGCGTTGGTTCGCCCAAGGCGGCGGACGCCGCGAGAAGGTCGTCCTGGCGACGAAGTTCTACGGCGACATGAGCGACGAGAACGACGGTCCGAACGGCGAAGGCGGTCTCTCGGCATATAAGCTGCGCCGCCACTTGGAGAGCTCCCTGAAGCGTCTGCAGACCGATCATATCGAGCTGTACCAGATGCACCACGTCGATCGTAACGTCTCCTGGGAAGAGCTGTGGGAAGCGTTCAGCGTCGTGCTGCATCAAGGGAAGATCGGTTACGTCGGCTCGAGCAACTTCGCCGGCCGCGACCTCGTCAAGGCGCAATACGAAGCGAAGACGAGCCGCATATTCGGGCTCGTCAGCGAACAGCATAAATATAGCTTGCTCTGCCGGCTTCCGGAGCTGGAGGTGCTGCCGGCCGCCGAGGAGCTCGGCATCGGGGTCATCGCGTGGAGCCCGCTGGACGGCGGCTTGCTGAGCGGACACGCGTTGAAGCCGGTCGAAGGCTCGAAGCGGGCGGGCGGCAACCAAGAGCGCGTGGAGCGCCACCGCGACCAGCTTCTCGCGTTCGAAGCGCTCTGCCGCGATATCGGCGAGAGCGAAGCGAACGTCGCGCTTGCGTGGACGCTCGTACATCCGTCGATGACGGCGCCGATCATCGGGCCGCGCACGCTCGGGCAGCTCGAAGGCGCATTGCGCGTCGTCGACATCTCGCTCGACGAAGCGACGTTGAAGCGGCTGGACGAGATTTTCCCGGGACCGGGCGGTTCGGCGCCTAAAGCTTACGCTTGGTAATATAGACGGGATGAGGCGGGTTCGCGATGCGAACCCGCTTTTTTTAGCGCTGTCTGATAACGTTAATTCGGCGAAACGTAGGGTGGTAGCAGATTAGTGCTGTCTGATAACGCTATTTGGGAGAAACGTAGGATGGTGGCGGATTAGCGCTGTCTGATAACGCTATTTCGGCGAAGCGTAGGATGGTGGCGGATTAGCGCTGTCTGATAACGCTATTTCGGCGAAACGCAGGATGGTGGCGGATTAGCGCTGTCTGATAACGCTATTTCGGCGAAACGTAGGATGGTGGCGGATTAGCGCTGTCTGATTGGACCTCTGTCAAGAAAGTGGACACTCGTTTAGCGGAATTATGCTGTTGCGCATCCTTCGAAGCGTGCAGCAAATCGCACTGGAGAAATGTACCCTAGCGAGCCATGGATTCTTTTACGGTTATAGAAAAACTCAATGTATCTGAATATTGCCTGGTATGCGTGTTCCTCTGTCTTAAAAGTGGGTCTGCAATAGATTAGTTCTTTTTTGAGGATGCTGTGAAACGACTCCATGCTGGCGTTGTCGTAACAGTTGCCTGTACGACTCATGCTTGCCTCCATGCCGTATTCTGCAAGCTTCGCTCTGTATTCCTTGGATGCATATTGCGAGCCCCGATCGGAGTGGTGCAGTAAGCCGGCCGCTGGCATTTTGGCCTCATACGCGTCTTCTAGCGCCCCAAGGACAAGGTCGGTCTGCATGCGTCTGCCAAGCCGCCAGCCAACAATCTCGCGCGTACAAAGATCCATGACGCTAGCTAAATAGAGCCGATGTTGCCGGCAAGCGATGTAGGTGATGTCGGTCACCCAAACTTGATTCGGTAATGCGGTTTGGAACTGTTGGTTAAGCGTATTGGGTGCGATGTCTTCATCGTGGTTGGAGTCCGTCGTTGTCACCTTGAATTTGCGGGATACACATGAACGCAGCCCGAGCTCGGACATGTAGATGCTGACAGTACGCTCCGTTATCGACAGCTTCTCTTCCTGAAGAAGATGCGTGATTTTGGGGCTCCCGTAGCGCTCTTCGTTGTCATGAAAGTGGTAGAGGATTCGTTGCTTGGCGTAAGCTTTTCGAAGCTCGCTCTGGCTAGGCGATGCGCCCCTCCACTTGTAATATCCGCCCTTAGAAACGCCAATTGCTTTGCACATCTTCTCCACTGAAAATTCGGAGCGATGATCTTCAATGAATTGAAACCTTACTTCCTTGGTTTGCTGAAGATGTGCACTGCCTTTTTTACGATAGCGAGTTCCTCCTCGACATCGGCAATACGGCGTTCTTTTTCTTGGAGCTGTCTCTCTTTTTCCCGGAGCTGATGCTCCAACTGACGTACTTTTTCGATGCTCGCAACTGGTTCATCCTCGAAAGTACGATACTTGCTCATCCATTGATGAACCGTGCTAGATGGGATATTTAACTCCGTTGCAATGTCGCTAACCGTTTTCGTCTGTTCTTGAATGAACTTAACCGTCTGTCGTTTGAATTCATCCGTATACCGTTGTCGTTGCTCGCCCATGCGAACACCCCCTGTTAAGACTATTATGGAAATTCTCTTAACGGGTGTCCACTTTTCATTCTAGGTGCAGATAACGTTATTTCGGCGAAACGTAGGAGGGTGGTGGATTAGCGCTGTCTGGTAATGTTTAATAGGCGAAAAAACTATGGTACCGCTTTCTTCATCCTCTTTCAGGACGAGTTAATAACTGGAAAAAAATTCAATGCCGAAAAATACCATCGGCTTCCAATTAAAGAAATCCTTAAATGGTGAAAAGCGGCAAATGCCACTATCATAAACAGTAATCTCTCATTTTTCGAGGGAATCCGACAATCTTCATCACAGGGGGAAATTCATGAGATCGGTTAGGGCAAAGCTTCTGGGGGCTTTCGGCATCGTGCTCGTCTTCGTCTTCGCTTTGGGCTACACTTCGTTAACGCAATTGAAGAAAGAAAACGACCTCACGAAAGACATTGCGACGAATTGGATGTACGGCATCGAAGTGATCGGTCAGATCAATCTGAACATCGAGAAATTTCTAGGCAATTATTATCAGTCTTTAATGACCAAGGATGCAGAACAACTGAAGGCGTTGGCCGAATCCCGTAACGTGCTGGTGGAGCAAATCGCCGCAGGCATCGCGGATTACGAGAAGACTACGACCGAAGCCGAAATGGCTTATTACGACGAACTAAAGCGCGCGTGGGGGGGCTTCATGGCGATTCTCTCGCAGTCGAGTTCTTCCGCCGGCGGCGAAACGAAAACGGCTTCCGAGGATGCGAGCAAGGCGTTCGCCGATCTGCGGGCCGCGATCGACACGTTGATCGCCTACAACCATGACGGTGCGGTCAAGAGCGAAAAGGACAGCGACAGCATGTTCGACAAGACGGCGGGCACCGTGTTCTTCCTGGGAATCGGCATTCTGATCGTCATCGCGGCCGTCGCGACGTACTTGTACTTGAACTTGACGCGCCCGATCAAAGCGACGACGGACGTCATGAACAAGGTCGCGGAAGGCGATCTAACATCCGAGCCGCTGCCGGAAAACCGCGGCGACGAATTCGGCGTCATGATGCGCTCCGTCAACCGTACGGTTACCAACTTGCGGACATCCGTCCGTCGGATGCAGGAGGCATCGTCTTCGGTCGCCGCCGCTTCCGCGCAAATGCAGGCGAGCACGACGCAGAACGCCGAAGCGGCGAAGCACGTGTCGGCTTCGATCGACCAAGTGGCTGTCGGCTCGGAAGAGCAAGCTACGACGGCGTCCGAGAGCGGCCGCGTCATCGACGAGATGGCCGGCGGCGTCACGCGGATCGCGGAGACGACCGGCGAGGTGGCGGAGCTGTCCGAGAACGCGGCCGCGTTGGCGGCGAACGGCCTGGAGAGAATCGAGGACGTCGTCGACCGGATGCACCGCGTCTCCCAAGCCGTCGAGCGCTCCGGCGAGACGATTCGCAAGCTGGAGGAGCAATCGGCCAGAATCGGCGAGATCTCCGGATTGATCAGCGATCTCGCGGCGCAGACGAACCTGCTGGCGCTCAACGCTTCGATCGAAGCGGCCAGGGCCGGCGAGCATGGCCGGGGCTTCGCCGTCGTGGCAGGGGAAGTGCGCAAGCTCGCGACGCAGAGCAGCGAGTCTTCGCAAGGCATCATCGAACTGATCGAATCGCTTCAGCAAGAAACCTATAGCGCGGCGACCGGCATCCGGTCGAGCCTCTCCGAAGTGCAACAAGGCGTCGCAGCCGTCGAGCATGCGGAGCAGGCGTTCAAGGATATCGCCCATTCGACCGGCGAAGTATCCGGCCGGGTGCAGGAAGCAGCTTCCGCTTCCGAAGAACTCGCGGCAAGCTCCGAAGAAGTCGCGGCCTCCATCGCCAATATGGGACATATCGCCAGACAGACGGCGGCCATGAGCCAGCAAGTGGCGGCTTCGACCGAAGAGCAGCTCGCCTCGAGCGAAGAGATGGCCCAATCGTCGCAGAAGCTCGCGGATATCGCGGACGATCTACAAGAACTGGCAAGCAAGTTCAAAGTGTAACGAACAAGAAAAATACCGTTCCGCAAGCCTTATGGCCGCGGAACGGTATTTTTGTTCTAGGACGCGATGTCCGCCCAAATCTCGTCTTCGACGTCTAACGTAATCTGCGACGGGTATACGCGCTGATTGTATTCGGTCAACATATACCGCATGATCGCTTCCTTGATGTTCGCTTCGATGATGAAGCGGCTGCGGCCTTGCACCGTCACTTCGGCGCTGAAGCCTTGTTCCTCGTCGTAGAGCAGCTCGACTTCGACGCTCTCGACGGGAACCTCGTGACGCTCGGCCAGATGAAGGCAGACGGCGTTAACGATTTCGTCCATCGTAATTCGCATGGGCGATTACCAGCGAGGACCGTTGCCGTTCGGATCTTGCGGCTGACGGCGGCGATTCTTGAACCGGTCGTAGATCGCCCGGAATACGACGAACAGGACGAACAGCGCGAGCACGTTGATGATCAAGCCGAAGAAGTTGCCGAGAGCGCCCATGCCGGCGAACATGCTGCCGAACATCAGACCGGCCAAACCGCCGATCATGAGCCCTTTCATCATGCTGCCTCCGGAGAAGAAACCGCGGTTTTGCGTCGTCGACGCGCCGGACGCGGCGCTGGATTTATTCGTGGTGGAGCTTTGGGATACGCCATCGGACTTCGAAGGCGTCTTCGAGAACGACTTCTTGCCGGAGCTGAACGAACGCGGTTTCGCGTCGACGCTCTGCGCGGGTACCGTTACAGCGGCCGTGAACGCGAATAAGGTGAAGACGAGTAGCGCTTTTTTCCACATGTGATTGTTGGCCTCCAGTGAGATGAGAAAATGTTAATGCCTATTCATACGTGCGGGTTTCGTTCCGGTTTCGGATTCGCGCATAGAAATTTGTGGGATGCTTGCGCGGACCGATTGCGTTATGCTAAGGACAATAGGACTTGATATGCGAAAGGAGCCGACGGATGACGGAACTCGCGCCTTATCCAGATGAATATATCCAATACTTGGCCGAATATTACGGCTCCCGCGATTATTTCGAATGCCATGAGATCATGGAGGAATATTGGAAGGAACATCCCGAATCGCCGCTTCTCGGCTGTTGGCTCGTGCTTATTCGCATTGCCGTCGCCCAATACCATGCCAGACGCGGCAATCGCGCGGGGGCGTTGAAGTTGATGGGCAAGGCGGCGCAAGAGACGGACGCGACGCTATTCGATCGTCTCGGCATCGACGGAACGGAGTTGAAGGCGCTCCTGGAGCGTAAACGAGCCGAGTGGGAGGATCGCGAGTCGATCGCGTACGAGGACTTGGATCTGCCGATTACCGACGATGCGCTTCTCGAAGCCGCGAGGCAGAGAAGCGCGTCGTGCGGCTACCCGTGGGGGATCGGCGGTCAAGACGCGGGCGTGTCGGTCGTCGACCGGCATAAGCTGCGCGATCGCGGCGACGTCATCGCTGCCAGAGAATCGTCGGCCAAGCGCAAAGCGCTTAGCCGTTCGATTCCAGATACCGATAGCCGTCGATGACTTTCTCCAATTCGCCGGTCTGCGGATCGATGATGAGTCCGTGGATCGGGGTGTTCGGAGGCAATAGCGGATGGTTGCGAACGATGTCGACGCTGTTCTCGACGCTCTCCCGCACGCTGTCGAAGCCGGTAAGCCAGCGGTTCAAGCTGACGCCGGAATGACGGAGCGTATGGATCACGCTCTCGGGTACGCCGCGGTCCTTCATATGGCCGACGACCGTGTCGGGATCGATTCCCGTCATGCCGCAGCCGTGGTGACCGATGATGAACACTTCGTGCGCGTTCAGCTCGTACAAGGCGACGAGGACGCTGCGCATGATATTGCCGAACGGGGCGGTGATGATCGCTCCCGCGTTTTTGATGATTTTGGCGTCGCCGTCCTTCAGGTCCATCGCCTTCGGCAACAGCTCCGTCAGCCGCGCGTCCATGCACGTCACGATAACGATCCGCTTATCGGGGAAGTTACGTTCGATTTCCTCGTAAGCCTTGTTCGCGACGAATTGTTCGTTGAATGTCATGATTTCGTCGATCTTGCGCATTGCGAGCCTCCATTCCTGCAACTTCCGTTAGTGGTGGGACGTCGTGCGGTCTTGCAGCTTCAACCGGTTCGTATAGGTTTGTCCGTCGCTCGACAGCTTGAAGCTGCGATGCTCGGGCAAGTAGGCGACGCGAAGCTTGTCGTCGAAGAATACGATATGCTGGGGCTTGACCCACGCCTCGCCGCCGTTCGTGCCGGCTTGCACGTCGTCCGGCTCCGGATCCGTCACGAGCCAGAACGTCGGCACCCCGCTGACCGAACAGCCGCAATCTTCGGAATCGAACACGAGCTTCCACCGCACGGCGTCCGGGCCGAACCTCGCTTCGCGTTCGCGAAGCGCTTCCGCGCTCCATTCGATGTACATACGGATCGCTCTCCCTTCATTAGGTTGATTATAAATATTGCGGGGAGTATGATCAAGGAGACATTATCCAGTCGCCGACACGCGAACACATTCCGCCGCCGAAAGGACGTGCTTAGTCGATGAGCCATACCGATACGCAGAACGACGACGCGTTAACCAAATTCAAAGCCCTGACGGGCAAAATCAAACAGTTCGACGAGCTGCTCGGCGTCGTCTATTGGGACATGCGCACGGGCGCGCCGCGCAAAGGGATCGCCCAACGATCGGAAGCGGTAGGCGCGCTGTCCGCCGAATCGTTCAAGCTGGCGACGTCCGCGGAAATGGGCGAGCTGCTCGCCGAACTAACGAATCCGGAGCAGTTGGCGAAGCTCGGGGAGATCGACCGGCGCCTCGTGACCGAGACGAACAAAGACTACGAGCGCAACCGCCGCATTCCGCCGGAGCTGTACCGGAAGTACGTCGTTCTTACTTCCCAAGCCGAATCCGAGTGGGAAGTCGCGAAGGAGAACAACGACTTCGAAGGCTTCGTTCCTTACTTAGAGCAAATCGTCGATTATAATCGCAAGTTCATCGAACTATGGGGACGCAAGGACACGCCGTACGACACGCTGCTCGACATGTACGAGCCCGGTCTGACGACGGTGGAGCTCGACCGGCTGTTCGGCGAGCTTCGGGCGCGCCTCGTTCCGCTCGCGGAGGCGATCGCGAAATCCGAGCACCAACCGGACACGTCGTTCCTCGAAGGCACGTTCGACAAGGAAGCGCAGAAGCGGTTCAGCAAGCTGATCTTGAAGGAAATGGGCTACGACTTCGACGCCGGCCGGCTCGACGAGAGCGCGCATCCGTTCGCGACGGGACTGTCCACCGGAGACGTGCGGATTACGACGCGGTACTTGCCGAACGACGTGACGAGCGCGCTGTTCGGCACGATCCACGAGGGCGGCCATGCGCTCTACGAGCAGAACATCATGCCGGAGCTGGCCGGCACGCCGCTGTCCACGGGCACGTCGATGGGCATTCACGAATCGCAGTCCCGCTTGTGGGAGAACATGGTCGGACGCAGTCTCGGCTTCTGGCAACGATACTTGCCCGACTTGAGAGCTCAATTCCCCGGACTGCTCGACGACGTAACGCCGGAGCAATTCTATCGCGGCATCAACGTCGTGCAGCCATCGCTCATTCGTATCGAAGCCGACGAGCTGACTTACAACCTTCACATCATGATCCGCTACGAGATCGAGAAGATGCTGTTCAACGAAGGACTGAATCCACGCGACCTGCCGGAAGTATGGAACCGCAAGTACGAAGAAGCGCTCGGCGTCAAGCCGGCGAACGACGCGGAAGGCGTGCTGCAGGACGTGCATTGGTCCGGGGGGGCGTTCGGGTACTTCCCTTCGTACTCGCTCGGCAATATGTACGGCGCGCAGATGATCGCCACGGCACGGAAGCAGCTGCCGGAGCTCGACGCGCAGATCGCCGCCGGCAATCTGCTGCCGCTCAAGGAATGGCTCACGGAGCGCGTGTATAAGTACGGCAAGCTGCTCGATCCGTCCGAGATCATCGAGCAGATCAGCGGCAAGCCACTCGAATCGACGCATTTGTGCGATTATTTGGAGCAGAAGTACAAAGACATCTATAAGCTGGATTAAGGCGCGGAGGACGGAGCGGAGGCGACTCTCGCTTCGTCCTTCTTTGTGCGCCGTCGTCGACCGTTGGAGGAGATTCGCATGGGATTTCGCGTCATTAAAACCGCGGTCGCCACGCTGACCGCGATATATACGGCATACTTGCTGGGACTGGACAACCCGCTCGGCGCGGGCTTACTCGCCATTCTCGGCGTGGAGACGACGAGGTGGCGCGGGCTGCGTACGGTGTTCGCCAGGTTCATGGCTTCGGTATTCGGCCTGTTCCTCGCGTCCGTCCTGTTCGAAACGATCGGGTTCTATATTTGGGTATTATCGATCTACATCGTCCTCGCGTATCCGATTCTGTCCCGCGTCGGACTGAAGGACGGCATCATTACGGGCTCCGTCGTCGTGTTCCATCTGTTCGCCAGCGGGGAAGTCTCGGGCCATACCATCGGTGCCGAATTGCTGCTGCTGACGATCGGCTTCGGATGGGCGACGGTGTTCAATCTGGTCTACATGCCGAAGGAGAAGAAGACGCTGGAGCGGTTGCGCGCCAAGGCGGAGGAAGCGTTCTCGGGCATCTTCCGCGAGCTGGCGGCGCACTTGCGCGATCCCGACAAGGTGTGGGACGGCGAAGAGATGCTGCAGGCCGGGCAAGCGATCGACGAAGGCATCGAGGTCGCCGGGCGGGCGCGCGAGAACAGGCTCGTTCCGCAGGACGAGCCGTGGCTGCTTTATTTTCACATGAGGCGGGGACAGCTCGATTCGATCCAGCTCATGATGGAATCGGTCGCCTTCGTATCGAGGCGCGTTCCGCAGGCCGAGCTGATCGCGGCCCTGTTCGACCGGTTGACCGAGGACGTGAAGTCCGAATTTTACGAGGGAGAGACGGAGAGAAGGCTGGGCGATCTGGAGGGCAGCTTCCGCGGAATGCCGCTCCCCGCAAGCCGCGAGGAGTTCGAGATGCGCTCCTCGCTGTTCCATCTGTCCCGTGAATTGCGTCGTTATTTGTCTATCGCGAGCCGCGAGAAAAAACGGAAGTCTCCTTCCGCGGGTACCGTCATACAATGAGTCGTAAATGCGCTATGCGGGACTACATTTTTGTCACTCTAGACGAATGTCCTGCATAGACTTTAAGTGACTTGATCGTATGGAGGAGGTCTACCGACAATGGCTATTGCGGATAAACGGCTGCAGTGCAGGGAAATCATCACGAAGGCGGTTTGCGGAAAAGGCCGGAAGTTCCAGGCGGTTTCCCATACCGTGTCGCCGCCGCACTCTCCGACCAGCATTCTGGGCGCGTGGATTATCAATCACCAGTATGAAGCGGTGAAATCGGGGGACGGAATCGAGGTAATCGGGTCATACGACATTAACATCTGGTACTCGTACAGCAAGAACTCGCAGACGGATGTTGCCAAGGAGACGATCTCGTACGTCGAGCTCGTGCCTCTATCGTACGTAGACCCGAAACACCGCACTTCCACGGAAGAGGTATCTGCGGAGGCAACGCAGGAACCGAATTGCGTGGAAGCGACGGTGAGCGCCAACGGTTCGTCGGTCCACATCCGCGTCGAACGGGAATTCGCCGTGGAGATGGTGGCGGAAACAAAAGTGTGCGTCGCCGTATGCCCTGGCGGTTGCGACGACGACGGCAAAGACGGAGATTTCTCGCTTGGCGACGATGGAGACTTCGAGGATCTCGATTCCGATCTGTTAGACGACGAGTTGTAATCGGTGCGGTCTTAAGGCCGGTACTTATGTCTATGCTGAAGCGGAACAGAAGTCGAGGGCGAATGCCCGATCATGACGGTGGGAAAAGCCTGTTTTTGGCGACAGCCGATGCAGGCTCCATGGTTTGGAACGCGGAACAGGGTCATTCGGCTTCGGCGACGTATCGCCAGCGGGACGGCCCTTCCCGCTTTTTTGTTGTGGGGGGCGGTTGTGGGGAAGGGGGATGCGATGTGGGCGATAGCGGGGGTCAAGCATGGTTGGCGCGCGGCAAAAAATCCAGCGCTAAGTGGATGGATGCGTCCGGCGTTCCCGAGCTTCGGGCGGATGCGCGCATTCGGAACAACGATTGCGTACTGATCGTCGACGACTTATGGCCACTATCCCTTTCGGTCAGGGGCGAGGGGGAGGAGGGGCCGGATGGCTCGGTATCCCCGTGGCTCATGAATCGGTCCGCGCGCAGGCTCGCTTCGCTGGCTCCGGCGGAGATCGAGCGCAGATTGCGCCGCGAAGGGCTTGCCGCCTCAATTGATGGCGCCACCGTCAGCGACACATGGTCCGCGAAGGCTCGCAGATTCAAGGCAACGATATTCGATCTGGCGATGGTGGATGTGCATCGCGTGTACGACGAACGATACTTAGCGGATACCCTACGCGCCGTCGCTTCAATCGACGATCGCCTGCGGAACATTATCGCGAAGGCCGCGACGCGCGCGCTGTATATGCTCGGTCTAGATTACGGCGAAGTCGAAGTCGAGCTCGACGACTGGGCGAGAGCGACGATCTTCGCGATTCGGCCGCGGTTGGCTCCGTCTCCAGGGGAGGCCGAAGGCGCGCTGGCGGAAGCCGTCTCCGCGTTCTCCGCGGCTTGGACGTCGGAGACGAAGGATAGCGTCGCCGTGACGCTCGGCGCGGACCCCGAGTTCGTCATGCTCGCGCCGGACGGCAGAGTCGTTCCGGCGTCGCGGTTTTTGCCGCCGGGCGGCGACGCGGGTTGCGACTCGGTCGTCATCCGCGGCGTCCGCCGCTGGCCGCTGGCGGAGCTAAGACCCGAGCCCGCGACGGAGCCCGCCGCCGTCGCGGCCAGCTTGCGCCGCCTGCTGACGGCGGCGGCGCGAAGAACGGCCGGCGCGCAGCTCGCGTGGCGCGCCGGAACGGGACCGGTGCGCGGCCTGCCGCTGGGCGGGCACGTGCACCTGAGCGGCGCCGCGCTGACCGGCGAGCGGCTGCGCGCGCTGGACAATGCCGTCGCCCTGCCGCTGCGCCTGCTGGAGCCGCCGTCCGCCGCGGCTCGCCGCCCGCGCTTCGGGGCGCTCGGCGACTTTCGCCGCCAGAGCCATGGCGGCTTCGAGTACCGGACGCCGCCGAGCTGGCTCGTCTCGCCGCGGCTCGCTTGCGGTGCGCTCGCGCTGGCGAAGGTCGCGGCGGAGCATTCCCGCGAGTTGGCTTCGCGTCGCCCGCTCGACGATGACGCCGTGCGCGACGCTTTTTACTCCGACGGCGACCGGGGAGCGCTGCTCGCCGGTGCTGCCGCCGTTCACGCGGCGCTGGCTTCCACGAGCGGTTACCGCAAATACGAGTCGCTGATCGAGCCTCTGTTCCGGTCGATCGAGCGGGGAGTCACCTGGAATGAAACGGCGGATTTGCGGGAACGCTGGGGAATCACCGTAAAGTGAACGCTGCGCCAAGTAAGTTGCCCCGCAGACATTCGCAGGCTTTTTTTGCTATAATAAAGCGAATATCCGTTCGAAAGCTCGAACATTCACGATACATACTCGGAGGTTACGATGGCCGGTTACACTCCCATGATGGAGCAATATTTGTCCGTTAAAGCGACCGCGACGGACGCGCTATTATTTTTTCGCTTAGGCGATTTCTACGAAATGTTCTTCGACGATGCGGTGACGGCCGCGCGAGAGCTCGAGATTACGCTGACGGGCCGCGGCGCGGGGCAGGAGGAACGCATCCCGATGTGCGGCGTTCCGTACCACTCCGCCGAAGGCTATATCGCCAGGCTGATCGACAAAGGCTATAAAGTCGCGATCTGCGAGCAGGTCGAAGACCCGGCGACGGCCAAAGGCGTCGTCAAGCGCGAGATCGTGCGCATCGTCACGCCCGGCACGGTCATGGATACGCGGGCTCTCGGCGACGGCGCCAATAACTTCATCGTCGGCGCGGCGACTTTCGGCGACCGGTTCGGATTCGCCGCGTGCGATTTGACGACCGGCGAGCTGTACGTGACATCGTTCCCGACGACCGCGGAGGCAGTCAAGAACGCCCTCGGCGTGTACCGTCCATTGGAAGCGGTCGGCGACGAACGCGCGCTCGCCATGCTGAGCGAGGCGGTTGCCCCGACTCAGCGGACCCTCGTGACGACGCTGCGGGATGCCAGCGATCTCGCTTCGTTGTCCGCGCAATTCCCGGACGAGCGATGGGACGGGCACGAAGCGGTTCGCGGAATGGCGGTCGCCAAGCTGGTCGACTACTTGAACGAGACGCAGAAGCGTTCGCTCGATCATATTCGGGCCGTTAAGGCGTACGACTCGGAAGCGTATATGGCGCTGGACGCGTTCACCCGCCGCAATCTCGAGCTGACGGAGACGGTCCGCGACAGGTCCCGCAAGGGCACGCTGCTGTCATTGCTCGATCGCACGCGCACGGCGATGGGATCGCGGCTCTTGAAGCGGTGGATCGACCAGCCGCTGCTCGACAAGAGGCAACTGAACGAACGGCTTGACGCCGTCGAGTCGCTTCACCAAGATTGGCTGCAGCGCAAGGAGCTTCGGGACGAGCTCGGCGAAGTGTACGACCTGGAGCGGCTGACGGGCAGAATCGCCTACGGCACCGCGAACGGCCGCGACTTGAACGCGCTGAAGTCGTCTCTCGAACGCGTTCCGGCGATTCAACGGCTATGCCTGTCCTTGAACGCGGGTCCGCTGACCGCGCTCGCCGATCGAATGGACGCCTGCGGGGATCTCGCCGCCGCGATCGGACAAGCGATCGCCGACGAGCCGCCCGCGAACGTCCGAGACGGAGGACTCATCCGTCCCGGCTTCGACGCGAAGCTCGACACGCTGCGGGAGGCGAGCGCGAACGGCAAGCAATGGATCGCCGAGCTGGAGCGCCAAGAGCGCGAGGCGACCGGCATCAAGTCGCTGAAGATCGGCTTCAACAAAGTGTTCGGCTACTATTTGGAAGTGACGCGCGCTAACCTCGGCAGCTTGCCGGAAGGCAGGTACGAGCGCAAGCAGACGCTTGCTAACGCCGAGAGGTTCGTGACGCCGGAGCTGAAGGAGAAGGAAGCGCTCATCCTGGAAGCGGAAGACCGGATGGCCGACTTGGAGCACGAGATTTTCCTTGGACTGCGCGACCGGATCGCCGGACAGATGGCGCGCTTGCAGCGACTCGCCGAAAGCTTGGCGTCGCTCGACGTGCTGCAGGCGTTCGCGGAGGCGAGCGCCGAGCGCAGATATACCCGTCCGAGCTGGACGGAAGGAGACGGGTACGATCTGACGATCGAGGACGGCCGTCACCCCGTCGTCGAGTCGGTGAACGAGAACGGCGTGTTCATCGCCAACGATACGAATCTATCGCGGGATAACGGTTCGATCCTGCTCATCACCGGGCCGAACATGGCCGGTAAGAGTACATACATGCGCCAGGTGGCGATGATCTGCCTGATGGCGCAGATCGGCTGCTTCGTGCCGGCTCGCCGCGCCGCGCTGCCGTTCGTCGACCGCATCTTCACGCGGATCGGCGCCGCGGACGATCTCGTCGGCGGGCAGAGCACGTTCATGGTCGAGATGAAGGACATTCAAGTGATGACCGAGCAAGCGACCGCGCGAAGCTTGATCATCATCGACGAGCTCGGCCGCGGCACGTCCACGGACGAAGGAATGGCGATCGCCCAGTCGGTCATCGAATACGTGCACGACCATATTCGCTGCAAGGCGCTCGTCTCGACCCACTATCACGAGCTGGCGCACTTGGAGAATTCGCTGTCCGGTCTGAGCAACGGCTGCATGGCGGTCAAGGAAAGCTCCGAAGGCGTCACGTTCCTGCGCAAGCTCGTTCCGGGAGCGGCTGATTCGAGCTACGGCATCTATTGCGCGCAGCTCGCCGGCTTGCCGGATACGATCGTCAACCGCGCGTACGGCTTGCTGAAGGACGCCGGATCGCTATCGGCGAAAGAAGCCGCCGTCACCAAAGAAGCGTCATTCGCCGTCGCTGCGCAATCGCCTGTATCCATCGCGAAAGAATCGCCGGCAGCCTATGTGCCGCCTGCCTCGTCTACGCCGGCAGCCATCACGCCGCTGGCCGTTCCTGCGCCGGCCGGCGGCGAAGCTTCCTCCATCGGCGTTTTCCAGCTGTCGATGTTCGCAGAGCCGGCCGCTCCGGCGAAGCCTGCCAAGGCGACGACGCCCGCGCAAGACAAGCTGCTGGACAAGCTCCGCAAGCTGGACGTCATGCGCATGACGCCTCTGCAGGCGCTGGAGTGGCTGAACGACGCGCGCAACCAACTTACGGAGAGCGGTGAATCGCAATGAAGCTAGGACGCTTGGGAAGAAAGTCGGTCGCGTCGTTGCTCGGCATCGCGCTGTTGATCGGCCTAACGCCGGTCGCGTCGGCGGCCGACACGCCGGAGCAAGTCAAGGAAGTCAGGCAGCTGCTGCTGAACTATCATTACGGGAATCCGAGCGAAGCGTCGCTGAGCATGGACGACATCGACGGAATGATCAAGACGCTTAACGATCCCTATACGCAGTTTTTCGACGCGGCGGAATGGAAGGCGTTCAACTCCGTGCTGGAGCAGACGTTCGTCGGCGTAGGCATCGTCATGCGGCAAGAGAAAACAGGCATCGCCGTCGACGACGTCATACCGGGCAGTCCTGCCGCTTCCGCGGGCATGCAAGCCGGCGACGTGCTGGCGACCGCCGCGGGTCAATCCCTCAAAGGCAAGTCGACCGCGGACGTCCAGCAATTGCTGCTAGGCAAGGAGGGGAGCCTCGTTTCGCTCACCGTGACGAGGGCAGGGAAGAAGATCGACTTCATTCTGCAACGCAAGACGATCCACTTGCCGACCGTGACGTCCCGAATGCTCGGCGAAGGGGTAGGCTACTTGTCGCTGTCGGGCTTCACGTCCGACGCGGCCGCCGAAGTGAAGAAGCATCTCGAGGAGCTCGAAGGCAAAGGCATGAAAGCGCTCGTGTTCGATCTTCGCAACAACGGCGGCGGTTACGTCGATACGGCGCAGAAGATCGCGGGTCTGTTCCTGGAAGAAGGCGTCCTCGCGCACATGCGCGACAGAGAGGGCAACGATACGCCGCTCGAAGTCGATGGGGAGAACAACGATTATCCGGTGACGCTGCTCGTGAACGGCAACTCCGCGAGCGCGTCGGAGCTGCTGGCGGGAGCTTTGCAGGATTATGGCATCGCCAAGCTGGTCGGCACCCAGACGTACGGCAAAGGCGTCGTGCAGTCGATCGTCACGATGCAGAGCGGCGGCGTCCTGAAGCTGACGATCCGCCAATATTTCACCCCGAACGGACGTCAGGTCGACAAGGTCGGTTTGACGCCTGACTTGACGGTACAAGACCCTGCGAGCCAGCTCGTGGAGGCTTATCGCGCGGCGGGCGGCCATAAGGTGGAGCTGACCGCGACGTCGGACGTCGTCACGATGTCGGGCATTCGCACTAGCGAGCCGTCCGCGGCGATGAAGAACGCCAAGGGCGTATGGTACGTGAACATCCGCATGGGCGCTTCCATCGCCGGAGCGACGCTGAAGTACGACGCCGACAAGCGCGTGTTCACGCTAACCAAAGGGAAAGTCGTGCGCACGATTCTCTCGAACGACCCTCGCCTCTTCGTGAAGAACGGCCGGACGATGATCGACGTGAGAGTGCTCGAAGAGTGGTACCCGGGCTTCGACCATTCCGTCTCGGACGAGACGATCAAGCTGTCGGACGCGGGATAATCGAACGAGCTTACGCGGAAAAGGAGTGAGTCGGCATGGGCATCATCCGCCCCCTTGACGAACATTTGGCGAATCAGATCGCGGCGGGAGAGGTCGTAGAGCGGCCGGCTTCCGTCCTGAAGGAATTGATCGAGAACGCGGTCGACGCCGGTTCTACCCGAATCGACGTGTCCGCGGAGGAAGGCGGCCTGTCCCTGCTGCGCATCGCGGACGACGGCACGGGCATCGATCCGGACGACATGCTGGTGGCGTTCCAACGGCACGCGACGAGCAAGATCGCGACGAGCAAAGACTTGTTCCAGATCGAGACGCTCGGGTTCCGCGGGGAAGCGCTGCCGAGTATCGCCGCCGTCGCCAAGGTGAAATGCGTCAGCTCGACCGATAATAGCGGACTCGGACGCTGCATCGAGATCGAAGGCGGCGCCGTCGTGGCGAACAAGGACGCGAATGCCCCGAAGGGGACGGAGATGGTCGTGCGCGACTTATTCTTCAACACCCCCGCGCGGTTGAAATACATGAAGACGGTACAGACGGAGCTCGGACATCTGTCGGACGTCGTGTACCGTCAGGCGTTGGCGAGGCCGGATATCGCGTTCACGTTCAGCCATAACGGCAACCTGTTGCTGCGAACGCCGGGCAACGGCGATCTGCGCCAAGTCGTCGCGGCGATCTATGGAACGTCTTCGGCCAAGGCGACCGTGGCGCTTCGCGCCGAGAATCCCGATTACACGCTTACCGGCGTCACGGCGCTACCGTCGGAGACGCGGGCGAACCGCAACGCGGTGACGGTGCTCGTCAACGGCCGTTACGTTCGCAGCCCGGCCGTCATGCAACCGCTGTTGCAGGCGTATCATACGCTGCTGCCGCTTCATCGGTATCCGCTCGCCGTGCTGAGCTTGACGATGCATCCGACGCTCGTGGACGTGAACGTTCACCCGGCGAAGCTCGAGGTTCGGTTCAGCAAGGAGAACGAGCTCCGCGCGTTCGTCGAGAAGGCGGTCAAGGAAGCGCTCGGCGGCGAGAAGCATATCCCGTCCGGCGCCGCGACGCGTTCGGCCAAGGCGCCGGAGTGGGTGCAAGAGCAGATCCGCTTCCAAGTGCCGCCTGCCGACACGCAGTCTCCGGATTCCATGCCTGCATCGCCGCCGTCGTCGCCGGCAACGTCGCGGCAGCCGCAGACTCCGCCGGAGCGGTTCGCCGCGCCGTCCCAGGCTCCTACGTTCAGGCATGAAGCGGCCGCGACATCCGAAGCGTACGCGCGGAGAGAGCCGCGCATCGGGGAGGAGAAGCCTTCCTATTCGGCGCCGCGAGCCGCGAGCTCGCCAGGAGTCACGTACGGCTCCTCCTCGGCGCGTTCGACTCAGCTTTCCTCGCAGCCGCCCGTCCGCATTCCGGACAGCGTCTGGGAAGCCGCGTTCGCCGCGCCGCCTTCGAAGCCGCAAGCGCCCGCGTTCCCGGAGCTGAGCTGGATCGGGCAGCTGCACGGCACGTATATCGTCGCGCAGAACGAGAACGGCTTGTATCTAATCGATCAGCACGCCGCGCACGAGCGCGTCCATTACGAATACTATTACGATAAGTTCGGACGTCCCGAAGAGGCGAGCCAGGAACTCCTGCTGCCGGTGACGCTCGAGTTCGCCCCGGACGAATGCCTCGTGCTTCGCGGCCGACTCTCGGCCTTCGAGAGCGCGGGCGTCTACTTGGAGGACTTCGGCGGCAATACGTTCATGATCCGCGCCGTGCCGCATTGGTTTCCCGACGGGGACGAAGCCGCGATCGTTCGCGAGATGGCGGAATGGGTCATGATGGAGAAGAGCGTCGACTTGCGCAAGCTGCGCGAGACGGCGTCGATTCTATGCTCGTGCAAGGCTTCCATCAAGGCGAACCAAGCGCAGACGAGGGAAGCCGGAGAGAAGCTGCTCGAGCGTCTGGCCGCATGCCGGCAACCTTACACTTGCCCGCACGGGAGGCCGATCGTCGTCAGCTTCAGCACGTACGAGCTGGAGAAGATGTTCAAGCGGGTGACGTCGTGATCGTGACGACGTCCGAAAGGCCCGATACGCGTACGCTCGAGCTGGCGAAGGCGCTCGCGAAGGAATGGGGGACGGATTACGTACCGAGGCAGCAGCATTCGATCGCGCGGCTTAGCCGCATGAGGGACGATTCGGACGTGGCGGTCGTCGGTCCGCGGGAAGTGAAGCTCGTTCCCGCGGACGGACCGCCGCTGTTCTTCCACCCCAGCATGGCGCTCGTTCGGTTGAAACGGCTGCTGGAAGGCGGAATCGATACGCTGGTCGAGATCAGCGGAACGCGGCCGGGCGACGTCGTGCTCGATTGCACGGCGGGCTTGTGCGCCGACGCGCTCGTGTTCAGCTTCGCGGTCGGCCCGCAAGGCCGCGTCGTCGCTCTCGAGGCTTCCCCGATCGTGCACGCGATCGTGCGGGAAGGGCTGAAGCTGTACGATACCGGCTTGCCCGAAGTCGACCGCGCGATGCGAGCCGTGCGGCCCGTCCTTGCGAGCTATGAATCGTATTTGAAGCAACAGGAAGACGACAGCGTCGACATCGTCTACTTCGACCCGATGTTCGAGAGGCCGGTCGATGCCTCGAGCTCGCTCGAACCGCTGCGCGCGCGGGCGCACATGGGCCCGTTAACCGACGAAGCGGTGAGCGAGGCAAGGCGAGTCGCGCGAAGAAGCATCGTGCTTAAAGACCACCGCGGGAGCGGGCAGTTCGAACGGCTTGGCTTCCGCCAAGCCCGTAAGTCCGGCTCCTCGGTCGCATACGGAGTGATTACGATTGGAGACTAACGCGGACGTTCGTCCGCCGCTGCTCGTGCTCGTCGGTCCGACGGCCATCGGCAAGACGGCGCTCAGCCTGCAACTGGCGAAGGCGCTGAACGGCGAAATCATCAGCGGCGATTCGATGCAAGTATACCGCCGAATGAATATCGGCACCGCCAAGCTGATGCCGGAGGAGAGAGAAGGCATCCCTCACCACCTGATCGACATACGAGAGCCCGAGCATCCTTTTTCGGTGTCGGAGTTTCAGAGGCTATGCGCCGAGGCGATCGAAGACATTACGTCCCGCGGCAAGCTGCCGATGATCGTCGGAGGCACCGGACTGTACGTCGAGTCCGTCTGCTACGGGTTCGAGTTCCGGGAACAAGGAGCGGACGAGCCGTTCCGCGAAGAGATGCGCGCTTACGCGGCGAAGCACGGCAACGAGGCGCTGCACGACAAGCTGGCCGCCGTCGATCCGGCCAGCGCGGCGAAGCTGCACGCGAACGACTTGGGCCGCGTCGTCCGCGCGCTCGAGATTCATCATGTCACGGGCAACCCGCTCTCCGGGCAGCAGGCGCAAGCCAGAGGCGACGACAAAGCATCGCCGTACCGCCTATGCATCGTCGGACTGACGATGGATCGCGCGGCGCTCTACCGGCGAATCGAGCGGCGTATCGACGAAATGCTCGACGCGGGGCTTGTTAGCGAGGTGAGAGGACTGCTGGATCAAGGCGTGCCAAGGGATGCCATATCGATGCGCGGTCTAGGCTATAAGGAGATCGCGGCCTTCTTGGCCGGCGAGATGGATTACGGGACGGCCGTCGACGTGCTGAAGCGCGATACGAGGCATTTCGCGAAGCGCCAGCTGTCTTGGTTTCGACATATGAAGTCGCTCGAATGGATCGACGTGGAAGCAGCCGCAAAAAACAACGGACTTTTCGCGGCAACCTGTGCTATAATAGCAGGAAAGTTTCCGATTGACATTGAATATATTCTTTCATAAATATTTGTGGCGATGGGGGTTTTCGGCTAATGAACAAGTCCATTAACATCCAGGATACGTTTCTCAATCAACTTCGCAAAGACAGCATTCCGGTTACCGTCTACTTGACGAACGGATTTCAGATTCGCGGCATCGTCCGCGCGTTTGATAACTTCACCATCGTAATCGACAGCGAGGGTCGCCAGCAGATGGTATACAAGCACGCGATCAGCACGTTCATGCCGCAGCGCAACGTATCCCTCATGCAGCAGGACAACGCGTCCGACAACTAAGCGATCCGCCCCCGGGATCGGCAATCGGTGAAACTTTTGCCCAGCGTTAAGCGTCTAACTAAATAGACCGGCACACGAGCAACCCGCTAGCGGGTTGTTCTCTTTATTTAGGGTACTTATAAGAAGACGAACCTTTAGAGACAGAGACAAAGACGGAGTTAAGGGGAGAACGACATGAACCAAACCGTATCGCAAGGCAACGCAGGCGAGAACAATCGCGCAGGCAACGCGGGCAAGGGCAAAGGCAAGGGCAGAACCAAAGGTCCGCGCCGCAACAAGAAAAGAGGACTCGTGTGGCTGTTCTTCGTCCTCTTGTTCGCGGTCGTGTGCGCCGTCGTCGGTTATCTGCTCGTCATCTTGAACGGGGAGCGGATATTGACCGCCAACATCAACAAGCTGAATCTAGATACGTCGTCGATCGTCGTCGATCGCGACGGCAACCAAGTGACGAACTTGTATATGTCCGAAGGCAACCGGGAGTTCGTGCCGATCGGCGACATGCCGAAGCTGCTGACGGACGCCGTCGTCGCGACGGAGGACAAGCGGTTCTACGACCATAACGGCATCGACTTGTTCGGCATAGGGCGCGCGCTCGTGAAGGACGTCATCGCCAGAAGCGCGGTCGAAGGCGCCAGCACGATCACTCAGCAGCTCGCGAAGAACTTGTTCCTCAACGCGGACAAGACGCTGTTCCGCAAGGGGACGGAAGCTTCGATCGCGCTCGCGCTCGAGAACCACAAGAGCAAGGAAGAGATTCTGGAGCTGTACTTGAACCGGATCTACTTCGGCAAAGGCCAATACGGCATTAAGACGGCGGCGAAGTATTACTTCAACGTCAGCGACTTGAACAAGCTGAAGCTGTGGCAGATCGCCACGCTCGCGGGCATTCCGAAGGCGCCTAGCGTATACAACCCGCTGGCTAACCCGGAGCGGTCGCAAGAGCGCCGCGCCGTCGTGCTGAGCCTCATGTACGAGCAAGGGCTCATTACGAAGGAGGAGCAGGAAGCGGCGGCGAAGGTCGAATACGATCCCGACGTCGTGCCGGCGACGCGCGGCAAGTACTTGACGTACATGGATTACGTCGTAGCGGAAGCGAAGGACGTGACCGGACTTACCGAGGAAGAGCTGCTCAGCTCCGGCTACACGATCATGACGACGATCGATACGAAGGCGCAGTCCGCGATGGAGACGTCGTTCGCAAGCGACTCGCTGTTCGACAAGAGCCCGGACGATACGCTCGCGCAGGGCGCGATGGTCATCATGGACCAGCATGACGGCTCTCTGATCGCCATGGTCGGCGGACGGGATTACGGCAGGAAAGGCTTCAACCGCGTCGTCAATCCGCGCCAACCCGGCTCCGCGTTCAAACCGATCGCGGTGTACGGACCGGCGATCGAATCGGGAGACTACTTCCCGTGGACGACGGTACAAGACGTGAAGAAGTGTTGGGGCAAGTATTGCCCGACGAACTCGAACTCGAAGAACAAATACCGCGGCGAAATCCCGATGAGCGAGGCGATCCGCGAATCCCGCAACGTGTCGGCCGTCTGGCTGCTCAACGAGATCGGCATCAAGACGGGGGCGTCGTTCGCCGAGAAGCTCGGCATCGAGCTCGAAGCCGAGGACCGCAACCTCGCGATGGCGCTCGGCGGTCTCACGTACGGCGCGACGCCGGTCCAGATGGCGACCGCCTATGCCGCGTTCGCGAACGGCGGCTTGCTGCAGGATCCGCACAGCATCCTGTCGATTACCGACCGCAACGGCGACGAGATCTATTCGTATAAGGCGCCGAAAGCGAAGCGGGTCATGTCCGAGTATACGGCGTATTACTTGACGCAGATGATGCAAGGGGTCGTGCAGAGCGGTACCGGCAAGAGCGCGGCCATCAAGGGCAGGACGGTCGCCGGCAAGACGGGCACGACGCAGAACCCTAACGGAGGCGGCAACCGGGACATCTGGTTCGTCGGCTATACGCCGGAGTGGACGGCGGCCGTCTGGAACGGCTTCGACCGGACGGACGAGACGCACCACCTGTCCTCGACGAGCGACAAAGCCGCGCGAATGTTCGCGTCGGTCATGTCCAAGGCGCTGTCGGGCAAGAAGCAATTGTCGTTCCCGAAACCGGAAGGCTTGCAGACCGAAGAGAAGCTGCCCGGCGTGGACGGTCTTCTCGCGACGTTCGAAGGCTGGGAACAAGGTCTCGTTCACTTGGAATGGTCGAAGGTCGAAGGCGAAGGCATCACGTACAAAGTGTACCGTAAGGAAGCGGCGGACGCGGACTTCGCTTTGCTCGGGGACGCGACGGAGCCGTTATTCGAAGATATGACCGTCCAGCCGGCCAAGACGTACACGTATTACGTGACGGCTTACCAAGCATCGAAGAAGCTGGAGAGCGATCCGTCGGAGCAGGCGAAGCTGGAGCTTCCGGCCGGAGAAGCGATCGAGACGCCTCCGCCGGAAGAAGGCGGAGAACCGACGCCTCCTCCGTCCGAGACGCCGCTCGAGACGCCGACTCCGCCGGACGGCGGGGAAGAGCCGGGCGGTTCGCCGGAGCCGACGCCTTCGCCGGGATCGGGCGGAGGGGAATCCCCGCCTCCAGGCGAGGTCGTGCCTCCGCCGGAACAGTCGCCTATCCCATAATCGATCGGTAACAGGCAAGCCCCCGCGCATTCGACGAAAGTCGCCGCGCGGGGGCTTTTTCGCGAATCGATCGTCCGAAGGCGGGTTAGACCGCCGGAATATCCTTCCTCTGGACGGCGAGAGCCGTTTGTGCTTGGTTAGGGGAGGCAAGATGTGTTAGACTCTGTATATGTTGGATGGGATGAAAGGATAGGCATTGCTTATGAAACGTAAATTTTCGGATCGGGCCAATTGGCGGCGGATTTTGAAGAAAAGCTATGCTTGCATACCGGTAGACGACCCGCAGTTCAAAGGCTTCGTGACGCTGTACCGCATTCACGACCTTCGGGACCCGCTGTGGAAGGAATACAACGGCCGCAGAATGTGTCTCGCCGATCGCGGGTATTTATGGATGCAGCATTTTCCCCGCGGGGAGCACTTCGTCGTAACGACGATGTTCGACGATCGCGGGCATGTCGTGCAATGGTACATCGACATTTGCAAGACGCAGGGACTTACCGATCAGCAGGTGCCGTGGTTCGACGATCTGTTCCTCGACATCGTCGTGCTGCCGAGCGGGGAGAAGCTGCTCTTGGACGAAGACGAGCTGGAGGAAGCGCTGGACGAGGGTCAGATCACGCCGCGCGATTCCGCCATGGCGCAGCGCACCGCCGCGCGTCTGATGGAGCTCATCAACCAGAACAAATTTCCTTACTTCGAGATGAGCATGAATCATCGGCGCGCGTATTTGGAGAAACTGGGCTGGGAGAAAGGAAACGGTTAAATGCGCAGGTTAACGGAAGAGAGGCCGCTGGCCTCTCGTTCTGCTCCCAAGGGGTCGGCGAAGTCTCGGCTACCGCGCCGGTTGCTATGGATCGCCGCGTGCGGCGTTCTGGCGCTCGTCGTCTGGTGCGGCACCTTGTACGCGATGATCGTCTCTTACGGCGGAGAGCCGAAGGACGCAAGCGCCGTCCGAGCGGACGTCGGCATCGTGCTCGGCGCCGGGTTGTGGGGGGACGAGCCGAGTCCGGCGCTGAAGGAGCGGCTCGATTACGCGATCGAGTTGTACGACGATGGCATGTTCGGTCGAATCATCGTTACCGGAGGCAAGGCGACGCCGTCTTCCAAGATCACGGACGCCGAAGGAGCGCGGAACTACTTGACGGGACGCGGCATCCCGGAAGACGAGATCGCCTTGGACAATCTGTCGAAGGATACGTACGAGAATTTGACGTACGCACGAGACATCATGGCCGAGCGCGGCTGGCAGTCCGCCGTCGTCGTCACCCACGGCTATCACGGCTCGAGGGCGGCGGATATGGCGCGGAAGCTCCGCTTCTCGCCCGTTCAAGTGCAAGTGACCGATTCCAAGGTGCTCAGCATTCATTACCATGAAGCGCGGGAAGTGCTCGCCTACACGAAATGGCTTGTACGCAAGCCGTTCCTATGACTAGGGGCTGACCATCGCGAATACATTGTAACTGCGGCGAATTCGCGTCGACTTCGGCCAAGGTAAGGTGATCGCGATGAACGCAAAAGCAGGTACGCCGGGAACGAGGGACGCGCAAGCGTCGGCGAAGCGGCCTTCCAGGCAGATCAACGTCGTTCTGCGCAACGCGGAGCCATCTTCCGGCGGCGGTACGGGACAGTCGTCCGGCCACGCCGGAAACGGCTATTCCGAAGGGGCGGGAGGGTACCGCTCGCTGCCGCAGACGGGTCCGTGGACCGAGTGGCAGAAGGAATTGGACCGGATGGTCGGCCTGGACAACGTGAAGGAACTGGTATACGAAATATACGCCCTCCTGCAAGTCGCCCAATACCGCGGCGAGGCGGGGCTCCAATCGCAAGCGCAAGTGTACCACATGGTATTCAAGGGCAATCCCGGCACGGGTAAAACGACGGTCGCGCGGCTGCTCGCCAAGCTGTTCCAAGGGATGGGCTTGCTGTCCAAAGGCCATCTCGTGGAAGTGGAACGCGCGGACTTGGTCGGGGAATATATCGGACATACGGCGCTTAAGACGCGCGAGCTCGTGAAGAAGGCGCTCGGAGGCGTGCTGTTCATCGACGAGGCGTACAGCCTGGCGCGGGGCGGAGAGAAGGACTTCGGCAAGGAAGCGATCGATACGCTCGTGAAGGCGATGGAAGATTACAAGAACCAATTCGTGCTCATTCTCGCCGGTTATACGCTCGAGATCGACGCTTTTCTCATGACGAATCCGGGCTTGCCGTCGCGGTTTCCGATCCAGATCGAATTCCCGGACTATACGGTCGATCAGTTATCTTCGATCGCGGAAGGCATGATGAAAGAACGAGAATACGCGATCGTGCCGCATGCGATGTTCAAGTTGCGGCAACTCGTCGCTTACGAGAAGAACGAATCGATCTTCCACTTCAGCAACGCGAGATACGTGCGCAACGTGCTCGAGAGGGCGATCCGCTTCCAGGCGGTGAGACTGCTCGCGCAGTATCCGGCCAGCTCGCCGGGACGTCAGGAGCTGATGGCGCTGAAGCCCGAGGATATACGAGGACTATAGCCGCGCATATAGAAAGAGGTTATTACGGAATGAAAATGAATGCGTACGATACGGACTCCGGCTTGCCGGAGAAGGCGATTCTCGTCAGCTTGGTGACCGACGCGGTGAAGCGTTCCGGCGCGGATCCCGAGCTGTCTCTGACGGAGCTCGTATCGCTGGCCGAGACCGCAGGCGTCGAAGTGATCGCCTCGATCATGCAGAATAAGGACGTTCCCGACTCCAAATGGTTCGTCGGCAAAGGCAAAGCTCAGGAAATCAAAGCGCTGGCCGAGGAGACCGAAGCGACGACAGCGATCTTCGACCAGGAGCTGTCCGGAGCGCAGGTGCGCAACCTGGAAGAGGCGCTCGATCTGAAGATTATCGACCGGACGCAGCTGATTCTGGACATTTTCGCGGGTCGGGCGAAAACGCGCGAAGGCATCCTGCAGGTCGAGCTCGCGCAGCTGTCGTATTTGCTTCCGCGCCTGTCCGGGCACGGGGTTAATTTGTCGCGGCTGGGCGGCGGCATCGGGACGAGAGGTCCGGGCGAGACGAAGCTGGAGATGGATCGCCGGCACATCCGCGACCGGATCAGCGAGCTGAAGCGCCAGCTGGAGACGGTCGTGCAGCACCGCGTGCTGCACCGCGAACGCAGGCGCAAAGCCGGCGTCGTGCAGGTGGCGCTCGTCGGCTATACGAACGCCGGCAAGTCGACGCTGCTCCGGCAGCTGACGGCCGCCGACGTCCTCGCGGAGGACAAGCTGTTCGCGACGCTCGATCCGACGTCCCGGGGGCTGGAGCTGCCGAGCGGCAAGGAAGTGGTGCTAACCGATACGGTCGGCTTCATCCAGAACTTGCCGCACGATCTTGTGGCCGCGTTCCGGGCGACGCTCGAGGAAGCGAACGAGGCCGACTTGCTGCTCCACGTCGTCGACAGCTCGTCTCCGATGCGGGAGCGTCAGCAGCGGGTCGTCGAGGAAGTGCTGCAAGAGCTCGGCGCAGGCGGCAAGCCGACGTTGACGGTGTATAACAAGATCGACCGTTGCGACGAGGCAACGTTATCGCTGCCCGCGGGAGGACCGGACACGATCCGAATGAACGCTTTCTCGGAGGCGGATCTGACCCGATTGCGGGAGACGATCGAGGACCGCCTGCTAGGGGACGTCGCGTCGTTCCGCATACCGGCTTCGCGCGGGGATTTGGCGGCGCTCGCATATCGCGTCGGCGAAGTCGTGCTGCAGGAAGCCGAAGACGACATCCTAGTGTTGACGGTAAGGCTTAATCCGGCGGACATGGAGAAGCGCGGACGCGCGCTGGAGGAATTCCGGGTATAGTTCCGGAACGATCGACTATTATTGGAATCGCAAGAGCCGAAGGGAAGTCAAGTACATGCAAGACGGAAACGTTACATCGTTCGACGAATCGTGGGAGAGCTGGGCGGACGCGGCGGAAACGCAAGCGGCAGATCGGTTCAAGAGCATCGATCGCATCGTGGAGCGCAATCAGTGGAAGGTTATACAGGCGTTCCGGAAGCACAAAGTGAGCGATTACCATTTCGCCGGATCGACGGGCTACGGCTACAACGACCGCGGCCGCGAGGTGCTCGACCTCGTGTACGCGGACGTCTTCGGCGCGGAGGCGGCTCTCGTTAGGCCTCATCTCGTATCGGGCACCCACACGATCTCCGCGGCTTTGTTCGGCATGCTTCGCCCGGGCGACGAGCTCGTGTTCGTGACCGGGAAGCCTTACGACACGCTGCATAAGGTGATCGGCAAGCCGGGAGACGGCACGGGCTCGCTGTCCGATTGGGGCGTGCGCGTCGCGTTCGTCCCGCTGCTGGAGGACGGAGAGGTCGATTGGGACGGCGTGGCGGCGGCTTTAACCGATCGCACGAAGGTGTTCGCCATCCAACGCTCGAGAGGGTATAGCTGGCGTCCTTCGTTCACGGTGGATCAGATCGGCGACATGGTCTCGCGGCTTAAGGATCTTCGTCCCGAAGCGGCCGTCTTCGTCGACAACTGCTACGGGGAATTCACGGAAGAGCGCGAGCCGACCGAAGTCGGCGTCGACCTGATCGCGGGATCTCTCATCAAGAACCCGGGAGGAGGACTCGCGTCCAGCGGCGGTTACATCGCGGGCAGGGCCGATCTGGTGGAATTGGCTGCGTTCCGGCTTACCGCGCCGGGTATCGGCGGCGAAGTCGGCGCGATGCTCGGCACGACGAGGGCGATCTACCAGGGGCTGTTCCTTGCGCCGCTGCTCGTCGGGCAAGCGGTGAAGGGCAGCGTGTTCGCGGCCGCCGTCTTCGCGAATCTCGGATTCGAGACGCATCCGCGATGGGACGATCCGCGAACCGATCTGATCCAGGCGATCCGCTTCGGCGCCCCGGAGCCGCTCATTCATTTCGTGCAGGCGATCCAGCGGGCGGCGGCGGTCGATTCGCACGTCGTGCCCGAGCCGTGGGACATGCCGGGGTACGAGCACCCGGTCATTATGGCCGCCGGAACGTTCATCCAAGGCGGCAGTCTGGAGCTGTCCGCGGACGCTCCCATAAGGGAACCCTACATTGCATATATGCAAGGCGGACTTACTTACGCGCATGTGAAGTTAGCTGTACAGCAGGTTTTGTCGGTTTTCCGCGAACGCGGATATTTGTAAGTTCGGGCACGGTCAAACCTTACATGCCTTGACATGTTTTTGCGACTTCGTTACAATGAAAGTGATTTCAAAAACAGCAGGCAATCGTGGAAGGTTGGTATGACATGGGCGACGAGATTCGCAGGAATATGGCGTTGTTTCCGATCGGCATCGTAATGAAGCTGACCGATCTAACCGCCCGCCAAATCCGATATTACGAACAGCACGAACTTATCCAGCCCGCTCGTACGGACGGCAATCAACGACTGTTCTCCTTCAACGACGTCGAACGTCTCATGGAGATCAAGTCGCTGATCGAGAAGGGCGTCAATATCGCAGGCATCAAGCAAGTGATGAACCCCGTCGGGCAGAACGAGAGCGACGCGACCGTCATCAACGAGGTATCCGAGGTCAAGCGGCGCGAGATGTCCGACTCCCAGCTTCACCGCATGCTGAAGCAGCAGCTGATGCAAGGCAAGCGTCCGGGTCAAGTCTCGCTCATCCAAGGCGAGCTTTCGCGGTTTTTCAAGAACAAATAAAGCGGCTGTTGCCCATTATTAGGAGGCTGTCATGAGCTATACTCGCGAAGATATTAAACGGATTGCGAAAGAACAGAACGTTCGGTTCATCCGGTTGCAGTTCACCGACCTGCTCGGAACGATCAAGAACGTCGAGATTCCGTTCAGCCAGCTGGACAAGGCGCTCGATAACAAAATGATGTTCGACGGCTCCTCGATCGAAGGCTACGTACGGATCGAAGAATCCGACATGTACCTGTACCCGGATCTGAGCACGTGGGTCGTCTTCCCATGGGTGACGCAAGATCGCGTCGCGCGTCTGATCTGCGACATCTACATGCCGGACGGCACTCCGTTCGCGGGCGATCCTCGCGGCATTCTGAAGCGCGCGCTCTCGGAAGCGGAAGCGATGGGCTTCACGGCGATGAACGTAGGTCCCGAACCCGAGTTCTTCTTGTTCCAGACGGACGAGAAGGGCAACCCTACGATGGAGCTTAACGACCAAGGCGGATACTTCGACCTCGCTCCGACCGACCTCGGCGAGAACTGCCGCCGCGATATCGTGCTTATGCTCGAGGAGATGGGCTTCGAGATCGAAGCTTCCCATCACGAGGTTGCTCCGGGACAGCACGAGATCGACTTTAAATATGCGGACGCGATCAAAGCGGCCGACCAAATCCAGACGTTCAAGCTCGTCGTTAAGACGATCGCGCGCCAGCACGGTTTGCATGCGACGTTCATGCCGAAGCCGCTGTTCGGAATGAACGGTTCCGGCATGCACTGCCACCAATCGTTGTTCCGCGGCAACGAGAACGCGTTCTTCGACCCGAACGATAAGCTTGGTCTTAGCGCGATCGCTAGACAATACATGGCGGGTATCTTGAGACATGCGCGCGGTTTCGCCGCCATTACGAACCCGACGGTCAACTCTTACAAACGTCTTGTTCCCGGCTATGAAGCGCCTTGCTACGTAGCCTGGTCCGCAAGCAACCGGAGCCCGATGATTCGGATTCCGGCATCCCGCGGCCTTAGCACGCGCATCGAAGCTCGCAACCCGGACCCGGCCGCCAACCCTTACTTGGCGCTTGCGGTCATGCTGAAGGCGGGTCTCGACGGTATCGCGAACAAGATGACGTCTCCGCCGCCGGTCGATCGCAACATCTACGTGATGAGCGAAGAGGAACGGATCGACGCGGGCATTCCGAGCTTGCCGATCAACTTGAAGGAAGCATTGTCCGAGATGCTTCGCGACGACGTCGTATGCGAGACGCTCGGCGATCACGCGCTCAGCCACTTCTACGAGCTCAAAGAGATCGAGTGGGACATGTACAGAACGCAAGTCCACCAATGGGAACGCGATCAGTATTTGACGGCGTTCTAGAATAAACGCAACGCATAATAACCGGCCCCGCGGCGTCTTCGGACGTTCGCGGGGCCGGTTTCCGTATAGATAGGGTGAAATTCGCTAACGGATGTTTACGAACGCACCGTCTTGAGCGCGCCACTCCAGGCGACGACTTGGTCGAGCATGCCGTTCAAGTTCGTCAGGTGAAGCTCGGCGGGCTTGAACGTGCTGCCGTTCTCGAAGTCCGTGAACAGCGACAATGCCACATGGACGCGAACGTCGGCGATCGATACTTCGCCGAGAATGCCCCGCAGATGCTCGGCTGCGCGCGCGCCGCCTACGGAGCCGTAGCTGACGATGCCGGCCGCCTTATTGTTCCATGCGTCGCGAGCGTAGTCGATCGCGTTCTTGAGCGCACCCGTAATGCTGTGGTTGTACTCGGCGACGACGAAGACGAAGCCGTCGAGTCCGGAGAGCGTCGTATTCCATTTCGTCGCTTGCTCCGTGGCGTCCGTCTCGCCGAACATCGGCAGCTTGTAGTCCGCGATGTCCACGATCTCGTAATGCGCGTCGTTGCGCGCATCCGCGTGCTTCTTCACCCATTCGCCGACTTGAGGGCTAACGCGGCCTTGGCGGGTGCTGCCCAGAATAATTCCGATTTTCAATTGTGACATGTCGTCCTCCTGAATTGTTTATCGTTAAAAGCACGTTCGTTAAATAGTATGTCCAATCGTCATTACCCAGTATAAGCGACGTTCAAACGAGCAAGAAAAAAGGCAGACCCGTCATCTCCCGATGAGCGGGTCTGCCTTGTCGCCGAGCCGGCGAGCTTGCCGGCTTACATGAACGAGCGAATCAATCCGATGACTTTACCCAGGATGCTGACGTTCGGATAGCGGAGAGGCGACATGCTCGAATTCTCCGGTTGGAGACGAATATGATCGCGTTCCTTATAGAACGTCTTGACGGTCGCTTCGTTGTCTTCCGTCATCGCGACGACGATATCTCCGTTCGTAGCGTTCGGCTGCTGGCGTACGATGACGTAGTCGCCGTCGTGGATGCCGGCCTCGATCATGCTATCGCCTTGGACGGAAAGCATGAACACCGGTTGATCGCCGACCATCGTCGCCGGCAGCGGGAAGTACTCTTCGATGTTCTCCGTCGCCGTTATCGGCACGCCGGCCGTTACTTTGCCGACGAGCGGAATTTGGCGAACGGAGGCAGCCAGTCCGAACACGTTGTCGTCGTCTCCCAGAATCTCGATCGCGCGCGGTTTCGTCGGATCGCGGCGGATCAAGCCTTTCTTCTCCAGGCGATCGAGGTGGCCGTGCACGGTGGAACTGGATGCGAGCCCTACGGCTTCGCCGATCTCGCGGACGGAAGGGGGATACCCTTTGTCGCGCACTTCGTTCTTAATGAAGTCTAAAATGGCATTTTGGCGATTGGACATCTTGGACACGCCAAGCCCTCCCTATGTATCAGCTCATGATGACAAATTATAACACAGAACTCGAGTTCGCACAAACATTCGTTCCGCCGAACAAATGTTCCAAAATTTGTTGACAAGCACATATGTTCGTGCTAATCTGATACCAGAACAAATGTTTGGGGTGAGCGTAAATGGTACATACATGGGTATCCGGTTCTTCCGCAACTGCTTCAACGCTTCGTAACGGTACGGCTTACGCTAAGCCAGCATACGCGGGACGGACGGCGCCGCAAGCGCCGGCTCGTTCGCATCGCGGCTTAGGCATCGCGCGTTCCTTCTTTATACTGTTCGCCTTTCTGATTCTGTTCAGCGGATTCGCGTTCGCGCATACGTTCGCATCGGACGCCGAGGTTTCGCCGGCGACGGCAACGGAGATCTCGATCTCCGTCGATAGCGGCGATACGATCTGGGACTTGGCCGCTTCCTATAAGAAGGATACGATGGATACGCGCGACGCGGTGCATGCCATCAAGAAGCGGAACGGTTTGTCCTCGTCGTCCGTACAAGCAGGACAGACGTTGATTTTACCAGCCAAGATGTTGCCTTAATGCAATACGAACGCGATGCGAACGAATGTTCCGAGACCGGGGAAACCCGGTCTTTTTTGCGTGCCCGGTTTTCTTGACAACGCATCGCCGTTAATGTCAAAGTAGAGAAGATATACGGAAGGGAGTGACAACGCCATGGAAATGGAGAAGCTGATTGGGCGCATTAACGAATTGGCCCGCAAAAGCAAAGCCGAAGGCTTGACGGAAGAGGAAACGGTCGAACGCGATCGGTTGCGCAAGGAATACTTGGTCAACTTCAAGAACAACTTCCGGCAGCAGCTGGACCAGATCGAAATCACGGACGAGAAACCAACGATTGTACATTAAATAGATCGGTTGGCTTAACGCAGCAGCATTTGACGAGGAGGAGCTTTATGTCCCGCTCATGGGAACGCATGGTTCAGAAGAACGCCAAGCAAGTGAACAAACGCCGTAAAAGAGACGGCAAAAAATCGATTAGCGCAACATCCGCTCCGCATGTCGACAAATTCAAAGGGCGCAATTACGTCGTCCCGATCCTGCTCCTCATGCTCATCGCGCTCTACGTGACGTTGGCGCAGCCGTGGTCCGACGAATTCCTGACCGACCCGACGCTGTTCTGGGTGACGATCGGGTGTTACGTCCTGCTCGCTTTCTTCTACTACATGCGCCGCCCTTATTTGTCCGTCACCCGGGACACGCTAGAGACGCGCAAGTTCACGGGCTACAAGACGCTGCGGCCGTCCGAGGTTCGCAAGATCACGATTCAGCCCGGCTATGTCGTGATCGACACCGTCAAAGGCTCGAACTGGGTATTCTCGAAATTGATGAACCGATTCCCGATCGACCTGATGGCCGAGCGGCTGAAAGTATACGCAGACCTGCACCAAGTGGAATTCGAACAGAAGACGAAGTGAGGAGACCGCACCGATGTCGATTAAGGCAGTTCTATTCGATCTAGACGATACGTTGTTATGGGACGAGAGAAGCGTAACGGAAGCGTTCAGCAACACGTGCAAGCTCGCCGCGGAAGCGACGGGGCTGAACGAAGCCGAATTGGAAGCTTCCGTCCGCAAGGAAGCGCGAGCGCTGTACGAGACGTACGAGACGTATACGTTCACGCAGATGATCGGTATCAATCCGTTCGAAGCGCTGTGGGGCAACTTCAAGAAAGGCGAGCACGACATGTTCCGCAAGCTGGAACAGCTCGCTCCGGCTTACCGCACGAATGCTTGGACCGCGGGATTGGCGGCGCTCGGCGTCGACGATCCGAGTCTCGGACAGAAGCTGGCGGAGTACTTCCCGGCGCAGCGCCGCAGCCTGCCTTACGTATACGAAGAGACGTTCGCCGTATTGGACGAGCTTCGCCAGGACTATAAGCTGCTCTTGCTCACGAACGGTTCCCCGGATCTGCAACAGGAGAAGCTTGACGGCATGCCGACGCTCGTTCCTTACTTCGACGCGATCGTCATCTCCGGCGATTTTGGCGAAGGCAAGCCGTCGCCGCGGCTGTTCGCGCACGCGATGGAACGGATCGGCATTACGGTTGACGAAGGCGTCATGGTCGGCGACAAGCTGACGACCGACATTCTCGGGGCGAACGGCGTCGGCATGACTTCGGTGTGGATCAACCGCCACGAGACGAAGCTGAGCGGAGATATCGTGCCGAAGCACGAAATTCGCAGCTTGACGGAATTGCCCGGTCTGCTCAAGACGTTATAAACCGCAATCATCGACTTCGAAGACAGCGTCCCGCGCTGTCTTCGTTTTTTGTAAGGGGAGAGAGGAATGCGGATGAGGGAGCAAGACATTGCCGAATGGATAGCTTGCGATGAGAGGATGATGCACGTCCTCCGTTGCGTAAGGCAGTTACGCCTGCCTGACTCCTGCGTATGCGCCGGATTCATTCGTTCGAAAGTATGGGATGCTCTTCATGGCTTCGATGCCCCGACGGCATTGCCGGACGTCGACGTCGTCTATTACGATGCCGCCGATACGAGCGAGCGTACGGAACAAGAGTACGAGATTGCGCTGCTTGCCATGGACGGTTCGATCCCGTGGTCGGTTAAAAATCAAGCCCGCATGCATGCGAAATCCGGTCATTCGCCATACGTTTCGACCGCTGACGGATTGGCCCATTTTCCGGAGACGTGCACGGCCATCGGCGCCCATATAGACGCGAAGGGAAATGTGCAACTCATTGCTCCGTACGGAGTAGAAGACTTAGTACGTCTCATCGTGCGTCCGACGCCGTATTACTTATCCCCTGAGAAGATCGGAATTTACAGGAAACGAATCACCGATAAAAACTGGCGGGAGAAGTGGCATCGGCTGACGATCTTGGAGGGGTGAAGACCAAAAAGACGTACGAAACCGAATACGGTCCGTACGTCTTTTATTTATACAGCAATTGGCTTACTTCACGAATGCAGGATCGTCGTAGTTGTGGGCGACCCAGCCGGCAGGCTCGATGAAGAGGCGAACGGCGACGATCTGGCGGTTGTCCATGAGCGTGAAGAAGTGAGCGTAGCCTTCCGGAACGGAGATGACGTCGCCGGCTTCGAGCTCGACGTCGAAGTAGCCGACTTCCTCGTTGCCTTTGATGATGAAGATGCCGCGGCCGGCCGTAATGGCGCGAACTTCGTCTTCGGTATGCGTATGCACGTTCTCGAACTTCTTCAGCAGCTCATCGAGGTTCGGCGTCGCCTCGGACAGGGCGATGACGTCCCAAGTCTTATAGCCGCGGCGATCGGCGAGATCCCGGATCTCGGAGTCGAACGTCGACAGGATTTCGCTCTTGTCTTCGTCGGTCAGCGCGAACTTCTCTTGCAGGCGCTCCGGGAGCTTGGCGGCGTCCCAGTGTTCGTACAGCACGTCTTGCTTATTCAGGAACTCGCGAACCGCCTGCTCGCCACTAATGCGTTCGTTCGTGTTGCGGATACGGATTTCAGCCATCGTTAATTCCTCTTTTCCCAATCTGGATTATAGACTTAATTATAAAGCAGTTTGCAAACCATGTCGATGTGCACCTTTTCGTCCTAATGCGATTCTGTTACTATAGAATTTAATGATTTGACAGACGGGGGCAGCGATTCTAATTATGACTGTAACGCATACGAAACCTTCTCTGCAAGAGGAGCTAACGAAACGCATCCTGATCCTCGACGGCGCCATGGGGACGATGATACAGCAAGCGAATCTGGTCGAAGCCGACTTCGGCGGAGAGGAGCTGGACGGCTGCAACGAGATGCTCGTGCTGACGAGACCGGACGTCATCCAAGGCATTCACGAGGCATACTTGGCCGCGGGGTCCGACCTGATCGAGACGAACACGTTCGGCGCGACGAGCGTCGTCCTGCAGGAATACGACATTCCGGAGAAGGCGAGAGAGATTAATCTGGCGGCGGCCAAGCTCGCCCGCGATGCCTGCGACAAATATTCGACGCCGGATAAGCCGAGATTCGTGGCCGGCGCGCTCGGTCCGACGACGAAGACGCTGTCCGTCACGGGAGGCGTGACGTTCGACGAGCTCGTCGTCAGCTACGAAGAGCAGGTTGTCGCGCTCATCGAAGGCGGCGTCGATACGATCTTGATCGAGACGTCCCAGGATACGCTCAACGTCAAGGCCGCGGGCATCGCCGTTCGCCAGGCTTACGCGAAGACTGGCGTCACGCTGCCGATCATGATCAGCGGCACGATCGAACCGATGGGCACGACGCTAGCGGGACAGAACATCGAATCGTTCTATGTTTCTCTCGAGCATTTGAAGCCGATCTCCGTCGGCTTGAACTGCGCGACGGGGCCGGAATTCATGCGCGATCATATCCGGACGCTCTCCGGCATCGCCGACGTCGCGGTCAGCTGTTACCCGAACGCGGGGCTCCCCGACGAGAACGGTCATTACCACGAAACGCCGGAGTCGCTCGCGACGAAGCTGCGCGCCTTCGCCGACCAAGGCTGGCTGAACATCGTCGGCGGTTGCTGCGGGACGACGCCCGCGCATATCGCCGCCATGGCGGAGGCGATGAAGGATCTATCGCCCCGTAAGCCAGAGGGCTCGCATCCGCCGGCCGTCTCCGGCATCGATACCGTCTATATCGAAGACGACAACCGCCCGATCATGATCGGCGAGCGGACGAACATCTCCGGCTCGCGGAAGTTCAAGCGTCTGATCAAGGAAGAGAAGTTCGACGAAGCGTCGGAGATCGCCCGTTCCCAAGTGAAGGGCGGCGCGCATATTATCGATATCAACTTGCAGGACACCGATATCGACGAGGAGTACGCGGTCAATCATTTTCTCCCGATGGTCACGAAGAAGATCAAAGCGCCGCTCATGCTCGATTCGACGTACGACCATATCATCGAGCTGGGTTTGAAGTATTCGCAGGGCAAGGCGATCATTAACTCGATTAATCTCGAGGACGGCGAATCGAAATTCGAGAAGATCTTGCCCCTTATTCATCAATACGGCGCGGCCGTCGTGTGCATCCTGATCGACGAACGGGGACAAGCGGTGTCCCGCGAAGCGAAAATGGAAGTGGCGACCCGCTCGTACGAGTTGCTCACCGGCAAGTACGGCATGCAGCCGGACGATATCATCTTCGACCCGAACATGTTCCCGATCGGCTCGGGCGATCCGCAATATATCGGATCCGCAGTCGAGACGATCGAAGGTATCCGGATGATCAAGGAGAAGTACCCGCGCGCGAAGACGATTCTCGGCCTTAGCAACATCTCGTTCGGCTTGCCTGACGCGGGGCGCGAAGTGCTGAACTCCGTCTACTTGTACCATTGCACGAAAGCCGGTCTCGACTACGCGATCGTGAACACCGAGAAGCTGGAGCGCTACGCGTCCATTCCGGAAGAAGAGCGCAAGCTCGCCGAGGCGCTCATCTACGATACGAACGACGATACGCTCGCGGCGTTCGTCGCCGCGTTCCGCGACAAGAAGGTCGAGAAGAAGGTCAAGGCTTCGAACCTGACGCTGGAGGAACGTCTCTCCGGCTATGTCGTGGAAGGCAGCAAGGAAGGCTTGCCCGCGGATATCGACGCGGCGCTCGCCAAATACGCTCCGCTTGAAATTATTAACGGTCCGCTCATGGCGGGGATGGAAGAGGTCGGTCGTCTGTTCAACAACAACGAGCTGATCGTCGCGGAGGTACTGCAGAGCGCCGAAGTCATGAAGGCGTCGGTCGCGCAGCTCGAACCGCACATGGAGAAGAACGAATCCGCGGTGAAGGGGAAGATTCTGCTCGCGACCGTCAAGGGCGACGTGCACGATATCGGCAAAAACCTCGTCGAGATCATTCTATCCAACAACGGCTATAAGATCGTGAACCTCGGAATCAAGGTGCCGCCGGATCAGATCATCGAAGCGGCCCGCGCCGAGAAACCGGACGCGATCGGCCTATCCGGCCTGCTCGTCAAGTCCGCCCAGCAGATGGTCGTCACGGCGCAGGATTTGCGCAGCGCGGGCATCGACGCGCCGATCTTGGTCGGCGGGGCCGCGCTGACGCGCAAGTTCACGAAGAACCGGATCGCGCCGGAGTACGAAGGCATCGTCATGTACGCGAAGGACGCGATGGACGGGCTCGATATCGCGAACAAGCTGCAGGATCCGGCTCACCGCGAGCGTATCGAGCAGGAGCATTGGGCCGAGCAGAAGGCGATCGCCGAGCAGGGCGAGGCGCCGAAGGTGCTGCCGGAGCAGACCCGCGCTCGTCGCTCTGAAATCTCGCAAGACGCGCCGATCTTCAAGGCGCCGGACTTCGACCGCCACGTCATTCGGGACTACCCGCTGCCGCACGTCATGCCGTACGTGAACCTGCAGATGCTGCTCGGCCATCACTTGGGCCTGAAGGGCAACGTGGAAGAACTGCTGGCCGCCGGCGACGAGCGGACGACGAACCTCAAGGAGACTGTCGACGAAGTCATCTCCTTGTCGCAGCAGCACGGATGGTTGAACCCGCAGGCGATGTACCGGTTCTTCCCGGCGCAGTCGGAGGGCAACGACATCCTCGTCTACGACCCCGCGGATACGACCCGCGTGCTGAAGCGGTTCTCGTTCCCGCGCCAGCAGGTGGCGCCGTACCTCTGCTTGGCGGACTTCCTGAAGTCCGTCGAGAGCGGCGTCATGGATACGGTCGGCTTCCTCGTCGTGACGGCTGGCCAAGGGGCGCGCGAACAAGGCGAGAAGTGGAAGGAGAGCGGCGATTACTTGCGCTCCCACGCGCTGCTCGCGACCGCGCTCGAGGTGGCCGAAGGGCTCGCCGAGCGCGTGCATCAGATCATGCGCGACAGCTGGGGCTTCCCGGATCCGGCGGAGATGACGATGAAGCAGCGCTTCGGCGCGAGATACCAAGGCATTCGCGTCTCGTTCGGTTACCCGGCTTGCCCGGATCTCGAAGACCAAGGGCCGCTGTTCGAGCTCATGAAGCCGGAAGACATCGGCGTTCATCTGACGGAAGGATTCATGATGGAGCCGGAAGCTTCGGTGTCCGCGATGGTGTTCGCCCATCCGGAAGCGCAGTACTTCAACGTCGAGAAGGCGTAATCGAATCGCATTGGAACGAGGCGGGGCGCTTAGAGGCGTTCCGCCTTTTTGGTGCCTCGCGCGCGGAGATAATACGGCGTTAACGTCCGTTCGCAACGGTGCTAACACTGTCTCTTTACACTGGAGTAGGGGCAGTATATGTACCCGCGAAAGGACGGATGATGCATGGATACATGTTCTCATTTGTTGTTCGGAGCGTCTCTCGCGGCAATGGCGCAGCTTCACCCGTCCGTCGCGGCGGACCCCTATCTCTCCGCGGCGGTGCTGACGGCGACGCTCGCAGGATCGCACGCGCCGGATCTCGATTCGGTCGTCAGGTTGAAGAGCATGGAAGCCTATTGGAAATATCACCGCAGCTGGACGCACTCGATACCCGCTTGGTTCGGCTGGGCGGCGTTGATCGGCGGAGCGTCGGCTTGGCTATGGGGTTCGGGAGCCTCCTTCTGGTTGTTGTTCGCGGTATCATTGGCCGCCGTCTCCGTTCACGTGCTATTCGATTGGACGAACGCGTACGGCGTGCAATTTCTGTTGCCTTGGCACAAGCAATGGCTGCATCTGGACGCGTTGTGCTTAACCGACCCTTGGCTCGCGGCGTTACACGCGACGGTCGCAACCGGATGGTTCGCGGGCTGGTGGCCGGACGTCGGGATTGCCGGGGCGGTCGCATGGGTCGTCACGGTCCTATATGCCGTCTGGCGGATCTCGCACCACCGCCGAATGGTTGCTAAGCTGAAGCGGAGGTTCCGTCGCTGGCGCTCGGTGCACGTGCTGCCCGGGCTATGGTGGTTCCGCTGGCAATTCGCCGCGCAGACGGAGGAAGGGTTCGAGCTCGGCTGGATCGTCGGCGACCGGATCGTTACGACGCGCAAGCTTCCCCCGAGTATGCCGCATCCTTGCGTGGACGCGTCGCTCGGGGTGCCCTCGGTACGAACGCTGAACGATTTCGCCAAGCGCAAGTACGTCACTTGGACGATGGGGGCGGACGGACGTTATACGGTAACATGGACGGATGTTCGTTTTTGGCGGGAGCGGGAGTGGCCTTATCGCGCGGAAGTGGTGCTCGATCAGCAATTGAACGTGCTCGCGCATCGCATCGGCTGGCATAAGCGGGCATGGCAATATCCATACGTTTAAACGGGCGGACTGAAGCGAATTTTCCGAAAACTTTCCCGGGAAAGCGCAGGAGACGACAGGAATGTCGAAACGGGCCGCAAGGCTCGTTTTCCATTGCTAGGCGAACATATATTCTGTACAATAGAGAGAAAAACGATCGCTAGGAGCAATGCCCATGAATCCGTTGACGGAAAAAGCGGAATCGATGGAAGAATGGATCGGCTTGCTGAAAGGCAAGCGCGAGCTGATGGATAACGTTACGCATTGGCACACGCAGCCGGCGCGTCCGCCCAGGACGGTGCCGCTGCCTTCGCATATTCACCCGAAGCTGTCCGAAGCGCTGCGCGCCAAAGGGATCACGGAGCTGTACACGCATCAAGCGGCGTCGTTCGGCGCGGTGTCGGAAGGGCGTCACGTCGTCACCGTCACGCCGACGGCGTCGGGGAAGACGCTCTGCTACAACCTGCCCGTATTGCAGACGCTGCTGACGGACGACAGCGCCCGGGCGCTGTACTTGTTCCCGACGAAGGCGCTGGCGCAGGATCAGGTCGCGGAGCTGCAGAAGCTGGCCGACCTGATGGAAGTCGACATCAAGACGCACACGTACGACGGCGATACGCCGCCGACGGTCCGCACGGCGATCCGCAACGCCGGCCACATCGTCGTCACGAACCCGGATATGCTGCATTCGGCGATATTGCCTCACCATACGAAATGGGTGAAGCTGTTCGAGAATATCCGATACATCATTATCGATGAGCTTCATGCCTACCGCGGCGTATTCGGGAGCCACGTGGCGAACGTCATCCGGCGGCTGAAGCGCATTTGCAATTTTTACGGCAGCAATCCGCAATTCCTGTGCGCGTCGGCGACGATCCGCAACCCGCGAGAGCACGCGGAGCGGCTGCTCGGCGAGCCGGTCGCGCTCGTCGACGACAACGGCGCGCCGCAGGGCGAGAAGCACATGGTGTTCTACAATCCGCCGGTCGTCAACCAGCAGCTCGGCATCCGCCGAAGCAGCGTGCTGGAGTCGCAGAAGCTCGCCGCGCTGCTGCTGAGGAGCGGCATCCAGACGATCGTATTCGCCCGCAGCCGGGTTCGGGTCGAGATTCTGCTGACGTACTTGCAGGAGCTCGTGAAGGGGGAGCTCGGCAAGAAGACGATACGCGGTTACCGCGGCGGCTACTTGCCGAAGCTGCGCCGCGAGATCGAGAAAGGACTGCGCAGCGGGGAGATCCGGGGCGTCGTCAGCACGAACGCGCTCGAGCTCGGCATCGACATCGGGCAGCTGCAAGCATGCGTGCTGAACGGCTACCCGGGCTCGATCGCGAGCACGTGGCAGCAATCCGGCCGGGCCGGGCGCCGCCACGGCAGCTCTGTGACGTTCCTCGTCGCGAGCAGCAACCCGCTCGATCAGTATTTGATACAGAATCCGGACTACTTCCTCGGCCGTCCGCCGGAGGAAGCGCGCATCCATCCGGACAATCTGCTCATTCTGCTCGATCATATCAAGTGCGCGGCTTACGAATTGCCGTTCGAGGAAGGAGACTCGTTCGGCGGCGAGAAGCTGACCGATCTGCTCGAGTTTCTCGTCGAGGAGAAGGTGCTGCATCACGTCGGGACGCGCTGGTATTGGATGGAGCAGGCGTTCCCCGCCCACAACATCTCGCTTCGCACGGCGGCGCAGGAGAACATCGTCATTATCGACATGACCGAAGGGCACAAGGTCATCGGCGAGGTCGACCGGTTCAGCGCGCCGACGCTCGTCCACGAGGAAGCGATCTACTTGCACGAAGGCGTGCAATATCAAGTCGAGAAGCTCGATTATCCGGAGAAGAAGGCGTACGTCCGCCAAGTGAACGTCGACTACTTCACCGACGCCAGCTTGGCGGTGGAGCTGAAGGTGTTGCACGTCGACCGGGAGGCGCGTTCGGGACCGCTCGAACGGCATTACGGGGAAGTGACCGTCATGGCGAAGCCGACGATCTTCAAGAAGATCCGGCTGCGCACGCACGAGAACATCGGCTCGGGACCGATTCATCTGCCGGAGGAGATTCTGCACACGAGCGGCTATTGGTTCTCGTTCTCGGAGGAAGAGACGGCTAAGCGCAGCGCCAACGATATGCAGATGGCGCTGCTCGGGCTGGCGAACGTGCTCATCCACCTCGCGCCGCTGCACTTGATGTGCGATCCGTTCGACATACGCGTCGTGCCGCAAGTCAAGGCGACGCACACGAAGCAGCCGACGATCTACTTCTACGACCGTTATCCGGGCGGCATCGGGCTGAGCCAGCGGCTGTACGAGATGCACGACGAGCTGCTCGACGAGGCCGAACGTCTTATCGTCGGCTGCGGCTGCCTGAGCGGTTGCCCGGCTTGCGTCGGGCCGATCGAAGAGGTCGGCTTGCTCGGCAAGACGCAGGCGCTGTCGCTGCTGCGGAGCGCGAGGGCGGAAGCGTGAGCGGGCTGAGAGAGCGGCTGGAGCGGCTTCGCGCGGCGGCGCAAGCTTCGGAAGCCGCGGAGGCGGCGTTGGCCGGGGAGACGGGGGGCGCGGCGGAGAGCGTCGCTTCGGAAGGGGGCGGCGGGCAAGGCGATAGACGCGGATCCGGCGGCAATCGGAGCGGCGTCGCGGCCGAGCGGGTAGACGGGAACGATGCGCGGGTTCATCCCGGCTTTCGGTCCATCGGCGTCGAGGAGATCTCGAACGACGGCGGCAGCTTCTTGCTCCGGCGCATCGCGTATCCGTTGCCGTATATGCACGGGAGATACGGGCTCGAAGAGCTGCCGGACTGCGCGGCGTCGCTGACCCCCGTCGCCGCGAGGCAGAACCAAGCCCGCGAGGCTGCTCCCGTCGAAGCGAGCCGCATGCTGTTCCTCGACACGGAGACGACGGGGCTCGGCGTCGGCGCGGGCAACGTGCCGTTCATGGTCGGCTTCGGGTATTATGCCGAGGGTGCTTTTGTCGTCGAACAGACGCTCATTCGCCACCCCGGCGAAGAACGGGCGATGCTCGAATACTTGCTGACGCATCTGAAGGATAAGGACCATCTGGTTACCTATAACGGCCGGACGTTCGATTGGCCGGTGCTCGTTAACCGCTACATCATGAACGGCTGGCGCACGAACGGCGCCGAGCCGGGGCATCTCGACTTCCTTCACCCTTCGAGGGCGCTATGGCGGAAGACGCTCGTCTCGTGCAGGCTGGCGGTCGTCGAAGAGGAGCGGCTCGGCTTCCTCCGGGGGGAGGACGTGCCGGGTACGATGGCGCCGGCCTTGTACGTGCAATACTTGAACGACGGCAATCCCGCGCATCTGCACGGCGTTTATACGCATAACGAGAAGGACGTGCTGACGCTGGCGGCGCTCGCGGTCCATTTCGCCAGATTGCTAGAGGATCGGCCGGATGAGGACGAACGCGACGACGAGAGCGGCGAGGAACTGTACTGTACGGCGTCCTGGCTCGAGAAGCACGGTCAGCTGGCGCATGCCGAGCGGCTGTACGATCGGCTAGCGGAGCGGGCGGACGCGGGAACGGCGGCATGGTGCTTGCCGCTGGCGGCGAGATACAAGAAGCTGGGTTCGAACGAGCGCGCGGTTGCGCTATGGGAGGCGATCGCGGCGAGCGCGGAGCAAGCGCAGTTGCCGAGGCCGGACGCGTTCGTGGAGCTGGCGATGCATTACGAGCATCGGACGAAGGATCCGTTAACGGCATTAAGCTACGCGAGGCGCGCGCTGGAACTGCTCGGCCGCCGCGCCCGGATGCTTCGGTCGACCGCGTCGCGCAGCGACGAGAGGGAAAAGCTGCAGCGCAGGGTGGATCGCTTGCAGGCGAAGATCGGGCGGATGCCGAATGCTGGTCGATCGTCGGAATAACGCTGTCGCATAACGCTAAATCGCCGAATGTTGGTCGATCGTCGGAATAACGCTGTCTCATAACGCTAAATCGCCTGATGCTGGTCGATCGTCGGAATAACGCTGTCGCATAACGCTAAATCGCCGAATGTTGGTCGATCGTCGGAATAACGCTGTCCCATAACGCTAAATCGCCGATAATCGGCCGCCCGACCTCCGACTCATGGCCGACGACAAGCCGCCGCTGACAAGATGCGGCAATTCGATCGCCGATATGATAGAATGAAGGGGCCGCAAGGCCTCTTTTTTCGTGGCCTTGCATGAAGATAACCGCAAATTCGACAACAGGCGAGCGCGGATCGAACCGGAAGGGGTAAGCGCAACGTTGGAACCGATCTTGGAAGACGCACGGCTTAGATCGAAGCCGGATGCGCTATTGTTCGATTTGGACGGCACGCTCTATCGCGGGAACGAACGCATCCCCGGCGCGGACCGGATCATCGGGAAGTTGTCGCGCGAGGGATTGCCCTGTTGGTTCGTTACGAACAACTCGACCCGCACGCCCGCGGAAGTAGCCGCGCACTTAAGTCATCTCGGCATCGAGGCCGAGGAACGGCGCGTCGTCACGTCCGCGATGGCTGCCGCCTATTATGTACAGATGCATTATTCGCAAGCCGATGCGTTCGTGATCGGCGAGCGCGGGCTTCGCGAAGCGCTGCGGGAAGCCGGCGTTCGGATCGTCGAAGGATCCGATCGAGCCGTGCGGGCCGACGTCGTCGTGCAAGGGCTCGATCGAGAGCTCTCCTACGAGAAACTGCGCGTCGGCATTAACCATCTGCTGGCCGGAGCCGCGTTCGTGCAGACGAACCCGGATCGCTTGCTCCCGATGGAAGGCAGCTTCCTGCCCGGGGCGGGCACGATCGGAGCGGCGCTCGAAGCGGCGACAGGCATAAAGCCGGTCGTGATCGGGAAGCCTTCTTCCATCTTAATGGATTATGCATTGCGATTGGCGGGAACCGCTCCCGACCGCGCATGGGTGATCGGGGACAATCCGCATACCGATATCAAAGCGGGTAACGTTGCGGGATGCAAGGCGATACTCGTGCTGACGGGTTACTGCGACGAAGACAATTGGCGGCGAGAGTGCGAAGCCGCCGATGCCCGTCCGGATGCAGTGTGCGAGCATCTGGACGCGTTGGAGAAGCTGATCGACGCGATCGGCGCGCGATAGGCGAGAGCAAGCCCTCGCCGCGAACATAGGAGGAGAGAAACATCATGCCGGAATGGCCGGAAATGGAGCATTACCGCACGCAGCTGTCGTCGCTCGTCAGCGGCAAGAAGATTACGGGCGCGGTCGTGAACCGCGAGGCGACGGTCAACGAGCCGGCGGAGCAATTCATAGCATCGCTTGCGACGCGCACGATCCTGTTCGTCGAACGCAGAGGCAAGCATTTGTTGTTCCACTTGGACGATGGTAACCGGCTGGTGTTGCATCTGATGCTTGGCGGTTGGATATTTTACGGCGAACGGGCGCCCAAGGATGACGATCATTATCAGGTCATCGTGCGGCTTGCCGACGGCAACAGCTTGTATTTCGGCGGGCTGAGGCTCGGGTTCTTGCACCGGATGACCGCCAAAGCCGCGCTCGAGCAGATGAAGCAGCTCGGACCGGAGCCGTTCGACGCGAGACTTACGCCGGAGGCGTTCCGCAAGCGATTAAGCGGTAAACGCGGCAGACTGAAGTCGACGCTGACCGATCAGAAGTTCATTGCCGGCATCGGCAATTGTTATAGCGACGAGATCTGCTTCGCGGCGAAGCTCCATCCCGCGACGGCATGCTCGGATCTGAACGAAGAGCAAGCGGGGCGACTGTACGAGGCGATGAAGACGGTGCTGCTCGCGGCGAAGGAAGCGGGCGGATACATGGAGCAGCCGCTGACGGCGGACGACGCCGTAACCGGCGGGTACAACGACCGCTGCCTCGTCTATGACCGCGGCGGAGAACCGTGCGGCGAATGCGGGCACGAGATCAAGCACGAGACGTTGTCCGGCCGCAAAATGTTCTATTGTCCCCATTGCCAAGGCAACGCGTAACGATGATCCGCATCGGCAGCCATGTAAGCACGCGCGGCGGCTATCGGCAAGCGGCGGAATCCGCGGTCGAGATCGGCGGCGACGCTTATCAATATTTTCCGAAAAATCCCCGCACGCTCGCGACCAAGACGTTCTCGGCGGCCGATGCTTCGCGCTGCAAAGCGTGGTGCCGGGAGCGGGGAATTTCGTCGATCGCCCATGGACCGTACCCCGTCAACCCGGCGATGACCGGGGAGGCGGGCGACCGGATGGCGGCTTGCACGCTGAACGATCTCGCGATCGCGGAAGCTTGCGGATCGATCGGGGTCGTCGTGCATTTCGGCACGTTCAAGGGGCAGGATCCGCTTGAGGGCTATCGAAATATAATACAGTGGCTCAACAAGGTAACGTCGGCATGGAACGGCGAGGCGCTTATTCTTATCGAGAATCAGGCAGGCGATCACGGACCGATGGGGACGACGCCCGAGGAATGGGCGCAGATCCGATCGCTCAGCGATGAGCCGGAGAAGATCGGGTTCTGTCTCGATACGTGCCATCTGTTCGCGAGCGGCGCATGGAAGCCGGGCGGCTGGCAGGCGTTCGCCGAGCGGGCGCGGGAGCTGCGGATATGGGATAGCCTGCGCGCCGTGCACTTGAACGATTCGCGGTACCCCCAAGGCTCGCGCAAAGACAGGCATGCGCCTATCGGCGCGGGATGGATCGGCGAGAAGGGGTTCCGGGAGCTGCTCGCCACGCCGGAAATCAGGAAAGCGCCTCTATTATTGGAAACGCCTACAAGCGAAGGCCTGTCGCATCGCGAGCAATTGATGCTGGCAAGGCGGCTGTCGGAGGAGGAATGACGGATGATTAACGTGTATTTGGACGACGTAAGACCTTGTCCGCGCGGATTCGTCGTCGCCAGATCGGCGGAAGAATGCTTGCTCTTGCTATCGGAGAGCGAAGTGGACGTGCTATCGCTCGATTTCGAGCTCGGTTACGGCCAGCCGAACGGCTTGTCGGTCGTTCACGGCATGATCGCCGGCGGTCATTATCCGCGCGAGGTGTACGTACATTCCTCCAGCTTGATGGGCAGAGCCCAGATGGTTCGCGACCTGCGGGCGGCGAATCCCCCGGGCGTCGTCGTTCACGACGGCCCGATGCCGCAGGCGATGCTCGATAGAGTCGCCGCCGCGGGAGCGAGACGGGATGCTTGAATGGGAACGCGCGGATTGGGAGCGGGCGTGGGCGGAGGAGCCCGGCCCGCTTGCGGTGTTCGTGCATACGCCGCTGTGCGGAACGTGCGCGTTGGCCAGGCGTATGCTCGGAATCGTCGGCGAGATGAGGCCCGACTATCGGCTCTATGCCGCAAATTTGAACGCGATGCCGGGCATCGCCCAAGTCCATCGGATCGAGAGCGTGCCTTGCTTGCTCGTGAAGAATAGTAACGGCGAATGGTCCAAGCAATACCGCTTCCCTTCCGTAACGGACATCGTGGAACGGCTGGACCGGAGCTAAGCGGCGACTTGGCGTCCCGCAGGGGAAGGGGAAACGAACGAATGATCGAATTACGGAACTTAACGCTGCGCCGGGGTGATCGCGACATTCTGCAAGGCGTCGACCTGAGCGTGAAGCAGGGAGAGCATTGGACGCTGCTCGGCCGCAACGGCTGCGGGAAGACGACCGTGCTGGAGATGATCACGGGCTACTTATTCCCGACGACGGGAACGGTGGACGTCCTTGGCAACCGGTACGGGCAAGTCGACGTGCGCGAGGTACGCAAAAAAATCGGTTACATCGGCGCGTCGCTCATCGAGAAATTCACGCTGAGGGATCCGGTGTGGGAGATCGTCGCGGGAGGCGCGTTCGCTTACTTGCGCATGTACGAGGAAGTGCCGCAGGAAGTGCGCGAGAAGGCTTACGAAGAGCTCGGTAACGTCGGATTGCGGCAATTGGCGGAGCAGCCGTTCGGGACGCTGTCCCAAGGCGAGCGCAAGAAGGTACTGCTCGCGCGCACGATCATGGCGTCGCCGGAGTTGCTCATTCTGGACGAGCCGTGCGCCGGATTGGACTTGTTCGAGCGCGAGCGGTTTCTGGATTCTCTTACGGGGTTAACGGCCAATAAATTGTCGATGCTGTATGTGACCCATCATATCGAAGAAATCATACCGATATTCACGCATGTCGCGCTTATGTCGCATGGGAAGATCGTCGCATCCGGTCCGAAGCGCGAAGTGCTGACGCCGGCATGGCTCGAAGCCGCGTACGACGTGCCGCTGACCGTCGAGTGGCTCCGCGATCGGCCCTGGATTCAAGTCGGGAAGGAAGAGGACTAAACATTGATTACATACATCGGAACGGCGAACCCGGGCTTCGCGCCGTACGCCATGGAAGAGCTGCGCCGCCGCGTGCGCGGGACGAAGGTGTCGGGCGTCGCCGCCGCGGAGACGTTCAGCTTCACCTCGGGCGATTACGAACCCGAGCAACTATTGAAAGAGCTGCGGAAGAAGGAGCCGGTGTTCCTGCGGCACCTCTTCCCCGTGGAGGCCGAAGTTCCCGTCTCCGGCGAAGCGGATCCGACCGTAGAGGCGCTCAGGGAATACGCCGCCCGGCTGGCGGATCGCGTCGGCGGCAAGAAGGTCGCCATACAAGTGCGCAAGGCGCAGGACAGCCCGTTCCCGTTCGGCTCCGCTGAAGCGAGGGACGTCATGGCCGAAGTCGTCCGCGAGCTCGGGGGCGAAGTCGTCGCGCGCGACGCGGATTGGATCGTCTCGGTCTACTCGTCTCGGAAGACGCTATACCTGGGATGCTCCGCGCCGAAGGATAATCTGTCCGACTGGCCGGGCGGAGCGATCCGGTTCCGCCGCGACGAAGCGCTCATCTCGCGCGCGGCGTTCAAGCTGCTCGAGGCGGAGCAAGCGTTCGGGCTGCCGCTCGACAGGTTCACGAACGCGCTCGACCTTGGCGCCGCGCCGGGCGGCTGGACGTCGGTACTGCTGGAGCGGGGACTCAAGGTAACGGCGGTCGATCCGGCGGAGATGGACGAGTCGCTCGCGCTGCATCCGCGCCTTCGCCATATGCGCAAGAACGCGGCGGAGCTGTCGTTCGCTCCGGGCACGTTCGACTTGCTCGTCTGCGACATGAGCTGGGATCCCTACCACACGTGCCGCATCGTTAACGAGCTGTCGTCCGCGCTGTCGGCCGGAGGCTCCGGCATCGTTACGCTGAAGCTCATGTACCGGAAGCCGTTCCAGAGCATACAGGATTTGACCGAAGCCTACTCCGAACGGTTCGAGATCCGCAAGGTGAAGCAGTTGTTCCACAATCGCGAAGAGGTTACAATGTGGGTAAGGCGCAAGCCGTAACGCGTGACTCGAGCTCGCATATTCAATCGACCGTGGGAAAGCATCCCGCACCGAAGCAAGCCTGGCGACAGGTTGGCTCCGCGTGCGGGATTTTTTATATCGATAAGGAGGCAATCCACGTGGAAGAGAACGGCTTGCTGAGAGAAGGGGACGTATACGCGGGAAGATACCGCGTCGTCATGCAGATCGGCCAAGGCGGAATGGGGCGCGTCTACTTGGCGGAGGATTCGAGGCTGAACGGGAAGACGGTGGCGCTGAAGCTAACGAAGCCGCTGCCCGAGGAGCGGGACGCGTTCGTGTCCGAAGCGAAGCTGATGAGCGGGTTGTCGCATCCGCATCTGCCCGCGATCGTCGACTATTACCCGCCGGACGCGAACGGGCTCGCCTGCATCGTCATGGACTACATCGCCGGCGATACGTTGGCGGAACGGTTCGAGCGATTCGGCTTGCGGCTGCCGTTCCGGCCGTTGCTGCGCTACCTGCTGCAACTGTGCGACGTTCTCGCCTACCTGCACGCGCAATCCCCGCCGATCGTCTTCAGGGATTTGAAGCCGTCCAACGTGCTGATCGACCGCCGGGACCGGGCGATTCTCGTCGACTTCGGCATCGCCCGCCGTTACCGCCCCGGAGAACATGCCGACACGTTGCGTCTGGGCACACCGGGATTCGCTTCTCCCGAGCAGATGCAGGGCGCGCAGTCGGACGCGAGAACCGACCTGTATACGCTCGGGGCGTTCGCTTACTTCCTGCTATCCGGCGGCCGATTCGCGATGCGACATCGCGGGAGCATGAAGGAGGCGCTGCAGGGCGACGTTCCGCCGCCGTTCGCGCGCCTGATGGATCGGCTGTTGGCCGCAGATCCCGCTTCGCGTCCGCAGTCGGCTAGCGAGCTGAGGGAAGAATTGTCGCGAATCATGCCCGAGGGAGAGAGAGGCGAGCCTGCGAATCGAGCCGACGGCTTGATTCGCGCCGATGCGCTGTCGTCAGGCGTAACCGTCGTGGCGGTCGCTTCGGCGTACCCGGGCGCAGGCGCGACGTTCGCCGCGATGGCCGCGTCGGCGGCTCTGTCCCGCGCGGGCATCGCTCACGCGCTCGTCGAGTGTCCCGGCTGCGCGGGGCCGGAGCTGTACGCGCGGCTGAACGGGGACAAGCATCGGCCCAGAGGCGCCGCGTACGCGGACGGTTCGGGCTTGCAGCCGACGTCGCCGGCATGGCGCAGCGTAGCGGCCGCGTACTATCCGATCGATCCGGAGGCGGGAGCGACGGCAATGGGACCGCCTGGCGACGAGTTCACGAATTGGCTTCGCAGATTGGGCATGCCGATCGTATTGCTCGACGTCTCTAGCGGATGGGCGAAGACGGAGTCGTTGAGCTGGCTGCGGGAAGCGGCGGACCGAATATGGATGGTGGCGGATTGCGATCCGTCGAAGTGGACGAAGGGAAGGCAGGAGGCGTGCATCGCGTTGCAACTCGCTCGAGGCAGGAATAGCCCGCCGGTCGCGTTCGATTGGATCGCCAACCGGGATCAATCGTTTCCCGGCCGCGGGGCGTGGCTGGAGCTGTTCCCCTCGCGTCCGGGCGCGTTGCTGCCGCAGTTGGAAGGCGAGACGATGTTGGCGTCGCTATGGCGAGGTCAAGGCTTGCCCGACGATAAACGCACCGCTAGGCGGATCGACGCGGCGATGGAGAAGCTGCTCGTCGCCCTCGTCGCGGACAAGCCGAAGCGCTAAGTCGCGGTTTCCGGGATAAGCGCGATTTCAAACGGGTTTCCATACTTCTTTCGCCGATACGGGCGTATACATCTGCTAGGAACGGCATGATCCGGATAGGAGAAGATCGCGAATGGAGATAGACGGAATGACGGCGCACGCCGAATTTATGTCCGAGAAACGCCAGGTGGATTCGTTGCTCGAAGACGGCTACGCGATCGCGGGAGCGGGAGAGGATCTGGACGGCATGCATCTGTATTTCACGAAGCTAACGGAGCTGCCTCCGAACGAAGCCGGAGCCGAAGCGCCGGACGGCGTGCCGGCCGTTCGGTCGACCGTCCGGACGGCGAAGCTGTTGCTCCTGAACCCGGACGCGCGCCAATACGTCGCCTCGATCGTCTTGGCACAGAAGGGCAAGGACGACGCGTCATAGAAGATGCGTTCCCCAAGGTAGCGTCGGGACATTCCCGGCGCTACCTTTTGCCTTATTCGAACGTATCGTTGTTCATAAGCCTGTCCGCTCGCGTTACTTCGCCTTTGACAGTCATGTTACAATATAGAAGGACAATCGCTTGCGGGTAAGGGAGAGTATGCAATGGCGGGCAGTATACATCGATCGTTCGAAGCCGGATACGCCGCGCTTAAGCTCGGTTTGACCTCTTTCGGCGGACCGATCGCTCATATCGGGTATTTCCGACGGGAATACGTCGAGCGCAGGCGATGGTTGACGGACGATTCGTTCGCCGAATTAACGGCGCTCTGCCAGTTCTTGCCCGGGCCGGCTAGCAGCCAACTCGGCATCGCGATCGGCATCCGGCGCGCCGGCATGCTCGGCGGATTGGCCGCATGGCTAGGCTTCACTCTCCCGTCGGCGCTCTTGCTCGTCCTCTTCGCCGTCGCCCTGAACGGCAGCGATTATTCCGACGCCGGTTGGCTTCACGGACTGAAGCTGGCGGCGGTAGCCGTCGTGGCGCAAGCCTTATGGAGCATGGGGCGCGCGTTAGCGCCGGACCGTCCGCGAATCGCGATGGCGGCGCTGACGGCCAGCATCGCATTAGTATGGCCGGGGGCCTTCGGACAAGTCGTTCCGCTCCTCCTCAGCGGAATCGTAGGAGCCATGCTGCTCAAGCCCGAACTCGCGGGCAACGCCGAATCGTTCCATGCCGGCTTCAAGAAACGGACGGCGATCGTTTGCCTTGTCCTGTTCGCCGGTCTGCTCGTCCTGCTACCTTTGCTTGCCTCATGGCATGATAACGTTAAGCTTCAATTGGCCGATATCGGCTATCGAGCCGGTTCGCTCGTGTTCGGCGGCGGCCATGTCGTTCTGCCGATGCTGCACGAGGAGACGGTTCCTTCGGACATCGTCTCCGAGCAGCAGTTTCTGGCCGGCTACGGCGCGGCACAAGCCGTGCCCGGACCTTTGTTCACTTTCGCGGCTTATATCGGCGCAGCTTCCGCTCCGGGAGCGGAAGGCATCGCGCGCGCCGGCGTCTTGCTGATCTTCATTTTCCTGCCGTCCTTCCTGCTCGTCGCCGGCGTGCTTCCGTTCTGGACGCGCCTTCGCGCGCACGGCCGGACGCGCGCCGCCGTCGCTGGCGTGAACGCGGCGGTGGTCGGCTTATTGCTGGCGGCCCTCTATACGCCCGTATTCTCTGGCACGGTCAAGGCGCCGACGGATTTCGTATTCGTCCTGATCGGCTTCGTCCTGCTCGCGAGCTGGCGCTGTCCGCCATGGTTGATCGTCCTATTCGCGGCCGTATTCGGCTGGATCGTATATTCGTGAGGTGATACGCAATGAACAACAACGAGAAAATATTAATCATCGAAGACGAGGATGCCATCGCAAGAATTTTGCAGCTGGAACTGGAGCACGAGAGCTATACCGTCGGACGCGCCGCGGACGGCCGTACCGGTCTCGAGATGGCGCTGACCGGCGAATGGAATTTGATTCTGCTGGACGTCATGCTGCCCGAGCTTAACGGCGTTGAAGTGCTTCGGCGACTCAGACAGAACGACCGCGCCGTCCCCGTCATTCTGCTGACGGCGAGAGATACGGTACCCGACAAGGTAAGCGGATTCGAGCACGGCGCGAACGACTACATTACGAAGCCGTTCGCGATGGAAGAGCTGCTCGCCCGCGTCAGAAACCTTCTGCGTATCTTCCAAGCTTCCCGCGAAGGGGAGAACGAGGACGTATTGCGCATCGGCGATCTGTCCATCGAGCTGATCACGCGCAAGGTGTACCGCAAAGACCATTCGATCGACTTGACGCCGCGCGAATTCGAGCTGCTGCTTTACTTGGCCCGGCACAAGAACGCGGAGAAGACGAGAGACGAAATCTTGTCCGACGTATGGGGATACGAGTATATCGGCGACACGAACGTCGTCGACGTATACATCCGTTATTTGCGCCAGAAAATGGACAAGGGATACCGCCATAAGCTGCTGCATACCGTTCGCGGCGTAGGCTATATGCTGAAGGAGCCCGATGCATGACGTTAAGGTCGCGGTTTACGCTCTTCACCGTATTCTGGTTGATCTTCATCTTGATTCTCTATAATATCTTCGTCTACTTCTTCGTCATCCGTGTAACGACGCGGGGCGAGCTCGCGCTCATGACGAACAAGACGGATCTCGTCGTCGATACGCTGGCGCAGCAAGGAATGCTCGGGTACGAGGATCCGAAGCTGCTGTACGATCTGTATAACGCCAACGAGATGATGCGCATCGTCACCGAGGACCTCAGGATCGTGAACCAGATCGGCGACAAGGCGCTGTTGTCGTTACCCGCAATCCCCCGTACGGAGCAGATGTCGGAGACACGCCAGGTCAACGGCCAGCGGATCATCTATTTGGCCGTGCCGTTGTTCGACAAAGGCCATTTCTTCGGAACGCTCGAAGCGGCGCGACGACTGACGGTGCTCGACAGTTACTTGCAAATTCTCGTCGGCGCGCTTAGCGTTACGAGCGTCGGCGCGGTCGTATTCGCGATCTTCGGCACGTTCTGGTTCACGTCGAGGCTGACGGGGCCGATCGGGCAGATGGTGCAGACGATGCGGGAGATCGACCGCAGCGGCAAGCTGCAGGTCGTCAAGCTCGGCGGGCGGGAAGAGTCCGTCGAGCTTCAACAGCTCGTGCGGGCGTTCAACCAGATGATCGAGCGGTTAGACCGCACGATCGAGCATCAGAAGCACTTCGTTGCGGACGCCTCGCACGAGCTGAAGACCCCGTTGACGGTCATTTCCAGCTACGCGGACATGCTGAAGCGGTGGGGTAGAGACAACGCGGAAGTGCGTGACGAGGCGATCGAGTCGATCTCGAAGGAAACGCAGCGTCTGCAGAACTTGATCCGGTCGATGCTCACGCTTGCCGAAGCGGAACAGGACGCGTGGCTCAATATCGTCAAGTTCGACTTGTTCGGCGTCGTCCGGGAGTTGGGCGAGACGCTCGGCACGACGTTCCAGCGGGAAATCCGCGTCCATGCCGACGGCAACGCGACCCACGTCCAGTTGAGGGCGGACAAGGACAAGATACGCCAGTTGCTCCTGATCTTGCTCGACAACGCGATCAAGTACAGCAAGGAGCCGATCGACGTTCGCGTGCGCGGCAGCAAGAACACGATCAAGATCGAAGTGACCGACTACGGAATCGGCGTACCCGAGCACGAAATCCCGTATTTGTTCGAACGGTTCTACCGCGTCGACGACGCGCGGAGACGCTCGACGGGCGGCAGCGGACTCGGGCTGTCGATCGCCAAGAAGATCATCGACCTGCACGAAGGCAAAGTCGAGGTGTACAGCAAGTCCGGCAACGGCACGACCGTATCCGTACAGCTTCCTCGAAACCTATAACTCCCGCGGGAGAACGTAAAAAACCGGCAAAATCGGATTTCCCGATTTTGCCGGTTTTGTCGTTGCAACATTCGAGGCTCGGCAGGCGTTAATAATTACAGAACGCGGCGAGCGGTAATATAGTGGGACTTCCAGTGGCTGTTGCTCAAGCTGGAGTACGTAACGCCCGGCTTGCCGTACGTGTGAAGAATGCGGTTGTTGCCGGCATATACGCCGACGTGGCTGATTTTGCCCGGCTTGCCGACGCTGAAGAAGACGAGGTCACCTTTCTTCAAGTTCGACTTGGCGACTTTATAGCCTCTCTTCGCTTGGGAGCTGGAGACGCGAGGCAGCTTGATGCCGTATTTGCCGAAAATATATTGGGTGAAGCTCGAGCAGTCGAAAGAAGAAGTCCTGCCGGACGGCGCGCCGAAGCGGTATTTAACGCCGAGATATTTGCTTCCCAGGCTCACGATTTTGTCGGCCTTCGTTGCAGCCGAAGCGGTAGGCGCTTGCAACGCGGCGATTCCCGTGAAGCCGATGACGGCGCCGAGGCTGACCGTTAGCACTTTGCGGACGAGTTTATGTTTGAAGTTCATGATGTTATTCCCTCCGTTTAAGTTCGTGTTCGTGTCGCATGACCTGAACCGAGTATAGCAGACTAGCGATTTCCTAACGTTTGCCAAGGAGAGAAAAATGTGCGCCGCATCACGATATTAAGCGTTTTCTTAAAACGAAATGAGAAAATTCTAATGAACCGTACAAGGCGTTCGCGACGCTTTTCGTACGGTTATTCGGCGTAAGCATGCGAACGCCCGCTTGAACGGAACCGTTCGGGTGGATAAGATAAGGAAGAGAGAAGCAAGGCTGACAGCGTCAGCGGAAGGGAAAGTCATCGCATGAAGTTGAGAGTATCCGCCGTTCAATTCCTATTGCAAGATTGCGAGAGCTTCGACGATTTCGCGGCGCAGGCGACGCATTACGTTCGCAACGCCTCCGAATACGGCAGCTCGTTCGTGCTGTTCCCCGAATTCGTCACGACGCCGCTGCTCGCGATCGGAGACGGTTCCGGCCAGGGCCTGCCGATCGATCGTCTGGCCGACTACACGGAAGCGTACGTCGGATTGTTCGGCGGCCTGGCCCGGGAGTACGGCATGTACATCATCGCGGGAACCCACGTCACGAAGCGCGGCGACCGGTTGCGCAACTCCGCGTTCCTGTTCGCTCCGGACGGTACTTACCGAACGCAGGACAAGCTTCACATTACGCCGACGGAGAAGGAAGCCTGGAACGTCGAGGCGGGCGACGGCGTGGAGGTGTTCGATACGCCGTACGGCACGATCGGCTTGCTGACCTGCTACGACATCGAGTTTCCGGAGATCGTAAGAATGGTCAGGGCGAAAGGCGCGGACGTTATTTTCTGTCCGTCTTGCACGGACGACCGGCACGGGTTCTATCGGGTCCGGTATTGCTGCCATGCCCGCGCGGTGGAGAACCAAGTGTATATCGTGACGACGGGAACCGTCGGCTCGCTGCGCAAGGTCGACTTCATGCGGGCGAATTACGGGCAAGCCGCCGTCATTACGCCGAACGACATTCCGTTCCCGCCGCGAGGCATCCTATGCGAAGGGGACGCGAACGAAGACATGCTCATCACCGCGGACTTGGACTTGGCGTTGCTGGAGGACGTTCGGGCGGCCGGCTCCGTGACGACGTGGCGCGATCGGCGCACGGACCTGTATCCGGATTGGCGATAGCGACGGCGTTCATAAGCGAGGGAGGCGGAACGGCGAAGTGAGGAAGACGATCAGGGTTACGGACGGCAAGCGCATGCTGCCGGTCACGATCCGCAATTACGACCGGAGGGACTTCGAGAGCTTGATCTCGTTGCAGGCCGATTGCTTCCCTCCTCCGTTCCCTTCGGAGCTTTGGTGGAACGAGGAGCAACTGAACGAGCACGCGACGCGGTTTCCGGAAGGCGCGCTATGCGCGGACGTCGAAGGACGCATCGTCGGTTCCATGACGGGTCTCCGAATACATATGAAGCATCGGGAGAAGCACGATTGGTCGTCCGTTACCGACGACGGCTACATACGCAACCACGCCGCGGACGGGGAGACGCTGTACGTCGTCGACATCTGCGTCGCGCCCGCGTACCGCAAGTTCGGGCTCGGCAAATGGCTCATGCAGTCGATGTACGAGACCGTCGTTCATCTCGGATGCGACCGGCTGCTCGGAGGCGGCCGCATGCCCGGCTACGGGGCCGTGTCCGGCCGGATGACGCCGGAGGCTTACGTCGCGCAGGTCGCCGAGGGAACGTTGCAGGATCCGGTGCTGACGTTCTTGCTCAGATGCGGCAGGCTGCCCGTCGGCGTCGTCGCCGACTACCTGGAGGACGAACAGTCCGCGAATTACGCCGCGCTGATGGAGTGGCGCAACCCTTTTAGACCATTCGATCATTAACGATACAGAGGAGATTGACCAGATGGAATACATTCGCGTGAATTCAATCGATGACCCGCGCTTCGCGGCGATGCATCGCATGATGAGCAAGATTTTCCCGCCCGAGGAAGTGCTCGCGTTCGACCTGTGGAGAGAACCGATCGCCGATCCTTCGATTCACGTGTACGTCGCCGTCGAGGACGGGGAAGTCGTCGGCGCGACGGAGTATCGATATTATCCGGAGCTGTGCGTCGCGATGACCGACTTCACGATCATCAGCGCGCTTAGCAAGGGCATCGGCCGGTTCCTGTTCGTGGAGCGGCAGAAGGATCTGGTCCGCCTCCAGGCTGCATCCGGAACGGTCGCTCTCGGCATGTTCGCCGAAATCTACAACCCGCACGCGGCGTCGAGCTTCTCGTTCGGCGACGTTCTCGCGATGCATCCCGCCGTTCGCCGCGAAGTTCTGTCGCATCTCGGGTACCGCAAGCTCGATCTGGCTTACGTGCATCCTTCGTGGGATCACGAGGGCAAGGCGGTCACCGAATTGGATCTCGGGTTCCTGCCCGCGGACAACAAGATGACGGAAGTGCCGGCAGCGCTCATTGCCGCCTTCCTTCGGCAATATTACGAAGCGCTCCCGAACAAGCCGAGAGAGTGGCACAACATGATCGCGGGGCTGGAGACGAGAGACAACGTCGCGTTGCGTCCGTTGTAAAACATACAAGGAGTACTTACATGCGCATTACGCTGCTAGGAAACGGCGATTCGATGGGAACGCCGAGAATGTATTGCGACTGCGCGGTGTGCGCGGAAGCGAGGGAATCCGGCGCGAATCGCCGTTACCGTTCGTCCGCTTGGCTGGAGGAAGCCGGGCAACCGCCTCTGTTGCTCGACTGCGGGCCGGACTTTCGCTTGCAGATGGAGAGCCTAGGGGTGCGCCGCGTGGAGCAAGCGATCGTCACGCACGCTCATATCGACCATATCGCCGGCGTCACGGACTGGGCGGACGGCTGCAGATGGCTGGGAGAGCGCTCGCGCATGTACGCGCCGCAAGAGGTGCTCGATCTGATCGGCGCCAGGTATCCCTGGGTAGGCAATCAGCTGGAGATGGTCGCGAACGACGAGGGGATGACGTACGGCCCGTGGGCGGTTCGGCCATGGAAAGTCAATCACGGGAAGAACGGCTACGCGTACGCATACCGGTTCGACGACGTCGCCGGAGGCAGAGCTTGGGCGTATTGTTCGGACGCCATCCAGCTGACCGAGGAGCAGCAGCGGCCGCTGCTCGGGCTCGACCTGCTAGTGCTCGGCACGAGCTTCGTCCTCGAACCTTACCCGATGGAGACGCGGTCCGTTTACGATATGAAAGAAGGGGTCGCGCTCGCGGAGAAGCTGCGGCCGGGTCGCGTCGTGTTCACGCACTTGTCCCACGACGTGGATGCGCGCAAGCGATACGGCTTGCCGGCTAACGTCAGCATCGCGGCGACCGGAATGACGCTGGAAGTATAACGCCCGTTGACGCAATGCCGGTTCAATCCCGGCTGCGGATGACGAGGACGAGACCTCCGGTAATCGTAATCGTGCCCGTCGGCTCGTCGAGCACGTTGCTGACGCCGATCGATTGGCCGAGCCGGATCGTCGCGTCGTTAAGCGGATATCTGAATCCTTGCAAGGTAATGCCGGTGACGCGCTCTGTCAGCGGCAGCAGCGAGACATTCGGGTACCGCGGGTCGGCGGACAGCCGCATCGTGCCCGCGCACAAGCTAATGATATTATGCTCGTCGATCAAGCGCAGGCTGCATCCCAGCTCCTGCGCTTGTTTAAGTAGATGGACGTTGGCTAAGCTATGGTCGAAGCGCGTGCCGAGCGCGCCGGCGATGTCGATGTCGGAGAAGCCTCTGCCCGCGGCTTCGCGGAAGGCGAGCTCGGTGTCGGTCCAGTCTTTGTCGATCGCGTCGTACACGATCGTCTCGTCGCTGGCCGCGCGGACGGCGTCCAGTTGGCCGGGGCCGATCGAATCGAAGTCGCCGAGGGCGAGCTGCATGCGCCCCCCTGCCCGTGCGACGAATTCGGCGCCGCGGTCCGCGCCGATAACGAATGAATAAGCCGGCAGCAGCGCCAGCGTCCACGCTCCAATGTTGCCGCCCGTGACGATCAAGGTTCTGCGGCGGTCGGTTACGGACATCGGAAACACCCTTTTCTGCGTGATGTCGCAAGTTTTCAACGATACAGTACAGTATAACGGGAAAAAGAGCGTTGCGGAATATCCGGGCATGCCGCTACAATGAGTAAGGGTTGTCATCATTCGACAGGTATCGGGATATTCGGGGGTTGTCAGCGTTGGAATGGGATGTGTTTCATGTATTCAGCTTGATCGGAACGATCGCGTTCGCGGTCAGCGGCGGAATCGTCGCCATGGAAGAAGAGTATGATATTCTAGGCGTGTTCGTGCTCGGGTTGGTGACGGCTTTCGGAGGCGGCGTCATTCGGAATTTGCTCATCGGCGTTCCGGTTACGACGTTATGGGGCCAAGGCTTGTTCTTGAAAACGGCGGGCATATCGATCTTGATCGTGTTCTTGCTGCCGATCCGGTGGATTCATCATTGGAAAAGGGGCGAGGCGTTCTTCGACGCGATCGGGCTGGCCGCGTTCGCGATCCAAGGGGCGCTGTACGCGGTGAACGAGCAGCTTCCGATCAGCGCGGTCATGGTCGCGGCGATGCTGACGGGCATCGGCGGGGGGATGGTGCGCGACGTCATGGCCGGCCGCAAGCCGCTCGTGCTGCGGGACGAGATCTACGCGGTATGGGCGCTGCTCGCGGGGCTCGCGATCGCCCTCGGCAACCTGCAGAAGCCGTGGGAGCTGTTCGCGCTGTTCCTGTTCGTCGTCGTGTTCCGCATGCTGTCCGTCTATTATAAATGGAAGCTTCCGCGCCGGTCGTTCCCGGGCGGAACGATGTAGGAGGGCAACGATGAGTTATTCCGTATTGTTCGTATGTCTCGGCAACATTTGCCGCTCCCCGATGGCGGAGGCGGTGTTCCGCGACGTCATCCGCCGCGAAGGTCTAGAGGAGCGAATCTCCGTCGATTCCGCGGGCACGGGAGATTGGCATATCGGCCATCCGCCGCACGAAGGAACGCGCGATCTGCTCGACCGCCACGGCATCTCGTACGCGGGCATGAAGGCGAGGCAGATCGCCAAGTCGGACGGCGACAAATTCGACCTGATCGTCGCGATGGATACCCGCAACGAACGCGATATCCGGGAAGTGCTCGGCGTATCGGCAGGGTCTCAAGTCATTCGGTTCCTCTCTCTTCTGCCCGAGCAAGCATTGGAGGACGTGCCGGACCCGTATTATTCCGGCAATTTCGACGAGGTATACGAGCTCGTGAAGGCAGGCAGCGAGAAGCTGCTCGCGTTCGTGAAGACGAGGCTGTCCGATGGATAAGCCCGGACAGGACGCCGGATCGGGCGCCTCGCTCCCGTTCGGCTTCCCGCGCATGCGGTTCGTTCCGGAGGACGAGCTGTCGCGAAGGATCGAGAACGTCAAGACGCTGAGCGAGCTAGGCGGCGAGCTGTATCGCATCGTGAAGGACGCGGAGACGGGCGAGCATTACTTGCATTACGCTTCGTATCATTTGAACGTCGCCGGTGGGGGAGCGGAGGAGCATTATCACCATCTGCTGCCGCTCGCCCACGACGACGTCATCGCGTACGCGCTCGGCGCGAGCTGGCCTTCGTATCCGGCGGAATGGCACGGCGCGTATCTGCGTAACGGTCCGCACGGCGGGTTCGTCTGGTACGATCCGGACGGCGCCGCGATGGACGAGGCGGCGTACGAGGAAGCAGCGGCCGTGCTGAAGGAGAAGCTGCTCGCGTTCCGCAGGTCGGGCGCGAGCGGCGAAGAAGAGACGAGACGTCTGCTCGAAGACATCGAGCGAGGGCTTCCGCCCGCGCCCGATCGATAATACGCGTATTCGGTCATTCGAATGCCGGAGGCGAAGGGGAGAGGAAGGCCCCGAGCGCTTCCGGCATTTCTCGTTGCCAGAAGCCCCACTTGTGCTCTCCGTCCTTCTCCGTATAGATCAGCTTCGCGCCTCTAGCCAGCAGCTCTTCGCGCGCGGCGCGGTTCAACGCCACGAAGTCGAATACGCCGCGGTCGGTCTCGTACGCGCGCTCCTGCAAGCCGACCGTCATCCATACGCGAAGATGCGCCAGCGAACCCGCTCGCTTCAGCTCTTCGACGGACGGGTAATAATAGGCTCCGGACAAGCTGACGATGCGGCTGAACATCGCCGGGTAGCGAAGCGCGATCGACATCGACACGGTGCCGCCGAGCGAATCGCCCGCCAGCAACCGTTCGCTTGATTCGTCCCGCACCGGGTATTGCGATTCCACCCATGGAATCAGTTCTTCCGCGAAGAACCGTACGTAGCCGTCATGACGCTCCCCGTCGGGGGCGTATTCGGACGTTCGGTGACGTTTGTCGACGTCTACTCCGACGATAATGAAAGGATCCCAGCCTTCCTCGATGATGAGCCGCTGCGCTTGCGTGGCGATGCGGCCGAAGTTGAAGAAATCTTCGCCGTCTTGGCAATAGACGACGGGGTAGCTGATCCACTGTTGGAAACCGGGCGGCAAATAGACGCGAATCGACCTCGTTCGCTCCGGTAAATGTTGGCTGGGAATGTCGTGTCTGACGATCGTTCTCTTAAAAATCGGGTTGTCGCTCATGCGGCGAACCTCCTTAGAAGGTATGGGAAATCTCGGCTATGGGCAAACCATATTGAAGACTGAGGACCATAAAGTGTATTACTGTGTTATATAGATTACATAACCCTGTTATATAAACATGGATCGTCGAAAAGCTATATAAATAAAGGTTTTTAAACAGTTTTTCTTTGACCAAACCAGTTGAACAGGGATATAATAATTCTATAACAGAAAGCCCTCTTCCACAATTCAAGATGAGGTGAACCTTAATGAGCAAAGTATCTATCGAAGCACCGGTCAACCAAACGGCCGGACATCCAGCGCACGAAGTAAGGTCGGATAATGTCGTTCCCTTGCAAATATTGTCCCCCGAAGGGGAAGTCGTCAACGCGGAACGCATGCCGAAGCTGACGGACGACCAGCTGAAAGAAATCATGTACCGCATGGTATTCACCCGCACTTGGGACGACCGCGCCGTTAACTTGGGGCGCCAAGGACGTCTCGGCTTCTATGCGCCGGTATCCGGACAAGAAGCGACGATGGTCGGCAGCGAGTACGCGTTATCCAAAGAAGACTTCATCTGCCCGGGTTACCGCGATATGCCGCAGCTCGTCTGGCACGGACTTCCTCTCTATCAGGCGTTCTTGTATTCCCGCGGCCACCAGCACGGCGGCCAAATTCCGGAAGGCGTCAACGTGTTGATGCCCCAAATCATTATCGGCGCGCAAATCCTGCACGCTACCGGCGTCGCGATGGCTTACAAGCTGAAAGGCGAGAAGCGCGTCGCGATTACGTACACGGGAGACGGCGGCTCCTCCGAGGGCGACTTCTACGAAGGTCTTAACTTCGCGGGCTCGTTCAAGCTTCCAGTCATTTATTTCGTGCAAAACAACGGTTATGCGATCACGACGCCGTACGCGAAGCAGACGGGCGCGCAATCGATCGCCCACAAAGCGCTCGCGGCGGGCATTCGCGGTCTTCAAGTCGACGGCATGGACGTGCTGGCGGTTATCTCCGCGGTGCAAGAAGCCGCCGAGATCGGCCGTAACGGCGGCGGAGCTACGCTGATCGAAGGCTTGACTTACCGGTTCCGCCCTCACTCGATGGCGGACGACACGACGAAGTACCGCACGAAGGACGAAGAAGCGGAATGGAGCTTGAAGGATCCGCTCGTTCGCTTCGGCAAGTACCTGGAGAAAAAAGGCTTGTGGACGGAAGAAGATACGGCGCGCGTCAAAGAAGAAGCGAAGAACGCGGTGAACGAGCACATCAAAAAAGCGGAGCAAACGGAGAAAATGACCGTCGCCGGCTTGATCGATTCGATGTTCGAACATACGCCTCCGCATCTCGAAGAGCAAAAAGCCGATTTCCAATAATAAAATCAAGTTCAAAAATCGGCTTTTCAGCACCGAGAAGGTTGCGAGAAACAGAAGAAGGAGGAGCGGAGTGTAGGCAAACCTACATGAGCACCGGACTTCGAAGTTGAACGCAAGATTCGATGTCGAATCTGCTTCCTGAGTTGCTTCGTGATCAAAAGTCGACTTTTTGAACATCCACTAAACTCGTTTGACGGGAGAGTAGACACAGCATGGCTCAGATGAATATGAAAGAAGCGATCCGCGACGCGATGCGCGTCGAGCTGAAAAACGACCCTAACGTAATCGTGTTCGGCGAAGACGTCGGTAAAGTCGGCGGCGTGTTCCGCGCGACGGAAGGGCTGCAAGGCGAATTCGGCGAAACCCGCGTATTCGATACGCCGCTGGCGGAATCCGCGATCGGCGGACTCGCGGTCGGCCTCGGCATTCAAGGCTTCCGTCCCGTGGCGGAAATCCAGTTCGTCGGCTTCATCTACGAAGCGATGGATCAAATGTTCATTCAAGCGGCGCGGATGAGATACCGCTCCGGCGGACGTTACAATTCCCCGATCGTATTCCGTACGCCTTTCGGCGGCGGCGTTAAAGCGGCAGAGCTGCATACCGATTCCTTGGAAGGCTTGGCCATGCAGACGCCGGGCATCAAAGTCATCGTTCCGTCCAACCCGTACGACGCCAAGGGACTTCTCGTCTCGGCGATTCGCGATAACGATCCGGTATTCTTCATGGAGCACCTGAACCTGTACCACGCGTTCCGCGACGAAGTGCCGGAAGAGGCGTACACGGTGCCGATCGGCAAAGCGAAAGTCGTTCGCGAAGGCAAAGACATCACGATCATCGCCTACGGCTTGATGGTGCACACGGCCGTCAAAGCGGCGGAAGAGCTCGAGAAGAGCGGCGTATCCGCCGAAGTCATCGACCTGCGCACGCTGTTGCCGCTGGACATCGATACGATCGTGGAATCGATCAAGAAGACGAACCGCGCGATCGTCGTGCAAGAAGCGCAGAAGACTTCCGGCGCGGCCGCGGAAATTATCGCTCAGATCAACGAGAAGGCGATTCTTCACCTGGAAGCGCCCGTGCTTCGTTGCGCGGGCCCGGATACGGTTTATCCGTTCGCGCAAGTCGAGGACGCATGGTTGCCTTCTACGGCACGCATCGTGAAAACCGCTAACCAAGTGCTGCAGTTCTAATCGGAGGAGGATTCCAGGTGGCCAGATTCGAATATCGGTTCCCGGAGCTGGGCGAAGGGCTGCACGAAGGCGAAATCGTCAAGATGCACATCGCGCCCGGCCAGACGGTAACGGACGAAGATATAATCATGGAAGTACAGAACGACAAAGCGATCGTGGAAGTTCCGTGTCCGGTCAACGGCAAAGTGACCGAAGTGCGCGCCAAAGACGGACAAGTCATGCACGTCGGCGACATCGTCGCGATTATCGAAGCCGAAGGCGAAGTTCCGGAACAAGCGCCGTCGGAGGAAGCCCACGCGCAAGCCGCCGGCGGCGCTTCCGGCAACAGCGCGGTAGGCGGCGCGGATACGAAGGGCCAACCGGCGCAAGAAGCGGCGGCTCCCGCGGCTCCGGCACCTGCCGCCCCTGCGGCGGCTCCGTCCGCTTCGAACGCGTTCGTGCTCGCGACGCCAAGCGTACGCAAGCTTGCTCGAGAGAAGGGCGTCAACATCGCGCAAGTGAACGGCAGCGGCAAGAACGGCCGCATTACTCGCGACGATGTTCTCGGCGCAGGCGGCGCGGCTCCCGCGGCCGCGGAACCTGCCGAAGCTCAAGCGGCAAGCGCGCCAGCGGCATCCGCTCCGTCGGCTGCCCCGGCTGCGAAGACCGGCGGTCCCGTCGGCGGCCAAGGAGTCGAAGAGCGTATACCGTTCAAGGGCATCCGCAAGGCGATCTCTAACGCGGTCGTTAAGTCGGTGTATACGGCTCCGCATGTCACGATAATGGACGAAGTGGACGTGACCGCGCTAGTCGCGCTTCGCAACCGCGCGAAGCCGATCGCGGAGAAGAAAGGCGTCAAGCTGACGTATTTGCCGTTCATCGTGAAGGCGCTCGTCGCCGCATGCCGCGAATTCCCCGCGATGAACGCGGTTATCGACGAAGCGGCGAACGAAATCGTCTATAAGAAGTACTACAATATCGGCATCGCGACGGATACCGACGCCGGCGTCATCATCCCGGTCATCTTCGACGCGGACCGTAAGAATATCTGGTCCGTGGCGAACGAGATCCGCGATCTCGCGACGCGCGGCCGCGACGGCAAGTTGTCGGCGGGCGAACTGAAGGGCAGCACGATCTCGATCACGAACATCGGTTCCGCCGGAGGCATGTTCTTCACGCCGGTCATCAACTTCCCTGAAGTCGCGATTCTCGGCACGGGCCGCATTACGGACAGAGCGATCGTCAAGAACGGCGAGATCGTCGCCGCTCCGATGATGGCATTGTCGCTGAGCTTCGACCATCGGATCATCGACGGCGCGACGGCTCAATATTTCATGAACTACATCAAACAGCTGCTCAGCGATCCCGAGCTGCTCGTAATGGAGGTTTAAACCCATGGTCGTAGGAGATGCGTCTCTGGATATAGATTTGCTCGTCATCGGCGCCGGACCCGGCGGCTACGTAGCCGCCATCCGCGCCGCGCAGCTCGGACAGAAAGTCATGATCGCCGACAAAGGCAAATTCGGCGGCGTCTGCTTGAACGTCGGCTGCATTCCTTCCAAAGCTCTGATCAACGCCGCGCACCACTACGAGGCGATGCAGCACGCGGACGAGTACGGCTTGTCCGCGAGCAACGTCAGCGTCGACTTCGGCAAAGTGCAAGCGTACAAGTCGTCCGTCGTGAACAAAATGACGTCCGGCGTCGAGATGCTGCTCAAAGCGAACAAGGTGCAAATGTTCCAAGGCGAAGTCATGTTCATCAACGAGCATGAAGCGCGCCTGTTCAACGACCAAGAAGCGCCTCGTTACCGCTTCAAGAACTGCATCATCGCGACGGGCTCCCGCCCGATCGAGCTGAAGCCGTTCCCGTTCGGCGGCCGTATCCTGTCATCGACGGAAGGGCTGTCGTTGCCTGAAGTGCCGAAGAGCCTCGTCGTCATCGGCGGCGGCTACATCGGCATCGAGCTTGGTCAAATGTACTCGAAGTTCGGCACGAAAGTAACGATCCTCGAGGGCGCGGATACGATCATGCCGGGCTTCGACAAAGACATGAGCCAGCTCGTCGTGAAGAAGCTGAAGAAGAACGACGTCGAGATCGTCAACGGAGCGCTCGCCAAGGGCGCCGAGCAGACGGACAAAGACGTTACCGTTACGTACGAAGTCGGCGGCGAGACGAAGACGGTTACGGCCGACTACCTGCTCGTTACGGTCGGCCGTCGTCCGAACACGGACGGCGAGCTCGGTCTCGACCTGATCGGCGTGAAGGTCGGCGAACGCGGCCTGATCGAAGTCGACGACCAATGCCGGACGAACATCCCGCACATCTACGCGATCGGCGACATCGTGCCGGGCGCGGCGCTCGCGCACAAAGCTTCGTACGAAGCGAAGGTCGCGGCGGAAGCGATCGCGGGCTTGCCTTCGAAAGTCGACTACAAGTGCATTCCTGCCGTAGCCTTCTCCGATCCGGAGTGCGCAAGCGTCGGTTACACCGAGAAGGAAGCGAAGGACAAAGGCCTTAACGCGAAGTCCAGCAAGTTCCCGTTCGGCGGCAACGGCCGCGCGGTTACGCTCGGCGGCTCCGACGGCTTCATGAAGATTATCCATGACGCCGACAACGGCCTCGTGCTCGGCGCGCAAATCGCCGGCGTCGAAGCTTCCAACATGATCGCCGAGCTCGGTCTCGCGATCGAGATGGGCGCGACGATCGAGGATATCGCCCTGACGATTCACGCTCACCCGACGCTTGGCGAGATCACGATGGACACGGCGGAGCTCGCGATGGGTCATCCGATCCATACGATCGCGCCGAAGAAATAACCTATCGCAATCGATGCACCTCCCTGGCTCGCGACTTTTCGGTCGTGCGGGCCCGGGAGGTGCATATTTTTATAACAGAAGACGGAACGAGGAGCGGAGCGATATGGGCGTTGAAGCCATTCCGGTCAGCCGGTCGCGATCGATCATGACGGAGCTCGTGTTCCCGACGGACACGAACCATCACGGCACGATGTTCGGCGGCACGGTCATGAAGTATATCGATAAGATATCGGCGATAGCGGCCATACGTCATTGCCGCAAGCCGGTCGTCACCGCATCGACCGACAGCTTGGACTTCGTGTCGCCGATCCGGATGGGCGAGGCGGTCGAACTCGAGGCGTTCGTCACGTGGACTCACCGCAGCTCGATGGAGGTGTACGTCGTCGTGCGCGCGGAGAACCTGTTCACCGGCGAGCGCAGAGTGACGGTAACGGCGTTCTCGACGTTCGTCGCCCTCGACGAGCAGGGCAAGCCGACCCCGGTGCCGCCCGTGGCGCCGGAGCGCGAGCACGAGCGCAAGCTGCACGACAGCGCGCCGGAACGGCACGCGCTGCGGATGAAACGGCGCAAGGAACGTTACTCGGCGCCGGAATCTTCATCGACAGAAGCGGAGCCTCAGTGATACAATAGTTCATATTTTCATATCGAATCGACAGGGTGAGACTCAATTGCGCAACTACTTGGATTTGCTTCAGGACGTACTCGATAACGGTACCGACAAGTCCGACCGGACGGGTACGGGCACGCGTTCCGTCTTCGGCCGCCAGCTTCGCTTCGATCTGGGCGAAGGTTTCCCGCTCGTCACGACGAAGCGCGTGCATCTGAAGTCGGTCGTCCACGAGCTGCTATGGTTCATCAGCGGCGAGACGAACATCCGCTACTTGAAGGAGAACGGGGTCTCGATCTGGGACGAATGGGCGGACGAGAACGGCGATCTCGGTCCGGTATACGGCTCGCAGTGGCGCGCCTGGGAGACACCCGACGGCCGGAAGATCGACCAGCTGACGCAAGTCGTCGATAGCATTAAGCGGAATCCGGACTCGCGCAGGCATATCGTGAACGCCTGGAACGTGTCGGTCATCGACGAGATGAAGCTTCCGCCGTGCCATTTCGTGTTCCAATTCTACGTCGCGAACGGCAAACTGAGCTGCATGCTGACGATGCGGTCGATCGATACGTTCCTCGGCTTGCCGTTCAACATCGCCTCTTACGCGCTGCTGACGCATATGATCGCTCAGCAATGCGACCTGGAGGTCGGCGAGTTCGTCTGGTCCGGCGGCGATACGCACATCTACAGCAACCATATGGAGCAAGTGAAGCTGCAGCTGTCGCGCGAGCCGCTTCCGCTGCCTAAGCTCGTCATCCATCGCAAGCCCGAATCGATCTTCGATTATAAATTCGAAGACTTCGAATTCGTCGGCTACGAGCACCACCCGGCGATCAAGGCGCCTGTCGCGGTGTAAGAACGCATTAACCGAACCTCGAACGACTTCTTCCGAAGCGTTCGAGGTTTTTTTGCGCGCGCGATTCCGTACGTCGAACCGTTCGCCGAATGCTCCCGTTAACTCCAATGATGGAATTCATTCGGAAGGGATCGATCGAGAGATGGAGAATAAGTATAGCAATTGGAATAAAACGGCGAAGGCAGCCTTGCTCGCGTTGTCGCTCGCGATGACGATCGTCTTGCTGGCGTCTTGCGGCTCCGGATCGAACGAAGAACGCGCCTCCGGCGATGCGGGCGCATCCGCCGCGGCGACGGCCTCGCCAAGCGACACGGCGTCGCCGAGCGAGTCCGCAACGGCGAGCGAGTCCGCAACGGCGAGCGCGTCGGCTTCGCACGAAGAAGGGCACGAGGCAACTCCTTCCGCAAGCGCGTCGGCGAGCGCGTCAGCGTCTTCCGAGGCAACGCCTTCGGCTTCATCGACGCCTGCCGCTTCGCCTAAGCCTTCTCCATCGCCGAGGCCTTCGCCAACCCCGTCGGCTGCGCCTAAGCCCTCGGCGACCGCAGAGGCGGAGGCTTCCGCTTCGCCGGACGATTCGCAAGAGGAGGTCGTCGTGGAGATCAAGGGGTTCGCTTTCTCGCCTGGCGAGCTTACGATCAAGAAAGGGACGACGGTCGTCTTCATTAACCGCGACAAAGTCAAGCATACCGCGACGGCCGACGGAGGCGCCTTCGATACCGGCTTGCTCGGCAAAGACGAATCGGCGAAAGTCGAGTTCAAGGACGAGGGGACGTTCTCCTATTATTGCGCGCCTCATCCGGATATGAAGGCAACCATCATCGTGACCGATGACGATTAATCTCAGGCGGGCCGAGGGCGACCTCGGCCCGCCGTGCGCGTTAAAGAACCGCGGGGGAGGAAGAGGCATGACGATACCGACGGATGCCGAACTGATGCGACATATTCGCGATCGGCGCGAGGACGCGCTTGAGCAGCTGTACGACCGTCACTCGCGCCTCGTCTATTCGTTCGCGCGCAAAGCCTGCGCGGACGAATCGCTCGCAAGAGAAGTCGTGCAGCGCGTATTCACCCGATTATGGACGACGCGAGCGGAATACGACGCCTCGAGAGGCGCGTTCTCGAGCTGGCTGGTCGCCGTTACCCGAAATATCGCGATCGACGTGTTGCGAAGCGAACGTCGCCATCGAGGGACGTTAGCGATCGAAGCCGCGGCGGGCAACAGTCGCGATGACGAACCCGGCGATCCGGAAGCCGCGGCCATTCGATGGTCTACGCGTTCGGAGCTCGTTCGGGCTTCTCGCTCGCTGAGCGGGCCGCAGCAACGCGTCATCGAGCTGTTATATTGGAAAGGCTTCACGTTGCACGAGATCGCGGAGATGGGCCAAGAACCGATCGGAACGGTCAAGAACAGGCTTCATCAGGCGCTTAAGACGCTGCGCAGACAACTTCAGGGCATGAGGGAGGAACGATAACCGATGAACGGAGACAAGGAGAAGGCTTCCCCGTGCGATGGATTGGTCGATTACGTCGTCGGACTCGGCTCCGATGTCGAGCGCAAGCGGTTCGAACGACATCTTGCGGCGTGCGCGACGTGCAGGGAAGAAGCCGCGAGCTGGAGGGAAGTATGGGATCGGCTCGCGCACGATATGGACATGGTCGAGCCGCCCGCCGATCTGAAGGACGAGGTGCTCGGTCCGTTGCTAAGCTCGGCGAACGCGCCGGAATATCGCGTCGAATCGCGATCCGAGAGAAATTATAAGAAGCCTCTAATGCTGACGGTCGGCGCCGCCGTGCTGGCGCTTTTCTTCGCCGCGGGCTGGCTGGCGGCCGACCTTCGCGCGGAGGCGAAGCCGATCTCGTTATCGGCGGGCGGTTCGGTCGAGCCGACGGCGATCGAGACGCTGTACCGGCTGTCGGCGGTTCGGGAGTCCGGCCGCTTCGAAGACCGGCAACGCGCGTACGGAGTCGCGTGCTTCGTTCGTTCCGCCTCGGAAGAGCGGTTCGTCGTCTACGTGTTCGACTCTCCGGCGACGGTAGGATCCGAGGCTTACCAAGTATGGCTATGGCATGAAGGCAAGAGACGCAGCGCGGGAACGTTCACCGTCGACGACAGCGGCATCGGAATGATGACGTATCCGCTAACGGAAGGGTCCGACCCGGTCGACGCGATCGAAGTCACGTTGGAGCCGAATCCCGGTTCGACGTCGCCTCGGGGTCCCGAGCTGTTCGAATCCTATACGAACGAGATCGCCGAATCCTGATATTGGAACATATTCGTCACACATTGTTCGGGTAGGCAGCGGCAAATCGATGTGATATGATAGGACAAAACCATTTTCAAAAGCGATTTCCGAACGGGAGGAAGGGTGCGAATGTCGGTAACGTTGATCGCGGCAGTCGCCTCCAACGGCATTATCGGTAAAGATAACGAATTGATCTGGCGTCTTCCGGCGGACATGGCCTTCTTCAAGCGACAGACGATCGGCAAGCCCGTGCTGATGGGGCGCAAGACTTTCGAATCGTTGAAGCAACCGTTGAAGGACCGCACGAACGTCGTCTTGTCGAGGACCCTGAAGGAAGCGCCGGACGGCTGCGAGCTTGTGCGTTCGATTCCCGAAGCCATCGAGAATTACGGCGACGAGGAATTGATGGTCATCGGGGGAGCGGAAATCTACGAGCAGACGTTAGCGGTCGCCGACCGGTTAATCTTGACGGAGATCGACCGGCCTTTCGATGGAGACGCTTCGTTCCCCGCGTTCGACCGCGAAGAGTGGAAGCTCGTCTCGCGTACGCCGGGCGTTCAGGACGAACGCAATCTCCTGCCGTACTCGTTCTGCGTATACGAACGCGTATAGCGGAATCGTGCAAACAAGTAGACGGATAGTCCATTGTTCGACAGGATGCGATTTGATAGGATGATCTATTATTGCTATACAAATACGACCTCGAGCACGCTTGCAACCGCAGAAGCAACCCGATATAGTGGGATGAAAGATGGATTGCGCAGCACGTGCGTTACTTAGGCAGATGGAGGAAATGTAGATGTCGACACCTACGGGATTCATGGAATATCAACGGGAGCTTCCGAGCGACCGCGATCCCTTGGAGCGCATCAAGGACTGGAATGAATTCCACCGGATGTTCTCCGAAGAGCAGCTGCGCACGCAAGGCGCCCGCTGCATGGATTGCGGTACCCCTTATTGCCATACCGGAATGGAGCTTGCAGGCAACGCTTCCGGCTGTCCGATCAACAACTTGATTCCGGAGTGGAACAACCTCGTCTACCGCGGCCTCTGGAGAGAAGCTTACGAGCGTCTGGCGAAGACGAACAACTTCCCTGAATTCACGGGACGGGTATGTCCGGCGCCGTGCGAAGGCTCCTGTACCGTCGGCTTGATCGGCGACGCGGTGACGATCAAGACGATCGAGCAAGCGATCATCGACCGCGCCTTCGAGGAAGGCTGGGTAACGGCGGAGCCGCCGAAGACGCGCACGGGCAAGAAAGTCGCCGTCGTCGGTTCCGGCCCGGCGGGCTTGGCAACGGCCGCTCAACTGAATAAAGCCGGCCATTCGGTCACCGTGTACGAGCGCGCCGATCGCATCGGCGGGTTGCTGACGTACGGCATTCCGACGATGAAGCTCGAGAAGGACATCGTGCAACGCCGCGTCGATCTGCTCGCCGCGGAAGGCGTCAAGTTCGTAACGAACACCGAGATCGGCAAGGACATCTCTTCCCGCGAGCTGCAAGCGCAATACGACGCCGTCGTTCTGTGCGGCGGCGCGACGAAGGCGCGTCCGATCGGCAACGTCGAAGGTCATCAGCTTAAGGGCATCTATCAGGCGATGGACTACTTGAACAGCACGATCAAGAGCTACCTGGACAACGGCCTGCAAGAAGGCACCTATATTTCCGGCAAAGACAAGCACGTCATCGTCATCGGCGGCGGCGACACGGGCACGGACTGCGTCGCGACGGCTCTTCGCCACGGCTGCAGCAGCATTACCCAGTTCGGCACGCACGCCAAGGCTCCGCTTGAGCGCGATTCGATCAACAACCCTTGGCCGGAGTATCCGAACGTGTACACGCTCGATTACGCTCACGAAGAAGCGAAGGCGATCTACGGCGAAGATCCTCGCGCGTTCTCCGTTCTGACGAAGAAGTTCGTCGGCGACGAGAACGGCAACGTGAAAGAGCTTCACACCGTGCAAATCCGCCGTTACGTGGACGAGCAGGGCCGGAAGATCTACGAGGAAATTCCGGGTACCGAGAAAGTATGGCCCGCGGATATCGTTCTCGTGGCCGTCGGCTTCGAAGGTCCGGAGCGCACGATCATCGACGAGCTCGGCCTGGAGACGGACCGTCGCTCGAACGTGAAGGCGCGTTACGGCAAATACAATACGAACGTAGACAAAGTGTTCGCCGCGGGCGATATGAGACGCGGACAAAGCTTGATCGTATGGGCGATCAACGAAGGCCGCGAGGCCGCTCGCGAAGTCGACCGCTTCCTGATGGGAAGCACGATGCTTCCGTAAACCGATTAATCGATTATAATGAAGAGGTTGTCTCGCATCCGGGGACAGCCTCTTTTTTCACAGACGCGATGGGGGTTAGATAATGATTCGATACGGCGACGAGAAATGGACCGAGCTCCGGTTCGAGGGATTACGATACGAAGCGGTTCGAAGAGATAATCAATGGGTTGACGTGACCTTGCGCGTCGAGACGGCGGAAGAGACGCCGCTGCCGCTCGACTTGATCGATTTCGCGATATTGGCCGTCTGCACGCATCGAGGCGATCCGATCCAACTGGCCACGCTCGACGAGGACTGCGACTCGGAATACCAGCTGACGGACGGGGAGAAGCAGCAAATCGAAGCATACATCCGTTCGGAGGATGTTCAGCGCGCCATTCGACTAGCGGCTTCGGCCGAATAACCGGGCGACGATACAGGGCCGGAGATGCGTTCCCCAAAAGTTTCCTCTATGTTACACTGGGAAGGATTCGTCTGGCATCCCGATGGGCGAGAGGGGAATACGATGGAACGCGTCGCGCTGATGACGAAGGCGGACATGCATGTCATACGCCGTTACGTGAATACGAAGTATGCCCCGCTGCCGGGAGAGAAGCGGGCGGAGATTGTCGCGGACGCGATTCGCCGCGGCCTGCGCCAGCGGCTTCCGGAACTGCCTGACGAGGCGAAGACGAAGCTGGCGAACGAGCTGATCACGCGTTGTCTCGTTCGGGATAATCGCGACGTATCTCCGGAGGACGTCATCGACGTCTGCTCGGAGTGGAACGAAGATAAGCAAGCGACGGAACTCGTCGAGTCGATTCGCCGTTGGATGGACGAGCGATCTCCCGGCCGTTGGAGCGCGGAGCAAATCGCCGGCAGGCTGTCGAGATCCGGCGTCGGCGGCGATGCGAACGCGGAATCATACGTCTCCGATGCGAATCGGCGATCTTACTTTAAGCCGGGGAAGCTCGTCTGGACCGGACTTGCCGTAACGGCGATCGGAGCCGCCACCGCAGCGGTATTGTTGCTTATCAAGCCGGATGTTCCGGAAGCCAAGCCCGTTCCTTACGTGCCGCAGGTCATCGTCATGCCTGCTCCCGAACCGGATGTCGGCATGCCGCCTCGCTTGAGGTACGCGGAGATCGACGAGCCGGCGGTCAAGAGCTACTTGCGCGGACGCGACGCGTTGCTGGCGGAAGAGCCGTACTTCGGCGCGATCGTGGCGAGCGCGAAGGCGCACGACGTGCATCCGCTGCTATTGTTCGCCTTAACGGGACAAGAGCAAGGGTTCGTGCCCGAGACGGCCAAGCATGCGCGCGACATCGCCAATAACCCGTTCAACGTGTTTCATAGCTGGGAAGCGTACAATACCGACATTCACGATTCCGCGGATATCGCCGCGCGAACGATCGCGAATCTCGGCAAGAAGCGGCCGGAGGGATACGAGCCGTTCTCGTGGTTCAACACGACCTATGCGGAGGATCCGCTCTGGTCGGACGGCGTAAGGCGAATCTTCGAGAAGCTGAGCGGCTTGGTTGCGAAGTAGCCCGTCCGTTACGGTCCAAGGCGAAGAACAATAGAAGATATGCACAACGACCTAGGGATGCCGAGTCCCTAGGTCGTTGTCGTATTATCGCATGGTCGTATTATCGCAAAGAGCCGGCTAGAAAATCTTGAATCGCGGGAGGCACCTGCGGCAGCGCGTTCAGCGTCAGGAACGCGCCGCGGGGCGTCGCGTCGATCGGTACGACGTTGTACGTCCATTCGCCGTCCTGCTTCAGATATACGGCGTGGATGCCGCATTGCAGCGCGGGCAGAACGTCCGTGCGGACGGAATTGCCGATCATCCACGTCATGTCGCGGTCGAACCCGCCTTCGGTCAAGATCTGCTCCAGCGCCGACGTATTCTTGTGCATGCGCACGTAGATACGATTACCGAAGTAGCGTTCAAGCTTCAAGCTGTCGATCTTGCGATGCTGAATCGCGTAATCCCCGCCCGTATACAGATGCAGCTCGTGGCCGCTCTCGGCGAGCGAGAACAGCGTCTCCTCCATCATCGGGTACGGCTCCGCTTGAAGCTCGTACACGCTATGCCCCAGCTTCCACAGCTTCTCTTCTTCGTATACGGAAGGCGTTCGTCCCGTCAGCTGGGCAAAGTATCGGTACGTGTCCACGAACGATTGCGGGAAGTGCTCGCTCTTGAAGCCGTCGATCTGCACGCGCGCGACGTCGATCTCCGATTGCTTGCTCATGATCTGGTCGCGGCCGAGGCCGGCCGCCGCGTAACAGGTCGACATCTCGTCCGCGAATTGGTCGAGAATAAAGTGGAAGTACTTATTGCAATAGATGAGCGTATCGTCCAGATCGAACAAAATGCGTTGTTTCACGGCTTGCCAACTCCTTATGCTGCTACGAAGTCCGGCGACGCTCCGCTCGAGGCGAATCGCGCCGGCGCGAATGGGTATCGGATTCAATAAATTCATTATGGCCCGACGCAGAGGGTTTGTAAATGCGAGGAAAAAGGAAAACTAACAACAAACCCTTCGCGGAAGGCGAAGGGCGGGAGGTGATGCTATGCCTAAAAACAAAAGCAGCAAAATCGACGACCAGCGGAACAACGCGCACTTCAAAGACCGCGAGCAAGCGCTGAGGCTCGGTAAAATGGCGCGATTGCCGGCCAGCCTGAACGGAATCAACAAAAACTTGCCTTAACGCGAGCCGTTGGGACAACCTGCGTCATTGCTCGCGCGCGCTTAAGCGTACTTGGCGATCTTCTCCGTCAGCGTGCGTCTGATGCGATGGAGCCGTTGACGTACATAGAAGTCGTAACTGCCCCCGCTTAATTCGCGGGGGTTCATTGTATTGCCCGTATCGTTATCGATGATGACCAGCTTGCCGTCGTCGAAAAATTTGAATGTCAAGTCCATGGACGGCCGCGTTCCCTTGGGAGCTTCCACGTAACGGAGATGTTCGCATTTTACCATTCCGTCATCCCACCTTTAACATTATATGTCGGAACATATGTTCCTATTACCAGTATAGCAAACATTTGTTCGTATGGAAAGCTTTTCTCATATGCAATACACTAGATTTATATTGGACATAAGGAGCAGGGCATCGATGATCGTTATTACTGGCTTAACGCGCAAAATTCCCGATGGAAAAACGATTCTGGATCGCGTCAGCGCCCGTCTGGAGCCCGGCACGTTCATCGCCGTCGTCGGCGAGAGCGGCAGCGGCAAGTCCGCTCTGCTGAAGGCGCTGGCCTTGCAGGAGACGTGGACCGAAGGCGAGTACAAGGTTGACGGCAAAGACATTATGCAAGCGGGCTGGTTCGCCCGCATGAAGCATCGCAGGGAAGTCGCTTACATCGAACAGAAGCCACTGCTTCTTGAGAAGAAGAGCGCGCTCAAAAACGTGCTGATCGGCGTAGCCGGCCAAACGCCGCTATGGCGCAGGTTGATCGGATCCGTGCGCAGCGACGACTACATGGGCGGAATGGACATGCTGGAGAAGGTCGGCTTGCTGGAGCTGGCGCAGCAGAAGGTCGAACGGATGAGCGGCGGGGAACGCCAGCGGATCGCGATCGCGAGATCGCTCGTGCACGGCGCGAAGCTCGTTCTGACCGACGAGCCGGTGTCGGGACTCGACCCGCATACGTCGGAGGAAATGATGCGAACGCTTAAGAAGCTGTGCGCGGAGAAGGGGACGACGATCGTCGCCGCGCTGCACCGGCTTGAGCTGGCCGAGAAGTTCGCGGACGAGATCTGGGGCATGCAGGACGGCCGCATCGTGCTTCAAGTGAGTGGCAGAAGATTGACGGGAGCGGAGCGGATCCGAATCAGTTAATCCGTCGTCGTACAAGCCGCCGGCGCGGCAGGACGCGTTCGTTGCGCGCCGTGCCTCGCCGGCGGTAGGAAGAGGACCGCGGTTACTCGTTCGCCGGATCGGGTTTGCCTTCCGGATCGGCGTCGTTCGCCAATCCGTGGAGCGAAGGAACTTTGCCGTGAATTTGACTTTGCTGCTTGCGGCTTTTCCAGGCGCTTTCCCGGCGTCTCTTGGACGGTGCCATCGATGCAGCTCCTTTCTGAATCGGAATGAGGGTGCGATCTTATCGTGGCGATCGCGACGGTCGATTATACGCTGCCGGCGATCGGGCGATCGATGAAGGAGATTGAAGGAACGTGAACAACGCGAACGCGGCATTGGAGGCCATACCGGTCGTCTCCCTGAACGTGGGCAAGGTGCAAGCCGGGCAATACAAAGGGAAAGACCAGCGGTCTGCCATCGTTAAATCTTCGGTAGCCGGCGCGGTGCGATTAGGCGAGCTTGGCTTTGCCGGCGACGAGCAAGCGGATCTCGTCTATCACGGCGGACCCGACAAGGCGGTATGCGTCTACTCGCTGGACCATTATCCGCACTGGGAGCAAGTGCTCGGACGCACGCTGCCCCACGGTTCGTTCGGCGAGAATTTCTCCGTCTCCGGCTTGCTGGAGGCGGACGTGCGCATCGGCGATACGTTCGGCATAGGGAGCGCGGTCGTGCAGGCGAGCCAGCCGAGACAGCCTTGTTGGAAGCTCGCTATGCGATGGGGGCTCGACGAATTGCCCCTGCTCGTGACCGAGACGGGAGCGACGGGCTTCTACTTCCGCACGCTGTCGGGCGGGGAGGTTAGCGCGGGCGATACGCTGCGCTTGCTCTCGCGTCATCCGGCGGGCATCACGGTAGCCGAGGCGAACCGGGTCATGCATCGCGATAAGGACGATGCGGACGGCATTCGCGCTTTGCTCGCGGTGGACGCGCTATCGGCCAGTTGGGTGCGGACGTTGACCGCTAGATTAGAGAGGTTGGAAGGATAACGAGAAGGACCTTCAAGGCTCGGCGACAGGCCGATGATCTTGAAGGTCCTTTTTTGTCGTTCCGTTAGCGCGAGGGAATTGTTGTCCGTCTGCGGTGCATGAGGCTGAAGAGCACCGGCACGATGATCAGCGTCAGCAGCGTCGACGTCGCCAACCCTCCGATGACGACGACGGCCAGCGATCGCGAGACGAGTCCGACTTCGGAAGACAGCGTCAGCGGGAACAGCGCTCCCATCGTGGCGATGGCCGTCATTAGAATCGGACGGAGGCGGGTGACGCCGGCTTCCATTAAGGCGTCGTCTCGCGCCAAGCCTTCCTTCAGGTTGCCGCGCACGCGCTCGAGCAGCACGATCGCGTTCGTCACGACGATGCCGTTCAGCATGAGCAAGCCGATCATGGCTGGCATGCCGACCGGTTCGCCGACGAGCCATAGCCCGCCCAGGGCGCCGACGAGCGAGAACGGAATCGAGAACAAGATGACGAACGGCGTTAGCCATTCGCCGAACGACAGCAGCATGACGAGATAGACGAGGAACACGCTGATGCCGAGCGCCATCCCCATGCTGACGAAGCCTTCATTCATTTCCTTGGAGGCTCCGACGGCTTCCCAAGCGACGCCCGGCGGCAGCTGCATCGACTTAAGCTTGCTCTCGACCGTCGCGGTGACGCCGCCGGTATTCGTATCGGTAATCGTGCCTCTCAGCTGCAAGTATTGCTTCTGGTTCAGCCGCTGGATCGAGGACGGGCTGAGCTCGCGCTCCCAGCTTCCAACGTCGCCGAGCCGCACGGACTGGCCTGCGACGTTCGTTACCCTGATGTCGTCCAGGGCGGAGAACGGCGCGGGATCGGCCGGGGAGGAGCCGGAGCGGAGGACGATATCCGCGCTCCTGCCGTCCAGCATGGCGGTCATTAGAGTCTCTCCTTGAATGGCGATGCTCGTCGCTTGAGCGATTATTCCGTTATTGAGCCCGGCTTCGGCGAGCTTCCGTTCGTCGGAGACGAAATGAACTTCGGGCTTCTCTCCTTCGCCGGAATGTCGGACATCCGCCAGCCCCGCGACGTCCGACAACGCTTCGACCATCCGGTTGCCCGCTTGCAGCAGGGTCGCCGCGTCCGGACCGTTGACCGTGATCAGCAGCTCGTTCGTGCCCCCAATCGAGCCCTCGCCGGCCAGCGTGATCGTCCGCGCGCCTTGCACTTCCTTGAATTGCTCGCGAAGCTCGCGCGCCAGCTCGTCCGTGTCGACGACTTCGTCGCCGACGGCGAACGTGACGTTCGCGTTCTGGTTCGTTACGTTCGTAGCGACGTACTTGACCGGATGCCGCTTAACGATCTCTTCTATTCGCGCGGCGATGCCGTCCGTCGTCAAGACGTTCGCGCCTTCGGCCATCGATGCTTGGACGGTGAACTTGCGCGACGGCTCGGAAGGCAGGAAGTTGAAGCCGAGCACGCCGGAGGCGAGAACCGCCAAGCTGCCGAGCAGCAGGAGGAACGCGAGCAGCAGCGTGACGAGACGATGGGAGAGCGACCAACCGAGCATGCGCCGGTACGATCGTTGCAAGGCGCTCTCGGCATGCTCCTTGTGCTTCACCTTCAGCAAGCTCATCTTGGACAGCAAAGGCACGATCGTAATCGCGACGAGCAGAGAGAAGAGCAGAGAGACGACGATCGTCCAGGCGAGCGGCCGGAAGAACGCGCCGACGATGCCCGGCACGAACGCCATCGGCAAGAACACCGCGACCGTGGTCAGCGTCGAGGAAGTAATCGCTCGCGATACTTCGTTCGTCGCGTCCTCGACGAGCAGGTCGTCGCGCCGGGCGGACATTCGCACGCGCCGGAACACGTTCTCGATGACGACGATCGAATCGTCGACGACGCGTCCGATCGCGACGGCGATGCCGGCGAGCGTCATGATGTTGAGCGTGTAGCCGAGCCGGTTAAGGACGAGGAACGACGCGAACATGGACAGCGGAATCGAGATGATGGCGATCACCGTGGATCTTAGGTTGCGCAGGAAGAGCAAGGTGACGAGCATCGCCATGCATGCGCCCAGAAGCACTTCTTGCAGCATCGAGTCGACGGACTGCTGGATCTCAACCGTGCGGTTGATCATCAATTGCTTGCCGAGTCCGGCAGGCATCGCCATCTCGTCCTCGGCTGCCGCTAGATCGTTCACGAGCCGCACGCTGTCGTAGCCGCCTTGGCCGATGACCGAGAGGAAGACGGCGGGCTTGCCGTTCAACCTGACGCGTTGGTTCTCTCCGTGCTCGTAGGCGACATCCGCCACTTCGGAAAGGGCGATCGGCCCTTGCGCGCCGGGAAGCAGCAGACCTCGCAGCTGTTCGAGAGACGCGATCGTGCCGCCGACGCGCACGGGCAGCAGCTCGTCGTTCGTCCGCCAGCTGCCGATCGGAACGGACAGCTGCGCGGATGCGATGGCGGCTTTCACTTGATTGGCGTCAAGGCCTCGCGCAGTCAATTCTGCTTCGCGCAGGACGACGACGGCTTGCTCGTCCACGAGTCCCGTCGCGTCGACGCGGTCGATGCCGTCGATCGCCCGGAAGGCAGGCAGCAATCGATCTTGAACGTAAGCTTGCAACGCCTTCGCGTCGTCGCCGAAGATCGCGACCGAATAGACGTCGCCTTCCAATTGGTCTTTGTAGTAGGCGACGTTCTTGACGGCAGACGGCAGATCGACCTTGCCGACGGCGGCTCTCGCGTTCGCCTCGGCGACGTCCATGTCGATGCCCATCTCGAAGCCCATCGTGACGGCGAGGTAGTTCGTGCCGGCCGTCACGTACAAGTCGTCGAGCCGGTCGAGCCGGTTCAGTTCGGCCTCGACGTCCCGGCCGAAGGCATCCATCACTTGGGAGGGAGAAGCGCCCGGGTACACGATCTGGACGGTCAAGTAAGGGATGTCGACCGCGGGGTACTTCTCCATTTTCATCTGGTTCATCGCGTGCGCGCCGCCGCCGATCAATATCGCTACGATGAGCAATAAGGCGACGCCGTTGTTCATGCTGAATCGGATCCATGATTTCATAAGGAAAGGCTCCTTTAATTACGCTATGACGTTCATTATAGTCAATTGGATTGACGTGGAAAAGAGTCGTCGATCGGCAATCGGCGCGGCACTCCGTCATATAATGCAACAAGGAGGCGAGCGGCGATGAATACGGCAGAGCAGATGGGTTATGCAAGCAATGACCGTCTATTGATCGTAAACGCCGATGATTACGGGTTATGCCAAAGCGCGAACGAAGGCGTGCTGCAACTGCTGGAAGAGAACGCGATTAGCTCGGCGACCATCATGATGCCCTGCCCTTGGTCGGAAGCCGCGGCGGCGTCGCTTCTCGCCCGCGTCCCGGCGGCGGATATCGGCGTACATTGGACGTTGACGAGCGAGTGGGCCGGATATAGATGGGGGCCTATAGGCAGGCTGTACCCGTCCGATACGTTGACGGAGCGGGGAGGCTGGTTCCCTGCGACGAATACGGATATCGAGCGCAAGGCGGATCCCGAGCAGATCCGGGCGGAGCTGATCGCGCAGACCGAGGCGGCGCTTGCCGCAGGATTGACGTTGACGCATGCCGATAACCATATGGGCAGCTTGTACGGCTTCCATACCGGGAACGACTATCTCTCCATCGTATTCGACGTCTGCTCGGCGTACGGCTTGCCGTTCCGCCTGCCGCGTTCGCTGCGCGAGACCGGCGGCCGATCGATACCCAAGGAGCTGGGGAAGCGGGCGAAGGAACGGGCGAGACTGGCGGAGGACCGCGGCATCGTGCTGCCCGATTACGTGACGGGGCCGGAATTCAGGCTCGCCCCGGGCGAAGGCTACGAACAATTGAAAGCGCATGGCATCGCGATGCTTCGCGGTCTTCTGCCCGGCGTAACGGAGTGGATCGGCCATCCCGCACTCCTGACGGAAGAGCTCCGGTCGTTCCACGGGCAGCCGGACAAGAGGGGGATGGAGCTGGCGTTCTGGCGCGATCCGGAAGTTCGCGAAGCGCTCGAGGAACAGAATATCCGAATGATCGGGTGGCGGGAGCTTCAGCTGCTGCAACGAACTTTAGCGATTTAAGCCCGCGAAAAAACGCGAAATAAAGCGATTTCAAAGAGGAGGCAGGAAATCGCGAAAGAAACGAGAATAGGTTAATATTTGCAATCTACAAAAAAGTCTGAATTTTCAAAGTGCCACTAACCGCGAGAGGGGATTTCAATGCGCCATGGTCATGCTGCCTAAGGTAAATGAACTTGGATTTTTCGAAATTCGACTGGAATCGATCGGCGGACTAGGGGCGAACTTGGCCGGCAAAATGCTGGCGGAAGCAGGCGTAATGGGCGTCGGATTGAACGGCGTCAGCTTCAGCTCGTACGGCTCGGAGAAGAAAGGATCGGCGGTTAAGGCGCACATTCGCTTCTGCGACGCGAACGCGCGGATTCGCGATACGTCTCCGGTCGAAAGGCCGAACGTCATCGGCGTGTTCCACGAGAATCTGTCCAAGACGATCAACGTCATCTCGGGCATGTACGAGGACACGATCGTGCTCGTCAATTCGAGCAAATCGCCGGAGCAGCTCAAGGAGCAGCTCAAGATGAAGGCGGGTATTATTGCCGTCGTCGACGCGACGGGCATCTCGATGGACGAGAACAACCGCGTCAACATGGCGATGCTCGGCGGACTGTTCCGGCTGTGCGACTTCTTGGACGCCGAATTCATGAAAGGCGTCGTCCGCAAGTCGCTGGAGAAGAAATATCCCGGCGCGGTACAGCCGGCCTTGAATACGTTCCAGCGCGGCTACGACGAGGTGAAGTTCCAGTCGTTCGCGCTGCCGGAAGGCGACGAGATGCCCAGCTACGTGCGCATGGATACGCCGGTGCTCGGCTACGAGACGCAGCCGATCGGCGGGATGATCACGAACCCGGGCAATAGCATTCTGAAGGACCTGAGCATATCGCGCGCGGGGATGATGCCGCACTTCGCGGACGACAAGTGCATCCATTGCGCCGCCTGCGACAACGTCTGCCCGGACTTCTGCTTCGTCTGGGAGGAGCAGCTGGACAAGAAGGGCCGCCCGCAGATGTTCCTGCAAGGCATCGACTATCAATACTGCAAAGGCTGCCTGAAGTGCGTACAAGCGTGTCCGACCGAAGCGCTGTCCAGCGAACGGGAGACGGACGGCTACGCCGACGAGCACCGCGTGAAGCATAAATTCCAGCTGGCGCAATAACCCGAATATACGAGAAAAGCGATAGGAAGGTGGAGTCTGCAATGGCGATTGACATGCGCAAGGAGATGGAGCAGTCCGGAACCGTCGAGCAACGTATCGTCTATGAATCAGGCAACGAGATGGCAGCATATGCCGCACACCAGATCAACTATCACATCATGGGTTATTTTCCGATCTCTCCGTCGACGGAAGTCGCGCAATTCCTCGATCTCATGAAAGCGAACGGCCAGCACGACATCGTCTTGATCCCGGCGGACGGGGAGCACGGCTCCGCGGGCGTCTGCTACGGCGCTTCGACGGCCGGCGGACGCGTATTCAACGCGACGAGCGCGAACGGGTACTTATACATGCTCGAGCAAATGCCGGTTCAGTCCGGAACGAGGTTCCCGATGGTCATGAACCTCGTCTGCCGGTCCGTATCCGGTCCGCTCGACATTCACGGCGACCATTCGGACCTGTACTTCGCGTTGAACACCGGCTGGCCGATCATCATGTGCCGCGATCCGCAATCGGTATACGACATGAACATCATCGCGCTTAAGCTCGCCGAAGACCCGGAAGTCCGTCTGCCGGTGCTCGTCGCGCAGGACGGCTACTTCACGAGCCACCAGAAACGCCGCGTCATGACGTTCGCCAAGCGCGAGGACGTGCAGAAGTTCGTCGGCGAGAAGCCGCCGGAAGGATTCAAGCACGTGCTCGACCGCAACAATCCGATTACGGTCGGCCCGTATATGAACGAGCCGGATTACATTAACAACTGCTATCAGCAAAGCATGGCGATGTACCGCGCCGAAGCGGTATACGAGCGCATTACCCAAGAGTATGCCTCGCTGACGGGGCGCGACTATCCGATCCTGGAGCTATACCGGATGGACGACGCTGAAGTGGCCGTGTTCTTGCTCAACTCTTCATCCGAGATCATCAAGGACGTCGTCGACCAATTGCGGGCGCAAGGGGTGAAAGCCGGCAGCATCTCCCCGAACATCATCCGGCCGTTCCCTTCGAAGGCGATCGCGGAGGCGCTGAAGAACGTGAAGGCGATTACGGTCGGCGACCGCGCGGACGCCTACGGCGGCCACGGCGGCAACATGTCGCTCGAGATTCGCGCGGCGCTGCAGCAATACGGCAACCATACGACGATGGTCGTTAGCCGGATTTACGGACTCGGGGGCAAAGATTTCTACGCCGAGGACGGCTTGACGATGTTCGGGTTCGCGATCGAAGCTGCGGAGAAGGGCTTCGTCGAGAAGCCGTTCGATTACCACGGCCATTCGCCGGGCGATCCGAACAAAGCGCCGAAACGGGTGCTCGAGCCGATGAAATACGAAGACGTGAAGACGGGTCTCATCACCGTCACGCCGGACGAAGAGACGGGAAAGGTGAACGTCCGCATCCCGCCGCTGCGCGCGCTGACGAAGAAGGCGAAGCGGATCGCGCCGGGCCACGGCGCATGTCCGGGCTGCGGTATTTTCTCCGGATTGGAGCTGTTCTTCAAAGGCATCGAGGGGGACATCGTCGCGTTGTTCCATACGGGTTGCGCGATGGTCGTCACGACCGGTTATCCGTATTCCGCGCATAAGGCGACTTACATCCATAACCTGTTCCAGAACGGCGCGGCGACGCTGTCGGGCGTCGTGGAGATGTTCCACGAGCGCAAGCGCAGAGGCGAGCTCGACCATCTCGGCTTGCAGGACGACTTCACGTTCGTCATGATCACGGGCGACGGCGGCATGGACATCGGCATGGGGCCGGCGATCGGCGCGGCGCTCCGCAACCACCGGATGATCATTCTCGAGTACGATAACGAAGGCTATATGAACACGGGGGCGCAGTTGAGCTATTCGACGCCGATGGGGCATCGTACGTCGACCTCGAACGTCGGCAAGCATCAAGGCGGCAAAGTGTTCCACCATAAGGACACCGCCCAGATCATGGCCGCGACGAACATTCCGTACGTGTTCACGGGCAGCGAAGCGAGTCCGCAGGATTTGGTCAGAAAAGCGGCGAAAGCCCAATGGTATGCGCAGAACGTCGGCATGGTATACGGCAAAATTCTGATCACCTGCCCGCTCAACTGGCTGTCCGAGGACAAAGACGGGGCGACGATCATCGACTACGCGGTCAATACGTGCTTTTTCCCTCTATACGAAGTGGAGAGAGGCGTCACGACGATCACGTTCAATCCGGAAGAGAAGGGCAAGCGCGTGCCGGTCGGCGACTGGCTGAAACTGATGGGCAAGACGAAGCATCTGTCCAAGCCGGAATACGCCGAGACGCTGCGGGAGTTCGAGCACGAGATCGAGCGGCGATGGAACATGCTGAAGGCGAAGAACGACAATCCTTATTTGTAAAAATACGAAGCGGGTGAGCAGGCGGATGCCTTACGTCATGAAGCACGCGGCAAGCGGGACGTTGCTCTCGTACGCGCAGCGCAACGGCTATTCGCTCGCTTACTACGGTCTCCGTCTCTGGGAAGAGTCGCCGAGCGACGCCGAGATGGCCGAATCGCTGGCCGAAGCCGGCATCGCGCCGGGCGACCCGGGAGGCGAACTCCGCGAATGGGAGCCTTTGTCTCTCTCCGAGCACGAAGCGAAGATGGCGAACGTGAAGCTTCGCAACGATCCTCGGCGGGTCGTCGCGTACAGGGAAGGCGCGATCGTTACGCAATAACGGCAGGTGAATAAACGAACCCCGTCGCTCCGGGAGGAGCGGCGGGGTTTCGTCGTGCTTGCGGGTTCGGCGGCCTTATCGTCACTATCCCGTTAGGTCAGATGAGAATCGGACGGGTTGCCGCACGCTGTAACGGTGTCACGTACCGCTGCAACACACCAATGGCGAATCCGCACGCTGTAACGGTGCCACGTACCGCTGCATCGCGCCAAAGGCGAATACGCACGCTGTAACGGTGCCACGTACTGCTGCGGAAATTCACGGCCGGGGAATAGGTTAGAGGGCCGAAGGGGCAGGCGGATGCGAATCTGTCTGACGCGACGGGATTGTGGCGATAAGGCGGTCAAACGCTGAACGTGCAACTCCTGACGCGACGGGATAGTGATGATAAGGCGATAGGGCACTGGTCGCGCGCCATGTCTGGCGCGTTGCAATGTCGCGATCGTCTATCGCTCCTCGTCTAGCTACTCGGGAAGAAAGATTGCTCGGCGTTGCCGCTCGCGACGAGGCTATTCGTAACGCGTTGGAGTCGGAGCACCTCGTTCGGTTTCAGCTCGCGTTGGAAGTAGCCGTACAGATACGAGGCTTCCAAGAACGGCAACCCCGGATAGCAAACGACCTGACCGGTATGGTACGGATTGTCGATCAGTACTTGCCATTCACCCGCTCGATCCGCAGGGGGAACGGCGTCCAACGCTTCGTTCTTGGCGGCCAGGATGCGATCGTACTCGTCCCAGATTTCCCTGAAGGAGGGACTGAACCGCATCGGGTCGGGGAACAGCTCCCTGCCGCGGCGCAGGAGCTTCCCGAAGCGGGAGCGGTCCTCGTCGCCGTATTGCCGCAAGCACTCGCGGAATTGCTCCGCGAACGCGTAGAACGCGAAATAACCGGCGGCGTTCATGCCGTCACGGAACATTCGTTCAGTCTCGGGAGAATCGATCTGCATATAATAGCTGAAGGACAATTCGGACAAAGGCGACACCTCTCATGGCGGGGAGATATTGTTCGCATTCTTCGAATATTATACCCCAAAGGGTGGCAACGCGTCCGTCGTTTTATGATATAATGAAAGCCAATGCGAAGGCTGTGCAACGTTTTGTGGGAGGGAATTGTTTAAGATGAGTCGGCGTTTTGTCATCGAGGCGGTCATGATCGCCATCTATGGTCAACTGCTTCTGCCGAAACGGACAGTCGAATATCGAATTCCGTATACGACGGTAATGGAGCTTTACGATATGAAGGACAGTCCCGAACCGGTCATGCCGGAGAAGGACGACGATACGCACGTCAAGTCCAAGATCGGAGAGATGATCGCGTTCTTCGAGGATCCGTTCAATAAGAAGAAGCTGGAGAGAGCGCTCGCCGCTCCATGGCGGGAAAGCCCGCCGCTTCCGATCAACGAGAACGTCACGTTCGTCGTCGTGAACACGTCGGAGAACATGCAGTTCGGAGAAGCGTTCGATCCGATCGAGACGGAAGTCATCCTGCTGGCTCAGCGGATGGAGAGCCCGATCTTGACGGACCAGATCGAATTCCAAGACAAAGTCATACAGAACGGTATTTCGGTTCAGTTGTTCGATATCGACGACTTCGAGTTCGCGCTCGAGGAAGCAGCCGAGACGACCGAAGGATAGGTATAGAGCGAAGCTGCCGAGACATATCGGCAGCTTTTGCTTCACTTAAGGAACGGGTAGCGATACGACGCCGATAAGGAGGGGATGCACATGTTCAGACGATGGTCCCGCAGAATGGCGAAGAAGCTGCATCGGCAAGAGAAGCTGAAGCAAGCGCTCGTATGGTACGAGAGATGGGGAACGGCATCCATGTCGGAGGAGGAGCTCGTCGACTACGCCGGATTGCTTCACGATACCGGACACTCCGATCGCGCGCTCGTCGTGCTAGGAGGCTTGCTCCGCAAGAACGCCAGCCCGCATGCCTATGAACGGCGCGCCCATATCTACAACGAGCTCGGTCAAGAGGAGCAGGCGATCGAAGACTTGAACGAGGCGATCCGCATCGATCCGGGCCCGTATTTGTACTGGTACACGCGGGCGATATCCAATCACGATCTGGGGCGATTCGACCACGCCGTTCGAGACTTCGAGCAGGCGCTCAGGCGCAGGGAGGATTCGAAGGCGTCCACCTATTACGAACTCGGCAACGTTCACATGAAGCTCGGCCATTTCGGCGAAGCCGAACGGTGCTATCGGCTCGCGGCTTCCGACGAGACTCGAGCGATTCCGCACTACTATTACCGCCAGGCGCAGGCTCTCGAGAAGCTAGGCCGTACAGAAGACGCGATCGCCGTCCTGCAAGCCGGTATCCGCTTGCACGATCAATGGGAGAAGCTCGCCGACCACGGCGAATCGCTGCTGAAGACGCGCACGAATTACTCGCACGCGGCCGCGGCGAGCTTCGCGCAGAACGCGCGCGACGAATTCGGCTTCCGGCTGTACGAATCGCGGTTATACGAGCAGAACGGGCAGCCGGAGCAAGCGCTCGCGTCGATCGAGCAGGCGCAGCGCGGTCAACCGGAGGCGCCGGAGCTGCTGCTGCGGCAAGCGGTGCTGCTGCGAGCGCTGGGCAGGCACGAGGAGGCGACCGCGAAGCTGCTGGCGCTCGGCGCGGTCAATCCGCGATGGCTGCCCGTCTCGATGGAGCTCAGCACGACGTACCGCTTGCAGGGCAAGCTGAAGGAAGCGATCGCGGCGCTCGTCGATGCGCGGGCGCACGCTCCGGACAATCGCGTCGTGCAATATTGGCTGGCCGACGCGTATCGGGAAGCCGATCTTCATGAAGAAGCGCGCGCGCTCAGCGTCGATCTGACGGAGCGGGAGCCCGAGGATCCGCTCAACTGGAAGCAACGGGCGGAGCTCGCCATCGACGCGGACCGGTACGAGGAAGCCGAGCAATCGTACTCGAAGGCGCTGGCTCTCGAACGTACCGCGGAATATTACATGCGAAGAAGCTTCGCCCGTTATATGCTGGACCGGCACGAGGAAGCGATGATGGACATTCAGGAGGCGACGACGCTCGACGAGCGTCTGCTGCAAGAGAGCAGAACGAGCTACGCGCTCGGGGAGCTGTACGTCGGCATGGAGAACTGGGAGCTCGCGGACGCCGCTTACACGCGCGCGCTCGCCCTTGAGCCTGACAATCCGCAAATCTACGACCGGAGAGCGCGATGCCGCTTCTCCGCCGGACGTCTCGCCGATGCGCTGGACGATTGCAATCGAGGCTTGCAGCTGGATTTGAACAATGCGAGGCTGACTTGGTTACGCGGCTTCATCCACTTCCGGCTCGACGAATACGACGCCGCGTTGGCCGATTCCCGCGTGTACGCGCAGATGCTGCCCGACGACCCGCAGGGTCATTACAATCTCGGCGTCGTCTACAACCAGTTGGACCGCCATGACGAGGCGATCGCGTCGTTCACGAAGGCGATCGAGGTGAATCCGTTCGAGGCGCAGGCGTATTTGGAGCGGGCGTCGCTCTGGTACCACCATTCGTTCGATCGCGGACGCGCCGCGCACGATCTGGCCCAATGGCTGCTCTATGCCGGAGGCGAGCGGGAGGAGAACGAACGGTTCGCGTTGCTCAACGACCTGCGCGGGTTCGACGACGAAATGCGCGAGAGAGCGAAAGCTTGTTTCTTGGATTCTTACGGCGCGAGCAAATATTTATCTTAATTAACGAACGACATTCACGGCGGCAATCGAACGCGAAAGGTCAGGAGCAACGGATGAACGAGAATACCGCAACGAACGCAAGCAACGAACCGACCGGGGGCATCGTCCCGGTACATATTCTGACCGGATACCTCGGCAGCGGGAAGACGACGCTGCTGAACAAGCTGGCCGCCGACGCAAGAGCGCGCGGATTGAAGCTGGCCGTTCTGCTGAACGAGGTCGGCGACGTGAACGTGGAGGCAGATCTGCTCGGCGGCGACATCCCGATGGCGGAGATGCTCGGGGGCTGCATCTGTTGCCAGCTGCGAGGCGACGTGGCGATGGAGATCGTGCGCATCGTCCGCGAGCATCGCCCGGACGTCGTATGGATCGAATCGACCGGCGTAGCGCAACCGTTGGACATAATGGACGGCGTGGCAGAAGCTTCGCTGTACGAAAGGGTCGCCCTTCACGGCATCGTCACCGTCGTCGATGCCCGTCATCTGCTCGATCGGGTTCGGATCGGTTCAGGTAGAACGCTTAAGCTCATGATCGAGCAGATTCGGGCGGCAGGCACGCTTGTCTTGAACAAGATCGACTTGATCGGACCGGCGGAGCGGGAGGAGCTGACGGGCGCGCTATCGGGATGGAACGCCCGCGCGCGCGTCTTCGCCGTAGAGAGAGCGTCCGTGGATATCGCTTCGTTGTACGACGACAAGTCCGACGTGCCGGAATCCGCGCATCGTCACGGTCCTTCCTGCGACGAACATTGCGATCATGAACACGCGCGCGATGACGGCGCTCCCGAGGCTCGAATGCATGATCACGTCAGCGCATTGACCTACTATTTGCGGGGACCGATCGACAGCCATGCATTCGAACGATTCCTAGCCGGACTTCCGGAAGGCGTGTACCGCGCGAAGGGCATCGTAACCTTCGGCGATACGACGGGACGGTTCCTGTTCCAATACGCCTACCGCGAGAAAGACTTCATGCGCATAACGCCGCAAGGAACCGTCCACGACGTGGCGGTGTTCATCGGGGAAGAGTTCTCGGAGCGCGATCTGCTCGCGGAGCTGGATAGACTGACTCGCGATTGACCGGCCGCCGGCTGGCGGTCAATCGTACGGCGAGAACTTGCGGTTCAGCTTGTACATGCCGGAATCGGAAATCTGAACGTCGATCTTAAGCTCCGGAATCTTACCGTATTCGAAAGCGACTTGCCCGTTATGGGTGAGCCGCTTCCATATTTTATAATGCTTGCGATACAGTTCGTGTTCGATATTGTAGAGATCGGAACGACTCTTCATGCTCTCCTTCATGGACTTCTCGATGTCGGCGCGAACATGGTCGACCGCCGCTTGTTCAAGCTCCCGTTCGCCCGCTTCCTGCCAGAGCTCCAGCATTTCCGCGCGCATTTTGATCGAGAACGTCACTTGCAGATCGTCCGACGCGCCGGGAACGATCTTGATTTTCGCTTTCGGATTGCCGATGCGAAGCGTCGCGAGAGGCTTGCCCTCCCGTTCCAGCAACAGCCGGGAAGTGCGGTTGTATTTGCTCATCCATTTCACGCCCTGCATCTGTTCCAGGGAGTACCAGTTCTTATACCGCTCGTTCAGCAGCGCGTAGACGCCGGTCATTTCCAGTTTCGCGTCCGGCTTGCGATTGACTTCCCACGTGTCGGAAGAGACGCCGAGCGAAGGCAGGAGCACGGTGCACCCTGGGTCTCGCGTTTCCCGGACGAAGCGGTACATGCGCATCGGCACGATCGCGGATTTCTGCTTGAAGCTGCTCTCCGGCGCGTACAGAATCGTATTGAGGGGCGATAGGAAGAAGAACGCGAGCGTGGAGAATACATCTGACATCGGCTCGTTCGTTCCGAATATCCAGGGAGTCATCCGGATTTCGGGACTGCGGGTCAACGCGTCGAACACTTCAAGCAGCTTGTTCGATTTCAACAAGCTCTCGGATATGACGACGGTGCTTAGATGCCCCCAGAATACGGTCTGCTGCGAGGTCCGGTACAGCTCCATGACCGCGGCAGATAACGATTTGCCCTTAGCATGACCGATCCAGGACTTCGCGGGCTTGTCGCTCTTCCCGCCTCCGCCGCCCTCCGCCTTGGCTACGCTAGAGAAATCGAGCTGTTGAACGTAGATAACGTATTGTTCGTCCTTGTAGTCGATCCCGATGCCGGTGAAGTAATTGACGTCTTGGACGGATTTGATATCCCAACAACCGGATAGTCCGCAGGCAAGCGCAACGGTCGTCAGGACGGACACGAACGATCGTACGGCTCGCTTCATGTCAGGAGTCATCTCCTTGCCGGGTTGAGTCTTGGGTCTTATAGATTCTCGGTCTACGCTTGACGTAGCGCCACGGGATCGCGAACAAGCCTTTGCCCACGTCCTTGAACGAGATCGGCGACAACGGCGCCATGTACGGCACGCCGAACGACGTTAGGGACGACAAATACAGAACGATGAGATACATGGAGATGAAAAAACCGAGCATGCCGAACAAGCTGCTGAGCGTTAGCACGGCGAAACGGATGACGGTAACGGATCCGCTGAGCGACTGGTTGACGAGCGTAAACGTCGACACGGCCGTCACAGCGGAGATGACGAGCGTCGTCGGTCCCGTCAGTCCGGCGGAGATTGCGGCATCGCCGACGATTAAGCCTCCGACGACCGCGACCGTCTGACCGACGGCTTTGGGCAGCCGCATGCCGGCTTCCCGGAACAGCTCGAACAGGCCAAGCATGAGGAACAAGTCGATCGGTCCCGACAAAGGCAAGCCGAGCCGGGACACGGTGATGGTCGCGAGCAGAGGGAACGGAATTTGGTCCAGGTTGAAGGCGGACACGGCTACCCAGAAACCGGGAAGGAACAGAGCGGTCACCAAGCCGAGCATGCGAAGCATGCGTTCGATCGTCACGTAGTAATAAGGGGAATGGGCGTCCTCCGGCGATTTGATTAACGACATTAAATTCGTCGGCGCGATGAGTACCATCGGGTTGCCGTTCACGACGACGACGAATCGGCCGCGAAGCAGGCTCTCGACCGCGAAGTCAGGCCTTCCCATGTATTCTACGAGCGGGAACATCGACAGGGAGTTGTCCGATAGCGCCGATTCCAGCTGTTGGCCGGACACGATGCCGTCCACGTCGATCTTCGACAAGCGCAGGCGCGCTTCGTTCACGATCTCGCCGTTCGTAATATCCGTCATGTACAGCAGCGCGAGCGACGTCTTCGTCCGTCTCCCCAGCTCGTAATATTCGACCGCGAGCGACGTGGACTTCAAGCGTTTGCGGATGAGCGCCACGTTCGTATCGAGCTCCTCCGTGAAGCCGTCCCGAGGACCTTTGATCGAGATTTCCGTGCTGGACTCGCTCGGTAACCGTTGCGGCGGATTGCTCATGCCGATGCGGAACAGCGTTCCCTCGTCCGCGAAATACAGAACGAGGTTGCCGGAGAATACGGCATCGATCATCGCGGATACCGCGCCCGGCTCCTCGATCCGCTCCATGTGCCGCGAGTCGATGGGGGCGCTTCCGTCGTCTATGCCTTGGGCGGGGGAGAGAAGCTTGTTCAACTGACCGTAGAGAAAGTCGTTCAACAGCTTGGCGTCGATCATGCCGGTGCAATAGACGAGATAGGGATTCCGGCGGGAGCCAGCTTCGTCGTCGTAGTAAGGATGGATCCGCACGTCCCGGTTGCTGCGAAATAACCAGCGCAGCTTGTCGGAGGTCAGCTCGCGCAAGGTCAAGCGGACGCCGTCTTCAGTTCGTTGCATGCGCCGAATTCCTCCGTTTCGCGTAGATCATCGCCAGCAGCACGAACGGGAATGCGTAGAAGAAAGCGAATAGAGCCGGGTAATAGTAATCTTGCAAGAATAGAGCGAATCGGTTGTCGCTGATCTTGAGGCCGGTAACGGCGTACACCAAGGCTGCGCTAATCCCGATCAGCCACAGCGGTTTGCGCCTGTGGTTCGTCAAGCCCATCAAGTCGACGATCAGGAACATCGAGATCGAGAGTCGGATCAACGAGCCGGACAACCACTGGTAGATCGACAGGAAGTCGAGATGAGAGATGAACTTGCCGATGAGCACCATGCGCCATTGCTCGAACGCCGGATAGCGCTGGTCGGCCGCTTCGAACGGACCGAATATCGTGATCGAAGCCAAGATCGGGCCGAATACGAGTTCGGTGATGGCCAGCACGACGAGCAAGAACGTCCAAGCGCGCAGCTTGCCGACCATATAATGCCGCAAGACGAGAACCAAGATCATCTCCGTCGTTCCGGCCAGGATATAGACCATGCCGTGAAGCACGGGTTTTAAGCCGCCCGAGAGGATCGGGAACATATACGTATAGTCTTTGAATTGAAAGTTGACGGACATGACGAAAAACCCGAGCAGGATGACGAAAGGCAGCAAGACGCCGGAGGCGATGACGATGGTACGCAGCCCCTTCATCGCGCCCAACATGCTCGCGAAGACGAACAGCGACACGGTAACCGGGAACGGCGTCTTCGGCAAGTAGGTCACCTTCGTCCACGTACACGAGTCCAGAACGGTAATATAGAGGATCATAACGAGCATGCAGAGGAACGGTACGATGACCAGACGAGCGACGAACGCGCCGTAGCGGCTTTTGAACCATTGGAACAACGACTCTTCTCCGGTCCGCTTCATAATCGTATATACGGCATATGCCCAGATCAGCAGCGGAGGTATGGCCGCGAGAGCGCTAATCCACGAATCCCGGCGGGCGGCCTGCAGGACGAGCGGGACGATGATGACGTGGTTCTTGATTCCGACCGCTAGCGCGAATACGCAAAATAACGGAGCGACCCGGATTTGCAATCGTTTCATGGCTTGGCTCCAATCGTCCAGCGTTTCCATTATTATGGCAACCGCCCGGCGGCGCTATTCCAGAAAGTTCCCGTCCGGCGTCCTTGCGCGCCGGGATCGTCTTCGCTATGCTGGAATAACGCGTTTCAAAGAATCATTCGCAAACTATAGAGAGATAGGTGTTCATAGATGATGCAAGTCGTTAAGATAACGAACGAAGAGCAGCTCGAACAAGCGCTCGTCATTCGATTCGCCGTGTTCGTTGACGAGCAAGGGGTACCGTCCGATCTGGAGAAGGACGAATACGACGCGTCTCCCGAATCATGCAACCATCATTTGTTGCTAGACGGCGAGACGGCATTGGCAACGGGACGTTGGAAGACGTTCGAGCCGGGCGTCGCGAAGATGCAACGGATCGCGGTGCTGCAAGCCAGCAGAGGGCAGGGTTTGGGTAAAACGCTGCTGGAGGCGATGGAGCGGGACGCGAAGGCGCACGGGTATCATTCGTCGCTCTTGGACGCGCAATGCTCGGCCGAAGCATTCTACCGCAAGCTCGGGTACGAGACGATCTCGGCCGAGCCGTTCCTGGACGCCGGCATCGAGCACGTCCGCATGGTCAAGCGGCTTAATTAGTTTGCGAAAGTCGTCGAACCCGGGGACTTTTTCGATATGCCCATGAACCGAATCTTGCAACCTTACGTCCTCCGGAACCGTTAATAGATCAAGGTATAACGACATCATAGAATTCACATCAGCGAGGAACCGACATGAAGCATACGATCCGCAATACGTTACTGGCCGCCTTGTTGCTCGGCGCGATGCCGGCGACGGCGAATGCCGCGCAAGAGGCGGGAACGAACGGCCAAGAGCTGTTAATCGTGAATCAAGGGACGAACGTCTTCGTACATAACGGATGGAAGAGTTGGGCGGCGCAGCCGAGCGTCGTGAAGAAAGGCGTTACCTTCGTCGCGGCCAAGACGATCATGAAGGAGTTCTACGGCACGGTCGTCTTCGATTCGAAGACGAAGCAATACGCGCTGCAGAGCGGCAACGTTACGCTTCGGTTCACGGCGAACGCCGTACAGTACCGGGCGAACGGCAACGCGAAGACGGCTCCCGGAGCGCCTTACGTACAAGGCGGCACTCTCATGGTACCGCTCAAGACGCTGGCGACGCACTTCGGCGCGACGATGTCCAGCGTCGGAACGAACCGGGTGGAGCTCCGGTGGAGCATGAAGCCGGTCGCGAAGTTCAGCGTGTCGGACTTGGCTCCTTACGCGAAGGAGACGGAGGTTAGCTATAAGGACGAAGCCTACTCGCCGCGCGGCAATCGAATCGTGGACGAGAGATGGGAGAACCGGACCGCTACGTTCGACGAGCCCGGCGCATTCACGGTCACCCGTTGGGTGCAGGACGACAAAGGCGTATGGAGCGATCCGTATTCGGTCGTCGTGTACGTCAAGCCGGAGAATAAGCCGCCGGTCGCTTCGTTCGTCACGGACAGGGATACGTACAAGATGGGCGAGTATATCCGCTACTTCGACCGAAGCACGGACGACGAGAGCAAGATCGCCAAGCGGGAATGGACGAACGGCAAGCAGGCGTTCTTCGAGCCGGGAGAGCAGACGATTACGCTTCGCGTGACGGATTCCCACGGCTTGACCGGCGAATACGCCAAGACGATTCGCATTCTGGACGAGACGCTCTACTCCGAAGATCAATTCAATCTTCGGTATACGCCGATCGGGGACAAGTTCGCGATCAAGGGCGCGGACGTGCTTCAATATAGAACCGTCGGCTTCTCTGCCGCTCCATCGGGGCAAATGACGCTCATTCGGGAGAATAGCCCCGAGACGATCGTAGACGAGGGCATCTATTATGCCGCTTCGAACGTATCGGGTAACGTCAGGCTCATGCTGCATAACCACAACAAGCGGAGCACCGCGGTCCAAGCGTACGTCGTCGCGACGAATACGGGCGCTGCCGCGGCCAACGCGACGCTCGGCCCGATCGGCATCGGCGGACCGAACCTGTACGTCTCGCTCGCCGGCAAAGCGGCGGCGGGCAAGTACTTGGACGCCCGATTGAAAGGGGTCGCGCCCCAACGTGTGACGATACCGCCCGGGGAGAGTCGGGTGCTGTTCCCGGCGATCAGCGCCAACGTCGTCGATCCCGGCGACGTGTATTCCTTATATGCGGACGCCTCGTTCGACCGCGACGTCCAATTGAGGATCGCCTACGTCGACGCGGGCAAAGACATCTTCGCGATATTGCCCGGACTGCCCGTGCTCGAAATGAACGGACACTCGAGAGGCACGTTCCCGAACGCGGATCGGCTCATGACGATCGACGAGACGCTCGGGGATGTCAAGGGTAGGCTCATTCTCGGCGACGGCGTCTTCGATCCGCGCTTGCCCGGCGTGGACGAGACGAACGGGGCGGTCGCGGCCAATAGCGGCAATTACGGCGTCATGTACACGATCAAGCTGAACGACGTCAAGCCTCACACCGCGATCGCCGTCAATCCGCGCGGCGGATTTTACGCCGGCGCGTTCAACGTGAACGGACGAGTCGTCTATACGACGAGCAATACGATCATAAGCAATTCCAGCGAAGCGTGCATGCTGTACCGGACCGGGGACGAGACCGAGTCGGTGACGATTGCGTTCACGCCGGCTTCGGGCAGCAACCTGCCTATTAATCTATTATTCATGCCGATCGCTCAATAAATAGAATAGAGAGCCGCGATCCTTTGCCAGCGAGGCAGGTTCGCGGCTCTTTATGTTGTTCGGCGGACAACGTTCCAATCTCGAATTTGACAATGAGAATCATTATCAACTAAGCTAGGGGAATGAAATCCTAAAGGAGCTGGCACCGAACCAATGAATCGATCCGACAACGCGAACGAGCTTGCTTTTCATTATTCGTCCGTCAAGCTGGTTCATGACGATAAGCTCGTCGCGGCGCCGCTAGGGCGCGGCATCGAGCTGAGAGATTCGAGCTATCAACCTTGGGAACCAGCTAACGACGGCTTGCCCGAATTGTTCCACGTGAATCGGCTCCAGTCGAACGGCGGGCACGTATTCGCGTGTACGGACAAGGGGTTGTACCGGCTCGAAGATCGCGAGTGGGAGACGACGGGGCTATTCATTAGCACGTTCCAATATCGGCAATACGGCACGATCGCTTTGGCCGGCACGTCGAACGGCCTTTGGTTCTCCGAGGGGGATGACTGGCGCATGATGATGCGCGCGGACGCCGTCGTCTACGACTTCCTGTACTTGCCGCAATTCGTCGTGCTGGGTACGCACGAAGGGCTTGCCATTCTGGACCGGTTAACGTCCAGTTGGATGAGATACAACTATGGAGCCGCGGTGACGAGCCTGGCGATTCACCGCGACAGCATCATCGGCGCGACGGAGAAGGGCGAGCTGCTCGTCAGCAATTCCCGCGGCGGATTCGAGCGATACCGGATGGGCAACATGTTCGTCTTCTCGATCGTCTCGAAGGGCGACGCGATCTACGCGTGCACGGATCGCGGCTTGTATCGCGTCGTCAGCGTCGGCGGACGCCCGACGCTCATGGCCGTTAAGCTAGGCATTCAAGTGACGGACGTCGATACGGACGGATCGAGGCTATACATGGCGACTTTGTTCGACGGCGTTCAGAGCATGGAGACGGTTTAATCCGATCGGGAAGGGGACGACGGGAGGAAGACGCGGAAGACGCTGCCTTCTCCCGGCCGGCTGTCCACCCGAATCGAGCCCCCGTGCAGCGCGACGATCGCATGGCTGATCGCAAGTCCGAGTCCCGCGCCGCCGGACGCCCGAGCGCGCGATGCGTCGCTTCGGTAGAACCGGTCGAACAAGCGCGGGAGGTGTTCTTCGGGAATGCCTTGCCCGTTATCTTCGACCGACAAGGTTACGCCGTGTTCGGTCGATTCGGCGCGAAGACGTATGACGCCTTCCTCGGGATCGGTATGCTGCACCGCGTTGTGGAACAGGTTCAGAATCACTTGCTTCAGCTTGTCCGCGTCCAGCTTGATCGGCGATGCGGGCGCCAGGTGAAGCTCGACGCGGCGGCCTTCCGCCAGCAACCGAAGCTGCGGCTCCATCTCGGTTACGACGGACTCCAGCTCCGCCGGCGCGAGTCGCAATTGCGGCGCCCGATCGAGCCTCGCCAGCAGCAACAGGTCGTGGACGAGCTTATTGATACGCTTCGACTCCCCGAACATACTCTTCAGAGCGATGTCCAGCTGTGCCGGATCGGCGGCGGCCCCCCGCAGCAATACTTCCAGAAACCCGTGAATCGACGTCAACGGCGTCCGAAGCTCGTGCGAAGCGTCGGCAACGAACCGCCTCATCTGTTCCTTGGCTTCCTGCTCGGCGAGGAAGGAAGCTTCCAGCCTCTCCAGCATCCCGTTGAACGAATGTGATAGCCGGTCGATCTCGCTCTGCCCGTGATTGTCCGCCAGTCTCTCGTTAAGCTTGCCCGAATCGATCCTCTCCACCGTGTCCACCATGCGGGAGAGGGGGACGAGCGTTCTTCGTAACGCGGGCAGGAACGCGAGCAAGCTGCCGAGCAGCGCGAGAGCGGACAATCCGACGAACAGCAGCAATTGCCCGTACAGTTCGCTCTTCATCGGTTTCGTGCCCGTGGTGACTTGCACGACGCCGATTTCGCGCGAGAACGTGCGCACCGCCTGAAGGACGACGAGCTGCTCGCCTTTGTCCGGATCGTTCTTCACGTAGTAGACCGGCTTCGCGGAGCGACCGGCCCGAAGCGCATCCGCAAGCTTGCGAGAATCCGGCTCGAGCGCTTTCTCGGTTGCCGGATTCAAGCCGGATACGACTCTCGTCTTGCCGTCCGGATCGATATACGCGACCGTGGAAGCGGGGAAGAAGAACAGCGCCTCGCCCGGACCTCTGCGCATCTGCAGGTTGACCCGCTCCCAGATTTCGCCGGGAATCGACTGGACCTGACGTTGGATGGCCGACGCCTTGTTCTGATAGACGAACCGTTCCATGAAGACGAATTGGAACAAGCCGATAACGACGAGCAATCCGGCGACGATCAGCAGCATGCGGGAGAGCAATTGTCCGCGCAACGACCGCGGAAGCAGCTTGCGCGCCGCCCTCATACGAGGTCCACCCGATAACCCGCGCCTCTGATCGTGCGGATCAGGCGATGTTCCCGATCGCCGAGCTTGTCCCTCAGCGAACGGATGTACACCTCAACGATATTCTCTTCCCCTCCGAAATCGTATCCCCATACTTGATCGAGAATGGCGCTCTTGCTAAGTACGTGACCATGATGAACGACGAGATGCTTCAGCAATTCGAACTCGGTCGGCGATAGATCCAAGTCGCGATTCCGGTAGCTCAGCGCCTTGCGATTGGCGTCGATATTGAATGGACCGATGTCGATGCGTTCGAGCAGATACGGGAATTGGTTGCGTATCCGAGCCTGCATTCTGGCAAGAAGCTCTCCGAAGCTGAACGGTTTCGGCATGTAGTCGTCGGCTCCGAGCCCGAAACCCTTCACGCGGTCTTCGACCTCTTCTCTTGCGGTCAACATGATGATGGAGACGGGCTTCGCGCGCTTCAACGCCGCGCACGCTTCGAAGCCGTCCATGCCCGGCATCATAACGTCAAGAACGACGATATGAGGCGAGAACGACGCCGCGAGCTCGATCGCCTCGAATCCGTCGCTTGCGGTCATGACCGTATAGCCTTCATTGGTTAGTCCCAGCTCGATGAATTGACGGATATGTATTTCGTCGTCCACGACGAGCACGCGGATTCCTTTTCCTTGCGACATTGCGATAGTCTCCTCCCGGCGAAACGATAACCCCATTATGAAGGAAGTTGCTTAAGCTTGTCTGAGCGTAAGCTGAAAGAATGCTGAATTCCGTATTCAGCGAGCGTTCGACCAACCACATTCAGGAAACATTCAGCGCGCATTCATGTTGAACTAAGGTTGCCGTTGCATAATGTGCCCATGAACGAGACCGGGGCGCGTCGCTTGCGCATGCCCGGCTTCATGAACCAGGGGGAAGGATGAGAGGAACGCATGGCTAGCGCAAAATGGTGGATCGCCGGTCTCGCGGTCATCGTGGCGGCGGGCTCCGCCGGAGGCTATTGTTGGCTGAACAAGGAGGACAAGCAGCTCGCTCCCAGCTACTCGACGACGCAAGTCCGCAAAGGAACGATCGAGGTGAAGGTCAGCGGCACGGGCAGCATTCAAGCCGCGGCGAACGAGACGCTGAAAGCGACGTCGACCGGGAAAGTCGAGAAGGTGTACGTCAAGGAAGGCGACAAAGTGAAGAAGGGCGACGTGCTGGTCGCATTCGAGCAAGAGGATCTGTCGACGCAAATCCGCAGCAAGAAGATCGATCTTCAGAAGAAGCAGCTTGAATTAACGGACCTGCAAGACAAATACAAAACGGCGGACGACGAATCCAGGGCAGACATGGTGCTGAATATCGAGAAGCAGCAGCTCGACATCGAGATGGCGCAGGCCGATCTGGACGACCTGCAATCGGGAGACGCGATAGAGCCGATCGTAGCCCCGATCGACGGTACGCTGTCGACGTTCGACGTCGCGGAAGGAGATACGATCAACCCCAACGGCGAGCTGGGTACGATCGTCAATCTCGATCAGATGCAAATCGTCGTCGGCGTCGACGAACTCGACATTCCGAAGGTGAAGGCGGATCAGGAAGCTCAAATACTCGTCGACGCGCTGCCGGAGCAGACGTTCGCGGGCAAAGTCGTCTCCATCGCGGACGAAGGAACGGCTAGTAACGGCGTCGCCACCTTCGACGTGACGGTATTGCTCTCCGACATTACGGGGCTTAAGGTGGGCATGTCCGCGCAGGCGGACATTATGACGGCGAGCAAGTCCGACGTTCTGTACTTGCCGATCGATGCCGTGCAGTCGGCGCGGGGCAGCTATTACGTCATGGTACCGGGAAGCGGCGGGACGACGACGGGCCAAGGAACGGCCAATACGCAACAACCGGGAGAGAACCAGCAGCAAGAAACGCAAGGGGCGCAGCAGGAAGGCGCGCAAGGCACGAGACCGCAAGGAGGTCAAGGGACCGGCACGCGCGGAAGCGGATTCGGTGGCGGCGGAGGCGCTGGCGGTCAGTTCCAGAACATGACCGAGGAAGAGCGCACCGCCATGCGCGAGCAGTTCCAGAATATGACCGAGGAAGAACGCGGCGCGATGCGCGAGCAGTTCACGGGCGGAGCAGGAGGGCCGCCGGCGGGAGGAACCGCGGGAACGGCTGGCGGAACGACGACCGCTACGACGACGAGCCGCGTCAACGTCGAAGTCGGCATTAACAACGAGGATTACATCGAGATCGCATCGGGTCTGAAGGAAGGCGACCTCGTCGTCCTGCCTACGGTAGTCGGCACGAGCGGCTCGAACGGCCAGCAGCAAATGTTCGGCGGCTTCGGCGGAGGAGGCGCCGGATTCATTACCGGCGGAGGCGGTCAATTCCCGGCCGGCGGAGGCGGCGGGTTCGGAGGCGGAGGCGCGAGAACCGGAGGTACCGGCGGCGGAGGCGGCGCGGGCGGAGGCGGTGGACGCTAATGACGACAGCCGAGGCATTGATCCGCATCGATCGTCTGAGCAAACAATACAAGATGGGCACGGAAGTGCTCAACGCGCTCGACGAAGTGTGCTTGCAAGTGAACAGAGGCGATTTTCTCGCGATTATCGGACCTTCGGGTTCTGGTAAATCGACGCTTATGAACGTAATCGGTTGCCTAGATTCCCCGACGTCCGGCGATTATTGGCTCGACGGAGAAGAAGTGAGCCGATTGAAAGAGAACAAGCTCGCGGAGATCCGCAATCGGAAGATCGGCTTTATTTTCCAGGGATTCAACTTGCTGTCCAAACTTACCGCCATCGATAACGTGGAGCTTCCTCTCATCTACCGAGGCGTGCCCGCCAAGCAGCGCAAGGAGCAGGCGATCGCCGCGCTGGCGAAGGTCGGCCTCGAGGAACGGGTCCATCACCGGCCTTCGGAGCTGTCCGGCGGCCAGCAGCAACGCGTCGCCATCGCCCGGGCGCTCGCGGGCAATCCGCCGATTCTGCTCGCGGACGAGCCGACGGGCGCTCTCGACACGAGAACCGGCAAAGAAGTGATGGGCTTCATCAAGGAGCTGAACGGGCTCGGGCACACGATCGTCCTGATTACGCACGATCCCGAAGTTTCTCGGCAGGCGTCGCGCGTCGTCCGCATTCAGGACGGGCGCCTTAGCGAAGAAGGAGGTGCCAAGATTGAACTTCCTTCAGGGATTGAGAATGGCGCTTAAGAGCATCTGGTCGAACAAGCTTCGCTCGTTGCTCACGATGCTGGGCATCATCATCGGCGTTACCGCCGTCATCGCGCTCGTGGCGCTCGGACAAGGCGCGACGAAGTCGGTCACGGACCAGGTGCAGGGCCTCGGAACGAACCTGCTCACCGTGAACATCCTCGGCAGAGGTACGACGAGCACGCTAAGCGAAGCGGAAGCCGTCGGTCTCGCCGACGGCGTCGAGGGCGTCAAGTATATCGCGCCGGCCAGCACGCAGAACGCGTCGGTGAAATACGGAACGAAGAGCGTCAGCGTGAACGTCGTCGGTACGAACGCCGACTACGCCGACGTGCGGGACTACGAGGTCGCCTCCGGGAGATTCTTGTCGCAGATCGACCTCGACGTCCGCCAGAAGGTGGCGCTCATCGGCTCGGGCACGGCGACGGAGCTGTTCGGCTTCTCGGATCCGGTCGGCGAGTACGTCCTCATCAACGGCAACCGGTACAAGGTCGTCGGCCTGCTCGCGGAGAAGGGAAGCACGACGAACGGCTCGAACGACGAAGTCGTCATGATCCCGCTGACGTCCGCCGAACGGCTGTTCAAGTCGAAGGGCGTGCGCACGATCTACGTGCAAGTGGAGACGGACGACCGGATCGACGCCGTCTCGGCCGGACTGGAGACGAAGCTGAGCGAGCACTTCCGCGGCAATACCGACAGCTACCGCGTCTTCAATCAAGACGACGTGCTGTCGACATTGACGTCGGTGAACGACACGCTGACGCTGGCGCTCGCTGGCATCGCGGGCATCTCGCTGCTCGTCGGCGGCATCGGCATCATGAACATCATGCTCGTGTCGGTAACCGAGCGTACGAGAGAGATCGGCATTCGCAAGGCGATCGGCGCGAAGCGCAAAGACGTGCTCGTCCAGTTCCTGATCGAAGCGATGGTGCTTAGCGGCCTCGGAGGCTTGCTCGGTATCGGCTTCGGCGTAGGGGCCGCGAAAGGGGCATCGGCCGCGTTTGATATGGACATTGCTTTTTCGGCGGACGTCATCATGATCGCGTTCGCGTTCTCCGTCGCCATCGGCGTCGTGTTCGGCCTGTTCCCGGCGAACAAGGCGGCGAAGCTGAAGCCGATCGACGCGCTTCGCTTCGAGTAGACGGACGGAGAACGATTAAGCGCGCGAAGGAAAGGAGGAATCACATGGAGGTCATACCCGCTTACGAGCAGTTGGTATCGCCGCATCTAGAGGATTTGCGCAAATATTGCCTATACCTGACGAAGTCGAAGTGGGACGGCGAGGATCTGTACCAGGAGACGCTGCTCCGATCGTTGGTGTTCTTCTCCCACACGGATCCCTATCTCGAAGTGAAGCCCTTCCTCGTTCGCGTGGCGCGAAATTTGTGGATCGATCAATGCCGCAAGCAGAAGAGGCGCCGCATGCTGCTGTCCCAGCCGATGAAGGTCACGTATACCGACAACGATTATGTCGAAGTTAGAAGCGCGATCGAATGGCTTGCGGAGCGGTTCCCGCGGCGCAATATCGAGATGTGGCTGCTGTTCCAGCACTTCGGATACACGATGCAGGAGATCGCCGACGATATGGCATGCACGGTGTCGGCCGTGAAGTCGGTGTTGTTCCGCACGAGGGACATGCTTCGCAACCGTCATCGGTTGACCGACGGTCGCAACGTCATTCGGCTGGAGGTCGAACGATGGTCGAGAGCGATCATGCTGGATCGTCCGCAAGCGCTCATCTCGGATAGATAGAAGAAGAGAACGCCCGTACCGGCTCGATTCGGTTCGGGCGTTCATCTGTGCTATAATCGTTGCAGATTATTCACTCATCCTATCGGATCTCAAGGAGCTCGACACTTTATGGCCGCTAATCCTCGCTTTGTCGTCATGTTAACCTTCATGCTCGCCGTATTCGCCGGCTTGAACGTCTATATCGGATGGAATATTACGCTCTGGCTGGACGCGGCGGATATTCCGTACGAAGCAGCCGCGTTCTGGCCGGTGCTGTTGTTCCTCGCGTTCGGTTACGTCATCGGCAGAATCCCGTTGCCCGGAGCGCTTCGCCCCGCCGCGCGGTTGATCAAGATCATCGGTTCTTACTACATTTATTTGTTCGAGATCGGATTGTTGCTGACCGTCATCGCCGACATCGGCGGCCTTGCCGTTCGGATCGCCGGCGGAGATACGGATGCCTATGCGCAATGGGCCGGCTATGCGGTCGTCGCGATCGCCGTCGCATCGCTGGTGATCGGCACTCGCAACGCGTTCTCGCCCGTCGTGCGGGATTACGAGCTGACGATCGACAAGGAAGGCGGCGTCGCGAGAGAGTGGACGATCGCGGTCGCCTCCGACATCCATCTGGGCAACGTCATCGGCAATCGGCACTTGCGCAAGCTCGTCGCGCGGGTCGACGCGATGAAGCCGGATCTGATCCTGCTGCCGGGCGACGTCATCGACGACTCGATCGAGCCGTTCCTGCGCAACGGCATGAGCAAGACGCTCGGCCGGCTCCGCGCGAAGCACGGCGTGTACGCGGTGCTCGGCAACCACGAGTATTACGGGGGGCATATTCCCGAATATATCGAAGAAATGCGCAAGGTCGGCATTCGCGTGCTTCAAGACGAGACGGCGGAAGTCGCGGATTGCTTGTACGTCGTCGGACGAAAAGACAAAACGGCGGAAGCGCCCCAGTTCGGCGGGAGACGGAGCGTCGCGGAATTGACGGAAGGATTGGAAAAGACTAAGCCGATCGTGCTGCTCGACCATCAGCCGACGATGTTCCAGCAGGCCGCAGACGCCGGCGTCGATCTCATGCTCAGCGGGCATACGCACCGCGGTCAATTCGCGCCGAACCACTGGGTGACGAAGCGGGTGTTCGAGCTCGATTGGGGCTATATGAGGAAGCAGGCAATGCACGTCGTCGTCTCCTCCGGCTTCGGGCTATGGGGGCCGCCGATTCGGATCGGCAGCCGGTCGGAGATCATACGGGTAACGTTGAAGTTCAGGTAATGCCATATCTATCGCGATCCCCTCGGCTGAGCCGAGGGGATTTTGTTGTATTATACTAGAAATAGTCGCCTAATAATACGCAATATTAAACCCATTTTCATGATATATATTGTGTCATATATAAATATGTGATATACATGAAACAGAAAGCGAAGGAGCCGAAACGGAGGATTCTCATGGAGAGGGAATTAGCATTGGAAATCGTGCGCGTGACCGAGCTGGCGGCGCTGGCGTCCGCGCCATGGATGGGCCGGGGGGATAAAATCAACGCGGACGGCGCGGCGACGACCGCGATGAGGCGGATGTTCGACTCGGTCGAGATTCGAGGCGAAGTCGTCATCGGAGAAGGGGAAATGGACGAGGCGCCGATGCTGTACATCGGGGAGAAGCTGGGCAACGGCAACGGTCCGGACGTCGACGTGGCGGTCGATCCGCTCGAAGGGACGGAGATCGTCGCGAAGGGCTTGAATAACGCGATGTCGGTCATCGCCGTCGCGAACAAGGGAAATCTGCTTCACGCGCCGGACATGTACATGGAGAAGCTGGCGGTCGGACCCGCGCTCGTCGGCCAACTGAAGCTGACCGACCCGATGGAGCATACGCTGCTCCGCGCGGCGGAAATTCTGAACAAGCACGCATCCGAGCTGACGGTCATGATTCTGGATCGCGTGCGCCACGAGTCGATCGTGAAGACGCTCCGCAAAGTCGGCGTACGCATCAAGTTCCTGTCCGACGGCGACGTCGCCGGAGCGATGGCGCCGGCGTTCGGGGAAACCGGCATCGACCTGTACGTCGGTTCGGGCGGCGCGCCGGAAGGGGTGCTGGCGGCCGCAGCGCTGAAGTGTCTCGGCGGCGAGATCTTGGGACGCCTCATGCCGTCCGACGCGAGAGAATACGCGCGATGCATCCGCATGGGCATAGAGGAGCCGTACAAGGTATTGACGATGGACGACATGGTCGGCACGGAGGACGTCATCTTCGCCGCGACCGGCGTAACGCCCGGCGAGTTTCTCGGCGGCGTACGCTACTTGCCGGGCGACCGGGCGGAGACGCATTCGATCGTCATGCGCGCGAAGACGCGGACGATACGCAAGATTACGGCTTCGCATTATTTGCCGAACAAAACGCTGCTGCAGCAACCGATGTGAAACGAGAGAGAAGGAGCCTCGCCCTTGCGGCGAGGCTCTATGCGTTTAACGGGAGAAAGGCGGTTGGGAGGCAGCGTCGAAATAGGGGGGATTGACCTCAAATCTCGCATGAATTCGAGAATTTGCGTCATTGAAAGTCGATAATCCCCCTGATGTGACCAATACACCCGATATCAACATATCCAAATCTGTATTTATGCCCGATTTTATTATATTCAAACAAAAACAAATATGATAGACTACAAACAAAGCCATTCAAACATCAATCAAACATTCATTCGGAGGGATTACCGTGGTACAAAGCTTGTGGGAAACATCGAAAGCATCGCAGCAACAAACCGGTCTAGACCAGCTCGTATACCGTTCGAACATCATCGGCGCGGATCGCCGCGTCTGCAACTGGGGCGGCGGCAACACGTCGGCGAAAACGGTCGTGCAGGATTTTCGCGGTAGAGATGTCGAAGTGATGTACGTGAAAGGCTCCGGCTCGGACCTCGCGTCGATGAAGGCGGGCAATTTCACCGGTCTTCGCATGGACGACATCCGTCCGTTGTTCGAGAAGCCGGAGATGTCCGACGAGGACATGGTCGCGTACCTCGCGAACTGCATGATCGACGCCAAGCATCCGCGCGCTTCGATCGAGACGCTGCTGCATGCGTTCCTTCCGTTCAAGCATGTCGACCACACCCATCCGGATGCCATCATCAGCCTGTGCTGCGCCGATAACGGCAAAGCGCTGGCTAAGGAGATTTTCGGAGACCGGTTCGTCTGGGTGCCTTACATCCGCCCGGGCTTCACGCTGTCGAAAATGATCGCGGAAGGCGTGCTCGCCAACCCGAACGCCGAGCTCGTCCTCATGGAGAAGCACGGCCTCGTTACGTGGGGCGAAACGTCCGAACAAGCTTACGCGCAGACGATCAAGATCATCAGCGAAGCGGAAGCGTTCATCGAAGCTCGCGTTAATGAAGCGAAGCTGTTCGGCGGCCAGAAGCACGCGGCTCTTCCCGCGGACGTGCGCAGAAGCATCGTCTCCCAAGTGATGCCGACGCTGCGCGGCGCCGTGAGCGACGCGAAGAAAATGATCCTCTCGTTCGACGACGGCGACGACGTGCTGCAATTCGTCGGCGGCGAAACGTCGGCGAAGCTGTCCCAAGTCGGCGCGGCTTGCCCGGACCATCTCGTCCACACGAAGGTCGTGCCTCTGTTCATCGACTGGACGCCGAACGCGGAAGACGTCGAAGGCCTTAAGCAGAAGCTCCAAGAAGGCGTAGCCGCATACAAAGAACAATACAAAGCCTACTTCGAGCGCAACAAGACCGAAGGCGACGTCATGTTCGAAGCCGCGCCTCGCGTCATCTTGATCCCGGGCGTCGGCATGATCAACACCGGCAAGAGCTGGGCGAACTCCCAAGTGAGCGGCGCGCTGTACCACCGCGCGATCGCGGTTATGCGCGGAGCGACGGCGCTCGGCGAATTCGTCTCCCTGAGCGAGAACGAATCGTACAACGTCGAGTACTGGCCGCTCGAGCTCTACAAGCTGTCCCTTGCTCCGCCGGAAGCCGAATTCAGCCGCAAGGTCGCGTTCATCACCGGCGGCGCGGGCGGCATCGGAAGCGAAACGGCACGCCGCCTCGCTTCGGAAGGCGCGCACCTCGTACTCGCCGACCTGAACCTCGAAGGCGCGCAGAAGGTCGCCGACGACATTAACGCCAAGCACGGCGAGAACCGCGCGATCGCGGTGAAGATGGACGTCACGAGCGAGGAAGCGGTACAAGCGGCTTACGCGGAAACCGCGCTCGCGTACGGCGGCGTAGACATCATCGTCAACAACGCGGGTCTCGCGACGTCCAGCCCGTTCGACGAAACGTCGCTGCGCGAATGGAACCTGAACATGAACGTGCTCGGAACGGGTTACTTCCTCGTCGCCCGCGAAGCGTTCAAGCTGATGAAGCAGCAAGCGATCGGCGGCAACATGGTGTTCATCGGCTCCAAGAACTCCGTCTATGCCGGCAAGAACGCGTCCGCCTACAGCGCGGCCAAGGCGCTCGAAGCGCACCTGGCGCGCTGCATCGCGGCCGAAGGCGGCGAATACGGCATTCGCGTCAACACGATTCTGCCGGACGCGATCCTGCAAGGGTCCGCGATCTGGAACGGCAGCTGGCGCAACGAGCGCGCCGCGGCTTACGGCATCGAGCCGGACCAACTGGAAGAGTACTACCGCAAGCGCACGACGCTGCTCGTGAACATCTATCCGCGCGATATCGCGGAAGGCATCGCGTTCTTCGCTTCGTCGAAGGCCGACAAGACGACGGGCTGCATGCTGACGATCGACGGCGGCGTACCGGCGGCGTTCACGCGCTAAGCAAGAGATAGTCTGGATCCAATCAACGCGTTCATAAGGAGGGCACGATGACCGATGCATAAACCGCGCGGACACAAGTTATGGTACATTCCGGACGGCTACATTCCCGAGACGAGCTCCGGATCGCTCACGAGCCACGAGTCGATCTGCGTGCTGAACTGCGGCACGGAGGACGCGCTGTTGCGCATCACGATTTTCTACGAGGATCGCGAGCCGCTGGAGGACATCATGGTCGTCGTGCCGGGCCGCAGGACGAGACACATTCGCACGAGCTCGCTGCAACGGGACGGCCGGACGATTCCGGCCGGCGTCCCGTACGCGATCGAAGTCGCGAGCGACGTTCCCGTCATCATTCAATACAGCCGTCTAGACGCGACGCAGGCGGAGAACACGCTCATGTCCGTCATCGCTTATCCGATTCAGTAGAACGAACACGGGGGATATAATCATGCCATACGCAGATCAACTGAAGGCGAATTACGAAGCGGCGAAGTCGCAATACGCGAAGCACGGCATCGACGTCGACCAAGTGCTGGCGCGACTGGCGCAAGTGAAAATCTCGATGCACTGCTGGCAAGGCGACGACGTACGCGGTTTCCTGAACCGGGACCAAAGCTTGACCGGCGGCATCTCCGTCACCGGCAACTATCCGGGCGCCGCGCGCACGCCGGAAGAGCTTCGCGCCGACCTCGAGAAGGCGTTCTCGCTCATCCCGGGCAAGCACAAGGTGAACTTGCACGCGATTTACGCGGATACGGACGAGAAGGTCGAGATCGACCGTCTCGAACCGAAGCATTTCGAGAAATGGGTCTCGTGGGCGAAGGAGCAAGGCCTCGGCCTCGACTTCAACCCGACATGCTTCTCCCACGAGAAGTCGAGCGACGGCCTTACGCTGAGCCATCCGGATGCGGACATCCGCGAATTCTGGATTCGCCACTGCCAAGCGTCGCGCCGCATCGGCGCGTACTTCGGCGAGCAGCTCGGCCAGACGTGCGTCACGAACGTATGGGTACCGGACGGTTACAAGGACATTCCGGCCGACCGTCTCGGACCTCGCAAACGCTTGAAAGACTCGCTGGACGCCGTGTTCGCGGAAGAGCTTAATCCGGCGCACAACCTGGACGCGGTAGAGAGCAAGCTGTTCGGCATCGGCTCGGAAGCTTACGTCGTCGGCTCGCACGAGTTCTACATGGGCTACGGCTTGCAGAACGACAAGCTGATCTGCCTCGACGCGGGCCATTTCCACCCGACCGAAGTGATCTCGAACAAGCTGTCGGCGCTGTCGTTGTTCTCGAGCGGCATTCTGCTGCACGTGAGCCGCCCGATGCGCTGGGACAGCGACCACGTCGTCATCCTCGACGACGAGCTGCTCGATATCGGCAAAGAGCTCGTACGCGGAGACTTGCTGGACGTCACGCACATCGGCCTCGACTTCTTCGACGCGAGCATCAACCGCGTCGCGGCATGGGTCATCGGCACGCGCAACACGATCAAGGCGCTGCTGCGGGCGATGCTGGAGCCGACCGAAGCGCTGAAGCAAGCCGAGCTCGAAGGCGACTACACGACGCGTCTCGCGTTGACCGAAGAATTCAAATCGTATCCGTTCGGCGCGGTATGGGATTACTACTGCGCGTCGCAAGACGTGCCGGTACGCGAAGACTGGCTGGCCGAAGTGAAGACGTACGAACGCGAAGTGCTCGTTAAACGCGGCCAATAAGCCGATCGCGAGAGGGGGATTCACGTGAACGGCAATGGCAACGGCATTATCGCATTCGACCTGGGGGCGAGCAGCGGCAGAGCGCTGCTCGGCCGCCTGAACGGCGGCAAGATCGAAGTCGAAGAACTGCACCGCTTCCCCAACGATCCCGTGCAGGTGGGAGACCGCCTGCACTGGGACATTCTGCGGCTGTACCACGAGATCAAGCAAGGGCTGCTGAAGGCGAAGCACCGGGGCATTACGCCGGACAGCATCGGCATCGACTCTTGGGCGATCGACTTCGGACTCATCGGCGCGAACGGAGAACTGATCGCGAACCCGTACAACTATCGCGACCGCCATACCGAAGGCGCGATGGAGAGCTTGTTCTCCCGCGTGCCGGCGAGCGTTATTTTTGCCCGGACGGGCATCCAGTTCTTGCCGTTCAACACGATCTTCCAGCTGTACGCGATGAAGGAAGCGCATGCGCCCCAGCTCAAGGACGGCGCGAAGCTGCTCATGATTCCGGACTTGCTTCGCTACTTCCTGACCGGAGAGATGCACAACGAATTCACGAACGCGACGACGACGCAGCTGTACAATCCGATCGAAGATCGCTGGGATCCGGAGCTGCTCAGGTTGCTCGATCTGCCGGCCGCGTGGTTCGGCGCTCCGTTGAAGCCCGGCGACAAAGCCGGCGCGATTCGCTCGTCCGTGCGCGAGGAGCTCGGCATTCCGCCGATTCCCGTGTACGCGGTCGCGGAGCACGATACGGGTTCCGCGGTCGTGGCGGTGCCGGCGACGGAGCGTTCGTTCGCGTATCTCAGCTGCGGCACGTGGTCGCTCATGGGCACCGAAGTCGACAAGCCGGTCATCAACGAGACGGCGCAGAAGCTGAACTTCACGAACGAAGGCGGCGCCTACGGCACGATCCGGCTGCTCAAGAACATTATGGGGCTGTGGATCATCAACGAAAGCCGGCGGGAGTGGGAGCGGCAAGGCGCCAGCTACTCGTTCCCCGAGCTCGTGCGGATGGCCGATCAGGCGGAGCCGTTCCAGCAGTTCATCGAACCGGACGACGAATCGTTCCTCGCGCCGGGCGACATGCCGTCGCGCATCGCGGACTATTGCCGCAAGACGGGGCAGCAAGTACCGCAATCGCACGGTCAAACCGTCAGGTGCATTCTGGAAAGCCTCGCGTTAAAATATCGTTACGTGCTCGAATTGACGGAACGGTTGTCGGGCAACAAGTTCGGCGGACTTCATATGGTAGGCGGCGGCATTCAGAACGAGCTGCTCTGCCGGTGGACCGCGAACGCGATCGGCAAGCCCGTCTGGGCCGGTCCGGCCGAGGGCAGCGCGATCGGCAATCTGGCCGTGCAATGGATCGCGCAGGGCGCCTTCGCGGACATATGGGAAGCGCGGCGCGCGATCAGGGACTCGTTCCCGGTCGTCACGTACGAGCCGAATGACGCGGATACATGGACGGAAGCTTACGCGCGGTTCGCCCTCGTAACGAAGCTTGCGCGTCCGTAATCGTCCGTAATCGAACAACGATGCAAGGGAGAGAGAACAGATGCTGGTCGCCGAGCGTTACGAGAAAATCGTCGGGTTAGTGAACGAGAGGGGCAGCATCCGGGTATCCGAGCTGAGCGAGCTGTGCCAGGTGACGGAGGAGACGATCCGCCGCGATCTGGACCGGCTCGAGCAGAGCGGAAGGCTGCGCCGTTCCCACGGCGGGGCGGTCAGCGTCAAGGACGGTCAGCAGCAGACGGAAATTCCGTACGCGGAACGGGAGATTACCCATGCCGACGAGAAGCGGCGGATCGCCCGAGAAGCGATCAAGCGGATCTCCCCGAACGAGCGCATTCTGCTGGACGCCAGCACGACCGCCTGGTACATGGCGGGCAGCGTGCCCGACATGAAGCTGACCGTGCTCACGAACTCGATCAAGGTCGCGACCGAACTGAGCGGCAAAGACAAGATCGAAGTGATCGCCACCGGCGGAACCGTCGCCCAGCGTTCGCTCTCGTTCGTCGGGCCGCTCGCCGAACGTTCGCTCGACGCGTACTACGTCGACAAAGTGTTCCTCTCCTGCAAAGGCGTTCACCTCGAGCGAGGCATTAGCGAATCGAACGAGCTGCAAGCGCGCATTAAAGAAAAGATGATCGACCGCGCGGAAGAAGTCATTCTGCTGGCGGATTCGAGCAAGTTCGGCTCGCAGGCGTTCGCGCACGTGGCCGAGCTCGATCAAGTGGACGTCGTCATCACGGACCGCCGGATTCCGAAGGAAACGGTCGATCGGCTCGAAGCCAGAGGCATTAAGGTCGTCATCGCTTAAATCAAGGGTATCCCCGTGCTTCTCAAAGTATCGGGGATCTATTAGAATCAACTTGTCTGACAACCTGACAAAAAACAGACGATCGATAGTGAGGTGTCCCGATGAAAGTAAGCTTATTCATTACGTGTCTAAGCGACGCGATCTACCCGCGCGTCGGCGAGGCGATCGTGCGCCTGCTGGCGAAGCACGGGGTCAAGGTCGATTTTCCGCCGGTGCAGACGTGCTGCGGGCAGCCCGCGTTCAACAGCGGCTATTGGAACGAAGCGAGAGCGACCGCCAAGACGATCGTCGAGGCGTTCGAGGACAGCGACTTCGTCATCTCGCCGTCCGGCTCGTGCACCGGCATGATCCATCATTATCCGAAGCTGTTCGAGAACGATCCGGTCATGCACGAGAAGGCCGTTAAGCTTCAGCGCAAGTCGTACGAGTTCACGCAATTTCTCGTGAACGTGCTCGGCGTCACCGACGTCGGCGCTTCGTTCCCGTACAAGGTGACGTACCATCCGTCCTGCCATGGCAGCCGGTTGCTCGGCGTCAAGAACGAGCCGCTCGCGCTCATGGAGCGCGTGAACGGGCTGCAGTTCGTGCCGCTGCCGTTCGCGGAAGATTGCTGCGGCTTCGGAGGCACGTTCGCCGTGAAGATGTCGGACATCTCCGGCGCGATGGTGTGCGAGAAGTCGGATCACGTCAAGGAGACGGAGGCGCAAGTCCTCGTCGGTCTCGATATGGCGTGCCTGATGAACATCGCCGGCAACTTGCGTTACCGCGGCGAGCCGGTTCGGGTCATGCACTTGGCCGAGCTGCTGTACGAAGGGGTGACGAGCGCATGAGCGGACACGGACACGGAAGCGCGCCGGCGACGGTGAAGGAAAGAGCGGACTTGGCGCTGAACGACGAATTTCTGCGCAAGGCGGTCAAGTTCACGACGGAACGGTTGCGCAACGGCAAGATCAACGCGGCCGCCGATCACGGCAACTGGGACGATTGGCGCGAGCGCGGACGTCAAATCCGGCTGCATACGATCGCGCATCTCGACTATTACTTGAACCTGTTCGCGGACAACGCGCGCGCGAACGGCGTGCACGTGCACTTCGCCGATACGGCTGCCGATGCGGTGAAGCTGTCGCTAGACATCGCGCGGCGCAGGCAGGCGAAGACGGTCGTCAAATCGAAGTCGATGGTGACGGAAGAGCTTCATCTTAACCGCGAGCTGGCGACGATCGGCGTCGAAGCGATCGAGACCGATCTCGGCGAATACATTATTCAATTGGCCGACGAGACGCCGTCGCACATCATCATCCCGGCGATCCACAAGAACCGCTACCAGATCGCCGACCTGCTCTCCAAGGAAGCCGGCGAGACGCTTGCGCCGGACACGTCGATCTTGGCGGGCTTCGTGCGCAAGAAGCTGCGCGAGAAATTCCTCGAGGCGGACATCGGCATGACGGGCTGCAACTTCGCGATCGCCGAGACCGGATCGATGGTGCTGTTCGAGAACGAAGGCAACGCGCGCATGGTCACGACGGTGCCGAAGACGCAGATTACGCTCATGGGCATGGAGCGGATCATTCCTTCTTGGGAAGACCTCGAAGTGATGGCGACGCTGCTGCCGCGGTCCGCGACCGGCCAGAAGCTGACGGTGTATATGTCGGGGATTACCGGACCTAAGCGAGACGTCGACGCGGACGGACCGGAAGAGATGCACATCATTATCGTCGACAACGGACGCTCGCTCCAGCTCGGCGATCCCGAGTTCCAAGAGCTGCTCAATTGCATTCGCTGCGGCGCCTGCTTGAACGCGTGCCCGGTGTATCGCCATATCGGCGGTCACGCATACGGCGGCACTTACAGCGGCCCGATCGGAGCGGTGCTCACGCCGGCGCTGAAGAAGAACGTCGCCGAGTGGGACGACATCGCGAACGCGTCCAGCTTGTGCGGCGCCTGCTACGAAGCTTGTCCGGTCAAAATTCCGTTGCACGAGATGCTGATCTACCTCCGTCGCAGGAAAGTCGAAGCCGGACGGGGCAACATGCTGGAGGGACTCGGCATGAAAGGGTTCGCGACGCTCATGGGCAAGTCCGGCCGATTCAAGACGGTGTTGAAGCTCGGCAAGCTCGGGCAGAAGCTGGTCGCGCGGGACGGCGGCATCAAGCTGAAGGTCGGACCGCTCAAAGGCTGGAACACGTACCGAATTACGCCGACGTTGCCGAAGCAGTCGTTCCGCGACAAGTGGAAGACGCTCGAGTCGGAAATTCGCGGCGGACTAGCCGAGCTGGATCCGAAGGCGCAAGCGCGCATGGAAGCGCTCGTGAAGGATCGGGACAACGGCGGAGGAGGACACGGACATGGCTGACCTTAAGCAAGACGCGCATGCGGACCAGAATCCATCTCATGATGAGTGGCTGAAGCAGCTGGCGGACGCCTCTCGCGCGAAGCAGAAGACGTTCATAGACGGCATCAGCGCCAAGCTGAGAAGGCCGCGCGAGCAATCCGCGCCCGCGCATCCGTATCGCGGCGCGCCGGACTTCTGGCGGACGTTCGAATGGGACGAACAGGAGCGGATCGAGCGTTTCACGGGCAACTTCAAGGCCGCGGGCGGCCACGTCGTCCGGTTGAACGACATGGGCGAAGTCCGCTCGTTCATCACGGACAAGGCGAACGAGCTGAGCGCCCGCTATATCGTAAGGCAACGCCAACCGGAGCTGGACGCGCTCGATCTCGAAGGCGCGTTGCCGGACGCTCGTCTGTCCGTGTGGAACAGCGATCCGGAGGAAGCCTGGAAGGCTCGCGCCGCGGAAGCCGACATCGGCGTCGTCGTCGCGGACTACGCGGCGGCCTACACCGGTTCGATTACGGTGCTGTCCGCGAAGGACAAGGGCAGATCGGTAAGCCTGCTGCCGACTGCGCTGATCGCGATCATTCCGCTGGAGCGGTTGAAGACGCGGCTCGGCGAAACGCTGATCCACTTCGATCGCGCGGGCAGGGAGAACTTGCCGGCGGGCATCCACTTCATCTCCGGTCCGAGCCGTTCGGCCGATATCGAGAACGACCTGACGATCGGCGTCCATGGCCCGGGCGTCGTCTACGCGCTGATCGTCGGCTAGTCGGGACCGCCCGGACGTCCGCGATGCTGCGGGAGAGGAGGTAACGCGTACGATGGAAGTGACCCGCGTTACGAAGAAAAACCACTACGAGGAAATCGCCTCCCGGCTCGCGGATATGATCGCGGACGGCAGGCTGAACGTCGGCGATTCGCTGCCGTCGACGAAAGAGATGTCCGAGCGATTCGGCGTCGGGCGGTCGACGATGCGCGAAGCGCTCAGCGCCTTGAAGGCGATGGGCCTGATCGAGATTCGGCAAGGCGGCGGCTGCCGGGTCATCGGCAGCCCGGCTTCCGGCGCCGTATCGGCGCCCGAGCTGCAATCGCTCCGGATGAACCGGCGGACGCTCATCGAGCTGCTCGAAGCGCGCCAGGCGCTCGAAGGATCGAACGCGGCGATCGCCGCCGTCAAGCGAACGGACGAGGACGTCGCGGCGTTCGCGGCGCTTATGGTCGAGATGGAGCGAACCATCGGCGACGAGGCGGAAGGGGAGCGGACGGACGTCGCGTTCCATCTGCTTCTCGCGAAGGCGACGCATAACGAGATCATGGTGAAGCTGTTCGAGTCGATCGCCGGCCAGCTGGAGAAGGCGATCCGGGACGTTCGCCGGGTCGAAATCTACGCGAACCGTTCCGTAGCCGGCCAACTGTACGGCGAGCACTTCGCGCTGTACGAGGCGATCGCGGCAGGGGATGCGGAGCTAGCGGCTTCTCGCATGCGCGAGCATCTGCAACATGTGGAGAGCATTCTAATGAAATACTTATAGCCGGCGGGCTATTTCATAAGCGGAAGCTTTGAAGCCACTGACGCAGCCGGCGGATGCGACCCATGCCGATCGGCGGTCGGTTCGCGGGTACGGAAGAAGGGAGGGCACGGTGCGCATCCCTTCTTTTTTTGTCGTCTTGCATGACGTTCTCCCATTCGTCGCGGCGGTGTTGCGCCCATTGTTCGAGTTCTCTGAGGTTGTGGAACATTCGATATTCCTCCTTGCCATTCCGGTTGAGTTTGATTATGCTGTAGCCAAAAGGTGAAAAAAAGGGAAGACTTTCGAACGGTCATTTCCCCTTTTATCCGAAGCGGAAGGAGGGCTCCGATTGTATGCGACGGCGGATCGATATTTAACGCTGCTGAACAAGTTCGGGGACGGCGACCGCATCGGCGAAGAAGTCGACGTTACGGTCGAGGATCTGGCGCAGGCGCTATTCTGTACGGCTCGCAACGTCAAGATCATCCTGCGCAAGCTGCAGGGCGAAGGGCTGATCGAATGGCATGCGGGAAGAGGGCGGGGCAACCGGTCGCGCATCGTGTTCCTGCGCGAAGGAGAGCCTCTGCTGCTCGATTGGGCGCAGCGACTGGCGCGGGAAGGCGATTATAAGCAGGCGTTCGAAGCGATCCAGTCGTATCGGCACGGAATCGCGTTCAAAGAACGGTTCGTCCAATGGCTGAACGGCCACTTCGGCTACGAGACCGAGCAGGCGGACGGCAAGCCGTCGATCGATACGCTGCGGTTTCCGGTCAGTTGCACGATCAAGAACTTGGATCCGCGCGACATCTACTACGCGTTCGACGCGCACATCGTTCGGCAGCTGTTCGACCAATTGGCTCAATACGAGCATACGACGCAGCGCGTGAGCCCGGGACTGGCGCATAGCTGGGAGACGAACGCCGACGCGACGGAATGGAAGCTCTATCTGCGCAAGGGGATCAAGTTCCATCACGGCCGGGAGATGACGGCGGAAGACGTCGTGTTCTCTTTCGAACGGTTGCGCGGACGGCGGGCGATGAGCTGGCTCGTCGACAACGTGAGCCGGATCGGCACGGAAGGCCCGCGTACGGTCCGGATCGAGCTTCGCAAGCCGAACCGTCTGTTCCTCCGCTACTTGTGTTCGGCGGGCATGTCGATCGTGCCGAAGGAGCTCGTGCTCGAGGACGAGGCGCGCTTCTGGCGGCAGCCGATCGGGAGCGGGCCGTTCCGGGTCGCGGAGTGGTCCTCTTGCCGCATCGATCTGGAGGCGAATCCGGACTATTACACGGGCCGCGCGCACCTGGACCGCGTCGTCGTCGCGACGATACCGGCCGAGCCGGACATCGCGCACGACAACAGCGATTGGGAGAAGCTGTTGTTCGACAATCAGCTCGTCGACCATCGGCCGCATCCGGAATGGGAGACGGTCGAGGAGCTGTGCAGAGGCTGCGTGCTGCTCTCCTGGAACATGAACAAGCAAGGTCCGCAGCAAGACTACGCGTTCCGGCGCGCGATCGACCTGATGATCGAGCGGGGCAGAATGCTGCGCGAGCTCGGCGGCGACCGCATGTACCCGGCCGTAGGATATCGGATGTCTGAGACCACGCCCCGCGACGAGGACCGGTTCGACCCGGCGGCCGCGGAAGCGCTGTTGCGCCAATCCGGCTACGATGGCCGCCCGATCTTGCTGAGCACGTACGGCAGCTACGAGGCCGACGCGAGGCTGATCGCCGACATGTGCGCGGCGTTCGGGGTCGACGTTCGCGTCAGCGTCGATTACGCGACGAACCCTCGCGACGTCGAGACGATGCGCGCGGCCGACTTCCTCCTTTGCGGCGTCGTGCTGGCCAGGGACGAAGTGTGCGAGATCGAGAATTACGCCCAGTCCGGCAACTTCCTGCGGGAATCGTTCGCCCCCGAGACGCTCGCATGGGTGGAATCGCGCGTCGAGGCGGCGTTGGTGCTGGATGACGCGGATGAACGGCGGGACGTGCTCCATGGAATCGAGAGCCGCCTCGGCGACGAAGCGCTGCTCTCGTTCCTCTACCATAAGAAACTGAGCACCTATGTGCACCCGAGCGTGCGCGGCGTTCGTATGAATTACTTAGGATGGACGGACTTCAAAGATATTTGGCTTGAAAATCGGGGGACGGAGAGGAGCGCGACCTTATGAACGTAGCGATGAAATGGGTACAGAAAGTCAAAGATCGCGTGACGAATCATAAGCTGAAGGCTTACAAGGACAAGGCGGAACTGATTTGGCGAATCGGCGCGGCTTCGTGGACGGACGAGAAGCTCAAGGCGGAATCCGCGCGATTGAAGGCGGCGGCCATGGGCGGCGAATCACTGGACGAGCTTCTGCCGACCGCGTTCGCGATCGCCTGCGAAGCGTCACGCAGAACGCTCGGCCTTCAGCCGTTCGAGGTGCAGGTCATGGCCGGCATCGCGTTGCACGAGGGCCATCTGGTCGAGATGCAGACCGGCGAAGGGAAGACGTTGGCGGCTGTGCTGCCCGCCTACTTGAACGCGCTGCAAGGCAACGGCGTTCACGTGCTGACGTTCAACGACTATCTCGCGGAGCGCGACGCCTCGTGGATGGGGCCGATCTATCGGTTCCTCGGCCTGACCGTCGGCGCCGCGACGGCCGGCATGGGCATCGCGGACAAGAAGCGGGCGTACCTTGCCGACGTCACGTACGTCACGGCGAAGGAAGCCGGATTCGATTATTTGCGGGACGCGATCTGCATGGACGCCGGCGACGTCGTGCAACGGCCGTTCCATTATACGATCGTCGACGAAGCCGACTCGCTGCTCATCGACGAAGCGCGCGTTCCGCTCGTCATCGCCGGTTCGATGCCGAGCTCGGGAAGCGACGGAGCGCGCATGGCGAAGTTCGCCTCGACGCTGCGCCACGGCGAGCATTACGACTTCGACGAGCATAAGCGCAACGTGTTCTTGACCGACACGGGCGTGCACGCCGCGGAAGCCGAGCTGCGCTGCGACAACTTGTACGATGCGGCGAACGGCACATTGTTAACGTCGTTAAATTGCGCGCTGCACGCGGAAGCGCTCGTGAAGCGCGATATCGATTATATCGTGCGCGACGGCAAGCTGGAGCTCATCGATCCGTTCACCGGACGGATCGCGGAGAACCGGCACTGGCCGGACGGCCTGCAAGCCGCCGTTGAAGCGAAGGAAGGACTGCAGTCGAAGACGAGCGGGAAGATACTCGGGACGATCACCCTGCAGCACTTGCTCAGCCTGTATCCGAAGATCAGCGGCATGACGGCGACCGCGCTCGCATCTGCCAACGAATTCAAGGATACGTACGAGCTGAGCGTCGTCGTCGTGCCGCCGAACAAGCCGAGCGTACGCGCCGATCAGCCGACGCTGCTGTTCACCCACAAGGAAGCGAAAGTCCGCGCGCTCGTGCGCGATATCGCCGCCGTCCACGCGACCGGCCGGCCGATCCTGATCGGGACGTCGAGCGTGGAGGAGTCCGACGCGCTTGCGGAAGCGCTGGCGGTCGCCGGCGTCACCTGCAACGTCCTGAACGCGAGGAACGACGCGGAGGAAGCCGAGATCGTGGCGAAGTCGGGCCGTCTGGGCGCGGTGACCGTCTCCACGAACATGGCCGGACGCGGCGTCGACATCCGTCTCGGCGGAGGCGAACCCGCGCAAGCGGATACGGTCGCGAAGCTCGGCGGCTTGTACGTCATCGGCACGCACATGAACGAGAGTTTGCGCATCGACAACCAGCTTCGCGGCCGGGCGGGCCGGCAAGGCGATCCGGGCTCGTCCCGGTTCTACGTCAGCCTGGCTGACGAGCTGTTCGTGCGCTACGGCACGGAGAAGGCGATTCCGCCCGCTTACCGCGAACGCAAGCAGGACGAGCCATTAGCCGAATCCGCGTTGCATAAGGGACTCGACCACATTCAACGAATCGTAATGGGGCAGAATTTCGATATCCGCAGGGAGCTGAACCGTTACTCCGACATGGTCGAGGAGCAGCGGCAGATTCTGTACGCGGAGCGGGCTTCGATATTGGGCGACGAGACGCGGGGAGCCGCGGAGAAGCGCGTCCGGTTATTCTACATCGATAAGGCTTGGGCCGACCATCTGGCTTACGTCTCGTACATTCGCGAGGCGATCCATCTGGAGAGCTTGGCGAACCGCAATCCGCTCGACGAATTCCACGCGCGCATCATCCAGGCGTTCGAGAAGCTGCCGGAGCAGATCGAGAAGGACGCGGAGAAGCTGCTCGCCAAGCTGGACAAGACGAAGGACGACCACGACTGGGCGAAGCTCGGCTTGCAAGGTCCGGCTTCGACTTGGACGTATATAATGAACGATCAGTACATCCAGAAGCCGATCAACATCTTCGGATAGGATAGCGTTAACAGGAAGGTTGCATGCCCATGAACGTTCGTAAAATGAGACTGTACGATACCGAGAACATCCATTCCGGAGACGACCGGGACGAATTCGAGAAAGACTACGCGCGGCTCATCCAATCGCCGGCGTTCCGCAGGCTGCAAGGGAAGTCCCAGGTGTTCGGCGCGGGCTCTGGCGACTATTACCGGACGCGGTTGACGCACTCGCTCGAGGTGTCGCAGATCGCGCGCGAGGTAGCCAGGAAGCTTGGCAAGAGCTACGCGTTCATCGACAGGCGCGAGCATCCTGGCCTCATGCTCGACCCGGACGTCGTCGAATGCGCTTCGCTCGCGCACGACCTCGGGCATCCGCCGTTCGGTCATAAAGGCGAGGAAGTGCTTAACGCGATTCTGCAGAAGGAGCACGGGTTGAAGTACGAAGGCAACGCTCAGAACTTCCGGATTCTCATGTTCCTGGAGAAGCGCGCGGGCAGCGGCAGCGGGCTCGATCTGACGGCGTCCGTCCTGCTCGCCATCAACAAGTACCCGTTCTGCATCGACGACCCGGGCAAGCAGAAGGGCGTCTACCGGATGGAGTGGGAGGGGATCGATTTCCTGCGCCAGACGTGGGGCATGCCGGCGGGGTGCGCGACGCTCGAGGCGCAGCTGATGGACTTGTGCGACGACATCGCCTACTCGACGCACGACCTGGAGGACGGCATCCGCGCGGGCAAGCTGCAAATGCAGCGGAGCTTCTTCGAGGACGACCGCGTCGTCGCCCACCTGATCAAGCAGATCGAAGACGATCCGAGCTACGACGCGGGAAGCTGGGATCGGATCGACAAGACCGATCTCGTCAAGCAGGTGCTCGCGCATTACTTGGAGCAGTGGGAGAGCATCTACGCGGAGTGCGACCGCGAACCGTCCCGGACGCGGAGGGAGATGAAAGCACGCTGGGTACGCCGGTTCGCGGGTCAAGTCGGCATTCTGGACGACCCCGCGACCGGCTGGAAGAAAGTCACGTTCGTGAAGGACGGCCAGCAGGATTGGAATCTCGTTCGCACGATGGAGATTTTGAAGAAGCTCGCATGGGTGACGCTGATCAAGGACTTCCGCGTGCAGCGGCTGCATAAGCGGAGCGAGATCATGCTGGAGCGGCTCTGGGGCAGCTTCCGCGACTACGATACCGGACGCGACATCATTCCCGCGGACTGGCTCGAGAATTACGAGCAGCATAAGGGCAGATGGACGTGGGAGCGGCTCGTCGCCGACTATATCGCCGGCATGACGGACGCGTACGCGGAGAAGGTGTACGCCGAGTTTTTCGCGAGCCGTTCGGGTTCGATTTACGAAAGAGACTGAAATTGCGCTTGACCCTGACATCAATGTCAGGGTTTATTGTTGATATAAGGATCGACGGAAGGAGGCGTTAAGGGATGAGAATCGGGGAGCTGTCCGCGGCGACGGGCGTTAGCGCGCGGTCTCTGCGGTACTACGAGGAGCAGCGGCTGCTCGTGCCGATCCGGCACGACGCCAACGGGTACCGGGAATACTCGCCGCTCGCGGTCGAGGAAGTGCGCACGATCCGGCTGTACCTGGCGCTCGGCTTGTCCACGGAACAGATCGCGAGCTTCCTGCGCTGCGTGCTGAAGAACAAGGAAGCGTTCTGCTCGGAGGTGCTGCCGGTGTACGAGCGGAAGCTGGGGGAGATCGACGCCCAGCTGGCGCAGTTGACGCAGCTCCGGTCCAATCTCGTCGAGCGCATCCGATCGATCCGGGAAGAGAACGAATAGACGAGAGGAGCGGTGCGAACGATGTTGGCCGTTAACAATGGCACGTTCCGCGAGAGCGTGCGCCCGGCCGGGTTGACGCTCGTCGACTTCGGCGCGGAATGGTGTCCGCCTTGCAAGGTGCTGAAGCCGATCGTCGCGGAGCTGGACGAGGCGTACGGAGACAGGCTGACGGTACTGATGATCGACACGGACGAATCGCCGGAGCTCGCGGGCGAGTTCGGCGTCATGTCCAATCCGACGGTCATCTTGTTCCAAGACGGAGAGCCGGTCGAGAAGCTCGTCGGCCTCCGGCCGAAAGCCGTATACGAGACGATGCTGGCGCGCTATCTGTAACGGATTCGAGCAAGCCGTTCGGGCCTTGGAAGGCTCGGACGGCTTGTTTCGCGCGAGGGGCGCTTTCTGGTTTTCGACGGGGGATGATGATAGGATAGGGGAGTATCCCACTTCGGAAAAGAGGACTCTCGCGCCATGATCGTTCTTATTAGCCTCGTCGTTATCGTAATCGTTGCTTTGCTTGTCATCAAGCTGTATCCGCCGTTAGGAGCGAAGGCTTCCGGGGACGCCCTTCTCGCGATCGAGCGATCGCCGCAACGCGAAGGCGGCAAGTTCGCGTATCCGATTCCGACGCCGATGATGATGAAGGCCGGCACGATGGCCGGCGTTATGAAGGAAATGATTCAAGGAAGCCCGAACCGTCGTCCGGCGGCCGGCGCGATTCCGATGGAACCTCTGAACGCGGACGCGCTTCGCGACGGCGAGCCGAAAGCGATCTGGTTCGGCCATTCGGCGCTGCTGCTGCAACTGGACGGACTGACCCTTCTGCTCGATCCGATGTTCGGCAAGGCGCCTTCGCCGTTCCCCCTCGTGGGAGGGAAACGGTACGGCGGCAAGCTGCCCTTCGACATCGACGAGCTTCCGGCGATCGACGCGATCGTTCTGTCTCACGACCACTACGACCATTTGGATTACGGCTCGATCCGCAAGCTTCGTCATAAGGCGCAACGGTTCTTCGTGCCGCTTGGCGTCGGCGCCCACCTCGAGAGATGGGGCATCTCCCGCGATCGGATCGTCGAGGCCGATTGGGGCGACGAGCTGACGTTCAATGGGCTGAAGCTGGCGTGCGCGCCGGCGAGGCATTTCTCGGGACGCAGCGTGAACGACCGCATGTCGACGCTATGGTGCTCGTGGGTCATCGAGGGCAAGGACGCTAAGGTGTTTTTCAGCGGGGACAGCGGCTACGGGCCTCACTTCAAGCAGATCGGAGAACGGTATGGCCCTTTCGATCTCACGCTTATGGAATGCGGTCAGTACGACGTCCGTTGGCAGCTCATCCATATGCTTCCCGAGGAAACCGTGCAGGCGCACAAGGACGTCGGCGGTCGCGTGCTGCTGCCGATCCACTGGGGCGCGTTCACGTTGTCCGTCCACGATTGGACGGATCCGGTAGATCGCGTGCTGCTGGCGGCCGCCGCCGAAGGAGTGGCGGTAGCGACGCCGAGGATCGGACAGCCGGTGCCGATCGGCAAGTCGGAATATCCGAAAGACAAGTGGTGGAAATAACTTGACAATTATACCTACCGGGGGTATATTGAAGGCAGGAGGCGACACGATGGAATCGAAACCTAACGTCGATACGAACGGCCATGCAGGCGGCGAGCATTGCGCTCACGCACGCGATGACGACAAGCGCAAGAGCCATCACTCCGAGCAGATGAAGTCGACGCTCATCTCCAGGCTTAACCGGATCGAAGGACAGATTCGCGGCATTAAAGGGTTGATCGACAAAGATACGTATTGCGACGACGTGCTGAACCAGATCGCCGCGGCTCAATCCGCGTTGAACGGCGTCGGGAGGCTGCTGCTGGAAGGACATATGAAGAGCTGCATCGTGGAACGGATTCAAGCCGGCGAGCACGAAGTGATCGACGAGCTGCTCGTCACGGTCAACAAACTCATGAAATAAGAAGGAGCGGATAACGATGGAGAAGGCAACGCTGCAAGTGCAAGGCATGTCATGCAACCATTGCGTGCAAGCGGTAGAGAACGCTGTGCGGAACGTCGGAGGCGCCGCGAAGGTCGATTTGGCCGGCAAGTCGGTAGCGGTCGAATACGATCAAGCGAAGACTTCCCTTACGTCGATCAAGCAAGCGATCGAAGATCAAGGGTACGACGTCGTTTAAGAGCTTCGGCTCTTCTTTTTTTGATTGAATTATACCCCCTGGGGGTACGTAAGAAGCGGAAAGCAGGTGGGATCGATGACAGAGGCTATGAATCAAGGCGCGGCGGCAACGGGCGAGTCCATGGGCGAGTCCGCGGTCGGGATCGAGGTCGCGCAGTTCGCGATAACCGGCATGACGTGCGCGGCGTGCGCGACCCGGATCGAGAAGGGCTTGAACCGGATCGAAGGCGTATCCCGCGCGACGGTCAACTTGACGATGGAGTCGGCTCGGGTCGTGTTCGAGTCGGATCGCGTATCGGCGGCCGACATCATGGGCAAGGTCGAGCAGCTCGGCTACAAGGCGACGCCGAAGGAGAGACGCGAGGAGACGGAAGCCCGGCATCGGCGGGAAATCCGGCGTCAGCGCGGGAAGCTGGCCGTATCCGCGCTCCTATCGCTGCCGCTGCTGTGGGCGATGGCCGCTCACTTCAGCTTCACGTCCTGGCTATGGGTTCCCGACCTGTTCATGAATCCGTGGTTCCAGCTGGCGCTCGCGACGCCCGTGCAGTTCGTCATCGGCCGGCCGTTCTACGCGGGCGCCTACAAGGCGCTGCGCAGCGGCGGCGCGAACATGGACGTGCTCGTCGCGTTAGGCACTTCGGCCGCGTACTTCTACAGCCTCTATCTATCGATCGACTCGATCGGCGATCACCATCGGGCAGAGCTGTATTACGAGACGTCCGCGCTGCTCATCACGCTCATCGTGACGGGCAAGCTGCTCGAGATGACGGCCAAAGGCCGCTCGTCCGACGCGATCATGAAGCTGCTCGTGCTGCAGGCGAAGACCGCGCTCGTCGAGCGGGACGGCGTGCTGGTCGGCGTTCCGATCGACGCGGTCGCGCACGGCGACGTCGTCTTCGTCAAGCCGGGCGAGAAGGTGCCGGTCGACGGCGTCGTGCTTGAAGGCGTATCGAGTATCGACGAATCGATGCTGACCGGCGAGAGCGTACCGGTGGACAAAGCCGAGGGAGCCAACGTGTACGGCGGGACGATGAACCGGAGCGGTTCGCTTCGCGTTCGCGCCACGAACGTAGGAGAAGATTCCGCGCTGTCGCGAATCGTGCGCGCGGTAGAGGAAGCGCAGGGCGCCAAGGCGCCGATCCAGCGCGTCGCGGACAGGATCTCGGGCGTGTTCGTGCCGATCGTCGTCGGCATCGCGCTCGCCACATTCTTGATCGCTTACTTCGCGGCCGTGCCGGGCGACTTCTCCCATGCGCTCGAGCTGACGATCGCCGTGCTCGTCATCGCTTGCCCGTGCGCGCTCGGGCTGGCGACGCCGACGTCGATCATGGCGGGCTCCGGCCGCGCCGCGGAGCACGGAATCCTGTTCAAGAACGGTCAATCGTTGGAGCAGACGCACCGGATCGATACGGTCGTGCTGGACAAGACCGGCACGGTGACGATCGGCAAACCGGTATTGACGGATGTGGAGCTCGCCGTAAGTCCGGAGTGGACGAGGGAGCAGCTGCTGGTCTGGATAGCCTCGGCCGAAAGCCATTCGGAGCACCCTCTGGCGGAGGCGATCGTCGTCGGCATCGAGGAAGAGATCGGGGCCGCGCGGATCGCCGTCGATCGCTTCGAGGCGATACCCGGGCACGGCGTGCGTGCGACGGTACAAGGACGAGCGCTCTTGATCGGGACGCGCAAGCTGATGGCCGACAATGGCATCGAGATCGGTACGGCTGCGGAGGAGTCCCTTCGCCGATTGGAGGCGGAGGGCAAGACGTCGATGCTCGTCGCCGCGGACGATCGGTTCGCCGGGATCGTCGCCGTGGCGGATACGATCAAGCCGACATCCCGGGAGGCGATCGAACGTCTTCGCGAGCTCGGGTTGCGCGTCATCCTGTTGACGGGCGACAACGCGCGCGTCGCTCGCGCGATCGCCGATCAGGCGGGCATCGGGGAAGTCGTCGCGGAAGTGCTGCCGAACGGCAAAGCCGAAGCGATCCGACGGCTGCAAGCGGAAGGCCGCAAGGCGGCGATGGTCGGCGACGGCCTGAACGACGCGCCGGCGCTTGCGTCCGCCGACGTCGGCATGGCGATCGGGACGGGGACGGACATCGCCATCGCGGCCGCGGACGTGACGCTGCTGCGGGGAGATCTGAACGCGATCGCGGATGCCATCTTTATGAGCCGCAAGACGATGCAGAACATTAAGCAGAACTTGTTCTGGGCGCTGGGCTATAACGTGATCGGCATCCCGATCGCGGCCAGCGGCTACTTGGCTCCGTGGCTGGCCGGTGCGGCGATGGCGCTCAGCTCGGTGTCCGTCGTGCTGAACGCCTTGCGCCTTCAGAAGGTGAAACCGAATCGGTGAACGGGTATTCGGTAAATAGCGGATGACGAACGAGCGGCCGTGGGGGCCGCTCGTTTGCGTTGTTAGGCGATTATAGCGTTATGTGGTAACGTTATAATGGGGGTTGAAGGTGCCGTGGCGGTGTAGCGTTATGTGGTAACGTTAGAACGACGGTAGCGCTTATGGCGCGCGACCGCCGAATAAGTTTTTCATTTTATGAACGCGCGTTTATTGAAATTTACGCCACCAGCGCCTATGATGATAAGGTAGCGTATAACGTTTTCCTTGAGAGGAGCCGCAGACGAAGATGAAGCTGGATTTAACGAACCGAGTCGCGCTCGTGACGGGCGCGACCGGACAATTGGGACGCGTCATGGCGCGCACGCTGGCGCAATGCGGAGCGGACGTCGCGATTCATTATCGCAGCAACGAGGAACAGGCGACGAAGCTGAAGGACGAAATTACGGCGTTGGGACGCCGAGCGGTTATCGTGCATGGCGACGTCACGAACTTGGATTCGATCATGGCCATGAGAGATCGAATCGCGGCGGAGCTCGGCTCGGTCAATATCGTAGTCGCGAATGCCGTCGCGCAATACCAATGGACGTCGATTCTCGAGCAAGCGCCGGAAGATTACGAGAGCCAATTCGACTCTTGCGTCATGCAGAGCGTCTACTTGGCCAAGGCGTTCGCGCCGGCGATGATCGAAGCCCGGTGGGGGCGGTTCATCGGCATTAACACCGAATGCGCGATGCAGAACTTCGCGACCCAATCCGCCTACGTCGCGGGCAAACGCGGCATGGACGGCGTCTATCGCGTGCTGGCCAAGGAGATCGGCGAGCACCAGATTACGGTCAACCAAGTGGCGCCGGGCTGGACGATCAGCGACCGGGATCGCGAGAACAGCACCGAGCGCAGCGAGTCGTACGAGAGCACCGTGCCGTTGAAACGCAGAGGGACGGATCAGGAAATCGCCAACGCGGTCGCTTTTCTCGCGTCGGACTTGTCTAGCTTCATCACGGGCGCGTACATTCCGGTAAGCGGCGGCAACGTCATGCCGACGATCTAACGAAAGCAATGGAAGGGGAAACGGACGATGGATAAGGCGATACTGGGCAGAACGGGGCTCGAGGTTACGAAGCTCGGCTTCGGCGCGATGGAGATTCGCGGGCCTCGCGTGTGGAACGGCAGACCGGTAACGGACGAACAGAGCGGGACGATACTTAACGCGGTGCTCGACGCCGGCATCAACTTCATCGACACCGCCTACGACTATGGCAACAGCGAAGAGCTGATCGGCAAGCATATTAGCCATCGCAGACACGAATACGTGCTGGCCACCAAATGCGGCTGCACGCTCGTCGACCACGGGGATCACGACGAGACTCCGCACGTATGGACGAGAGACAACCTGCTTCGCAATATCGACGTAAGCCTTCGCCGGATGAAGACGGACTATATCGATCTGTGGCAGTTGCACGGTCCGACGGTCGCTCAAGCGGAGGAGGGGCAACTGGTCGACGTGCTGAAGGAAGTGCAGGCGACCGGCAAAGTACGCTGGATCGGTATCTCGTCGTATTTGCCTCATCTGCCGGCCTATATCGCATCCGGCGACTTCGATACGTTCCAGGTTCCCTATTCGGCGCTCGAACGCGAGCATGAGAACTTGATCTCGCAGGCCGGCGAAGACGGCGCGGGAATCATCGTCCGGGGCGGCGTCGGACGCGGCGAACCGGGCGAAGGGCTCGGATTGGCCGACCGTTGGGCGGCATGGGAGGCGGCGAAGCTGGACGAGCTGCTCGCCGAAGGGGAGAGCCGCACCGGCTTCCTGCTGCGCTTCACGCTCAGCCATCCGCAGCTGTCGACGACGATCGTCGGCACGCTTAATCCCGCTCACCTCGCGGATAACGTCAAGTACGCGGCGATGGGTCCGCTGTCTGCCGACGTGTACGCGGAAGCGAAGCGCAGGCTGGCGTCGAACGGCAGCAAGCCGGTCGCGTAATTCGTCATTGGCGAGGGAGATTGCTTAACGCTAGCAGGAGCAGCAATCGGGCGAAAATCAGGCTTCGAGCATGAGACTCCTGCAGTGTAATCGCAAGAAGCACCTTCATCTCCCAACGGAGCGGAAGGTGCTTCTCGCCATTTCAGGCGTTCGCGCGAGCCGCCGTACCTGCGGATTTGCGGTTCGCCCGGATGCGGCGCAACTTCATCGGGCGAACCGCGGAATAATCGCGTTCGTCCCGCAACCTCGTCCGCGAACCGAGCGTCTAATGAGGAAGAAGCTCGTTTGAATGACGATGGAGGTTGTACGATGATAGTCGCAAGAAAAGTATTGCCATTGATGTTGTCCGTTCTCCTATGCATATCCTTACTCGGTCCCGTTTCGTCCGCTCATGCCGCCCAACCGATCCGGATCTATCTCGACGGAGTCAAGATCGATTCCGACGTCGCGCCGTATATCGTGCCGAAGGCGAACGTGACGATGGTGCCGCTGCGAGTCATTAGCGAAAGCTTGAAGGCCGCGGTCGGCTGGAAGCAGAGCACGTCTACGGCGACGATTACCAAAGGCGATCTGAAGCTGTCGATGAAGGTCGGCCAGAAGCACGCGCTCGTGAACGGCAAGCAGGTGAAGCTGGACGCGAGCGTGCAGATCAAGAACGGCCGCGCCATGGTGCCGTTGCGATTCGTCAGCGAACAGCTCGGGTTGCTCGTTACGTGGTATGCATCCGTAAGCACGATCAAGCTGGAATCGTTCAGCGGCGCCGGCGAGCTTCGCGGCGCTTGGATCTCCACCGTCTATAATCTGGATTGGCCGTCCGCCTTGTCCTACGGGAACGCGGACATGCAGCGCCAAGAATTCTCCGCGCAGCTGGACGATCTGCAGGCGATGGGGTTGAACGCCGTATACGTTCAAGTCCGGCCTTCGGCCGACGCGCTCTATCCGTCGAAGCTGGTGCCGTGGTCGAAGGCATTGACCGGAACGCAGGGCGTCGATCCCGGCTACGACCCGCTTGCGTACATGATCGACGAGACGCACCGGAGGGGCATGGAATTCCATGCCTGGTTCAATCCGTTCCGGGCGAACGTCGTTACGAAGACGGATACGCTGGCGGCGAATCACGTCGCGATCGCGCATCCGGATTGGATCGTTAACGCGGGCAACGCGCTATATATCAATCCCGGCATACCGGATGCGCGCAAGCACATTATCGACGCGATCATGGAAGTGGTGAAAGGGTATGCGGTCGACGGCGTCCATCTCGACGATTACTTCTATCCGTCGCACGAGGTATTCGCCGACGAGGCCGCGTACGCGGCGTACAATCCGTCCAACATCTCCGATATCGGAGATTGGCGGCGCGATAATATTAACCAGTTCGTCAAGAAGCTCGGCCAGACGATCCATGCCGCGAAACCGAACGTCTCGTACGGGATCAGCCCGTTCGGCGTCTGGCGCAATATCGCTACCGATTCGTCGGGCTCGGATACGCGAGCGGGCGTGGAGACGTACGACGACATGTACGCGGACGTCAGGACGTGGATTCGCGAGGAATGGATCGACTACGTCATGCCGCAAATCTACTGGAGCCTATCGCTCTCGGTCGCGCGTTACGACAAGCTGGTCGATTGGTGGACGAACGAAGTGCGGGGAACGAACGTCGGCCTGTACATCGGCCATGCGGCGCATAAGCTGGGCACGGCCGAGACGGGCTGGCAGTCCGGCGAGGAGATTATCGATCAGCTGAAGTATAACGAGAAATACCCGGAAATCGGCGGAGACGTATTCTTCCGTTCGGCGTTCTTGCGCTCGAATACGCTCGGTATCGTGCCGCTCTTGCAGGCGCACTACGAAGTCGGTTCGAATTAGCGCGCGGACCATTCCGCCAACCGGCGGGACAGCCAATCTCGCATGACGGCGAACACTTCCTCGCGCCTCAGCTCGTTATACAGTTCATGCTGGAAGCCGTCCCATCCGATCCATTCGCAGACGGATCCGGCGGCTTCCGCGAACTGCTTGCTGGCGGCGGACGACGTCACCTTGTCTTCGGTCGCGTGCAGGACGAGCGTCGGCACCGTCAAGAGGGAAGCGTGCTCGATCGCCCAACGTCCCGAGCGCAGCATCGACAAGAAGAACTTGGCCGTAATTCGTCCGTGTCCGAGCGAATCGTTCACGTACCGGGCGATCATCTCCGGATCGGACGTCAGAACCGCGGCCTTCAGCGGCCGGTCGTTCGTATAGGACGGGTAAATCCGCTCGATGACCCGTCCGATCGCGACTTGAAGAGAGGGCGGTCTGAACGCCAGCTTCAGCCAAGGACCGGAGACGACCGCGCCGGCGATCCGGGGCTGCTTGCGAAGCAAGTAGTTCAGCGTGACGTTGCCGCCCATGCTATGGGCGATCAGGAATACCGGCAGGCCGGGGTACGATGCCGCCGCTTCCGCGAGCAGAAGGTCGATGCCTTCGAAGAGCGCCTCGTACGTCGGCGTATGGCCGCGCTTGCCGGCCGTTCGGCCGTGTCCGCGCTGATCGAAGCCGATGACCGCGTAGCCGTCTCGGGTAAGCCAATCCGCGACGTGGCCATACCGTCCCATATGTTCGCCCATGCCGTGCACGAGGCCGACGACGGCTTTGGCGGGTATTCCCGCCGGAGGCTGCCACGCGCAGCCGTACATCGCGGTACCGTCTTCGCAAGTCCATGAATGCTCCTTGAATGTCATGTTCATGATCCTCCCGTGCTCCTGGCGAAGTAGTCTATCTCTATTTTATATGGATCGCGTATGTTATTATAGCCCTATCTTGCAAGACGGCCGGAGCGTACAGTCGATGACGATCAATGGACAAGACCTTATCGCGCCTATCCTCATCTCGGTGAAGGTGGCGCTCATCAGCAGCATAATCGCGTTCGTCTTCGCCGTCGCGGCGGCAAGGTGGACGTCCCGTCGCCGATTCCGGGGGCAAAGCCTCGTGGAGACGGCGTTCTTGTTGCCGCTGGTCCTTCCCCCGACCGTCGTAGGCTTCGCGCTGCTCGTCGCGTTAGGTCGGCGCAGTTGGATCGGCGAGTCTTACGAATGGCTGACCGGTCAGCCGGTGCTGTTCACGTGGATCGCGGCGACGATCGCGGCGAGCGTCGTGGCGTTCCCGCTGGCGTACAGGACGATCAAGGTCGGCTTCGAGGAAGTCGAGCCCGCGTACGAGGACGCGGCCCGATCGATGGGGGCCAGCGAATGGCAAGTGTTCCGGTTCATTACGGTTCCGCTCGCATCGCGCGCGCTCGTCGCCGGCTATATTCTCGGCTTCGCGAGGGCGCTCGGCGAATTCGGGGCGACGCTCATGGTCGCCGGCAACATCCCGCACCGGACGCAGACGATTCCGACCGCGATCTACTTGGCCGTGGACGGAGGGCTGTGGCGGCTCGCGTGGACGTGGGCGATCGTCATGGCGATTCTCTCTTTCCTGCTCCTGCTGGCGGCGGGCCGATATTCGAGAAGATGATGCTTCGATCCGATTGGATCGGGGCATCTTTTTCGTCTACAATGATGATATAGCAGACTTACACAACTCAATGAGACGAGGTGCTTCATATGAGCGAGCAACAACCGAAGACAGAATTGGCGACGTTCGCCGGAGGGTGCTTCTGGTGCATGGTAACGCCGTTCGAAGAGCTTCCGGGCATTCGCGGCATCGTGTCCGGCTACACGGGAGGACATACGGTCAATCCGACTTACGAAGAGGTGTGCTCGGAGACGACGGGACATGCGGAAGCGGTTCAGATTACGTTCGACCCGGCTATCTTCCCGTATTCGAAGCTGCTCGAATTCTACTGGCGTTCGGTCGATCCGACGGACGCGGGGGGACAATTCCACGATCGCGGCAACTCGTACCGCCCGGCGATCTTCTATCACGACGAAGACCAGAAGAGGGAAGCGGAAGCATCGATGAAGGCGCTCGAAGCGAGCGGTCGGTTCGATCGTCCGATCGCGGTGACGCTGGAGCCGGCTTCGACGTTCTATCCGGCGGAAGATTACCATCAGGATTACCATAAGAAAAACCCGCTCCGCTACAAGTATTATCGCAGCGGATCGGGCAGGGACGCGTTCATCGGCCGTCATTGGAACACGGACAAAGACCGCGCCGAGCTGCGGAAAAGGCTGACGCCGATCCAATACGAGGTCACGCAGAATAACGCGACGGAGCGGCCGTTCACGGGCGAATACTATGCGCTCGAAGAAGAGGGACTGTACGTCGACGTCGTCTCCGGCGAGCCGCTGTTCAGCTCGCGGGACAAGTTCGACGCCGGTTGCGGCTGGCCGAGCTTCTCCAAGCCGTTGCAAGGCATAACCATTCAAGAGATCGAGGATTACACGCACGGCATGTCCCGTACGGAGGTGCGCAGCCGGGAAGCGGATTCCCACCTGGGCCACGTGTTCAACGACGGCCCGCGGGAGCTCGGCGGTCTCCGCTACTGCATCAACTCCGCGTCGCTGCGCTTCGTTCCGAAAGACCGGTTGGAGGCGGAAGGCTTCGGCCGCTACTTGCCGCTGTTCAACGACTGACGACGAGCGTCAATAGAGGACTCGCCACAGGTAGAACGTCGCGTACGCCTCCCAGCCGGCCCAACCGGCCGCCAGCTCGCGGATACGCGCGACCGAAGGCTTGTCCGGCAAGTCCAAGACGGCTTTGAGCGCGTTGTGAAGCCCGACGTCGTCGATCGGGAACGCGGACGGGTACCGCAGGCAACGCATGAGCACGTAATTCGCCGTCCAAGGCCCGATGCCGCGAATGCCGACGAGCATGCGTTCGGCCGTCTTGGCGTCGCCGGCATCGAGCAGCATTCGCTTGCCGAGCGCGCCATCCGCGACCAAGCGGGCGACGCCGATCAAGTATTCCGACTTGCGGCCGGTAATTTGAAGCGGGGTCAACGCATCCGGCGACAACGCCGCGATCGCGGCCGGCTCCGGAAACGTCCAGTACCGTCTGCCTTCGTGCTCGGTCGCCTTGCCGAACGTCTCGACGATCCGCCGCTTGAGCGCGTACGCGAAGGCCAGGTTAATCTGCTGGCCGAGAATGCCCCAACAGATCGCTTCGAACAGATCGGGAATGCCGACAATGCGCAAGCCGCGGAACCGCTCCGCGACGTCGCCGAGAATCGCGTCCTGCCGCGCCATCGCGTAGAAAGGCTCCAAATCCGAGTCCAAGTCGAACCACTCCCGCACGTAACGGGCGATCGCTTGGACTTCTTCTTGCGAGGGCGGCGCATCCTTGGCTTCGATCATCCGAACGTGAAGCGGCGCGTTGCCGCTCCCCGATATTCGGACGAGCGGATCGGACAGGCCGGTCGGGATTCGCTTCCATATCGCGCCGTCTACGACGGCATGCAAGCATTCGTTCGGAGAACGGGATAAGTACGCGACGTTCGCGTCGTAATCGAACGAGCCGGGTACTTCGATCGTGAATTCGTTCGATGTCATCATGCAACCGTCCTTCGTCTTCGATTGGTGCGAGCTACTTCGTTATCTAGTTATACCACATGCAGGGATCGTCCGATCTTCGTAAAATTGCGGTTCCATTCGAAACCGCTAACGTTTCCCGGCGGTCGGCGCTATACTAGGCGGTAGGAGGTGAGGCGAGGTGGACGATACGAATTGGCAAGCGATCGTCGAGTGCGACGAATCGTACGACGGCAAGTTCTATTACGCCGTCGCGACGACGGGCATCTTCTGCCGGCCGTCGTGCAAGTCGAGAACGCCGTCTCGCGACAACGTGACGCCGTTCGATTCGACCGCGCAAGCGCTAGCTGCCGGCTATCGGCCTTGCAAACGCTGCAAGCCGGACGAGTTGGCGGCGCCTAACGAATCGTGGGTCGAGCGGATTTCCGCGTACATCGAGCAACGACTGGCCGAGCCGATCACGCTGGAGGCGCTCTCGGCGCATATGCACGGCAGCCCGTACCATCTGCAGCGCACGTTCAAGCAGTTGCGCGGGATGACGCCGGCGCAATACGCGCTAGGGAAGCGGATCGAGCACGCGAAGGCGATGCTGGCCGGTACCGGGCAATCGGTCTCTGACATCGCTGCGGCCGTCGGGATGCGCAGCGCGGGCCATTTCGCGACGGTATTCCAGTCGAAGACCGGCCTGTCGCCGACGGCGTATCGCCGCCATCGCCTCGCGACTACGAATCTACGGGAGGGCGGTTACGATGAGCGGAACGCGGACGAAGGTTGACGTCTACTGGACGGAGCTGCGAGAAGCAGAGTGGCGTTTCGTCGTGGCGGCGACGGACGAGGGGCTGTGCTACGTCGGCTCGCAGGACGGTTCGCCGTCGGATCTGGCGGCCTGGGCGGACGCGCGCTACGGAGGACAATACGAGCTGTCTAGGGACGATCGCAAGCTGGCGCCCTATATCGGGCAACTGACCGAATATTTGCAAGGGAAGCGGAAGGCGTTCGAGCTGAAGACGGACGTCGGAGGGACGGCTTTCCAGAATTCGGTGTGGCAAGCGATGAACGAAGTCGGCTACGGCGCGACCGCGACGTATTCGGATATCGCGGAGCGGATCGGGAGGCCCTCGGCCGTCCGGGCGGTCGGCACGGCGATCGGACGCAACCCCGCGCTTATCGCCTTGCCCTGCCATCGGATCGTCGGGAAGAACGGCGCGTTGACCGGCTATCGCGGAGGCTTGGACATGAAGGAAATGCTGCTGAAGCTGGAGAGAACATGAGACGTCCGCGTAAGCCTATCGCGGCGTTCGCCGTCGGCCTGCTCTCGCTGCTCGTCGCTTGCGACGGAGACGCGGACGGCGTCGTCAGGGAGAGCGCGAGCCCGCTCGCCGATCCGGGATCGCCATCGGCGGACGCGCCGGACATCTCGTTGTACGTATCCGATCACGGACTGCATGTGCCGGGGGAAGAAGATCCGTTCTTCCGCTACATGGAGAGCAAGGCAAACGTAGATCTTGAAGTCACGTACTTGGCTCACGCCCAATACAACGAGCAGTTGAAGCTGAAGTTCGCCGGCGGTTACGAACCGGACGTCTACCAGAGCTGGAACGCGCCCGAACCGGCGCTCGTTCAAGACGGCAAAATTCTCGTGCTCAACGATCTGATCGACCGCTACGGGCCGAATTTGATGAAGAACATTCCGAAGTCCGCGTGGGAAGCCGTCACCGTGGACGGCGACATCTTGGCTGTCCCGCAACCGACGAGAACGAAGCAAGGACAAATCTTATACGTCCGTCAAGATTGGCTGGACGAGCTGAATCTGGACGTGCCGACAACGTCGGACGAGCTGCTCGAAGTGATGCGCGCGTTCAAGACCCGGGATCCGAACGGGAACGGACTCGCGGATGAAATTCCGTTCACGATGCGGCAGAACTTCGCATGGGGCGAAAATATATTCGGCATGTGGGGCGTGTACACCGCGTTCTCGGAAACCGCCTATAACGGAGAAATCATATTGGGCAGCGTCCACCCTAACATGGTCCCGGCGCTCGATTACTTGAAGACGATGTTCGCGGAGGGACTGCTCGATCCGGATTTCATGACGAACAGCAAATCGAACTGGGAACAGAAAATCAGACAAGGCATCGTCGGCATCTGGGGACATGCGCCCGAGATGGCCTGGCAATGGCAGCAGGAGCTGAACGCCTCGATCGGTTCGCAGAAGCCCGACGTCGTCGCGATTCCTACGCCGAGAGGCAGCGGATACGAAGGTCCGGTCGGCGTACGTTGGAGTCCGATCGACAAGACGTTCGCGTTGTTCAAGAACGCCCGCAATCCCCAAGCGATTATCGAATGGCTCGATTGGCTCGCCAGCGACGAAGGCCAGATTTTCACCGATCTAGGACTCGAGGGAGTTACCTACGATAAGCGGGAGGGCGATTACGTCTACCGCGCGCAGCAGAAGGATCGTCTCGATTGGCTGCAGACGATCTACAAGCTTCATGGCCGAAACGCGTCGACCGAGGTTGCTTGGGTCACGAACGCCGTCGCGGATAAGAAATTGAAGCTGGCGAACGACATCGCCGATTCCCAAGGTTTCGTCAGCGAGACGATCGGCATGCCGAACATCGAGAACGACTACCATATCCACTCGTTGTTTCCCCAAGAAGCGGCGGAGATCATTATCGGCAACAAGCGACCCGAGTCCTACCTGGATTTCATCGCCGAATGGAAAGCGAGCGGGGGGCAACGGCTGATCGACGAACGCACCCGTTGGGTGAAGGAGAATCGAAGAACCGACATCTGAATTTACGGACGCCCGAGAGGTTGTCCTTCAAGTCTGCCATGACTTGGAGGGCAACCTCTTTTGCGCGCGCGGAGCCGCTTCGCAAGTGTGATATATACCGATGCATGTCGATATATCGCCTCATGGTTGGCCCTGAAGTAAGCGTCTACAATGAAGGCATACGACACAGACCAAGGACGAGGGAGTGCATACGCATGGAACGGACCGTACCGACAATCGCGCCGAAGACATCGTTTTTCAAGTTCATGTGGAGGCATCGCGCGCTTTATCTCATGCTCGTTCCGGGTCTCGCCTACTTGTTGCTGTTCAAATACGTACCGCTTTTCGGAAGCGTCATCGCGTTCAAGGACTACAACATCTTCAAGGGCTTCTGGGGCAGCGAATGGGTCGGCATGAAGTATTTCGAACAATTTTTGAATTATCCGCAATTTACCCGGCTGCTATGGAACACGTTGATCATCAGCTTCTATCAACTGATCTTCGCCTTCCCCGCGCCGATCATTCTGGCGGTACTGCTTAACGAAGTGCGCAACGTCGCCTTCAAGAGAAGCGTTCAGACGCTTCTGTACTTGCCGCACTTTCTGTCATGGGTCATCATCGGCGGGCTCGGCTATATGCTGCTCTCCCCGCAAATCGGCTTGATCAACCAATGGATCACGTCGACGGGCGCCGAGCCGATCCATTTCATCCAAGATCCCGATTACTTCCGGACGATCATCGTATCCTCGGGCATCTGGAAGGAGATGGGCTGGAACGCCATTATCTTCTTGGCCGCGCTGGCGGGCATCAGTCCTTCGCTCTACGAAGCCGCGAAGATGGACGGCGCCGGTCGCTGGAATCAATTCAGGCATATTACGCTGCCGGGGCTGCTGCCGGCGATCATGCTCATACTGCTGCTCAAGATCGGACATACGCTCGACCTCGGATTCGAACAAATCTACATCTTCCTGAATCCGATCACGTACGAGACCGGCGACGTTCTCGATACGTACTCGTACCGCGAAGGCATCGTGCAGGGCCATTACAGCCTCACGACGGCAATCGGTTTGTTCAAAGCCGTCGTCGGATTCGTGCTGCTGATCGTCGCGAACCGCGCGAGCAAAGCAACGACGGGGCAAGGCATTTTCTAAGACAAGGAGCATACCGGTCATGGGAATCAAACGATCCATCGGCGAACGGCTATTCGACATCTCGAACATCGTCTTCCTCTCGCTGGCCTGCGTTACGGTCATCATTCCGATCCTGCACGTGTTCGCCAGCTCTCTTAGTTCGACGCAAGCGCTGATCCATGCGGAGGTCAGCTTATGGCCGGTCGAGTTGAACTTCGACAACTATACGGCAGTCCTGAACAACGGCCAATTCTGGCGCTCGTTCGGCATATCGGCATTCGTCGTCGTCGTCGGCACGCTGATCAATATGGCCGTTACCGTATTGATGGCTTACCCGCTCTCCAAAACTTATCTCAGGGGACGCAACGTCATCATGCTCATGATCGTGTTCACGATGATTTTCTACCCGCCGATGATTCCGGTGTACCTCGTCGTCAAGTGGCTCGGAATCATCAATACGGTATGGGCGATGATCATCCCCGTGGCGCTTGCCCAGTTTAACTTGCTCATCTGCCTGACGTTCTTCCGCTCGCTTCCCGAAGAGCTGTTCGAAGCGGCGAGAGTCGACGGCATGACCGAGACGAAGATGGTATGGCGCATCGCGGTGCCGCTATCGAAGCCGATCATGATGACGCTAGGCTTGTTCTACGCGGTCTACCATTGGAATAACTACTACACGGCGTTGCTGTACGTGACGAAGTCGTCTCTCCGGCCGCTGCAGTTGTACTTGTACAACATCATCGCCAAGTCGGAGATGAACGAGATGTTGTCCAACGTGACGGAGACCGCTTCGACGTTTAGCCCGCAAGGACTGCAAATGGCGACGATCATCGTCGCGACGGTGCCGATCGTTCTCATCTATCCGTTCATACAGAAACACTTCATTAAGGGCGCATTGATCGGCTCCATCAAGGAATAACCCCCGGATTCGGTGTCAATGGCGCAAGGCCATGCACATAGATCATCATCATTCCTAGGAGGTCAAAGAAGAGATGAGAAAGAAACAATGGTTCGGACTTCTAAGCACTGCCTCGCTTGCGTTCACGATGGTTGCCTGCAGCAGCAATAACAACGGGAATAACAACGCATCGCCGTCTTCGGGTTCCAGCGTCGCGCCTTCGTCGTCCGCGAGCGCTGAACCGTCCGATGCGCCCAAGGAAACGCCGAAGTTCAAGCTCGTCGTATCCGATAACAGCGTGCCGACGCCCAAGGCGGACGATCCGCGCATCGTATACATGGAAGGGAAGACCGGCGTCGACCTTGACGTCGAGTTCCTTCCTCACGGAACGTACCAGGACCAATTGAAGCTTAAATTCGCATCCGGCGAATTTCCGGATGTGTACCAATCATGGTCCGGACCGGATCAAGATCTCGTGGACGCGGGGAAGATTCTGCCGCTCAACGATCTGATCGACCAATACGGCCCGAACCTCAAGAAGTACATTCCGCAAGCGGCGTGGGACGCGGTAACGCAAAAGGGTCAAATTCTGGCGATTCCGCAACCCGCCGCGACGCAATCCGGACAAATGATGTTCATCCGCAAAGACTGGCTCGACAAGCTCGGCTTGGCCGTGCCGACGACTTCTGAAGAGCTGCTGAACGTGCTGCGCGCCTTCCGCGATAACGACTTGAACGGCAACGGGGAGAAGGACGAAATTCCGTTCTCGATGCGCGAGAACATCAGCTGGGGCGACAATATATTCGGCATGTGGGGCGTCGGCACCGCGTGGACGGAGTACTACTACAACAACGAAGTCATACTCGGCAACATCCATCCGAACATTCTGAAAGCGCTCGAGTTCTTCCAAACGATGTCCAAGGAGAAGCTGATCGACTCCGAATTCCTGACCAACAACCGTTCGGTATGGGAGCAGAAGATCAAGTCCGGCCTCGTCGGCGTATGGGGCCATGCGGCGAACCTCGTCACGCAATGGAATACGGACCTGCTGGCGTCGATTCCGGATCAGAAGCCCGAAGTCATCGTCATCCCGACGCCTCGGGGCACGGGTTACGAAGGACCGGTCGGAACGCGCTGGAGCCCGATCTCCAAGACGTTCATCGTGTTGAAGGACGCCAAGAACCCGGAAGCCATCATTCAATACTTCGATTGGCTCATCAGCGAAGACGGCCAAATATTCACAGAACTCGGCATCGAAGGCGACACTTTCTTCAAGGCGACTTCCGACGGACGGATCACGTTCGACGCGAAGAAAGCGGCGGAAATCCAGTGGCTGGACTTCTCTTTCAGAATGCACGGTTACAATCCGGAGACGACGAAGATCAAGCTCGGCGACGACGCGATGTTCGAGAAGCTCGACGCGGCTTACAAGATCGCGAATACCGAAGGGTTCGTCAACGAAGCGATCGGCATGCCTCCGATTACCGACGAGCGCAATATGACGACGATGTTCCGCGAAGCGGCCGCCAAGGTCATGATCGGCAGCTCGCCGATCGGCGATTACGAGAAATTCATGGATACGTGGAGGAAGCAGGGCGGCAACGATCTGATCAAGGAACGCACCGACTGGTATAACGCGAACCGGAAGTAAATCGTTAACGGATTACCCATTCGTGTATAATTGTGGAAGAGCATGACTGCGATCATGCTCTTCCATCTTCCATGGAAGGGAATGCGATGCAACGTGATTCAATGGGTCCAGAAGTCGCTCATGGCGAAGTTGATTCTGCTGTTCACCGGCATTATCGTCGTCATCGTCACCTCCATGGGGCTGTACAGCTATTACGAGATTTCGAAGACGATCAAACAAGATATCGTCCGGTTCAGCTCTCAGGTGCTGAAGCAGGCGAATTTGAATTTGGAGCGTTATTACCGGGAGTACGAGCAAGGATTTCTGCTTCTCGGCACGAGTCAGGAGTTCGAGGATTGGCTGGAGCTCGAGCCGGGCGATAAAGGCGCGCTGTTCAGCAACTTGAGCTTGATCCAACAAAACTACATCGCGCCGTTCCAATTCCGGCATCCGGAGATTTTGTCCGTGACGCTCAAATCGGACCGGGGCAACGAAATTCACCAAACGAAGCAGTACGGCTTGAAGCTAGGTTATTCGCTATCCGAAGAACCGTGGTTGAAGGATGTCGACCGAACGAACAAAGTGTACATGCGGGTCGGCATCAATTCGCATTATTTGAACGAATCGGGCGCGCCCGAGCCGCGAATGGTCATGACGATGGCGAAACGGTTCGGTACGTTCTCGAGCAAAGGGTATTTGAAGATGGACATCTCCTTGGGTCCGGCGCAATCGATCTTGAACGAGCTCGAACTCGGCGAAGATTCGATCGGCATGATCAGCGACACGAGCGGGACGATTATCGTGCATCCGGATTTGAACGAAATCAACGCGAAGCTGGAGCCGAGCTGGATATCGGAAATTTACGGGCACGATCGGGGCTCGTTCTTCGTCGAACGCACGGAAGACATGGTCGTCTACGAGACGATTCCGTATACGAACTGGAAGTCGATCGCGATCGTATCGTATCCGACGGTCGCGGGGAGCGTCGACCGTCTTAAGGTCGTGACGATTCTCGTCGCGATAGGCGGCATCGTCGGCGCGGTGCTGTTGATCTTAACGGTAACGACATCCGTAACCCGCCGAATCGCCGATTTGCGCCGCATGATGAAGCGGATCAAGATCGGCGATTTCGAGCAGCGAGTGCAGATCAGAGGCAAAGACGAGCTTGCCGACCTTGGCGTCTCTTACAACCAGATGCTCAATACGCTCGACGATTCCATCCAACAGCTCGCGGAGACGAGAATGCGGCAGCAGCAAGCGGTATTGTCCGCGCTGCAGTCGCAGATCAATTCGCACTTCCTGTACAACACCTTGGAATCGATCAATTCGATGGCGATACTCGCGGACCATGAGGACATCGAGAGAACGACCGTCAACTTATCGAATATGCTCCGCTATACTTCGACGTATAAAGACGCGATCGTAACGGTGAACGACGAAATCAACCATATGGTCAGCTATTTGAATATTTGCCGGATTCGATACGGAGACAACGTCTCTTATTCGATTCGCATGGATCCGGATTGCGGGCAGATCGCTTGCCTGAAGGCGATCTTGCAACCGATCGCGGAGAACGCGATCAAGCACGGTCTGGAGACGTCCGGCGCTTCGATACGTTTGTCCGTCGACGTGACGAGACATCAGGATCAACTATCGATCTCGATCGAAGACGACGGCGTCGGCTTCGGCGAAGAGGAGCTCCGTAGGTTGCGGGAGAAGCTTCAGGATGTCGGGGTAAGGGAGAATTACGACCAGTTCACGCAAGTCGGCATCTCCAACGTGCTCTATCGGCTGCGAACGTATTACAAGAACAAGAACGGACAAGCGAATTTGCTTATCGAGAACGCGCGGCCGTCCGGCGCGATCGTCACGTTGACATTCCCGGTTACCGAGAAGGAAGAGAAGGGGGATCGGCCATGAACCGCATATTGATCGTCGACGACGAGCGGCTGATCCGTTCCAGCCTGAACAAGATCATCGATCAGATCGGGGACAACAACGTCGTGGCGGGGCTCGCGGAGGACGGCGATAACGCGTTATCCTGGTTATCGCAATATTACGCGGATTTGTGCATTACGGACGTGCGAATGCCGAAGGTGAACGGGCTTGAGCTGCTGAAAGCGATCAACGATCGTTATCCTTGGATGTATGGCATCGTCGTGTCCAGTTACGACGATTTCTCCTATATCCAGCAAAGCCTGCAGCTCGGCGCGGTCGATTACGTGCTCAAGCCGGTCGACCGGGAGCTGCTCCGGCAAGCGATCAACCGATCGCGGGAGAAGATCACCCGCTCCCGGTACGACTTCGCTTACGGTCTGATGCTCAAGAAGCTGCCGCATCACCGGCCGATGCTCGTGAGATGGATCGAGCAAGTCAAGACGGCGCAATCGGAGACGATGCCGATCATGGTCGTGGATACGCTGGAAATGCTGGAGAGCTGGGTAGGCGAAGACGTTTACCATCTGAACATGCTGGCGATGGCGTGGCTCGAGGTCGTGAACGAGGAATTGAAAAAAGAAAAGCTGGACGTCGTCTTCGAAGAAGGAGACGATATCGGGCTCGGAGAAGCGGCGATTCCGGTCGAACGTCTGCGCGGGTATTTCCGGTTATGCGCCGTGCGGCGGCTGGAGGAAGGCGCGAACCTGCTGTTCGGCGGCAGCAAAGCGGCGAGGGACCATCCGAACCGCCGAGCGACCGAGGACGTGAAGAAATTCATCGACGAACATTACGCCAGGAAGCTGACGCTGCAGGAGCTGGCGGACTCCGCATGGGTGAGCCGCAATTACATCGCGATCTTATTCAAGAAGGCGACCGGCATGACGATCTGGAGTTACCTCGTCATGGTGCGCATGCAGAAGGCGAGAGACATGCTGCTCCATACGCCGCTCAAAGTATACGAAATCGCCGGACGGGTCGGCTACGAGAACAGCGTCCACTTCTCGCAACTATTCAAGGAAACTTACGGCTTGGCGCCTGCGGAATATAAGAAACGCATGGAAAGTTAACGGGATTAATTAATGAGCGATCGCGTTCGATAATCGCATATACGGGGAGAGGTTCGCAAGATGACATCGGGATACTATCGCACGCGAAGAACGGACGGCAAATGGCAATTGGTCGATCCGTCGGGGAAGCCGTTCTTCTCGCTGGGCATTAACGGCGTATACAATCAATTGTTGGACCAAGCGGAATGGCTTGAAGTCGATTTCGTCGATAAGTACGGGGGAGATCGCGATTGGCTGCAGCGTTGGGCGGATGTCCAATCGGATCGGATAACAAGCTGGGGCTTCAACACGTTGGGCTGCTGGCACGAGAAGCTTTATTGGGGCAACGGCGCGCCGAAGACGGTCGAAATCCGCATGTCGCGTTACGCCAAAAAGGCGAATAAGGACTGGGGCATCGGCTTCCCGGACGTGTTCGACAAGAGCTTCAAGGCTTCGGTATACAAAAGTCTGGCCGAATGCTTCTACGAGAAGGGCGAGGCGTTATTGGCCGATCAAGGCCTAATCGGTTACTACACGGATAACGAGCTTCATTGGTGGGGTTCTAGCGGTAAATGGGGCGACAACGAGCCTGACGCGGGATACGAATCGACGGGTCTCGTCGACGATTACTTCGAGCTGCCCGCGCACGCGGCCGGCAAGTGTGCCTGGGTTTCGTTCGTAAGGGAGAAATACGGTACCGTCGAGCGGCTGAACGAAGCATGGGGAAGCGAGTATTCGGAGCTGGACGATCTGCATCATATTGCCGTCTACCGCGCGCATCCGGACGTTCTGGGCGAGGATAAGATCGGCTTCCTGAAGCTGATCTCGGAAGTTTACTTCCGCACGACCGACGAAGCGCTCAAGAAGTACGACCCGAACCGGTTGAACCTCGGCTGCCGGATGGTCGGCACGAGCACGCCCCCGGTCGTCTTCGAAGCGATGAAGGACTACGCGGATCTCATCTCGCTCAACTTCTACAGCTTCGATCTGCCGGAGCGTTGGCTGGACGTCGTCAGCGAGCGGACGAACTTGCCGGTCATGATCACGGAATTCAGCTTCTGCGCGGGACGCGAAGCAGGCTTCCTGATCAGCACGAACGGAGCGCGCAACGTGCTCGTCCGCGACCAAGCGAGACGAGTCGAAGCGTACAGGGAGTTCGTAACGGCGGCATCCAAGCTTCCGAGCATCGTCGGTCTGCATTGGTTCGCGCTGTACGATTACGCGAATCCGAACGGGTTGATCGGAAATTACGGCTTGCTGGACATGAAGGACGAGCCTTATTCGGTATTCGCCGACGGCGTCGCGACAACGCATGCGCGACTGGGCGACGTCTATGCCGCGGCGGCTAAGGACGAGGGAGCGGACGCATGACGGCCGGACGGTGGCACGAACAGGCTTGGCGCCAGGTATGCTCCAAGGTCGAACGCGCGCGCGCGCGCGTCGGCACGACGTTCCCGGAGGCGTCCCATGGCGGGCGGTTCACGGAAGTGTCCCGCACGCACTGGGTGGCCGGGTTCTGGCCGGGCTTGCTCTGGCAAGTGTATAACGATACGGGCAACGAGGATATGAAACGAACCGCGATCGCTTGCGAGGCAAAGTTATCGGAGGCGCTTCGGTTCGATATCGAGAAGCTCCATCACGACGTCGGATTCATGTATCTGCTAAGCAGCGTCGCGCAATACGAACGAACGGGCGACGACGAGGCGCGCAAGCGCGGTCTCATCGCGGCCTCGATTCTCGCGTCGCGGTTTAATCCGGCGGGCAACTTCCTGCGCGCTTGGCCGGATTGGGACGGGGAAGATCACGCGGGCTGGGCGATCATCGATTGCATGATGAACTTGTCGTTGCTCTATTGGGCCTCCGACCAAGAGGGGGATCCCCGTTACCGGCACATCGCGAACCGGCATGCGGATACGGTGCTCACGGCATTCTTTCAACCGGACGATACGGTCAATCATATCGTCGTGTTCGACCCGGAGACGGGCACGCGGCTGCGGTCCTTGGCCGGACAGGGCTTCGCGCCGGATTCCGCATGGTCGCGAGGACTATCTTGGGCCGTCTACGGCTTCGCGAATTGTTACCGCCACACCGGTTACGCAAGGTACTTGGACGCGGCGGAACGCGCGGGCGAAGCATTCTTGCGGCTGCTTCCCGAAGACGGCATTCCTTATTGGGATTTCAAGCTCCCGACGTTAGAGGGAATGCCACGCGATACGTCCGCCGCGGCGTGCGCGGCGTCGGGCATGCTCGAGCTGGCGGAAGTCGCCTCGCCGGAGAAGCGGGAGACGTTCCGGGCAGGCGCGGAGACGTTGCTCCGCAACCTGTACGAGAAGTGCGCGGACGGGGAGTCGGACGAAGAGGGCTTGCTGCTTCATGCGACCGGATTTTACGCGAAGGGCATGCACGTCGACGTACCTCTCGTCTACGGAGACTATTATTACGCCGAAGCGCTTGCCAAGTTGAACGGCACGGCGCTGCGACTCTGGTAACGGGGAGCGGAATACTTGCATTTATCTTGCTTGTCGCTATCGGAATGCGGTATACTTTTCTCGCCAATTCACTAGCGAAGGAGCAAGAAAATGAGTAAAGTATTGATATTCGGCCACAAAAATCCGGATACGGATACAATCTGCTCGGCAATCGCTTACGCCGATCTCAAAACGAAATTGGGCTTCGACGTAGAAGCGGTACGTCTCGGCGCGGTTAGCGGCGAAACGCAATTCGCGCTCGACGCGTTCGGTTTCCAGGCGCCTCGCCTCGTCGAGACCGTAGCCAACGAAACGAAAGAAGTCATTCTCGTCGACCATAACGAACGCCAACAAAGCGCTCCCGATATCGACCAAGTGCGCGTCGTCGAAGTCATCGACCATCACCGGATCGCGAACTTCGAGACGAGCGGCCCGCTTTACTTCCGCGCGGAACCGGTCGGCTGCACGGCGACGATTCTGAACAAGCTGTACAAAGAGAACGGCGTGGAAATTTCGAAACCGGTCGCCGGCCTTATGCTGTCCGCCATCATCTCGGACTCCTTGCTATTCAAATCGCCGACCTGCACGGCGGAAGACATAGCGGCGGCACGCGAGCTTGCTTCGATCGCGGGCGTGGACGCCGACGCATACGGCCTCGACATGCTCAAAGCCGGAGCGGACTTGAGCGACAAGTCGATCGCGCAGCTGATCTCCCTCGACGCGAAGGAGTTCTCGATGGGCGGCGCCAAGGTCGAAATCGCGCAAGTGAACGCGGTGGACGTGAACGACGTGCTGTCCCGCCAAGCCGAGCTTGAAGACGCGCTGACGAATATCATCAACGCCAAGGGCCTGGATCTGTTCCTGTTCGTCGTTACGGATATTCTTAACAACGACTCGGTCGGCATCGCGCTCGGTAAAGCGGCGGACGCGGTAGAGCAAGCTTACGGCGTGAAGCTGAGCAACAACCAAGCGGTTCTGAAGGGCGTCGTTTCCCGCAAATCGCAAATCGTGCCGGTGCTTACCGATACGTTCAATAAACGCTAGTCGGAGTTGGAAAGCCCGCGTATGCTTACGCGGGTTTTTTTGCGAAGCTTGACGGGTGTTAGTTGCGTTCCTTCGCGATTGACAAGGCGGAGCAAGTAATGTATCATTTGAATACATTGTATACAATGAACGCCATGGCACGACATGATACGCCAAGGCCCGTAACAAAGATCCGAACAATAGACAGAATTCAGAACGGCTAGATCATGCTCGGGAGGTTAGGCATCCATGCAGCTGCAATCGAAGTCCACGTTGGACGCTACCGTCTATAATAAAATCAAAGAAATGATTATCGAGAACAAACTGAAGCCGGGCGAATTGATCGTCCAGAACCAAATGTCCCAGACGCTCGGCGTAAGCCGCACGCCGCTGCGCAAAGCGTTGGGTGAATTGGAGAAGGAAGGACTGCTGGAGGGCTCGCCGGTCGGTTGGTACGTCAAGGAGTTCACGAAGCAGGATATGGTATCCGTGTTCGAAATCCGCTCGGTACTGGAAGGACTTGCCTGCCGTCTTGCCGCTGGAAGGTTAGGCGCTCCCGATCTGATCTATTGGCGCACGTTGTTCGAGCACGCTTACGAAGCTTACCGTAACGGAGACGCGGAGGCGTATTACAACGCCGACGTGAAATTCCACAACGCGATCGTGGACGTTACCGGTGACGCCGTGCTCGCGAGAACGATCGGCGGAACCCGGATTATCGAGACGAGTCAGCTTCAGGGGTTATATCGAGATCCGCATGAAACATACGGCGAGCATTTGCAAATTCTCGACGCGCTGGGTTCGAACGACGGGGAACGCGCGGAGACCCTGATGAGAGACCATATTCGCAAGGCGATTCCATACTTGCTATCGGACGCTTATCGCGTTTACAAATAAGGAGCTTATCCATGACTGAACCATCGTATACGCCGCTTACCGGATTGCTGGTCGGAGCGGGCCATTTTGCTCCTATACAGCTCGAAGCATGGCAATCCGTTCAAGGAGGCGCGATCGGAGGCGTAATCGCCCGCTCGAGGGAAGAAGCCGCTAAGCTGGCGTCGCAGTACGGCATTGCGGCATACGCGGATTGGGAGGAGGCCATCGCCGGGCTGAAGCCGGATTATATCGATATATGTACGCCCCCGGATTCTCACATCGACTATGCCAGGCGAGCCGCGGACATCGGATTGCCGGTGTTGTGCCAGAAACCCGTAGCGCCGACGTTGGAAGAGAGCGAAGCGCTTGTCGCTTATTGCCGGGAGCGGGGCGTACCGCTCATGATCAACGAGAATTGGCGGTGGCAAGGCTGGTATCGGGAGATCAAACGGATGATCGACCTCGGCATGCTCGGAATTGTATACAATGTGTACTTTGCCATGCGCCCGGGTGACGGTTGGGGAGACGAACCTTATCCGGTTCAACCTTATTTCCGCAAGATGAATCCGTTCCTTCTCTACGAAACCGGCGTTCATTGGATCGATACGTTTCGTTATTTGCTCGGAGAGATCGACAGCGTGTACTGTCGCACGGCAACGATCAATCCCGCGATCGCGGGCGAGGATATGGCCGTCGTTCACTTTAATTTCGCTAGCGGCGCGATCGGTATCTACGACGCCAATCGAACGACGTACATGGAACGCGTGCGATCGGATACTTACGGCTACATGACGATGGAGGGAACGGAAGGCAAGCTGCGATTGGACGATAACGGAGACATTCGGTATACGCCGCGCGGCGGAACGGAAAGCTTGCATGCTTACCGGATCCCGGACGGATGGAAGGGCGGAGGCGCGATCGGGGCACAGCAGCATTTCATCGACGGGTTGACTCGAGGCGTGCCGTTCGAGTCTTCCGGGGAAGCGTATTTGCAGACGATACGTTGGATGTACGCTTGCTATAGATCGGCGGCCACGGGACAGGTCGCAACGTTGGGATAGGCGAAGGGGAGGGTCCAAGATGAGACATACGGAAGTTACCATCGTCGGCGATCGGTTCGCGATCAACGGCGAGCTTACGTATACAGGCAGGCATTGGAACGGCATCCGCATCGAAGGGTTGCTGATGAACAGCCGGATGGTGCAAGGAATATTCGACGACGACAACCCGGATACGGCGGGCAAATGGGCTTATCCCGATACGGGAACATGGGACGCGGAACGCAATACGAACGAATTCATCGAGAGGATGCCGGATTGGAAGCGGAACGGGCTGGCGGCTTTCACGATTAATTTGCAAGGGGGGAGTCCCGAGGGCTATTCCGAATTCCAGCCGTGGCATAATTCCGCCTTCCGCGCCGACGGCAGCTTGAAGGAAAGCTACGCGCGCAGGCTTGCCCGTATTCTCGATCGCGCGGACGAACTCGGGCTGGCGGTCATCCTCGGCTATTTTTACTTCGGGCAGGACGGCCGGCTTTCCGGAGAACTCGCGGTCAAACAGGCCGTGGCGAACGCGACGGCATGGATCGTGAACCAAGGATATTCGAACGTGCTGGTCGAGATCGCGAACGAATGCGATTATCCGATGTATTCTCACGATATTTTACGCGCCGGCAGGGTACATGAACTGATCGATCTGGCGCACGTCGTCGCGGCGGCGATACGGCCGGCGCGTCGGTTGCTCGTAAGTGCGAGCTTTCGAGGAGCGACGGTGCCGACGGATAACGTGATGGCGACGGCGGACTTCTTGCTCATCCACGGCAATTCCGCTCCGGCGGACTGGATTCCGCAGCAGATCGCTTGCATCCGCGACCGGGCGGCTTACCGCGGTCAACCGATCGTCAACAACGAGGACGACCATTTCGACTTCGACCGGGAGACGAATCATTTGGTTCTGTCGATCTCGCGCGGCGTTTCCTGGGGATATTTCGATCCCGGCGCTAGCGATTACGCCGACGGCTATCAATGTCCTCCGGTTAACTGGGGGATCAACACGGAGCGGAAAAAGCAATTTTTCGAGAAGTTGAAGGAAATTACCGGCGTATGAGGAGGGGGAGCCGATGGTCGATTCCGTGTGGCTAATTCGCCACGGGATGCGATTGAACTTCGAGGACCCGGGCTGGGCGAAGAGCGCTGCACGGCCGCACGACTCGCCTCTCTCCGAGACCGGGTTACAACAAGCTCGCGAGACGGCGATGTTCCTGCAAGACCAAGGCATCCGTCACATGTTCGTATCGCCGTTCTACCGCACGCTGCAGACGGCGAGCGTAATCGCGGAGACGCTTGATCTAAGCCTGCGCGTAGAATACGGTTTCTACGAATGGTTGAACCCGGCTTGGACGCCAGCCTTTCCGGAGATCATAACGCCCGAAGCGGCGTTCTCCGAATTTCGGATGATCGATCCGGCATATCGCTCGTATTCGGGACCAGGATATCCGGAGGAAGACGAGAACGTGCATGTCTACGACCGGGTTAAACCGGCGATAGCGGGAATCGTGCGCGACTTCGACGGCCCTGTCGCGATCGTCGGTCATGGCGCTTCGATGCATCAGGCAGCACGGGCGCTCGTCGATCCGCCGACCGGATTCCTGCGCGATATGTGCGCGATCAATAAGCTGGAACGGCACGGCGGCCAGTGGAGGCTCGCGTTGTCGACGACCGCGCATCTGAGCGTGCTCGGACACCAACCGACGCGATTTCATTAACCGCCGCTCAACAGGGAGAGACGGTCGGATTAACGGCAGTCTTTTTCTAATGCAAACTTTGTATACAATGAGTACAAGATTAACTGATGAAATACGGAGAGGGAGACGTGGACGCCATTCGCATCGTCGATACGCATATGCATCTGGGCACATCCCGATTCTCGGGCGTGTCCACGGAGGAAGAGGACATCATTCAAGCGATGGATCGGAACGGCGTAACCGCGAGCCTCGTCATGCCGCAACCTACGTTAGAGGATATTGCCGCCGTGCACGCGCGAATCGCGGAGATGGCCGATCGGCGCAAGGGAAGAATCTTCGGCATGGCCAGTCTCGATCCATGGCTCGAAGAAGAAGCGTATTATCGGCAGGCGGAGGTATGTTTCCGGAAATACGGATTCGTCGCCATCAAGCTGCATCCGCTCGGGCATAACGTATCCCCGCTATCCCCGCAGTGCGACAAGGTGTACGAGACCGCCCGCGCCTACGATGTTCCCGTGCTCGTTCATACGGGGTTAGGCGCTCCTAACGCGCTCCCGTCGCTCGTCATCGATCCGGCCAGGCGTTATCCGGACGTTCGGTTTATTTTGTGTCATGCGGGGTTCGCGGTATATACCGACGAAGCGATCGTAGCGGCTAAGTATTGCGACAATATTCATTTGGAACCCTCGTGGTGCCAGACTTATGCGGTGAAAAAAATGGTGCGGACGCTCGGGGCGGACCGGGTGCTGTTCGGTTCCGACCACCTAACCAACCTTCCGGTCGAGTTGGTAAAATTCCAATCGATCGGACTGTCCCCGGAGGAGCTGGAGAAGATCTTGGAACGGAACGCGGTACGGTTATTCAAATTGTCGCTGCAATAGAGAAGGGAGCTGCGAGAGAAATGGCTGCATATAACATTGCGTTGTTGCCAGGCGACGGCATCGGGCCGGAAGTCACGCGGGAAGCGGTCAGGGTGCTGAAGGAAATCGAGAAGAGGTACGACGGGCTGTCGTTCGCGTTCGAAAGCTTCGATGCGGGGGCCGAGCGGTATTTGCGGACCGGGACAACCTTCACGGAGGACGCTTTCGAGCATTGCAAACGGGCGGACGCGATGTTGATGGGAGCGATCGGATTGCCGGAGGCCAGACATGCGGATGGAAGGGAAGTGAACGGGGACGTCATCTTCCGGCTGCGATTCGACTTGGATTTGTATGCTGGGGTTCGCCCCGTGCGGTTGTTCGAAGGCGTTCCGAGCGCTCTCAAGGACGTGTCGCAGGGTATCGACTACGTGATCGTGCGAGAAAACGTGGAGGGACTGTATGCATCGAGGACCGGCGGCTGCAACGTGCGAGGAGAGGTAGCGACGGATACGATTATTATGACTCGGACCGGTATCCGCAAAGTATCGCATTACGCCTTCAAGCTCGCGGAGAAACGCAAGGGCCGCGGTCGGCCGGCAGACGGGCAATCGGTCGTTACGTGCGTAGACAAGGCGAACGTGTTGAGTTCGTACGCGTTCTTCCGCAGCGTCTACGACGAGGTGGCGTCCGAGTATCCCGACATTGCCCGGGATTATGCGTACGTGGATGCGATGACGCTATATCAGGTGCTGCACCCGCACCGTTACGATGTCGTCGTGGCGGAGAACATGTTCGGAGACATCATCTCCGACTTGTCGTCCGCCACGGTCGGAGGATTGGGCATGGCGCCGTCGGGAGACATCGGCGATCGCCATGGATTGTTCCAACCGTCGCACGGCACGGCGCCTTCGATCGCAGGACGGAATATCGCTAACCCGTTGGCCGCGATCCTGTCCGCCAGCATGATGCTCGACTGGTTAGGAGAGCGTCATGGGGATGCGCAAGCTACCGATGCGGCGGCGCGTATCGAGCGGGCGACGGCGAACGTGCTGCGCGAGGGCGGCTGCAGGACGGCGGACATCGGCGGCGCTTCGAGTACTTCGGACGTTGGCGATGCAATCGTACGAGAACTGCAAGCTTTAACGGACTAACTTATCGAGGAGGCGCGCAAGGGAATGACCGAGCTAACATGGGGCGAACGGATTGCACGGGATAAGAGGCGAGTCGTCATCTTGGACGATGACCCGACCGGCACGCAGACGGTGTCCGGCGTAGCGGTCATCCTCCGACCGAACCGCGATGCTTATCGCGCGTTCTTCGGCAGCGAAGCGCGCGCGGCGTTCGTCTTGACGAATACGAGGGCAATGCCCGAGCCGGAAGCGCGCGCCCTCGTAAGGCATATTCGCCGCGAGGTAGAGGAAGCGGCAGCCAAGGCAGGCGCGGAGACCGCCTTCCTGCTTCGAGGAGACTCGACGCTTCGCGGGCATATCTTCGCGGAGATCGACGAAATGTCGGACAGGGACTCTTCGGTTAGTTTGTTTGTTCCCGCTTTTCCGGAGGGCGGTCGGACGACGGTCGGAGGCGTTCACTATTTGCGGCAAGGAGACACCCGCGTACCGGTATGCAGGACGGAGTTCGCCGCCGATCCCGTTTTCGGCTACGACAGCGAACGGTTGGAAGACTGGGCGCGAGAAGCGCCTCATGGTCGGCAGGCGATTCTCGTTCCATTGGCGGCGTTACGGGAGATCGGAGAGCAGGCGATCGCCGAGGCGTTGATCAACGCGCCCGACGGCTCCGTCGTAATCCCGGATGCGGAGACGCGGGAAGATCTGGAGAGCATCGCCTCCGGTCTGCTGGCCGCGGAGGAGCGGGGCCGTCGCATCGTCGTGCGTTGCGCATCGACGTTCGCCGCCATACGGGCGGGACTTACGGGACGAGCGGCGGCGCCGCGCATCACTGCCGCGAGATTGCTTATCGTCTGCGGCTCGCACACGGCGGCGAGCACGGAACAACTGCGGAAACTGTCCGAGCGAACGGTTCCGCCGATCATCGTTCCGGTCGCGGGCGTTCTGGGCACGGAGCGGGAGCGGGGAGAGATCGTGGCGAAGCTGACGGTGAAGGTCAAGGAGCGGATTGCCGCCGGCGGGTTGGCCATTCTGGCAACGGAGCGAGAGCGGGATGCCGGACATGGGGATTTGCGGACGGGAGCCCGCGTCATGAGAGTTCTGACGGATATCGTCTCCAATGTGGCCGGGGATGTGGACGGGGTTATCAGCAAAGGCGGAATTACGTCCGCTCAGGTCGCGACGGACGGATTGGGCGCGGACTCGGCATTCGTATACGGACAATTGGCGCCCGGCGTGTCGCTATGGGAGCTTGCGGTATCGGGCGGAAAGACGCTGCCGTACGCGGTCGTTCCCGGCAACGTAGGAGGCAGCGAGACGATCGTCGACGTCGTTCGGCAATTCGGAGTCGGACGGGAAGAAAGCGAGGCGGGGCAATGAGATTCGTTAGATTCGTCGGGATTGACGGTATTCCAAGAAAGGCGGTCGAGGAGAACGGCAAGCTGAGAGAAACCGAAGGGGACTGGTTCGGGGGATGGGCGCCGACGGGCCGCGATTACGATGCGGATGAAATCAAGCTGCTATCTCCGATTCAGCCGAACATTCTGATCGGCATCGCCAACAATTACGCGCCTCCGGGCCAACCGGTGCCCGATTGCCCGGAGCTTCCGCTCTTCTTCCTCAAACCGGGTTCAACCGTTATCGGGCCGGAAATCCCTATCCGCTTGCCGCCGTCGCTGCAAGAAGTCAAATTCGAGGCGGAGCTTGTGGCAATCATCGGTAAAGAAGCTCGTAACGTGGAGGAATCGGAAGCGCTCGATTATGTGTTCGGGTATACGCTCGGCAACGACGTTACGGCACCGCAGTTGTTCCATCCGGCGGGACCGTGGACGCTCGGCAAGGCATACGACACGTTCATGCCGCTCGGTCCGGCGATCGTCCGTAAGCCGGACCTGTCCGCGCTTCGCGTTCGATCCCGTCTGGACGGGGTGCTGCGGCAGGATAGCCCGCTCTCCTGCATGATCATGAGCGTCGCCGCCCAGATTGCTTACTTGTCTCGCGTCATGACGCTCCGCCCCGGAGACGCGCTGCTCACCGGAGCACCCGAAGGCGCCGGCATGATGGGAAGAGGCGCCGTGCTGGAATGCGATTCCGAGGAGATAGGTACGCTGCGTAATCCGGTGTTTTGAATGCAAGAAGCAGCAGAAGGCGCTTGGGATATCCAAGCGTCTTCTTGATGTCGCCAATAGATGAAGGGTATCGGTTCACGATTCGCGAATGCTCCTTCAACGGACGATCCGTCTAGTGGTATGCTGGACGTATGCCAGAACGGGAACAATCGAGGTGAACCGGATGAAAATCGTCGTTATTTCCGATACGCACATGCCGAGATCGAGCCCTAAGCTGCCGGACATCCTGCTCGCGGAGCTAGCCGATGCCGACGCGATTTTGCACGCGGGCGATTGGACGAGTATGGACGTCTATCCGATGCTGTCGGCGTTCGCGCCGACCTACGGCGTGGCGGGCAATAACGACGGACCTGACGTGCATGAGAAGTTCGGATTGAAAAAGCTGCTGAATCTCGGCGGATGCCGGATCGGTCTTATACACGGACACGGCGCGAACAGATCGATCGCGACGGAGAAGAGGGCGTTGGAAGCGTTCAAAGGCAAACGCCTGCACGCGATCGTGTACGGTCATTCCCATACGCCGGTGCTGAAGCAAGTCGGAAGCACGCTCGTCCTTAACCCGGGATCTCCGACGGACAAGCGAAGACAACCGCAATATTCGTTCGCGATCGTTACCGTCGCGGACGGGAATATCGATGCCCGCCTTGTGTATTACGATGACAAGTCCTGACATTCGGCTTCCTCATTCCTATTCGGGGGCGTCCTTGCTATAATGAGACTTGCACGCAGACACGCGTCCGATTGGAGAAGCCCATGAAACGATTCAAGAAGTTTTACGTCGAGATCACGAGCGTGTGCAATCTCGCCTGCACGTTCTGTCCGCCGACCGAGCGCAAATCGAATTTCATTAAAATAGATGCATTCACGCACATTCTGGACGAGATTAAGCCTTTCACCGATTATATCTATTATCATGTCAAAGGCGAGCCGCTGCTCCATCCGAAGATCGACGAGTTGCTCGACATCAGCGACGCCAAAGGCTTCAAGGTCAATCTGACGACGAACGGCACGCTGTTGCACAAGGCGAAGCATAAGCTGCTCGGCAAGCCGGCGCTCCGTCAGATCAACTTCTCGCTGCACAGCTTCGACGGCCATCCCGGTTCGAAGGATAAGGCAGGGTACGTGCTTAGCGTCCTGAACTTCGCGAAGGAAGCGGTCGCGCAATCGAACGTCATCATCTCGCTGCGGCTGTGGAACTTGGCCCGGGACAACGAGACGAATCTCGAGAGGGACCGCAACCGCGAGGTGCTGGACATTATCGAGCGGGAATTCGCGCTGGACTTCAAGATCGACGACCATTTCACGAGAGGAAGCGGCGTGAAGATCGCGGACCGCATCTACGTGAACCACGAGACTGAGTTCGTATGGCCGGCGCTGACCGAAGAAGAGGACTTGAACAAAGGGTTCTGCCATGGCCTCCGTAACCAAGCGGGCATCCTATCCGACGGAACGGTCATCCCTTGCTGCCTCGACGGGGAGGGCGTCATCAACTTAGGCAACGTGCACGACAAGCCCTTCGCCGAAATTCTCGAAGGCGAGCGGGCGACCCGAATGCACGACGGCTTCTCGAGGCGCGAAGTGGTCGAGGAGCTGTGCCGGCGGTGCGATTATCGCCGCCGCTTCGGGACATAGACGACGTAACGTGGATGCATACTCATTTACAACGACGAACGATACGCCTTCGGGCGTATTTTTGCGCTTGCGCGAGGAGGATAACGCACTCGATATGATCGAAGCCTACGACAGAGACGAACGTTGCCAGATCGTCACGCTGGACAAGCTGGACGACCGGCTATGGCCGCAGGCGCTGGACATCTACCTGCGGGCGTTCCCCGAAGGGAAGCCGGAGGCGATACTCGTCGCGATGTTCCGCAAACGGATGGCGTACTTGCACGTCGTGACGGACGAGCAAGGCGTCATGGCGATGGCGATCACCGGACTAACGGCGCAAGGCAAGCTGCTCTTGATCGATTACTTGGCCGTTAGGGAAGACCGTCAGGGCGAGGGCGTCGGACATGCGTTCTTCGCCGCGATCCGCAGCTGGGCTCAGAGCGAGCTGCGCGTACTCGGCTTGCTCATCGAAGCCGAGTACGGCCCGGCGGAAGATAACGAGAGTCGAGTCCGTTTCTGGCAACGGTGCGGATTCACGCTGACGGAATACGTCCATTCTTATATCTGGGTTCCCGAACGCTACAGGGCGATGTACGCCCCGCTCGCTCCGGACGCCGACATTCCACACGACGGCCAAGCCTTGTTCAAGCATATTAACGATTACCACCGCCGGGCGTTCAGGGGAGAAGCTTAATCGTAATCGCTCTCGTCCGCTCGCGGCGACTTGCGGGAGCGAGGCGCCGACTTGGCGGACTTGCCTTGCGACTTGCCCGCGTTCGGCTTGGCTTCCTTGCGCGCTTGGCGGGCGAGCTCCCGCGAAGTCTTCTTGTAGTTCGCGAGCCTGGCGGCTTCCAGTTCGCCTCGGGCGATCGCTCCGAGGACGGCGCAGCCGGCATCGCGTTCGTGCCGGCAATCGCGATAGCGGCAGCCCTCGGCGAGCGCCTCGATATCGGCGAAGGCATGCTGCAGGCCGTCTTGGGCGTCCCATAGCTGGAGCTCCCGCATGCCGGGCGTATCCATGACAAGCGCTCCTCCTGACAGCGGGAACAGTTCGCGGTGCGTCGTCGTATGGCGACCGCGCGCGTCGCTCTCGCGAATGCTGGACGTCGCCATGCGCGTCGCCCCGGCAAGCCAGTTGAGCAGCGTCGACTTGCCGACGCCGGAAGAGCCGGACACGGCGATCGTCGCGCCGGGAATCATATAGGGGGCAAGTTGCTCCTTGCCTTGGTCATGCATTGCGCTAACGACGTGCACGTGCACGCCGGGGGCCGCTTCTTCGACTTGAGCTTGCAGGGCAAGCGGATCCGGACACAGATCGGCCTTCGTGAGCAGTACGACGGGCGTCGCTCCGCTGTCCCACGCCGAGATCAAATACCGCTCGATTCGGCGAACGTTGAAATCTTGATTCAATGCCGACGTAATGAATAAGTAATCGATATTCGCGCCGATGACTTGCTCCACGTCGACGTTGCCGGCCGCGCGGCGAATCATCGCGGAACGGCGGGGGAGCAGCGCGTGAATGACGGAACGCCGTTCGCCCGGCATCGGTTCGGCCAACACCCAGTCGCCGACGGCGGGGAACTCGCCTGGCGACTGCGCCGTATAGGCGTATTTGCCGGATACGACGGCGGTATGCTCGCCGTCCGTCGTCATCAGTTGATAGGAATGGGAGTGTTGTGCGACGACTCTCGCGGGCGACAACCGGCGAACGCTCTCGTGCATACGGTTGCGAGCTTCGTCCCAGTAGCCGTTCCAGCCGTAAGCGATCAAGGACGGATCGGCGTTCGTGCTTTCGTTCAGGTCGGTTAATGTCGTGTTCGATTTCATGGTTGGGTTTGGATTCAAATGGGTTGCTCCTTTTTAGTTAAACTATCGATTCGTGTTATTCTGGTTAAGCGGAACGCAAAAAAACCGCAGAGACGACGGTCCCCGCGGCGAAGAAGACGCAAAAAAACCGCAAAGGACCGGCCCGGTCCCTTGCGGCGAATACGATCGATCGAACGATCGAACGATTAGAAAGCGTTCCGCAGAGGTCGGGCGATATGCAATCGGGCAACGGACGACACATACGACACAATGGATAACGTGTTTCGCATACCGCAACGACCTCCTTCCGTAAGATGTGCTTATTATATGGAGATTAGCGGTAAATTGTCAATGGGGGGTTACGAAATGAACGCAACGAGCGCGGAGAACGCGAACCCTAGCGCCGAACCGAACAAAGACTACATGCTAGATACGCTGAGCTGGCTGCTCGATACGCCGAGCCCGAGCGGCTATTGCATGGCGATCATGTCGCGAGTCAAGGAAGAGTTGGCGAAGCTCGGCTACGACATCGAGACGACGCCGAAGGGTAACGGGATCGTAACGATACCCGGGCGCGATCCGTCCGAGACGATCGGTCTAACCGCGCACGTCGATACGCTCGGCGCGATGGTCCGGTCGGTCAAGCCGAACGGCATGCTGCGGTTCACGCCGATCGGCGGGTACGCGATGCAGACGGTCGAAGGGGAATATTGCGTTATCCATACAAGGGACGGCAGGAAGTACGAGGGAACGGTGCTATCGACGAAGCCTTCCGTGCACGTCTATCCGGAAGCGCGGGAGTGGAAGCGCGAGGAAGCGAACATGGAAATCCGGATCGACGAAGCGACCTCGTCGAAGGAAGATACGGAGAAGCTCGGCATCGCGGTCGGCGATATCGTCTCGTGGGACGCGAGGACGCGCATGCCGGGTAACGGATGGATCAAGTCGAGGCATCTGGACGACAAGGCGAGCGTCGCTTCGCTGTTCGGCATGCTGGAATGGTTTAAGAGATCGGGCGAGAAGCCGGTCAAGACGGTGAAAATCATTTTCTCGACTTACGAGGAGGTCGGACACGGCGCCGCGCATCTCCCTCCGGACATTACGGAGATGATCGCGGTCGACATGGGCGCTATCGGGGACGATCTGTCCGCGACGGAGCGCGACGTGTCGATCTGCGCCAAAGATTCCTCCGGCCCTTACGACTACGAGATGACGTCCAAGCTGATTACGCTCGCGCGGCGGGCGAACATTCCGCATGCGGTCGATATTTACCCGCACTACGGATCGGATGCGTCCGCTGCGCTTAGAGGCGGCGGCAACATTCGCGCGGCGCTCGTCGGCCCCGGCGTCCATGCCTCGCACGGGATGGAGCGCACGCATGCCGACGCGATCGCGAACACGGCCGCGCTGCTGATCGCCTATGTAATGGAGCCGTAATGCGCAATAAGCGACGCTGATCCAAGCGAGAGGAGGAGTAACCATGCAATCGAGATCTATAGCCGGTGCCTCGTTGGCGATTATGGGAGCCGGCTTCGTCGGGACGTTGTTCATGCCCGAAGGGAATTGGCAGCTCATCGCGCAAGGAGGGTTCGAAGCGGGCTTGGTCGGCGGCATCGCGGACTGGTTCGCGGTAACGGCGTTGTTCCGGCATCCGCTCGGCATACCGATTCCGCATACTTCGCTGCTGCTGAAGAACAAACCTCGCATCGTCAATTCGCTCGTCTCGTCGATGGAGAATGAACTGCTCAACAAGGAGAGCATCGCGGACAAGCTGAGGCAATGGCGATTGCTGCGGGCTGCGGCGTCCGGTTTGACGAAGCTGCTGGGCAAGCGGCGCAACCGGCTGGCGATCGTCGAGGCCGCCAAGGAGCTCGTCCGAGGATTGCCGCTCGACCAAGCGCCCCCTTATATTCAGCGCGCGTTGGCCGCTTACGCCCGCGACGTCGATCTGAAGCCCTTCGCCCGGACGGCGCTCGATTATGCGACGAACGAGCGTTTGGACGAGAAGGCTCTGGATTACGCTCTCGTCCAAGCGTCGGAGTGGGTCGAGCGTCCCGAGACGGCGATGCGGCTCGGCCAGCTCGCGAGCGAGAAGCTGGCGGCCGTCAACGTGCGCGGCTTCATGGGGTTCGCCGTGCAGGCGATATCCGGCTTCATGAGCGAGGATAAGCTAGGCGCGATATTGCAAGGAATGATCGTCTCGGTCATTCGAGACTTGCGCGAACCGGACAACGAGTACCGGGCCATGATCGTGAAGGAGATGCGCAACAAGCTCGGCATGCTGGCCGATAACGACGAGAAGCTGTCGAGGCTTAATCTGTCGCTCGAACGGGCGATATCCGGCCATAGCGGGGAGCGGTGGATCTCGGTACTGTTAGAGAAGCTCCGTTCGTTCGTGCTCGAGAAGCTGGACGCGGAAACCGAATGCGGCGGAAGGACGGTATTCCGCGGGTATCGCGCGATCGTCAGGCACGCGGAACGCAACGAAGAAGCGGTCTCCCGCTGGGAAGACCGCCTGCTCGGTTTCGCGCTGCACGTCGTCGAATCGAACCATCACCGGATCGGCGGACTCGTGAAGGAGAACCTCGACCGGATGGACGACAAGCAGCTGATCGAGATGTTGGAGGAGAAGGTAGGCAAAGACCTGCAATGGATTCGCGTGAACGGCGCGCTATGCGGCTTCGCCATCGGCATCGTCCTATCGCTGTTTCACCTGTGAGGATCGCCCCGGAAGCAAGATCGTCAGGCTGACGAACGTGACGAAGATCGTCGCGCCCATATCGGACAAGATGGCTACCCACAACGTAAGCCAACCGGGAATGGTAAGCAGCAGCGCCAGCAGCTTCAAGCCGAGCGCTACCGCGATGTTGAACCGCACGATCCGGTTGACGCGCCGTGCGATCCGGATCGCCGCCGGCAGCATGCCGAGATGATCTTGCATGAGGACGACGTCCGCGGTCTCTATGGCGCTGTCCGCGCCTTTGCCCATCCCGATGCCGAGCTGCGCGGAGGCGAGGGCGGGCGTGTCGTTGATGCCGTCTCCGATCATGCCGACCGTGCCTTCGGATGCCAGCCGCTTCACGTAGATGACCTTGTCTTCCGGAAGCAATCCGCCGTAAGCTTCCTTCACGCCGACGGCATGGGCGACTTTGTCCGCGACGAGAGGATGATCGCCGGTAAGCATGACGGTGCGGATGCCGCTCCGGTGCAGCTCGGCGACGACGTCCCGGCTCTCTTCGCGCAGCTCGTCGGCGATGCCGAACAAGCCGAGCACGCGCGATTCGTCGGCTACGGCGACGATCGTCAGAGCGTCTTGCTTCAGGGCGTCGATCGCGGCCGCGACGTCGTCCGAGAGCGACAGGTGCGCGATGCTGCGCTCGTTGCCCAGCCAATATTTACGCCCCTCGTACGCCGCTTCCATGCCGCGCCCCGCCGACGCCTGAACGTCCTCCGCGTCCTTCGCTTGAATCCCCATTCCTTCGACATGCTTCCTGACCGCCTTGGCAATCGGATGCGCGGACCCGCGCTCGATGGCGACCGCGACCTCATAGAACAACGGCTCGTCGTAAGCGATCGCTCGCACGACTTGCGGTTCGCCCTTCGTCAGCGTGCCCGTCTTGTCGAAGGCGAGCGAGTCCAGCTTGCCGAGCTGCTCGAGGTAAGCACCGCCCTTGACGAGCACGCCGAGTCTCGCGTTGCGGGTAATGCCCGATAAAATCGCGATCGGCGAAGAGAGAATGAGCGCGCATGGACAGCCGACGATCAGCACGGCGAGCGCTTCGTACAGCGAATCCAGCCACTCCGAACCGAGCGCGAGCGGAGGGAGGAGGAAGACGACCGCCGCTATGATCATGATGATCGGCGTGTACACCTTCGCGAACCGGTTGATGAACAGTTCCGTCGGCGTGCGTTGGCTTTGCGCCTCCTGCACGAGCTTCATGATCGTCGCGATCGCGGATTGCGCGTACGCTTTGGAGATGCGGACGCGAAGCACCCCTTCGTTGTTCAAGCTGCCGCCGAGCACGGCGTCCCCCTCGGTCTTGTCGACGGGGAGAGATTCTCCGGTAATGGCGGCCTCGTTCACCGAACTGAAGCCGGACAGCACGGTGCCGTCGGAAGGGATGCGATCGCCCGGCTTGACGACAACCGTGTCGCCGACCTGGAGCTCCGAGATCGGCACGACGGTCTCTTGCCCGTCGACCAGCTTCAGCGCTTGCTCGGGCGCGAGCTCGAGCAGCTTGCCCATCGCGTTGCGGGCCTTCGCCATGCCGAGCCCCTCGAGCAGCTCGTTCAAGCCGAACAGGATGGCGACGAGCGACGCTTCCTTCCATTCGCCGATCGAGACGGCGCCGATGAGCGCGATCGTCATGAGCGTGTCGATGTTGAAGCGAAGCCTCGTCAAGTTGCGCAAGCCGCGCAGGAACGTGCCGTAACCGCTCAGCACGATCGCTATAACATAGAGAGGGAGCACGATCGCTTGATCGGCGCGTCCGTCCAAGCCGAGCGCCGAGACGTAACCGAGCGCCGAGACGATGAGCAGCGTTATCAAGAGGCGTCCGCTGCCGTGCGAATGATCGTGATCATGGTGCGCGTGGTTATGGTCGTGTTCATGATCGGAGTGCCCTTCATGCGCATGGTCATGGCCGCGATGCGCGTCGGACGTGCCGTTGGCTTGCGAATGCGGCTCGGCCGCGCAGCAACCGTTCGCGGCATGGTCGTGACGGACGAGAGGCGTTTTCTGATCCTGAGTCAGATCGGCGGTTTTGCGGGTCATCGTGCTCACCTCGTTAACATATGAATATTTGCTCATATATTATTCCTGTTGGCGATGATTGTCAACAACAAATGAACATTTATTCATATAATATTATGCCGATCGGCGCTCGATCTTTCCGATCGCGGCGCTAACGGCTATAATGAATGACAGGAAGATGAGCGTAGGGTGGTGGTCGGACGATGGACAAGCAAGCGGTGGAGCTGTGCGAAGACAGCTGCGCGGGTACGGAGACGGACTTATCGGACGTCAAGCGGCGCATGGTGGACGACGCGTCCGCCGGCGATCTCGCGGAGACGTTCAAGGCGCTCGGCGACCCGACGAGGGTGAAGCTGATCGGAGCGCTATTGATTAACGAGCTGTGCGTGCACGATTTGTGCGTGCTGCTCGATATGGGGCAATCCGCCGTATCCCATCAGCTCAGGTACTTGCGCAATCTTAGAATCGTCAAACGTCGCAAAGTCGGGAAGACCGTCTTTTACTCGTTGGACGACGCGCATATCGAACAAATTTTCTCCTTGACGCTGCAGCACCTTAAGCATGCCCATTAGAACGCCAAAAACCCGCGAATCGCGGGTTTTCGTGCGTTGTTAGGAGGCTTCTCGCATACTGAGCGAAGGGGATATCGGCTTATCCGACGCAAGCTGCTCCGAGCGTAAATAGAGCAGCAGGCCGAAGATGACGAGCGCCCCGCCGGCAAGCTGGAAGCTCGTGATCAGCTCGCCGAAGATGAACATGCCCAGAATGCTGGCCCCGACGGGCTCGGCGAGAACGGACATCGACACCGTCGTCGTTTTCATATACTGAAGCAGCCAGTTGAAGATCAAATGTCCGAATACGGTCGGCACGATCGCGAGCAGCAGGAACACGATCCATTCCTTCTGCGGGTACCCTGCGATCGGAATGCCGGTCGCCACATTGTAGACCGTGAACAGAATGCCCGACACGGCGAACACGACGATGCTGTACAGGTAGGAAGAGACGCGCGTCAAAATCCGTTTGGCGATGAGCATATTAACGACGACGGCAAGCGTCCCGAAGAACGATAGCAGGTCGCCCTTGAAGGCGGTAGCCGATAGAGCCAAGTCGCCGGAGCTGACGAAGCATGTCCCGACGAGCGCGACGACGAGGCCGAGCATGGCCAGCTTCGTAATCCGATCTTTGAACAGGAAATACGCGCCGACCATAACGAAGACCGGTTCGAGAGCCAGTATGATCGTCGAGCTGGCGATCGACGTATAGTCGAGCGACGCCATCCATAGGAAGAAGTGGAGCGCCAGGAATATTCCCGCCAATACGAGCAGCAGCCAATCTTTGCGCGATATCGAACCGATGGTCCGGAATTGCTTGCCGCCGAACGGCAGCATGAGCAGCACGGTAAACAACATTCGGTACATGCCTTGGACGGAGACGTCGGCGTTCGAATAGCGCACGAGGATCGGCGCGAACGAAATGGCGATCATCCCGACGAACAGAGGAATGAGCGGCGGAACAGGGGGGTGTTTGTGTTCTGTCATCATGATGTTATAATAGCTAGCCTCCCGTTAATACGTACCTAAGCGAACAACTCGTCTATTATAGCACAGCGCGCAAGCGCGGGAAGGATCATCATGAACGGTTTCATTGCCTATTACCGATTCGTTAAGCCATACCGGAAGCTGATCGCGTTCACGCTCGCGATCGGCATGATCAAATTCGCCATTCCGCTCACGCTGCCGATCATAATGAAATACGTCGTGGACGACATTCTGCTGGGCGATATGCCGACTGACCTCAAGGTGGAGCGCCTCGTCTACGTTATGTTGGGAGCGTTCGCGCTGTTCGTCATCATCCGGTCGCCGATCGAATATTGGCGCCAATATTTCGCTCAGTTGACGACGAGCCGAATCTTGTTCGATCTGCGCAATTATTTGTATTCGCACATCCAGAAGCTATCGCTAAGCTATTACCAGAATCGCAAAACGGGCGAAATCATCTCGCGGATGATCAACGACGCGGAGCAGACGAAAAGCATCGTGGAGACGGGACTCATGAACGTATGGCTCGATCTGTTCACGCTGACGATCGCGCTCGGCTTCATGTTCTACATGGACGTCGAGCTGACGCTCGTCGCGATCGCCGTGCTGCCGCTGTACGCGCTGGCCGTCAAAAAACTGTATAAGAAGCTGAAAGGCTATTCCAAGGCGAGATCGCAGGCGCTGGCGGACATGCAAAGCTATCTCGTCGAACGGGTGAACGGCATCGCCGTGACGAAGAGCTTCACGCTCGAAGCCGAGGAAGCGTCCCGGTTCGAGGGGAAGAATACGAACTTCCTTCGCAAGGCGCTGGCGTTGACGCGGTGGAACGCGCGAACGAACATGGTCATCAATACGTTGACGGACATGGCGCCGCTCCTGGTGCTGACGTATGGCGGCTATCAGGTCATTCATTCGAATATTACGCTTGGCGCGTTCATGGCTTTCTTCGCCTACTTGGACCGGCTGTATAGTCCGCTCCGCCGGCTCGTCAACGCCTCCACGGAGCTGACGCAGGCAAGCGCCTCGCTGGAACGCGTCGTCGAGCTCATGAGCGAACCATACGACATCGCGGACGAGCCGGACGCGCAGCCGATCGACGACGTACGCGGCCGAATCGAGTTCGACGACGTCAGCTTCAAGTACAACGACGGCGGCGGATGGGTGCTGAAACGGATCCGGCTCGCGATCGAGCCCGGCCAGACGGTCGCGTTCGTCGGCATGAGCGGCGGAGGGAAGTCGTCGCTTATTAGTTTGTTGCCGCGATTCTACGACATTCAGCAAGGGACGATTCGCCTGGACGGGATCCCGCTGCGGGATATTACGCTGAAGAGCTTGCGCGGTCATATCGGGATGGTGCTGCAAGACAACATTCTGTTCAGCGGCAGCGTTCGCGATAATATCGTATTCGGCGATCCGTCGGCGGACGACGCGTCGATCGTGCAAGCGGCAGCGGCCGCGAACGCGCACGACTTCATTACGAGCTTGCCCAACGGGTACGACACGGAAATCGGGGAGCGAGGCGTCAAGTTGTCCGGCGGACAGAAGCAACGGATCGCGATCGCGCGCGTGTTCCTCAAAAACCCTCGCGTGCTCGTGCTCGACGAAGCGACGTCCGCGCTCGATCTCGAATCCGAGAGACTCATTCAGGAATCGCTCGGCAAGCTCGCCAAAGACCGCACGACGCTCATCGTTGCGCATCGGTTATCGACGATTACGCACGCCGATCAGATCGTGCTCATCGAGGACGGCGAGATCAAGGAAAAAGGGACGCACGAGCAGCTGATGCGGCTAGGCGGCGGCTACGCGAGGCTGTTCAACGTCCAAAAGTTGAACGAAGCGCAACCGGTCTCCGTCGAACGCCCCTGATCGAATCGTGATAGCCTTATCATCCAGCCCGCGAGCGATCGCGGGCTTTTTCCATCGGATTGGGCAACACTACGGAATGACAATCGATGGAAGCGAGGCGTTCTATGATTCAATCCTCATTGCTGCGGGAGCCGAAGCAACGCAAGCTGCTGTTCAGCGCGGGCATCAGTTGGCTGTTCGACGCGATGGACGTGGGCATGGTGTCGTTCATCGTCGCGGCGCTGGCGGTCGAATGGAAGCTGGCGGCGAACCAGGTCGGCTTGCTCGCGGCGATCAATTCGATCGGCATGGCCGCCGGGGCGCTCGCGGCAGGCTCGCTTGCCGATAAGTACGGCCGCAAGGCGATTCTGCTCTGGACGCTCGTGGTATTCTCGGCGGCAAGCGGCTTGTCCGCGCTGGCGGGCAGCTTCGTCGTTCTGTGCGCGCTTCGTTTCGTCGCGGGATTCGGCCTAGGGGGAGAGTTGCCCGTCGCGTCGACGCTCGTCTCGGAATCGGTGCCTCCCTCCGAACGGGGACGCGCCGTCGTGCTGTTGGAGAGCTTCTGGGCGGGCGGGTGGATCGTCGCCGCGCTCGTCGCCTATTACGTCATTCCCGCGTACGGTTGGCGCACGGCGTTCGTCATCGGCGCGCTTCCGTGCCTGTACGCGCTTGTTCTCCGGCGATCGATCGAGGATTCGCCAAGATATCTGGCCGAGCCGCGCGGCCGGAAGCTAAGCTTCGGCGAACGCGTCTCCGCCGTCTGGTCGTCGCCTCATCGTCGGGCGACCGTCATGCTGTGGGTGCTATGGTTCTGCGTCGTTTTCTCTTATTACGGCATGTTCCTATGGCTGCCGTCGATCATGCTGCACAAGGGGTTCGGACTCGTCAAGAGCTTCGAGTACGTCCTGCTGATCACGCTCGCGCAGTTGCCGGGGTATTTCACCGCGGCTTACTTCATCGAGCGGCTCGGCAGGAAGTTCGTGCTCGCCGGCTACTTGCTCATGACCGGCGCGAGCGCGATCTGGTTCGGCGTCGCCACGACGGAAGGGATGCTGCTGGCCGCCGGCGTCTGCTTGTCGTTCTTCAATCTCGGCGCCTGGGGCGCGATGTACGCGTACACGCCGGAGCTGTACCCGACGCCCGTGCGTTCGACCGGCGTCGGCTTGGCCGCGTCGTTCGGCCGGATCGGAGGCGTCATCGGTCCGTACCTCGTCGGCATGCTGATCTCGGGCGGTACGAATATCGCTTCCGTGTTCGCCGTCTTCTTCGTCGCCATCGTCATCGGGGCCGGCGCGGTGCTGCTGCTCGGCAAGGAAACGAAGGGAACGGACCCGGACGCGATTCCTTACGGATTCAAACCCGCGTAACCCGCAAGTAGGAAATCGGACGCCGCGCGCCGAATCCTTCCCTAACGACATGTCGATAAGCAGGAGGGATCCCGTTGGCGCATTCGCATGACAAGCTGCCGTTCCATCCCGTCGTCTCCGATTGGTTCTCGCGGACGTTCGGGGAGCCGACGGACGTTCAAATAGAAGCATGGCGGGCAATCGTCGCGGGAAGCCATACGCTGATCGCCGCCCCGACCGGTTCCGGCAAGACGCTCGCGGCGCTGCTGCCGTGCATCGATCGGCTCGTTCGCCGCCCGCCGGCAGAATCGGAACGACGCGGCGTTAGAGTCGTATATATTACGCCGCTGAAGGCGCTCAATAACGACATTCATCACCACGCGGCGGCTTTCGCGGGTCAACTGGACGCGCGAGCCTCGGAGCTTCGCACGCCGGATTGGCCGGGTATCCGGTGCGAGGTGCGTACGGGAGATACGCCGCAGAGCAAGCGGGCCGCCATGCTGCGCAATCCGCCCGAGCTGTTGATCACGACGCCGGAGTCGCTCTTCTTGCTGCTCGCATCGGACAAGGGGAGAGACATGCTGCGGACGGTCCGCCAAGTGATCGTAGACGAGATCCACGATCTCGCGGCGACGAAGCGAGGGGCGCATCTGTCGCTGTCGCTGGAGCGGCTGGCGCGCTTGTGCGGCTCGCAGCCGCAGCGGATCGGCGTGTCCGCCACGCAGAAACCGCTCGAGCGCGTCGCCGCTTTCCTCGGCGGATGGGAGGAAACCGGAGCGGTGAACGAACCGGGAGCGCGTTCGCCCGATCGCTTGCTCCGTCCGGTGGCGATTATCGAGAGCGAGATGAAGAAGCGAATGCAGGTGTCGGTAACGATGCCGGACATGAGCCGGGCGGCGGCGACGCGGGAAGGGGTATGGCTGCCGCTGCTCGATCGTATCATGGGCGCAATGGAAGGCTGCCGGTCCGTGCTGCTGTTCGTGAACAGCAGACGGCTGTGCGAGCGGCTCTGCTTGCGGCTGAACGACCACGTCGGTTACGAGATGGCGCGCTCGCACCACGGCAGCATCTCCAAGGAGCGGCGGCTCGAGGTCGAGCGCATGCTGAAGGACGGCGAGCTCCGCTGCATCGTCGCCACTTCGTCGCTGGAGCTCGGCATCGACGTCGGGCATATCGATCTCGTCATCCAGATCGATTCCCCGCAGGAAGCGGCGCGCGGCATTCAGCGCGTCGGCCGGGCGGGTCACGGCGTCGGGGAAGCGAGCCGCGGGCTGCTGGTCGCCAGGCAGAAGACGTCGCTGCCGGAAGTCGCGGTGCTCGGCAAGCTGATCGCGGAACGCGAGATCGAGAATATCCGCATCCCGCGTCAGCCTCTGGACGTGCTGTCCCAGCATCTCGTCGCCGCCGTGGCGGCCGAAGAATGGCGGATCGACGACCTGCATCGCCTCATCCTAGGAAGCGATAGTTATCATGCCTACGCCCGCGCCGAGCTGGAGAGCGTCCTTCGGGTACTCTCCGGGTATTATCCGTTCGCCAGGCCGCTGCTCGAATGGAATCAGGGCAGCGGCGTGTTGTCCAAGCGGAGCAACACGCTCATGGCTGCCGTAACCGGAGCCGGGACGATCCCGCAGAGCGGCGCCTATCCGGTGCATCATCTCGACAGCCGGGCGCATCTGGGCGAGCTCGACGAGGAATTCATTCACGAGAGCCGCGTCGGGGACGTCTTCTTGCTCGGCACGAGCGCATGGATGATTCGGGAAATCTCGAACGATCGCGTATACGTCTCCGAAGCGGGCAACCGCTTCAGCGAGGTGCCGTTCTGGCGCAACGAGTCGGGCAGCCGGTCTTACGAGATGGGAGAGAAGATCGGGGCGTTCATCCGGGATGTCGCGGAGCGATTGGGGTTAGCGGGAGACGGTACGGATTCGGAGGAGCTAGAGATCGACCGTTCACATTCCGTCTACGGATGGCTGGCGTCCGCGTACGGCATGGACGACGTCTCTTCGGAGGCGCTCGTCTCGGTGGTGCGCTCGCAGCATCGCGCGTGCGGCTTGCCGACGGACCGGACGCTCGTGATCGAGCAATACCGCGACGTCATGAACCAGACGCACGTCATCCTGCATAACCATTGCGGACGCAAGGTGAACCGAGCGTGGCTGCTCGCGATCGAGCGGCAATTCGAGAAGCTGTTGCCTTATCGCGTCTACGGCAACGCGAAGGACAACGGGATCGAGTTCGTGCTGCCGGAATGGGATCCGTCTTGGATGCAGGCACTATACCAAGTGACGCCGTCTAACGTCGAGGAGCTGCTGACCGAAGCGATTACGGGTTCGCCGCTGCTCGCGATCTCCTTCCGGAGAATCGCGGAGACGTCGCTGCTGCTGTCGCGAAGCTTCACCCGCACGCCGATGTGGCAGAAGCGGTTACGGGGCGAAGAGCTGCTCCGGCACTCGTTGCCGTACGCGACTCAATTCCCTTACTTGCGCGAGGCGATGAACGAATGCTTGCATGACTATCTAGGCCTTGCCGAGCTGAAGCGGCTGCTCGTCGCGCTCGGCGAAGGCCGGCTGAGGATGGACGTACGGGAGACGCCGTTCCCGTCGCCGTTCGCCGCGCAGTTCCTGGCCGATTACGTGAATATGCGGCTGTACGAAGGAGACGGCGTAGACGAGACGATCCAGCTGCAGCTGCTGAACGTTAGCAAGGAGCTGGCGAGTCAGCTGTTCGGCGCCGATGCGATGCAAGGGGCGATCGGACGAGAAGCGCTGGAGGAGGAGCGGCGGAGGCAGGAGGAGCCGCGACGGCTGCCGAACAGCGCGGAGGAACTCGCGGACCTGATGAAGCTTCGGGGAGACTTGACCGCGATCGAGCTGACGAAGCTTGCCGGGGAACGGACGCTCTCTTGGCTCGCACGGCTTCAGGAAACCGGGATGGCCGCGCCGATCGACGTCTCGGGGGACGGAGAATTCCGCTGGATTCGTTCCGACGAGCAGGGCGTATACGCGGAGTTTCCGCATACGGAAGCCTCGGTAACGTTCGTGCTCGGCAGGTACGTCGAACACGTCGTCTCGTTCACGGAGGAGGAGCTCTGCGAACGCTATCCCTCGTTAACGCTCCCCCTGGCAACGCAAGTCGTCGACCGTATGCTGGACCAAGGCATAATCGTGCGGGCGCCGCACGCGGCGGACGACGACGAACGGATCTGGTCGGGCGCCGGCGTCGCGTCGCGCGTCGTACGGCTCTCGATCAAGCATGCCCGCGAGCGCGCCGAACCGGTCGATCCGGCCAGATGGTGCGGCCAGATCGCCTTCCGGCAGCACGCGCTGCAGGGCGCGCAGCAGCAAGGAAGCGAAGGCTTGCGCTCGGCGATCGAGCGCTTGCAAGGTCTCTACTTGCCGTTATCGCTATGGGAGTCGGTCGTGTTCCCGACCCGCATGACTTCTTATCGCAAGGAAGATTTGGATTTGCTGTGCGCTTCGGGAGAGGTATTGTGGCTCGGCCGCAAAGATCAGGACGAGAAGGAAGGGAAGATCGCGTTCTTCCTGGCGGATTCGAAGACGCTGTACGAGCCGTTCGTCGAACGTTCGTCTGCGGCGGCCGATACGCCCACGAAGCATCCGCGATTGCTGGCGTTGCTCGAGCAAGGCGGCGCGAGCTTCCTGACGAAGCTGAGCCGCGACATGGACAAGACGCCGTCGGAACTGCTTGGGGATCTGATCGACCTCGTCTGGGAAGGCCGCGTCTCCAACGACCAATTCGCGCCGCTGCGACTGCAAGCGAACGCGAAGCAAGCGAATTGGGCGAGGACCGGCTCGGGACTCGGGCGCTGGTACGCGACGAAGACGCTCGCTGGGAATTCGGACGAGCAGGGAGCGAACGCTTCCCCGGTACTCGCGTGGGCGCACCATCTGCTTCGCGTCTACGGTCTGATCAACCGGGAATTGGTCGCCAAGTCCGCGCCCTATGATTGGGACACGATCTACCCGGCGCTTAAGCGGCTGGAAGAATGGGGCGTATTGACGAGAGGCGCGTTCGTCCGAGGGATGCCGTCGCTGCAGTTCACGACGAAGGAAGTCGGCGATGCCGTCCGGCTGCCGCTTCCCGATCTCCAGGCTCAAGCGCCGACGGTGCTGTGCGCCGCAGATCCGGCCAATCCGTTCGGGTGGATGATCGACTGGCCGAAGCGGACGCCGCACGCATCCTTCTCCCGAAGTCCGGGCAATTACTTGCTGCTCAGGGGCGATCGTTGGGCTTATTGGATCGAAGGCCGAGGCAAGAAGCTGTGCGCGATCGATGAAGAAGGAGCCGGCAGGTCCGACGATCCCGCAGACATGCGGAAGGAAGCGGACATGCTGCTCCAGGCGCTGCACGCGATCATTCGGAGACAACGGCTCGTGAAGCTGTCGATCGAACGATGGAACGGCCAGCCCGTCGTGGACACCGCAATCGGTCGCGCGATGTTGGAGCAGGGAGCGGAAAGGCAGCAACGGTCGATCGTCGTCTGGTCGAAGTAATACGGGGAAAACGTCAATTATTCCGACAGCAGGAGGATCCCGATCATGAGAACCGATAGGTCGAGACGCCGTCCTACCATGTTCCGTTCGTGCAAGCTGATCTTTCTGACGACGACGATCGCTTGGCTCGCCGGCGAATCGATGCCCGTTACGTTCTCCGCTCCGGCCAGGGCGACCTTCGAGACGATCGGTCATCGCGGCGCGTCGGGGTACGCGCCGGAGTGCACGCTGGCCGCATACCGTCTCGCGGTCCGGATGAACGTCGATTACATCGAGCTCGATCTGCAGTTGACGAGAGACGGGCACATCGTCGTCATGCACGACGAGACGGTCGACCGCACGACGGACGGGCATGGCGCGATCGGGCAACTAACGTTGGCGGAGCTGAAGAGATTGGACGCCGGCTCTTGGTTCAACGACGAATATCCGATATACGCGAGAGCGGAATATATCGGAGAGCGCGTTCCGACGCTTCGCGAAGCGTTCGAGACGTTCGGAGACGGAACGAAGTATTTGCTGGAGACGAAGTCGCCACGGGACAATCCGGGGCTGGAGGAGAAGACGTGGGCGTTAGTCGAGGAATTCGGCTTGCGGAATCGAGTCGCCGTGCAATCGTTCAGCAAGAAAAGCCTAAGAAAAATGCGCAAGCTATCGCCGGACGTCCGGCTGTTCCAGTTGATCTGGTACAATCATCCGTCGACGATCTCGCGCGATAAGATTAAAGACATTAAGGAGTACGCGAACGGCATCGGGGTCAACTTCGGCAAGATCAACGAAGCCTACGTTCGCAAAGTGAAGCTTGCCGGGCTGCTGTTGTACCCTTACACGGTCAATCGTACGCTTAACATGGACAGGGCGATGAGATGGGGGGCGGACGGCGTTCATACCGATTACCCCGACCGATTCAAGGAAGCGATCGAGAAGCATCGGCAATCCGAAGAGTAGTCGCGGTATCGCTCCGTTCAAGACGGATTCGGCTTCTGCTTCGGTTCGAAGCTCATGCAAGCGCGGCCGGAAGACGAGCGCACGGCTACGCTAGGCATCGCATGCGACTTGAAGCCGAACGCGCGGCAGCCTTTGGGGAAATTCGGATCCCAAGTTACGTAGTAATGAACGCATTTCATGCAATCGATACGCGATTGCGGTTGATCGGACATCGTCATCCCTCTTATGATTAGATAGGATCATTATAGCGTAAGGAGAATGCATATGGGCAGCAAGAAGAAACAATCGCGAGGTCATCAGCCTTCCGCGTCGGGCGGTTCCGATAAACCGGCTACGCTTAAGGATTTGTTAGGAGCGGATACGATCGCGAAGCTGAAGCAACAGGCGGAGGCGATGAAGCAGGAGGAAGCGGCGAAGCAGGAGGCGAAGCGGGCGGAGGCGGAAGCGGCGCGGCGAGCGGAGCAGAAGCGGAACGAGAACGACTTCGCCTATCTGCTCGAACACTCGAAGGTGAAGGGAACCAAGTATATATGAAAGATTCGGGATGTCCGGGCGGGAGGATGTCGTGTACAATAGAAGGGAAACGAACCAATCTCAGGGAGAGATGCCGCCATGTCAACCGAAAGCACGTTGTGGGAAGGCAAGCCTTTTAACTACGGCATTCCGACGTTCACCCGTTACCGGATCACGGACCGCCGCTTGATCGTCGAGAGGGGCGTGTTCACGAAAAGGCGGGAGGAGATCCAACTGTACCGCATCCGGGACATCTCGCTGAAGCGGAGCTTGCTCGAGCGGCTATTGAAATTCGGCGATATTACGGTGCTGTCCACGGACACGAGCCACCCTTCGTACACGCTGAGGAACATCCGCGATAGCGTGAATATATCCGATATCCTGAGTCTCGCCGCCGAAAATTCCCGAATCAAAAACCGGGCGACCGAGGTAACGGAAGTGCAATCTTAATCTTCTCATCTTTTTCTCATCTTTCTAATGTGAGATTTCGCCGACAAAACCGCACAATCTTTTTACGGCCGATCCGCGCTTAGCGCGGATTTTTTATTGCGATGCGACAAATAAACAGACATTCGCCTCAGACCGTTTGACACGCTTTTCAACCGCTTCTAGGTACAATCTTGGTAACCTTAAAGCGAAGAGGTGGTAGGTTTGCGCAGCGAACATCGACAAAGCATCGCTTATTCGATAAGCGTCGTATTGCTATTGTGCCTGGGCTTCTACTTGTTGATCTCGATCTATGATCACGCGAACGCGGCTTCCGAAGCGCGGGTTCCAGCGGCGATCGCTTCTGAGAACCAACCGCAATCGACCCCGAGCGAGACGCCGACCGTATCTCCGCTCGCGGATTCGAATCCGACGGTCGCGGCCGATCCGGCCCCATCGACCCATCAGCCGCCAATCCAAATCTCGGCGCAGCCGCAAGAAGCGGCGACCGCTCCTCCCGTTACGCCCGCCCGAGCCGCTCTCGTTCTGCACGCCATGACGACGAACGAAACATACCCGGAATTACCCAAAACGCATACATACGAAACGACGGCTTACTTCCTCAACGTAAGAGAAGAGCCGTACGCCAAAGCGCGAATCGTTACCGTATTGGAGCAAGGAACGATCATCGAAGTACTCGAGACGACCGACAACGGCTGGCTGAAGCTGAATGACGGCGGCTACGTCCATGGCGGTTATGCCAAGCTGCTGGACGACGTCGTCAGAATCGCATCCTTCGATGCCCCTGCAGAGGCTTCAGAAGCTGCGTCCGAGAGCGCGTCCGCAAGCGAAACCGCTAACGAAACCGAGCGTATTTCCGAGCGTTCGACCGAGCGTAATGCCGCGGATGCGCCTTCGCAACAAGAAGCGGATAGCGCGGAGGAAGACGAAGAACCGAACAAACCTTCTTCGGCCGTAAGCTCCGATTCCGGACTGAGCGCAGAAGATATCGCGAACATTCTCGATGGAACCGATCTTGCGGGCGAGGGATTGGAAGAAGTCATTCTGGACGTCGAAGCGGAATACGGCGTCAACGCCTATTTCACGATCGCGGTCATGAAGCTCGAGAGCGGCAACGGCGAGAGCCGGCTCGCGAAGAATAAGAATAACCTGTTCGGCTTGAACGCCATCGCCGGCGACGCGTTCAACCAGGCGCTCAGCTTCGAGACGAAGGCGGATTGCGTGCGGAAATTCGGACAACTTATCGCGGACAATTACGTCGGCCGAGGCTACACGACGGTCGAGAAGATCGCGAAGAAGTATTGCCCCGCCAATTCGAAATGGCCGAGTCACGTCAAGACGATCATGAAGCGGGATTACGAACGAATATAACAGGGCGCCCATGGCGTCGTTAGCCGACTTCGGGTCGGCTTTTCCGCTATTCCGTGATCGCCGTCGCGGGGGCTTGCCTTATGCCTTCCCACGATGCCGAGCTATGTCGTATAATGGGGAAAATGGGTGCACCATTCATGAGGCCCGGAAGTATTGTGATAAAGTGCATCGTGCGATGAAGAACGCGCGCTCACGCGGGTAGGCAACCCTTGCTGCAATGCTGACATTCGCGTTATGCTTGCGACATCCATCACAACTAACCTTTAAGGAATCGATAGCTATGACGATCGGATTTTTCGACTCCGGCATCGGCGGGCTTACGGTGCTTGCCGAAGCGCTGCGCAAGCTGCCGAACGAGGACTATATCTATATCGCGGATACGCTGCACGTCCCATACGGAACGAAGCCGAAGGACGACGTGAAGGACTATATATTCGAATCGATCGAGACGTTGATGCAATACCACGTCGACGCGCTCGTGATCGCCTGCAATACGGCGACCAGCATCGCCGTGTCCGAGCTGCGCGAGACGTACGCGATACCGATCATCGGCATGGAGCCGGCCGTGAAGCCGGCCGTCGAGATGAACCGCGCGACGGGCAAGCGCGTGCTCGTGTTCGCGACGCCGCTCACGCTGCAGCAGGAGAAGTATTACGCGCTCGTCTCCAGGGTCGACGAGCAAGGCATCGTCGATTCGTTGCCTCTGCCCGAGCTTGTCCAATATTGCGAAGCGCTGCAGTTCGATAGGCGCGTCATGGCCGAATATTTCCGCGCGAAGCTCGCGCCGTACGACTTGAACGAATACGGCATCGTCGTGCTCGGCTGCACGCATTATCCGTTCTACGCCGATATTCTGCGCGATGTGCTGCCTCCGCATATCGGCATCGTGGACGGCAGCGCCGGCACCGTCAGACGTCTCGCGGCGATGCTGCATCGCTACGGGATAGCGGAAAGCCAAGGCAGCGGGAAGGTGAAGCTGCTGAGCACGAGCGGTGACCCGGCATACGCGGAGAAGATGCGCGCGGCGCTCGACCTGTTGCTCGGCAACAAAATCTATTCATAGGGGATTACGCCGATGAATATGCCTGAAGAGAGCCGTTGCGCGGTCAAGCGAACGGGTATCGTCCTGTCCGCGGGACCGGACGGGACGCTGCTCGAGATCGAAGGAAAGCAGGTTGCCGTTCCGGCGGCCAAACGCGATCCTTCCGTTCGGACAGGCGATCGCGTCGGGTGGAACGGCGAACGCTGGATCGTCCTGCAAGACGAAGTCGGAATACCGGGAGGAACGGCGAGTGGAAGCTAGATTGTTCACGCCGAGCGAAGCGAACGAGCTGCTGCCTAAGCTTCGGGAGGAGTTGGCCAAGTTGCAGGCGCTCTTGAGCGATATTGAGAGCCAGCAACAGGAATTGAAACGCGCGAAGAGCGTTCATCGTTCGCCTTCTAACGGGAACGGCGACGGCGATCCGTTCTTCCTGATGGAGAGCCGAATCGATTTCATGAGGATGGAAGCGCAACTGCTGATCGACAACTTCGCGAGAGCTGGCGTGCTGCTGAAGATGGTGCAGCCGGGCTTGCTCGACTTCCCGTCGGTCATCGACGGAGAAGAAGCGTTGCTATGCTGGAAAGAAGGCGAAGAGCGGATCACGCATTATCACGGCTGGCAGGACGGGTTCGCCGGACGCAAGCCGTTGCCGGAGATTTAGAATATGGAATAAGTACGTAACGTTCCCTCCGAAGCCTTCCATTCATTGTGGATGGGGACGCAACGCTTAGAAGATATATAAGCTTTTTCATATGCATTTTCTAGATGGATGTTTAATTTTCAAATTCTGCATGAAATTTCATCTACAATTTGAGTGGATGAAATTTCTTCTCGATTTCTGTATGAAATTTCAAGTATAATCGGTTTTTGTGTGTATCCGCCGCGTTTCTACATGAAATATCGCACTCTTGTCGTGGTCTCTTCGGATTCCTTACGGATTACATGAACAATGGATCGACTTCCCTCCGATTGCTATTGACAATCGCGGGAGGCTAACGTAATATACGACCTGTTGCAGTTGATCGAACGGACGCCAATCGCATATCGAACATCGTATAACCCCACGACCATAGGGTGGGGGTTTCTACGGGAAGCCTTAACTTCCTAACTACGATACCGGAAACGTCTTACGACGTCCGGTGTCGCGGTTAGGGAGTTTTTTGTTGGTCCGGACAACTTAGATTCGACGAAAAAGGAGTACGAGAACGAATGAAATATAATATCGCCGTATTGCTCGGCGCGATCTGTTACGGCATCTTATCGACGATCGTCGTCAAAGCGTACGAACACGGCTATACGCTAGGCGAAGTGGTCGGAAGCCAATTACTGGCGGGCTGCGCGCTGGCTTGGGCGCTCGCGTTCGGCGCGAAGCGCTTGCGAGGCCGGAAGCGGGGGGCCGGCTCGAACGTCTCGGAGACGTCGCCGTCCGATGCTCGCCTTTCCTGGAAGCAGCGGCTCACGCTGCTCGCCGCGGGGACGCCGTCCGCCATTACGGGACTGCTGTACTACGAATCGCTTAAGACGATCTCGAACTCGCTCGCTATCGTGCTGCTGTTCCAATTCACGTGGATCGGCGTATTGTTCCAAGCGATCGGAAGCCGCAAGCGCCCGAACAAGCTGACGCTCCTTACGCTCGCGGTGCTGTTCGGAGGCACGCTGCTCGCCGCGGGAATCGTCGAGCATAGCGGGACTTCGTTCAACGGCAAGGGCGTGCTGCTCGGCCTTGCGTCCGCCGTCAGCTATTCGTTGTTCATTCTGGTGAGCGGCAAGGCGGTTCCGCATGCTTCCCCGGCGTCCCGCAGCGCGTGGATGTCTACGGGCGGCTTGCTGCTCGCGTTCGCGGTGTTCCCGCCGACGTATTTGTTCGACGGCACGTTCGCGGGGCCGCTGGCGCTATTCGGCCTATTGCTCGGTTTCTTCGGCGCATTCCTGCCTCCGGTGCTGTACACGTACGGCGTGCCGCGCATCGGAGGGGGGATGGCCGGCATTCTCGGCGCGGCGGAGCTGCCCGTCGCGGTGTTGCTGTCCGCCGTCGTCCTGCACGAGAGCGTGAGCTCGCTGCAATGGTTCGGCGTCGCGCTCGTCCTGGCCGGCGTCGCCTTGCCGGAGCTCGTCAAGAGCTTTCGCGGACCGAGGCCGTTAGACACGCGCGGCGTATCCGCTTCCTGACGCGATAGATCAAGTTCTTACGAAATCGAACCCCATCGTCCACTTGAATGTGGATGGCGGGGTTCTTTTGCTTGTTCCCTCACTGCATAGAATCGCGCACGATTCGCGTAAGAATGCAACTCTACATGTAACCGCTTTACAATTAGTATAAAAGTGAGAATATGCCAATTAAACGATCGATAACGCCGATATTCTCGACCGTTGCAGGGGGTGGCGACAACTCATTATTGCGGCAAGGGCAGCATGAGCGACTCGAAGGGGACGCGGGACGATAACGATCGCCTCTCGGCCCGTACGTAAGGTGCACATCTGATTGAACCCATTATGAGGAGGCCTTTTATTACATGAGAACCCTTGGCAAAGCACGCAAATTCACCGTATCGATATTGCTCGCGCTTGCGCTGACGCTGGCGGCGGGAATGTCCGCCATGGCCGCCGAAGGCGACCTGGTATACGATAACTACGATCGCTCCGATCTGAAGGACTTCGCGAGCTCGGGCGCCAACGCGGCTTGGGCGGACGGCAACGCGGGCAAGGGAGCTTCGATCGACGGCAACGCGCTGAAGCTCGAATTCGGCAGCCAAGGCTGGTTCGGATCCGGCGGCGGCATCGACGCCAGCACTTACAAATACCTCGTCATTCGCGCGAAAGGCGCGGCAGGCGGAGAAGGCGGCGCGTTCGATCTGAACTACGCGGTCGGTCCGGACGTGAAGACGACGGGCAAAGCGTTCTCGGATCTCGTCGGTCCGTCCGGCGATAAGCTGCCTGCCGTCACGAAGGATTTCCAGGATCTCGTCATCGATCTTGCCGCGAACGGCATCGACAAAGGCATTCAAGGATTCCACTTCAACTTCCACGACGGCGCTAGCGGCACGCTCTGGATCGACTCGATCTCGTTCACGAACAGCGCGCCGGGCGCCGCGGCAGAAGAACCGGCAGCGGAAGAACCGGCGGCGGAAGAGCCTGCGACGACGGACGATTCGGGCGCCGAAGCGCCTGCGGCCGAGCCTAACCCGCAAACCGGAGACGCGACGAACCTGTCCCTGTACGTGACGTTGGCCGCGATCTCCGGCGCCGCTGCGCTGCTGATGGCGTTCAAAGCAAGAAGAGCCGGCCGGTAAGCTCGGCGATACGACAAGCTAACGGAAAGTCCGCATAAGCCGATTCGGTCTATGCGGATTTTGCCGTTCGCGGAAGGAGGAGCGCGCATGCTCGCATGGATACGGAAGTACGGATACGTCGCCGCCAGCGCGGGAGCGCTCATTGTTTTCGCGGCATCGATGGCGTCGATCTTCGGGTATTACGCGGATACCCGCTCGGCCAAGTCGCAGATGGAGCAAGCAAGGACGCTGTATCGCGCCGAGGAGCCGACCGTCGAACGCGCCGAAGCGGATCCCCGACCGCCTGCCGAAGTCGTCGCGCCCGCGCCATCGTCTGCGGCAACGAAACCCGAAACCGTCGCGGCGCAATCGCCGTTCGATCCCGACGCCGTCCGGAAGCTGATCGTGCAAGACCGGTTCAAGCCGCTGCTTAACAAGAACGCCGACACGGTCGGCTGGCTGACGATCGCGGGCACGAGCATCGATTATCCGGTCGTGCAAGCGGAAGATAACGCGTATTACTTGCGCAGAGATTTCGAGCGCGATAGTAACGTGACGGGCAGTATATTCATGGATTACCGGAACGATATCGGGCAGCAAGAGAAGCATTGGATTCTATACGGCCATTACATGAAGGAAGAGATCATGTTCAAGGGGCTGCTGAAATACAGGGACGAAGCGTATTATCGCGAGCATCCGATCGTGACGTTCGATACGCTGTACGGCGACCAACAATGGCTCGTCTTCTCCGCTTACGATACGAACGCGGACGAGGATTACATCCGCACCGTATTCGATCGCGAAGATGAGTTCGCGGCTTTCGCGTCGGTATTAAAGTCGAATTCGCTGTACGATACGGGCGTCGAGGTCGGCGCGGGAGACCGGGTACTCACCCTGTCTACTTGCTCGCGGACCGAAGAAGGCGGCCGGTTCACCGTGCATGCGAAGCTGGTTACCGGCGCATCCTAACCTCGAGAAGAAGTAAATACATACGGGTATAAAGGAATTTATTATGCATAAAAGTTAACGTTGACGTTAACGTTACTAAGGGTGTATGATAATCCTCGTTGGTTCATAATCGGGGACGGAGGGAGGCAGACATGGATAAATTCAAGATCGACGACGTCGCCAAGGAAAGCGGCGTAACGAAACGTACGATTCGGTATTACGAAGAGATCGGGCTGCTGTCTCCGCCGGAGAGAACGGGCGGCGGCATGCGCCTTTACACGCGCGAAGACATCGAGCGGCTGAAGCAGATCGTGAACGCGAGGGACGTGCTCGGGTTCACGCTGCAGGAAATCATCGAGTACGTGAACATTCGCAAAGAACTCGAAGGGCACAAGCAAGCGTATTTCGAATCCGACGAGGCGGCCCGCAAGCACGAGAAGCTGATCGAGGTCAAGATCATGCTCGGCAAGCAACTGGCGCTCATCGACCAGAAGCTCGAGAAGATGGCGGAGATCCGCAACGACACCGAGCGCTCTTACCGGAAAGTGTGCGACGCCATCGACAAATACACAACTTAGAGGAGTTCGACCCGCAATGGCTACTACCGCTGTACGCAAGCAATCCCATGCTCACGCGGCTCCGCTGCAACCGGAGAACGCGAGCATGTTCAATCAACCGAAGGCGGTATGGGCGGTCGTGTTCGCCTGTATTATCGCCTTCATGGGTCTTGGTCTCGTCGACCCGATTCTGCCCGAGATCGCCAAGGAATTCGGCGCGACGCATGCCGACGTCACGCTGCTGTTCACGAGCTACAACGCGGTCATGGCCATCGCGATGCTGATAACCGGCGTCGTATCCGCGAAGCTCGGCGCGAAGCGGACGCTCATGTCCGGCATCGTCATCATTGCGTTATTCTCCGCGCTGGGCGGGCTGTCCGACGGCGTCATGTCGCTCGTCTGGCTGCGCGCGGGCTGGGGACTCGGCAACGCGCTGTTCGTCGCGACGGCGCTCGCGGCGGTGGTCTCGTTGTCCCGCACCGGCGTCGCCAAGTCGATTATCTTGTTCGAAGTCGCGGTCGGCCTCGGCATTTCCGTAGGCCCGCTGCTCGGCGGAGAGCTTGGCGCCATCTCTTGGCGCGGTCCGTTCTTCGGCGTCGCCGGCTTGATGATACTCGCCTTCTTCCTGGTGCTCGTGCTCATGCCGTCGGCGAACAAGAAGACGCCCGCCGCGGCGATCGCGAAGAAGAAGGCGTCGCTGGCCGATCCGTTCCGCGCGCTCAAGTTCCGCGCGCTGCGCGACTTCGGCATCGCCGCGTTCCTGTACAACTTCGGCTTCTTCACGCTGCTCGTCTACGCCGCGCTCGTGCTGAGCCACCTGGGCCTGGACACGCACGGCCTCGGATACGTATTCTTAGGCTGGGGATTGTTGCTCGCGTTCACGTCGGTGTTCATGGCGCCTAAGCTGCAGAAGAGGTCGGGCACGATCGCGTCGATGTGCTGGCAGCTGTTGCTGTTCGCGGTCACGCTGTTCGTCATGGCGAGCTTCACGGAATCCAAAACCGTCCTCATCGTCTGCGTTATCCTGTCCGGCGCGTTCCTCGGCAACAACAATACGCTCATCACGACGGCCGTCATGAACGCGGCGCCGGTCGAGCGTCCGACCGCTTCCGCCGCGTACAGCTTCCTTCGGTTCATCGGCGGAGCGATCGCGCCGTACTTGGCCGGCAAGCTCGCGGAATGGTACAACCCGGAGATGCCTTTCATCGTCGGAGGCGCTTGCGTGCTGCTATCGGTCCTGTTCTTGCTGATCGAGCGGAAGCATCTCGCGCACGTCGATCAAGCCGAGGCGCACTAACCTCGCGCGGCTTCGTTAACCCTAAGAACGACATGCCCCGTCTTCCGCTTGCCTAAGCGGACGGCGGGTTTTTTGCGCGCGGCGCGGGCTGATCGTTCGAGAGCAAGACGGTTCCATTCCGTCCGGAGTATGTTTATAATTAACGTTCATCGGAACCGTAAACGCACGCGTGCGATTCATAGGGGGACTAAGGCATGGCGGACAACATCATCGGCACGATCAAGCGGCACCCCGGGTTATTGCGGCGGCTGTCCATTAAGCGCAGGCTGTTGATCGCCTTCTTGATCACGTCGCTCTTGCCGGTATTGCTGGTCGCGATCTATTCGAACTTCCGCTACGAGGTGTCGATATCGGACAAGCTGAGCTCGTACTCGCTGCAGGTGCTGTCCGAGAGCGCGATCAACGCCGCGCGGGAGCTGCAGCAGTACGAGACGCTCAGCGAGACGATCATTATCAACGACGCGGTGCAGACGGGTCTGGCGAACTTCTCCCGGATGACGGACTACGAGCAGAGCCAGGCGATTACCGCGGTCAAGGACGCGCTCGGGGAGCAAGTGTTCCGTCTGAGCAACTTGTCCAACGTCGTCATTCTGACGAACGAAGGAGTTCCGTTCTACGATCTCGGTTACGAACTATATCCGAACGATCAAATCCTGAATTCGCTCAACGGACTCGGCCGCGCGCAAGGCAACATGAAATGGACCTATCTCAGGTCGAACCGCGATTCCGATAAAATCGCGCTTAGCCGCATTATCTATTCCGCGGACAACCTGAACGAGAAGCTCGGTTATCTCGTCATCGTCATCGACGAGCAAGTGTTCTCGCGCAACACGTACGAGCACGTCGATCTCGGTACCGATAGCAGTCTGTATATCGTCGACGGCAACGGCGTCGTCGTTTCGTCGGTCGACCCCGACATTCCGCATGGCGACACGTTCGCCCAGGAAGACGTGTTCGCGAGCGTGCACGGCGGCGCCGGCAAGACGTTCTACGCGACGGTGGACGGACAGCGGACGCTCGTAGGCAGCGCCTACATCCGGTCCGCCGATTGGTATATGATCGGACTCATCCCGCATGCCTATATTATCTCGGAGCTGTCGGCGATCCGCGGCAGCCTCATCTATATTTGCATCGTTATCGTGCTGTTGTCCGGGGTGCTCGCCTTGTGGATCTTCCAGAGCATCGGCAACCCGATGCGCGACCTGCTGCAATACGCGAAACGCGTCAAGATGGGCCACTTGGAGACGCGCCTGGACATTTCGTACCCGGACGAGATGGGAAAGCTCACGGAGACGATCGATCAGATGGTCGTGAGGCTCAAGCAGCTGATCTATCAGGTCGGGGAGGAGCAACAGGCGAAGAGGGAAGCGGAGCTGAAAATGCTGCAAGCGCAAATCAATCCCCACTTCCTGTTCAATACGCTGAATTCGCTGAAATGGAGCGCCATGATGAGCGGGAACGAAGTCGTCGAGCAGGGCATCGGCTCGTTGTCGGAGCTGCTGCGCAACACGATACTCGTGAAGGAAGAGATGATTCCGCTCGAGAAGGAGATCGAGAACCTGCTTCATTATTCGGTCATCCAGCGAATCCGGTACGGCGATTCGTTCAAGCTCAATTGCCGCATCGCGGACGATCTGCTGTACAGCTGCCTCGTTCCGCGGTTCATCATGCAGCCGATCGTCGAGAATTCGATCATCCATGCAGGCGGCGGAGACGGACGCCGCGTGACGATCGACGTGGACGGCTCGCGGACGGACGACGCGCTGTTGCTGCGCATCGCGGACGACGGCAAAGGCTTCGACATGAACGAGTTGCCGGCGCGCAAGCATTCGCACGACAAGCTGTCCGGCATCGGCATCGCCAACGTGGACGAGCGGATCCGGCTGTACGTCGGGCCGCAATACGGGCTGCAAACCCGCAGCCGGCCGAACGAAGGCACCGAGACGATTCTGAAGCTGCCGATTATCCGGAAAGAAGGGAAAGCCGATGTATAAAGTCATCATCGTGGACGACGAGATGATCGTCCGGCACGCGGTACACTCGCTTATCAAGTGGGAAGGGGGCCGGTTCGAGCACGCAGGCTCGGCGTCCAGCGGCGTATCCGCGCTCGAGCTGGCGGGCCGGACGAGTCCGGACATCGTCATTACCGACATCAAGATGGCGGAGATGGACGGTCTCGAGCTCATTAAGCAGCTGACCGCGAGCGGGTTCGACGGCGAAATTCTCGTCCTTAGCAACTATAACGACTTCGAGCTCGTCCGCGAAGCGCTGAAGTGCGGCGCCCACGACTATATGCTGAAGCTGACGCTGAAGTCGGATAGCTTCATGCAGGCGCTCGAGGAGATGGCGACGAAGCTGGACGGCAGAAGGACACGCGGCATTCAGGCAGCCTCTTCTGCGCGCGATCCGAGAACCGATAAGGCGGAGAAGCTGCGGGAATGGCTCGCGCGGACGGACGCCGGAGAAGGGCAATCGGAGTCGCGGGCAGCGCCGGAGCAGGACATGCGTCTACGGTGGTATTCGTTCATCTTCTGCCGGTTGGAGAGCGATGCCCGGGGCATCCAAGAAGCCGATGCGGGAGACAAGCTCGAGAAGGTGGCGGACGAGCTGCTCCCGGGACGCGAGGTGCTCGCGATCGTTCGGACGAACGCGAACCGATACGTCATGGCCGCGGCGGTGCCGGTATCGTCGGCCGCGCTCGTTCCGGAAGAGCTCGCCCAGCGCATGATCCGGCTTGCGGAGATGTATTACGGCTATGCGTTCAGCGTCGTATACGGACGCGAGGCGCAGTCTTTCCATGCGCTCGCCGATCAGCTGCACGCGAGCCGGAAGGCGGAGGAGCTTCGTTTCTACGCCCGGTTCAAGGAGGGGGCTCTGCCGAACGCCTTGGCGGCGAGAGACGAGGGGGAGGAGTTCCTCGAAGCGGAAGCGAGATTCAAGTCGAGCCTGCGCGGCTCGGGAAGCCTCGCGATCGAGTTGTGGACGGAGAGCGCGCTGCTGCTCGCGGAGATCGCCGCGAAACAGCTCGTCCATCCGCGCACGCTGAAGCGCGCCGTCGTCGGCGGCATCTGGAACGTGGCGAACGCCGCCGCCTTCGGTACGGACAACCCTTGGAACGAGAAGGCATGGGTCGAGAAGATCGAGGCGGCGGATTCCGATACGCAGCTCATGATCCTCATCCGCGAGCTGTCTGACGAGATCTACGAGACGCTCGGCAGGGCGACGAAACACGGGGCGGTGCGGGAGGAAATCCGGCAAGCGCTCGCCTACCTGGACAAGCGTTACGCCGAGCGGATCTTCATCTCGGACGTCGCGGCGCACGTTGGGTTGTCCGAGCCGTATTTGTGCCACGTGTTCAAGACGGAGACCGGCATGAGCATCCTGACCCGGCTGAACGAAATCCGGATGGTCAAGGCGCACGAGCTGCTCGCGACGGGCAATTACCTGATCAAGCAAGCCGCAGCGGAAGTCGGCATTCCCGATCCGTTCTACTTCAACCGCCTGTTCAAGAAGCGGTTCGGCATTTCGCCGAAGAACGTCAAGAAGGCGCCTCGGGCGGAAGATGTATGATTTTAAGATCGAAAGCAAAAACGGACAGGTTTGACCCGCGCGATCATCCGCGCCGGGCAAGCCTGTCCGTTCGGGCGTAAAATCGTCCATGAACATCCGCTAGTTTGTTCATATGGGCCGAACCCCGCGAATTCTATAATGAAAACATTACAAACGAAAGGGGTCATTCGTTTCAATGAACAACAAACGCTTAACCGTTCTGTCCGGCATCATCGCGCTGTCCGTAATCGCGACGGCTTGCGGATCGAACAACGACAACGGCAACTCCGCCGCTTCTCCATCCGCATCGCCGTCCGCATCCGCTTCTGAAAGCGCTTCTGCGGGCACGAAGACGTTCGCGGATCCCGATCTGAACGTCGCCGTCTTCCAGGGCGGGTACGGACGGGAATATTGGGACAGCATCGCTGCAGCGTTCATGAAAGATTATCCCGGCACCAAGATCAACATCACGGCCAGCCCGAAAATCGGCGAGCTCGTCCGTCCGAAGATCGTCGCGGGCAACCCGCCGGACTTCATGTACATCGCGGGCAGCGACAACACGCCGATCCTCGACGGCCTCATCAAAGACAAGGCGCTGCTCGACCTGACCGACGTATTCGACGGCGAAGCGCTCGAAGGCGGCGTGCCGCTCAAGACGAAAATCCTGTCGGGCGTTCTGCAATCCCGCGCTAGCGCGCCGTACGGCGACGGCCATGTGTACCTTGCGCCTTACAACTTCGGCGTCATGGGCCTCTGGTACAATAAAGCGTTGTTCGACGGCAAGAGCATCGCCCCGCCGAAGACGTGGGACGAAATGTTCGCCGCTACCGCGATCGCCAAAGAAAACGGCCGTTCGCTGTTCACGTACCAAGGCTTGTACCCGGGTTACCTCGAAGAAATGATCGTTCCGGCGATCTTCAACGTCGGCGGCCAGGATGCGCTGGACCAATTCTTCGACTTCGATCCGGAGTTCTGGAAGAGCGATACGTACAAGCAAGTATGGGGCCTGCTCGAGAAAATCGCCACGACGGACGACGCTCTCATGAAGGGAACGGTCGCCCTCAACCATACGCAATCCCAAACGGCGTTCCTGCAAGGCAAAGCGATGTTCATCCCGAACGGCACGTGGTTCGAGGACGAGATGAAGGACGCGCCTCGCGAAGACGGCTTCCAATACGGCTTCCTCGGCGTACCGGCATTCAACGCCGACCAGCACGCTTCCGCGCTGACGAACGTAGAGCAAATGGTCATCCCGGCGAAAGCGAAAAACCCGGAGCTGGCGAAGGAATTCCTCAAGTACCTGTACACGGAGAAGAGCGTCAAGCTGAACGCCGAGAAAGCGAAAAGCGTTCTCGCGGTCGTCGGCGCGCCGGATCTCGTGAAGGACTCGCTGTCGGAAACGACGTATAACATTTACAAAGCGGTAGACAGCGGCATGATCGCCATCAACGGTTCGTTCAAGTCGGTCGCGAAGGGCAGCAAGTACAATCCGAGCGACGAAGTGTACAAGCCGATTTCCTCCATCATGAGCAAGCAAATGACGCTCGACGAGTACAGCGCCAAGCTGTACAAAGTATATACCGAAATCCGCGCCGAGCTTGAGAAGAGCGGAGCGCAATAATTGATTCGAGATCCCATGAACAACCTGCCGAGCGAACGCCGCCGGCAGGTTGTTTTCGTACGGGGAGCGACGGCGCCGACAGAAACCTGTACGATTTTACGATTTCGGACGAGCGCAAGCGGCGGACGCCGGCGCAAGGAAGAACATGTCCGCCATCGCTTAAAATCGTCCATGAACATTCGCTCTTTTGTTCATTGGGAGCGCCGCCTTCCGAACTTATAATGAGAACAATCAGAACGAAAACGAAAGGAAGGCCGACACCAATGACGATGAAGACGCGGAGGGGACTGTTCATCGCCGCATGCCTGTTACCGGGGATCGTGCTGTTCTGCCTCTTCAAAGTGTACCCGACGGTTCAAATTTTCCAGAAGTCGCTGTACTTGTGGACGGGTCTAAGCGACAAGCCCACGTTCATCGGGCTGCAAAATTTCAGGGATATGTTCCATGACGATACGTTCCTGCTGGCGCTCCGGAACACGGGCTTCCTCATGCTCGTCGTGCCGGTCTGCACGCTGCTGCTCGCGCTCGTCAACGCTTCGCTGCTCGCGAAGTCCAAGCTGAAGGAAAAAGGGTTCTACCGGACCGTCTTCTTCTTCCCGAGCATTCTGTCGTTCGTCGTCGTCTCGATTCTATGGTCGTTCATCTACCATCCGACGATGGGCTTCATGAACGCCGGACTCGAAGCGATCGGCCTGGACGAATGGGCGAAGCCGTGGCTCGGCGACCAGAGGACGGTGCTATGGGCGCTGGCCGTGACGATGATCTGGCAAGCCGCCGGCTATTACATGGTCATGTACATGGCGGGCATCGACGGCATATCGCCGGAGCTGTACGAGGCGGCCGATTTGGACGGCGCGACGAAGTTCCAGCAATTTTACAAGATCACGGTTCCGATGCTGTGGGAGATCATTCGCGTCACGATTATTTTCAGCATCAACGGCGTCCTGAACATCAGCTTCATCCTCGTCGCCGTTATGACGGCCGGTGGGCCGGACCGCCACTCGGAGGTCGTTATGACGTACTTGTACAGCCAAGCGTTCACGAACTCGAACTTCGGCTACGCGATGGCGATCGGCGTGTTCATCTTCCTCGTCTCGATGGTGCTCGCGCTCTTGAGCCATAAGTTGACCGAAAGGAGCGAGAGCTAATGACCGCGACCAAATCGATCGTAGGGAAGACGCTATTGCGCATATTCTTGATCGCCCAAGCCGCGATCGTCATCTATCCGCTGCTGTGGAACGTCTTGGCGTCGCTCAAGACGAACGCCGAAGTGATGGAGAGTCCTTGGAAGCTGCCTAAGGGGCTGCAATGGAGCAACTTCTCGGACGCTTTCTCGAAGGCGCACATCGGCGACTACATGCTTAACTCCGTTCTCGTCGTCATTCTATCGATGATCGTCCTGCTCGTCGCCGCGGTTCCGACCGCGTACGTGCTGGGCAGAATGGCGTTCGTCGGCCGTTCGTTCTTCACGTACTTCTACATGGCGGGCCTGTTCATCGGCGGCGTCTACATCATCGTTCCGTTGTTCATCTTCATGAACAGCATGAACATGCTCGACAACCGGTTCTGGCTAAGCGCCGTGTACGCGACGGGCAGCCTGCCGTTCTCCGTGTTCCTGCTCACCGGGTTCATGAAGTCGATTCCGAAAGACTTCGAGGAATCTGCTATGATTGACGGATGCGGGTACTGGAGCACGCTGTTCCGGATCATCGTGCCGATGGCGCGTCCCGGCATCATCACGCTCGTCGTATTCGGCTTCTTCGACTTCTGGAACGAATACGTGCTCGCGATGACGTTCATTACGGACGACGCCAAGAAGACGATTCCGGTCGGCCTGAACAACCTGATGCAGATCCAGCAGTACGCGACCGACTGGGGCTCGCTGTTCGCGGGACTCGTCATCGTGCTCGTGCCGACGATCGTCATCTACGCGCTCTTGCAACGCAAGCTGACCGAGGGCATGATGCTCGGCGGCGTGAAAGGATAATGGGATATGGCGACATTCGGAACGCAAGGAGATCAGTTCGTCTATAACGGCGAACCGATCCGTATTCTATCGGGCGCGATTCATTACTTCCGCGTCGTGCCCGAGTATTGGGAAGACCGGCTGCTGAAGCTCCGGGCTTGCGGCTTCAACACGGTGGAGACGTACGTTCCCTGGAACGGACACGAGCCTCGCAAGGGGGAATTCGCGTTCGAAGGGTTGTACGATATCGAGAAATTCGTGCGGCTCGCGGGCAGCCTCGGCTTGCACGTCATCGTGAGGCCGAGCCCGTACATTTGCGCGGAATGGGAGTTCGGCGGACTGCCGGCTTGGCTGCTCGCGGACGACAACGTAAGGCTTCGCTGCTACGATCCGGCTTATTTGGCGCACGTCGACGCGTACTACGACGAGCTGCTGCCGCGGCTGAAGCCGCTGCTCTGCACGAACGGCGGTCCGATCGTCGCGCTGCAGATCGAGAACGAATACGGCAGCTACGGCAACGATAAAAGCTACTTGGCATACATTCGCGACGCGATGACGAGCCGCGGCATGGACGTGCTGCTGTTCACTTCCGACGGGCCGGAAGACCACATGCTGCAAGGCGGCATGGTCGACGGCGTTCTGGCGACGGTCAACTTCGGCTCTCAGCCTGCCGAAGCGTTCCGCAAGCTGCGCGAATACCGCGCCGACGGACCGCTTATGTGCATGGAGTTCTGGAACGGCTGGTTCGACCATTGGATGGAGCCGCACCAGACGCGGCCCGCGGACGACGTCGCGCGAACGCTGGACGAGATGCTGGGCGAAGGCGCGTCGGTCAACTTCTACATGTTCCACGGGGGCACGAACTTCGGCTTCTTGAACGGAGCGAATCATATCAAGGCGTACGAGCCTACCGCGACCAGCTACGATTACGACACGCTGCTCGCAGAATCCGGCGAGCCGACGGAGAAGTTCTACGCGGTGCGGGCCGTGCTGGAGAAGTACGCGGCGCTGCCGCCGCTGGAGCTGCCGGCGCCGATCGCGCGCAAGGCATACGGCAGCGTGGAGCTGCGAAGGGAAGCGGGCTTGTTCGATAAGCTGGGCAGCTTGTCCGTTCCGGTTCGCCGGACGAATCCCGAGCCGATGGAGAAGGTCGGCCAAGCCTATGGCTATATCGTCTATTCGACGTTCGTGACGGGACCTCGGTCCGGGCAGTTGCTGACGATACAGGACGTTCGTGACCGCGCGCTCGTCTATGCGAACGGCCGATACGTCGGCAAGGTCGAGCGGTGGAACCCGCAGCCGTTGCCGCTCGAAGTGCCGGCGGAAGGGTTGCGACTCGATATTCTTGTGGAAAATATGGGGCGCGTCAACTACGGACCGCTGCTGCGCGATCGCAAGGGCATTACCGAGGGCGTGCGGATCGACAACCAGTTCCTGTACGATTGGACGATCTATCCGCTGCCAATGGAATCGGTCGTCGGAGGGGATGTCGAAGGGGACCGGAACGCGGGGAGCGAGACCGAGAGCGGCGAGCAACCGGCGTTCTACCGGGGTACGTTCACGGTCGAGAAAACCGCGGATACGTTCCTTCGGTTGGACGGCTGGACGAAGGGCAACGCGTACGTGAACGGGTTCAACCTAGGGCGGTATTGGGAAGCCGGTCCGACGAAGACGTTATATGTTCCGGGACCTTTGCTACGCGAAGGAGACAACGAGCTCGTCGTGTTCGAGCTGCATGGCACGGCTTCGCCGGTCGTTACGCTGACGGACGAAGCGGACTTGGGCTGACGGAATCGATAGACAGAAGGAGGCAGTGCTTGCATGGGCGTTACGGCATGGGAAGCGGCGCGGATCGTTCCGTCGCCGAGGCAGTTAGCGTGGCAGGAGACGGAATTTTACTCGTTCATACATTTCACGATGAACACGTTCACGGACCGGGAGTGGGGGGACGGGCAGGAGTCGCCGTCTCTCTTCGCTCCGACGGAGCTCGACGCGAAGCAATGGGTCGACGCGTGCGTCTCGGCGGGGATGAAGGGACTTATTCTCACTTGCAAGCATCATGACGGCTTCTGCTTGTGGCCGAGCGAATATACGGATCATTCGGTCAAGAACAGTCCTTGGAAAGCCGGACGGGGCGATCTCGTGCGCGAGGTGGCGGACGCTTGCCGCGAAGCCGGGCTGAAGTTCGGCATCTATGTCTCTCCTTGGGACCGCCATGAACGATCGTATGGCGATTCGGAGCGATACAACGCCTACTTCGTCGCGCAATTGCGAGAGCTGCTGACGGGATACGGCGAGCTGTTCTGCGTCTGGTTCGACGGCGCTTGCGGCGAAGGGCCGAACGGCAAGCGGCAGCAGTACGACTGGGACGCGTATTACGGCGTCATCCGCGAGCTGCAGCCGGGCGCGGTCATCTCCGTATGCGGACCGGACGTCCGCTGGTGCGGCAACGAAGCGGGTCATACTCGCAACGTCGAATGGAGCGTCGTGCCGGCGAGCCTGCGGGATAACGAGAAGATCCAATCCGCGTCGCAGCAAGCCGACGACGGGACGTTCGCGAAGCGGCTCGGCACGGACGAGGAAGATCTCGGCAGCCGCGCGGTGCTGGCGGCGGCCGAGAGCGCGGTCTGGTATCCGGCGGAAGTGAATACGTCGATCCGTCCGGGCTGGTTCTATCACGCGGCCGAAGACGAGCAAGTGAAATCGGTCGACGAGCTGTTCGATCTGTACGAGCGGACGGTCGGCGGCAACTCGACGTTCCTGCTCAACTTGCCGCCCGACCGGCGCGGTTTGATCCACGAGAACGACGCTCGGCGCATGCGGGAGCTCGGAGAGCGTATCGCCCGGAGCTACCGGCAGGATCTGGCGACGCGCGCGACGGTCGCGGCTACGATGTCGTTGGACGACGCGCATGGCGCAGAACGGCTGACGGACGGCAGCCACGGTACGTACTGGAGAACGCCGCAAGGGGCGGAGGAAGCCGAGATCGTGTTGCGATGGGACGAAGCCGCGTCGTTCGACCGGATCGTGCTGATGGAGCAGATCGCGGAAGGCCAACGCATCGAACGGTTCGCGCTGGAGTACGGTGACGGGGAGAGCTGGTATCCGCTGTACGAAGGTCAGGTCGTCGGGTATAAGCGCATTTGCCGGTTCGAGCAGGTGTCCGCGTCCGCCGTTCGGCTGCGGATTCTCGAATCCCGGATGTATCCGACGCTGCGCCGGTTCGGCGTCTATCGGACAGAGGCGTAAGCGGAATATCGCGTTCATCGACAGGACCGTTCCTTAGGGAAACGGTCTGTTCGTCGTTCCCGAAAGGAAAAAGATTGACCGCTTGCGCCTCTCGTGTGGTAGGGTATTGATATTCTACGTACGGAAGGTCGGGGTACCATGCCTGAAGATGATCGCGCTACTCGAACGAACGAGCGCGCGGATTCGATTCGAGAATATATCGCAAGTCCCGAGAAGCTCGATAAGCTGCGCCGCAGAACGCTGGCCATCGTCGTCCTGTCGCAATTGTTCGGAGGCGCGGGGTTGGCTGCCGGCATCACCGTCGGCGCTTTGCTCGCGCAAGAGATGCTCGGAACGGACAGCTACGCGGGCGTGCCGACGGCGCTGTTCACGCTCGGAGCGGCCGCGGCGGCGCTGACGGTCGGAAGGCTGTCGCAGCGGCGCGGACGCAGGGTCGGACTGGCCGCGGGCTTCCTGAGCGGAAGCGTCGGCGCGGCGGGCATCGTGCTGGCGGCCGTGCTAGATAACGTTCCGCTGCTGTTCGTCGCGCTCCTCGTATACGGAGGCGGCAACGCCACCAATCTGCTCGCGCGATACGCCGGCGCGGATCTAGCCAAGCCGTCCGAGCGGGCGCGCGCGATCAGCACGATCATGGTGGCGACGACGTTCGGCGCGGTAGCGGGGCCGAACCTCGTCGACGTTACGGGACAATTCGCGGCTTCGATCGGCGTGCCCGAGCTCGCCAGCCCTTTCCTGCTCGGCGGAGCTGCCTACTTGCTGGCAGGCATCGTGCTTCTCCTGTTCCTGCGACCCGACCCGCTGCGCGTGGCGCAAGCGCTCGCCGAAGCGCAAGGCGCATCCGCGCCTTCGACCGCTCAGCCTGACTCGGGCATCGATAAGCCGTCGCGGAACAACAGGGGGTTAGCCGTCGGCGCGACCGTCATGCTGCTGACGCAGATCGTCATGGTCGCCATCATGACGATGACGCCGGTTCATATGAAGCACCACGGGCACGGGCTCGGCGACGTCGGGCTCGTCATCAGCCTGCACGTCTGCGCGATGTTCCTGCCGTCGCTCGTCACGGGGATGCTCGTCGACAAGCTCGGTCGCAAGACGATGTCCTACGCTTCCGGCGTGACGCTGCTGGCGGCGGGAGTGCTCGCCGCGACGGCGCCCGCCGATTCGATGCCGCTGTTGATCGTCGCCCTCGTGCTGCTCGGGCTCGGTTGGAACTTCGGTCTGATCAGCGGCACGGCCCAGATCGTCGACGCGACGACGGTCGAGACGCGCGCCAAGACGCAGGGAACGATCGACGTGCTGGTCTCGCTGTCCGGCGCGACCGGCGGAGCGCTGTCCGGCGTCGTCGCGGCCCATTCGAGCTACGCCGCGTTGTCGCTCGGAGGCGGGCTGCTGTCGCTGTTGCTGATCCCCGTCGTCGTCTGGTCGCGCGGCCAGCCTCGTTCGAATTGCTAACAAGGCGTGCCTCGCGAACGCCGCGCATATAATGGAGGCGTAGAAGGAAGCGGGGAGGGCGTCGAACGTTGAATGCTATTCTGTCGCAGGAACAAGCCGTTAGTATCGTGCGCGCGCTGCTGCCTGCAGGCGCGGAAGTCGAATACGTGGAGCATCCGGCGCGCCGGCCGGCCGTGCTGGTCGCCGATCTCGACGGAGACGGCGTTCCCGAGCTCGCGGGCGCGTATCGGATGAAGGACGTCATGTACGCGTTCATCGCCAAGTACGGATACGGACAATGGCAAGCCGTGCACAGCATGAAGGGCGTCGGCTTCGGAATCGCGAACATGATGGCCGCGCCTATCGTCGCTCCCGGGACGTGCGCGCTGCTCATCGGATGGCAGATCGGAGCGATCTGGGCGCAGTTGGACATGTGGCAATTCGACCGGGGGAATTACGCGCATTTGACGCCGTATGATCTGTTCTACGGCAAGCTGGAGGTAGAGGATATGCCAGGCTCTCGAGGCCAGGACGGTCAATGCGAAATCGCGCTCTGGGTTCACGATACGGGCGAGGCGTACCATATCGAGGTGTTGCGCTGGAACGGAAGGAGATTGGCTGCGGACCCTGACGCGTATCCGTATTACTTCGGTCGCAAAGTCGTTCCTTACTACGAGAAGCTCGTTCGCGACTATCCCGAAGCGCAATTTTACGCAGACCATCTTGCGATGGCCAAGGAGAAGGCGTCGATCTGAAGGGGTGTCGATCATACGCGCGAGATCGGCGATAACAACGCGCTCATGATCGACTCTTGCTCCGCTCGAGGCACATGGCGTTGGACAAGCAGGTTCCGCTCGAGGCGCCGGGGTGGTTGTGCGATCGGCAAAGTATGATACACTATCGATTAAACGATTCAAAAAATAGCACAGATTACGCGCCAAGGGAGGAAGCCGAATGAAACCTATCGTTCCGTACGAAGTTCAGCAATACATCGATCGCCTCAGCGACCAAGAGCTGTACGTTCATCTCGAGATGACGACCGGCGCCTATGCCGCGCACTTGGACGCCACGAAGCACCCGGCGGCGACGTTCATCTCGAACGCCGTCATCCGGTACGCCCACGGCTCGATCTCGGGCAACGGACCGTATCGCGTCGGCTTGAAGCTGCCGCACGGCTGGGTATACTCGGAAGGCCTTACCCATTACGAGGAAACCGATGCCGAGCGGCTTATCATGGCCGGTCACGACGGTCAAGGGAAGCTCGTCGTCGCGTTGCAACTGAGCAGAGAGCCGTTCTGACCGATCCGAATCGGTCATCCTATATCGCATAGCAGTGAGGACAAGGGAGATGAGAGAGATGGAACGACGCATACTCGTCGTATTGCCGCATCCGGACGACGAAGCGTTCGGACTCGCCGGTACGCTCGCCATGCATATCGCGCGCGGCACGCAGGTCACTTACGCGTGCCTTACGCTCGGGGAGATGGGCCGCAACATGGGATTCCCGCCGTTCGCGAGCCGGGTGACGCTGCCTGGCATTCGGCAGCTGGAGCTCGAAGAGTCGTGCAAGGCGATCGGCATTCAAGATTTGCGCATGCTCGGCTTGCACGACAAGACGATCGAATTCGAAGACCACGACGCGTTGGACGGACGCATTCAAGCGTTGATCGAGGAAGTCGATCCTACGTTGATCGTCACGTTCTATCCGGGCTTCGCGGTTCACCCCGATCACGACGCGACGGGAGCCGCCGTCGTACGGACCGTCGGCCGGATGCCGGCGGACCTTCGCCCGCCGGTGCATTGCATCGCCTTCTCGAACGGACATGAGCAATCGATCGGCCAAGCCGACATCATTAATGACATTAAAGAGTTCATTCCGAACAAGCTGGCGTCGATTCGGGCGCACGTCTCCCAATTCCAGATCGTCGGCATGTTCGGCGGCGGAGAGCCGACGGACGAGCAACTCGCCGAGAGATTCGGCACGGAGCGGTTCTGGACGTACCGGTTCGAATAACGTCAACGTCATATCGGGATGATCCTTCGCGGATCATCCTCTTTGCTCGTTATGCGGCGTACGCGATCGGGGAAGATTAGGAAGCATTGGGAACGTATCAACGACAACAGAGCGGAGGCTAGTCGCGTCATGCAGCTTACTTTCCTGGGTACGGGAGCCGGGCGTCCCTCCAAATCCCGCAACGTCTCCTCGTTGGCCTTCTCGTTAACCGAGCCGAACAACGGCTACTGGCTGTTCGACGTCGGCGAAGCGACGCAGCACCGGCTGCTGGAGCTGAAGCTGAAGCTGAACAAGCTCGACCGGATTTTCATCACGCACATGCACGGAGATCACCTATACGGCCTGCCCGGATTGCTAAGCAGCCGAACGTATTACGAAGGAGCCGGCAAGCTGACGTTGTTCGGTCCGGCCGGCATCCGCGCGTACGTAGAATGCGTATTCGCGCATAGCGGCGCGCATCTGAACTACGAGCTGGACGTCGTGGAGATCGAAGCGGGACCGATTCACGAGGATCATCGCTGCCGGATCGTCGCGGCCGAGCTCGATCACCGCTTGCCTTGCTTCGGCTATCGGATCGAAGAGAAGCCTCGTCCGGGCGCGTTGGATCTCGCGAAGCTGATCGGCATGGGCGTCCCGCTCGGACCGCTGTACGGCAAGCTGAAGCAGGGAGAAGACGTGACGCTCGAAGACGGGCGCACGATCCGCTCCTCCGACGTCGTCGGCCCGGAAGCGTCGGGCGCGGTCTTCGCGATCATGGGCGACACGCGTCCGTGCGATAACGCGATCGAGCTTGCCCGGAACGCGGACGTGCTCGTCCATGAAGCGACGTTCGCGACCGGTCTCGAGGACAAGGCGGAATGTTACGGCCATTCGACGATGCTGCAAGCCGCGACGATCGCGGCGCGGGCGAACGCGAAGCGCCTTGTCGTCACTCACTTCAGCTCGCGTTACGACGACGAGCAGATCTCGGAGCTCGTAGAGGGGGCGATATCGACGTTCCCGGACATCGTAGCGGCTCGCGATTGCATGCAGCTGGACATTTCGAAACCGCGTGAATGAACGCCGATATAGGAAAACCCGTCCTGCAGCCTAAGAGTCAAGGCTTGCAAGGCGGGTTTTTCCATGTGCTCGCTTACACTTGCATTATGATCGGCAGGATCATCGGCCTGCGCTTCGTCGTCGCGTACACGAACTTGCCGACGGAGTCTTTGATCGTCTGCTTGTACATCGCCCAGTTGTTGTAAGCTTTCACGGTATCCCGCTGGAGCTGTTCCACTTCGGCAACCGTGATTCTATGAATTTCCTCCATCAACCCTTCGGACTCCTTGACGAAGACGAACCCGCGCGAGATGACGTCCGGTCCCGAGACGATCTTGTTGTCCGACTTCGCGATCGTTAGGACGATGATGAGTATACCGTCCGCGGACAGCACCTTGCGGTCCCGCAGGACGATGTTGCCGACGTCGCCGATGCCGAGACCGTCCACGAACGTGTTGCCGCTCGGCACTTTGCGCTCCTGGATCGCCTCGGATCCGATGATGTCCACGACGTCGCCGTTGTTCACGATGAACACGTTGCTCGGCTTGACGCCGACCGCTTCGGCCAGCAGCTTATGAAGGTGCAGCATCCGGTATTCGCCATGGATCGGAATGAAATATTGCGGCTTCATGAGCGTAAGCATCAGCTTCAGCTCCTCCTGGCTCGCATGGCCCGAGACGTGCATGCCCGTAACCGTGCCGGAGCCGTAGATGACTTTCGCTCTTCGTTGGAACAAGTTGTCCACGATGCGCGCGACGCTGCGCTCGTTGCCCGGAATCGGGGAAGAGGCGAAGATGACCGTGTCTCCCGGAGACACTTCGACTTGCCGGTGGTTACCGCTTGCGATGCGGCCCATCGCCGCCATCGGTTCGCCTTGGCTTCCGGTGCACAGCACGACGAGCTCGTGACGCTTGTACTTATTGATCTCGGCCGCGTCGAGCAGCATGTTGGAAGGGACATCGAGATACCCGAGGGAGGAAGCGACGTCCACGACGTTCACCATGCTTCTGCCCATGACGATGATTTTCCGGTTCGTCCGCGTCGCAGCCTCGACGATCTGCTGGAGCCGATGCACGTTGGAAGCGAACGTCGTCACGAAGATTTTGCCTTCGGCGTTCGCGAACGCTTCCTGGATATGCTCGCCGACCACTCGCTCGGACGGCGTGAAGCCCGGACGCTCCGCGTTCGTGCTCTCCGACAGCAGCGCCAGCACGCCGTTCTTGCCGATCTCCGCCATGCGATGAATGTCCGCGAACTGGTTGCCGACCGGAGTCAGGTCGAATTTGAAGTCCCCGGTGTGGACGACCGTCCCTTGCGGCGTATGGAAGGCGATGCCGAGGCAATCGGGAATGCTATGGTTCGTGCCGAAGAACGTGACCGGGAGCGCTCCGAGCTTGAGCCGGGTTTCGGCGTCGATCTGGTGCAGCGTCGTCGTGCCGAGCAGCCCGTGCTCCTTCAGCTTGCCTTTGATCAAGCCTAGCGTCAGACGCGTCGCGTAGATGGGCATGTTCAACTGCTTGATGACGTATGGAATGCCCCCGATATGGTCTTCATGGCCGTGCGTCACGACGAGTCCTCTGACGCGGTCCCGATTGTCGAGCAAATACGTGATGTCCGGAATGATGACGTCGATGCCGAGCAAGCTTTCGTCCGGGAACTTCGAACCGCAGTCGACGACGATAATATCGTCGTCGTATTGGACGACGTACATGTTTTTGCCGATCTCTTGAACGCCGCCGAGGGCGACGATCGACAGTCTATGGTTTACCGCGCTCATATCACGACTCCCGTTAGGCAACCTTTTCCTGCCTGGATTGATGTATCTGTTGTACCCCGCGCCGGCGTCGATTATTCCGTTCCGAAGAGACGCAGATTAACGGGGGCGATTTCGGAGATTCTAATCCCAGGAAGCTTATCCGAATAATAAGGGATGGTAATGTGGAGCGTACCAAAATCAAGGATCTGGCGTCGATTGCTACGATTCCGCTAACGATGACGCTCGCCAACTCGATGCTCATCCCCGTGCTGCCCGCCATGCAGAAGGCGCTTGGGATCACCGCGTTCCAGTCGAGCCTTCTGATTACCTCGTATGCATTCATCGCGATCTTGTTCATTCCGATATCAGGGTACTTATCCGACCGCATCGGGCGGAAAAAAGTCATCTTGCCAGGCCTCCTCATCGTCGCCGCCTCGGGAGCGTTAGCCGGATGGGCGTCGGTGTTCATCGACAAGCCGTATGCGGTTATCATGGCAAGCCGTCTCGTTCAGGGGCTGGGAGCATCGGCTTGCTTCCCCGTCGTGCTGCCTCTCGTCGGCGACTTGTTCAAGCGGGAGGAAGACGTAAGCAACGGACTCGGCATCGTCGAGACCGCGAACACGTTCGGCAAAGTGTTAAGCCCGATTCTCGGCTCCGCGCTCGCGCTCTGGGCGTGGCATATTCCGTTCTGGTCGATTCCGGCGTTCAGCCTCGTCTCGTTCGCGCTCGTCGCCTTCTGGGTGAAGGTGCCGAAGCAGTCGAAGCCGGCCGTCAAGTTCGGCGCGTTCCTCGCGTCGATCGGCAAGCTGTTCCGTTCGGAAGGGCGATGGCTGTGGGCGGTATACGCGGCCGGCGGCATCAATATGTACGTCCTGTTCGGCGGCCTATTCTATTTGTCCGAGAAACTGGAGGAGAACGGGATCGACGGCATCGCCAAGGGCGGGCTCGTCGCGATTCCGCTGGCCGCGCTATGCACGGCGTCCTGGGCGGTAGGCAAGAAGATCGGCGATAACAAACCGGCCATGAAATGGATCGGGTTCTCCGGCCTTGCCTTAGCGACGGCTTGCATGGCCTATGCGACGTTCGCGGGCGCCGCGTCGAACGCGAAGGCGATCATCGTGCTGTTCGCCGCATCCGCAGGCTTGGGGGCGGCGCTGCCGAGTTTGGACGCGCTGCTGACCGAGGGCATCGATAAGGAACAGCGGGGGACGGTCACTTCGATCTACAGCAGCATCCGCTTCCTCGGCGTCGCGCTCGGGCCGCCGCTGGCCGCGCTGTTAATCGAGGCTTCCGGCAACGCGTTGTTCCGGACGAACGCCTGTTGCTGCTTGGCAGCATGCTTGATCGTCTTGTTCGCGATCAAGCCTTCCAAGGATAAGCAAGAGTAGTTCGAAGCATACCGTACTATCCGACCGTCTCCCTCATACACTTGCGTCAGGCGCAATTCACGCGAGGGGGATTCCGTTCATGGCTCAAGACGCGTTGTTCGAGCATCGGTTCTGGCTGCAAATCTTGGGAGATCACTCCCGTTTTATTCTCGGCACGCTATCGCCGGAGGAGACGAAGGACGCGCAAACCGCCGCTGCGTTCATTCCGGCGTTCGACCGATTGCTCGAAAAGGCGAGAAACGCATCGAACGAAACGGAAGCGAAGGCGATCGATAAGCCCGCATTCGAACTGACGGTGGCATTGCGGCAATTCAAGCTGGATCTGTTACGTCGGACGCTGCTCGGCAAGGTCAAGATCATGCTGACTCCGTCGTTCCTGAATCACATGGTGAACGAACTGGAGGAATACTGGCGCATTCTGACCGAACTCGTCGCGGGTAGGCCCGTACCGGCATTCGACGCGCTGCATCACGATTTTCTGTGGCTCCCGGACGCGGCGGGCCACGCGGCGGCGATCGCCGCGGACTTGGACGCGACGGAGAAGCCGCTCATCCTCAAGAGCGAGCAATTCGAGACCCACTTCCAGCAACTGTACATGAAGAGCATCGAGATGGCGGGGTTCATGCGCACGGAGCTTAAGGATTATCCGGCGTTTCGCCGGATGCACAAGGATATCGATATCGAGCTGAAGCTGTTCGTCGCGTTCTTGCGCGAGATCGAAGAGATGGAGCTGTCCGCCGAGGCGCTGGATCGGATCAGCCCCCTCATGCCCGATCACATGATGCGGGAGGAATGCTACTACTTGACGAAGCTGGCGCGTTTGGGCTTGGTACCGGGGCCCGAATGCGAGGCGGATCGGCCTCGCATCGAAGCTTGAACGAACCGATTTCCATCCGGTTCGGCGATCGGATACAATGAATCCGTACATATCATCCATGACGAAACGGAGCAAGGAACGTGACATCGACCATTGGCGTAATCAGCGAAATTAATCGTTATCCGATCAAATCGTTCGGGGGCGAAAGATTGGAAGCTTGCGAGATAGAACCGTACGGATTGCGCGGCGATCGCTTCGCGGCGTTCTACGACGAGAGCAAGGAAGGTTGGTGGAAGTATATCACTTGCCGCAACATCCCGAATCTGCTGACGTACGAGGCGCGGTTCGCGGACGGAGACATTCGCGTCACGGCCGCGGACGGCCGTACGTTCGGCTGGGACGAGGCGCTGCTGGAAGAAGTCCAGCGTCAGACCGATACGCCGATCGCGATGTCCGGGCTGCAAGCTCCGCATCCGCAGCAAGAGCATCCGAACCTGCTGTCGGTCGACGGGGCGAGCGTATTGCTCGTCACGGACGCGACGCTCCGCAAGCTTGAAGCGACGTGGGGCAAGCCGGTCGACCAGCGGCGGTTCCGGGGCAACTTCGTCGTGACCGTCGACGACGATTCGGTCTTCGAAGGAGATTGGATCGGGAAGCGGCTCGCGATCGGCGACGCTACGCTTCAGGTCGATCAATTCTGCGAGCGTTGCGTCGTCATTACGATGGATCCCGACACGCAGGTCAAAGACCCGTCGTTGCTGCGCAAAGTGAACGAGGAATTCAATCTGCACTTCGGCGTCTATGCATCCGTCGTGAACACGGGTCGAATCAAGCTCGGCGACGAAGTACGCGTCATCGATCGATAAGAGGGGCACACTATCACTCCTAATGCCGCGCAAGGGGTGAAGATCGTGAACGAAAGCTTGATCCTGCAATCGATCCGGGCGATCGCGTCGCGATATGCCGATCCGGAGGACGCGATTCCTCTTATCCAACGGGCGAGCCGCACCCGTTACGTGCTGCTCGGCGAAGCGTCGCACGGCACGTCCGAGTTCTACTCTCATCGCGCGGAGCTATCCAAACGACTCATCGAGGAATATGGCTTCCGGTTCATCGCCGTCGAAGGGGATTGGCCGTCGTGCTACGCCTTGAACAGGTACGTGAAAGGCTTCGGCGACGCCGGGCGCGACGCGCGCGAGGCGATGGACGACTTCGCGCGTTGGCCGACGTGGATGTGGGCGAACCGCGAAGTCGCGGAGCTGGCGGAATGGCTTCGCGAATATAACGCCAGCCGAGCGGACGAGTACAAGGTAGGCTTCTATGGGATAGACGTGTACAGTCTATGGGAATCGATGAACGAGATTATGGGCTATCTCGAGGCGAAGCCCGGATCCGACTTGGATGCCGCGAGACGAGCGTTCGAATGCTTCGAGCCGTTCGGCGGCGACGAGCAGCGGTACGGCATCTCGGCTTCGATCTACGGCGAATGCTGCGAGGACGAAGTCGTCGATTTGTTGCGCAAGCTGCAAGACAAGTGGAGGGGCGCGGTGCCCGGCGACAGGGAGAGCGCCTTAAGCGCCGAGATGAACGCGATGGCAGTCAAGGGAGCGGAAGCCTATTATCGTACGATGATCCGTCATGACGCCGAGTCCTGGAACGTGCGGGACGGGCACATGGTAGCCGCGCTCGAGAAGCTGATGGATTATCACGGCGCGGGCGCGGGCGCGATCGTGTGGGAGCACAACACCCATATCGGGGATGCCCGGGCGACGGACATGATCGATGACGGCATGGTGAACGTGGGGCAGCTTCTGCGCGAGAAGCACGGCGAAGACGTATACGCCGTCGGCTTCGGCACGTACGAGGGCACCGTCGTCGCGGCTCGGGCCTGGGGACAGCCGTTACGGGTCATGAAGGTACCGCCGGCGATCGCGGGAAGCTGGGAGGAGCTGTTGCATCGGGCCGGGCCGGACAACAAGCTGCTGCTATTCGATGAAGCCGACGGCGCGTTGGCCGACGCGTTCATCGGACACCGGGCGATCGGCGTCGTCTATCATCCCGAGCGCGAACGGGGCAATTACGTTCCCACGCGGATCGCGAAGCGGTACGACGCGTTCGTCCACATCGATCGGACGCAAGCGCTGTCTCCGTACGAATTAGTCGTTGCGATGCCGGGAGACGCGTGATGCGAAGATGAAGCCGCCACTAGGCGGCTTCGTTGCGTCTGCATGGTCCGGGAACGGTTGCGAATATCATGGATATAGCTAGGTGCGCGCAAGAGGAGGGAGAAGATGAACATACAGCTTACCGACGTTGCGATCATCGGCGGAGGCCCGGCGGGGATGAGCGCCGCGCTCGTGCTTGGCAGAGCGAGGAGGAACGTGGTCGTCATCGACGAAGGACGGCCGCGGAACCGGGTCACGAAGGAAATGCACGGCTTCCTGACGAGAGACGGCATGACGCCGGACGAATTCCGGCGCGTCGCGAGAGAACAGATCGCGGCGTATGCTTCGGTTCGGTTCGTCGAAGAAGCCGCTGTCGGCGTTGATGGCGTCGATGGGGACTTTCGGGTGACGACCGCCTCGGGGGGCACGGTCCGCAGCAAGAAGCTGCTGTTCGCGACCGGCATGAAGGATGGACCGCTCGGAATCCCGGGATTGGTCGAAACGTATGGCAAAAGCGCGTTCGTGTGCCCGTACTGCGACGGATGGGAGCTGCGGGACCAACCGCTCGTCGTCATCGCAAAAGGCGCGCAGGCGATGCATTCCGCCAAGACGCTGTCCGGCTGGACCGGCCGGATCGCGGTATGCTCCGACGGTCCGGCCGAGTTGACGGAAGCGCAACGCCTGGAGCTGAAGCGGCATCGCGTGCCCGTATACGAGAGTCCGATCGATAACGTCGTATCGGTCGGCGGAATGGCCGAGCGCGTCGTGCTGGCCGATAGAACGTCGGTGCCCTGCAAAGGCATCTTCTTCGCGCCGAGGCTCGTTCCCGGCTCGCAGTTGCCGATGAAGCTGGGCTGCCAAGCGACTTCGGCAGGGAATATCGTCGTCGATCCGTTCGGCAAATCGAGCGTGCCCGGCGTCTACGGGGCGGGAGACGCCGCGACGGAGCTGTACCAGGCAATCGTCGCCGCTTCGAAAGGCTCGCTCGCCGCCGTCGGCATCAACGCCGAGCTGATCGACGAGGCATGGGGAAGCGGGGGCCGCTGATCTGATATCCGGGGCTCGACCGTCTGTATAGATACTTGAAGTCCGCGACGTTCGCGGGCTTCTTCGGCGTTGCGCCGGAACGAAGAACGCGACCGCGTTGTTCTTGGAATCGCATACGATTTCCGTAGGATTGCATCTTATGGGTGCGATTGCCAATTCCATATAATGAGGGTGGATACCATCGAGGAACGCCGCGGGCAAATTCATGCAACGGGAATGCGGGGGAGAGAGGATCGGTTGTTGTCCGGACGAAATGTGTAAGCGCTATCATTATTTATTTCGATGGAACTCCAAGTGTGTTGTATCCACTAATCTCTAGGAGGAATATTATGCGCAACAAGTTGGTCGCATGGTCGATCATCATGACCATGCTGGTATCAAGCTTGTTCTTGACGGCAGGGCCGATCGCGCCCGCACATGCCGCCGGAGGACCGAACCTGACGTCCGGGAAGACGATTACCGCGAGCGGACAGACCCAAACCTATTCGCCGGACAACGTGAAGGACGGCAATCAAGCCACGTATTGGGAGAGCGCGAACAACGCGTTCCCGCAATGGATTCAGGTCGATCTGGGCGCGAGCACGAGCATCGACCAGATCGTGTTGAAGATTCCGGCCGGCTGGGGGACGCGCACGCAGACGCTCGCCGTGCAAGGAAGCGCGAACGGGTCGTCGTTCTCGGACATCGTAGCTTCCGCCGGCTACGTATTCAACCCGTCCGTCTCTAACAACGCGGTGACGATCAACTTCTCCGCGACGAGCGTGCGGTACGTTCGATTGAACGTGACTGCCAATACGGGTTGGCCCGCCGCGCAGCTGTCCGAATTCGAGATCTACGGCACTAGCGTGACTCCGTCGCCGGGCACGTATCAAGCGGAATCCGCAGCGTTGACCGGAGGCGCGAAGGTCAATACTGACCATACGGGATACGCGGGTTCGGGCTTCGTCGACGGCTATTGGACGCAAGGAGCAACGACGACGTTCACGGTTAACGTAGCCTCGGCGGGAACGTACGACGCGACGCTGAAATTCGCCAACGCGAGCGGCGGGGCGAAGACGGTAAGCTTGTATGTCAACGGAACGAAACTTCGCCAATCGTCGCTGCCGAACTTGGCGAACTGGGACACTTGGGGCAATAAGGTCGAGTCGGTGAGCTTGAACGCCGGCAACAACACGATCTCGTTCAAGTACGATTCCGGCGACACCGCCAACGTGAATTTCGATCAACTGACGGTAACGACATCCACTACGCCAACGCCAACACCTTCGCCTACGCCAACACCTACGCCAACACCTACGCCAACGCCTACGCCAACACCTACGCCAACACCAACGCCAACGCCAACGCCAGGAGGTAATATCGCGATCGGCAAGCCGATTTCCGCAACGTCCAGCACGTTCAATTACGTCGCGACGAACGCGAACGACAACGACGCGAATACGTATTGGGAAGGCGGCGGCAACCCGAGCTCGCTGACGATCGATCTCGGCGCGAACTACAACGTCACTTCGATCGTGCTCAAGCTGAACCCGGCCTCGGTATGGGCGACGCGTTCGCAGACGATTCAAGTGCTCGGCCATAACCAGAGCACGACGACGTTCGCCAACCTCGTATCCGCCCAGTCTTACACGTTCAATCCCGCTACCGGCAACACGGTGACGATTCCGGTCACGGCGACCGTCAAACGGCTTCAACTGACGATCTCCGCCAACTCCGGAGCGCCGGCTGGGCAGATCGCCGAGTTCCAAGTGTACGGTACGGCGGCGCCTAATCCGGACTTGACCGTTACCGGCCTGTCTTGGACGCCGGCTAACCCGGTCGAATCGAGCGCGATCACGCTGAACGCTACCGTATCGAACGCCGGCAACGCCAGCGCTCCCGCGACTACCGTCAACTTCTACTTGAACAATGAGCTGGCGGGCTTCGCCAACGTCGGCGCGCTTGCCGCCGGCGCTTCGACATCGGTATCGCTTAACGCCGGCACGAAGACCGCGGCTACTTATGCGTTAAGCGCGAAGGTAGACGAGGGCAACGCGATTATCGAACTGAACGAAGCGAATAACGCGTACGCGAATCCATCGTCGCTCGTCGTCGCTCCCGTATCCAGCTCCGACCTCGTCGGCGTCGTATCCTATTCGCCGTCGACGCCGATCGCGGGCAATAGCGTGTCGTTCACGGTCAATCTCAAGAACCAAGGGACGATCGCGTCAGCCGGAGGCTCGCACGGCGTGACGGTCGTGCTAAAGAACGGCTCCGGCGCAACGCTCCAGACGTTCAACGGTTCGTATACCGGCACGTTGGCGCCGGGCGCGTCCGCTAACGTCGGATTGGGTACGTGGACGGCCGCGAACGGCAGCTATACGCTGACGACGAGCGTCGCCGCCGACGCCAACGAGATCGCGGCCAAGCAGACGAACAACACGGCGACGACCGGCTTGACCGTCTATTCCGCTCGCGGAGCGAGCATGCCTTACAGCAAGTACGACACCGACGACGCGACCAGAGGCGGCGGAGCCGCGCTGCTGACGGCGCCGACGTTCAATCAGGCGCTGACGGCTTCCGAAGCTTCCGGTCAGAAGTACGTAACGCTTCCTTCCAACGGCTCGTACTTGCAATGGACCGTAAGGCCGGGCGAAGGCGGGGCAGGGGTCACGATGCGCTTCACGATGCCGGATTCTAGCAACGGCATGGGGCAGACCGGATCTCTCGACGTCTACGTTAACGGTTCGAAGGTCAAGACCGTTCCGCTCACGTCTTACTACAGCTGGCAATACTTCTCGGGAGACATGCCGGCAGACGCTCCCGGCGGCGGAAGACCGCTCTTCCGCTTCGACGAAGTGCACTGGAAGCTCGATACGCCGCTGCAGCCGGGCGACGTCATTCGGATTCAGAAGGCGAACGACAGCATCGAATACGGCGTCGACTTCATCGAGATCGAGCCCGTGCCGACCGCGATTCCGCGTCCGGCGAACGCCGTGTCGGTGACCGATCACGGAGCCGTCGCGAACGACGGGCAGGACGATCTCGCGGCGTTCAACGCGGCGGTGACCGCGGCCGTGGCCGGAGGCAAGACGCTATACATTCCGGAAGGCACGTTCCATCTCGGCAATATGTGGCAGATCGGCTCCGTCACCAACAAGATCAACAACCTGACCGTGCTCGGAGCGGGCATTTGGCACACGAACATCCAGTTCACGAACCCGAACGCGGCCGGCGGAGGCATCTCTCTGCGGATGTCAGGGCAGCTCGACTTCAGCCACGTCTACGTGAATTCGAACCTGCGCTCACGCTACGGCCAGAACGCGATCTACAAAGGGTTCATGGACAACTTCGGCACGAACTCGAAGATCCACAACGTCTGGGTCGAGCACTTCGAATGCGGCTTCTGGGTCGGGGACTACGCCCATATTCCGGCGATTATCGCCAGCGGGCTCGTCATCGAGAACAGTCGGATACGCAATAACCTCGCCGACGGCGTCAACTTCGCGCAAGGCACGAGCAACTCGACCGTGCGCAACAGCAGCATCCGCAATAACGGCGACGACGGGCTCGCCGTCTGGACGAGCGACACGAACGGCGCGCCTGCCGGCGTCAACAACACGTTCTCGTACAATACGATCGAGAACAACTGGCGCGCGGCGGCGATCGCGTTCTTCGGCGGCAGCGGCCACAAGGCGACGAACAACATGATCATCGACACCGTCGGCGGATCCGGCTTCCGGATGAACACCGTGTTCCCGGGTTATCACTTCCAGAACAACACGGGCATCTTGTTCTCCGACTCGACGATCATCAATAGCGGCACGAGCCAAGATCTGTATAACGGCGAACGCGGCGCGATCGATCTCGAAGCGTCGAACGACGCCGTCCGCAACGTCACGTTCACGAACATCGACATTCTGAACACGCAGCGCAGCGCGATCCAGTTCGGCTACGGCGGCGGATTCCAGAACATCGTGTTCAACAACATCAACATTAACGGTACCGGACTCGACGGAGTTACGACGTCCCGGTTCACGACGCCGCATCCGGGCGCCGCGATCTACACGTACACCGGAAACGGATCGGCCACGTTCAATCACCTGACGACAAGCAACATCGCGCATCCGAACACGAACTTCATCCAGAACGGCTTCATCGTCACGATCAACCCGTAAACCGGCATAACGAAGAGAGGAGCTCGCGGGACTCGCGGGAGCTCCTCTTTTTGGGCTGTTCGCCTATGCCGTCGATCACCGAAGATGTTCGGAGAAGAACGATAGCGTCCTCGCGAATGCTTCCCTGGACGCGCCGGAACGGTACGAGGGACGTCCGTCGTTGAAGAACGCGTGCGGAGTTCCCGGATACACGTGCACTTCGATCGACTTTCCTTGCTCCCTCATGGCCGCTGCGAAGGCGGGGACTTTGTCCGTAATGGCCGGATCCAATTCACCGTAATGGCCAAGGACGGGGCAAGCGACGGAGGCGATCCGATCCGCCTCGAGCGGCGCGCCGTAGAAGACGACGGCGGCGTTCAACTGCGGATCGAGGCTCGCGAGCATGCCGGACAGCATGCCGCCTAGACAGAAGCCGACGCTGCCGATGCGTCCGTCCTTCGTCTCTGGACGTTCCTTGCGAAGCCACGCGGAAGCGGCGACGGCAGCCTCGACGAATGCCGCCCGGCTCGCGGGGTCGAATAGCGACTTCATCGTGCCGGCGATCGACGTCCGCTCGCGATCGGGACGCGCCGCGAGCGCTTCGGCGCGCTTCTCCTGATCTTGCCATACCCCGTGCGGCAGCCCGTCCATGAACTCGCGCATAAGCAACACGCTATCCGGATCCAAGCCTGTCTTGTACGAGCCGTTCTCCCAGAACAGTTCCGGCGCGAACGCCGCATAGCCCGCTTGCGCGAATCGCCGCGTCACGTCTTGGATGTGATCGTTCACGCCCCATATCTCCTGAAGCACGATGACGGCCGGCAGACGCTCGCTATCTCGTTCCGGCTTCGCGAAGTAACCCGAATAGCGTTCCCCGGCGCCATAGCGCACCCATTCCTCCGTGAATCCCATGCTCTCGACTCCTTCATCGCGAATGTCCTTCTCCGATTACGAGCATAGCACGTAGCGTAACCGATCGCATACGAGCTATTCTCGCGAATCGTTCGAAAACCTTTTCCATTTTCCGATAAACCGTATTGACACCAATAAACTACCGATGTATGATGTCTTTGGATACATTGTATACAATGAATACGAAACAAAAAACTCATGGGGCAACCACCGCGTTACTCCTTCGTAAAGGCATACGGATGATCCTCGCCGATACGAAATTGACCTTCACACCCACCGAGCAGTTTTCCCATCAAAGGCACCAACGACATTCTAGCGCAAGCAATCTGCACGCTTAACAGGCTTCGCTCTCCAGACGGCAGCTTAGACCAGCACCGGTTCCAGCTTAACGCAACCGCGTCCAGTCAGCATTCCGTTCGAGAGGCGAGGCCTGTTTGCGCATGCAGTTGAATAGCCATTCCCCGCTATGGCGGGTGCTTGAATCCGGAAGAGAGGAGACGATAACGCCGAATATTGTTCGCTAAAGTAAGCAAGCCAATCTAAGGAGGAACGAATGTTAATGAGAAGAAAATGGTTAAAGTGGAGCACGCCCGCATTATTGGCGACAGCCGTTATATTGGGGGGCTTGCCTGTACAGCAGACGGCGAGCGCATTGGTCGATACGACGCCGCCGGCATCGTCAGCGATGACACCAGGCGATGTCCCAACCGAAACGTTGTCTAGCTTCTACGTGAAGCTTAGCTGGACGGCACCAGCGGATGACGGTTCAGTCATAGGCAGCGGAAATGCAGCGAAGTACGACCTTCGCTATAGCACGAGCACTCTTAACGCAACTAACTTTTGGAAGGCGAAGGAAGTACCTTTCGTGCCGATTCCCGGTACGCCGGGAAGCACGCAATGGAAAACGGTAAGCGGACTCGAGCCGTCCACGACGTATTACTTCGGTCTTCGTACGACCGATGATGCCGGAAACCAATCTGCCATCTCCTATTTGACGGTGACGACGACGGCCCAAAGCTGCGCGTATACATTGCCACCGGGCGATACGATTACGCGATTGCACGGAACGACGGGAACCAGCACGACCACCGTCAAATATATCGGCGATATGGATGGGAAAGTCGTCTGCCTTCAGAACACTACACGCACCGAGGAACTCGAGTTCAGGGATTTCGTCGGGGATGCCGATAAGCCGATCAAGATCGTCAATATCGGAGGGCAATTCATCATTAACACGAGTAATGCGGGATATGGCATGAAATTCACGGGCGCAGAACATATTCAGTTGTCCGGCAACGGCGTTCCAGGCCTATACGGTATCAAAATCTCAGCGGCAGGCCCTGCTCTTCAATTGAAATCGGGCAGTACCTTCTACGAGATCAATCACGTGCATATCGCATCGTCGAACACGGTCGGCATGCAGCTCCATTCCGATTTAAGCTGCGCGGCCCCTGGCGCAGCCGATGACTACTCCAGAACGGGTTTCGTGCAAGAAGAGACGGTCGTTCGCGACAACTTGATCGAAAATGTGGGCGGCGAAGGGATTTATCTAGGGAATTCTCATTACGATCAAGTGATGCAACTTCAATGTAACCCGGCTCCAGCCCCTAAAACGAACAAATTGGAGCATGCCGTCATAGGCGTTCGCGTGTATAACAACAAGACGAATAACACGGGTTTAGATGGCATTCAAGTCGGAGGAGCCCCGCAGGACGTCAAAGTTTATAATAACTCCGTTAAGTTTTTCGCGACGGATAACGAACGCAATCAGCGGACGGGAATTCAAATTAATCCCGGTACGACAGGCGACGTCTATAATAACTATGTCACGAACGGAACCGGGCATGGGATTATGTACCTCGGTAGAGGCGACAGCAGTATCTTTAACAATTTTGTCGAAGCATCATCCGACGCAGGGATCTATGTGGATAAAAAACCCGACCTAACTGGAACGAGCGCGTTTACGCAAGGCAATATCTATGTCATGAATAACACGATTAAGGATGTCGGCACTTTCGGTATCGAAATGAGAAACGATGTCGCTCCGGTCTCTTTCATGAAAAACAATTTTATCCTTATGACAGGTATCGGAAGTTTGTTCAATATTTACGACAATAACGGCATCCTCATTCAAACCGGAAATAAAGATTATTACAAAAACAACGCCGGCGGATTCGATACGATCTCCTCCAACACGATGATCCCTACGTCCGGTCCTCCTTACGCCATCGTGAACAACGGCGAAGATCTGAGCGCCTACGGCGTCACGTTCGATTTCTTTTACAACCCGCGTCCATTAAGCGGCGGCTTCGACCGCGGATACCTCGAGACGTAACAGATAGGCATGAATAGGAAGTCCGGCAGACCTACGTCTGCCGGACTTTTCTCGTTCCCCATGCGGCAAGAGCCATCATTCCTATCGTTGCGATCGCGCCGATCAAGCCCAGAACCATATCCTTCTGCGTATCGAACGGATCGCCCTGGAGTCCGACGAACTTCGCTTCGCCGCCTTGGCCCGCAACCGAAGCGGCGACCCATTCGAGTATTTCGAACAGCCCGCTGAAGGCGAGGACGAAGACGACGGGCAGCGCGTACGACCAGAACGAATGGAACTTCATCTTGGCCGTCGCGAACTCTCGGATCGGATAGACGACGAGCAAGCCGAACGCCAGATGAACGAAGCGGTCATAATAGCTTCTGCGAGTATGGAACGCGGTCTTCAGCCATGCGTCGAACGGAGTCGTCTCGTAGGTGTAATGGGCGGCGTAGACGTGCAGGCAGAAGAAGAGGAGCAGGAGCAGATACGATCGGTTCGAGAAGCGGAATCTCCTATAAGTGAACGCCAAGGCGAGCACGACGGCGATAAGCGGCGTGTTGTTGGCGAACCATTGCATGCGGTCGGAGGGCGCTATGGCCATCCAGCCGAAGTAGACGATGAACGCGAACGTCATGAACTGCAAGGGCCGATTGCGAGAAAATGGCTTGTCGGAGCTTGTCCGGTTCATCTGCGAAGCTGTCATGCGAATCCCTCCGAAAGGTAATACGGTTAACATGCCCAACAGGCAATCCTTACGAACGATTAACCCGCGAATCGTCCTGTTCGGGGTTCGTACGGGTTATCGGCGCTTACGCGCGCGAGGAACGCGGCCAAGAGCCCTTGCATAGCGAAGCACTTTATAATGGGTACGTTTGTCTTTCAAGTGCCTGAACAGATAAGGATCCGGCCTCGTGTTCAGCTCGATGATCCAAGGGCGAAAGCTCGCGTCCAAGCCGATGTCCGCACCCACCATGTCGATTCGCGGATAGGCGCGGGCAAGCGCCGCGGCCGCGTCGTACCCGACGCGAGACAGCCGCGCAACGATCCTTGCGCGTCGTCCTTCGGACGAGAGCGGCGCCAGAAGAACGCGGACGTCCGTCGGCTTGCCGCCGCTGTGATAGTTGGTAACGACTTTGCCGGGGTAGGCGACTCTTCCGATGATGCCCGTCGTCTCCCAACGCCGGCGAGAATCGCGTTGCACCATGACGCGGATATCGAATCGACGTCCGCGGTATTTCAGGAGATGAATCCCTTTTTGCACGAGATAATTCCGCTTGCGCTTATGCCGCGAGATGGAGCGATAGAGCGAATCGACCGAGTGGAACGAGCGCTTCTTCATGCCGGTCTGATAAGCGTAACCCGACGCGGTCCTCTCCACGCGCATGACGCCGATGCCGAACGTGCCGGAAGACGGCTTGACGTATACCATCCCGTAACGGGCGAGCATCGCGCGCAGCGTACCGATGCTCAGCTTGCGCGTGTCCGGCACGAGGGACCGCACTTTCGCGTCTTTTCTTATCGCTATCGTTTTCAGCCACTTGCTGACGATATGCTTACTTGCGCGTCCGCTCATTTGCGGCCTCCCCGGGCGTAGCCTTTGCGTTTATGGAACGAGACCGACCGATACTTCTTCGCGAGCTTCCGCCATGCGTCGCCGGACAGCTTGGACGGATCCGTATGGAGACTCTTGTTCATCGCGCTCTTCAATCGAACCGCTCCTCGGCTCGCGCCGTACACGTAATTGCCGTACGTCTCGTATTCGGAGAAGCCGAATTGCTTCCTGCGGTCGATGCTGCCGATGATCGCCTTGTACCAACTCTTGCCGTGTCTCGCTTCGATCTTCCTCTTGAGCGGGCCGAGCTTCGATTGATCGAACATCATGTAGTGGGTGACGAAGGAGCGCGGACGAGACGCTGGGCGGCCGATCAGCTTGCGGTACGTGACGAAATATTCGGGCTGACTCCAGCCGCGGCAATAGAATATCGGCTTGCCGTTCTCCAGGAACCGGTGGCGACGCACGAGCACCGTATCGGCGTCCATGACCAAATAACGACGCCGCTTAACGATGGAACTGCTGCCGAGCTTCAGCAACTGCTGATACAACCATCCCGATCGTTCCCAGCGTGAAGAACGGTAGGAGATGTCGGATTTGCGCATGGGAAGGACGTTGCGCTCGTGGACGAACGCGCAGCCTTTGCGTTTGCAGACGGCTCTGATCCCGCGGCTGTCCGGCGCGACGACGGCGATTCGCCCGATCGGATGGGCCACGTGCTTCCTCGCGCTATCGATCACGTAGGGGAGCGTCCCCAGGTCTTTGTCGATGGCCGGTATGACGACGTCGATGACCATAGCCTCTCTTAACAGCTCCTTCGCGTCGGTACATAGGTGACTGCCTTAGAGCATATGCGATAACCGCGGAGGGCGAAGCGGCTAATGCCTTGCTCGCGCAGCTTATCGCGCGCCGATCGTTCATTGACGCCGAAGGACCGGCGATTTTATAATCGAGCTATGACTATTCCAATATTATCCACGAAGCTATATATTCCGCCGCCGAGGCTGCATGCCGTGCGGCGTCCGAGACTCGTCGAGCGGATGAACGCGGGGGCCAAAGGCAAGCTAACGCTCGTGTCCGCCCATGCCGGCTTCGGCAAAACGACGCTCGTCGCCGAATGGGCGGCCTATTGCGAACGGCCGGTCGCATGGCTGTCGTTGGACGGAGGAGACAACGATCCTGCGCGTTTTCTGAATTATGTCGTCGCGGCTCTTCGCACGGTCGACCTGAATATCGGAGAAGGCGTATTCAGCCTGCTCCGGTCTCCGCTGCCCCCGCCGATCGAATCGATCGCAACGACATTGATCAACGAAATCGCCTCTATGCCGAGCCCCTTCGTCCTTGTTCTGGACGATTACCACGCGATCGAAGCCGAACCGATTGATCGAACGATCTCCCTTCTCGTCGATCGGATGCCCCCGCGGATGCATCTCGTCATCGCGACCCGCGAAGACCCGAGATTGCCGCTCGCGCAATTGCGAGCCCGCGCCCAGCTTGCCGAAGTAAGAACGGCGGATTTGCGGTTCACGGCTTCGGAAGCCGCGTTGTTCCTTAACGACGCCATGGCGCTAGACCTGCAAGAAGCCGACGTCGAACGGCTTGCCGGCCGTACGGAAGGTTGGATTGCCGGCTTGCAATTGGCGGCTATCTCGCTGCAAGGACAGGAAGACGCCGCCGTCTTCATGGACGCGTTCGCCGGCGATCATCCGTACGTGCTCGATTATTTGATCGAAGAAGTCGTGCAACGGCAACCGGACCGCATACAAACCTTCTTGCTGCGCACCTCGATTCTCGACCGGATGTGCGGCGACCTGTGCGAAGCCGTATGGGTTGACGAGATCGCCTCTTCCGGGCAGTCGGCGCTGGCCGAGCTGGAACGCCGGAATCTGTTCATCGTGCCGTTGGACAACGAGAGGCGTTGGTACCGCTATCACCATCTGTTCGCCGAATCGCTGCGGCAACGACTGAACCGAAGCGTTGCTTCCGCGGAACACGGCAAGGGCGCGAGCGTTGCCGAGCTGCACGTTCGCGCCAGCGCGTGGTTCGAAGACAACGGCTTCGAGCTGGAAGCGTTCCGTCACGCGACGGCTGCCGGAGACGTCGAACGCGCCGCGCGTCTGATGGATGGAGGCGGCATGCCGCTGCTGTTCCGCGGCGCGGTCGGGCCGATCTTGGGTTGGTTGGAATCGCTGCCTGCTTCCGTCTTGAACGGGAAGCCGGCGTTGTGGGTGACGTATGCTTCCGCGATGATGTTCGCAGGCCGGATGAACGACGCGGAGCGGAAGCTTCAGGCGGCGGAAGCCGCCTTGCGCGGCATAGCCCCCGACGACGATCGTACTCGCGACTTGATCGGTCATATCGCGTCCATTCGGGCGACGCTGGCCGTCTCGCGGCATGATGCGGACACGATCGTGGAACAGTCGCGCCGGGCGCTGGACCATCTGCATCCGAATAACTTGCCCGTTCGTACCGCCACGACGTGGACGCTCGGTTACGCCTATCAGCTTCAAGGCGACCGAACGGCGGCCGGCCAAGCGTACGCCGAGGCGATCGAGATCAGTCGGGCGATCGGACATTACATCATCGAAGTGATGGCGACGATCGGCCTCGGAACCGTGCAGGAGGACGAGAACGAGCTCGAGCTGGCGACGGACACGTATCGGCGCGCGTTGCGGCTCGCGGGAGATCCGGCGTTGCCGGTCGCTTGCGAAGCTTACTTGGGTCTGGCTCGCATCAGCTACGAACGGAACGACTTGGACGAAGCCGAGCTTCGCGCGGAACAGGCGTACCGGTTGGCGCTTCTTATCGACAACACCGACCGGTACGTGTCCTGCGAAGCGTTCCTCACCCGCTTGAAGCTCGCGAGAGGCGATCCGGCAGGCGCCGCTACGCTATTGTCCAGAGCCGGACAATCCACTCGCCGGCACGGCTTCGTCTTGCAAATTCCCGAAGTCGTCTCGGCGCGGTCGGCCGTTCTGCTGCGTCAAGGGAACGCGGCGGAGGCGGCCCGCATCGCAGAAGAGCATCGGCTGCACGGGAGCCTTGCCCGCGCCCAGCTCGCGTCGGGCGACTTCGCCGCGGCGCTGAAGTCGGCAGAGCGGTCGCGGCAACAAGCGGAAGCGAACGGATTCGCGAAGGAGCGGCTTCGCGCGATCATCGCGCAGGCGCTCGCGTTGCATGCGCTCGGCAACAAGGCGCAAGCCGTGCGGTTGCTCGGCGAAGCGCTTGCCGTGGCGGAGGCCGGAGGCTTCGTGCGGACGTTCGTCGACGAAGGTCCGCGGATGGCGCGGTTGTTGGCGGATGCCGGATCCGCCGGGATATCGCCGAATGCGATTCGGAAGCTGAAGGAAGCGTTCGATGCAGAAGATCGGCGGAACGGCGCCGGCGAAGCGCGCAACTCCGGACGTTCGCGCACCGCTTCTCTCCTCGAACCGTTAAGCGAACGGGAGATGGAAGTGCTGCGGCTGATCGCGCAAGGCTTGTCGAACGAGGAGATCGGCAAACGGCTCTATCTGGCGCTAAGCAGCGTCAAGGGACATAACCAGAACATTTTCGGCAAGCTGCAGGTCGGAAGGCGCACGGAAGCGGTCGCTCGCGCCCGCGAACTCGGGTTGCTTAGGGAATAACGATACTTAAGTAGCTTCGCGTCGACGGCGATATTCGGTACACTCCTCGTAAATAACGCGCAAGCGGAGGTATCGTATCAATGTTGACGAATCGAAGCATGAACCGGTTATCGCAGCTCGGCGGCATAGCCGCACTCGTAAACGCATTCGCTTATCTCGTAGGAATCGGACTCGTCGTCTCTTATTTAAGCCCGATCATGGACGCGGACCCGCAGGAATACGTGGCGTTCATCGCGGACAACGAAGCGTTGATGACCGTCTGGCATGTACTGATTTATTTGGTAGCCGGCGTGGCGATGGTCCCTATGGCGTTGGCGCTACATGAAAGATTGAAGGCCGAATCGCCCGTCACGATGTTGATCGCGACCGCCTTCGGATTGGTCTGGGTCGCGACGGTCATCTCCAGCGGCATGATCATCGTCAACGACGTCGGCGTTATCGCCGAGCTGCACGCCGACAATCCCGAACAGGCAAGCGCGGTATGGTTATCGTTATCCGCGGTAGAGGAAGGATTAGGCGGCGCCATCGAGCTGCCGGGCGGGTTGTGGATCTTGCTCGTCAGCTGGGCGGCGCGGCGATCGGGTCGCCTTCCGAAGACGCTGAACGGACTCGGCATCGCGATCGGGGCCTCGGGGATCTTGACGGTAATCCCTTCGTTATACGGCGCGGGTTACGTGTTCGGTATCGGCGCCATCGCATGGTTCATCGGGGTCGGGATCGCGCTATTGCGAGTCCGGAACGCCGAATAGCCCTTTCGAGTCATCCCTTGCGGGCGCAAACGTGGTATCGTTAACGTTCGATAGGGAAGGGAGTTCTCCGAACATGAAACGAGTCTATATGCTGCTGGTAGCGTTAGGTCTCTTCGCGATCGTCGCGCCGAATGCGGCGAGCGCGCACTCCGTCGTCGAGTCCTCGGAGCCTGCCGCCGGAGCCGTCGCGCAAGAAGCTTTGCCTAGGATAACGATAACGTTCAATACGAGCGTCGAGATCGTTAGCCTGAAGGTGACGAACGAGTCGGGCGATTCGCAGCCGTTAAGCCTCGAGGAAGACGGCGCTACCGTAACCGGCACGTTCGAGCAACCGCTATCCGTCAATGGCGCGTACACGGCGGCATGGCATATTATCGGAGCGGACGGGCATCCGATCAAGGGGAAGTACGACTTCTCGCTCGCGGTTCCGGAGCCGACCGCCCTGCCGAGCGCAACGCCGGTCCCGTCCGCGCCGGAGCAACCTGCGTCTACCGAGGAGACCGTTCCGGCAACGCCGAGCCCCTCCGCGCCTACCGATCAACCGGCAACCGACCAAGCGGCAACCGAGTCGCCGTCGACGGGCGCGGATAGCGATGCTCCGGAGCCGAAGGGCTCTCCCGACGTCTCGATGTGGATATTGGGCGCGGCGGGCTGTCTGTTGCTCGCGGCGGTCATCGTTACGCTGGCGAAGAAGAAGGGCAAGTAGAACGTTCATGAAGAAACCGCGATTTTGCGGTTTTTTTTTGTTGGCGTTAACTTTCGTTAATCGTTACTGACGACGCGGTTTGCTACAATTCGATTGCGTTCGCGCGAGCGGCGGCTTCTAGCTGCCGCGGCGAAGCGAATCGCGATCGAATCGCAGGAAGGAAGTGAACGACGATGAAGCTGCGCAGTCTGCTCTTCGGATTGCTGTCGGTAACCCTAGCGTTCCCGTCCGGCGTCGCTCTGGCGGCCGACGCGCCGACCGACGTCGCTCCCGGTTTATCGACAGGCTCTTACTTGAGCGTCGCCTTGGCCAGCAACGGAACCGTGTGGGCATGGGGAAGAGGTCAAGAAGGGCAGCTCGGCAACGGGCAAGCCAGCGACAGATCGACGCCCGTGCGAGCGTCCGGGTTAACCGGCGTCCAATCGATCGGGACAACGTACGACACTACTTACGCGGTTATGCAGGACGGAACCGTTCGCGCTTGGGGCATGGGAGACGTCGGCCAGATCGGCGACGGAGCGACCGACAATCGGCTCGTTCCGGTCGAGGTGACAGGATTGCACGGCATTACGTCGGTCGCCGCCGGTCCGGGGTTGCATGAGCTCGCCGTCGACGGCGAAGGCGACGTGTGGGCTTGGGGTTACAACAATTACGGGCAGCTGGGCGAAGCGTCGCCCGCACAGCGGGAGACGCCGGCGCTCGTGCCCGGAATCGGCGACGTCGTAGCCGTGTCGGTCGGCGGAAGCTTCAGTCTGGCATTGAAAGACAACGGCGAAGTATGGTCTTGGGGCAGGAACAAGCAAGGTCAGCTCGGCGACGGATCGGCGGCCGATCAACGCGCCGCGCCCGGTCCGATTCCGGGCTTGAGCGGCATCGTCGCGATCTCGGCCGGTTACAACCACGCATTGGCGCTTGACGGGAACGGCGACGTATGGGCGTGGGGGCAGAACACGAACGGAGCGGTCGGGAACGGAACGTACGCGGAGCAACGCACACCCGTGAAGATAGCCGGCGTGAGCGATATCGCGTCGATTTCGGCCGGTTTTTTCCACAATCTCGTCATACGGGAAGACGGCACCGTCTGGGGCTGGGGATTGAACAACTACTATCAGTTGGGAGACGGAACGACCGATAAGCGCAATGCCCCGATCCAAGTTCCGACGACGGTACGTATGGCCGCGGTATCCGCCGGGCAATTCCATAGCATCGCGATGGATGCCGAGGGGGCGGGCTGGGGATGGGGGTATAACGGCGGAGGAATGGTCGGGGACGGTTCGGGAACGGATCGCGCGACTCCCGTACGCAGCAGGGCCGCGATGGACTTGACTTCTCCTACGGCGGACGGTGGAACGCTGGCCGTCACCGGACGAACGGAGACGAGCGTAACGCTTCGTTGGACCAAAGCTTCGGATAATATGACGGCACGGAGCGGTATCCGCTATCTACCGTACGTCTCGATGACCGGCAATATCGACACCGTCGCGCGAACGTTGGCGCACGGCATGGCGGCCGGACCGTATCTCGCGGATACGGATACGTTCGAGCTGCAAGGCTTGCAGCCCGGCACGGCGTATTACGTCAACGTCGTCGCGGAGGATGCCTCGGGGAACAAGTCCGTTTATACGATGCGACAAGCGACGACCTTGAACGTGCAAGCTTATCGGCTAATCTACGACGGGAACGGCAGTTCGGGCGGATCTGCGCCCGTCGACGCGCGCGGCTACGAGCATGGCATGTCCGGCGTCGTGCAAGGGAACACGGGACTGCTGTACCGCACCGGTTACAGATTCTCCGGATGGAATACGTCCGATGACGGAACCGGCGTCCCGTACTTGCCTGGAGGCTCGGTGCCGTTCGACGACGAGGACGTGACGCTGTACGCGCAGTGGACGCCGGATTCGACGATAGACGCCGCGGCGCCGCAGGCGATCGCTTACGCGCCCGGCAACGGAGCGAACGGAGTTAGCGTCGGCGCGAAGCTGTCGATCACGTTCGACGAGCCGGTATCCGCGGTGGCGGGGAAGAAGCTCGTCGTTCGCAACGCCTCGGACAACGCGATCGTGGAATCGATCGACGCAGGCGCGGCGGCCGTTACGGGATTAACGGCTTCCTTCCGGCTATCAGCGGCGTTGTCGTACGGCGCGACGTACGACGTGCAAGTCGAGGCCGGAGCGTTCAAAGATGCTTCGGGCAACGATTACGGCGGAACTAGCGTCGGCGCGTGGACGTTCACGACGGCAGACGAGCATGTCCCGCCGGTTACGGGCAGCGATGCGTCCCTCTCGGGACTAAGCATCGCAGCCGGGGCGGGCCTGCGGCCGATATCGCCCTCGTTCGCGCCGAACGCGACGGAATATGTCGTGACGCTGCCGTACGACGCGGCTTCCTTATCGGTAACGGCATCGGTGTACGATAGTCGTTCCGTCATGAGCGTCAGTATGTATAACGGGGTTAATCAATTGACGAGCGGACCGTTCCCCTTGCCTAACGGATACGCGAGCGGCGCGCTTCCGACGGCGGTCGGCAGCAATCGCGTCGATCTTCTCGTAACGGCGGAAGACGGCTCGACGCGGCTTTACCGGGTCACGGCGATTCGTGCTTCGGCTTACGAGCCGCCGTCGACGACGGAGGGAGATCGCGAGGACGATCGCAAGGCCGCGGCTCCGATGACCGTCAATGGCCGCGCGAGCAACGCGGCGTCCGCGACGACTGAGGAATCGGACGGTCGGGTCAACGTTACCGTCGATATCGACTCGGAGAAACTGATCGCCGGGCTGACCGGCGAGGAGATGAATCCGGTCGTAACGATCGCTCTCGATGCCTCCGCGGACCGGGCGACGCTGCGGTTATCGGGAGAAGCGCTCGAAGCGCTGCGGAGCCGGAACGCGATCGTGGAGTTCAGGACGCCGGACGCGAGTTATCGTCTGCCGGCGGCATTGCTGCCGATCGAGCGGATGAACGCCTTGCTGGGCAATCCGGAATCACCGGAGGACATCGTCCTGGCAGCGAACATCGCGAAGAGCGGCGGCGACAAGCTCGCCGTGCTGAAGAAGGCCGCCCGCGAAGCGGACTTCATTACGACGGCTCCTCCGTTCGATTTCGAGCTCACCGTAACCTATGCGGGGAAATCCGCGAAGGTAGACAGCTTCGACGCGTTCGTCGAGCGTTCGATCGCGCTGCCCGAATGGGTCGGCCCGGACATGATCTCGACGGCCGTCGTACTGGAAGACGACGGCACCGTTCGTCCGGTCCCGACTCGGATCGTCGAACGCGAAGGACGAACCTACGCGCTCGTCAGCAGCTTGACGAACAGCACGTATTCGCTTATCCATCATGGCGTTTCGTTCGCGGACATGCGTGGACATTGGGCCGAGACCGCGGTGAACGACATGGCTTCCCGCATGGTCGTTCTCGGGACGGAAGACGGACGATTCCGCCCTGGCGCGTCCGTTACCCGAGCGGAGTTCGCTTCGATGCTCGTACGCGCGCTCGGACTCCCGTCAACGGGAACGGCTAAGGCATTCGTCGACGTATCTTCCGGCGCATGGTACGCGGATGCGGTGTTCGCCGCGCGGGAATATCGGCTAATCTCGGGCAATCCCGACGGGAAGTTCCGGCCGTCGGACACGATTACGCGCGAGGAGGCGGCGGTCGTGTTGACTAGCGCGATGAAGCTCGCGGGCGCTACCGCGAAACTTAGCCAGGAAGCCGTCGATCGGACGCTGTCGGCGTTCGAAGACGGAGGCAGGATCAGCGGTTGGGCAAGGCAAGCGGTCGCGGAAGCCGTCGAGGGCGGGCTCGCGACGGGCTCGGAAGGCGCGTTCCAGCCGGCGGGTACGTTAACGCGCGCGGAGGCGGCCGTGTTCGTGCGAAGGCTGCTTCAGGCAAGCGGACTTATCGATCGATAACCATCAACCGTCATGGACCGCGTTTCGGCTGCTCCCTAAGGAGCCGGAACGCGGTCTTCGGCGTTGCGCGCATCCGCCGGAATGTCCCGCACGCGCGGTTCATAGAGTGTAAGGATCGCGCTTCTTGTCCGCGACGCGAGGAGGCATGCATGCCGTGGAGCAACTAGCCATTCTGGGCATCGGAACGGCCGTGCCGGCTTTCCGGTTGGATCAACGGGACGCTTCGTCCCGGATCATGACGATTATGCAAGGCGAGCCCGAGCTTGCCCGGTGGGCGAACCGGATCTTCTCGCACTGCGGCGTCGATACGCGGTACACGTGCGAATCGAACTTGCTGGAACCGGCCGAGCGTTGCCGTTACGTTGCCGTCACGGACGGCGAGCGGGTTCCGACGACTGCGGAACGAATGGCGCTATACCGGCAGGCTTCCGTTCCTTTAGCGACGGATGCGGCGGCGAAGGCGCTCGCGGATAGCGACGTTCGGCCAGGCGAAATTACGCATTTGCTCGTCGCGAGCTGTACGGGGATGTTCCTGCCGGGCATCGATGCCGGGCTTGCATGGAAGTTGGATCTTCCCGCGGACGTGCGCATGCGTCCGCTTACGTTCTTAGGCTGCGCCGCGGGGTTGACCGCGCTTCGGGAAGCGATGGCCGTCGTTCGCGGAGACCCGAACGCCAAGGTGCTCGTCGTCAACGTAGAACTGTGCAGCATACATATCCAGCCTTCTCTATCCAAGGAGGAGTTGTTCACGGCGGCGTTGTTCGGCGACGGGGCTTCCGCTTGCGTCGTCGGGATGACGGACGGCCATCGTAACGGCGCGTTCGGTTTGCGCGATGCCCGCGCCGTGCGGTTCCCGGAATCCGAGGCGCTCATGGAGTGGGAGATCGGGGATTACGGGTTTCGGTTGCGGCTGTCTCCGAGGATTCCCGGGCTCATCGGAGAATACGCGCCATCCGCGGTATCGCGGTTCTGGGGAGACGAGTCATTGCCTGAACGGTGGGCGATCCATCCCGGCGGGAGGGGCATCGTAGACGCCGTGCAGCGCGCGTTCCGGCTCTCTGACGCGCAGACGGAAGCCAGTCGGGAGATCTTGCGCGACTACGGCAATATGTCCTCGGCGACGATCCTGTTCGTGCTCGATGCCATGCGCCGGCAACGGAGCGAAGCCGGAGGCGTACCGGCGGACGGCATCGCCGTCGCGTTCGGCCCGGGCGTTACCGCCGAGCTGCTGCGGTTCGTCCTCTTATGAGGAGCGCGGGCTTCTCCCGGCGATCCGAAGAGCCCGAGCGAATGGACGATCCGACGCAAGGCGGCGCCGAGCTGGAGCAGGCGTTGAGGCATCTGCGCATGCTGAACCGGTTGTTAGGCGCCTCGAGACCGGCGTTGTACGGCGTCAAGCGGCTGTGGGAGACGAACGGCCGACCGCTCCGATTGACCGTGCTCGACGTCGGTTCCGGCTCCGGAGACATTAACCGGACGTTGCTGCGATGGGCGCGACGACAGGGCGTCGACCTGTCGGTCATGCTGTGCGACGTGACGGAGGAAGCGCGAATCGAGTCCGATCGGCTGTTCCGGGGCGATTCGCGCGTCTCGTTCGTTAAGCGAAGCGTATTCGATCTCCCGTCCCGACATGCGGATATCGTCACGGCCTCGCAGTTCGCGCATCATTATGCCCCCGATGAAATCCCGTCCTTGATCGAGCGAATGCTCGACGTCTCGCGCATCGGCGTCGTCATTAACGACATCCATCGGCATTGGCTGCCTTGGACCGCCGTATGGCTGCTCACGAGATTGATATCGCGCAACCGGTTCATCCGTCACGACGGGCCGCTGTCGGTCGCCAAGGGCTTCCGCGGCGACGACTTCCGCGAGGCTGCGCGCCGCCTGCGCATCGACGACATGACGCTCAGCTGGAGACCGCTGTTCCGCTATGCCGCCATCATACCGTCACGTCGGGAGGGAACGCCGGATGCGCAAGGAAGCTGATGCCGTCGTCATCGGAGCCGGCGTCGCGGGAAGCGGAATCGCGTACGCATTGGCGGCGCAAGGCTGGAACGTCGTCCTGCTGGACAAGGATCGATTCCCGCGGCACAAAGCGTGCGGGGAGTTCCTGTCTCCCGATGCGCAGTCGTCGCTTCGCGCGTTCGGCTTGGAGGGCGTCGTCCGCGAATTGGCGCCAGCCTTCATTACGCATGTCCGGCTTCATACGGAGCGCGGCATGTCGCTTGAAATTCCGCTGCCCGGTCCGGCATGGGGCGTCAGCCGCTACGCGCTCGACGCCAGGCTGCAGCAATCGGCCGTCGAGGCGGGGGTCCGCATGCACGCTGCCTGTCCGGTGTCCGACGTCACGGCTACGAACGACGGGTATCGGATCGATTGCGAACCCGACCGGGAACCGATCTCGTTCTATTCCCGCATTGTCATCGGTGCCGGCGGACGAAGATCTTTGCAAGCGCAGCGATTGCCGAAGTCGTCCGCGAATCACCGTTCGTTCGTCGGGGTGAAGGCTCATTACGAGTCGGGCGCGGAAGTCTTGCCGGTCGTCGACCTGTTCTTCTTCCGCGGCGGCTATGTGGGCATCTCCCCGGTCGAAGGCGGTCGATTGAACGTCGCCGCGCTGCTCGGGAGCGCCGCCTTCCGGAAGCTGGGAGGCGCCTCGGCCATCGAACGAATCGTGGAGCACGCGATGCGTTCCTCCTCCGCGTTGCGGCATCGCATGGCGGGGCTGTCGCCGATTCCCGGTTCGCGGGCGGCGACGTTCCCGGTCGTCATACGACCGGCGCCTCGGCCTTGGTCCGAGTATCCGGTCATCGGCGACGCGGTCGCCGTCATACCGCCGTTCTGCGGGGACGGGATGGCCATGGCGCTTCGTTCCGCGGAGCTGTGCGCGCCGCTTGCCGGCGCTTATCTGAGCGGCGAATGTACCGAAGCGCAATGGAGAGAGCGATATACGGCTCAAGTGAAGAAGCAATTCACCGGGGCGTTGCGATGGGGAAGCGTGCTCGATCGGCTGTTGATCAATCCCGTGCTCGCTACGCTATTGCTGCGCATAGGCGTATACGCCCCTTGGATGGCCGAACGCATGGTTCGGTCGACGAGGCTGGACGGGTGAAGCGGATATCATCGGCAATGGAAGCCAAAATGGGGGATTCGAATGATCAACCGCGTCGTCATCACGGGGATGGGGTGCGTTACGCCGATCGGGCTGGACAAGGAGACGGCTTGGCGCAACGCGATCGGCGGCGTCTCCGGAGTATGCCGCATCGCGGACGAGCGTACGGAAGGATTGCCGGCGAAGCTCGCCGCGGAAATCGTCGGCTTCGATCCGCTTCGCTATATGGACGCGAAGCAAGCGAGAAGAACCGACCGGTTCGTGCAGCTGGCGATCGCGGCCGCGGACGAGGCGGTTCGCGACAGCGGTCTCGCGATCGGCGACAATGCCGTTCCTTGGAGGTCGGGCGTATGGATCGGAAGCGGCGTCGGCGGCATCGCGACGTTCGAGAAGGGAATGAAGGAAGCGCTCGAGCGCGGCTTCGACCGGGTATCTCCGTTCGCGCTGCCGATGTTCTTGCCGAATATGGCGGCCAGCCAAACGGCGATTCGGTTCGGCGCGCGCGGAATGACGTCTTGCACGGCGACGGCTTGCGCTTCCGGCTCCCACGCGATCGGCCAAGCGTTCCGGTTGATCCAGCGAGGCGATGCGGACGTCATGATCGCGGGCGGCGCGGAGGCGCCGATATGCCGGATCGGATTGGCATCGTTCGCCGCCATGAGGGCGCTGTCTTTCCAAGAGGACCCGGCGTTCGGCAGCCGTCCGTTCGATAGAGGTCGCGACGGCTTCGTTATGGGCGAAGGCGCGGGCATCGTCGTATTGGAGTCGCTGGCGCATGCCCGTGCCCGCGGCGCCGTACCATACGCGGAGCTGCTCGGATACGGCGCGGGCGGAGAGGGCTATCACGTCGCATCGCCTCGCGAGGACGGCAGCGACTGGGCAAGGGCGATGAAGGAAGCGATGGTCGAAGCGAGGCTGTCGCCGGAAGGCATCCAATACGTGAACGCTCACGGGACGAGCACCGCGCTGAACGATCTTGCGGAGACGCGGGCGATCAGGCAAGCGTTCGGAAGGACCGCTTACGAAGTGAGCGTCAGCTCCACCAAGTCGATGACGGGTCATCTGCTCGGCGCGTCGGGAGCGGCGGAGGCGATCTGGTCCGTGCTGGCGCTGCGGGATCAGATCGTTCCTCCGACGATCAATTACCGGGAACCGGACGAGGAGCTGGATCTCGACTATACGCCGAACGCCGCCCGCCGCAGGCCGATCGAGGCGGTTATGTCGAATACGTTCGCGTTCGGCGGACATAGCGCCGTGCTCGTATTCGGCCGCGGAGGCGACGACCATGCTTTATCGTAGGTTGGCCGGCTTCGCGATCCGGAATGCCGGGCGAATCATCGTCTGCTGGCTCGTAGTGGCGGAGATCTCCGCGGTATTCGCGGTACGGCTGCCTAACGTGCTCGGCGATCACGGGCTTAAGACGCGCGGGGCGTATTCGGACACGCAGCGGCTGCTCGCCGAAGCGTATCCGCCCGCGGACTCGGAACGTACCGTCGGGCTGTTGTTCGAGAACGATCGGGAGCTGATCCGCACCGATTTCCGCGCACTCATCGCCCGTATGCTGGAGCAAGCAGGCTCGTTGCCCGGAATCGACGTAACGGCGTCGCCGCTGACGGGGGCCGGAATGGAAGACGGGCGTTACGCCTATGCGTTGCTGCGCGTTCCCGAGGCGATCGACGAACGGCGAGAGGCGATCGCGGCCATCGACAACCTAAGCCGGCATGCTTCCGGCATGAGCGTCGGCATGACCGGCAAGCCGGTCGTGCAGCTCGACGTAAACCGCTCCAGCGGACGCGACTTGAAGGCGGCGGAGACGCTCGGCTTGCCCGTCGCTTTCGCGTTGCTGCTGCTTACGTTCGGAGGCGTCGTGCCTGCGCTTGTCCCGATCGTATCCGGTCTTATCGCGGTGACGATCTCGATGGGCGTTCTATACGCGATCGGAGCATCCGGACTCGTCGAGCTATCGTCGTTCGTCCATAACGTCGTTCCGATGGTCGGCATGGCCGTGTGCGTGGACTTCGCGCTTCTTATGGTTAGCCGATTCCGCGAGGAGTCGGCTTTCTTCGGCATCCGCAAGGCGATGGCGAATACGTTGGCCTCTTCCGGAAGAGCGGTCACGATTTCCGCGTGCTGCGTCGTGCTCGCGTTAGTCGGCACGTTCATCATCCGCATGCCGATATTCAATAGCGTCGCGCTCGGAGCGATCGTCGTTCTCCTCGTCTCGCTGCTCGTCAACCTCACCTTCGTGCCCGCGCTGCTATCCGCGATGGGCGACCGTCTCGCCGTCGATCTCTCGATCTTCGGGCGTCCGTCCCGCGCGATGCGCGTCTTCCTCTCGGCCGTCATGAGCAGACCTCGATCATGCGCGCTCATGGCAAGCGCGCTCCTCGTCCTATGCTTGCTGCCCGTTCAATCGATGCGATTGTCCGTACCGGGACCCGAATCGTTGCCCGCGCACGCGCCGTCCCGCATCGCCGCGGCAACGATCGCCGAGCGGTTCGCGCCTCCGAACGTCTCGCAAGCGTTCCTGTTCGCGGACGCGAGAATCGCGAAGGCAATCGAAGGCGAATTGGCGCGGGATGCCGGCGTCGTTCGATACTCGGCGACCCCGGCGCCCGCTGCGTCCGCGGCTTCTCCGGGATCCGTTCTGTTCACGGTCATGCTATATGGAGAAGCGTCTTCGGACGAAGCGATGCGATGGATGCGCGAGCGCGGCGAAACCTATGCCGGGTTGGGCGCTTCGGTCGGCGGAGAGCCGAAGTACCATCAGGAGGTTCACGACGAAATCGTCGGCCGCATCAAGTACGTGCTGGCTTTCGTCGTCGCGTCGAATTACTTCTTGCTGGCGTTGGCGTTCCGCTCACTGCTCATTCCCGCGAAGGCGATCGCCATGAATCTGCTCAGCATCGGGTCTTCGCTGGGCATCGTCGCGTGGCTATTCCAAGAAGGGCGGTGGGGGCTTGCTCCGTCGGATATCGCGATCATGATTCCGATCTTCGTCTTCGGCCTCGCGTTCGGCGTCAGCATGGACTACGGAATCTTCCTGTTGTCCAGAATCGAGGAGAGCTATCGGCGAACGGGCGATAACGAGCGGGCCGTTCGGGAAGGACTCGCCGTATCCGGCCGTATCATCACGTCCGCCGCGGCGATCATGATCGCGGCGACCGCGCCGTTCGCGATAGCGGGCGTGACGGGCGTGAAGCAGCTCGGCATCGGCATCGCGGCCGCTTTGCTCGTGGACGCCACGATCGTTCGCATGGTGCTCCTGCCGTCGCTGATGAAGATGTTCGGCCGTTGGAATTGGTGGCTGCCATTCGTGAGAAGCTATAGGAGACAAGATTAGCAAATGTTCGCAACTAAAGGAGCTACTCTCATGGCACAGCTTCCGCAATTTCCCGCCTCGTATTGGACGGCTTCCGCGAACATTCCGTCATTTCCGAAGCTCTCGGACGACCGGACGGCCGACGTCGTCATCGTAGGAGCCGGGCTGACGGGCATTACGACGGCCTACTTGCTGGCCAAGGCGGGCAAGAAAGTAATCGTGCTCGAAGCCGGACGCTTGCTGCACGGCACGACCGGGCATACGACCGCCAAGATCACGGCGCAGCACGACCTCGTCTACGACGAAATGATCAGCCATTTCGGAGAAGACAAGGCCCGTTCGTATTACGAAGCGAACAGGGACGCGCTGGCATTCATCCGCCGGACGGCGGAAGAGGAACGGATCGATTGCCGTTACGCCGCCGAGGACGCCTATCTGTACGCGCAGACGGAGCAATCCGCCGCCAAGCTGGAGAAGGAATACCGAGCGTACGAGCGGCTCGGCATTCCCGGCAAGCTGACGGACGGCATCGGATTGCCGCTACCCGTCTCGTCAGCTTTGTCGATGACGGATCAGGCGCGATTTCACCCAATCCCTTATTTAACGGCATTAATCGAACGGATCGTCCAAGCCGGAGCCGAGCTGTACGAGCATACGACGGCGATGCGCGTCGAAGAGGGCGCCGAGCCCGTCGTCATCGCGGAGAACGGCAGCCGGATCGCGTGCAAGCACGTCGTCTCCGCCTCGCACTTCCCGTTCCTTGATTGGAAGGGCTTCTACTTCGCGCGAATGCATGCGGAGCGTTCGTACGTGCTGGCAGCGCGCGTCTCGCAATCGTATCCGGGCGGCATGTACTTGAGCGTCGATCAACCCAAGCGTTCGATCCGGCTGGCGGAGGATGGGGACGAACCGCTGCTGCTGATCGGCGGCGAAGGCCACAAAGCCGGGCAAAGCCCTTGCACGATTCGGCATTACGAGGCGCTGCAGGCGTTCGCGGAATCGACGTTCGGCGCGAAGGAGATCGCCTATCGGTGGTCGACGCAGGACTTGGTCACGCTGGACAAGCTGCCTTACGTCGGCTCGATTACCGCGGGTACGGACAACGTGCTCATCGCGACGGGTTACCGGAAGTGGGGGATGACGAACGGCACGGCGGCCGCGCGCATCATCGCCGATCGCGTGCTCGGCGTCGATAATCGTTACGCCGAATTGTTCGATCCTTCGAGATTCCATGCCGATCCGGACATCAAGTCGTTCGTGAAGGACAACGCGGACGTCGCCAAGGAGCTGATCGCCGGCAAGCTCGAGCTGACGTACCGCACCCCGGAAGATCTGATCGCGGGCGAAGGCGGCGTCGTGCGCGTGAACGGCAAGCGCGCAGGCGCTTATCGCGATCCCGGCGGCGACTTGCACTTGGTGGATACGACGTGCACGCATCTCGGGTGCGAAACCCACTGGAACGACGGCGACCGGACATGGGATTGCCCTTGCCACGGCTCAAGATTTTCGTACACGGGCGAAGTGGTCGAAGGACCGGCGAAGGAGCCGTTGGCTAAGGTCGGCGCGAATGGATAATCGCGGAGAACGGTTGATAACCGCGAAAGTCTATGTTAAGATGCATGTAATTTTACGAATGGGAGTGAGCGATTGATGTGATTTTTCTTGCCGACTTTACCGACGATGAATTCGCCCGACGTCTATTCGTCATGCGATTCGTTGCCTATGGCAAGAAAGTTACGCAATCTTCCGCTCCTTCGGAACGCCTCTTGACTACGCCCTGATCAGGGCGCAGTTCGACGTATCGATTCGAGCCGCGGGAAAGGTAACTTTCTTGCGGCTCTTTCTATTGATCATCGAACGGGAGGAATTGATTTATGTCATTAATTAACGTTTCCCAGCTTACTTTCGCCTATGAAGGCACCTACGATAACATTTTCGAGAACGTGAGCTTCCAGATCGACACCGATTGGAAATTAGGCTTCACGGGCCGCAACGGAAGAGGGAAGACGACGTTCCTGAACTTGCTGCTCGGCCGTTACGAGTATAGCGGGCGCATCAGCGCGAGCGTCGGGTTCGATTACTTCCCGTTCCCGGTCGACGATCGGGGACGGTCTACGCAAGACGTCGTAGCCGAGATCGTGCCCGATAGCGCGGAGTGGGAGCTTGCGCGGGAACTGTCGCTCCTGAAAGTGCCCGAGGACGCGCTGGAGCGGCCGTTCGGGTCGTTGTCCCAGGGCGAGCAGACGAAGGTGCTGCTGGCCGCGCTGTTCCTGAAGGAGAACCGCTTCCTGCTCATCGACGAGCCGACGAACCATCTCGACAAGGAAGCGCGCCGGATCGTCGGCCAATATCTTCGGAACAAGAGCGGCTTCATCCTCGTGTCCCATGACCGGGCGTTCCTCGATCGCTGCGTCGACCACGTGCTGTCGATCAACAAGACGAACATTGAGATCCAGCGCGGCAACTTCTCGTCATGGTGGGACAACAAGCAGCGGCAGGACGGCTTCGAGCTGGCGGAGAACGACAAGCTGCAGAAGGACATCAAGCGGTTGAACGACGCGGCTAGACGCACGAGCGGATGGTCCGACGAGGTCGAGAAGACGAAGATCGGACACGGGGTCCCCGATCGCGGCTATGTCGGTCACAAGGCGGCGAAGATGATGAAGCGGTCCAAGTCGATCGAGAACCGGCAGCAAGCCGCCATCGAAGAGAAGTCCAAGCTTCTGAGAAATATCGAGAGCGCCGAATCGTTGAAAATCGCGCAGCTCCCGTATCACAAAAGCCGATTGGCCGAGCTGGAACGCGTATCGATCAGGTACGGGGACAAGGCGGTATGCAGCAACGTCAGCTTCACTGTCGATCAAGGCGACCGAATCGCGTTATCCGGCCGGAACGGCTCGGGGAAGTCGAGTCTCGTCAAGCTCATGCTCGGCGAACCGATCGCGTACGACGGCACTTTCAGAATCGGCAGCCAATTGAGAATCTCCTACGTCTCCCAGGATACGTCGCGCTTGCGGGGCAATCTGACGGACTACGCCAGGGATCGCCGCATCGACGAGAGCCTGTTCAAGGCCATTCTGCGCAAGCTCGATTTCGAACGGGTACAGTTCGAGAAGGACATATCGGATTACAGCGGAGGCCAGAAGAAGAAGGTGCTGATCGCCGGCAGCTTGAGCGAGAAGGCGCATCTGCTCGTCTGGGACGAACCGCTGAACTTCATCGACGTCATCTCGCGCATGCAGATCGAGGAGCTGCTGCTCGAATACGCGCCGACGATCGTCTTCGTCGAGCATGACGAGCAATTCGCGAATCGTATCGCGACGAAGACCGTCGAGCTGTAGAACGCGATAACGATAGGCAAGTACGAAGAGAGCGGCCCCGCGAGGGCCGCTCTTGTCGTTCTGCTTTCTTTCGAATTATCGATTGAATTTCACTACGTTATTTGCTATATTTCGACAAGAGTCATTAGGAAAATCCATACATATGCGCTGTATCTTTTCATTCATATTCGATTATTGGAGGAAACAAGACGTATGGCGAGCAAGCAAGAGAATCAAGGCATCGAAGGCTTCGTGAAAGGAAACGTATTCGGTAAAATCGTACTTACGACCGTATTCCTGAACGCGATCATGATCGGCATTCAATCGTATCCGAGCATCGAGGACGACTATTTTTCGTTGTTCCGCGCATTGGATCTCGTATTCCTCGGTATTTTCACCATTGAAGTCATATTGAAGCTGATCGTTAATCGCGGTGCTTATTTCCGAGACGGCTGGAACGCGTTCGACTTCGTTGTCGTGGCGGCAAGCCTCGTTTTCATTACGACGCCGTTCGTAAGCGTATTGCGGATTTTGCGGGTATTGCGGGTGCTGAAGACGATCTCGTCCGTTCCTTCGCTACGGCGCATCATAACGTCGCTGTTCATGGCGGTGCCGACGATTTCCAGCATCGCTTTGCTGATGTCCATCGTGTTTTTCGTGTACGGAGTCATTGGCACGACGTTCTTCGGAGAAGTATCGGATCGTTACTTCGGCGATTTGTCCAAGTCGCTGGTTACGCTATTCCAGATCGCGACTTTCGACGATTGGGCGAACATCTATCGGCCGATCGCCGAGACGATGCCGCTCTCCATCGTCTACTTCTTGTCGTTCATCTTCATCGTCGTATTCGTCATGCTGAATCTCGTCGTCGGCGAAATCGTCAACAACGCGACGAACATCACGAAGGAAGGCGATAAGAAGGAGGAGGGCGGCTCCGCCGCGATGATCGACCAAGTCGCGGTTTCCGAACAAGCGGAACTTTCGGAGCTCAAGAGCTTGCGCAAAGAAATTCAAGAGATGAAGCGGCTGCTGGAAGAGAAAGTCTCTCTCAAATAGCTGTATAAGGTAGATGTTCGGCTCATCGAACATCTACCTTTTTTTCAACAGGAGGCCGGCTTACTGCTCGTTCGTGACGACGAACGCTTCGTTGATCGGTACCGTGTTCTTCGAGATTTCCTCGAGCTGCTTCATGACTTCCATGTAATAATACTTAAGCCTGAGCGTCTTGCCCTCCACGCTGAGCTGATCCCAGTTCTCGCCCTTCTTCTGCGCATACGGGACCATGACGTCGCGGAAGCGAGTGAACCAATAGTTCGTCACGTCCCACTTGATGCCGTCGAAGCCTTTGCCTCCGAAGCCGACGATGCCCGGCGATGTCGCGAACTCGCTCGTGAAGCCGTACATGCGCGCCCAGATGATAATCTCGAACGTCCATTGGTACTGGTCGCGAATGAATTCGGTATCGGGCAGCTCCTCGACGACGAAGATCGACATCATGTCGCGCAGCTCTTGGACCGTCATCGACGGCTGGGAACGGATGAGCGCGATGATGCGCGCCTTCTGGACCTGCAACGCGAACCGCTGGCTGCCGACGTACGACTGGGCCGATTTAAGCATCGACACGCCCGGCGTATCGGTCGTTCCGAGCGTCGTCTGCTTCACTTTCTTCTGTATGTCCTTCCACTTGCCCACGGCGCCGGAGCCTTTCTTCCATACGACGTCCTCGAAGGAAGCGACCAGCGTCCGCGTTTCCTTGCTGAACATCGCGAATTCCTCGCTGCCGTACTGGCTCTTCTTCCTGACATGCTCCTCGATGATTTCCTTTAATAACGCTTTGCTGTCTTTGGGCTTCATATCGTTGCGAATATAACCGATCATCTCCGCGCCGTAATCGGACTTCGCCAACTGGTTGTACACGAGGCTGTACTTCAGAGAGCGTTCGCAGATGATGCGGGTCACTTCTTTGACGAGCGGCTGCACGACGTGGCCGATGAAGCCGACTTCCCATAAGTACACCGACAGCAGGTCGAAGATGACGTCGTTGATCGTCACCGTCTTGCCTTTCTCCTGCATCTCGAGCCGTTTGTCTTGCACTTGTTCGACGGCAAGCACCGCGGCGTCGACGATGATCTGAATACGCTGCTCCTGAATCGCGAACGATTGCTCGATGAGCGCGATCGCCTTCTCGACGTCCGCGCGCGTCGCGAGCGACTTATCGACGACGGGGATGTAGTTCTCCCCGGCGACCGCCGCGTTTCTCGAGACGGCCGAAGCGCTCGATACACGCTCGCTGTTCTTCAACGCTTGATCCACTATTCTCTCTCCTTCGTTAGGAAGCTTGGAATTGGAAACCTATTCCTAAGTATGAGAGATCGCGATCGGCCTTCTCCAGTTGCTTAGGGCTTATTTGCTCTACAGGATTTGTCATGACATTAACCATGACTTCTTCATGACTAGTCACGATGATAGGGGAGGAAGCGGCCGCGCCGCAAAAATAAGATCGCCGTTCTTCCGCCGTAGCGCCCGGAATCTCGACGATCTTGATCGTAACGAAAGTCATGCTTACTCGACGCCGTCCTTGAAGTTCTTCTCGTAATGCTTATGGCCTTCGTGAACGAGGTCGTCCAGCGTCTTCTCGAGCGTATCCACGATCAGCTCCCGGACTTCGTCCAGCGTATCGGAGAACAGCTTCTCTTCCGCGCCGACCACTTTGTAGCCGTGTATGCCGTATTTGGCGGCGACGACGCGATGTTTCTCTTCCAAGTCGTTGATCGCCTGCAGCGTATGCTTCATCTGCAAGAACAAGTCGCGATGGTCTTCCTCGACGAGCCGCCGCTCCAATTGCGTTAATCGTTCGTTCATGTTCGCGCGCTCCTTCCGTCCATTAACATAACCGGAGAACGGAATTCGCATACCGGGACGAAGGCCCCCTTGGAAGCGCAATTCGACACGAATTCCGGTAGATCAACAGTCCTTGTCGATTGCGGGATAACGAACTCGAATCGACCATCTTCGGACCTAGTCTGTAACGTGACGGATTTGTTGGAAATTAATGACACCGGGCACTGGTCATGTGACTGGCAATCGCGGTACATTCTTCACTGTCGAGCGGCGAATCCGCAGCGCCTCGAACCGGCGGACGCTCTCGTAAATCACCGTAAAGGGGACTTATGTTATGTCTAGCAATCAAGAACCGATGATCAAGCTTCAACCGGGAGGCACGGCTCCGATTCTGAGCTACAACGTGCCGGAGCCGACCGCTTATAGCGGACGGAACTTCATCGACCTGTCGTTCCCGGACAGCTACTTCACGGCGAGCACGCCCGCGAACGCCGCTTCGTTCAGCGCTCTCGCGGCGGGCGACGATTCGTCTTCAAGACTCTCCGCGCAACAACCGAGCGAATCGCTGGACGCGCTTGCATCGATCTCTCCGGAAGAGCGCCTGAGTCCGGGCTTGGCGAAGCTGACCGAGGACGACGTGCTTCGCATGGAGGCGTCCGGCAAGAAGCTGAACCTGTACAGATCGATGAGCGGCGCGCTTACATACACGTTCGTCGACAAGCAAATCGCTTCCGAGCCTGCATTCGACGCGGGCGCCGAAGCATCGTTCGCGTCGCTCGCGAGATTGCCTTCAACGGAGACGGACGGTTCGCTTCCGACGCTGCGGCCGATCGATGACGGCGGAGGCGGAGATCCGCTTCCGGAACCGATCAACGTGTCCGTGGACATTACCTCGCCGGCATCGAACGCGACGGTAACCGGCCCTTATACCGGAGCGGTATTCAGCGTTCACGGCTATGCGTCCAACAGCGGCGACGGAAGCATCTCCAGCGTGCAGGTTAAGATCGGATCCGGCGCGTATCAGAACGCGCAATTGAACGCGGACGGCAGCTGGGTATTCCCGAATGCGACCGCTAACGTCTCCGGCACGATCCCGATCTCGGCCAAAGCGTTCCACTCCTTCGGAACGAAGACGGCGGTCCGCACGATCAACGTAACCGTATCGCTCGCCGCCGCGCCGGATACGACGCTGCCGACGGTCAACGTGACGAGTCCGGCGCCCGGGCAGTTCTTCTCGACGAACGGAGCTCCGAGCGTTAACGTCACGTTCGAAGGGACGGCTTCCGACGATCGCGGCGTATCCAAGGTCGAGATGTCGATCAACAACGGCGCGTTCTCCTTGGTCGATACGACGAATGGCTACGCGAACTGGAAGAAGACGATCGGGTTCTCGTCGGGTACCCAGGCGGTGACGTTCAAAGCGACCGACGCGGCCGGCAACTTCGCGACGAAGAGCTTGTCGTTCACGATCGACACCTCGCCGCCGAGCTTGAGCATTACGACGCCGCTGCAGAACGCTCAGATCGCGGGGACGAACTCGAAGGGCGCGACGATCGAGATTACGGGGACGGCGTCCGACGCGGGCGGCGTTAAGCACGTCGAGGTGTCGTTGAACTTGAATCCGTCGTTCATCCGCGCGACCGAGAAGGGGCAAGGAGACTGGTCGACGTGGCGGGCGACGCTGAACGTGACCGAGCCCGGCATCCATATCATTACGGCCCGTTGCACGGACAACGCGAACAACACGATCGAGAAATCGGTGTCCGTCAACGTGACGATCGTGCCGGAAGTGAGCTCGCGGCTGAAGCGGATCATTCTCGTGGAGTCCTACCGGATGTCATCGTTCCTCGGCAACTACGGCGCGGGCCGCACGATCAAGACGTTCTCGCTGCTGCCGGGCGAGAAGTCGAAGATCAGCATCCGGTCGTACACGCAGAACGAGACGACGGCCAAGAACGCCTCGACGATTCTCGATTCCGTTACCGACGAGATCGCCGACGAATTCGAGAAGTCGATGGGCAACGAGCAGACCGATCAGAAGAACTATAAGGAAAGCTTCGAGTATCGGGTAAGCGCAGAAGCGAGCGCAAGCTGGGGCTGGGGCAGCGCCTCCGTCAGCGCGAGCGCTTCCGGCGGCACGAACTCCGCCCGCGAGCAGTTCGCGCGCAACATCTCGAACAGCACGCAGAAGCACGTCGCCCGCGCTTCCGCGCGCCGGGACTTGCAAGTGAACACGAGCTACGAAGAGAAGACGACTTCCGGGGAAGAGTCGGCGATCGTTCGCGAGATCGAGAACATCAACGTCGGCCGTTCGCTTAACTTCGTCTTCCGCCAGATGAACCAGGAGTTCATCACGCTGCTGCATCTGGTCGACCTGCGGATCGGTTTCTTCAAGGTCGAGCTCGTTAACGGAGTCGAGAAGCATGCTTACAAGGAAGTGACGTTGCCGCAGCTCGATTCGCTGCTGCAGGAGATTATCGTCGCGGACAAACGCAACGAAGTGCGCAACTCGATCATCAACCAGCTCATGAACATCTTCGACTATCAAGACCGCCATCACCGGTTCGTCGAAGATAAGCCTTTCAAGGACGCGAACGGCAACGATATCCCGCTGTCCAACTACTTGCGCGTGAAGAAGGAATACGTCTCCACGTATAACGACGAGGCTTCCGGGACGAAGATTTCGGTACCGGGAATCATTCTGGCGGCGAACCGCCACGTGCTGCGTACCGAAGGCGTCATGGTAGAAGCGTTGCTCGGCCAAGGGGAGGCGCTCGACGATTACTCGCGCAACCTGCAGACGGAAACCGTCCGCGAGCGGAACTTGCGCAACAGCCTGCTCGAGCAGGAGATCAAGCTGAAGCAGCTGGCGCTCGAGATCGTCGAGAACCGAGACGAAGCGGCCGCCAAGCTGTACAGCACGATCAACTTGCCGCCTGTCGTCGAAGTCGAGGGCGATGCGGCGGCGAGCGGCGCCGCGATTAACGGCGTGTTGGCCGCTGCGAAATAAGCACGATAAGTAGCCCGCGAGCCATCCGCTCGCGGGCTTTGTCATCGGAATTCGCGGGCATTATCTTCTTCGCAGCGAGTGTACGAGCGTAAGCGCGAGCGGAATCCCCGCCATCGGTAGCAGCGTCGAGAACGGCGCGATGGTTGAATTATAGGCGACAAGATCGTGCAATTCGGTGAAGCTATGGCTCGCGATCGCGAAGAACAACAGACCGATCGGCACGATGAACGGACGAACCTCGCGTATTCCGAACAGGCTGCCGAACACTTGCGCGAACACGTATTGCAGCACGATGATCTCGAACAGCGTGAACATCGTCCATATCCCGATGATCATGATCTCGATCCGTTCGATATACTCGCCGATCTTGACGAGCTGAATGGCCGAGAAGAACGGGAACGTCGCGTTCGCGGTCAGCCGATAGCCGAGAGAGCCGAATGCCAAGTACGCGGAGACGAACAAGTAGACGCAGGATGCGATCAAGGCGGCAAACAAGCCGATCAGCGTATGACGGCCGCCCGTCGTTCGGGAGAACAGGAAGCAGAAGACGATCGACTTGCCGAACGGGAAGAAGAAACACTGCAAGCCTCCGAGCGCGATCTCTGGCGCGGCGTGACGGAGCGGCGGCAAGAACGGGTTAATATGGACGTCCTTGAGAATCATGAGAATGATGAACGCGATGCCGACGAGGAACATCGGCAACGAGATCAGCACGGTTCTCGCGATCGCACCCAATCCGAGATACGCCGCATAGGTGGTCGTTAGCGCGATCATGAGCAGGATTTCCGCGGACGAGGTGTTCGGCAGGACGACGGTGCGGTAGAAGGAAGTGAGCGCTTGCGCGGCCGCGCCTTGGATCTCCAGCATATACGCCAGATAGACGACCAGCGCGGCTTTGGCGATCGGCTTGCCGAGCAGGCGATCGAATACTTCCGCCATGGACAATCCGGGATATCGCGAGTACAGCCGGTACATCAGCCAGATCATGAAGGACGACAAGCCAAGACCGATCGCGTAAGCCATCCAGACGTCCTGTCCGAGCGTCTGGGCTTCGGCGAGGAACAGCGTGGAGAAGCCGGACAAGAAGCTGAACAACAGACAGCCGATCGCGAAAGGGGTCAGTTGCTCCGGACGGGCCGTCATTCCGTCGGTATCCCAGGCTGCAGCAATCGTAACGCATATTCCGAGATCGGCGAATAGACGAATTGGTAAAGCGACTCGACGGTCGGCATGTAAGGGCCGGAGAAGGGCATGAAGTACAGGGACACGACGATACAGAGGAGTAGAAGCAACCGGGCATCGCGCTTCCGTTGGTTACGAAACAGCCTCGAGCAAGATAGGGCTCCGTAGACGAGCGAGCTTATGCCGACGATGAGGAACATGCGGATCATCCTTTCTTCAACTCGCGTATCATGCCTTGCTTATCGAATACCGCCTGCGCGTCGACTTCAACCTGAATGGCTGGGTAGACGGTATCCCATTCGTCTTTGATGCGATCCCACATGCGCGAATGGTCGCGTTCGATCGTGCCGGAGAATCCGACGACGTCCGTTCCGAGCTCGCGCTGGAACTTCCCGACGCTCGAAGATACCATCTTCCGAAGATCTGCCGACGCCGTCCGCTCGAGGAGAGCGATTGTCGCCGGATCGTCCAGCGACAGCGGAATCTCCGATTCGCTCAGAGCCAGATCGAACGTCAATTTGATCGAGATCCGCGGCTTTCCGTCCCGGAACGACGAGCGGATCGATTGCTTCGTTTGCCGGACGGCGAACGTGACCCGCCGGCTGTCTATCGCGGCAATATGCGAGAATTCCAGATTCGCCCACAGCCTTTTATCCGAGAGCAACTGTACGACGAGCACGTCTTGTCCGAACATCCAATGCCGCAGCTTTCCTCGGCCGATGACCGCGCCGCCGTCCAGAACGTTGCGATCGCGGTTGCCGCCGCCCCCTAAGATTTGCCCGCGGGAGGCGATTCTGCCGACGACGAACCCGCGATGCGGGTTCGGATAACAATCCGCGACTTCGTACAAATTCCGCGAGATGCTCCGACCCCAAGATTTCTCGTTGCGGATTTTGCCCAGCAGGTCGTTGGACAGAAGGTCGCCCGTCGTCGTCTTCGCACGCAACCGATCGGCGGCCTTGCCTTCGCTGACGATGAAATAGCTGGACATGCGCACTTGCCGGTTTCGGGTCAGAAAATCCAATATTTCGTACAGCGAGCCGCGAGCCGCTTCTTCTCCGACGATGACGAATTTATTGTGCATCCAGACGAGCGTCTTGCCGGCTTGGCTTCTCAACGTCTTGGCGGCTTCGAGGATCGAGCGCCCTTCGCCGACGGCGACCGTCTCCGTCAGCTTGCCGGCACCTTCCGTGTTCGGCGCGTTCGGCATGACGCTGTAGGAGGAGAACGAGAACCGTTTCGCTTCCGCGTCGTAGTCGACGCCAATGGCCATAACGAGCGCGATGTCGCCGATCTCCATCGTATCCGGCGAACAGCCGACGGGCGCCAAGACGAGCAGAGCGAGAAGAGCGCCCGTCGCCAATCGGCGATTAATTCTCGCGGTTCCCGTCATGCTTCGCCCTCCCGGTTGCGGATGTCCTGAACTTGACCGGCAGCAACACGAAATTCTGAAGAGACGCTTTCCAGCCCGCCGGATTGACGGGATCGAGGAAAGGAACGCCCAACGTTTGCAACGAGCAGAGGTGGAGAAGCAAGACCAGCAGTCCGAGAGATATTCCCAATACGCCCATATAGGAGGCGAACAGCATCATCGGGAACCGCAGCATGCGGAGCGAGAGCGCCATGCTGAACGATGGGTTCGTGAAGGATGCGATGCCCGTCATCGCGACGACGATAACCATCGGCCTCGACACGATTCCGGACTGTACAGCCGCTTCGCCGATGATGAGAGCGCCGACGATGCTGACCGATTGGCCGACGACCCTCGGCAGACGCAAGCTGGCCTCTCGCAAAATTTCGAAGGCGGCTTCCATGACGAGCGCTTCCACGAACGTCGGAAACGGGATGCCCGCCTTGGAAGTAAGGAACGCCATCATGAGGGGAGTCGGTATCATCTCCAGATGGAAGGTCGTCAACGCGATATAGAGCGAGGGGCCGAATAAGGAAATGAATAGCGTGATGAGCCGGAACACGCGCAAAAAATTCGTGATATAAAAACGCTCGTACAAGTCCTCGCTCGGATGAAGCATCTCGAAGAAGGTGGTCGGAGCGATGAGCGCGATCGGCGTTCCGTCCGCCAGGATGGCGGCTTTGCCCCGGTTCAAGGCGACGACGACGCGGTCCGGCCTTTCCGTGTTGAAGATCTGGGGGAACGGAGAGAACGTGCTCTCCTGCAGCAGCTCTTCCAGCTGAGTATTGGCGAGCAGCACTTCGAGCCGGCAGGCGGACAGCTTGTCTTGCAGCTCCTCCAGTATGGCGGGATCGATTCTGCCGTCGAGATACAGCAACGCGACCTTGGTGCTGCTATGCGTGCCGATCACGTAAGTCGACATCTTCAAGGACGGCGACTTCATTCTCCGGAATATCAGTCCCAGGTTCGTTCGGAGATCCTCGATGAACGCTTCGCGCGGTCCGCGTACGTTAATCTCGATTTGCGGTTCTTCGACGGCTCGCGTCACGTAACCCGGCAATCGAAAGCCGAACGCATCCGGGACGCCGTCCTGGAATACCGCGACGCCCGCATCGAGGATGAAGGATACCGCCGCGTTCAGATCGGACAGCGTCTCCAATCTGCAAGTCGAGCGCAACGCGGACAGCACGTCGTCCGCGGAAAGAGCCGAACCGCGCGTACCCGAGGTCCTTTCGCGCGCGTTGCGAACGACATGCACGTCCAACGTCTTCTCGTCGACGAGGACGTCCAAGTACAGAAGCAACGCACGGTCCCCGTCCAGGCTTCCCGCGATTTCCCTAACGATAAGCGATTCATTGTTCGAGAACAGCTCGCGTAAGGCGTCCGCGTTACGGGAGGCGGAAGCCGTCGGCGGCAGGGAGGATGGCTCCATCGTGCGACCCCCTTGGCGCAATGTGCCGAATTCGATCGGCTGTAGCTTACTATTGGATAATACGATGGCCGTTATTCCCAGATGAGGCGAGACGGCTCCGACTTTCCAATAAGAAGGAAGCCCGCGAGACGGATGCTCGCGGGCTTCGTGTGCGCATAGGACGTTGCGGCGCGTTCGTATCACCAATCATTAATCGTCGAACGGCGTGGCGCTAAGCCGGCGATAATCGTTAGGAGCGACGCCGAACGCGGCGCGGAACGCGCGGGCGAAGTAGGCGGGCTCCATGCCGACCTGGGCGGCGATGTCGGCGACGGGCGCGTTCGGGCGAATGCGGAGATGCCGGGCGGCGCTCTCCAGGCGCAGCGTCTTCAGATATTGCAACGGCGTCGTGGCGTATGCCGTCAAGAACAATCTCGTGAGATGCTTCCGCGAGTAGCCTAAGTGTTCGGCCAAACCGGTAATCGTCGTCGTGCGCCGGTTCAGGTGATCCCGAAGGAACCGGGATGCCGCCTCGACGACGGCATTCGCGCCCGATGCCTCGGCGGGCGGCCTGTCGGGCATGCGATCGGCGTTGGCGCCGGCATGCCGCTGTCGGCCGAGCTCGCACAAGAACGCGAGCAGCAGCTCGGACGCGCGCCAATAATGCTGTGCCGGACCGGACAGCTGCCAGATGCTCTCGATGAGCTCGAACATCCGCTCCGTGTTCCCGACGCCGATGAGAGCGGCCTCGTCTCCGAGCGACCATGCGCGCAGCGCTTCCGGCGGTGAGGAGAAGGAGACGAACCCGATCTTCCAAGGCTCGTAGCCTTCCGACACGTATTCATGCGGCGCATGCGCGGGTACGAACAGAACCTTGCCCGAATCGACGATGTCCCATTTCGTACGCCCGAGCAGCCGGAAGCGCCCCTTGCCGGAGAAGGTCGCGAACAGTTGATGCGCGGAGAAGCCTTTGGACCTCGTCATCGGGTACTGCTCTTCGGTTCCGACCGTATAGACGGAGTAGGGAAGCGGCTCTCCCGTCAGCTCCGTGAGCGCGTTCGTTCTTAACGGAAGTATGATCATCTCGATGGCTCCTTGCGTGATATGTCTCTTTTGTCCTATCGATTGTCGCTTTTGACTTCTATGAGATCCAGTATATCAGAATTTATACTAGCGGTAGCCTTAGCAGACAAAGGAGAATGGATAACGATGATTCGGATTCCGACATTATGGGAAGATCCAAGGCAATTGCACCTGAACCGGGAAGCGCCGAGAGCCGCATTCGTGCCTTACGCGGACGCGCAGTCCGCCGCTTCGGGGAAGCGCGGACGTTCGCCGTTCTATCGGACGTTGAACGGCAGCTGGGCGTTCCGCTATTACGAGAGCGTTCGCGACGTCAAGGAAGCGTTCTACGATCCGGACGCCGATCTTAGCGGCTGGGACCGGCTGCTGGTGCCTTCCTGTTGGCAGACGAACGGCTATGACCAGCTTCACTATACGAACCTCAATTACCCGATTCCGTGCGATCCCCCGTTCGTGCCGGACGACAATCCAGCCGGCGCCTATTCGCGCGAATTCAATTTACCGCCGAGCTGGAACGGCAAGCGTACGTTTGTCGTGTTCGAAGGGGTCAACTCTTGCTTCTACCTGTGGGCGAACGGACAATTCGTCGGCTTCAGCCAAGGCAGCCGCGTGCCGGCGGAATTCGACCTGACGCCGTACGCGAAGCCGGGCAAGAACACGATCTCCGCGCTCGTGCTGAAGTGGTGCGACGGCACGTACATCGAGGATCAGGACGCTTGGCGGTATTCGGGTATTTTCCGGGACGTGTACTTGCTGGCGCGGGAAGAGAAGCGCGTGCGCGACGTCTTCCTGAAGCAAGACCTCTCGCAAGACTTCGAGACCGCGACGCTTCGGGCGGACATCGAGACGGCTGGAGGCGAAGTCGCCGTGAAAGCCGTTCTGCGCGACGCGGGCGGACGCGCGATCGCCGCGGGAGAAGGAAAAGTGGACGGATCCGGTTCATTGGAACTCGTCGTGCGAGATCCGATCCTATGGAACGCGGAGCAGCCGTACCTGTATGCGCTTCACGTACAAGCGGGCGAGGAAACGTTGTATTTCCCGGTCGGCTTCCGGCGAATCGAGATTAAGGAAGGCGTATTCCTCATTAACGGCATGCCGGTGAAGCTCAAGGGCGTCAATCGTCACGATTCGCATCCGACGCTCGGGCAGACGATTCCGTTGAACCATATGATCCAAGATTTGAAGCTGATGAAGCGCCATAATATCAATACGATTCGCACGTCGCATTATCCGAACGATCCTCGATTCCTCGACTTGTGCGACGAGTACGGTTTCTATGTCGTCGACGAGGCGGATCTGGAAGCGCACGGTATCGCCAGCTCCGATCACTGGAAGGAAGGCGCGTTCCATAAGCTGTCGGCGGATCCGTCATGGCGCGAAGCGTTCGTCGAACGCGCGATTCGCATGGTCGAACGCGACAAGAACCACGCTTGCGTCGTCATGTGGTCGATGGGGAACGAATCCGGTTATTCGGACAACCATATCGCGATGCAGGAATGGACGCGAGGCCGCGATCCGTCTCGCCCGGTCCACTATGAAGGCGCCGCGCCGGGCTACAAAGGGAGCGAGAACACGGAATCGTTGGACGTGGACAGCCGCATGTACGCGACGGTTGCGGAAGTGAAGGCGCACGGGGAAGACGAGTCGAAGAAAAAGCCTTTGTTCCTGTGCGAATACAGCCATGCGATGGGCAACGGCCCGGGCGACCTGCAGGAATACTGGGACGCGTTCTACGCGTATCCGAAGCTGATGGGGGGCTGCGTGTGGGAGTGGGTCGATCATGGCATACTGACGCGCTCGGAAGACGGCACGCCGTTCTTCGCTTACGGGGGCGACTTCGGAGACAAGCCGCACGACGGCAACTTCTGCATCGACGGCCTCGTTACGCCGGACCGGAAGCCGCACGTCGGACTGCTCGAGCTGAAGCAGGTCATCGCGCCGGTGCTCGTGGAAGCCGTCGACGCGCAAGCAGGCTCGTATAGCGTCCTGAATCGTTACGACTTCCGGGATTTATCCGGCATTTATCTGACCTGGAAGATCGAAGACGATTCCGGGCGGATCGTTCGGCAAGGACAAGCGAAATCTCTGTCTGCGAAGCCGCACGAACGGGAGACGATCGACATTCCGGAAGCCGCTTCGTACGCGGGCGAAGGAATTCTGACGTTCGTAGCGCGCCTGCAGGAAGAGACGGCTTGGTCCGACGCGGGCTACGAAATCGCGTTCGCGCAGTTTCCTGTGCGCGGCCGGACCTCCGGAGAGACGGAACGTAATGCCGCCGCCGAATGGCCGATACAAGCCCGGGAGGAAGACGAGCTCCTCGTCCTTGAAGGAGAGAGCTTCCGCCACGCGTTCGATTTGCGCAGAGGAACGCTGGCCGGCATGTCGTTGAACGGGGTAGAGATGCTCGCCGCCCCGGCGGCCTTCGCGATCTGGCGTGCGCCGACGGATAACGATATGTACGTGAAGCAGAAGTGGAAGACGGAAGGCTACGACCGCGTAGGCATGAAGGTGTATGGCACCCGCTGGAAGCAGGTCGACGCAGCGCAGGTCGAGGTTCACGTCTCATTCGCGCTCGGAGGCTATATACAGCATCCGATTCTCAAGGGCGAAGCGACGTGGCGATTCGACGGCAGCGGCCGCGCATCGTTGTCCGTATCGGTTAACGTACGCGAAGAGCTGATCTATCTCCCGCGCTTCGGCTTGCGGCTCGAGATGCCGGGCGGAACCGAGGAGATCGAGTACGCCGGCTTCGGACCTCACGAGACGTATGCCGATAAGAGGCGCAGCGCCAAGAAGGGCGTGTACTTGACGACGGTCGAGCGCATGTTCGAGAGTTATATTCGTCCGCAGGAGAACGGATCGCGTAACGGCACCGAGTGGATGATCGCGACGAACGAACAGGGGATGGGGCTGCGCTTCGACTCCGAATCGCCGTTCTCGTTCAACGCCTCCCACTATACGCCGGAAGAGCTGACCGAGAAGACGCACGCCCATTTGCTGCGCAAGAGCGGCAAGACGATCGTGCACGTCGACTACAAGATGAGCGGCGTAGGCTCGAACTCGTGCGGTCCGGAGCTGCTTCCGGAATATCGCTTCGACGAGAAGAGCTTCACGTTCGAGCTGGATATCTTGCCGGTGTTCAAGGAAGACGAATAAGTACGTGCATGCAGCATCTTGGGACCGTCCCGGAAGTCGTAGAGACTTCGGGACGGCCTATTTCGTCTTCCGGTCGAGAAGATAGTATCAGTCGTGAAGAGGATAGAAGAAGAACGAAGGACGAGGCGATTATACAATGAAGGTGCGGGAGATGCGGCATAGACGGCGAGGATTCCCGAACACAGCTCCGTATCCAGTCCCGACACGATAAGGAGGTTGTATGATGTTGAAAGGATCCGTTGATCGAAAGGCCAAGATAAGCTTGGCGGCGTTACTGGCATTCGCGATGCTGATAGCCCTATTCATCAGCCTGAGACCGACGTATGCCGCGACGACGCTGATCGAAGGCATGAACAATCAGCAGCCGCCCTCGCTGCCGAAGCCGGCCAAGGGGATCCCGTTCGCGGATCCGACTTACAACGCTACGGTCGTCAGGGCGACGGACTTCCTCGCGGACGGCATCGTCAGAGTCGACGACGGCGTCACGCCGGTGTTCGTTCGCAACGACTATTCCCGGCGTCAAGCGTTCAATCAGGACGACTCGAAGTACATCGTGAAATCGCTCGACGGTTTCTGGTACTTGTACGACGCGAATACGTACGACAAGCTTCAAAGACTGCCTCATCTGGGCGGAGCTGCCGAACCGCAATGGAGTCCGGTCGATCCGAACTTGCTCTACTACATTCCGAACAACGGGGGGTTGGTGTTGAACCGGCTGAACATCGCGACCGGCGCGACGGCCGTCGTCGCGAACTTCGCGAATCGTCTGCCATGGTCGAGTTCGGCGCACGTCTTCACCAAATGGGAAGGATCGCCGTCGGCAGACCTCCGTTATTGGGGGTTCATGGTGGACGACGCGAACTACAACAGTCTCGGCGTGTTCACGTACGATCTGTTGACGGACACGATCCTGTCTACGAAAAATACGAACGGCGTGCGGCCCGACCATGTCAGCATGAGTCCGTCGGGAGACTACTTCATCGTATCCGGGGATGACTCGTCGGGCACGGTCGCATACGCTCGGAACAATCTAAGCACGCCGGTCCGGACGTTGCACCACAAGAGCGAACACTCGGACATCGCGATCGACGCGAACGGCGACGACGTGTACGTCGCGATCGATTACCAATCCAACTCCGGCGACGTGTTCATGACCAACATTCGCACGGGCGCGAAGATTTCGCTGTTCCCGACGTATGGCACCGGGCAGATTACTTCGGTTCATTTCTCCGGCAAAGGTTACGATCTGCCCGGATGGATACTCGTGTCCACTTATGACGATATCGCCGGCGTGCCCAAGCAATGGTACAACGAGAAGATTATGGCGGTAGAGCTGAAAGAAAATCCGAGAATCTACAATCTCGCGCACCATCATATGTTCAATCGCGTCTCGTATGAGAACGAACCGCATGCAACGGTGAACCGCGATTTCACCAAAATCCTGTTCAATTCCAACTGGGAGACGAATTCGGGGACCAATAACGACGCGTACATGATCAGACTCGAACCGGGCGATATCCCTGAAGCGGGGGCGCCGAATCCGAACCCTACGCCAACGCCGACCCCGACTCCGACACCAACGCCAACGCCAACGCCGACCCCGACACCAACGCCAACCCCGACGCCGCCACCAGGTTCGACGACCGTGACGTTGCAGCAGGGGACGAACGGTTACTCCGGCGGCAAGGACCAGAGCCACCTTCGGGAGACGAGTCCGAACGAGGGTCACTACGGAGCCGGGCAGACGACGAGTTACTACTTGCGCGACGGCGGCTTCCCGACGAACGCTCTCGTTTACTACGACTTGTCGGGGCAGTTGCCGGCCGGCGCCATCGTCGACTCCGCGACGCTATCGCTCTATAATAGCGGAATCGATTCCTATACGGGCGGTACGCTCGACCTGTACCGCATAACCGACGCCGGAAGCAACGGCATGTGGGCGGAGGGCGGCAATACGGATTATACCGTTAAAGACGGCGCCGCATGGACGAGAAGAACGGGGACGGGCAATACCGTCTCGTCCGGTTGGACGGATACGTCCGGCAGCACGATCATGGACGCCGTCGATTCGACCGCTTCGGGTACGATCGCGCTCTCGACCGGAGCCGGCTGGAACGTCTCGTCGGACGTTACGGACGACGTGCAAGCATGGTTGGACGGAACCGAAACGAACCAAGGCTGGTACTTGCGGACGAGAGCGAGCAGCGGCATCAATATCCAAGGCGTCGCGAGCAATCAGAGCGCGAACGCCGCGAACCGGCCGAAGCTGACCGTCACGTATCATATGCCATCCACGATCGTCGATGACGCGAACGCCGCGGTATCTTACAGCTCGGGCTGGCAGCACAACCCATCTTCCTATTATTACGCCGGCACGAAAAGCACCTCCAACACGACGAACGCTTCCTTCGATTACACGTTCACCGGAACCGGCTTCGCGCTATTCGCGACGGTTCAGCCCTATGCGGGCAAGTTCAACGTGTACGTCGACAACATGACGACGCCCGTCGCGACCGTCGATACGTACCATGCGACGCAATCGTTCCAAGTGAAGGTTTACGAGAACCTCTCGTTGGCTGCGGGCACGCATACGGTGCGCGTGAAGCTGAACGGCCAGAAGAATAGCGCGGCGCTCGGTTATAACATCGGATTCGATTATTTGGAATATCGGTAACGGGCACGACGGCATAAGAGAAGCCGAACGGGGATGATCCCGTTCGGCTTTTTGCCGCGCGATGTGTTATTCGACGAACGTTAACTTGATATAGTTGTCCGCGTCCCAATAGCCTCCGGTTCTGCCGAGCAGCGAGAACTCCCCGTAGCTGTTCAGTTCGATGCCTGCCTTCGCGTACATCGCGCCGTCCTTCTCGAGCTTGCTCCGCATCGCGTCGTTCAACTTAAACTCGGCTTCGAAAGACCATTTGCCAGGCTCTGCGGGCAAGCTTGCGACGATCGCGTCCGTCGACAAGCCCGAAGCTTCGAACAGATGCTTGCGGTTTAAGCCGTAATGAATCGCTGCCGTCCGGTTGTCCGCTTCGCCGTACGGCAGCTCCGGTACCAGGAACAGCTCGAACACGTCGTCTGTCCACCACGATTCGGACGTCTCGCGCTGTTCGGCCTTTAGCTCTCCGGGGCCGGTAATCGTGCCTTGCGCGTACAACGTATCGCCGCCGTCCCAGGCGAACGCGACAAGGTGCTTGTAGGTCAACGGTTTCCCTTCGGTGTCGACGGCGACCTCGTAGCTCTCGACGCCGTTCCAATCGTCTAGCGCGCCATCGATCCGGATCGGCGCGGTGCGAACGTCGAGCGATTCCGGGATGCCGGCGAACGTATCCGGGTTGAGCGCCGGTCCGGCAGCAGCGACAATCGGCGTTGGCGCAACATAGGGCGTCGCATCAGCGCCATCGTAACGCGCGTAAGGACCGACTTGCGTCGAGCCCGCGGCGAGCGGCCGACCGAGCGCGTCGAATCGGCTGTAGTCTATCCCGTCTACGACGAACGGTTCGGGAGCCGATCCCGCATCAATCGCGGGGCTGTCGGAACGGAGGAAGAAGTTGCCCTGTTCCGCGTTCAGGAACAGCGGATCCGCCGTCAAGCTGTCCGTGCCCGGTGCGGGAGGCTTGCCGACGCCGTGGAAGATCGAGTTGCTCGATGCGACGCTTGACGTGAAGTCGACGATGTAGTCGGAGAAAATATTGTTCGAGGACGCTACCCGCGCATCCTTCGGCGCGCTGACGGCGAAATGCGTCGTTCCGTAGAATAAGCTGTTGCGAATCGACAGCTGTTCGCCGGCGAGAATAAGCCCGCCGCCGGAGCCGTCGATCAGGTTATTGCGGAAGTTAATGGCGTTAACGATAGCGTAATCGTATTCCCATAGCTTGATGCCGACGCCGCCGTATTGATGGCCCGCCTGCGCTTCGTCATGCGTCACGACTCCGAACAACGAGGCGTGAGGGGAGCGGAGATCCCAGCCGTCCTGCCCGTTATGATGCGAGTAGCAGAACAAGTAGACGTTGTCCGCGGAAGGGTATCCCCATCGCTCGTACTCGCTGTTCTTGCTGACGAAGCCGTTCGCATGCTTGTATTGAAAAATATCCGCGGTCTTGCCGTTCGGATTCCATGCGGATTCGAGGTATTGGAACCGACCGTGGTCGATGCTGCTGAGATGGAAGCCGTCCGCGTCGTTGAACTTCGCCTCGCTGTGCGAGATTGTAATATAATGGCGATTGTCTTCGGGCGTATTGCCGGACATGCCGGCATGGAACCCGGTGCCGTATTCGAGATGGGTCTGTTCCTCGATCTGCTCGTAAGGATACGTATTATCGTTGAAGGAGCAGTCCCAGAACGCGATATGCTTCACGCGGGCGGCGAGCTCCACGCCGTAATCTTCGCCGCGCAAGCTGCTCTGATCGATGCCCATGATCGTCACGTGCTCCGTCTCGTAGGCGATGTCGATGCCCGCGCCTTTCAATTCCACGACTTCGCCGGGGACGTTCATGATCGTGATCGGCTTGCCCGCCGCGCCGCTGCGGTCGACGACGATCGGTTCGCCGTATTGGCCGCCGAGCAAGAACAGTACGTCGCCCGGGACAAGCTTGCCGGTCGCGGTCGTCGTATCCCAAGGCTTAGCCTTCGAACCGTCGCCGTCCGCCAGACCGTCCGGCGATGCGTAGTACCGGTTGCCGACGTTCGACTTGCCGTTGTCGATCGTCACCCGGTTGACGGCCGTACCGATTAATGCGCCGGTTAAGTCGTAAGCCGTCACCGTAATGGCCAGCGGACCGTCTTCGAACGCCGAGGTGTCGAACGTCCGAATCCAGTACCGGTTCTTGACGTAGGTTCGAGCCTCGAGCTCCAGTTCTTCTCCGAAGCGGACGACGACTTTGCCGACGCCCCGATCTTCCTCCAGCCAGCCTTCGCCGGTATACGCCAGGCCATGCACCTGCGCGATTCCGGACATAACCGCATCCTGGGGCGGATAGAAGAAGCCGATGCCGCGATCGTTCGCGTATTCGTCCAGCTTAACGGGAATCGGTTCGGGTTCGTCCTTCTCGCAACCGATTGCGAGCAGCAGAGACGCGGAAGTAAGTAGAATGGCGAGCATCCAGCGTAATTTCATACGGTTCCCCCTCGTTATTCGATATAGGCAGCGGCGCGCTACTCTTAAGCATAAAGAACGGGGAGGGGACGATTCCTCTGCAATCTTCTCGACAAGTGATACAATCCGATCGAACCTGGCCGTCGTAGCGGACGACAATACGACAGTGATTTGTCTATTATCCTGTACATGCGCGACATTCCGGTTCGCTCGTATCGTATAGGCGACGGAATCCGATTCGGCGTAATTGACTTGCTCGACCGCTCTTTTCTATAATGATAATGAACAGTTGTTCAATAACCTACCGGAGGGATCAAACATGAGATTGGAAGGCAAAGTAGCGGTCGTTACCGGAGCCGCGTCGGGCATGGGCAAAGCGATCGCGGAGCTGTACGCGAAAGAGGGGGCCAAGGTCGTCGTCTCCGACCTTAATCTCGAAGGCGCGCAAGCGGTAGCCGAAGGCATTCGCGCGAACGGCGGTACCGCCTTGGCGATCCGAACCAACGTAGGCGATCTCGGCGACGTGAACGCGATGATCGATACGGCGGTCGGCGAGTACGGAACGCTCGACATTCTGGTGAACAACGCGGGCATCATGGATAATATGGCAGGCGTCGGCGACGTGGAAGACGATCGCTGGGACTTGATCTTCGATATCAACACCAAAGGCGTCATGCGCGCGATCCGCAAAGCGCTGCCGATCTTCCTCGAGAAGGGCAAAGGCGTCATCGTCAACACGGCATCGACGGGCGGCTTCAGCGGCGCGCACGCCGGCGCGGCTTATACGGCGTCGAAGCATGCCGTCATCGGCATTACGAAGAATACCGGCTTCCTATATGCGCAGAAGGGCATTCGATGCAACGCGATCGCTCCGGGCGCGACCATCACGAACATCGCGTCGTCGATGACCCATTGGAACGAATTCGGCGCATCCCGGACGAGAATCACGCAAGGCGTCATTCCGCGGGCGGGCCAACCGGAAGAGATCGCGCAAGTGGCGCTGTTCCTGGCAAGCGACGAGTCCAGCTTCGTGAACGGCGCGGTCATCGCTGCGGACGCGGGATGGACGGCGGCGTTCTAATCGAATCGCTCTATTCGGAATACCGCATGCAGCTTGCCTGCTTGCGGTATTTTTTTGTACATTCCGGAATCGTCATTATATAATTAACAGATGTGCAATGAATCGTTCAATTAGCGGGGTTAACGAAGATGAATGACAACGACGTAAGAGTCGTGAATACGAAAAAAGCGCTGCACGGAGCGTTGTTGGCGTTACTGAAGACGACGGCGCTCGAGACGATCAACGTGTCCTCCCTATGCCGCGAAGCGGGCGTGAGCAGGGGAGCCTTCTATCTGCACTACAAGGATGTAGGATCGTTGTTCGACGAGCACGTCCTCCATCTGCTGAAGGATCTGGAGGACTCGTTCTACGAGCCGTACCGTCATGTGGCCCGTCTCGTGCCGAGCGATCTCGATCCGTCGACGATCCGGATTTTCCACCACGTGAAGAAGTATCAGCCGTTTTACGAGATCGTGTTCGATAAGAGATCGTCGCTCTCTTACTATTACGCGCTGCTGGACAAGATCAAGAGCCTCATTCTGGAGAGCGCCTCGAACGACCTGTCCGAAGTGAAGGACGTGGGGCTGCTGCTTGCTTTCCAGGCGAACGCGATCATGGGCATGCTCATTCTATGGAACGAAGAGGGTTACGACCGCAGTCCGGAGCAGATGAACGAGCGGTTGACCTACATGCTGAAGCTGCAGGGCAACGGGTTCTCCGACGACGAGAATCGCCACTTATAGACAATATAAAGATTTGTCTTTTAGAGGCAACGGTCCTATGATGAGAATATCCCGCGGTGTAGAAGGGAGAGAAAAGAAATCGATTGCTAGGTTACAGTTCCCTCGGTATAATTGAAAGGAATAGGTATACCCTTGGGAGCGTGACCATGAATAAACCGACGACTATCTACGATATCGCGAAGAAGCTTAACGTATCGGCGGCGACGGTATCCCGCGTGCTGAGCAAGAGCAGCTACCCGGTGAGGCCGGAGCTAGCCAGAAGGATCAAGGAAACCGCCGAGCAGATGAACTATATGCCCAACAGCATCGGCCGGCAGTTGAAGACGAACAAGACGTCCACGATCGGAGTCGTCATTCCTTCGATAACGAACCCGTTCTACGCCGCGGTCGTCTCCGGCGTCGAAGAGATCGCCAGCGAGAAGGGCTATCACGTGCTTCTGTGCAACTCGCAGCAGAACGCGGCGCTCGAGATCAGCCACTTGACGACGCTATTCGAGAAGCAAGTGAAAGGCGTCATTCTATCTCCCGTATCCGGAGCGAGCCGCGAATTGAAAGCCTATATGAACAACGGGCTCAAAGTCGTCTCGATCGATCAGACCATCGACGACTTCTCCGGCTTCCAGATCAACTTCGACTACCGCAAGGGCGGCATGCTCGGTACGCGTCATCTGCTCGAGAACGGGCACCGGGACATCGCGTTCTTGACGGCGCCGCTCACGTTGCCGAGCCGCAAGCAGCTTCTGCAAGGTTTCAAGGAGACGATGGCGGAAGCCGGGATAAGCGTTCCGGACGACCGGATCGTCGTTGGCGGCGACAAGGGAGATGGCGAGGAAGCTTCGCGCGCGCTCGGAGAGTTCGAGAACGGAAGACGGTTGACGAAGCGCTTGCTGCAGACGAAGCCCTGGCCGACGGCCATCTTCGCTTGCAACGATATGACGGCGTTCGGCGTATTGAACGAACTGATGAGCCAGCAAGTCCGCGTGCCCGAACAGATCTCGGTCATCGGGTTCGACAATCTGGAATTCGGCGGCATCGTGTCGCCGTCGCTCTCGACGATCGAACAGCCGAAGTACGAGATGGGCAGAATGGCTTGCCGGATGCTGATGGAATGGATGGACAAGACGGATAACCAGCCCGGAGAGATGATCCTTCAACCGAGGCTCGTGGAGAGAGCTTCCGTGCGCGCGCGCTAGCGACCGTGCGCAAGTACGGAAGAATTCATCGGACATTATAGAAATCGATTGCTATCATAACAACGCTAACGATTAAAGGAGCGAGAAACGATGCAACTTCATATTCACGCGAACGCGGACGAACTCGGGAGAAACGCCGCCGAGGCGGCCGCCGCTTATCTTAACGACTGTATACGGGAGAAGGGCAAAGCGCGTCTCGTCCTGTCCACCGGGGCGTCCCAATTCGAGTTCCTGGCGCATTTCATCGAGCAGCCGGTCGATTGGAGCGCGGTGGAGATGTTCCACTTGGACGAATACATCGGCTTGCCTATCTCGCATCCGGCGAGCTTCCGCAAATATCTCATCGAACGGTTCATTACGCGCGTTCCCCTGAAGAGGGCTTATCTCATCGATGGGGAGAGCAACCCTTCGGAGATCATTCAACAGCTGGAGGCCGCGTTAGCGGAAGGCGAGATCGATCTCGGCTTGATCGGAATCGGAGAGAACGCCCATATCGCGTTCAACGATCCCCCGGCGGACTTCGATACCCGCAGCGCGTACAAGGTCGTCGATCTGGATAACGACTGCAAGGCCCAACAGGTTCGCGAGGGCTGGTTCCCGAGCTTGGCGGACGTGCCGGCTCAAGCGATATCGATGACGGTATTCGGCATTATGAGCTGCCGCCGGATCGTGTCCGTCGTCCCGCGCCCTTCGAAAGCGAACGCGATCTTGAACACGATGGAGAGCGACGTATCGCCGCTCGTGCCCGCGACGATACTGAAGCGCCATGCCGATTGGTCGTTGTATCTCGACCGCGATTCCTCGGCGCTTCTGCCGGTCAAGTCATGACGGCGAATTGCAATGCCGGAAGCTGGATCGGCAGACATGTCGAGACCGGCCGTCCGATCGAAGTGAAGGTGGCGGACGGCATCGTTCAAGCGATCGTCGAAGCGCCGGAGTCTCCGGAGTTGCCGTGGCTATCCGCCGGATGGATCGATCTGCAAGTGAACGGTTGCAACGGAGGAGACTTCAACGGGGATCGGACAGACGCGGAAGACCTCGTCACGGCGACCCGGTATTTGTGGTCGAAGGGCGTGACGCGGTATTTGCCGACCGTCATTACCGGTTCGTTCGAACGAATGGATCGCGCGATGCGAACGATCGCTCTCGCTTGCGAGAGGGAGCCGGACATCGGGGCGTCGATCGGCGGCATCCATATGGAGGGACCCTACATTTCCGACATCACGGGTCCGAGAGGCGCCCATTCGGTTGTGCACGTGCGTAAACCCGACATTCGCGAATTCGATGTTATGCAGAAGAGCGCCGGAGGCAGAATCGCGCTCGTTACGCTGGCGCCAGAGCTGGAGGGCGCGGAAGCGTTCATCCGGCACGCGCATCGGAGCGGCGTCATCGTCAGTATCGGCCATAGCTCGGCGAACGCCGATCAGATTGCCGCCGCGGCGACGGCAGGCGCGACGATGTCGACTCATCTCGGGAACGGCTCGCATCTTACGTTGCCGCGCCACCCGAATTATATATGGGATCAATTGGCGGACGATCGGCTGTACGCGGGGTTGATCGCTGACGGACATCACCTGCCGACCGCCACCCTGAAGACCATGCTGAGAGCGAAAGGCGACAAGGCGTTCCTCGTCAGCGATTGCGTCGATCTGGCCGGATTGCCTCCGGGCGTCTACGGCAGCGAGATCGGAGGGCAAGTCGTCCTCCGGGAAGACGGCAGACTGTACATGCAAGACAATCCGGGCATTCTCGCCGGATCGGCCTCTACGCTCGAAACCGGCATTCGCATCCTCGTCGGGACGCTCGGATATTCGCTGGCCGACGCCGTCGCGCTCGTCACGGAGCGGCCGGCGGAAGCGATGGGCTGGAGCGGGTTAGGCAGGCTTGAACCCGGCGGACCCGGCAGCTTGACCCTATTCGAATGCGAAGAGGGAACGGCGGAAGTCCGCATCGTCGAGACGGTCGTCGAAGGCAGAACGGTATACGCAAGGCAATAGGGGCAGTTACATCATCGCGCGCGCATTCGTATTTTCCGATCCAATGGGGGGTACTGCGAATGAGAGAACTTATTCCCGGGTTCATCGCGTGCGACGATGACAAGCTCGATGCGACGTATCCGATCTCGGTTACCGAATCCGACGGCGTTGCGGCGCAATACCAACGGCTGCATTGGCATGAGCTGTTCGAGATCAATCTGATCAAGAACGGCACCGGCTATTACCATATTAACGGGCGGACGATCGAATTCGAGCGGGGAGACATCGTGTTGATCAACTCGAAGGACCTCCACCGCGCGTTCGAACGTGAAGGGCTCACGATTCTCGTCATCACGTTCAGTCCGTCTTGGTTCCTCGCTGACGCGCGCTACGATCCGACGATTCTGTCTCCGTTCAAAGAGCTGGGCAAGCATTACGCGAATCTCGTCCCGCGGGAACACGCGAGAATGAACGAGCTGCGCCGCATCCTGTTGACCATTCAGCAAGAGAACGAGCGCAAAGCGTTCTCCCACGTCTCCGTCATCCGGGCGTATCTGCTGCGGTTCCTCGCTTACATCGGCCGCGAATGCCGCATCGAGCAAGCGATGCTTGCGGGCAGGCACGCCGGAGCGAGCAACGGACAGCATGCGATCATTCGCGAAGTGCTCGAAATCGTCGATAGCCAGTACGCGATGGAATGGGATCTGAAAAGCTTGAGCGAACGCGCGTATTTAAGCCCGGCGCGGTTCAGCGCGCTCTTCAAGCAGGCGGTCGGCGTGTCGCCGATGGAATACGTCATTCAGATCCGGCTATCGCACGCGGTCCGAATGCTGCAACAATCCGACTGCAAGATCGTGGACGTGGCGAACGAATGCGGCTTCCGCAACTTATCGAATTTCAACCGGCTATTCAAGACTCATATCGGGCACTCTCCGAGCCTGGAGCGCAGACGCTCCGCGTCGGAAGCGCGACTCGGGCGAGCGTGAACGCCATGCTGTGCCAATCTTCAATCGAAGGAATGATCGATATGCCTATCTACCTTGGCGTCGACGCCGGGGGAAGCAAGACGTACGCGATGGTCGCCGACGAACACGGGCGCACGCTCGGCACGGGGAAGAGCGGCAACGGCAACCATCAACTCGACCGGGACGGCGCCGCCGCGAACATTCGCGACGCGGTCCTGCAAGCGCTGGCGGAAGCCGGCCGTTCCGTCGGAGAGGTCGCATACTCGTTCTTCGGTCTGTCCGGAGCGGATCGGGAAGCCGACTACCGAATATTGCATCCGATGATTAAGCCGCTCGGCTTGCCCGAGTACCGAATCAGCTGCGATACGATGATCGCCTTGCGCGCGGGAACGTACCAACCGCACGGCGTCGTCCTTATCTGCGGCACGGGCACGAACTGCGCCGGTCGCGACCGGAAGGGGAACGAGCTGCAGATCGGCGGCTTCGGCTCGATGTACGGAGATTACGGGGGCGGAGCGGATATCGCGATCGACGCGTTCAAAGCCGTTATCCGTCACTGGGAAGGAAGGGGATTCGCGACATCGTTGACCGCGGAGATGTTAAGGGTATACGGATATCCCGACGTCGCTACGATGTTCCACGATTTCCTCGACCGGAACTTAACCCGCGTCCCGCTGTCAATCGTGCCATGCTTGTTCGCGGAAGCCGCCAAAGGCGACCTTGTATCCGGCAGCATTCTGACGAAGCAGGGGAGAGAACTCGGGTTGTCCGCGCAGGCGATGATCCGACGACTGGAACTGGAACAGGACAGCTTCGACGTCGTGCTGGCCGGCAGCGTCGTGACCAAGGGCGAAGGCCCGTTCGTCTTCGAGCCGATCGAGCGCGCGGTAAGGCAAGTCGCCCCGCATGCGCGGGTCGTCAAGCTGCAAGCGGAGCCCGTCATCGGCGCGATACTGAGCGCGATGGACGCGGCAGGGGCGCAGGTGCCGGCGGAGGTCGACCGGACGCTGCGCGAGGTTCGATTCGAGAAAACAGTCTAATAAGGGTCTTAGAGGAGGAACGATCATGAAGAAGGCGATCAAAGTGGTCGTAATCGGCGGCGGTTCGTCCTATACGCCGGAAATCGTGGAAGGGTTCATTCAACGCTATCCGGACATGCCGTTGTCGGAGCTGTGGCTGGTAGACGTGCCGTCGGGGCAGGAGAAGCTCTCCATCGTCGGCAATCTGGCCAAGCGCATGATCGACAAGTCGGGACTGCCGATCGAGTTGCGATTGACGCTCGACCGGCGCTCGGCGCTCGAAGGAGCGGACTTCGTCACGACGCAGATTCGCGTCGGCCAGCTCGAGGCGCGCAGGCGGGACGAGGAAATTCCGCTCGCGCACGGCGTCATCGGCCAAGAGACGACGGGGCCGGGAGGGATGATGAAGGCGTTCCGCACGATTCCCGTGCTGCTCGACATCTGCAGGGACATCGAGGAGCTGTGTCCGGACGCGTGGCTGCTTAACTTCACGAATCCCGCCGGGATGGTCACCGAGGCGGTGAGCAAATATTCGCGCGTCAAGTCCATCGGATTATGCAACGCCCCGATCGGCTTCCGCAAGGCGATGGCGAAGGTGCTGCAGACGGACGTGAGCCGGATTCTGCCCGAATTCGTCGGCATCAACCATCTGCATTGGATTACCGCTCTGCATGTGGACGGCGAGAACAAGCTCGAGAAGCTGTTGAACGGCAAGCTGGAGCTGAATACGCCGGCCAACGTGCCGCATCTGGCTTGGGATGCCGAGTTCCTTCGCGGACTGGGCGCGATTCCGAGCGCATATCTGCGTTACTATTACATGAGGGACGAGATGCTGCGGGAGCAGCAGGAGGCGCTGAAGGGGAAGGGGACGCGCGCGGCGGTCGTACAACGCGTCGAACGGGAGTTGTTCGAGCTGTACAAGGATCCGAACCTCGACGTCAAGCCACCGCAGCTAGAGCTGCGGGGCGGCGCTTATTATTCGGAGGCGGCGGTCAACCTGATGCGCTCTTTGTACAACGATACGCGCGATATTCAGACGATCAACGTGCCGAACGGGAACACGCTAAGCTTCCTCCCTCCGGAGGCGTCGATCGAGGTCAACTGCGTCATCACGGCCGCGGGACCGCTTCCGCTTCCGGTTACCCGCGTGCCTCGGGAAGTGCAAGGGCTGCTGCATGCGGTCAAAACGTACGAGTCGCTGGCGGTCGACGCGGCCGTGCACGGGGACCGGGACTTGGCGCTGCAGGCGATCGTCAGCCATCCGCTCGTGCCGTCGATCTCGGTAGGCAAGGCGCTGCTCCGGGATTTGCTCGACCAGAACGAGGCGTACTTGCCGCGGTTCTTCCCGGCGACGGCGAAGTAAGGGTTCTAACTGAGTCTACGCTAGACGTAAATAAACAATGGCGGTACAGGATCTCCTGTAACCGCCATTTGCTTATTCGCGTTACACAATATCCGGAAGATCGAAGTACCGCAGCATCCCCGGTAGGATCAACCCTCTTAATAGCTCCCTGCTGTACAACCGATCGCGAACGATAGAGCCTACGCTCGCCAGACCGTCTTCGATACGCACTTCATAATCGCCATCGGCCAGTATCTTCGCCAACGAAGCGTACATCCCGAATCCGCCCTCGGCATACAGCTGGACGTCAGATCGATCGACGCCTCTCAAAGTTGCCGCCGCATCCATCGCGCGACAGACTTCGAATGTGCGAAGCGCCGCCAAGCTATCCTCGAGTCCGTACAGATCCGTATCGAACTTGTGCAGCGTGCCGAACCGTTCCTTCAATTCGTATACGGCATAGACGCTGTTGGGAGAGAGGGCGCCTTCGCCGGATACATTCAGAACGAGCGCGATCCTGCCCTCGGCGCACGTCTTCGCGATCCAATCCGCATGCGCTTCGAGCCGTGAAGTTCCGCCTTCCCATAGGCCGATCGTCAGCGGTAACGTGCGCTCCGAGGAACCGTCGCCGGATGCCCTGAAGGCGAACGCGTGAGACATCATTCGCTCTTGGGAGAACCAGATCCAACTGGTGGCGGTCAAGGAAAGGGAAGGCAATTCCCAACGATCGCAAGGCCGAGGGTTCGCATCGGCGGCGACTCTCGGAGCGATGACTCTATCCGTCAACCATTGCTTGGCGCGCGCCAACCGTACGTCCGGCGGAAGCGCGTTGCGCTCCTCCTCCAACGCGGCAAGCCGATCGACGTTCTCGTCGTATACCGCCCGGGCGTTCGGTTCGTCCAGCTTGACCTGACCCGTCCTGGTGCTGCGCAGAAGCGAAGGCTCGAGCAATTGCAGCGGGGCCGTCGCCCACGGTTCGCTTCTTCCGAACAGCCGCGAGGCGAAGAAGGCCGCTGCCGCGTCCGCCATCGCTTCCGAATATTGATGATGCGTCTCTTCCTCGAAGAGCCGAAGATCGTCTCCTTTGCCGTGCAGCTCCCAATAGCGGCGAACTTCGGATAAAGTCTTGCGCGTGCCTTCGATAGGGAAGAAATCTTCCGTCGCCGCCAATACTAGCAACGGGCGAGGAGCGAAGGCAAGAGCGACGTCCGCGTGATCGAAGCCCGCGCCGGCCATCCCCGGCCAGATCTGCTCCGCGTCCTGCGGCATGCCGGAGAGCTGAATCGCTTCCCGGGTAGACAGGAACGTAGCGGGGGCCGCGGCGGCGATTCGGTCGTCGCACATCATCGCGAGGCTGGTCTGCACGCCGCCGCCTGAATTGCCTGTCATGCCGATGCGCGACGGATCGACGTCCTCGCGCGAGCTTAAGTAATCGAGCGCCCGCATGATATCGTGCAGGAAATAGCGGGCTATTCCGTCGCCCAGCGGCCAGCATTGCGCGCCGGCATGCTCGTGGTCGGCTGCATTGGTCAGCGATACGCGATCGGATACGTCGGCATAGCTGTAACGTTCTCCTTGTCCGATCGGATCCAATGCCATGACGACGAGGCCGGCGTTCGCGAGCTTCTGGCACACCATCTGGTAATCCGGATCCTGCTTCGCCCGTTCGCGATGGCCGCATACGAAGAGCACGGCGCCGCCGGGCCGTACGGGCGTGTCGGGAACGTATACGTTCGCCGTCGCGTAAGTGCCTGGCCGCGGTTCGAACACGATCGATTCGATCGAGAATCCCGTCAGGCGCAGGACGTTCATCGTCCTCGGACGAAGAGGCGTATCGAGCGGCGGGAGGCCCCCGATGCCCTCGAGCAGCTTGCCGCGAACCGCCGCTTTCCGTGCCGTCAATGCTTCGACGTCCGCGATGTCGCGACGCGCCCGTTCCCCGGCGAGCAGGGTTTGTGTCGTTCGGCCGTTCACGTAATCTCTCAATTGGCTAGTCAAGTCATAGATCGGTACGCGATAACGTTCTAGATTCCGAAGCTCCATTCTCAACGGCCTCCTGCATCCTATTTGCAACGGTTTAGCAATCGATTGCTAAACGAAGACTATTCCATGCGCGTTCTCTTCCAAGCTATAATCGTAGAATGACTCGTCCTCAACTGCGGGCTTGCGCGGACTTGGCATACTCGGAAGGGGTCATGTTCGTCACTCGCTTGAACGTCTTCGAGAAGTAATGCACGTCGCTGAAGCCGAGCATGCGGGCGATTTCGGTGAAGTTATGTTTGCCCTCGCGGATGTCCAGCTTGGCGCGGTCGATCTTCATCTTGATGAAGTAGGTCATGATGCTGCTGCCCGTCTTTTTCTTGAACAGGTCTTTCAGGCGGGTTTTGGCGATATGCGTCGCATCGCTCATCTCTTCGATCGTGACCTTCGTATGAATCCGGTCCGACAGGAAGCGGATCATCGCGTCGGTGACGTCCGTCTCGGACTTCTCCTTGGCCGGAGTGGAGAGGGGAGAAGAGATGTCGCAGCCCGTATCCTTGCGCAGCAGGCGGATCAGGAACATCTCGAGGTAAATCTTGACCATCTGCTCGCAGCCGATCCCTTGCGTCGACTTACGCTTCAGCGGATAATCGAACGGGAACGTGAAGGCGCCGGCGCCTTCCTTAATGATCTGGGCAAGCAGATTGCGCTCCTCGTCCTGCAGCTGGAGGACGAGATTCTCGAACCGCTTCATCGCCCGGGAACGGCTCTCGAACGTCATGACGATGAAGTTCGGCGCGGTGCCATGGTAGGCGTAGAAGCTGTGGAACTCGTTCGGCTTATGGAAGATGATGGTGCCTTGCTTCAGGCGATGGAGCGTCGTGTCGGCCATGACTTCGATCTCGCCTTTGTCGACGTAGAGGAACTCCCAGAAGTCGTGTTGCTCGCCGGAGAAGACGAAGTTCTTGCTCTTCTCGAAATAGTGGATCGTATAAATGTGCGATATGGCAATCGTTTGCTTAAGCACCGTGTGGTTCGACGCCATCGATCTCACGCTCCCTGCCCGTATAGAGTCTCCGCATGCACTTATCTTATCAATCGGAATCAGGCGTGAAAAGCTTATTTTCGCACTCGGGAGGCGAGGAATATAGCATTTCGGCGGCTAATCGCACAAAGTCTGGCTAATAATACAAAGCCCATTCCTCGCTTGCCACTTATAATAAAGACATTATCGGATGAGAGCACGACTCTCAAAGATAGTAATCGATTGCTCAACGCTGCAGACGTTGCCACTTTATTGAGGACGGTGATTCGAGCTCGTTGCCTGTACTGAAGGAATCGCACTTGGTCTTATCGATTCGAATGCATGATCCAAACCATGGAGAGGGGTTATAAAGATGGTAAAATCGAACAAAACGGTTTTTCTTCTTACGATCGTGCTCGTCTTGTCTCTGGTACTGACAGCTTGTTCCAACAACAATAAAGAGACGGCTTCCAACTCGCCTTCGTCATCGTCTTCCGCAAGCCAACCTGCAAACGCTTCCTCGGAGCCTTCCGCGGAGCCGCAAGAGCCGGTCACTTTGAAAATCAGCTGGTGGGGCGGAGATACGCGCCATGCCGCATACCAAGCGGCGATCGAAGCATTCCATAAGAAATACGATTGGATTACGGTGGAGCCTACATTCTCCGGATTCGAAGGCTATCATGACAAACTAACGGTTCAGTTAAGCACGAAGAACGCCCCGGACGTCTTCTTGTTCTCCCGGGCGCAGACGCAGAACTACGGCAAGGGCGAATCGCTCGTCAATCTGTACGACCACAAGGCGGAGCTGCCGTTCATCGACGAGCTGGACTCCATGATGCAATCTCCGTTCTACAAAGTCGGAGATAAGCTGCTCGGAGTTCCGGCGGGGATTATCGCCAACGTGATCATGTACAACAAAAAGGTGTTCGACGATACCGGCGTACCTTACCCGACCGACGACGAGTCGTGGACGTCGCTGGGCGATAAGCTGTCGCAAGTGCATGCCGCCAATTCCAAGGTATACGGCTTGACCGGTTGGTACGATTTCCCGGATACGTACGCTCTTATGATGAAACAGCTCGGCGCCGAAATTCTCGACGGCTCCGTATCTCCGCCTAAGGCGACGGTTAACCCGGACAAAGCGGCGGTCGTATGGAACTGGACGGAGAAACTATGGGCGGACGGCACGATGGTGCGCACGACGAGCGATACGGTCGGCTTCGAGGCGGGCAACCTTGCCGCGGCTCTCGCCGCTTCCTCCGCCGCGGTTACGACCGTCAGCTTGACTCCAGACCCGATCGGCTTCGCCGTCATGCCGAAGACGTTCGACGGAACCGGCGCCAAGATCGCGAACCCTCCCGTACCGTCCGGTCTCTGGGGCGTGTCGAACGATTCGCCGCACGTTAAGGAAGCACTCTTGCTCGTTAACTTCTTGATGACGGACAAAGAAGGAATCAAGCTGACGGGCATCGAGAGCGGCGTTCCGGCGGTTGCCGAATCCGCAAGATACTTGTCCGAAGAAGTCATCGAGCCGAATACGCCGGCGTTCGACATGGTCGACGTCGTCACGAGATCTCAAGCGGGCGTAGACGAATTCTGGTTGCCCGCGCAGCCTGTCGGCGCTCCGGAAGCGAACGCGGCACTTACGACGACGATCGAGAAGTATATCTACGAAGAGTCGACGCAAGCGGAGTTCATCGCGGAATCCGAAGCCGAACTGAATCGCGTATTCAAAGAAATGAATCCATAATCGTCGCGATAGATTGCGGGCCGGCCGTCATCGGCGGCCCGCGGTCTGTATCGTCGCTCGCACAACAGCAGGAAGGAAGGGAACGCGATGTACAGAACATGGAAGCAGAATCTCGAAGGCTACTTGTTCATTGCTCCTTGGTTGGTTGGGTTCTTGGTCTTCATGCTTCTCCCTTCGGGGTGGTCCATGTACTTGGCGTTCACCGATTATAACTTCATCGAAGCGCCGAAGTTCACGGGAATGGACAATCTCAATAAAATCGTCGACAGCGACATCTTCTGGAAATCGCTCAAGGTGACGTCGATATACGCGGCGCTATCCGTTCCGCTTCATCTCGGCACGGCGCTTCTGGCGGCGCTCGCTCTCAACGTGAAGCTGAAGGGGATCGGCTTCTATCGCACGGGTCTCTATCTGCCCGCGTTCGTCGGTTCATCCATCGGCGTCGCGATCATGTGGAAATTTATTTTCAGCGACAGCGGCGTCGTCAACTCCTTCATCACTTGGCTCGGCTTCGATGCCGTGAGATTCTTCAATAGCGTCGATAACGCGCTGTTCACGCTCGTCGGCATTAATGCATGGGTGCTCGGTACGGCGATGCTCATCTTCCTCGCCGGTCTGCAGCAAATTCCGACCGAGCTATACGAGTCCGCCAAGGTGGACGGAGCCGGCGCGATGCGCAGGTTCAGGGCGATTACCGTACCGCTGTTAACGCCGGTTATTCTATTCAACCTTATCCTCGGTATCATTAACGCGATGCAAGTGTTCACGGCAGGCTTCGTCATTACGAAGGGCGGTCCGGTGAAATCGACTTACTTCTACGTGCTGTACTTGTACGAAGAAGCGTTCAAGTATTTCCGAATGGGCTACGCGTCCATGCTGGCGTGGGTACTGTTCGTCATCATCCTGCTGTTGACGCTCTTGACGCTTAGGAGCTCGTCCGCCTGGGTGTTCTACGAGTCCGAGATGAAAGGCGGGAAACGTTGATGGCTGCGAACCAACGGAAGAAAAAAACGAACGTCGGTCATCTCGTGCTCCACGTCGTTCTGCTGCTCAGTCTCGCGATGTTCATGTTCCCGTTATACTGGCTCATCGTCAGCTCGTTCAAGCCGATGAACATGATTTTCCGGATGCCGTTCGAATGGTTGCCCTCCGAATGGACGCTTCAGCATTATAAAGCCGGTTGGCATTTCATGGGCAGCGTCACGTTCGGACGCGTATTCTTCAACTCGTTCTTCGTAACCGGAGTCGCCGTCGTCGCGACGATCGTAACCGCTTCCATGGTCGCGTTCGGCTTCGCCAGAATTCCGTTCCGAGGCAGAAACTTCTGGTTCGTCGTGCTGCTCGCGACGATGATGCTGCCTTCGCAAGTCACATTAGTGCCGACTTACACCTTGTACGATTGGTTGGGTCTGATCGACAAATACGCGGCGCTCTATATCGGCGCATTCTTCGGCGGCGGAGCGTTCTTCATCTTCCTGGTCCGCCAGTTCATTATGGGCTTGCCGATCGATCTCGACGAATCCGCGCGCATCGACGGCGCTTCTACGTTCCGAATATTCCGGCAGATCATTTTCCCGCTGTGTTCGCCGGTGCTCATTACGGTCGTCATCTTGCAGTTTTCCTGGACGTATAACGATTTCTTCTCGCCGCTTATCTTCATTAGCAGCATCGAGAAATTCACGATACCGGTCGCCATCAACACGTTCATGGACGAATCGGGTTCGGGCAACATCGGGAAGGCGATCGCGATGACCACGGTGTCGATCATGCCGTTAATCATTCTGTTCTTCGTCATGCAGAAGCAGTTCATGCAAGGAATCGCGACGACGGGCCTTAAAGGATAACGCAGCGCATGGTCATCGGCAGCGATTCCGAACGCTCGCAAGCATGGCGCTTAGTCGCCCTTAACTTCCTCGTGTCCGGACCGCTCGTGTTCATCTCGGTCTACTTGCCGCTCGTGCTTCAGGACAAATCGTTCTCGATGCTGGAGATCGGGATGACGCTGTCAGCGGGATCGCTCGTCGGCTTCGCCGGTCAGCTGTTCTGGGGCATCGCCAGCGACAAGTACGGCACGATCCGGGTCATCACGCTTCTCGTCTTCGCGGGCACGTTCATCCTGTTCGGCGGCTTATACGCGGCCGATCGGTTCGCATGGGTGTTCGTCTTCGCGATCGGGGTCCGGTTCTTCACGACGTCTCTGCTGCCGTTCTCCGATCTGTGGACGCTGAATTACGCGGAACGGACGGGAAGGGACTTCGGCTTCTACCGGCACTGGGGATCCGTAGGCATCGTGCTGCTCACGCTGCTGTTCGGAGCCGCAGCTACGGCGGGCGAGCTGCCTGCCGTGTTCGGGACGCACGGCGCGATCATCCTGCTCGTCCTCTGGCTCGTCGCCGGCATGCGCGAACGGGGCAGACCCCGCATGCAAGCGGCGGAGCTTCGCCGGGGACTCGCGCTATTCGTAGCGCCCCGGATGCTGCTGTTCGCCGGCGCGGTACTTCTCGTGAACATACCGGCCAGGGCATTCGAAGGATTCTTCAGTATCTTCATCAAGCAGCAGGGCGGCAGCGACATGACGATCGCGATCATTGCGATCATCGCGCCGTTATGCGAAATTCCGTTCTTCCTCTACGGATCCAGATGGATTCGCGGCTTCGGGGTATACCCGATATTGCTCGTCTCGGCCGCGCTCTACGGCGCGATCTGGGCGCTATACGCTTGGAGCCAATCGGTATGGATGCTAGCCGTCACCCAAGTCGCGTTCGGCGGAGCGCACGTCCTGTTCTACGTCGCGGCGATGTTCCACATGCGATCGAAGGTGCCGGAAGCGATGCAGTCGACGGGGCAATTGGTGCTGTTCATGCTGACGGGCACGCTCTCCGGCGTCGCGGGCAATCTATGGGCCGGTCATCAGCTTCTTAACGGGAACGCTTCGCGCATGTTCGGCATATCGGCGCTCGGCACGTTATTGGCGTTATTGTTGCTCCTGCTGCTCCAAGCGTTCGATCGCAATCGTTCTAACGGCATTCAGACCCCACATCAACGATCGAGCTAACACATTACAGCAGCGGAGGTTAGTATCATTATGGCGAATCGGCATTTCTCCATGACCGAATATTGGAACGAGAAGGCGAAGGAGTGGGTACCGCTCAGCTCCTTCCAAGGAGAGACGAAGGAAGACTGGGAAGCATGGAGGACCGCTGCAACGGAGCGATTCAAGTCGTTGCTCGGGCCCTTCCCCGATAAAGTCGATCTCGCGGCGGAGGTCGAATACGTCGTGGAGGACGGCGACCTGATCCGCGAACGCGTCATCTTCGATTCCGAAGCGTTCGCTTCCGTTCCTTGCGTCGTCTTGCGGCCGAGGCACATGAAGCCAGACCGCAGCAACGCGGCGATCATCTGCTGCAACGGGCATCCCGTCGACTTGGGCAAAGACCCGGTCGCCGGCGTCCGCTCCTCGCCGGAGCACGACAAGCAGATCGCGCTCATGAACTACAACTACGGCGAACAGATGGCGCGGGCCGGCTTCTTCGTCATCGTGCCGGAGCTGCGCGGCTTCGGCGAACGCAACGATACGCACTGCAAGACGGACGCCTGCAATCTGAACTATATTAAGGGCTCGATCTTCGGCGTCTATCCTCAGACGCTGAACATCTGGGATATCAAGTGCACGATCGATTACTTGGAGACGCGCGCGGAAGTCGACCCGGAGCGGATCGGCATGATGGGACTCAGCTACGGCGGCACGATGACGACGCTGACGACGGCGATCGAACCGCGCATCAAGGCGGCGGACGTCATGAGCTACATCAACCCGTTCTCCGGCTTCGGCGTCGCCCGGGGCAACTTCTGCGGCTCGCAGATGGTACCGGAAATTTACAAGTACTTCGACACGCACGATATCGCGGGCTTGATCGCGCCGCGGCCGCTCCTCGTGGAGATGGGCATCTACGACGATTGTTTCTATATCGAAGACTTGCTGAAGGGCTACGATGGGGTCAAGCGCATCTATAACGCGGCCGACGCCGCTTCCCAGTTGGAAGAGGATACGCATGCCGGACCGCACGCGTTCGCGGGTAACAAGGCGTTCGAATTTTTCCGAAAACATCTATAGAGCGGAGGCCAGCAAGCGATGCGGACGAAATACGCCCTCGTAGGGGCCGGGCACCGCGGACTGTACATGTTCGCCAAGCCGTTGGCCCAGCAATTCCAAGACGTCGCGGAATTCGTCGGCATCCACGACTCGAATCCGACCAGAGCCCGCTATATGAGCACGATATGCGGAGGCGTGCCCGTGTACGACGACTTCGACCGCATGCTCGCGGAGAGCCGGGCGGATACGGTCATCGTGACGACGATCGACAGCGTCCACGACGAATACATCATTCGCGCGCTGCGCGCCGGCTGCGACGTCATCACGGAGAAGCCGATGACGACGGACGACGCCAAGTGCCGCGCCATTCTGCGAGCCGAGAAGGAAACCGGGAAGAAGGTGACCGTCACCTTCAACATGCGGTTCGCGCCTTACGTGCAGCGAATCAAGGAGCTGCTGCTCGAAGGCGCGATCGGCTCTGTGCTGAGCGTTCACCTGGAATACTTGCTCGATACGTCGCACGGCGCGGATTACTTTCGGCGTTGGCACCGGAATCGCGAATATAGCGGCGGGTTGCTCGTCCACAAGTCGACGCATCACTTCGACATGGTCAATTGGCTTCTCGGGGACGTGCCGGAACGGCTGTACGCGTACGGAACGACGAGCTTCTACGGTCCGACCCGGGAGAAGCGCGGCGTCCGCTGCACTTCCTGCGAGCACGCCGGCGACTGCGAATTCTACTTCGACTTGACCAAGGATCCGACGAACAAGGAGATGTACGCCGAGGCGGAGAAGGACGACGGCTATTATCGCGACCAGTGCGTATTCGGCGATGGCATCACGACTTACGATACGATGTCCGTGAATCTGCAATACGCGAGCGGCGCCCAGTTATCCTATTCGCTCAACGCGCATTGTCCTTACGAAGGGTGGAAAATCGCGATCAACGGCACGAAGGGGAGAATCGAAGCGGAGAGCTTCGAGAATCCGCTTAACGCGGGCGAACGCAACGAGCATATCCGCGTCTTCAATCGCCGTGGCGAGGCGGTCGTCTATCATGTTCCGATGGCAACCGGCGTTCATGGGGGCGGAGACGAACGGCTGCTTCGCATGCTGTTCCGGCGCGATGCGGAAGACAAGCTGAATCAGCAAGCGGGATCGATGGAGGGCGCGCTCTCCATGCTGATCGGCGTCGCCGCGAACCGTTCCATCGCGGACAACCGGCCGGTCTCGATCCGCGAACTGTTGCAAGAACGAGAGAGGGAAGATACGCTAGCGTAAAATACCGGACGAGAGTCGCGGGGAGGTACTATGGCCGAACGTTACGGAGTAGGAATCATCGGCGCGGGCAGCATCGCGGGCGCGCATATCGACGCGCTGAAGCAGCTTGGGGATCAGTGCAAGGTCGTCGCGATATCCGATCTGGATGCGGAGAAGGCGCGTCGTATCGCGAGCGATTACGGCGTGGAGGCCGATACTTACGCAGACTACCGGGACATGCTGGCGCGCGTCGATATCGACGTCGTCCACATTTGCACGCCGCCCTACGCCAGAGGGAGATTGGTAACCGATGCGCTGGCTGCCGGCAAGCACGTCATGTGCGAGAAGCCGTTCGCCGCGTCGTTGGAGGAATGCGACGAGATGCTGGCGGCGGCGGAGCGTCATGGCCGCAAGCTTGCCGTCATGCTGCAAACCCGCTGCGAGACCGATGTCAGGATCATGCGTCGGCTCGTTCGCGGCGGCACGCTCGGTCCGATCCTGTACGCGAACGCGTTCAACCATCATTGGCGGGGAGACGCGTATTACCGTAAGGAATGGCGGGGCACGTGGGAGAAGGAACGCGGCGGCACGCTCATGAACCTGGGCATTCATACGCTCGATATCGTCGTCTGGATTCTCGGCGAGCTGGACAGCGTCAAGGCGGATATCGCGACGCTCGGGCACGACATCGAGACGGACGACGTCTCGACGGCGATCTTGAAGTTCAAGACCGGCGCGATCGGGCAGTTCGGCTGCACGACGACGTATCCGATCAGCGGCAGCGCGATGCAGTTCGCGGGCAAAGCCCGTTCCGTCGGCTATCCGCTCCAATACGCGGCCGTCCGCGAGAACGAGGACGGATTCCCGCTGATCGACGACGACGCGCTGCGAGAGATCGCGCGCGAAGCCGAGACGGTCGTTCCGATGCCGGAGGGATTCGCCGGACCGATCCAAGATCTGTTCGCGGCCATCCGGGAAGACCGCGAGCCGCTCTCGAGCGGACATGAGGTTAGGCGAACGGTGGAAGCCGTTACCGCGATCTATAAGGCAGCCACGACGGGAACCGAAGTGAAGCTGCCGATCTCGCGCGACGATCCGTGGTATACGACGGACGGGTTCCATCGCGCGGTGAAGCGCGGCTCGCGGCAATAGAATACGGGGTACCGCGAACGACGGCGGCGCATGGGTGACGAACCCTGCGCTGCCGTCTTTCATTGCTTTTAATGGGACGATTTTGGCTTTTCCGCTTGCGTTTCACTATACTTGGATTATTGCGATTCGGACGAGCGTACAAGTAGAAGGGGGAGGTTCGATCGATGTTGTCGCGCAAGCAAGGGTTGATGATTCTATACGTCGCGCTCGCCGTGCTCCTCTTCCTATACAAGTCGTCGGTCGTCGCGTGGATGAAATCCGAATCGGTATGGTACGTGGACATCGCGGTCCTGTTGACCGGATACGCGATCGCGGTCGTACCCGCCATTCCGTTCGGCGTGTTCGCGCCGATCATGGGCGCGAAGTACGGCATGGCCGCCGGATTCGCGATCAATCTGTCGGTATCGTTGCTCGGCGCCATGACGCTGTTCGCCATCGTACGGGCGACGTTCACGCGGGAAGACAGAAGCGCGTTCGCGCAGACGAAAGGCTTCGCGACGTTGAATCGTTGGGCGGAACGGAACGCGTTCCTTGCCGTGCTCGTCGCGCGCCTCATTCCGTTCGTTCCCGCGCAGGCGATTAACGTCGTCGCCGCGCTTACCCGAATGGGGTGGAAGCCGTTCTTGCTCGCGACGCTGATCGGCAAAATCCCGTTCTTCCTGCTCGTCTCCATCGTCGGCCATCAATGGAAGAGCGGATTGGACCTCGGGACGATGGCGATCGCGGTCTGCATCTATGGCGTATTCCTAATGGGCGTCTATGCGGTCTATCGCTGGCGGTTCGCAACGCACTAATTATCGAAGGGGATCGCGCATGTTAACGATAAAACAATTAGCGGATATCGAACGTCTGCAACAAGAGTGCGAGACTTACGATAACGTTCAACTGAAGCTCAATTGGGATATGCTCGAAGCCCGCGATTCCGATCGGTTGGATTTCTTTCAATATGAGAATGACGAGCTTGTCGCATTTCTGGGTCTGTACCCGTTCGGTTCGACGGTCGAAGGATGCGGCATGGTGAAGCCGAGCGAACGTCGACGAGGACATTTTCAACGCTTATTCAAGCTTGCGATGGAACGAATCGAACAATCCGGCTACAAAACCGTATTGCTGAACGCGCCCGCGGGATCCGTCTCGGGAAAAGCTTTCATGAGCAAACAACGCGCGTCGTACGCATTCTCGGAATATCAGATGGAGTGGCAGCCTGCGCCTATCGAGCCGTTCGAAGCGGTTCACTTAAGGCTAACGACGGACGACGATTACGAGATGCGCGTTCGTCTATCCGTAACGGCGTTCGGACTGGACGAAGAAGATGCGAGAGCGATGGAGGGCATCGCCTTCGCGGCCGGCACCGACACGTTCATGATCGTCGTCGAAGGAAACGCGGTAGGGAAAATACGGGTATCCCGAACGGACGGGCAGGCGTGGATCTACGGCTTCTCCATTCTGCCCGAGCATCAGGGACAAGGAATCGGCAGACGTACGCTGCGCCAAGTCGTTATGGAGCAAGCCTCGGCGGGATACTCGGTACACCTGGAAGTCGAGACGAAGAACGACCAAGCGCTCGGCTTATATGAATCGGTCGGATTCAAGGTCGTTCATGCGCAGGATTATTATCGTCTCTAATTTGAATGCCTTTGCGAAGGAGCCGCCCGATTGCGGCTTTTTTTATTTTCAGGAAAACCGTTTGGCGCGCCGCGGCGTCTAACGATTAGATGCACAACGGCAGGAGAGAAACGCATGGATAACGAATTGCTGGCTCTCGCGGCCCGGCGTGGCGACGATGAAGCCTTCTATAGTCTCATTCAGCAGCACCGAGAGAAGATGTACCGGATCGCCTATACGTACTTGAAGAACGAGACGGACGCCCTTGAAGCGGTACAGGAAGCAACCTGTCGGGCTTACATGCAAATTCGCAAATTGAAGGAGCCGGGTTACTTCGGTACATGGCTGATCCGTATCGTCATGAACTATTGCACAGACGAAGTGAAAAGACGGGCACGCAGGAACGCGCCGGCGGTACCGACGGAACCGCACGCGACGAGCGGCGAGTCGGAATTGCTGGAGCGAATGCTGCTCGAGACCGAAGTGGAACGTCTGGAAGACAACTATCGCAAAGTCATTCAGTTGAAGTATTATCACGATCTGACGATTACCGAGATCGCGAGAACGTTGGAGAAGCCGGAAGGCACGATCAAAACCTGGCTGCACAAAGCGCTCGCCGGCCTTCGGCAGCGAATCGGGAAGGGCGGCGAACCTCAATGAACGATCAAAGCGAAGTGAATGAACTGGAATGGCCGGGCTTGAAAAAGATGAGGGAGCAACAGATGCAGATCGCGGTCCCTTCGGACATCGATGCGCGCATCAGGGAAGGCATGCGTCTCGGTAGACAGCGCAGAAGGCGGCGGATGGTAACGCGAATGGCGTCCTACGCGGCATGCATGCTGCTTCTTGCGATGGTCGCCTCGGTTCGCTTCTCTCCGGCGGTTGCGGCATACGTCGGGGATATTCCGGGTCTAAGGTCGCTCGTTAATCTGATTCATTACGATAAAGGTCTCCGGCTCGCCCTGGAGAACGACTTCATGCAGCCCGTCGGCTTGTCCGAGCAGAAGAACGGCGTCAAGCTCACGGTGGACGGCATCCTCGCCGACGATTCGAGGGTGATCGTATTCTACACGATGGACAACATGGACGGTAAGCAAGGGTTCGTTAGCGTCAAGAACGTAAAGCTTACCGAGGATGAAGAAACCTCTATCTCTTTCGGGACAGGGGGTTATGAAGAACAATGGGAGAGCAAGCAAGGAACGATCGACTTCAACTTCCAAGGGAATACGGGAATCCCGAACGTCTTGAACGTGGAATTCGAGCTCGGCATCGAGACCGCCTCTTCCTCGAGCACCGAGAAATGGCAGTTTGCCATTCCGGTCGACAAATCCAAGTTCGAAGGACTGAAGCAAACCTACGAGATCAACGAGACGGTTACGGTCGATAATCAGCGCATTACGTTCGGCACGATGACCGTATACCCGACAAGAATCGGTCTGGAGGTCGAGTACGATCCGGCCAATAAGAAGAAAATATTTTACTTCGACGATCTGCGGCTTGAAGACGAGAAGGGCGAAGTTTTCGGTACGATTACCAACGGCATGTCCGGCTCGTTAATCAACGATAATAGGCACATTCTCTATTTCCAGAGCAACTATTTCAGCAAGCCGGAACAGCTCTATCTGCGGGCGAGCACCATTCGGGCGTTGGACAAGAGCAAGCTGGAGGTGAAGATCGATCTGGAGCGCGAGGCGTTGCTCTCCAGTCCGGACGACAGGCTCACGCTGAAAGATGCAGGTACGGGCTCAAGCCGCATGCTCGCCTTTGGATTGAACAACGACGATCCGCTCGACGAACATCGTCAGTACGGCATATTCGATAACACATACGCGGATGCGACCGGTCGATCATTCTTTTCCAACAGGTCGGGATCGACCACGGATGAAATTCACTACTATCTTGATCAAGGGGAGTATCAAAGTCCTTTAACGCTCTACGTCAACGACTATCCGACGCGAATCCGCGGCGACATCAACGTTAGAATTAAATAAAGGCATGCGGGGACAATACCTCCTAAATGTTGGTATGATGGAGGTATCGTTCGCGCGGATTTTTCGATCCGCCGGCGATTACTCTCATCCAGAACGGGAAGCTTGACTACCGGAACCTATCCAAAGCGAAGTTGCCGATCGAATTCTTGTATACGGAGTTGAGAAAATCGAACGTCGAGGACATCTCGAAGGTGGCCTTCGCAGCCTGGGATCGCGGATGGGCACATCGAACATACGCTGCTGCGCGAGATCGGCAAGGACCGCGAATGGCTGGAAGCGAAGATTGTGCCTCATCCCTTGAAGCACGTAATTATGGCGACCGTAGATAGCGAGTTTACGGTGCAGGTGCATGTGGTTCGGGAATCTTAAATTTAGGGAGGACTCGTAATATGGACCCAAGCCATCAGAAGTTCGTATTGCCAAGGAAGCGGAGACGAACGTTCATTTGGAGCTTGACATTATTAACGGGTCTTCTTCTCGTATTCGGATTCATGTACGCCTACGAAGTCCCAGGAGGAATCGCAGATTGGAGATACGCGCGCGCGATCGGCCTCTCGGGAACGTTACGAATACCGATCGGCAAAACGCCGGAGGAAGCGGTGCAACGATTTCGCGGCGGGTTAGAGAAGCGAGTCATCCGCCAGGAGTCCATAGAGGGCGGCAAGTTACTATTCCTTAAACAGTACAATCAGAAGCCGGAGAATACCGACTTACAGATCGAATACGTACGTAAAACATGGTTGGGCGGTTGGAAATGGGCGATGGGCGGAGGTTATGGTTACTCGCTCCGTCCGGGTTCCGAAGAGGCGTTTACTTATATGAGCATCCGGAAATCAAAAGGGGTGAGCGGGCCATTCCCGATCGTGTTCGGTGAAGTGAACAATGAGAAGATCACGAACATTACGGTTACGGTCGGCGGCAAACGCGCGGGAGAGTATGCGGCCAAGTTGATCGAATACGCAAGAGGGCAGAGGCTATGGTACGTTGAACTGCCGACTTCCGCAGAGACTCCATATACGATTGCGGCCTACAACGGAGCAGGGGAGAGCGTAGCCAGTCAATCGGATAACGATTCGCAAAACTTCGCCTACGTTCTTATGCCTTCATCTTTGAAGTAAAACAGGTTGCCCCGCACCGGCGGAGCAACCTGTTCCTTTTTTACCGAACGAAATCAAAATGCCAAGCATCGTTAATGGCCTTGATCCGGGCCAAATCGCATTTCGGCGTCCGATCGTAGCCGACCAGTCCGTTGATCTCCTGCTCCACGTCCGTAAGTTGCGTATAGCAGTATCCGTGAATCGCATTCGACGAGTAGACGGCGGCCATGACCCGTGCATATTCGCTCACGAAGTCTTCTTCCGTCGTCACGGACGTGTAACCCCAACCGGCTTCCTCGCCGATCTTATAGCCGATGCCGCCGAATTCCGTCAGCAGGATGGGCTCGCCGCGATGGGAGAAGCCTTCGGCGTATTGGCTTCTCTTCGCCGGCTTCGACTCGACCATCGTCTCCCGAGTCGACAGCATCCGAATGAATTCCTCGTAGACGGCCGGTTCGTCCGGATTGCCGTGATGGTAGTTATGCACCGCGCAAATGTCCGTGACGGTCATTTCCCAGCCGTCGTTCGAAATAACGAGACGGGTAGGGTCAAGCGAATGAATCAGGCTATACATCGCCAGGCTATGATGCTGCTGCTGCTTGTTGCCTCGAATCGACGGCACGCCCCAGCTTTCGTTGATCGGAACCCAAGTCAGAATGGACGGATGGTTGAAGTCCCGTTCCACGATCTCGAGCCATTCTTTGGTCAGGCGGCCGACCGCGTCGTTGCTGTACGACGGCGACGCCGCGCATTCGCCCCATACGACGAAGCCGAGACGGTCCGCCCAATAGAGGAAGCGGGGATCTTCGACCTTCTGGTGCTTGCGGCAGCCGTTGAAGCCCATCTCCTTGGCCAGCTCGATGTCTTTGCGCAAGTGAGCGTCGGAAGGGGCCGTCAGTAAGCCTTCCGGCCAGTAGCCCTGATCAAGCACGAGCTTCTGGTAATACGGTCGATTGTTCAAATATACCATGCCGTTCTCAGTGTGCACTTTGCGCATGCCGAAATACGTCTCCGCGCGGTCGAGCGTCGCATCGTCCGCGCCTAGCGTCAGGACGACATCGAACAAATTCGGGTTCTCCGGCGACCACGTCCAGCCGGCCCCATGGAAGCTCGTCCGGAATACTTTGCGGGCGAACAAGTCGAACGTTCTTCTCGTGAAGCGGTCTTGGAGTTCGATCCGGTCGCGAACGACCGTCTCGCCTTGGAACGAAATCTCGACGTTCATCCATGCTCCGGCAAGGAGTTCGGACACCTCGATCTCCGCGGCGACTTCGCCCTTGTCCACGTCCGGGTAGAACTTCACGTTCGCGATATGGCACGCGTCTACCGCCTCAAGCCATACCGTCTGCCAGATGCCCGTCGTCCGGTTATACCAGATGGAAGCCGGCTTCTCGAACCACGATTGCTTGCCGCGAGGAATCGTCTCGTCCTCGGAAGGATCTTCGACACGAACGGTCACGCACTCTTCGCCGCCGGTCAACGCGTCCGTGACGTCGAAGCCGAACGGCGTGTGGCCGCCTTCATGCGTGCCTACGAATACGCCGTTGACGTATACCCAGGCGCGGTAATCGACCGCGCCGAAATGAAGCTTGACGCGCTTGCCTTTCCAAGACGGATCGACGGCGAACGTTCTTTTATACCAGACGAAGTCGTGAAAAGAAGGGTCATGGATGCCGCTAAGCGGCGTCTGGTAAGCGAAAGGAACTTCGATCTTCTTCGCCAGAGTCTTGCCTGGTTCGTACCAACGTTCGGAGACGCCAACGTTGCCGTCGTCGAAGTCGAATTGCCATTGTCCGTTCAAGTTGAGCCACTGTTCGCGTACGAATTGCGGTCTAGGATATTCGGCTCGTATAGTCATTCGTGATCCACTCCCGTAGTTGATTGTTTGTTCGAATAAGGTCCCGTTATCGATTGTCGGCTCGGTTCGTCGCCCTTAATAGTGGGCCAGCCGTCGACCCATCGGATCGGATCGATCATCAGCGGCCGTTTGCTCGCTTCGTTGTCGAGAAGAGGATCCGAGGCTTCGATCGCATGATACACAATCCAATCTCGATCTTGGTCGTCCGTAACGATCGCGTTATGTCCCGGTCCGACGAATTGCCGTCCGCTCGCGTCGGGTTCGTCGTTCGCCTCGAGCAGCAACGTGCCGCCGTAGCTCCTTAAGTCCAAGCCTTCTTGGTCGGCATAGGGTCCGCGAATCGAAGTCGCTTGTCCCACGTTCACATGGTAGGTGCTCCGAGCGCCGTTGCAGCAGCTGCCGACGGAACCGAAGAACGTATACGTGCCGTCTCGTTCGATGATATAGGGTGCCTCGTATTGCGTGTCGGCGATTTGAAATTTATCTCCGACGGTGCTAAGACCGTCCGGCGACAGCTCGATGCCGTATATGCCGTGGAAGCTTCCCCAGAACAAGTAGCTTCGGCCGTCGCCGTCTTCGAAGAAGAACGGATCGATCGAATTGTCCACGCCTATGCTTTCGCTCGTGAACAGCTTGCCCTTGTCCGCGAAAGGGCCGTCCGGCCGGTCGGAAACCGCGACGCCGATGCCCGGATCCGAATCGCCCCACTCGGATAGGGAATAGTACATGATATATTTGCCATCATCGCGGAGGGTGACGTCCGGTGCCCAGATGCCGCCTTCGCTTTTCCAATCCGGCTTCGATTCGAACGCGTCCCGGACGAACGTCCAATGGACGAGATCGTTCGTTCGGACGACGGGGACGAGGTGGACGACGCCGTCGTCCCACTGATCTTCGGTTCCATAGGCGTAATAATAACCGTCTTCGGCTTTGACGACGGACGGATCGGCCAACACCGGCTCGAATACCGGGTTCGCGTATTTCGCGGGAGCGTGGGTTCCCGCGCATGCGCTCAGAGAGACGGCGGTTGCCGCGAGGACGGCGATAACGATACCGTTGCAGATGAAGGGCCGCTTCATCGTACATACTCCAGCTTCATTATCAGATCCGTCTCGTAATTGCCGAATTTACGACCGAACAAGTTAAGGCCGCCGTCGTTGCGCGCATCGGGTTTGATGCCGATCCGCACGGTCACGTAGGGCTTGTCATCGAGCGCCAACCGGTCGAGCGCAAGCTCCGATAGCGACCGTCCGTCGATATAAGAACCGGATGCGTTCACCCGCCAATGCTTGAGTTGACCGTATTGCGTGTTCTCGGTTCCCCACCATTCGGGCGTCAGAATACCCCGTTCGCCGCCGAAGTCGCCCGGACTCGTCCACGTCCCGACTTCTTCGCCGTTCACCCACAACGTGATATCCGAAGGCCAATTGTCGTTATGGAGCGGCGCTTCCGAGCACAGTTCCATGGACAGCTCCAGATTGGAGATCCTCGCTCCGCGGGGTACCCGATTCGGAAATCGGTATTCGACGTAGCCTCTGCGGAACCATAGCAACTGCGCGTCCGCCCGCTCGGGCTCGAAGAAGGAGCGGGGCTCGTCCAATTCTCCGATAATCGAATGTTCGCTCAGCATGCCGCACGGGGCGGAGCACTCGGAATCCACGAACTGGCCGATCGGAAGCGATACGACGGCGCTCGTCTCGGCAGGCGGCGCCTTCAGATCGGTAAAGTCGACGACGATGCGGCTGATGACGGCGGAGCATAGCTTCTGCGTGCCCCGGGTTCCGGGAATTTGCTCCGTCAAGATCAATCCCGCGTCTTCGAGCTTCTTGATATTGATGGCCGCGGTCGAAGGAGGAATTCCGAATTCGTCCGCGATCTCGTTCACGTTAAGCGATCGGCGGAGCAGCGCCTTGAAGATATCCAACCGGAGCTCCGTCGATAACGCTTTCGCGACATCCAGGAAATCGTCGATGCCGGTCTTCAGCACGCGGTCTAACTTGTCGACGTTCGAATCGTCGCGCACGATTCTCAATACGATCGCCTCCCGGTTAATTACGATTTCTCGGATTCAGTATATAACAAACCATAATAATTGCAACAAATAGTTTATACGCACGTTTATAACAATAAATTATGTTATAAATAGGTAAGCTATCAGAAAATTCGATATCGTTAAAAACCTGTATTAGTGATAAATATCCGCCAATTTGGGATAACGTAAATGCGCGAACGACGCGCTATAATGGCACTTGTAAGCGGTAACACCGCAGATAATTGTCGCATAACATCACTGATTATTGCGAAAGCTATACCAATGACTGGAGGAACACCCACATGCCTAAGCAATTAATAGCCCAAGCGCCGCGCAAAGCGGCAATCACCACGTACGAAGACCGCGGGATTAAGCCGAACGAAGTCAAAGTCCAAGTCGAGAACGCGTCTCCGAAGCACGGCTCCGAGCTGGCTGGCTTCCGCGGCGAAAGTCCGCATACGGCCGACTACTTCGACGAGCAGGACGGCTGGAACTTGTTCCTGCCCCGCGATCCGAAGGACATATCCACGGACGGCGGCTTCGGTCGTTGGAACCTAGGTAACCAATGGGTCGGCGTCATCGTCGAAGCTGGATCGGACGTCACCGAGTATCAAGTCGGCGACCGCGTCTGTTGCTACGGCGGCATCCGCGAGACGCACATCGTGAACGCGGTAGACAACTATTATCTGAAGAAAATGCCTAGCGACATGTCCTGGAAAAACGCGGTCTGCTTCGATCCGGCGCAGTTCGCGCTCGGCGGCATCCGCGACGGCAATGTCCGGGCGGGCGACCGCGTCGCCGTCTTCGGCCTTGGCGCCATCGGCCAGCTCGCCGCGCAAATGGCGAAGCTTGCCGGAGCGAGCTGGGTCGCGGTCATCGATCCGATCGCGAGCCGCCGCGACGTCGCGCTGGCTAACGGCGCGGACGCAGCTTACGATCCGGTTAACGAGGACGTAGGCTTGGAGCTGAAGAAGGCGACGGGCAAACTCGGCGTCGACGTAATTATCGAGACGAGCGCAAGCGAATTCGCCCTTCAGCAATCGCTGAGAGGATTGGCTTACGGCGGCACGATCGCTTTCGTCGGGTGGGCGAGAGCGTTCAAAGGCGGCCTCGATCTCGGACGCGAAGCGCACTTCAACAACGCGAAGATCGTCTTCTCCCGCGCATGCAGCGAACCGAACCCGGATTATCCGCGCTGGAGCTGGAGACGCATCGAGGATACGGTATGGGAGATGCTGTCTACGAACCGCATCAATTGCGAAGGCATCATCAGCCCGGTCGTTCCGTTCGGCGAATCGGCGGATGGCTACGAGCAATTCGTCGACCAGCGTCCTGATCAGAGCATCAAGCTAGGCGTAACGTTCCAATAATCGCTCCAAGACAACTAGAGCACGATCGGACGGAAAGGAGGGAGCCCATGAGCGACCAATTAGGTTCTCTACTTAGACACGCCGAGCTTCAGGTCGTGGAGTTCGACGTGAACAGGCGAACCGAAATGCAGACGCTCGGCCGCACGCTGCCCTGGTACGTCATGTCCTATCTGAAAACCGGCAGTGCCAAGCTGCGAATCAAAGACGACGTGATGTCCTTGGGACCGGGATCGGTCACCTTCATTCCGCCTTACGTCACGCATGACCATTACAAAGACTCTTCGGAAGAAACCGAGTTTCTCTGGTGGCATTTCACGTTCGAAATCGCCGGCGTCATGGACGCGATGAAGATGTTCCAAATTCCGTACGCGTTCCACCTGGAAAACCGAGACTATTTCGAAAAAGTGTTCATGGAGTTCATGCAAGCGACGGCTTCAAGATCGCCGTCCTTGCCGCTCTCCATCCTGAAGCAGGCGAAGTCGCTCGAATTGCTCTACATCATCTTGGAAAGCGCGGTCGGCCAAAGCGGGTCGCACGCGGAAGTGTCGAAGTCCGCCAGCTTCATGGACTTGCTCTCCCGGATCGTGCAGTCGCCCGAGGACCCTCTGACGCTTCAAATGATGTCCGGCGAGCTGCATCTTCACCCTACGTATATTAGTAACCGCTTCAAGGAGCTGTTCGGAAAGTCTCCGATGCAGGTGCAGAGGGAAATGCGCATCCAGCGCGCGAAGACGCTGCTCGAATCGACGGAGCTCTCCGTGACGGAAATTTCGCAAAGGCTCGGGTACAGCGAAATTCAGAATTTCACCCGGCTGTTCAAATCGTACGTCGGCATCTCGCCGACGCAGTTCCGGGATTTAAATCGCAAATGGAGGGTTATGAAATGAAACTCGCAACGCAGGATAGAGGCTTCTTCGGCTCTACCTATGAACACAAGCTTGCCACGCTGAAGGAAATCGGATTCGAAGGTCTCGAAATCGACGGCAGAAACTTGGTCGAACGCTACGACGAAATCGAGAAAGCCGTACGCGCTACCGGCGTGCCGATCAGCTCCGTCTGCGGCGGATACCGCGGCTGGATCGGCGATTTCGATGCCGATCAGCGCGCGATCGCGATCTCGGACATCGGCGCGATCATGGAACGGACGGCCGCGATCGGAGCGGAGGGCATCGTCGTCCCCGCGGCGTTCGGCATCTTCTCGAAGAAATTGCCTCCGTTCTCGTCTCCGCGGGATGCGCTGGAAGAGCGCAAAGTGTTGCTGGACGCCTTGAGCCAGCTGAACGACCACGCGAGACGCACGGGCAGCGTCTTGTTGCTCGAACCGCTTAACCGTTACGAAGACCACATGATCAACCGGTTGGACGAGGCGGCGAGCCTCATCCGCGAAGGCGGCTTCGAAGGCGTGAAGGTCATGGCGGACTTCTTCCATATGGCGATCGAAGAGCGGGACATCTCCGCGAGCTTGCGCGAGACCGGCGACTTGGTCGCCCATGTCCACCTGGCGGACAGCAACCGCTTGCAGCCCGGGTTCGGACATACGGACTTCAAGACGTATTTCAAGACGCTTAAGGATATCGGCTTCGACGGCTACATGGCCGTGGAATGCGAATTGTCCCCGGGCGACGGCCTCGAGCTGTACAAGCAGATGGCTGAATATTTGAAAGCTTGCATGAATTAGGATCGAAAAGCGAAAACCATCAAACGATAGAGGTGTTCATTCATGATGAAACCCGCAATCCGCACGATCGGCGCATCGTTGTCCCTAGTTACTATGGCTTCTCTCGTATTGACCGCTTGTTCTTCCGGCGATAAAGATTCCTCCAAAATCAAGCTGCAGGTGCCCGACGCGGCGATCTGGGGCGAAGAGAGCTCCGCGCTGCAGATCATGTACGACAAGTTCGAAGCCGATCATCCGGACGTGAAGCTCGAGCAAGTAACGATGTCCGACGATCAGGCGATGTCCGCGGCGCTCGCCGCCGGCAAAGCGCCGGATCTCATCCTCATGGATCCGTCCCAAGCCAAAGAGCGTTATAAAAGCGGTTTCGTCGAGCCGATCGACCGCTACTTCGACAAATACGGTTGGGGCGATAACATGTTCGCCTGGGCTAAAAACGCGTACTTCGAGGACGGCAAACAAATCGGCGTACCTTGGAACTACGAAGGCTTGATTCTCGTCTACAACAAAACGATGTTCGAGGAGAACGGCTGGAAAGCGCCGGAGAACTATAACGACTTGATGGCGCTCGCGCCGCAAATGCAAGACAAGGACATCATTCCATTCGCATGGGGTTCTTCCGACGCGCCGGGCGTCGACGATTGGTGGGTTACGAGCATCGTGAACAGCATTCTCGGCAAGGAAGGCACGAAGCAGCTGTACTCCGGCGATATCAAGTGGACCGATCCTGCGATTCTAGACGGCATCCAGCGCTATAGCGACTTCTGGAACGCGGGCTACGTGTCGGACAAGAAGTCCCAAGCGATCTCCCAAGAGGACGGCAACCAGCTGTTCCTGAACGGCAAAGCGGCGATGCGCCTGGACGGCACGTGGAGCCTGGCCGCGGATAACGATCCGGACTTCGACATCGGCTTCGCGCCGTTCCCGAGCTGGAAGCCGGACGGCGAACCGATCATTCCTCTCGGCGTAGGCGGCGGACTCGTCATCAACGCCAAGTCGGAGCACAAAGACGAAGTCGGAGAGCTGCTGAACTACTTCTTCGATCCGGAAGTCGTGAAGACGATGGCCGAGCACGGCATTCCCGAGCCGATCCAGACGGATTATAGCCAATTCGACTTGAAGCCGAACGTGGCAAGCGCCTTGAACTTGATCACAGAATTGGAAAAAGCGGGTAAGACGAGCTACGTCGCATGGTCTTACGCGCCTCCGAGCGTCGTGCAAGTGCTCGAGTCCGATTTCGCGAGCGTCTATCTGAAGAAGACGACGGCAGCCGACTGGCTCGCCAACTTGCAGAAGCTCAAAGAGAAAGACATCGCGGACAACCGCCAATTCGCACTCGATAAATTCTAAACTGCGATCATGCACGCCGGAAGCGTTCCCGTTCCTCCTCGCGAGGGGCGCGAACGCTCCGGCGCTTGATCCCGAGAGGAGAGACCGGCGGTGAAGAAACGTTCGCGTCTTGTTCGTTGGAAGGGATGGCTGTTCATCCTTCCCGGCTTGTTGTTCCATATTTTCGCCGTCACGATTCCCGCCATGCTGTCGCTGTACTTGCCTTTCACGGAGTGGAACGGCTTGAGCATGCCGAAATTCATCGGAATGGACAATTTCGTCCGCGCGTTCCAAGACAAGGTTGTCGGCATCGCGTTCTTCAACAACGTGAAGTGGATGCTGTTCTGGATCACGATTCCGATCATCTTCGCGTTCTTGCTGGCTTACCTTCTGTCCAAGATCAAAAGAGGCCAAACAGTCTATCAATCGATCTATTTCTCGACTTCGATCATCACAGTGACTGTTGCGGGACAAATTTGGTTCTGGATCTACAACCCGTTCAGCGGCATGAACTTTTATCTAGATAAAGCCGGATTAAGCGCCTTGGAATGGCCGGGTCTCACGTCGTCCGGTTTCGCGCTGCTGTCGGTGCTCATCGCGGACATGTGGCGAGGGTTCGGGGGCAACGTAATCTGGCTGCTCGCGGCGCTCACTCAGAACGACAAGTCGATCGAGGAAGCGGCGAAGATCGACGGCGCGGGACGGTTCCGGATCATGTGGAACATCGTGCTCCCGCAAATTCGTCCGACGCTTGTCATCGTAACGTTGCTTACGGCGCTCGGCGCGTTCGGCGCGTTCGAGATGGTGTACGTCATGACCGGAGGCGGACCCGCGCACGGCACGGAGACGCTGTCGACTTATTACTACTCGCTCAGCACCAAGGGACAGGAAGCGGGCTACGGTTCGGCGATCGCGCTGTTCCAGATGTTCATCGCGTTCATCCTGATCGGCGTATACGCGTATCTGAAGAAGAAGAAAGGGTGGGACGTGTAGATGAAACTGAACTGGCGTCATCTTCCGCTGTTGGCCGTCGCCGCGTTCTCTCTTATTCCGATGCTGCTGCTGCTCATGAACGCCTTCAAGAAGAAGTCCGACATCGCCAAGAACCCGTTGGGCTGGCCGAAGATATGGACGCTCGAAAATTTCTCGAAAGCATGGACGCAAGGCAACTTCGACGTCGCGTACATGAATACGATCATCATCACGGGCATAACCGTGATCCTGGTCTGCGCCCTGTGCGGACTCGCCGCTTACGGCATGACGTTCATGAGCACGCCGGGCACGGGCGCTTTCCTCGCGTATTTGTTCATCTCGATGAGCATACCGGTCGGGTTCATTCCGATCTTCTTCATGGAAATCAAATTGAACCTGATCAACACGTATTGGGGCGTCATCATTCCGTTCGTCGGAGGGGCGTTCGCGTTCAACGTGTTCCTGCTGCGGGCGTTCATGCTCGGCATACCGAAGGATTTGTTGGAGTCGGCGCGGGTTGACGGGGCAAGCTCGCTCGGCACCTTCTTCCGGATCATTCTTCCGCTCGCGCAGCCGGCGTTCGTCGTCGTCGCGATCTTCACGACGCTGTCGTCTTGGAACGAAATCTTCCTGTCCAACGCGATACTGCAAACCGACGATATGAAGACCGTTTCCGTCGCGTACTTGAACTTCACGAGCAAATACGGCACCAACTGGGCATTGATGGCGGCGGGCGGCGTCATGACCATCGTGCCGATGGTCATCCTGTTCCTGGTGATGACGAAGAAGTTCGTCGGCGGCTTGCAAGAGGGCGGCGTGAAATTCTAATTCAACCTATGACATTCGCGAGGTGAGACATCCGTGATCAACGTAACGATATGGAACGAGAACGAACACGAGAAAATGAATCCGGAGACGAAAAAAGTATATCCGGAAGGCATTCACGCCGCGTTAGCGAAAGGGATCGGCTCGTCCGATCTGAATATCCGCATCGCGACGCTCGACCAGCCGGAGCACGGTCTGACCGAGGAAGTGCTGAACGCGACCGACGTCCTCACTTGGTGGGGCCACGTTGCGCACGACAAAGTGTCCGACGAAATCGTCGAACGCGTCCACAAGCGCGTCATGGAGGGGATGGGGCTGATCGTCCTACACTCCGGCCACTTCTCGAAAATATTCAAGAAGCTCATGGGCACGGGCTGCGACTTGAAATGGCGCGAAGCGAACGAGAGGGAGCGCATCTGGGTCGTCAATCCTGCGCATCCGATCGCGGCGGACCTGCCCGAGCAGTTCCTCATCGAGCGCGAAGAAATGTACGGAGAGCACTTCGACATTCCGGCGCCTGACGAGCTGATCTTCGTCAGCTGGTTCGAAGGCGGCGAAGTGTTCCGCAGCGGCTGCACGTTCAACCGCGGCCAAGGCAAGATTTTCTACTTCCGCCCGGGCCACGAGACGTATCCGACCTACTACAACGAGAACGTGCTGAAGGTCATCTCCAACGCGGTCCGTTGGGCGGCTCCGTCCCGAGCGGCGGCGCCGATTCGCGGCCACCACGAGGCGCTGGAGCCGATCGGCAACAAGTAATGTAAAGCGATGAAGAGCGATCTTTCCCGACGAATCGGGAAGGGTCGTTTTTTTATTATTGCATCGGCATGTCTTGACTTGGAGCGTACTCCAAGGTGTACACTATGACGTGGTTCCCGTTCCTAGACGGAAGCATCTCGACATCATAGAGCAAGATGGAGGACTCGCCATTGTACGCAAGATTAACCCGATTATTCGAAATTAGAGGCTACCGGCTTCTCATCGTCTGCATGATGCTGATCGGCATCGGATTCTCGATTACGTCGCCTTACTTGTCGCTGTATTTCACCGAGGAACTCGGCATGAGCACGGGCGCGTTCGGCGTATTCATGGCCGTCAGCTCGATCAGCGGCGTCCTTGTCAGCTCTTTGCTGGCCAGGCGTTCGGATCGTGGAATGGACCGGAAGAGTCTTATCATCATCGCCGCTTTGTCTTCATCGCTGGCGTTCGCGTCTTATATCACGTTCCAGAACTACTTCGTGCTTCTCGTTGCGGTAACGCTGTTCAACGGTCTAGGCGCGCTTACGATTCCGCAAATGTACGCTTACGCGCAAGAATCTGCGACAGAGAGCCGTTCCGATGATAAGACGTTCGCTATGTCCACGTTGCGCTCGCTGTTCTCGCTCGGATTCCTGATCGGACCGCTGGGCGGTACGCTCATCTTGAGCGCGTTCGGTTACTTGGGATTGTTCTGGGGAACGTTCTCGATCTATGTCGGCATCGCCGTGCTTGTCTTCTTGTTCCTGCGGAAGCGTGCGCCGGTTGTCCGAACCGCAGCGAAAGGCGGGGAACCTCTTGTACCTACGCCGAGCATCAGGCAGCTTTGGCTGCCGCTGACCGCCTTCGTGTTATTATTCATGGTCAGCTTCATGAATGGAATCAATACGCCGCTCTTCATCGTGAACGAGCTGCAAGGCACGCATACGGACGTCGGCATCGTCGTCAGCGTGTGCGCGGGCTTGGAAATTCCGATCATGCTGGCGCTAGGCGCGATGGGCAGAAGAATTTCCAACCACGACTTGATGATCTACGGCTGCGCTGTCGCCTTCGCGTATTTCGGGATCCTGTGCGTGTCCACGGAGCCCTGGCATCTTATCGCCGCACAGCTGCTGCAAGCGACGTTCATCGCGATTCTGATGGGTAACGGACTCAGCTACTTCACGAATTTGTTGCCCGGCTCGGCGGGAATGGCTACGACTTTGTACGCCAACAGCTCGACGATCGGCAAGCTGCTTGGCAATCTCGCAGGCGGATTCGTCGCCCAGTTCATCGCCTTCCGTTACGTGAACGGGGTATGCATGGCTATCGTAGTTCTCTCGTTCTTGTTACTATGGCGTTCAAGACCACGGCAACAATTCGCAAGCGCATAACTTTCCGATCACGAATCAAGGGTGCGATCCCATGGGATCGCACCCTTGATAATTATGGATGACGAGTAAACGTTTGTCCGGCCATTACCAGCCGATCTCCGTCTACTTGAAACTCTACCGTATTGTCGGCATCGTCGGCGATAATCCGAATATGAGACGAGTCGACGACCGCATAGGTGCCGACCGCAACGCCCGCGCGGTAGAAGACGCCGTCGGCGGTCAGCTCCATTACGGTTCCTTTAAGCGATTCGGTCCAAGTGCCGACGACATGGGCAACGATATCCGCGCTCGCCGAGACGACAGGGGAGAGCACGAGATCGTATCCGCTGGCCGTCAAGTGGTCGTCGATCGCCTTAAAGCTCGCGTAATCGGCAGTGCCCGCTACGAACGGGTTCGACTTTGCGTCCCGCAGCACGTATACGTAATCGCCTTTGGTCGCCAACACCGAATCTTGGGCATCCTGTTTCGTGCCCGACCACTCTTCTTGACCGACCACTTCTACGGTCGCCATTACGCGCGCGGCGGGAGAGGCGGCGTCTTCCGGGAGGTATAGCAAGTCGATCGCGCTCAGCGTGTTCGCGGTCAACGCGCCGGACTTTATGCCGTCCGCGATCGATTCCGCCGGCCATACGGTCGGGCGCAGCTTGCCGCCGTACGAGGATGGGATTCGCAACGAGTAGCCGTACTTGTCCAGAATCATCTGCTCGTTCGCACGGTACGCGATATACTCGCTCGTCCCCGTGAAATACGCCGTCTGAGACGGTTCATCCCAATATACGTCGTATCCGAGCTGCCCGGCTACGCTGCGAACGGGCAAGTACGTGCGATCGTTATACGTAAGAGGCGTCAAGGCCGTGCCGTCTTCGTCTTTCATTTCGATATTGTTCCCGCCGACGTTGAGGTGTATGGACGGATTCAGGAACGCTTTGACTTGCGTTAATTGTCCGGCGGCGAATACGCCGGTGGCTAGCACAACCGTAACAGTAGCGGTCAAGCCCGTCGCGATCAGCGTTTTACTCTTCATAGGATTACCTCCGATAGGTCGTTGGAATGTTTACGACGCTATGACGGGCGACCCTGCGAAAAAGTTTGGAACATTTGTCCACCGTTTGGCTTATTTTACGTAGTCATGATGAATCAGTACGTCAGCGAGCAGCTCACTCGGAATGACGAATTCCACGATGCCCATCGAACCGGGCGCGACGGCATACTTATCGAAGAAGATAACCAGCTTGCCGTCGGGATCGATGTAGAAATTGTCGTCTTTCGTTATCGTCGTGAAATTCATCTCGGACTCTTCCGTGCCGTTGCCCTTCACCCAGAAGAACGCGTTCGCGTCTTGCTTCATTCTTCCCAGCATTTGTTCCTTGATATTGGCGCTGATGAGGTCGATATAGCGGTCGTCTTTGAATAGACCCGGCAACGTTAGGAGAACACGGCCGACTTTGTCCACCGTATCGTACTCGAACGTCGTGGAGGAAGAGCCGACCGTATTCACGACGTATCGTCCGATGGACAGAAGACGTTCGTTGTCGGTTTTGACGACGTAGCCGCTCTCGATACCCGCTTGACCTCCGCCGTTTTGCTTCATCAGTTCGATCTCCGCTATGAACTCATCGTACAATCTTCGGCCTTCCGCCGCGTACTTGTCGTTCAGTTCTTGTTCCGCCCTCGGATCCCCGAGCCCGGTAATGACCGGAACTTGAATATTCGCTTTATAAGTCGGTTCTTCCACCTTGTATTCGCGCAGGGTGAGAACTTTGGCGAGAGGACCGATCACGGGCCATTTGGAAGCCGCGCTCGCAAAAGAAGCGCTTACGTTCAGCGCGTACATGAATAACGTCGCGACGACGGCCGCAGTTGCGGCAATCCGTCTGCCCCGGAACATATTCTTGCGGGCATGCCGGTTGAACGCTTCCTCGACGACGAGTTCCAATCGATCAGGTACCGGAATATCGCCGTACTGACGTTTCAGTTCGTTCAACCGGTTATCCATGGATACTCACCTCTTTTAACGTATCTTCGTTCATGAGGACGCGCAGCTTCTTGAGCGCTTCGTATAGCCGCGACTTGACGGTGTTGACGTTCTCGTTGAGCACGTGCGCGACTTCTTCGATCTTCATGTCTTCGAAGTAACGAAGCACGACGACGCTACGGTATAGGGGAGGGAGCAAATTCAAAGCATGCTCCAAGTCGAAGTTCCGATAGTCGTCTTGCGCGCTTAATCCGTAGGTTTCGAGCGTTTCTTCCGCGAGAGGGAATAGGCGCTTCTTCTTCCGCAACAAATCCAGCGCTGCGTTAATGACGATTCGATAAAACCAACTCTTCGCTTGGGCGGCGTCTTTCAGCGACTTCGAGGCCGTTAAAGCCTTCTGAATCGCTTCTTGCATGACGTCCAACGCATCGTCGGAATTTCTGACGTACGTATATGCCAATCGATAGGCGTTATCCTTGTGTTTCATAATGCATTGCATGACTTCCTGGGATGCGGGGGAAGCAGCCATGGCGAATATACTCTCCTTTGCTAGATAGGCCGTTACCCTAAGACGCGCCAGCCTAACGAAAAGTTTGGTCCCTCTCGATGAAACGCCATGGTATGTATTGGCTACGATTCGTTGCAACCTTTGTCATCTATCCTGCGTCTCTGTACTCGTGCAAATCGACAACATAACCCAGGAGCGTGTCACCATGAACAACAAAAAACGCATCATCGCCTTGCTAATCGCAACTGCCATTATAGGTGGAACATTAACCGCTTGCGGCGGTACGAACGATAACTCGAACGGAAATTCTCCTTCGGCAACGCCCAGTGCGAGCGCCGAATCGAGCACGAGCGCTTCCGCGGAAGCATCGGCGGGCGCTTCTTCCGAAGCATCGGCAACGCCGTCCCAGGAGCCTTCCGCTTCGCCGAGCCCGGAAGCTTCGCCGAGTGCTTCTCCGTCTCCGGAGCCGACGGAGAAGCCGGAACCGAGCCCGAGCCCGAAGCCGACCGAGAAGCCGGCCGCTAAACCGAAGCCTACTCCGAAACCTACGCCGAAGCCTACTCCGGCGCCAGAAGAGTCCGGGCCGTCCGTATCGAAGCTGTACGACGCGATCGTAGCCGGCATCGAACAGCCGATGTATATGGAGATGACAGCCGACGATCTGAAGAACGCTTACGAGCTCGACGCGAGCTTGCTCGCCGAGTTTTCCGTCCATGCCCCGATGATGAACGTCAAGACGAACGAGATCGGAATCTTCAAAGTAAAGAACAAGAAAGATATCGATAAGGTGAAAGCAGGCATCGAGAAGCGCGCGGCGTTCGTGCAGGAGCAGTTCAAGACGTACTTGCAGGATCAATACGAAATCGCCAAAGATTATCGGGTCGTCACGAACGGTAGCTACGTGCTCTTCGTCATTTCGGAGGATGCCGACGAAATCGAAAAGGCATTCCGCGACGCGCTAGACAAGTAATCGGTCATGGTATTCAGCAGCCTGTTCTTCCTGTTCCTGTACCTTCCGGCCGTGCTTGCGCTCTACTTCGGTTCGCCGAAGCGGGCGCGCAACCTCGTCTTGTTCCTGACAAGCCTCGTGTTCTACGCATGGGGCGAGCCGGTCTACATCTGCATCATGTTGCTGTCGACGGTGACGGATTACGGCTTCGGCCTGCTGCTCGACAATCGGAACCGCAGCGCGGCGACGCGCAAGGCGATCGTCGTCTCGTCGGTCTTCGTCAACCTCGGGTTGCTCTCGTATTTCAAATACGCGGATTTCCTGATCGCGAACGTTAACACCGCGCTGGGTACTTCGATTCCTCTTACCGAGCTGGCGCTTCCGATCGGCATCTCGTTCTACACGTTCCAATCGATGTCCTACATCATCGACGTGTACAGGGGAACAGCGCGAGCTCAGCGCAACTGGATCGACTTCGGCACGTTCGTCGCCTTGTTCCCGCAGCTGGTAGCCGGTCCGATCGTCCAGTATAACACGATTGCCGAGCAGTTGAAGACGAGGCAAGTGACGATCGCGGGGTTCGCAGAGGGCATTCGGAGGTTCGTCATCGGACTGGCGAAGAAAGTGCTGTTAGCCAACAATATCGGTCTCGTCTGGGACGCGGTATCGTCATCGGATCTGCAGTCGTTGCCGGCGTTGCTCGCATGGCTCGGCATCATCGCGTTCGCGTTCCAGATCTACTTCGACTTCAGCGGTTACTCCGACATGGCGATCGGACTCGGCCTCATGTTCGGCTTCCGGTTCAACGAGAACTTCAATAAGCCGTACGCGGCGCAGAGCATTACGGATTTCTGGCGCAGATGGCACATCTCGCTCGGCAGCTGGTTCAGAGACTACGTGTACGTGCCGCTTGGCGGCAATAGGCACGGATTGGCGAAGCAGCTTCGCAACATCATGATCGTCTGGGTGCTCACGGGCATCTGGCACGGAGCGAGTTGGAACTTCCTGTTATGGGGCGCGTACTTCGGCGTCGTGCTCGTCTTGGAGAAGCTGTGGCTGCTCAAGCTGCTGGGCCGATTACCGCGTGCTTTCCGGCACGCCTACGCGATCGTGCTCATCTTGATCGGTTGGGTGCTGTTCGCCTTCGATAGCTTGTCGAACGTCGGGCGCTACTTCCAAGCGTTGTTCGGAGCGAACGGGCAATCCGCTTGGAACGATGCCGCTGCTTACGCCCTCTATACGAACGCGATACTGCTTGCCGTTCTCGTCATGGCATCCGTTCCGGGAGGCGCTTGGAGACGCGATTACGCCGCTCCCGTCCGAATGTTCGGCTTGGCGGCGTTGTTCTTCCTAAGCGTTGCCTACTTGGTCGACGCAACGTTCAATCCGTTCTTGTATTTCCGTTTCTAATCCAGCAAGGAGTGTCAACAATGAGCGCGAGATCGGATAAACTGCTCGTCGTCGGCTTCGTGTCCGTCTTGTTCGCGGCTTCCGCCTTGTTCTTCCTCTCCCCGAAGCTGCCGTTCTCCGAGACGGAGAACCGATACCTGCAGAAGTTTCCCAAGCTCTCTTGGGAAGGCGTCTTCTCGAAGGAAGTTCCGCAGCAACTGGAAGATTACGTCATCGACCATTTTCCGTACCGGGACCGATGGGTGTGGGCGAAGTCGGCGACGGAGCAGCTTCGTCTGAAGCAAGACAACAACGGGATCTACAAGGGTCAAGGCGGTTACTTGTTCGAGCGATATGACGAGCCTGATGACGCGAAGCTTGACGCCTATACGGAAGCGATTAAGCGATTCGCCCTCGCTCATCCGGAGGCGGACGTCAAGTTCCTGCTCGCGCCGACTTCGGTAGGCGTCTACCCGGAGCTGCTCCCTTGGAAGGCACCGTCAGGTTCGCAGAAGGAGACGATCGCTTCCGTCGGGAATCGGTTCCATGGCGAAGTCTCGTTCCTGAACGGATACGACGTGCTGCTTCCGCACAAGAACGAGGACATCTATTACCGTACGGACCACCACTGGACGACGCGCGGTGCTTATCTGGCTTACGAAGCGTATGCGCGGAGCATGAGGTGGGAGCCGATGCCGGAGTCGGACTTCGACATAGAAGCCGTAAGCGATTCGTTCCTCGGAAGCTTCCATTCCAAAAGTCAATTCGCCGGTTCGCGGCCGGACGCGATCGAAGTCTATACCCCGAAGCGTCAGGGTCGGCTCACGATGTACGTCGCGGACACGAACGAGACGCATACGAGCTTGTACGCGCCTGATTACCTGAACAAGAAGGACAAGTATTCTTACTTCATGGGCGGCGTTCACGCGCTGACGATCATCAAGAGCGATTCCTCGCCGGAGGACAAGAAACCGGACAAGCTGCTCGTCCTGAAGGATTCGTACGCGCATAGCTTCATCCCTTTCTTGGTAGGCCACGTCTCCGAGATCCACGTCATCGACTTGCGTTACTACAACGGCCCGATCGGCAGTTACATGGAGCAGAACGGCATCAAAGACGTGTTGATGCTCTACAATGCCGCGACGTTCGTTCAGATGGGGGCGGATATGTTGAAGCTGAAGTAGGGTAACAATAAGACGTAGCACCGACAGGCAGGTCCCAAGCGACCTGCCTGTTTTGCAATTATTAATCGCAACGTGAAGCGGAATCCGCGCACGAGCCGTCTAATAGGGTGGAGGTGGTTATCCAGTGAAGCCGGCCGGCTTGCCAATCAAAGAAAGCTTCTCGCAACAACCCGATCAAGCGCTTGAGCAACTGATGGAACAATACGGAGTGACCGTCATGCGTACCGCGTATTTCTATACGGGCGATCGGCATCTCGCGGAGGATATTAGCCAGGAAGTATTCCTGCGAGCCTTCCGCAATTGGGCAACCTTCAGGGGAGACAGCACCGTCAAGACGTGGTTGACGACGATTACCGTTAACGCCTGCCGGGACAAAATGGGGCTGCGGATGTTCACCGAGCAACCGACCGACCCTCACCGGATGGCGCAAGGCAGAACGATCAGCGTCGAGGAAGAGGCGCTTGAACGGCTGGAGAAGAGCGAGGTGCTTCGGCATCTGCTTCGCTTGCCCTTGCCGTACCAAGAAGCGTTGTATCTGTACTATTACTTGGATCTGAGCACGCGGGAGATCGCGGAAGCGACGTCGGCTCCCGAAGGGACGGTGCGGAACAGACTGCACCGGGCTCGCGAAGCGTTAGCCAGAGAGATGAACAATAAGGAGGAGTAGAACGATGACGGACAACGATCGCGTATTGCGTCAACGAATTCGCGAAGAATCGGATGAACTGTTGTTCTCCCGAATGGAATTAAGCGACAACGTCAAAGAGAGCATCCGCCGGCAAGCTGCGGCCGGGAAGGCGAAGCGTAAATTCGCGTTCCCGAGAGCGTGGATCGTCGGTACGGCGGCGCTGGCCGCGGCGATCATCCTCTTCGTCGGATTCCCGATGCTGCAAAACCCTGCCGCGCCGGCTCCGACCGATCAAATTGCCGAGCCGTCGCCGACGGGGAACGAAGGAGCCTCGGGTTCGGAGCTGTCCCCATTGGTTACGACGACGCTAGACACGATAGAGGAAGCAAGAACGGCGTTCGGTCCGGGCGTGCTCGTTCCCGCAGCCGCGCCGGAAGGTTATACGCTGTCGAACATCGTCGCGGTCGGGATGAAGGGCGAGCCGACGAGAGATATCGTATTCACCTATACGGCCGGCGAGAAGACGATTACGTTCTCGGCAAGCCGATTGGCCGGCGCGTTCCCGATGGAGCTGTTCACCAAGGCGCAAGTAGGCGACGCGGAAGGCTACGTCTTCGAGCAACCGGAGCTTGTCGAGCTCTATTGGACGGTTAATGGCATTAATTACGGCATTATCGGACCGCTAACGTCTGCCGAGGCGATGAAGTTCGCCGAGTCGGCGCAGTAATAAGCTTATCGTAATATGAAGCAGCTCTAACGTTCATTCGGACGTTGGAGCTGCTTTTCGTATGTTCCTCGTGCATTACTCGATTGATTAAGAACATACGTTCGCTTATAATAGACGTATCTTAGAATAAGGTGATGATCGATGTGGTTCACGACGAGCGTAAGGAAGAACCTTGCGAATATGCCCCGGCGATGTTGTCGGAGCTGCCGCATCTTCGAAGAGAGAGGCCTTTGTTAGAAATACGCGAACGAGAGCTCATAATGCGCGTCCTGATGGAATCGCTCGGCATGCGGTTGGACGCGGAGTTCCGGCTCTACCACGAGGTTGAAGACTGCGCCGCGATCGGCGTCGTAGACCGCGTGGATCCGTATAGCCGAACGTTCATGATCGACGGCGAGAGATTCCGGATAGACGACATTATCGGGGCGACGATCGTAGGTTCGCGAATGTGATAAAAAAATACATTCCCGCGTTCTCGCGATTTGCTATGATGTGTGCATAGAACAAATTCCGCTATTGATCCGAGGGTGGGGAGGCGCTATGCATACCGCCGATATCGTACAGAACGCCATCGATTATATCGAAGAACATCTGTTCGAGCCTCTGGCATTGGAGCGGATCGCCGGTGCGGCCGCGATGTCCGTCCCGCAGCTATACCGGTTGTTCCATGCGATGACCGGACACCCGATCAAGGAATACGTCCGCAAGAGAAGGACGAGCGAAGCGGGATTGCAACTGCGATATTCGAAGATGCCGGCCAACGAGATCGGCTATCGTCTCGGCTTCGAGACGTATCAGACGTTCATCAAGGCGTTTAAGCGTCACACGGGACTTACGCCGGGCTTGTACAGGCAGTCGGATTGCATCTACAGCTTCGAGAGCATCGTTCTTCGCGAAGATTACGCCTACGCGGAGGATCGGGACGTCTCCGCGCGCTATCCGGACGTAAGGGTCGTCCGCCTTGCTTCGCAAGCCGGCATCGGCTTCCTGCACGTCGCTTCGTTCGAGGAGGGGCTCGAGGAAGAGGCTCTCGGCAGGTTCCGAAGCGTACTCGCCGATTGCGGTCTCGATTCAGTCAGAATGAAGTTGTTCGGATGGAACGTCGAGATTAGCGGTCATGCCGCGCTATTCGGGTATCAGATGGTCGCTGTCGGCGAGGCGATGCCGGTGCCGGAGCATCCGCTACTGACTCGGACGGATGTGCGTGGTAATTTGTACGCCATGACACGGGTAGCGGCGGGGAAAGCCTCCGACATCGTCGCGGCGTGGAACAGGCTCCTCTCCGAATGGTTGCCGAGAAGCACGTTTGAGCTCGGGGAGGAGCCGTTTCTGGAAGAATACCTGCAACACGGCGGACAGATCGTCCGGCTGAAGCTGTATCTTCCCGTCCGTCGCCGATTAGACGCGGAACCGATCGTCATCGTCAAGCGTGATGCCGCGAGCGTCATTCGATTCCGCGCGGAAGGTCCTCGGAGCGCCGACTTGGCGGATGAAGCCGCGATCGGATGGATCAATCGGAATGTCCCTGCCGGACATAGCCGGCTACAGCTGTTCATGTCTCGCAGCCATGGACATGAGCCGGGAGAAGACGAGCATTGCGAGCTGTTGGTGTCCGTGCCCAACGGCTTCATCCCTATGCAGGATGACGAGCATCAAATCAGCCAGCTGGAAGGCGGGACTTATGCCTGCATTCGGACGAAAGCATATGGATCGATGACCGGCGTACTCGATCGGATCTACCGATGGCTTGGCACGTCGGCCGATTACGCGCCGGACGACGACCGAACGTGGTACGCCGCGTACGTACCAGGCGCCGCTGGGTTAACAGAAGACGCGGCATTCGAACGGTCCGTCGAGGTCGAGTGCTGCGTCCCGATTCTCACCACTCACGAAAGCGAGGCATCCGAATGGGCCGTCAACCCCTAAGAAGAACGTTACCTGAAAGTTACAAACCCGCGATGGCGCCCAAGGCGCTAAGATCGATCCAAGGAGGAAGGCCGATGAACGAACAGCAGCAGTTAACAGGCTCTGTGCAAGCCAGCCCGATCAAGAACAAGATCGGAAGCGTATTTATCCCGGTCCAAAATATCGAGGAATCCCGCGACTGGTATTGCCGGTTGCTCGGATTAGACGCTGAGGCATGCGAAATCGTCTTCGGACATCTGTGCCCGCTGCCGATGGAGGGCGCAGGCGTCATCCTGGATACGATGCCGAAGTGGGGCGGGCAGCAACCGGACGGGGCACCTCCGATCGTAACGCCGGCGTTCATGTTCCTCACAGGCGACTTGCAGGGATCGTTGGCGCACGCGAAGGCGCTCGGCGTAGAACTCGTAACGGAAATCGAACACGATCAATGGTTCGTCGTTAAAGATCCGAACGGCAACAAAATCATGATTTGCCGAGAATAACGGTCCGCGGGCCAGGGAGAGAGAGGCGACGGTCATGGAGCAAGCTTCGATTCGCTCGAACGCGCCCGCTTACTCGACCTCGGCAGGGAGCAGGACCGTCGCGCTTTGTTCTGGGAGGAGTAAAGAATGGACTGTCCGCGATGGCCGGACGAAGAAACGACCTGCGATGTTTGAGCGCATCGATCGCGTCATACGCTGATGGCCGAGAGAATCGGCGAGACGTACCGCAAGCTAAGCGAGCGGGGCATCGCGATGGACGCGTGTAAGGAACGCGACGGGATCATCGGGTTCCATGTTCGTTCGCCAGAAGGATTGCTCATTCGCATCACCGACAAGGAGGCCGTTCCGATTGAACAACCGTATTAGCGCTGCATCGCCATTGAATCGCAGCATCGCTTCGATATTCCTGCATGTCACGGACTTACGGAGGTCAGCCGAATGGTATAATCGCCTGCTTGGCCTGCCGATGCTCGAGGATCGCTTCAACGGTGGACCCGTCTATTGGTACGATCTGCCGGACACGCATCTGATCTTGGACGATAATGCCGGTAACCGACGAAATCCAGATTGGCGCGAGTCGATGAAGCCGAGGCTTATGTTCAAGACGCCGGACATCGATCATGCGTATGCATATGTGAAGGAACGAGGCGAACCGTTAGGAGAACCGGAGCATCTTGGGGACGTGATGGCTTACTTTACTTTCCGGGATCCGGAAGGCAATGCGCAGATGGTATGCTGGACCGCCTCCGAGGATTCGGCCGTCATCGAACCGATTCATGGCAGCCCGATTCAGCCGCGAGTAGGCGCCGCCTTCATCGACGTGAAAGACATGGCTGCGATGGCGAGTTGGTACGCGGACTTGCTCGGCATTGCCGAGGACGAGTACGTTCCGGAAGGCGAAATCGTCGCTTTGCCGGTCGAGAGAGGGGGAAGCCTGCTGCTCGACGCCAATCGTCATCTCCAATATCAAGATTTTACGATTCCGCTCTTATTCGCGACCGATGATCTCGAAGCATCCTTGTCCTACGTGAAGGACAACGGTTTCGAGTTGTTCGGGGAACCGGAGTACCATGGCGATATTTCGTTCTTCGTTCTCAAGGACCCGGACGGGAATCTCGTTATGGTGTGCAGGGACGCAAGCGTGAGCCCGGACTCTCTCCGTCCCGAGACTGCATTAGTCAACGAGAAGATCAACGGCGTGCTTGTCTACGTCCGGGATATCGAGGCCGCTGCCGGATGGTACGAGCGAATGCTAGGATTCGAGCGGGGAGCGCATGATTACGATAATTATTGCGAGTTAACCGTCTCGGGATCGTACGTGATGCACCTGCTTCTAGCGGAGGAAGGCGGGGAGCCGATGAGACGGCCGGCGTTCTCGTTAGATACGACGGACCTCGCGGAAGCGCACCGCAGCTTGTCCGTTCGCGGCGCAATTGTCCATCCGATACGGCAATACGGAGACCATCGCAGCTTCGACTTCGAGGACCTCGAAGGCAACCGGCTCATGATTACCCAATTCGACCGCGATAAATGACGAAGCGCGAACAAAAGCCGAACGGGCAGGATCGTCCGTTCGGCTTCTTCGCGTTGTCGCTAGCGATTACGGGAATCGGAAATAATCGAATCCGATATTGTACCCTCCGGAGTTGCTATGCTTCTGTCCGTTCAGCTTCACTCTTACCGTATGCGCGCCGGCTGACAGCGTATTGTTCTCGTACACTTTGACTTTGAATAACTGCGTCGCGCTGTACGTGTCGACGGTGGCGGCCGGCGTCGTCATGTTGTCGATGTAGACATCGAACTTGCCGGCGTACGGCTGCGTCGTAGCGTATATGGAGAACCCGGTGCCGATGAACGAATAGTCGAAATAGGCGTTCGTCGTAAAGGACGTGCTCTTCGTTCCGCCGTAATAATAGGAGGAAGTCGTGTTATTCCAGTTCGGCCCGTACGAGATACCCGAGTTTTGGTCGTCGACGATCTTCGGCAATACCATGAAGTAATCGAAGCCGACGTTGTAGCCGGAAGACTGGGCGTTATGTTGTCCGGCCAGCTTCAGCCTGATCGTATGTGCGCCGTCCGCGAGCGTCGTATTCTCGTACACCTTAACCTTGTAGATTTGAGAGCCTTGATTGTACGTATCGACGGTGGCCACAGGCGTCGTCATGTTGTCGATATAGACGTCGAACATGCCGCCCGCCGGCAGCTTGGACGCGTAGATCGCGATGCCGGTGCCGTTGAACGTATAGTCCGCCGTCGCGTTCGTTATGTTGGTTACCGTCTTCGTGCTGCCGTGGTAGTTCGCGTCATTGTTGTATTGGAACCAATTGGAGTACGTAATGCCCGAGCCTTGATCATCGACGAGCCCCGGCGTAGGCGGAGTAGGCGTTGGCGTAGGTGTCGGTGTCGGCGTAGGGGTTGGAGTTGGAGTTGGCGTCGGAGTAGGTGTAGGCGTCGGCGTCGGCCCGCCGAGATACGGGATGTCCGAGGAGCTAAGATTGATCATGTAGCTGTCGATGCCTGCTTCGTTCGTCACGACTTCCCAGTTCGAGTTGAACAATACCTTCGTGAAGTCTCTGTTCACGGTCGCTTTCGGTGCCATCCAGTAAGTATCGTTAGGCGGCATCGTCGCCACATGGTTATGCGCGAGAGAGTAGATGCGAGGGTTCGCCGCTAACTCGACCGCGAATATTTTGTTGTAGAACCAATGCTGACCGGGACCCTTCTGGTACGTCGAGACAACGACCCATCCCGGCTTGTTGTACCCTTTGCCCGAGAAATGGACCGCGGTACCGCTTCCGCTAATGTAGGTATCGAACAGCACCGTTTTCACGCCCGTAACAAGATCGATATAGAAAACGTCTCCGCCGTTGCTGCCATAATCGAGCGCGACATAGGCGTCATTGCCATTCGGCAGCAGGGCGATATCCGAATGTTGGGAAGTCGTTGCCAATTGGCGAACGTAGTTAAGTTGCCTGTCGTATTGCACGGCGCCAGGCGCTCCTACGATACCCATGACCACGTAGTTGCCCGACGGAGACATCGTGACGTAATCGATCGCGGCCAAACCGTTCGAAGACGTCACGGTCAACGTTGCGAGAATGGTGTCCGTCTGCATATCCCATGTGAAATAACCGACCGCCTGCCCGCTCGCGTTCGTGCAAGCGAGCGCCCAATAACGGGCATCCGCGGAGGGCGAGCCTTCTGCTTTCGTGGATACATAGGAACACGGCCACGGCAGTCTGCCGTTGAAATCGCCGACGGTGCTGGACGGGCTAGTCGGATTGGACAAATCGTACTTGTAGATCCGTTTCGTTCCGCCGTTCTCGCTCATGTAGTAGAAAACGTTCGGGTTGCTCGGATCCCATTGCGGTTCCGCGGCTCCTCCGCCGATATTGTAGCCGGATATCGACTGGATCTTGTTATAAGGGGGATTGGCGTTATACACGTTCCAGGCCGCGCTGCCCCAGGACAAGATCAGCATCTTCGTATTATCGCTGTTGATTAGCTGGATTCGCGAATAATGATTGATGCCGAACGGCGTGATGCCGTCGGCCGTCGGGTCGGTCACCCGCGTGACGCTCGTGCCGTACACCGGATCGACGTAAGGGACGTTCTTGGCGGGCTTCGCCATTCCAGTCGGGGTAGGGGTGTTGTCTTTGCCTTCGACCAACGCGGCATTGGTGACAGGGGTTCTGAATAGGCCGAGTATGGCGAACGATAATGCGATGACGAGACATATTCCGATCGTTCTTTTCGATCTGAACATCAAGGCCATCTTCCATTCACGCTCCGATATCGTAGATTATTCGAATCCAATCCGAGCGCGCAATAACCCTAGTCCTTATCCGTGTCCCAACGATCGCGAATTCCCTCCCTTCATGCTTAAGGCGCGCTCTCTTCAAGCTTAGCCCCCGTTCTCTTCGGCTTCCTCTGCAATCTTATCGAATACCGATACAATCCTATCGATCGAATCGCGAAGTTACGCAATCGTTCGAGCTTATCCGTCGTTAACCGCCCGAACCAACCGATCGATATAAGGGATGGGCACGATCGTGTCTTCCGCATTGCCCGTAGCCGCCGAGTTCAAGACGATGACTAGATTCAGATCGGGCACGATGGTCAAGTATTGGCCTCCGTATCCCATCCCGAATATCGCCTCATGTCCCGCATATCGGCTTAACCACCAATGATAACCGTACGTTCCGAAAAAAGCGTTCCCGGCAGCGTGTCTCGAGGTCGATTCCGTCAGCCAAGACTCCGAGACGATTCGTTTGCCGTTCCATACGCCGCGGTTCAAGACGAGAAGCCCGATCTTCGCCAAGTCCCTCGCGGTCATCTTCAGGCCGAAGCCTCCCGTATTCGAACCGTCCGGAGAAGGCGGCCAATCCACGTCGTCGATACGGAGCGGACCGAATAGCCGCTCCCGCGCGAATGCAAATTCGGATTGTCCGGTCGTCCGGCTCAGGATAGCAGCCAGCAACTGGGAACTGCCGGTGTTGTAATTCCAAAGCTCGCCGGGCTTGGCATCCATCCGTTGCCCGAGCACGAAGCCGTTCCAATCCTCGCTGTCCCTCATTGGACGCAGACTATAATTCCATTCCGTCCACTCCGGAAAATGCAGTCCGCTCGTCATGTCGAGTAACCGAGCGACAGTAATGTCGCTCTTGCCTGGGGAATCGAACGCATCCCGATAGTCGGGGAAGTAGGGAGCGATCGGCTCGTTCGAACCGTTCAGATAGCCTTGATCGATCGCGATTCCGATCAGAAGGGAGGTTACGCTCTTGGTTACGGAATGGATTGCACGCTTCGTATCCGACGTACCTTCCTTGTAATATTCGGAGACGAGCATGCCGTCTTTGATCAAGAGAAGAGAGAGGATCTGCGGAGAAAGCCTGGCGTCTTGCATGACTTCGTCGATTTCTTCTGCATCCATGCTGACTTGTTCCGGCGTGCCTAGCGGCCATTCTCCGTTAAGCAATTCGAACACCTTATCCTCGGTTTGCGGCGCGACAAGAGGCGACGACGCTCCTGAATTGCAGCTCGTCGAGACCATGATTAATCCAACTGCCGTTCCTAACGCAATCAACTTAACGAATGTACGGGCTACGCGCATCGGAGGGACACATCCTTGTCATCGAATTCGTTTCTCCGATTACCGTACCGTTGCGGTGCTTTCGCGTCTTCCGATATTTTGCTGACCGATTAACGATTATTGCTATAATAGAGAGAAGCTAGCATTTAGCCGAACCTATCGGAACGGGGGCCGCGATCGGTGGGAGCCCAAGTCATGCAATCGGAGTACCGGCACGCCGTCAACCGGGTCATCGATTATATCGAAGCCAACCTTACGAATCCATTGACGTTGGAGGAAGTGTCGGGCGTGAGCGCTTTTTCCCCATATCACTTCCATCGGGTGTTCAAGGCGGTCATCGGAGAGAACGTTCACGCTTATATTCGCCGTATTCGCATCGAGAAGGCGATCAAATTACTGCTATTCCATCCGGACCGCGGTATATCGGATATCGCGTTCGATTGCGGCTTGCGGAGCTCCGCGCACTTCTGCAGAGCGTTCCGCGAGCATACCGGATGGAGCGCGTCCGAACACCGCGAGCGATATCGACTCGGTGCCGTCGCGCGGCAATTCAAGTCACGGTTGACGCCAGAACGAACGGCCGAGCTGGCGAGTAAGCTGGAGAAGCTTCCGATCGAGATACGGAATATGTCCCCGATGCATGCGGCGTACGCAAGGTATTGGGGGACGATCAACGAAGGGAAGAGCAATCCGGCGATATCGGACAGTTACGAGCGCTTATTCTCGTGGTTGGAAGCGAGGGAGGCGCTGGCGTCGGGCAGCTTCGCGGTAGGGCTTGTCCATGATGACCCGTATATTACGCCTCCGGGCCGACATCGATACGATGCTTGCGTAACGACGGAGCATCCGATAACGCCTGCCGGTGAAGTGGACGTCCGTACGATTCCAGGGGGCAAATACGCGGTCGTTAAGCTTGCGGAGAAGCCCGATTTCATTATCGATCTGCTGCACATGGTCTGCATCGAATGGCTGCCACGAAGCCCTTACATATGGGACGTCTCGCGTCCCGCGTTAGAGATTTATTACCGCAATCCCGTTCATCACCCGGAAGGGCTGTGGGAGATCGAGTATTGCATCCCTGTCAAGATCGGCTAATACGCGAACGGAACGGCTGCCGAGAAGCAGTCGTTTTTTTTCTGCTATATATGCAAGTAGGGCTGGAACTTTTTTACATGCCGAGCGTTTAACTACATAGTCGGTTCATGGACGATACTCTCATCGGAGGTAAAGAGATGAAAGCTTTGTTTGCCCTTGCCGTCGGCATATTATGGTTTACGACGTTAAATACCCATTCATTCGCTGCAACGAACTTACGTATCCAAGTTAGCGATAAAGACGTCACGAATGCGTATCAGCCCTTGATGGTCAACGGAGTGGTATTTGTTCCCGCCGAAGCGTTCAACGCGACGCCCGAGCTTGCATTCGCTTCCATCGCTGATACGAAGAACAATCTCGTTATGTACATGAATATCGATAAAACGGCGTATTTCACGGTAGGAAACGCGAAGTCGAATGTCGTGTCCGATACGATCAAAGCAAAGTATCCTCCGTTCGTGAAAAACAAAACGATTTACGTACCGCTTCGGATCGTCGTCGAGACGTTCGGCAACGTCGTGAACTGGGATCCGAAGACAAGAACGGTTCGGATTGCTCCTCGTCCCGAAACGAAAAGGGCGAAGTGGACTTGGATCAAGTCCGAGTATAACGAATTGCCGAGCAGCGTCGGCGATACATCTAAGCTTCACGATCCGCCTTTTGTACTGCCGTTGAACTTTAACGAAGGATTGGAACATCGAACCGAATATGGGGAACGCACGAATCGATGGTTAGGTTCGGGATTTGCCATTGCCTCCGGGAAAGTATTACCGGGCGAAGAGATAAGCGTGTATATCTATCGCGTTCCCGGAGATCGGACAATTCGGTTCCAACTCACGGAAAGAAACGCGAATCTGGAGAAGATCAGCCTTCTGAAAGAGGAGATATCGTTAACCGGAACCTTTACCGCCAATTTACCAGATAAAGATGGAGCTCTCTATCTGTTAAGCGCGGAAGTCGTAAACGAACGCGGCGAAGTCGAAGATACGCTCTTATCGCTGATTGAAGTGCCTCCGCAAGCATTGAACGCGCAACTCACGACGGATAAACCCGAGTATGAAGGGAGCGACGTCGTCTTATTGAAGCTTGAAAACTTCGGACCTACGGAGTTGTTCTTCGGATCAAGTTATCAGATCGAACGATACGAGAAAAATGAATGGCAAACGTTAACATACAATGCACTGGTACTCTTCGATATGGCTGGTTACACGCTTAAACCCGGACAAAACACCATATACAAGATAACGCTTCCAGGCTTGCCGGCCGGGATTTATCGCATCGTAAAATCGTTTGACGGAAAGGGAACGCAACTAGAAGCAACGCTTGCCGCGCCGTTCCAAATCCTCGAATAACATCTTGCGAATTTGTATTGCTTTCTGTCCCGGATCGTATTATAAATAGAGTGTAGATTGTAATTATTATTATTTAGAATTTAATTTAAACTGAATGGAGAGGTAACAATGGACGCAACGGTTAACGCAAGCGCAGGCAAATGCCCGTTCCACCACGGGGGCGCGACGAGCCACACGTCGAGCGGCACGTCGAACAAGGACTGGTGGCCCAATCAGTTGAACTTGAATATTCTTCATCAGCACGATCGCAAGACGAATCCGCTAGGCGACGATTTCGATTACGCCGAAGCGTTCAAGACGTTAGACTATCAAGCATTGAAGCAAGATCTTCGCGACCTGATGACGGACAGCCAAGATTGGTGGCCGGCCGACTACGGACATTACGGTCCGTTCTTCATTCGTATGGCATGGCACGCGGCAGGTACATACCGCACGGGAGACGGACGCGGGGGCGCGAATACAGGCAACCAAAGGTTCGCTCCGCTGAATAGCTGGCCGGATAACGGCAACCTCGACAAAGCGCGTCGGCTGCTCTGGCCGATTAAGCAGAAGTACGGCAACAAGATCTCTTGGGCGGACTTGTTCGTTCTGACGGGCAATGTCGCCATCGAATCGATGGGCGGCAAGACGTTCGGCTTCGGCGGCGGACGCGCGGACATCTGGCACCCGGAAGAAGATATCTACTGGGGCGGCGAGAAAGAATGGCTGGGGGATAAGCGTTACTCCGGCGATCGGAATCTCGAGAATCCGCTGGCCGCCGTGCAGATGGGTCTCATCTACGTGAACCCGGAAGGTCCGAACGGCAATCCGGATCCGCTCGCGAGCGGTCGCGACATCCGCGAGACGTTCAAGCGGATGGGCATGAACGATGAAGAAACGGTCGCTCTCGTGGCCGGCGGACATACGTTCGGCAAGGCTCACGGCGCGGGCGATGCCGCGCACGTCGGCGCGGAGCCGGAAGCCGCGGCCGTCGAAGCGCTCGGCTTGGGCTGGCTGAGCACGCACGGCTCCGGCAAAGGCCGCGACACGATCACGAGCGGCATCGAAGGAGCATGGACCGCGAATCCGACGCAATGGGATAACGGCTTCTTCGAACTTCTGTTCGGCTACGAATGGCAATTGACGAAGAGCCCGGCTGGAGCGCACCAATGGACGCCGGTCAATCCTGCGGCAGAGCATCTTGCGCCGGACGCGGAGGATTCGTCCATACGCGTGCCGACGATCATGACGACCGCGGACATGGCGCTCCGCTTGGATCCCGCGTACGAGAAGATTTCCCGCCGTTACTACGAGAATCCGGACGAATTCGCGGATGCGTTCGCTCGCGCATGGTTCAAGCTTACGCACCGCGACATGGGGCCTCTTGCCAGATATCTCGGTCCGGAAGTGCCGGAGGAAGAGCTGATCTGGCAAGATCCGATTCCGGCGGCTGCATCCGCGTTAACGGATGCGGACATCGAAGACCTGAAGACGAAGATTCTGGATTCCGGCCTAAAGGTTAGCGAGCTGGTTACGACCGCTTGGGCTTCGGCTAGCACGTTCCGCGGCTCCGATATGCGCGGCGGCGCGAACGGCGCCCGTATCCGCCTTGCCCCTCAGAAGGATTGGGAAGTCAATCAGCCGGGACAGCTGTCCAAGGTGTTGACGATTCTCGAGGGCATTCAAGAAGACTTCGGCAAGCCGGTCAGCTTGGCCGATCTGATCGTCCTAGGCGGCAGCGCGGCGGTAGAGAAGGCGGCGCGCGACGCAGGCTACGAAGCGTCCGTTCCGTTCACGCCGGGCCGCGGCGATGCGACGCAAGAGCAAACCGACACGGAGAGCTTCGCGGTGCTGGAGCCGATCGCGGACGGCTTCCGCAACTACCAGAAGAAGCAATACGGCGTAAGTCCGGCCGAGCTCCTCGTCGACAAGGCGCACCTGCTTAATCTTACCGCGCCGGAATTGACCGTTCTGATCGGTGGCTTGCGCGTGTTGGGCGCGAACTACGGCGGCACGAAGCACGGCGTATTCACGAACCGGGCAGGCACGCTTACGAACGACTTCTTCGTGAACTTGCTCGACATGGGCATCCAGTGGAGGCCGGTTGACGGCGTCGTATACGAAGGGCGAGATCGCAAGACGGGTGCCGTCGTGCGCACGGCGACCGTCGTCGACCTCGTGTTCGGATCGAACTCCGTTCTGCGCGCCATCGCGGAAGTGTACGCACAGGACGATAATCAACGGAAATTCGTGCGCGACTTCGTCTCCGCATGGACGAAGGTCATGAACGCGGATCGGTTCGACTTGAACTAGAACGATAACGAGGAGGGGACAAGGATGAGCAAGGATTCGATATTGGACCATATGAGAGAAGAAGGTCTGCGGATGACGCCCCAGCGCGTTCATATCGTCGAACTCCTGTTCGAATTGTCCCATCCGACCGCCGAACGGATCTATTCGATGATGACCGGGAAGTTTCCGTTCGTCAGCCAAGCGACCGTGTATAACACGCTTCGTAAGCTGAAGGAGCTCGGCGTCGTCAGAGAGCTCGCGAACGGGGACAAGTCGAGTCACTTCGAAGTAAGCGAGGCGGAACATTGGCATTTCAATTGCAAAGTTTGCGGCGGCATATACGACTTGGAGCCGAGCGAGACCGAAGCGCTGATGGCGGCAGGTACTCGCAATGGCGCATTCGAGGTCGATCGCTATCAGGTCGAGTTCTACGGCGTATGCGAGACGTGCAGGGAATAATGCGATAACCGTAAATCCGTCGGCGATGCGCCGGCGGATTTTTGTTATGATTAGGGTAAATCGCGGGGAATATTCCCAGTCCCCGTCTATCGAGTAGGAGGAACGAATGATGAGAGCAGTCGTTTACGCCGCATACGGATCGCCCGACGTTCTTCAGCTAAGAGAGGTCGACAAGCCTTCGCCCAAGAGCAACGAAATTCTGATACGAATCCATGCGACGACGGTAACGGCGGGAGATTGGCGCATGCGCAAGGCCGACCCGTTCCTGGCAAGACTGTATAACGGACTCCTAAGACCGAAGAAGGTGACGATACTCGGGTTCGAGCTGGCCGGGGAAGTCGAAGCCGTAGGCAAGGACGTGACGCGATTCAAGGAAGGCGACCGAGTATTCGCGTTCTGTGGCATCGGATTCGGGGCATACGCCGAGTACAGATGTTTGCCGGATGACGGATTGGTGGCCATCAAACCCGCGCATATGTCTTACGAGGAAGCGGCAGCTGTCCCTACGGGCGGAATAACGGCATTGAATTTCCTAAGGAAAGGCGATATCGCAAGCGGGAAAAAAGTGCTCATCTACGGCGCTTCCGGAAGCGTAGGCACCTACGCGGTACAGCTTGCCAAGCATTTCGGCGCTGACGTTACCGGGGTTTGCAGTACCGCGAATCTGGACTTGGTCCGTTCGATCGGCGCCGATCGGGTCATCGATTATACGAAGCAGGACTTCACCGCCGGCGACGAACGTTACGATCTCGTCTTCGATGCGGTAGGCAAGCGAATGTCGAAGCTCTCGAAAGCCCGATATCGGAAGGCGCTTCTACCGAACGGAAAGTTCGTAAGCGCGGACATGTCGCAGAAGATACGGCGTGAAGATCTTCTCTTGCTCCAAGAGCTTTGCGAGGAACAACGGATTAGACCGGTTATCGATAGAAGCTATCCGTTCGAACAGATCGCGGATGCTCATCGTTACGTCGAAGGGAAACGCAAAAGAGGAAACGTGGTCATTACGGTAAGAAGCTGATAACGAATCAAGCCCGCCATATCGGCGGGCTTGATCGTTTACTTGAGAGCTTCTTCGTATTGCGGTCTTTCAATGAGAAGAGGCGGGGGAACCAGCCACCCTTTTTCTTTGCTCAAGCGAAGCGCCTTTAATCCGATGGCTGCTTTGGTCGCATGGTACTTCGCGAACAATGCGCCGATGTCCTCGCGGATCGACTTGCCCATGATTTGACTGCAGACGACAAGGCCCGCAGCCGAATCGAGCGCCAGCATCCCAGCGATCTCTATGTCCGTGAACCGGGCGCCGACCGGAATGTCTTCCCAGCGGGCTTCGGGGCGATCCGGCAAGCCCGGGGCCGGGACAAGCCCGTTATGGACCAATATCTCGTCGCACTCCGCAACTTCGAGCTCCGCTTGATTGATCATGTCGCCGATGATTCCCTTAAGTTCCTTGTCGCCCGCATGATAGCTGTATGCGCGATAAGCGGAGACGCAGCCTTTGGCAGCCATCGAGAACTGCCAGATATCGTACGCTTCACCGAAGTGTAACGGTTGTTTCTTCTGATTGCCGCTTAAAATTCCCATTCGTTGCTGCCGCCTTTCGAGTAGTGGTATGTCGCTTTTGTTTTACCTTTGCAGATCGGCTACCCCGGGACTATGTTCGTTCGGCATATCCGGAAGCTGCGGCACCGGGAAACCCGCTGGAGGCGGCGTGACCGATAGCGTGCCGTCGTTGCGGCTCGGGCTCGCGCCTTTGAACACTTCCGCGATCCGAGTAGGGTCGAGACGGAAGTTGAATTGCGCGTTATGGAAGCCTTTGTCTACGTATTTCCGGCACTCGGGATATTTGTTGATATCGTAGTTCGGAACCGGGAAAATTTTGCCCCAGTCGACGCCTAACGTTTCCAACGCTTTGGCGAACGCGTTCTGATGGGCGTTGTCCCGAACGATCAGGAAGCCGAGCGTTTCCCTGAACGCCTTGTTGGAGCTCATCTCGTATATTCTCGTCTTCTGCAATACGCCGGTCGATTCGAGCACGACGTTGTTCAGCAGATCCGCGACCAGATTGCCGTGACTGTACACCCAGGAACCGTTCCACGGATTGCCGCCCCCATCGACGGGCAAAGAGCTCTTCGCGCCCATGATGAAGTGATGAGGGTTGCCATGCTTGACAGCCTCGTCGATCGGCGCGGCGTCGTTGCCCGCGTTGCCCGGGGTCGACAACCCCGCATCGTTCAACAATTGATTGATCGTATTCTGTACCAATTCCACGTGCGCGATCTCTTCTAAGAACACGCCTCGAAGCAAGTCCCGATATTGCTTGTCTTTGCCTCTGAAGTTCGAGCTTTGGAAAAAATACTGCATCATCGTTCTCATCTCGCCGAATTGTCCGCCGAGCGCTTCTTGAAGCACTTTGGCCGCGGCCGGGTCCGGTCGATCCGTCTCGATGACGTTAATCAGCTCTTCTTTGTAGTAATACACGTTCTCACTCACCTCCATCGATTCCTCGATACATGAACGCATATAGGGTGTCGCCGCGGTACCTTTTTATTCATGAAGACAAAGAGCGGGGGGATCCTATCGAAAGTTGACACGCCACCGAACGGCGCCTTATAATCGAAATGTCACCAAACGGTGTCCGTTTCGGAAATCCACCCAAAATTAGGTGAAGGTGTTGTGGACGAAAACCAGCGAACGAGGGACGTGTTCGACGCGATCGCGGATCCTACCAGGCGCCGAATCATACATCTGCTCGCGCAAGCAGACGAGATCCCGCTTCACGAGCTGACGACCCAGTTCGATATGGGACGAACGGCGGTATCGAAGCACTTGACGGTGTTGAAGGAAGCCGGTCTCGTCATCGACCGCAAGGTCGGGAGAGAGACGAGGTTCAAGCTGAACCCGGCGCCTCTGCGCGAAGTGCAAGATTGGGTCGCATTCTACAGTTTGTTCTGGACGACGAGCATGCTGCGGTTGAAACCGCTACTAGAGGAGGAAGAACCATGAGTTTAGCTTTATCCTTGGACTTTCAATACGCGACGACGATCGAGAAGGCTTGGGCGGCGTTAACCGATCCGGACAAGCTCGCGAAGTGGATCATGACGAACGATTTCAAGCCCGTCGTAGGGCATAAATTCCAGTTCCGCACGGAGCCGAACAAGTTCTGGAACGGCATCGTCGAAGGCGAAGTGCTGATCGTGGACGAACCGCGCAAGCTGAGCTATACGTGGGGCGTAACCGGCGAGTCTCACACGGTTACGTGGACGTTGCAAGATCTTGGCGAAGGCAAGGTGAATCTGCATCTCGAACAGACCGGGTTCTCGAACGTTCACGGCCTCGAGGGCGCAAGACACGGCTGGACGAATTGGTTCGGCGGATTCGAGCAAGTTCTGTAACGAGAGGAGAACGTTCATGACGCAAGAATATATCGAGATCCGCGGCGCGCGGGAAAATAATCTCAAGAACGTGACGCTGCGCATTCCGAAGCGGCAAATTACGATATTCACTGGGGTGTCCGGGTCAGGAAAATCTTCGATCGTCTTCGATACGATCGCGGCGGAATCGACGCGGCTGCTGAACGAGAACTTCAGCATGTTCGTGCGCACGTTCTTGCCCAAAATTCCTCAGCCGGAAGCGGACGCGATCGAGAACCTGAGTATGGCCGTCATCGTCGACCAGAAGCGATTGGGCGGCGGCTCCCATTCCACGATGGGCACGATAACGGATATCGCGCCGATCGTCCGCCTGCTGTTCTCCCGCGCGGGACAACCTTACGTCGGGCCGGCGAGCCTATTCTCGTTCAACGATCCGCAAGGCATGTGTCCCGATTGCAACGGGATGGGCCGCAGCATGGTCGTCGATATGAGCAAGGCGGTGGACATGTCGAGATCGTTGAACGAAGGAGCCCTCCTGCTGCCGGATTATAAGGTGGACAGCTGGGAGTTTAACATTATCGGGCAAGCGGGAGCCTACGATTTCGACAAGAAACTGAGCGATTATTCGGCTGAAGAACTGGATCAATTGCTGTACGGTAAGGCGAGGAAAGTGGAGATGCCGTTCGGCGGGAAGATCATGAACTTAACCGTCGAAGGCGTCATCGAGAAATTTACGAACAAGTACATCAAACAGGACTTGAAGACGAAGTCCGAACGTACGCAAAAAACGATCGCTCCTTACATTATCGAAGGAACGTGCTCCAGCTGTCATGGCGCGAGACTCAACCAGGCCGTGCTCGGCTGCAAAATCAACGGACGCAACATCGCGGACCTGTCCGCCATGGAAGTCGGCCAACTGATCCGCGCCGTTCGGGAGATCGACGATCCTGTAGCCGCGCCGATCGTCAAGTCGCTGGTCGAGCGTCTACAGCATCTGGTCGACATCGGACTGGACTACTTGACGCTCGATCGCGAGACGGATACGTTGTCCGGCGGAGAATCGCAGCGCGTCAAGATGGTGAAGCACTTGAGCGGCAGCCTCGTCGACGTGACGTACATCTTCGACGAGCCGAGCGTCGGCTTGCATCCGCGCGACGTGCACCGGTTGAACGAACTGCTCGTGAAGCTGAGGGACAAAGGCAATACCGTCATCGTCGTCGAGCATGATCCCGACGTCATCAAGGTGGCGGACCATATCGTCGACGTCGGTCCTCACGCGGGCAATCGCGGCGGCAACGTGGTCTACGAAGGAAGCTTCCCGGGTTTGTTGGAGTCGGGTACGCTGACGGGCTCCCATATGAAGTTGCCGCTCCGACTGAAAGGCGAATGCAGGCAAGCTTCCGGCAGTCTGCCCGTCAAGAACGCTTCGTTGCACAACCTGCAGAACGTTAGCGTCGATATCCCGACCGGCATTCTGACCGTCGTAACGGGCGTAGCCGGCTCCGGCAAGAGCACGCTTATTAACGACGTATTCCTTGGACAGCATGCGGACGCGATCGTCATCGACCAATCCGCGATCGGCGTGTCTTCGCGCTCCAATCCCGCGACCTATACGGGCATTATGGACGACATTCGCAAGGCGTTCGCTTCCGCGAACAAAGTGAACCAAGGCTTGTTCAGCTTCAACTCGAAGGGCGCTTGCGAGAATTGCCAAGGGCAGGGCGTCGTCTCGATCGATCTGTCGTTCTTGGACAGCGTAGATCTACCGTGCGAAGCGTGCGGGGGCAGACGGTTCAAGGAAGAAGTGCTCGCGTACAAGCTGAACGGCAAATCGATCGCGGACGTGCTGGAGATGACAGTGGAGCAGGCCTTGGAGTTCTTCGATCTCAAGGAGGTCGTGCGCAAGCTCCAGGCGATGAGCGACGTCGGGCTGAACTACATTACGCTCGGCCAGCCGATGAGCACGCTGTCGGGCGGGGAGTGCCAGCGGATCAAGCTGGCCAGCGAGCTGCACAAGAAGGGCAGCATCTACGTGATGGACGAGCCGACGACCGGCCTTCATATGTCGGACATCGGCCATCTTCTGGCGATCATGAACCGGCTCGTCGATGCCGGCAATACGGTCATCGTCATCGAGCACAACCTTGAAGTGATCAGCCAAGCGGACTGGATCATCGATATGGGACCGGACGGGGGCAGCCGAGGCGGCCAGGTCGTGTTCGAAGGCACGCCGGCACAGATCGTCCATGAAGCGCGATCGATCACGGGCAAATATTTGAAGTAACTCGGAGGCGAGATCATGGAAGTATTCGAGCCGTTCCTGGCGAAGATCGACAACCCGGATCATCGGATGCGCGTGGAGGAAGTGTTCGAATGGGTCATGCGGAAATATCCGCATCTTGAGACGAAGATTGCCTGGAATCAGCCGATGTTCACCGATCACGGCACGTTCATCATCGGCTTCAGCGTAGCCAAGCAGCATATGGCCGTCGCCCCCGAACGGGCGGGCATGAACCATATCGCGGACGATCTCGCGCAAGCCGGTCACGACCATACGCAAGAACTGGTACGGTTTAAGTGGAACCGTCCGTTCGATTACGCGCTGCTCGAGAAGATGATTTCGTTCAATATCGCGGACAAAGCGGGATGCACGACCTTTTGGCGGAAATAGAACCGAACGACCCTCTTGACTTAGAGTCCACTCGAAGCGGGATAATCATAGAAGCGATCCCAGACCACTTCGAAAGCAGGGACAATACATGGATTACGTGAAGCTAGGAAATACCGGACTGGACGTGTCTCGCATCTGCCTAGGATGCATGAGCTTCGGCGTTGCCGAAAGATGGACGCATCCGTGGGTACTCGACGAAGCGAACAGCCGGCCAATCATCAAGAGAGCGCTGGACCTGGGCATCAACTTCTTCGATACGGCGAATATCTATTCGGTCGGATCGAGCGAGGAAATCGTCGGCAGGGCCCTGAAGGAATACGCGAACCGAGACGAGGTCGTCATCGCGACGAAGGTTCACTTCCGGATGCGGGAAGGACCGAACGGCGCGGGTCTATCGCGTAAAGCGATTATGAGCGAGATCGATAAGAGCCTGAAGCGACTCGGCACGGACTACGTCGATCTCTACCAGATTCACCGCTGGGATTACAACACGCCGATCGAAGAGACCATGGAAGCGTTGCATGACGTCGTGAAGGCGGGAAAAGCAAGATACATCGGCGCGTCCGCCATGTACGCCTGGCAGTTCTTGAAGGCGTTGCACGCGGCGGAACGGCACGGTTGGACCCGGTTCGTGTCGATGCAAAACCATCTGAATCTCATCTACCGCGAAGAGGAGAGGGAGATGATGCCGCTGTGCAAGGAAGAGAAAATCGGCGTCATTCCGTACAGCCCGCTCGCTTCGGGCAGACTGGCGCGCGACTGGTCCGAGCAGACGCATCGTTCCGAAACCGACCAAGCGCAGAAGATGAAATACGACGCGACCGCGGGCGCCGACCGTCTGATCGCAGATCGGCTAGCCGCGATCGCGGAACGACGAGGCGTTCCCCGCGCTCAGATCGCGCTGGCGTGGTTGCTTCAGAAGCAACCGGTGACGGCTCCGATCATCGGAGTTACGAGCATCCCCCAGCTTGAAGAATCGGTCGGCAGCCTGTCGGTGACGCTATCTTCCGATGAGATCCTGGCGCTGGAAGAGTTGTACGTGCCGCATCGCGTCGTTGGCGCGCTGTAATCAAGTTTGCGTTCGAAAGACGCCTTGCCTTCCCGGCAAGGCGTTTTTCGTCTTCGTAGAAACATTTTCCATTCGGTCACGTCTAACCGTTATTACCAATCGCCAGCTATACGATCGGAGAACTGTTATGAGAATCGTCATTATCGGCGCCGGCATCGCAGGGTTAGCGACGGCTGCCGCGCTACGAATGAGAGGTCTGAACGTCGCGGTGTACGACAAGAACGCAGGATTGGAAACCCGCGGCGCGGCGCTGACGCTGTGGTCCAACGGCACGGATGCCTTGAAGCGGCTTCAAGCGCTGGAAGAGGTTCAGGCTCATGCCGAGATCTTGTTCAAGGCTAATATGTATACGAGCGGAGGCAAATGGCTGGAGAGCATCGCTATCGACTACGGAACGCCGACGGTAGGCATTCCTCGCAACGCGCTGCTTCGCATTCTGGCGGACAAGGCAGGAGCAAGCACGATTACGTGGAACAAGAAAATCAAATCCGTGTCCGGAAACGCTCTCGTATTCGAAGACGGATCTACCGTCGATGCGGATCTAATCATCGCGGCGGACGGGATCCATTCCGTCATTCGGCGAACGTTCGCGAACGATTCCTTGCGCTATAGCGGGTACACGTCATGGCGCGGAATATCAAGCGTGTCCGTTCCTTCAGCCTATGCCGGCGCGATGACGCAATATTGGGGAAACGGCCGCCGGTTCGGCTTCGTGCCCTTGAAGGGCGGCCGAACATACTGGTTCGCGACCGCGAACGCTAGGGAGGGAGAGTCGCGAATGGAAGGCGTCGCGCGGATGGTCGGCTCTTTCCCGGATCCCGTAGGGGCGATCTTCGCGGGACAAGCGCCATCCGAGATCATCCACTTGGACCTGTACGACCGGCGTCCCTTGCGCGGATGGTCGTATGGGAACGCGCTGTTACTTGGCGACGCTGCCCATCCGATGACGCCAAGTCTCGGACTCGGCGCCTGTACGGCGTTGGAAGACGCGGTCGTGCTGTCGGATTGCTTCGCCGGTTCGAAGTCCATCGAAGGAGTCTTGAACGCATTCGAATCCTTGCGCGTTCGCCGAGCGAACCGAATCGTCCGATTATCCCGTCGCGTCGGGATGATCGGTCAACTGAGGCATCCCGTATGGTGCGCGTTGAGAAATCGCATGTATCCTCTCGTGCCGAATCGATGGAAGCAGCGCGTGTGGAACGATTTATACGGATTCGTCACCGGGGATGATCCGAGTTTGCTATGATAGAGGTTAGCAAGAAGCGATTTCAGGAAAGGGCACCGCAGCGATCGCGCGAAAGGCGCCTAGAGGAGTACGACATGATCGAATATAGAAAGGCAAGACCGGACGAGCGCGAGGCCTGTATCGAACTGGCCAACCTGGCGTTTCAATTCGATTTGGAAGCGCAACTGCCGAAAGTATACGGCAAAGACTCGTCATTCACCTCTCTGCATAAGGTAGCTGCGGACGAACATGGCAAACTTCGCGCCCAAGTGGCCGTGCTGCCGCAACGATTGCACGTAGGCGATCATTCTCTCCGCGCCGGATTCGTCGGGATCGTGTCGGTGCATCCGGAAGCGCGCGGAGAAGGACATATGAAAGCGCTAATGAACGAATGGCTGGACGAGATGCGCGACTCATACGATATGGCCGTCTTGTGGGGGCAGCGCCAACGATACGAGTACTTCGGTTTCACGCAAGGCGGCGTGCAATTCAAGTATTGGATCGGAGAGGCCAACGTGCGCCACGCGCTGCGGGAGACGAACGCGGAAAGGTTGTCGTTCCGTCCCTTGTTCGAGGTCGACGGCGCGGACAGCTTCGCCCACGCGCTCAACGCATCGCGACCGGCATACGTTCGGCGCGAAGACGAGAGCTTGCCCGATTACTTCAAGACGCTGAAGCAAGTCGCGATCGGAGTGCTCGACGATGACAAGCTGATCGGCTATGTAATCGCTAACGACAAAGGCGACGAGATCTCCGAGTTCGCGATCGAAGATCAAAGCGATATTACGCGAACGATCAAAGCCTATATGAAGCACGCAGGCGCGGATAGAATCTCGATTCTCGTTCCCGAATACGATACGGCGCTGAACGCGATCTTAGGCGGGTTCGCGGAAATCTATACGATCGAGACGGTCAATATGTATCGCATATTCGACTACGCGAACGTGATGCAGGCCTACTTGACGCTCAAGCATCGAACGATCGGACTTGCACATGGCGTATTCTCGGCCGTTCTGGACGGACAGCCGGTTACCGTGCGATCCGACGAGAACGGCGTGACCGTCGAGCGGTCCGCCTTGGCCGGCGCCGTGACGCTCGACCAACGGCAAGCTCAGACGCTTCTGTTATCCAGGCACGGCGTATACCTTCCCGTATCCGCGCCAGCCGGCTGGTTTCCGTTGCAGTTGTTCTGGTATACGGCCGATCTATTCTAAGTTATCGTCGATAAGGAGATCATGCGCATGTTGGACCTATCCGCAATGAATCATTTGAAGCAAGCTTTAAGACAAGGGATCGAGAATCGGGAGTTAGCCGGCGCGAACATGCTGCTGTTCAAGGACGGCAACGAGCTGTTCTATCATGAAGACGGCATGGCCGACTTGGAAGCGGGAATTCCGGTGAACAGGCGCTCGGTCTTCCGCATGTATTCGTTCACGAAGCCGGTGACGGCGACCGCCGCGATGATCTTGCTGGAACGAGGGACGATCGACTTGTTCGACCCGGTGAGCAAGTACTTGCCGGGTTTCAAAGATCAGATGGTCGAGGAGGCTGGAAGCCTCGTTCCCGTCGCCCGCGAAGTCAACCTCCACGACCTGCTCTCCATGACCTCCGGATTGGTGTACGGGGGAACGGACAGGGCAGGCAAGGAAACCGAAGCGTTGTTCCGGGAGATCGATCGCGAATTGTTAGGCGAGACCCCGCTGTCTACGCTGGACGCGATGAACCGGCTGGGCGCATGTCCCTTGTCCTTCCAACCCGGCTCGGCTTGGCAATACGGGACTTCGGCGGACGTGCTCGGCGCGGTCATCGAAGCCGCTGCCGGCATGCGGCTCGGCGAATTCATGCGCAGAGAGCTGTTCGAGCCGCTGGGCATGCGCGATACGGGATTCTGGCTAAGCGAAGACAAGCGCGATCGCCTCGCCTATACGTACGCGGACGACGGCGAAGGCGGATTGACGCGCTACGAGGGCAACCACCTCGGCATCATTAACCGGATGGATAGGGACCCCGCATTCGAATCGGGTGGCGCGGGCCTCGTCTCGACGATCGACGACGCCTCGCGATTCACGCGGATGCTTATCAACGAAGGTTCGTTGGACGGCGTACGGATATTGCGTCCGAAGACGGTCCGTTACTTGACGTCCGCGACGTTGACGCCGGCGCAGCAGAAGGGCTTCGATCTATGGCATACGCTCCGTGGACATAGCTACGGCAACTTCATGCGGGTCATGACCGACGGCACGCGCGCAGGCATACTGGGAAGCAACGGGGAGTACGGTTGGGACGGCTGGCTCGGCGCTTACTTCTGCAACAGTCCGAAGGAGAACTTGACGTTCCTGTTCATGATGCAGAAGAAAGACGCGGGAACGACGACGCTCACCCGCAAGCTTCGCAACATCGTGCTCAGCGCATTCTAAGATCGCAAGGAGAGTATGAAGATGAGCGAGACGATCGACACGGCACCGGTCTATCGATGGCTGGAGGAACGGGAGACGGAATGGATCGCGCTGCGAAGAGAATTCCACAGGCATCCCGAAATCTTATACGACGTCGATCGAACCGTTTCGCGAGTCGCGGAGCTTCTGTCGGGTTACGGGCTGGAAGTGCGGACGGGCGTAGGCGACCATTTCGGCCGAGGCGTCGTCGGCGTGCTGCGCGGAAGCAAGAAGGGCAGAACCGTCTTGCTTCGAGCGGACATGGACGCGCTCCCGATTCATGAGCTCGGAGATAAACCCTACCGCTCCGAAACCGACGGCGCGATGCACGCTTGCGGGCACGACGCGCATATGACGATGCTGCTGGCCGCAGCCTATGGCCTTAGCCGAATTCGCGAACGATTGACCGGTACCGTTATATTCGTATTCCAACCCGCGGAAGAGGGCGCGGCGGCAAGCCCGTTGGACGGCTTGCTCAGAAGCGGAGGAAGAGACTTGGTCGAGAGCGGGGTGGCGGACGAAGCGGACGCGGCATTCGCCCTTCACGTCTGGCCCGACCTGGAAATCGGCAGGATGGCGGTGCACCGGAGAGAGGCGATGGCCAACTCGAGTCACTTCCACGTCGAATTCACGGGGCGTTCCGGTCACCACGGAGAGCCGCATCTGGCCGCCGACGCGCTGCTGATGGCCGCTCACTTCGCGGTCGAGGCGAGGAGCGCCGTCGCGGCGTCGATCGATCCGCACGAGCGCGTCGCGTTCGCCTTCGGCAAGCTGCACGCCGGTACCGTGGGCAACGCGATCGCGGAATCGGCGGAAGTCCGCGGGACGTTCCGCGCGTTCGATGCCGCGACCGTGCAACGCATCCGCTCGATTCTGGAACGTTGCGCATCCGCCTGCGCGGATCGGTTCGGCGGTACGTGCGAGTCGCGATTCCGAATGGGCAAGGCGCTGATCAACGACGAAGGAGCCGTGGAAGCAGCTAGGAGAGCCGGTGCTCTCGTATTCGGCGAGCGACAGGTCGAGCGGCTCGATAAGCCGAGCCTGGCCGGAGAGGACTTCGCTTACTACTTGGATAAGGCGCCGGGGGCTTTGGTGCTGATCGGCGTAAGGAACGAGGAGAAGGGCATCGTCCATCCGCTGCACCACCCGGCGTTCGACTTGGACGAGAGGGCGCTCGCGCTAGGCGCCAAGCTGCACGTGCAGCTGGCGGTCGACGCGCTATACGATTGAATCGGCAATAAGGCCGTTCTAGATGTCATCGGAGATGACGTCGAGGACGGTCTTTTTGCCGTTTTCGCGCGGACATCCAGGCAGGTCGCTTCCCCAATGATCGATTTCCCCTATTAGACATTCGAACTTTTCTATTATCCGCCGACCGATAATTCCCTTATAGTAGCAATTAAATACTCCTTTAAATCAAGTGGATTACTAGGAATTAAATCTATCAAAGGGATGGAGAGGATCATTCATGGCGGAAAAAAGAAAGTTGAGACTCGGCGCTGTCATTCACGGAGTAGGTTCTAGCGTGTCGGCATGGCGGCATCCGGACGTTCAGTCGGACGCCAGCATCAATATCGGCTACTACCGACAGCAGGCCGCCAAAGCGGAGGAGGGCAAATTCGACTTCGCGTTTATCGCGGACGGCCTGTACATCAACGAGCTCTCGATCCCGCATTTTCTGAACCGGTTCGAGCCGATCACGCTACTGTCTTCGCTCGCCGCCGTCACGAGCAACCTCGGTCTCGTCGGCACGCTGTCCACGTCGTACAGCGAACCGTTCAACGTCGCGAGGCAGTTCTCTTCGCTCGACCACATCAGCGGAGGACGCGCCGGCTGGAACGTCGTCACGTCGCCGGGCGTCGGCACGGCGTCCAACTTCAATAAAGGCGATCATCCGGAGCATGCGTCCCGTTACGATATCGCGGAAGAGTACCTCGAAGTCGCCAAGGGGCTGTGGGATTCGTGGGAGGACGACGCCTTCGTGCGCGACAAGGAGAGCGGCGTGTTCTTCAATCCGGAGAAGCTGCACCGCCTCGATCATAAGGGCAAGCACTTCTCCGTCCAAGGACCGCTTAACATCGCCAGGTCCAAGCAAGGACATCCGATCGTGTTCCAGGCGGGCTCTTCGGACGCCGGGCGGAACCTTGCGGCGAAGACGGCCGACGCCGTGTTCACCGGCCACGAGACGATCGAGGAAGCGCAGGCGTTCTACGCCGACGTGAAGCAGCGCGCCGCCGCGTACGGCCGTTCGCCGGACAGCATCCTCATCTTCCCGGGCATCGGCCCGATCGTCGGCGCGACGCTCGAAGAAGCGGAGCGCAAATTCGAGGAGACGGCGAGCCTTGGTTCGATCGAAGACGCGCTGCGATACTTGGGCCGGTTCTTCGATCATCACGACTTCACCCAGTATCCGCTCGACGAACCGTTCCCGGATCTCGGCTCCCTTGGCTCGAACGGGTTCAAGAGCACGACGGACCGGATCAAGCTGAAGGCGAGGGAGCAAGGCCTGACGCTGCGCCAAGTCGCGCTCCGTTCGACGACGCCGCGGGGCAACTTCATCGGCACGCCGGATCAAGTGGCGGACGAGATTCAGCGCTGGTTCGAGACGGGCGCGGCCGACGGCTTCATCGTCGGTTCGGGCGTTCCGAACGGCTTCGAAGACTTCGTGGAACAAGTCGTGCCGATCCTTCAAGCGCGCGGCCTGTACCGCACCGAATACGAGCACGATACGCTTCGCGGCAATCTAGGCTTGCCGTTCCCGATCAACCGCTACGCCAAGCAAACCGTAACTTCCAATTGAACTGGAGAGTGTCCATCCGATGAAATCTTTCGTTAAACGTTCGCAAGCATTGTTGACGCTCGTATCCGTGCTGCTCGTCGCGACCGCGTTGTCAGCTTGCGGCAACGACAATAACAAGGAGGAAGGCGCGGCCTCCGGCAACGCCTCCTCGAAACCCGCCTCCGCATCGGCAACCGAATCCGCATCGCCGCAAGCGTCAGCCGCGCAAGGCGGCGTGCTCACGTATGCTCTTGCGACTTCGCCCGATTCGCTCGACCCCGCCCGCAGCGGCCTCGCGGTCGCGTCCCGCGTCTACAAGACGATCTTCGACAACCTCGTCGTCACCGACGCGGACAACAACATCAAGCCTTGGCTCGCCACGGAATGGACGGCTTCGGAGGACGGCCTGAGCTATACGTTCAAGCTCCGCCAGGACGTCAAGTTCCAAGACGGCACGCCGTTCAACGCCGAGGCGGTGAAGTTCACGTTCGACCGGATCAAGGATCCGGCGACCAAAGCGTCCAACTCCGCCGCGCAGCTCGCCGCCTACGCATCGTCAGAGGTTATCGATCCTTATACGATCAAGCTGAATCTGTCCATCGCTTCCCGCGCGTTCCTCGGCAACCTCAGCAACGCGACGCTCGGCATCGTATCGCCGACGGCCGTGCAGAAGTACGGGGACCAATTCGGCAAAAACCCGGTCGGTACCGGTCCGTTCAAGTTCGTGAAGTGGGTGGAGAACGCCGACATCGAAGTCGCGCGCAACCCGGATTATGCTTGGGCGCCGGGTACCGTCGACAATCAAGGAGCCGCTTATCTGGACGGCATCACGTACAAGATCATTCCGGAGGAAGCGACACGGATCGGCAGCGTGCAGAGCAAGCAGATTCTGGCCGCCGAAACGGTGCCGCCGCAGAACATCGTCTCGATCGAAAGCGATTCTTCGCTGCAGCTGCTGAAGTCGAACACGGTCGGGTTGCCTTATACGCTGTTCATCAATCAAGACCACGCGCCGTGGGACGACGTCAAGGTAAGACAGGCGCTCCAATCCGGCATCGACGTCGGCGCGATCGTGAAGACCCTATACTTAGGCACGTACGAGCAAGCATGGTCGTCTCTGACGCCGGGCATATTCGGTTACGACGCCTCTCTCGAAGGTTCGGTTCAGCCCGACGCCGATAAAGCCGCGAAGCTGCTCGACGAATCCGGCTGGGTACTCGAGGCGGACGGCATCCGCGCCAAAGACGGGAAGAAGCTGACGCTCCATTACGTCGACGGTTCACCGAACCGGGAGAAGCGCAACGATATTGCCGTCATCATCCAGCAGCAGTTGAAGAAGATCGGGATAGAAGTGAATATCGAGCTCACGAAGGACGTCTTGACCAAAGTTTATACGAACAGGGAGTACGACATTTACGGCAACAGCCAAGTGAACAGCGACCCGAACGCGCTCTACTCGTTCTACCACACGGCCGCTCCCGGAGCCTTCGGCAACATCGCCGGCGTGTCCGATCCGCAAGTCGACCAGTGGCTCGAGCAAGGCGCGGTCGAGAAGGACGACGCGAAGAGGGCGGAGCTGTACAAGAACGTCCAGCATTACATTAAGGACAATGCGGTCATCATTCCGATCTACGTGTTCCCGTACACGGTCGCGGCAGGCAAATCCGTGCAAGGACTGAAGTTCGACAAGTACGGCTATCCATTATTTAATGACGTTAATCTTAAAAAATAACGCGAGGAGGTAGTATCGGTGGTTAGAGCGGTATCGGAACGGGTCATCGCCTCGCTGCTCGTCATCACCGGATCGTCCGTGCTCGTCTTCGTCATCATGTACTTGCTTCCCGGCGATCCGGCCGGTTCCATCCTCGATCCGTCGATGGCTTCAGCCGAAGCGCTCGCCGAGCTCCGCCGTCAGCTCGGAACCGACCAGCCGTTCCTCATGCAGCTTGCCGATTACTTCGGCAAGCTGCTTCGCGGGGATTTCGGCAAGTCGCTGCTCAATTCCGAGCCCGTGCTGCCGAAGATCGTCGAGCACTTGCCGGCGACGCTCGCGCTGGCCGGGGCGAGCACGCTCATCTCGGTAACGGTAGGGGTGCTGCTCGGCGTACTGTCGGCCATTCACCGGAACAAGACGATCGACGTCGTCGCCCGGATCGTCGGTTTGCTCGGCATCTCGATGCCGACGTTCTGGTCCGGCATTCTGCTGCTGCTCGTCTTCTCGATTCATCTCGGCTGGGTGCCGGCGATGGGCTCGGACGGCTGGAAGACGCTCGTGCTGCCGGCGGCGACGCTCGGGTTGATCGGCGCGGGCTACATCGTGCGCATGGTCCGCAACAGCATGCTCGAAGTCGTGAACGAGCCCTTCATCGTCACGCTCCGGTCCAAGGGTCTGTCCGAGCGCGCGATCATGTACCGGCACGCGCTTCGCAACGCTCTCATTCCGACGGTGACGATGATCGGCATGCTCGTCGGCGAGATGCTGGCGGGCGCCGTCGTCATCGAGACGGTGTTCTCCCGGCAGGGGATCGGGCGCATTCTCGCGGACGCCATCATGGCCAAGGACTTGCCCGTCGTTCAAGGCGTCATCTTCTTCTCCGCCATCGTCTACGTAGCGGTTAACTTGATCGTCGATCTGTCGTATTCGTTCATCGACCCGCGCGTCAGGCGCAAAGCTTAAGGAGGAGAGTACATGAGAGATACGGCAACTGCATCGGCAACGACGGCAACCGCGAAAGCGGTGCTGCGGGGGAGCAAGTGGGAGCTTCCCGCGCTGCGCGCCCCCGCAAGGCGGCTATCCTTCGCGAAGCTGTTCGTCGGGCTCGCGGCGCTCGTCATCGCCTTCATCGCGCTGTGCGCGATCGCGCCGCAATGGGTGGCGCCGTATTCGCCGACGGAGATGATGGCGGACAGCCTCATGCAAGCCCCGAGCGCCGCGCATCCGTTCGGAACCGATTACTTCGGCCGGGACGTCTACAGCGTCGTCGTGTACGGCGCGCGGGACTCGCTGTTCATCGGGCTGCTGTCGGTGCTCGTCGGCGGATTGATCGGCGGTACGATCGGCGCGCTGTCCGGTTATATCGGCGGTTGGTTCGATGCGGCCTTCATGCGGGTCGTCGACGTGCTGATGACGATTCCCGGCATCCTGCTGGCGCTGGCGATCGCCGCCGCGATGGGGCCGAGCATGACGAACATCGTGCTGGCCGTCGCCGCCGCTTCGATTCCCGGTTACGCGCGCGTAATGAGAAGCCAGACGATGAGCATTAACGGACGTCCGTTCATCGCGGCGGCGCGATCGATCGGCGTGACGAACTTCGGGATTTTCTGGCGGCACGTGCTGCCGAACTCGCTGTCCCCGATGCTCGTCATGTCGACGATCGGCATTGGCACGTCCATCTTGGCGGGATCGGGACTGAGCTTCCTCGGGCTCGGCCTGTTGAGAGAAATTCCGGATTGGGGCACGCTGCTGTCGCAAGGCAGAGGCTACCTGACCGTCGCCTGGTGGATTTGCACGTTCCCGGGGCTGGCGATCACGATGCTCGTGCTCTCCGTCAACATCATCGGCGACCGGTTGCGAGACGAGTTGGATCCGAAGAAGAAGGACAATTAATGTCATTAACGATATAGTGAAAAAGGAGGTTTCCGACTTGGAGCAACTGCTCGACATTCAAGGGTTGTCCGTCGATTTCCATACGCGCCGAGGGTTGCTTCAAGCGCTGAACGACGTCTCGCTGAGCATCGTTCCCGGCGAGACGGTCTGCCTCGTCGGAGAATCGGGAAGCGGCAAAACGCTCACCTCCAAGGCGGTCATGCGACTGCTCGATTACGAGAACGGGCGAATCTCGAGCGGTCGTATCCGGCTCGGCGGCCACGACTTGACTTCGTTGTCCCAGCAGGAGCTGCGGCTGCTCCGGGGCAAGAAGATGGCGATGGTGTTCCAGGAGCCGATGGCCGCGTTCGATCCGGTCTACACGATCGGGCATCAGATCGCCGAGACGATCCGGGCGCACGACGCCAAGACGAAAGCCGAATCGTGGACGCATGCCGTATCGCTGCTCGAACGCGTCGGCATTCCCGAGCCGGCCATTCGGATGAAGCAATATCCCGGGGAGCTGTCCGGCGGCATGCTCCAGCGCGCCATGATCGCTCTCGCGCTGTCGTGCGGTCCGGAGCTGCTCATCGCCGACGAGCCGACGACCGCGCTGGACGTCACGATTCAAGCGCAAATTCTGCAACTGCTCCAGGACCTTCAAGAAGAGTTCGGCATGGCGATCCTGCTCATTACGCACGACCTCGGCATCGCCGCGGAAATCGCGGACCGCGTCGTCGTCATGTACGCCGGGCGCGTCGTCGAGCAAGCGCCGACGGCGGAGCTGTTCGCTTCGCCGCGACACCCGTATACGCAAGGGTTGCTGCGTTCGATCGCCTCCCTGGACACGGAGAAGGGCGACAAGCTGCACGCCATCGAAGGCACGATTCCGAGCTTGTCGGCGTTGCCGGAAGGCTGCCTGTTCCATCCGCGCTGCCCGTACGCGACGGACCGTTGCCGGGCGGAAGCGCCGCCGCTCGTCGCTGACGGTGATCGGGAGGCTGCTTGCTGGCATATCGACCGCGTCGCGGGGAGCGCTCGGCGGGAGCCGGATAAGCAGGCGTCGATCGTCGTCTCGACGTCCGATCGGCCCGCGCTCGGCTTCGGCGAACAGGAGACGGAAGCGCCGGACTTGTTCCGGGTTGACGGCCTGCGCAAATATTATCCGGTCAAAGGCCGGTTGCCGGGTCGCGCCCGCGCGTTCATCCGCGCCGTCGACGACGTGAGCTTCGCGATCCGCGAAGGCGAGACGTTCGGGCTCGTCGGCGAATCGGGAAGCGGCAAATCGACGCTCGGCCGGGTACTGCTGCAGCTGGAGCGCGCGACCGCCGGAACGATCTCGTTCCAAGGCCGGGAGCTGACGAAGCTCGGCGGGTCCGCGCTGCGGAGCGCGCGCAAGGACATGCAGATGATCTTCCAGGATCCGTACGGCTCGCTCGATCCGCGCTGGAGCGTCGGGGACATTATCGCGGAGCCGCTTCGCACGCACGGCAAGCCCGGCTCGCGCGAGCTACGGGAGAAGATCGCCGAATTGCTCGGCGCCGTCGGATTGGACGAAGCTTACTCGAAGCGGCATCCGCACGAATTGTCTGGCGGGCAACGGCAGCGGATCGGCATCGCTCGCGCCATCGCGCTGAATCCGCGGTTCGTGCTCGCGGACGAAGCGGTTTCTGCGCTCGACGTGTCGGTACAGGCGCAGGTCGTCAACCTGATGCAGGAGCTTCAGGCGAAGCTGGGCTTGACGTACTTGTTCATCGCCCACGGTCTTCAGATCGTCCGCCACGTCTCCGACCGGATCGGAGTCATGTATCTCGGCAAGCTGGTCGAGATCGCGCCGAGCCGGGAGCTGTTCCTTCGTCCGGCGCACCCGTACACGAAGGCGCTCATCGCCTCGATCCCGCATCCGGACCCGTCGCGGAGACGGGAGAGGACGACGCTGCAAGGCGAGATTCCTTCGCCGACGCGGCCGCCGTCGGGCTGCAGGTTCCATACGCGCTGTCCGTTGGCGACGGCCAAGTGCCGCGAGGAAGAGCCGAAGCTGGCGACTATCGCCCGCGACCATGTCGCGGCTTGCCATTATCCGCTATAATGATTCGAACCGAAAGAGCGAAGAGGGGGCATACGCATGACGACCGCGCTGCGGAGATGGATTCAGACTCTAGAGGAAGACGAGCGCGAGATTATCGGCGTCAGACGTTACTTGCATCAGCATCCGGAGCTGAGCTTCGAGGAACATCGGACGGCTGCCTATATCGCCGAGCGCTTGCGCGACTACGGCATTGAGACGAGGACCGGCGTCGGCGGCAACGGCGTTGTCGGTTTCCTGCGAGGAGGCAAACCCGGTCCGACGCTCGCGTTCCGCGCCGACTTCGACGCGCTTCCGATCCAGGACGAGAAGGATGCGCCGTACAAGTCGACGGTGCCCGGCGTCATGCACGCGTGCGGACACGACGGACATACGGCGACGCTGCTCGGCGTCGCCAAGGTGCTTAGCCGACACCGGGACGAACTCGGCGGCACAATCGTCTTCTTGTTCCAGCACGCGGAGGAGAAGCCGCCGGGCGGCGCGAAGGCGATGATCGAGGACGGCTGCCTGGACAGCGTCGACAAGGTGTACGGCGTGCACGTCTCCTCGGAAATTCCGTACGGGCGCGCCGGACTGAGAGAAGGCCCGGCCATGGCCGCCGTCGACGCGTTCACGATTACGATCATCGGCAGAGGCGGGCATGGGGCGCGCCCGCACGATACGGTCGACGCGTTGGTCGTCGGCAGCCAGCTCGTCTCCAGCTTGCAACAGATCGTCAGCCGCAGGGTGAACCCGCTGCAGCCCGCTGTCGTCACCGTAGGCGTGTTCCAGGCGGGAACGGCGTTCAATATTATCGCGGGCAAGGCGAAGCTGGAAGGCACCGTGCGCACGTTCGACCCGCAAGTACGCCGGCAGATCGAGGAGGAGATCCGTCTGCTCGTCGCGGGCGTCTGCGAATCGGCGCATGCGAGCTACGAGATCGACTACTTGAACGGCTATCCGTCGCTCGTGAATCCGAGCGAGGAAGCCGGGCGACTGCGAACCCATGCCCTGGATCTGTTCGGCCCGGAGTCGTGGAGAGACTTGCCTCCGGTCATGGGCGCGGAAGACTTCGCGTATTACTTGGAGAAGAAGCCCGGCGCGTTCCTGCACGTCGGCGCGCGCAACGACGAGGAACGAACGCATTACCCGCACCATCATCCGAGATTCGATATCGACGAGAGAGCGCTGCTCGCGGCAGGTCGAGTGTTCCTGTCGCTGGCTGCGGAACATTCGTAACCAACCCCAATAGATAGAGGAGTGAATGCCATGAGTAATCCCATTATTGCCATCGTCGGCGCCGGTCCGGGCGTCAGCGCGGCGGTCGCGCGCAAATTCGGATCGAACGGGTTTCGCGTCGCGCTCGTCGCGAGGAACGCGTCTTCCTTGGACGCACTGGCATCCGAACTGAGAGAGGACGGAATCGAGACGATCTTCGCGACGGCGGATGCCTCGCGGCCGGAATCTATCGCGGACGCATTCCGGTCCATACGGGAGCAATTCGGCGAGCCGGACGTCCTGTTGTATAACGCCGCAGCCATCTCGAGAACGGCGGCGACGGCGCTGAGCGAACAACAATTGATCGAAGACTTCAAGGTGAACGTCGTCGGCGCGCTGACGAGCGTCAAGGAAGTCGCACCGCGATTCGTAGAACGCAAGGAAGGCACCGTACTCATTACGGGCGGAGGCTTGGCGCTGCACCCGCATCCCGATTACGCATCGCTCTCCGTCGGCAAAGCCGGCGTTCGCTCGCTCGCGTACGCGCTGGCGCAAGAGCTGAAGCCGAGCAACGTCTATGTCGGCACGGTCACGATCGGCGGCTTCGTGTCGCGGGGAACGTATTACGATCCGGACCGCATCGCCGAGAAGTATTGGGAGCTATACCGGGATCGCGACGACGTGGAGTACGTGTTCGCGGAAGCTTAAGAGAAGACGAGACCGAATATATGCCGGAGGGCAGCCCGATACAGGGCTGTCTTTCTTCCGTTCGGGCGAAGATGAAAGGAGGGCAAACGACTTAGACCAAGGAGACCTGGAAGCATGGACGATCGTCAATTCGATCGCGTGTACGCGATCATGCAAGCTTCTTTCCCGAACATCGAACGGAGGACGTACGAAGGCCAGAAGGCGCTTCTGGCCAATCCGCATTATCGGCTATTCGCCGAATCCGACGGCGAAGGCGACGCGATCGGATTCATCGCGTCTTGGGAATTCGCGGATTTCCGCTTCGTCGAGCATTTCGCCGTCGATCCCGCCATCCGGGGAGGCGGGGTCGGAGGGCGGCTCATGTCCGGCTATCTCGCTCGGTCGCCGAAGCCCGTCATTCTGGAAGTAGAGCCTCCGGAGACGGAACCGACGAGACGAAGAGTCGGGTTCTATGAACGGCTCGGCTTCCGGTTGAACGGCTACGATTACTTGCAGCCGCCATTGCAGCCGGGCTTGCCGGATTTGCCGCTCAAGATCATGAGCTACCCGGAACCGCTCTCCGAACCCGAGTTCTCAACGTTCCGCGACACGTTGTACGAGCGCGTCTATCGCGTATCGCGCGATCTATAGAGATGTACGATCGATCTATTACGTATTTCTATTATCATTGGCCCGCGAGTTCCTCTATCGTAGAGTGATAACCGACTTCCCAAGTCGGATTACGATGTCATCTACGCTCGGAGGACGCGAACGTTGCCGGTATGGAAACGCAATCTGTACGTCTTGTGGTTCGGCCTGTTCTTCAACCATATGGCGTTCACGCTGTCCGTGCCGTTCTTCCCGCTGTTTCTGCAGCAGGATCTGGGCATCGAGAGCGGGCTAACGGCATGGGCGGGCGTCTCGATCTCGATCAGCTTCCTCGTCAGCGGCTTATGCGCGCCGTTCTGGGGTTCGCTTGCCGACAAGTACGGGAGCAAGCCGATGCTCGTTCGCTCCGGCGTCGGCCTCGCGCTCGCGCACTTCGCCAATTATTTCGTATTCGATCCGTATACGTTCATTCTCGTCCGAATCTTCCAAGGCGTCATGGCCGGGTTCAGTCCCGCGGCCTATACGCTGCTCGGCACGAACACGCCGGAGAAGCACGTCGGCTACGCGCTCGGCGTCATCTCGACGTCCGGCGCGGCCGGGGGTATCCTCGGCCCGCTCTTCGGAGGCGCGCTTAGTCAGTGGGTCGGCCTGCGAGGCTGCTTCGTCGCTTCCGGCATCATTACGTTGCTATCCGCAGCCATCGTGCTCGGCGTCAAGGAAGCGCACGAACGCCGCTCGACCGGCCGCCCGAGCGTCTGGCAGGACGTGAAGCGCGCGGCCGCGACTCCGGCGCTGCTGCGCGTATACGGTCTCATTCTGCTCGTCTCGACTTCGGTGCTCCTTCTGGAGCCGCTGCTGACGATCTTCGTCGTCGAGCTCGGCGGCGAACCGGATCAAGCGACGCTCAGCTCGGGCATCGTCTTCTCGGCGATCGGCGTCGCGACCGTCATCATGGGACCGCGATGGGGGAAGATCGGCGGAAGGATCGGGTACGGCAAGACGCTGCTCATCGGTCTCGTCGGGGGAGGAATCGGCAATTTGCTGCAAGCGGTCGTTCCGCAGCTGGTCAGCTTCGGCGTGCTGCGGTTCGGATACGGCTTATTGTTCGCGGCCGTCTATCCGGCGCTCAATGCGCTCGTTATTCAATACGCGGATGCCGACTTCCGCGGGAGGGCGGTCAGTCTCAGCCAGACCGCGATGCAGCTGGGTATCGTCGCAGGTCCTCTGCTCGGCGGCGTCCTCGGCGGCTGGATGGACATCCGGTACGTATTCGTGCTGACGGGCATCGCGTTGTTGGCGGCCGCATATCGAGCCAGAAAGCTCGGCTAGGGATGTAATGCCGGCTGGCGTATTCTCTATAACCGTATAGAAAAAGTCGATTAGCACAAGTCCGCATCGTTATGGTATTTTTATATACACAAATTCTTACCCGATTAATCGGATATTATAATGGAGGTAATCCCATGACCATCTCGCAATCGTCCCGATTGTCTCAAGAAAGAAGAGAGCGCGCGTTCCAAGAAGCGGTTCCGTTCGCCGCGTTCGTAGAGCAGGCTCAGGTAAACCGGGAGACGTTACAAGCGAACTACGATGCATACGCCGTGGAGGACGGGCAATTGGACTTCCTGAACGACCGTCGGGAGCCGGTGGACGTTCTCGTTCTCGCCCATGACTGGTGCGGCGACGTCGTCGCCAATCTGCCGCTGTTCGGCAAGATCGCGGACCGGACGGATAAGCTGCGGCTTCACATCGTGAACCGCGATCCGGACAATCAGGATATCGCCGGGTTGTATCCGCATGCCGACGGTCGCAATCACATTCCCACGTATGTGTTCTTCGACCGTTCGGGTCAAGAACTCGGGACGTTCATCGAACGCCCGGCGGAGATTAGCGCGCTTCTCGGCCAATGGATCGAAGCGTTCTGGACCGAGCACCCGGAGCTGGAAGGCCGGGGCAAGCCGATCGGCGAGCTCGGAGAGACGGAGAAGAAAGAGCTGTTCCGCGAGCTGAAGAGAAGGAGAAGGGAAGTCATCGACCAAGAGCGAGATGCCATCCTGCGGGAAATTCGGACCATTGTTAGCCGCTAAGACGCTGACGATTGAGGCAGCGGGGAGGCGATACGCACGATGAGATTCGCATTGTTCAGCTTGATCATGAATATTCCTAACCCCGTTACCGGGGAATCGTTCTCGGATCACCGGAAGCTGCATAACGTGCTGCGGCAGGCCGAATTGGCGGAGCGTCTCGGATTCGACGCATACGGCGTCGGGGAGCGGCACGGTCCGCCGTTCTTATCCTCTTCGCCGCCCGTGGTGCTTACCGCCATCGCGGCCAGAACGAAACGGATCCGGTTGCTTACGACCGTAACCGTGCTTAGCGTCTTGGATCCGGTGCGGGTAGCCGAAGATTACGCGACGCTGGACCATCTGTCCGAAGGACGGCTCGAGATCATCATCGGCAAAGGCAACGATCCGCGGCATTATCCGTTGTTCGGCATTCGGGAAGATCAACAGTGGGACTCGCTGGCCGAGCGATACGGGTTGTTAAGAAGACTATGGGACGAGGAGAAGGTCACTTGGGTGGGGCAATACCGGCCGCCGCTACACGAGGTAACCGTACTGCCTAGACCCTATCAGGAGAAAATCCCGATATGGCACGGCAGCGCATCCAGCCAACTGTCGACGGAGCTGGCGGCGCGATACGGCGAACCGTTGTTCTCCTCGAATACGTTCCATCCTAAGGAGAAGTACAAAGCGCTGATCGATCACTACCGGGAACGATTGGCTTATTACGGGCACGATCCCAGCAAGGCGATCGTCGGAGCCGGCGCGGGCAGCTTATATTTGGCCGATACGCCCGAAGAGGCGATCCGGCGATTTCGTCCGTATTACGACGCATTCTTCTCCACGCCGGCTTCCCAGCATAACCAATCCCCGTTCAAGGACCTCGAAGATCACGTCGCCCGAGGTTCGATGTTGGTCGGCAGTCCGGACAGCGTCGTCGAGAAAATATTGAACTACCGGGAAGCGTTCGGCAACGAAGTGCTCAGCATTAGCGTCGACGGCTTATCCGAGACGGAACAACGGGAACAGCTTCAGCGATTCGCCGAAGAAGTCGCGCCGGTCTTGCGGCGAGAGGCTCCGACCTTGGTATGGCGATGATATTGAATTAGGCGGCAATCCCGAAAGATCGGGACGGCCGCCTATTTGCGCGTGAACCGCGATTAATTCTTCTGATTGTTCAACCAATCCGCGTAGCGAGTACGGGCGATAGACGCCTCGCCGGTCGGAACGAGAGATTGATCGTTCACCTCGATGCCGCCGAAATAGCCTGCCGTTTCGTCGGTTACGACCTGGCGCGCATCTTGAGGCTGCGTACGCAAGTAGATGCGGACGAGCTCGTCCAGCCGGATCTTCTCGGGCCCGGCCAAGTCGACGATGCCGTTCGCGGGTCTGGCGAGCGCGAAGTCGACGAGCGCGAGCGCCACGTCTTCTCCGGCGATCGGCTGCGTATACGCGGATGGCAAGCGCACGTCGTTGCCTTCGGTGGCGACGTAGGCGATCGTGCCGACGAATTCGAAGAATTGCGTCGCCCGCACGATCGTGTACGGAATCATGGAGTCGGCGATTCGCTTCTCCTGCGCGATCTTGGCACGGAAGTAACCGCCTTGGAGAAGCCTGTCGGTGCCGACGACGGACAAGGCGACGTAATGCTTCACGCCTGCCGCCGTTGCGGCCGCGAGCAGGTTGCGGGTCGTCGTTTCGAAGAACGCGAGCACCGCTTCGTCCTCGAACGACGGGGAGTTCATGACGTCGACGACGACTTCCGCGCCGCGAAGTGCCTCGGGCAATCCTTCGCCCGTCACCGCATTGACGCCGAGCGACGCGGACGCCGCCGTCGCTTCGTGCCCGCGCTCGAGGAGAAGGTTCACCAACTTTTTGCCGATCAATCCGGTACCGCCTACGACTACGATTTTCATATGAATATGCCTCCTATGGGTCGATCCGGCTAACCGGATCGCGATCGAATGGTGTTACGCCCATATAACGAGATAGGTCCGGTATTCGTGACAACCCAGATTATGGAAGGCCGTCAGTCGACCTGCGCTTGCGGATACCGCCGATCGCCCATACGAGAAGGGGGACCAAGGCGTACAGGAACGGATACAAGTAATGTCGTTCGTAGTCGGACTTCAACACGTTCTCGATACGTACGTCGTGCGAGCCGTACATGACGACGACGAACAAGGCGATGCCGAGCGCCCACGCGATCGCTCGCCAGTTCTTGAAGCCCGTCCATTCGGAGAGCCCGTAGCTGAGGATGAACAGGCCGACCGACAGCTTCACGAACGCGCCGAGCAGCCACAGCGGAATGTAGAAGGCGTCGATATTCTGAATGAAGTTCAAGATCGTCACGAACTTCGTCAAGGAATACACCGGCACGACGAGAGAGGTAGCCAATTCGGGTCCGGTGACGAACAGCAGGACCATTGCTGTCAGTATGCCCCATACCATCGCGACGCCCGTTCCCCACAGAATCGCTCGCGAAGCCGTCTTCTTGTTCTCCGCGAAGTAGTACAGCATGAGGATGATGGACGGATCGACGAGGAACGGATAGCAGCCCAGGGCTCCTTGAAGTATCGCTTGCCACCCCGTATCGACGTAGATAGGCAAGATTCGCTTGACGTTCATGTCTTGCGGGTTCAGGAAGAGCTGGACGTAGAGGATGCAGACGAAGACGGGGCCGATGACTTCCGCGCACCGGCTCACGGCGGTCAAACCTCCCCGGTGCACCGCGAAGGCGACGAGGAACAGCATGCACGCGACGATGACGCTCATCGGGGTCTCATGCAACATGACCAAGTTGTGGAAGTTCGCCATGTCCTTCGCGATCAACGCCATCTGCACGAACCAGAAGACGAAATAAACGGCCACGACGAGCTTCCCGACCGCCGATCCGAAGACCGCTTGCACGAACCGAACGAACGTCTGCCGCTCATGCTGCTTGCAGATCCGGAGCATGAGCCAAGTGACCGCCATCATCAGCAAGCTTCCGAGGAGCATGGAGATCCATGCGTCTTGCTTGGAGGATGCCAGGGCGAACCGTATCGGAATGTAGGAGATGACGATGATGGAGGAGATGCTGACCATCCAGAACAACTGATATCCGCTCGCTTTCAACGTTCGGCCTCCTTGTCGCGATCGGCGACGCTTACGAACTGCTCGTCCCCGTGGAGCGAATGCTTACGTTCGACTTGACTTCGACGCGTAGACGCGCGAACTGCCCGTCCCAATCGTCCTTATGCGATTTCCACCAGCCCGGCCGCGTTCGGTGAAGGTAAGCGCCGATGCCGTACGCGTCCGTGCCCGAGCGTCGGCATTCGTCCATGATGGCTTGAAGCCGCTCGGCGATCTTCCCGTTCAAGTACGTCTGAATCTCGATGACGTTCTCGACTTTCGAGGTATCGATTCCGGCTGTATTTTCCAGCAAATAGGCTTGGGCGCGTACCGTTAACGAAACGCTTCCCGGGTCGCCGCTCCCCGCGGACCGTATCCGGCGCTTCAAGTGCGTGAGTCGGAAGGAGAGCAATCCCTTGCCGTCCTTCCAAGGAATCGTCATGCCTTGCGTCGTGCCTTTGCCCGCCATCCATACGGCGTCCATGCCGTCGGTCTCGTTCAACACCGTCCGAACCTTCAATCGTTTGTCCAAGATCGCGAAGCCGGACAAAGACGCGAGCGTCTTCGCGTTCTCTTCGCTCAGCCTCGTCTTCTCGTACCGGATCATCGGCACGATCGGCCGCTGTCCGTCGGAGATGCTGTCGATCAAGAACTGGCGCGTCGTGAACTTCGTCAACCCGTTCACGTTAAGCTCCTTGCCGACTCCGACGCTCGAGAGGTGCTCCATCGGGTGGTTCAACCGGATGAACGCCTTCGCGCTTCCCCGGACGACGACGATAACGTCCCGTTGATTGTTCGCGGGGTCTCTGTTCAGCTTGTCGAACAGCTTGCGCGCGTCGTTCTTGCCGAAGAACGATTCGCCGACGGCGATAACCATGCGATGGCTCGTGATCAGCTTGCGCGACATCATCGCCTGAATCTTCTGGCTGGCCTCGAAGACGTCTCTGCCGACGGCGCTCAAGACGATGAAGCTTCCCTTGTTCTGCGAGCTCTCACCCATGATTGGACTGTTCTTATGCGTCGGCACGACGATCTGGTGGCTGATCTCGATGCTCCCGTCTTCCGCTTGATCGACCGCGGTTCCCAAGACGAACGCCAATTGATTCGGTTCTACGAAGTCCGTGCATCCGGACAGCAAGCAAGCTAAGAGCAGCATAATGCCCAGCCGCGCGGCGTATCGGATCATGACCGCAGTCCTTTCTTGCGGGGGCCGCCCTTGGCGCGGAACGGGTACCGGACGATCCAATCCTTAATGCGTCTTCGGTCCAACGGGGCGACCGGAGACAAGAACGGCGTTCCGAACGATTCGAGCATGACGAGATGGATGAGGAGGAAAATAAGGCCGAACGCGAATCCGACGAAGCCGAGGAAACCGGACGCGAACAGCATCATGTACCGGATGATCCGGAAGGGCAGGGCGGCGCTATACTTCGGGATCGTATAGGCGGCGACGCCGGTCAGCGAGATGACGATAATGATCGGCGTCGAGATAATGCCGGCTTCGACGGCGGCTTGCCCGATGACGAGCGCTCCGATGATGCTCACGACCGGACCCAACTGATTGGGTAGATGAACGCCGGCTTCCTGCAACCCGTCGAAGATGAACGTCATGAGGAACACTTCGATCATCGTCGGGAACGGCGAGCTCTCCCTCGCGGTCGCGATGCCGATCATCAGATAACTCGGAACCATCTCCGGATGGAACGTCGTCAAGGAGACGTATACGGCCGGCAAAGCGAACGAAATGAACGTCATCGCATAGCGGATCAGGCGAAGGAGCACGACGTACACGAATCTCTCGAAATAATCGTCCGCGGATTGCAGACCGGACCAGAACGTAATGGGAAGGATGAGCACGAACGGAGTGCCGTTGGCGAGTATAGCGACTTTGCCCTCGATCAAGCCGGCCGCGGCGATATCCGGCCGCTCGGTATTGTGAATCTGCGAGAAAATGGACAGCGCATTGCCCTCGAGCCACTCCTCGAGATAGGCGGTATCGAGGACGCCGTCCAATTCGATCCGGTTCAGCTTCGCCCTGACCTCTTCGAGAACGCGAGGTTCCGCGACGCCTTCCATATAGGCGACGACGACTTCCGTTCGCGTGTACTCGCCGATCGTGAACGACTCCATCTTCAAACTCGGATGCACGATTCGCCGGCGAATCATGGACGTGTTCGTGCGCAGATGCTCGACGAACCCTTCCTTGGAGCCTCGCAGCGTCGCTTCCTTATTCGGCTCCTGAATGCCTCGCGTCTCGTAGCCTTGAACCTGCGCAATGATCGCCGCGTTCTCCCCGTCCAGAAGAATGCCCATGCCGCCCGTCAGCACTTGCTTCATCACGTCGTCCAGCGAGTCGGCGACGGCAACGTTCGCCAAGGGAAACCGTTCTCTGCGGAACCAGTCGGTCATCGTCCTTACCCGATCGGTCCCCGGCGCTAAATCTTGCATGATCAGCGGATGGAGGAGATGATCTTCCACGCCTTGCAGCCGCGTCATGCCGTCCAGATAGACGAGCAGCAGCGCGGTATCGTCCCGGAGCGTCACGGAACGGAAGACGACGTCCGAGCAACGGTCGAACTTGTCCCTGAGATAAGCTTCATTGCGTTCCAACCTACGGTCGAAGGCGCTCATTCCGGTTCTCCCTTCCGCGGTCTCGCATCGTTCGAAGCTATTATGGGCTACGCTAGATTCGCCTATGCAAGGATGGGACGCTTCGAGCTTGCCGGCTCGGCAATCGCGTAGAATCCGCCATCGTTAGCGGAGAAATGGAAATGGCTACGCGAAGGACGCCATGCTATGGTAAGTGCAGACGAGACGAGAGTCCTTGGGAGGATCCGGAACATGAAGAGCGAGCTGCAGCGATTGAGAGTTAACGATAACGGGCGATTCCTCGTAACGGAAGACGCCTTGCCGTTCTATTGGCTTGGCGATACGGCTTGGGAGCTATTCGCGAAGTTGAACCGGGAGGAAGCCGGCCATTACTTGCGTACCCGGGCGGAGCAAGGCTTCACGGTCGTGCAGGCGGTCGCTCTGGCCGAGTTGGACGATGCGGACCGGAAGGGAAACGCGTACGGACGCCAGCCCTTGTCCATGGACGAGAGCGGCGTTCCCGATCCGCGAAGACCGGATGCAGGAGGGGCGTATTCGTACTGGGATCATGTCGACTACGTCATCCGTCTAGCGAACGAGCTCGGTCTCTATGTCGCCCTGTTGCCGACATGGGGCAACCGATTCCATAAATGGCCGTTCGACGAAGGCGCGGAAATCTTCACGCCCGAGAACGCGCATGCGTACGGCAAGTGGATCGGCGAACGGTACAAGTCCGTGCCGGGACTCGTCTGGGTGCTCGGCGGCGACCGACCGCTCTACAATCGCCGGCACTTCGAGGTCGTCTGCGGGATGGCGAGGGGATTGCGGGAAGGTGACGGAGGCGCTCATCTGATCACGTTCCATCCGACGGGGCCGGACAGCTCCGCGCGCCAGCTGCACGAGGAGCCATGGCTCGACTTCAATATGGTTCAATCCGGTCACTTGGATACCAACTTGACCAACGATCGGCTGGTAACGACGGATTATGAACGACTGCCCGTCAAACCCGTCATCGACGCCGAACCTTGTTACGAGGATCTGCCGATCGGCTTCAAGCCGGAGAACGGCTATTTCGACGCGGTCGACGTTCGCAAAGCCGCGTATTACGCGTTATTCGCCGGCGCGTTCGGCCATACGTACGGTCATCACTCGGTATGGTCGATGAGCGACGGGAGCTTCGCGAACGCGAAGGCCGACGGACCGGGCACGTTGCCGATCATGGGCTGGAAGGATGCGCTTAGCCGGCCGGGAGCGGAGCAGATGCGATACGTCAAAGCGCTCATGCAATCGCGCGATTGGCTATCGATCGTACCCGACTCGTCGCTGCTTGCGGGCAATCCGGAAGGAATCGTCCGACGAGCGGCCGCGAGAGGTCGCGATTACGCCTATATCTATTGCCCGAACGGATTGTTCGCGGACGCCGTCCTGGGCAAGCTCGGCGGCGATCGCGTCCATGCTAGCTGGTTCAATCCGCGCGACGGAAGCACGGTCCCGGCCGGATCGTTCCGGAACGAGGGGACGGTCAGCTTCGTCGCTCCGACTAGCGGCAGAGACAACGACTGGATACTGTGCCTGGACGCAAGGAATACTTCGGCTTAACGGAGCGGGGGCCGTCACCCCGGCGTAACGGGTCGGGCTGTCACAGAAGCGCTCCGTCGCTCGTTATATGATCGACCTCAATTCTGCTCTGATGGGGGAATAGACCGAATAAGGATGGATAAGGCCATGCAGGAAATGTACGCGAAATATAAGGGGCTGCTGTTCAAGCTGGCCTATCAGATGACGGGATCCGTATCGGACGCCGAAGACATCGTCCAAGACGTCTTCCTGAAAGCATACGACGTGCCCCCGGAGAAGCTGACCGAACCGAAAGCCTATCTGTGCAAAATGGTCGCGAACCGCTGCCGCGATCTGTATAAGACGGCGCGCAGACAGCGGGAGCAATATTACGGCGAATGGCTTCCCGAGCCGTTCCATAGCGCGGATAACGATACGATGGATGCGGTCTTGCAGGGAGATTTGCTATCCTATGGCATGCTCGTTCTGTTGGAGAGGCTTACGCCTTCCGAGAGGGTCGTGTTCGTGATGCGCGAAGCGCTCGGCTTCGATTACGGCGAGATCGCCGGGTTGACGGACAAGAGCGAGACGAATTGCCGCAAGCTGTACAGCCGGGCAAGCGCGAAGCTGGGGCATGGCGACGAGGACGCCGTCGCCGCGACGGAGCCTGCGACCGAAGCTTGGGTGCGGCGATTCCTTGACGCGTTGAAGGCGGGGAATACGGAGCGGATCGTGTCGATGCTCGGTCAAGACGTCGTCTCGATCTCCGACGGGGGAGGGAAAGCCGCCGCGGCCCTCGAGCCGATCGGGACGCCGGAGGCGGTCGCCCGCATGCTGACCGGTCCGCTGCGCCTAGCCGCGACCGTGAACGGAGAGGTTCGGTTCGAGCTGGTCCTCTTGAACGGACAGCCGAGTATCGTCGCGCGATCGGAAGAGGGCGTCGTTCATACGGCGGGGATGCTTCAGGTCGAGAACGGCGCGCTGCGCAGGCTGTTCTTCGTCCGCAATCCGGACAAGCTGCGGCACGTCGACGAGAAGCGAGAGGAAGACGGCTACCCGGAGCCGTCGAGTTGAAGCTTCCCGAACAGCTCCCATGCTTGGTCGGCCATTATCCGCGGAGGTATGGGCATTCCGCTCAAGATCCACCACTCCACGACGCCGTATAACGCGGAGGCGGTGAACGGCACGGCGATCCGGCGTTGCTCGTCCTCGAGCTCCGGCAGCTTTCCCAGCTTCTCCGCGATATTGTCCGAAGCGATGCGCAGCATTCGTTCCCGGAACAGGGCGGACTTCGGGTTGGCCAGCATCGTCGAGAAGAAGGCGAAGTTGTCTTGGATATATGCGAATATCGGATGAAGCGAGCCGATCAGATCGATCGGTTCCCCGTTCTGGCGGTGTGGTCCGCATAGCGCGAACATGCGGTTCAGATGTTCCTCGATGCATCGGTCGAGCAGGTCGTATTTGTCCGCGTAATGCAAATACACCGTGCCGCGGTTCACGTTGGCCGACTCGGCGATCTCGTTGATCGTGATCTGCTCGAACGGCTTGCGCGCGAACAGCTCCAGGAACGCGCTCTCGATCGCTTGCTTCGTACGCAATACGCGTCTGTCCGGTCTCGTATCTGCTGCCAAAAGCAGTGGCCTCCTTCCGTTAGTAGACAATTCGACGGCGAATGTCGGATATCGCACACATTCGCCTGTATTAACGATTGTATTGGCATTGCCTCTCCCTATAATGATAATCAACAGCTGTTGGATATACAACATCAGTTGAATCGAATGCGAGGGAGAGATCGAAGATGACGGATCAGACAAAGAAGGTCGTCGTCGTTACGGGGGCGTCCAGCGGCATCGGAGAAGCGACGGCGAAGCTGCTGGCGCGCGGAGGAGCCAAGGTGGTGTTGGCGGCCCGAAGAGAAGATCGTTTGCGGGAGTTGGCCGACGAGATCGCGCGGGAAGGCGGTCAAGCCGCGTACCGGGTTACGGACGTGACATCGCGGGAAGACATGCTGGAGTTGGCCCGATTCGCGATTCAGCGTTACGGTCGGATCGACGTGCTCGTCAACAACGCCGGCATCATGCCCAACTCGTCGTTGAACGAACTGAAGGTAGAGGAATGGGACAAGATGATCGACGTCAACGTGAAGGGCGTCCTGTACGGCATCGCCGCCATGTTGCCGATCATGCGGGAGCAGCGTTCGGGGCATATCGTCAATCTGTCGTCGGTCGCCGGATACCACGTCTATCCGACGTCAGCCGTCTACAGCGCCACGAAGTTCGCCGTCCGGGCGATCTCCGAAGGACTGCGCCAAGAGGAGTCGCCGGCTTCCGGCATCCGCTCGACGGTCGTCTCGCCGGGTTTCACGGATACCGAGCTGACGAATACGATCACGACGCCCGAGATCAAGGCGATGGCCGATCGGATGAGCGGCGTGGCGATTTCGCCCTCGCATATCGCTAAGGCGATCGCGTACGCCATCGATCAGCCGGGCGACGTCAGCGTGAACGAGATCGTCGTGCGTCCGACCGCGCTGCCTTAATTCAGGTTCATTACTACCGTCGTAATAGCGGAAGGCAATGCTACTAAACCGGCTCAGGAACATAGAGAGGAATAGAAGAGGCTGTCTCTTGGTCATCCGATGGATGACGGAGAGACGGCCTCTTCGTCATGGGAGATCGATTGCTGAATTTACGACTAAATTCTGAAGAATCATGAATTGTTCGGACTTAAGGGACGCCCTAAAATGGGAGAAAAAGGAGGTGGATGATGAACGGATTCGCGTTACGGGTCGATGGTACGGTCTATGGCCGGGTAGAACTGGACGAGCGAATCAGAGAGTTGAGAATGGCGGACGTCTGCCGTTCTCCGGAAGGCAAGAGATTCGCGATCGTCTTCCGGCATCCGATGGACGTGCTGGCCGCCGCGATCTACTTCCGGAACGCCGGCGCTTCGATTTTGCTGCTTGGCGGCGATACGCCCTATGCGCGGGCGATCGAAATCGCGTCCGCGGCAGGCTGCAATGCCTTGTTGTTCGGATCGCCTTCGCAAGCCGTCCGATTGGTCGGAGGGTCGGACCCACGGATGCCGTTCGCCCCCGCGCTATGTCAATACAGCTCGGGAACGACCGGCGCTCCGAAGCTCGTCGTCAGGCCTTGGACGGACATCGACGGCGAGATCGAGAGCTACAATCTCAGACTGGCGCCATCGGGAGGAGAGTCTCCGCTCGTCCTTGTGCCGGTGACCCATTCTTACGGCTTGATCGCGGGGGTACTCGCAGGGTTGGCGAGAGGCGCGTCGCCGCACGTCGTCCGGATGAACAATCCGAAGTCTGCGCTGCGCCGATTGAGAGAGGAACCGGATGCGATCGTCTATGCCGTTCCTTTTCTCTATCAGCTGCTGGACGCCTTAAGCAAGGGCGAAGCGAGATATCGCAAAGCCGTAAGCTCCGGGGCCCCGTTAACGGGGGCATTGCTCGCGAGAATGAAGCAATCCGCCGGCGAAGTATGGCAGCAGTACGGCTGCTCGGAATGCGGCTGCATCTCGCTCGGCAGAGATCCCGCCGCGCCGGAAGACGTCGGACAACCCTTATCCCATCTCTCCGCGGAAGCGGAGGAAGGCGCGGACCGAGAGATCGTCGTCACGGCCGGCGCTCGCGCGATTCGAACGGGCGACTCGGGTTACGTCTCGCCGGACGGGCGATTGCACGTGCTGGGAAGACTGGACGATCTCATCAACGTGTCCGGACAGAAGGTCATGCCGTCCGAGATCGAGACCGTGATCGGAAGCATGCCGGGCGTCCGGGAAGTCGTCGTCTACGGTTCAACGCATCCCGTGTGGGGCGAAGCCGTCAGCGCGATCGCCGTCGCGGAAGGCGGCGTGAGCAAGGAGGGGGTCCGGGAGTTCTGCGCGCAGCGGCTTCCGGCGTACAAAGTCCCTTACGCGGTAAGGTTCGTCGATGAAATCCCGCGCCCGCCTTCGGGCAAAATCAGCCGGAGGTACATCCGGCAACGAGAGGAATGAACAGGATGGATACGCAAGCGATGGAAGAGACATTGCGGAGAATCATCTCGGAGGATCTGGACGTCGCCGTACCCGAGCGACTGAACCCGGAGGACAGGCTCAACGAAGATCTGAACCTCGATTCGATCATGGTGCTGCAACTGGCCGTCTATATCGAGGAAGCGTTCGAAGTATCGATTCCCGAAGAGGAAGTCGATCCCGCCGTATTCGCGACGGTCGGTTCGTTGACCGGCTTCATCGTTCGCTTGCAAGGCGTCGGAGCGGGCGAACGATGAGCCCGATTCGGCTCGGCATCGCGGGCTTCGGGAGAATCGCGGAGCTGACCCACCTTCCGCTAATCGGCAAGATGGAAGCGTATCGCGCGGTCGGCGCGTTCGACGTGACGCCGCAGCGGCGCGCGCTGGCGGAGAAGCGGGGTCTGGCCGTCTACGCGCAGCTTGAAGACCTGCTGGCGAGCGACGCGGACGCCATCTTGATCGCGACGCCGCCGGGCAGCCATTATCGCATAGCGGAGCAAGCGCTCCTTAGCGGCAAGCACGTCCTCGTCGAGAAGCCGATAACGCTGCACGCGGAAGAAGCGGTCGAGCTGAAGCGATTGGCACAGAAGCAAGGGAAACACGTGACCGTCTTCCATAACAAACGGTTCGACGACGATCTTCGTCTCGTGCGGGAGATCATCGGGAGCGGCCGGCTCGGAAGCATACAGTACGTCGAACGTCGATGCCATCAATTCGGATCGGGCGCGTCGTTCGGGGTTCAATCGTTCCATCCCGGCTGGCGCAATGAAACCGCTTACGGCGGCGGAGCGCTCATGGACTGGGGGGTGCATCTCGTCGACCAGCTGTTGCAACTGAAGCTGGGGAACTGGGTATCGCTCGAAGCCTCGGCGCATCGGCTGCGCTGGATGCGGGGGGACGCGGAGGATTGCGTCAATGCCCGGATCAAGCTGGATAACGGCATCGTTCTGGCGATGGACATTCACTTCGGCTCGCACGCCTCTGCGCCGTTATGGATCGTAGGCGGAGAGCTCGGCACGTTGACGGTGGCGAGCGCCCGAGAGGCGACGCTCCATATCGCCGGGCAACAACCGGCGGTCCCGGCGGAGCCTTCGTCCTCGGACGGGAACGCCTACCGTCGGGATATGGACGGCGTGAAGCGAATCTACGCTTCGTTCGCGAGGAAGCTGGCGGGCGAGGGCGAATCGGAAGTGACGTTGGACGAGGCGATCGACGGCATGCGCGTATTGGACGCGATCCGTACGGCCGCCGACGAGAAGAGGGAGGTACGGCATGGGCATTTTATTCTCGGCGCCTCAATCGGAATTTGAACTCATACGCGATCAATGGATCGCAGCGGTCTGCGAATTGGCCGGCAAAGGCGTGTTCGTAGGCGGACCCGCGATCACGGAATTCGAATCGGCGTTCGCCAGGTACGCCGGCGCGGCGGGAGCCGCGGGGGTCGGCAACGGCACGGATGCCATCTTCCTCGTCCTGAAGGCGCTCGGCATCGGCGCCGGCGACGAAGTCATTACGGCGGCCAACACGTTCGTGGCCACGGTCGAAGCGATCCATCATACGGGAGCGACTCCGGTGCTCGTCGACTGCGATCCCGACAGCTACTTGCTCGACTTCGAACAAGTCGAGCACAAGGTGACTCCGCGCACGAAGGCGATCATTCCCGTCCATCTGTACGGGCAAATGGTCGACGTCGAGCCTTGGGTGACCTGGGCGAAGGACCGGGGAATCGCGATCGTCGAAGACAGCGCGCAAGCGGCCGGGGCCAGATTGAACGGCAAGCACGCGGGTTCGATCGGAACAGCCGGTTGCTTCAGCTTCTACCCGGACAAAAATCTGGGCGCGCTCGGCGACGGAGGCGCGATCGTCTCCTCGAATCCGGAGCTGTTGACGGAAATCCGCAAGCTGCGCAATCATGGCGGCGAGACGAGGTACACGCACGAGATTCCCGGCTTCAACAGCCGTCTCGACGCGATTCAGGCGATCGCGCTAAGCCTGAAGCTGGCACGATTGGACGAATGGTCCGAGCATAGGAGGCGCATCGCCGGCTTGTACGAGCGATACCTCGGGGGCATTCCCGAGATCGTGATGCCCGTGAGCCGAGGAGACGAGAGCCACGTCCATCATCTCTACGTGGTCCGTCTTCCGGCGGAGCATCGGGACGACGTTCGGAAGTCGCTGCAGAAGAAGGGGATCCTGACGGCGGTCCAATATCCGCTGCCGATTCATCTGTTGCCCGCGTTCCGGCATCTCGGTTATTCGCGAGGCGATTTCCCCGTCGCGGAACATTGCGCGGAGCGAATCGTATCGCTGCCTATTCATATCGGCATGGACGAGGAGTCCGTCGCGTTCGTCTCTGAGCAGCTGAAGGAAGCGATCGCTCGATCGCGTCATCCGCAGCCGCATGCCGCAAGCAAACGGGCATCGTCCTGAAAGGTATCGAACCCCAGAGGAGGTTAATCATGATCGCTTCGGATCGCGCTCGCATCGTCGAAGCATTGATCGTCCGCGTCGCGGAATTGGTAGACGATCCCGAGCTGAAGGATAAGCTGCAGCCCGACTCCACGATGGAGGAGGCGGGAATCGATTCCATTCTGTTCCTGAACTTGATCCTGTACGCCGAGTCGGCATTCGAGGTCGCGTTCCGCGACGACGAGCTGTCCGGGATCCGGGTCGGTACGCTTAGCCAGCTTGCCGATCGCATCCACGGCAAACGGACGGTGACGAGCCGATGAGCAAGCCGCCCATCCATTGCTTGATGGATTGCCTTGCCTTGGCGGTGAAGACGGCTACGGAATTCGATCCTCGCCCGGCTTATCTCGGCATCTGGAACGCCCCGTTCCTGGCGGACGAGAACGGCTTCCGGTACTACTCCGAGACGATCGATCCGGATACGGAGTTCCGTCAGTTCGAGAGCTTGTACGGGAACGGCATTCAGAGATGGAACGACCCGACGATGAGCAAGGACGACCACTATCGGCAGCTGGTGCGCCATAGCGAGAGCGCGGCGCGATTCGGAACGGTCGTCACGTTGGTCGATCTCTATTACATGCCTTATTCGGCGATCTGCTACAGGCAGAAGCATCTGCCGCATATCGTCATCGTTAGGCTTCTGGACAACGGCGATTGGTACGTCAGGGATCCGTTCTTCGAGTGGGAAGGGAACGTGGCGAACGCCGTGCTGCAGGACGCGCACACCTGCGAGCGTCTGAGCGCGGGCGTCACCGTCGACGGCCGTCTGCTGCGCGCGCCGGGGCCGGTTCGCATCGCTCGTACGTTCCGCGAGCAATTGTCGATGGACGAGAGCCCGCTCGTCGCGTTCGTCGACGCTTATCTGCGGCAGATCGCGGAAGGCGTGCCCGGCTATTCCGCCCAGACGCTCTACGCTTCGATCGGACAGGTCGGCATCGTCGCGAAGCGTTGGAAAGCGTTCGGACTCGTCGGCGAATACTTCTCCGATCAAGGCGGAGGCGATTCCCGGGAACTCGAGAAAACGATGGAGTCTCTGATGCTGAAATGGGAGAATTTCGTTCTCACCATCGTGCGCCTAGGCGTGTTAGGCAAGCACGAGAAGCTCGCCGATGCCCGGATCAAGCTAGGCGAGATCGCGGCTCTCGAACGCGAGACGAAGCTTCGCTTGCAAGAGATCTTCGAGAAGTGGGAGGCGGCGAACCGTGAATCCATCGCCTAGCAAGCCGCGCATCGGTTGCTCCGGCGGTTCGGCCAAGCGGCTCAACGAGCGCGCGATCGACAGCCAGTGGGTGCGATATCTGACCGAGCACGCAGAGGTCGAAGCGTTGCAGCCGCTGACGTTGTTCCGCATGCTCGGGGGATCGATCGAGCGGTTCCTGCGCGATTATCCGCGATCGCTGGAGCGACTGGCCGAGGAGCTCGGGGAACTGAGGGAGAGAACGGGGCTGCGCTCGATCTACATGAACGTACCGGCGCTCGTTCCTTATCTGCTGATGGGCCGGGCGTACGGCGGCATCGATCTCGGCTTCCTGTTCATCGCGCATTCGATAGGGTCCGAATGGTGGCTGCGGCAATGGCTGGCGATCGCCCCGTTGTTGAACGCCAGGGACGTGGTGCTCGCCTCCTCGAACGCCAGCCTGACGGCGTTGCGGCGCATCTCCGACCGGTTCGGCATCGCCCGCTTGATTCCTCTGTGCGCGGATACGCGCGACCGCTCGTCGATCGGCCCGGCAATCGCCGCGCGCGAAGGCAGGCGGCTGCTCTCGATCGGCAGGCTGGAAGACGTGAAGAACATCGATAGCCTGCTGCGGGCGTTCGCGGCGATCCGAAGCCGGCTGCCTGACGCGGAGCTGACGATCGCGGGCGACTATACGGGTGCGGATCAAGACCAGATCGAGCGGTACCGGGAGCTGCTGAATGGTCTCGTCGGACGGCTCGGCCTGGAGGTGAGCGTCGCTTTCGCCGGTCCGGTCGAAGGCGAGGCGAAGGAACGGTTGTTCGAACGTTCGGATCTGCTGCTCAATCTATCGACGGATCCGGGAGAGACGTTCGGCTACAACTTGATCGAGGCCAAGCAGTGGGGCATGCCGGCGATCTGCGTCAATTGGAACGGCTTCCGGGACGTCGTCGCGCACGGCGAAGACGGCTACCTAATCGATTGCGATTGGGGGGGAGACCTCCCGATCGTCGACGAGGCGCGAACCGCCGACGTCGTGTTGCGGGTACTGAAGGACGATACGCTTAGGGCCGCATTATCCCGAAGAGCCGCGCAGCGGGCGCTATCCTTCGATTACCGCGCGGTCTTCCCGTCCGTTATCGCCGCGATCGCGGCTTCGGAGGCGATCCCCGGAGCGATCGCCAAGCATCCGGACGTACTCGGCCTTCTGAATCGGAGAATGTCCGAGCTCACGATGGAGTACCGGATGGAACATATGCTCAGGCTGCCTTTCGCGAATGAACGGATGATCGATATCGTATCCGGCCGATCGGCCGTGCCGCTCCGCGATTGGATGCCGGCGGTTCGGCCGATCATCGGCCACTATGCGGGGAGGATTGCCCATGCAGAGCGTTAGACTGTTCAGGCGTCTGCTGCCGCACGTACGGATTCGGTGGCGCCTGACGCTGCTCGCCTACGCGTGCGTGTTCTTGAATCTGACCTTCCAACTGTTGCAGCCTTACGTCTTCCTCTTGCTGATAGACAAGGTGCTCATCGGCGGAGAGGACGACTGGCTGACGCCGCTGCTCGCCGCGTCCGGCGGCTTGGCGCTCGGCTCGGCCGCGCTCGGTTCGGTCCAAGCGGGCTTGTTCCGCTACCTCGGCATTCGGCATACGCTCGACGTGAGGGAGACGATCTTGGCCCGCTTGCGTCGGATACCGATGACGGAGATCGAACGGCAAGGCGCGGGCAAATATTCGGCGCTCATGGGCATGGACACGGCGACGATGGGCAACTTCCTCAATCACGTCGTGATGGAGTTGGCGTCGCAATGGTACTCGCTTCTGTTCGCGCTATCGGTTATTTTCTACATCGATTGGCAGCTCGGCATCGCGGCGCTCGCTTTCGTGCCGGTTCTGCTGGCCATTCCGCGCCTATACCGCGGAGCGATCGCCCGCAACACCGGCTTCGTTCGAACGCACAACGAGGAGATCGGCACCCATCTGTTCGAGAGCATCGAGGGCTCTAGGGAAATCCGGGTCCACGGCCTGGAGCAATGGGAGAACCGGCGCAACGAGCGCATGTATCGGAATCTCGTGAGAGCGAGCGTCAAGGATACGCTGTATCGCGTGTTATCGGGCCATTCCGGAGCGCTCGCGGTCAGCGCGATCGTGTTGCTGCTCTACGGCGTGGGCTCCGGCCGGGTGCTGGACGGCACGATGACGATCGGGACGCTCGTCGCCCTCGTCCAATACTTCAATAACGCGCTCGCGCCCGTCCAAGCGATGAACCACTTCGTCGGCGAGCTGCAGGCGGCCGAGGTCGCGATGCGCAGAATCGAAGAGTTCCTGAACACGCCGGAGGAACCGATCTCGGGCGCGGAAGGACCGGTTCGCGGAGAAGAGAGCTTCCATCCAACGATCGAGGCGGAAGGCTTGCATTCGACGTACGGGGAGCAAGAGATCCTGCGGGATATCGGCTTCCGGGCGCAAGCGGGCATGACCGCCGCATTCGTCGGCAGGAGCGGATCGGGCAAAAGCACGCTGTTCCGCGTCATTCTCGGATTCATGCCCCTTACCGCGGGGACGATCCGGCTCGGAGGCATCCGGAACGCGGAGTGGACGAGGGACTTCCTAACCCGCCGCGTCGGCGTCGTTTTCCAGGAAAGCTTCCTGTTCGCGGGAACGATCCGCGACAATATCGCCCTCGGCCGTCTGGACGCTTCCGACGAAGAAATCTACGAAGCGGCCGAACGGGCCGACTTGCGGACGTTGATCGACGCTCTCCCGGACGGCATGCATACGGAGGTAGGGCATCGCGGATCGTTGTTGTCCGGCGGACAGCGCCAGAAGGTAGCAATCGCGCGCGCGATCTTGCAGCGGCCGGACATCCTCATCTTGGACGAGCCGACCTCGGCGTTGGACCGCGCTTCGGAAGAGCGCGTTCTGCGCGCGTTAGCCCGGTTGATGGACGGCAAGCTCACGTTGATCTCCACCCACAGGCTGGCGACGGTCGAGAACGCCGACGCCATCTATGTCATGGAGCAAGGCCGGATCGTGGACAGAGGCCGTCACCGCGAATTGGTCGATCGCGGCGCGACGGCTTACCTGGACATGTTGGCCCGTCAACAGCGATCGGATGAAGTTCATGCCGCGCCGCATCCGGTCGAGAGCCGGCAGGTGCCGGTATGACGGCGGGCTTGTTAGCCGGCTTGTTCGAGCGTACCGCCCGTTCCGATCGGGGATTCCGTTACGGGGCGGAGGAAGCCGGCTTGTTCGTCAGCTACGCCGACTTACTCTCGGAAGCGCGCTCGCTTGCCGCGGCGTTAGGCCGACTGGATCAGCGGCCGAGATTCATCGCCGCGATCTGGATGGAGCCGTCGCCTAGTTGCTACGCGGCGTTCATGGCCGTCGTGCTGGCGAACGGCATCCCCGTTCCGCTGCACGGCAGCGCTAGCGCGGACCAAGTCTCGGACGCCCTGGAGAAGCTGGAAGCCGAGGTGCTGCTCACTGTCCGTTCCCGATGGCTGCCGGTTACCGGATCGGACGGACTCGCCCGCGCGTCTGCCGCGGGGACGATCGTCGTGGACGGACAGACGGGCGAGCCTTACGAGGCGGCGCGCGATACGAGCCGCGGCAGGCGGGCGCGTTCTTACGAGCCGCCTGCGGAGACGGCCGTCGTGTTCATGTCTTCGGGATCGACGGGCAAACCGAAAGGGATCCTGCTGTCCGAACGCAATCTGCTGTCCAACCTTGCGTCCATCCAAGCCAGCCTGCGATTGACGGAAGCGGATACCGTACTGATGACCAAGTCGTTCGGCTACAGCTCGACGATTACCGGCGAATGGCTGCTGGCTTTGCAAGCCGGCATGCACATCGCGCTGGCGCCCGGACTGCTGCATCCGCTGCAGCTCGTGCGCGAGATCAAGCGTTCTCGGCCGACTTTCCTATGCACGGTGCCGGCCGTCTTGCTGCCCCTCGCCAAGTCGAGCCGATGGGACGCGCGGGATCTGGCCAGTCTGGCGAAGCTGATCGTCGTCGGCGCGGCCATGCCGTCGGAGACGCTGCTGAGGCTGAGCGAGAGGTTGCCGGAGGTCGAGATCATGCCTTGTTACGGACTGACGGAAGCTTCTCCGCGCGTTACTTGCCTTCCGGCCAGGCAATTGGCTGCCAGACCGTCGTCCGCGGGAGCGGCCATCCCCGGCGTCGCGATCTCGATTCGCCGAGACGGAATGACGGTCGCGCCGGGCGAGGAAGGAGAGCTTTACGTGAACGGGCCTAACGTCATGCTTGGCTATTATGATGACGACCAACGAACTTCTTATGCGTTGACCGTTCACGGGTTAAGGACGATGGACAGGGGATACATGGACGAAGACGGCTATCTGTTCCTGTCCGGAAGATCGGACAGCGCCTTCAACGTAGCCGGGCATCTCTTCCATCCCGAGACGCTGGAGCGAACGCTGCTCTCGCATCCGGCCGTCCGCGAGGCGGCGGTAACGGGAGTTCCGGATCCGATAGCCGGCCAACGGCCGGTCGCGTACGTCATACCGGAACGGCTATCGCTCGATGAAGCGCAGGCGCTGGCCGCGGAGTTGCACGCTTATTGCTTGAACCGAATGTCGGCCGAAGGGCGACCGAAGGACATCGCGGTCGTCGGTGAGCTTCCCCGGACGCCTTCGGGCAAAGCCGATCGCAAGGCGATCCAACAGATGGCAAAGGAGAGAGATTATGATTCGCGAGACGGAGCAATCGCGGCTGGAACGGACGGTCGTTGAGATCATGGGCCAACTGGTCAAACGCGATCCGGAAGAGATCGGAATGGAGGACTCGTTGCTGAACGACCTGCAATTGGATTCGCTGCACGTTCTCGAATTGATGACGTTGCTGGAGCAGCGGTTCGGCTTCGAGACGGAAGCGGAGGATCTGCAGCCGAGCGTGTTCCTAACGGTGAACTCGGTCGTTCGTTTCGTGCGAGGCAGAGTCGCTTCTTGACCGCCGAGACGTTGCAACGACGGTTGGATCTGTTGGCGCAGGAAGCGGCGGAGCGGTACCCGTACTACGGCCATTTGCAAGGCCCCGACGTTCGGTTCGAGCGGCTTCCCTTGATGGACAAGGCTACGATCAACGACAACCGGGCGCAGCTGGAACGGCCTCCGGCAGGAGCGGCGATAATCGAGTCGCATACGTCCGGCAGCACGGGCACGCCGTTCCGGTGCCTGAAGACGAAGGAGGAGCAGCTCGCATTGTCGATGGCGATTCAACGGAGAAGGCTGCAATGGGGATTGCCGCTGAATCACCGAACCTTGCTGATCGGCAACTCGCTGTTCGCCGATCCGCGAATGGTCGCGCTGTACGCGAACCAGATCGCGAGCCAATCGCCGCATCTCGTCCAAGGCCGCTGTTCGGGGCTATACGAGCTGGCTGCCTATTACGAGCGGAACAAGCTGGATATTCCGCCTTCCCTGGCGTGCGTCCAGAATTGGGGGGAGTACGTACACCCCGCCCAGAAGGAAGAGATCGAACGCATCTTCGGGGTCCCGTTGCTGGACTATTACGGCATGGAAGAGATCTGGATGATCGCGTTCACCAATCCGGCGGGCGAGCTGGAGATCGACGAGCGCCACGTGTTCGTCGAGGCTCTGGATCCGGGAACCGGACAACCCGTTCCGGAAGGAGAGATCGGAGAGCTGGCGGTGACGTCCTTCGTCCTCAGAAGCTTGCCGTTCCTACGTTATCGGACGGGCGATCTGGGGCGCGTGACGCGCGGGAAGGGACAACGCGGCGCCGTGCTCGAGTTGCTGCCGATGCGTCAATCCCATATCAAGCTGCGCGGCAAGCAGGTCAACGCTTCCGTGCTGAGATTCTTGGACCGGTTCTACCAGTCGCTCGCGGCGGATCGGGGAATGAAGCAGTTCCAATTGATTCAGGAATCGTACGTATCTTTCATATTGCGCGTCGTCGCCGATACGTCGGCCGACGGGGAATGGCGGGAGGAGGCGCGCAAGCTGGAGCAGTTATTGAAGCAATGCCTGCTGACGGACGAACTGACGATCGCGATCGAACGGGTGGCGGCCATCGCGCCGCATCCGGTCAGCGGCAAGTATCAGCCGTTCGTCAGCAGCGTACCTTGATTGTCATCCCTGCGGATCGAGGAGGTAATCGCATGAGCGTTCCAATCGCGTCATCCGCCGGCACCGTCCGGCTCGCCGCGCTCGAGTGCGCGGCATCTTGCGCCGTATCCGCCTTGGCCATCCGGGGCATGGATCCCCGCGGCTTCCTGCTCGGCTATTGGCATATCGCGTATTACGACGGCATGCTCATGTCCGCTAAGAACATCAAATGGATCGATCTCGCCTACGAATACGGCGTTAGTGCGACGTTCACCTCCGGATCGCCGGAGAATCTTCGCGAGCTCATCGACGATGGAGACATGGCGATCGTGCTGTGCACGGCTTCCAAGCTCTCGTTCTTCCCCCCGTCGATGCTCGGATTCGAATCCGCCGGATTCTATCATTGCGTCCTTCTGCACCGCCGCGGCGAACGTCCGGACAGCTACCTCGTCGTCGATCCCGTCGCGGATTACGCCGGAGAGACCACGGAGCAAGAGTTGACAGAAGCAAGCGTCCGCGCCGGACAGTTCGTATACTGCCGGTTATCTTTCGACTCTTCGTATCGCCGACCGTCGGCGAGAGAGTCCTTCCTTAAGGAAGCGGCGGCCAACCTTGCGTCGTACGAGAAGAGCGGCGCCGCTGCATTCGAGAGCTTCCGGTCCTATGCCGCGGACTTCGAGACCTGGGATGCCGCAACGAGACTGGCTTGGGCGGATCGAAACGCTATCGCCTTGTCGGCGTTGATCCGCATGCGCACGCTCGTCTGGCAGAGCTACGAGGATACCGGACTGCTGACGGTCGACGAACTCGAGGAAGGCCGCTCGAAGCTGGGAGACGTCGTGCGCGCATGGATGAGCATCAACCTGCTATTCGTCAAGATCGGCAGACGAGTCTCCGCCGGCGGGCATGCCGAACCGCTCGCGCGGCTAACGATCGCCGCGGAGCAGGCGGAGATGCGGCTGCTCGCTTATCTCGCCGCGAGGGAGCTGATCCCGAATGAGAATTAATCTATGCACGATCTCTTTCCGGCACGAGCTTGCGTCGTTCAACGAATTGTTGGACTTCGCCGCGCGAACCGGCTTCTCCGGCATCGAGCTATGGAGCGTCCATGCGGCGGCGATCGCCCGAGGCATGCCGCTGCAGGGAGCAAGAGACGTCAGGAACATGCGCCGCCGAGGGATCGAGGTGGCCATGATCAGCGGATACGTCCGCTTGCTGCCGGACGATGACGACGGGTTCGAAGAGTCCGATAAGGAGTGGCGCCGCTTGTTGGCGTTGGCCAGGTTGTTCGAGACGGACAAGGTTCGCATCTTCGCCGGCAACCGATCGAGCATGGCCGCTTCGGAGAGCGATTGGACGACCTGCGCAGGACGATTGCGTCAGCTTGCGCAGGACGCGTCGCGGCAAGGAATCCGAACCGTCGTCGAGACGCATCCGGGGACGCTCGCGGACGGCCTGGACGCCGCGTTACGGTTAATTCGCGACGTCCGTCACCCGAATCTGTCGATCAATCTCGACTTCCTTCATCTATGGGAGGCCGGCGACAGCATCGTCGAAGCCTACCGCCTTCTTCGGCCCTGGACCGTCCATTACCATTGCAAGAACATCCGAGACCGCAAGGCGCTGTCCGTATTCGAGCCGGATAACGTGTACTCCCCGGGCGGAACCCGCGCTGGCATGGTTCCGCTATCGGAGGGGGCGGTCGATTACGCAGAAATCCTGACGTTACTGAACGAAGACGGTGGCGATCCGTCTATCTCCCTGGAATGGTTCGGGAACGATTCCTTCCGCTATCTCGCGAAGGAGATCGCCTGGATCCGCGGCATCCGCGGAGAGGCTCGCGGCAATCTGGCCATACGATAGCCCCGTTCATAGGTTCAACGTTCCGGTTCTCTTGCTCCTTCTGTACTCCAGCGGCGTCATGCCGACCTTGGCTTTCACCATGCTCGTGAAATTGCCCGGGTTGCGGATGCCGACTTGCTCGCAGATCCGCTTCACTTGGTCGTCCGTATTCTCCAAGTACGTCAACGCCATGTTCATGCGCAGCTCGTTCAGATGCCGAATCGGCGACACGCCGAAGATCTGGCTGAATTCCTGGCAGAAGTAATTCGGATTGTAACCGACCGCTCCCGCGATTTCCTGCAGCGACAGGTCCGGATTCGCCAGATGCTTGCGCATGTATCGGACCGCGTAGACGATCGGCAAGCCGGTCTTCTTGCGTTGAACGGATTTGGCCGGCGCGGGCCGGGGCTTGTCCGGACCGTCCGCTTCGACGTTCAGGAAGCATTCGCATAGCAGGGAGAAGAGGAGGCCGGATACGCGGACGCCGTTGCCCGGCTCCGACTGGCGGCGGTAGCCTTGAATGAGCGTCAACAGACGCTTGGAGAGCGCCGTGGCGGAGAAGACGAAGCATCCCGCGAAGTCCGGAAGGTCTTGCAGCATAGAAGACTGGAAACGCAGGCATCGAAGGAAGTGCGGATTGTGCGAGGTTAGCCGCACCGGTTGCTTCGGCATGACGAGCAACAGCTGCGCCCGCGCGATGGTTCTGTCGCGATCGCTGACGCTGCAAGCGAACGCTTGCTGCTGCGTCCACAACAATTGGAACGACGAGCTTGTCCATTTTTCCTCTTGAATGGCTTCGAATCTCTCGAATTGCACGGGAAGCATAGCGGAAAAATGCCGTTCGTACATGAACTGTCCCCCTTCGTTAACGTGATTAACGATCGCAAGGTGTCGGATTCCGCAAGTAACTGTATTATAGCCTATCTAAAATCGGGTGAAGGAGCGAACTTCATGTCGAAAGATCCGGAAAGAGACAAAGTCGTCCTGTATTTGAAGGGAAAAATCGCCGAAATCACGGAAAATCCCGAATTGGAGCAAGGAGCGGACGTTCATGCCCTGATTCGGGACATGGGGATGGATTCGCTCAGAATCGTCCAGTTGATCGTCCATATCGAGCAGCGGTTCCAAATCTCGTTCGAGGACGAAGAGCTCGTCATCGACTTCTTCTCCACGATCGACCAATTCGCCTCGAGCATCGCCAAGAAGAGAGCTTGTCCGGCCTGACCCGAATCGTACGTTACGATGCGAAGGAGGAATCTTCCCATGATGATGAAGCGGCTTCCGGTTAACGACCACGATTACGTCACTTATCCGAACATAGCCAATCTGTTCAGCGTTATCGGCATCCGCGAGGAGACGATGCCCTGGATCTACACGAACTTCATCCAGCTCGTGTGGTTCGATTCGCTGCGGAAGATCGACTACACGAACAAGCTGGACAGCTTCTTCGATCCGCTCCTGTTCGACTGTCCTTGGCTGAACATTCAGTTCATCCATCGGAACACGATTTCCCGGGTATGGGACGGCAGCTTCGCGCGATTCGCCGTCGATGCCATCGATCGGGGGGAATACGTGTATTTCGTCGCCGATCAGAAGTATATCGCCCAATCCGAAGCTTACGGCAAACATCCGCACAATCACGATATGTTCATCTACGGTTACGATACGGCAACGGGTTCGTTCAACATCTCGGACAATCTGAAGCATGGGAAGTATACCCGGACGGAATGCGGGTTCGACGAGATGGAACTGGCCTACGCTCATGCGGACGCCGACCGGGATTGGTTCGATTCGCGGGTCATGACCGTGTCGTTCAAGCCGAAGACGTATTTCCAATACGAACGGTATCTCGTGTTCGATTCGGTGTCCGTGGCCCATTCCCTGAACCGATACCTCCATTCCTTGAAGCCGGTCTCCTATATGTGCATGGAGAATACGTACGGAATCGCCGTCTACGAGAGGCTTCAAGAATACTTGCTCGCGCTGAAGCAAGAGCGGGAAGTCGTCGACGTTCGGCTGCTGCACATCGTCCACGAGCACAAGAAGATGATGCGGCGCCGTATCCGGTATATGCTCGATCATGGCTATCTCTTGGACGAGAGCCTCGAGACTTCGTACGCGAACGTGGAGAAGGAGCACGGCATCTGGATCGGGCTGATGCTGAAGTACGCGGTGACCGGCGACGGCAAGATGCTCGATCGGATCGGTGGCGCTCTCGCGGAGTGTTCCGCGACGGAGAAGGAATTGCTCGGCCGCGTCGTCGCAACGGTCAATCATCGACAAGTATTCTATCAAGGAGGGCGCGTCCATGACCATCCGGCTGTCCTATAAGGACAAGCTATCGAGGAATCAAGCCGAGTCGTTGGCAGGCAAGCTCGTCTATAGCATCGAGGGAATTCGCCGATGCGGCATGGACGAAGCAGCAGAGGAGATTTACGCCGAGCCGATCGAGGAGTCCCGCTCGGGCGAGATCGCCGAGACGATCGCCGCGATGCTCGAGGAGGAACGGGGAATCCGTACGCTCGGAAGCCGAACGGTTCGGGATTATAGCCGGCCGGCCCAAGGCGGAGAACGTCGGCTTCTCGTTCACGACGGGCATCGGGAAGATACGTCCCCGGTAGACGTCGGCGTGAAGAAGGATTCCGCGGTCGAGCTCGTCCGGCTGCTCGACGGCTTATTCCTGCGGTACGCGGTCAGGAGGAAGGCGGCGCAGAGACAATATCCGTCGATGATCGCCTTGGGAACGTTGGAGAAGTGCGGCTACGTACGTTCGTTCCCTCAGAATCTGTTCACGGTATCGGAGTTCCCTCATCGGTATCGTACGCTGAGGCAAGTGAAGGAAGCGGCCGACCCGACGTCCCTGACCCGTCCGAGCCGTTATGCGCTGTCGCCGGCCGTCTGCTTCCATTGCTACGAGGAGCTGGCGGGAACCGCGCTCGCCGGGCCGACGCTATTAACCGCCTCGGGCGCATGCTTCCGCCATGAAGCGCCGTGGAGAGTGGGCGGACATCGGCTGAACGAGTTCGGCATGCGCGAGGTCGTGTTCGTGGGCGAAGCCGGTTTCGTGGAGGAAGAGAGAAACTGGTGGATGGAGGAGATCGGCGCGTTATTCCGCGAGCTGGGGCTGAAGGGCATCATGGCGACGGCCAACGACCCGTTCTACTTCTCCGAAGACGCGATGAAGAGCCAGCACCAGAAGATGGCGAACATGAAATACGAGCTCATCGTCGAAGACCGCCGGGGGAATTCTTACTCGATCGCTTCGTTCAATAACATGAGCGACTCGCTGTGCAAGCCGTTCTCCGTCGTCGCCCCTTCGGGCGCCGCGCATCATTCGGGCTGCGTGGCTTTCGGGATCGACAGGTGGGCGTACGCCTTGCTGACCGAGTACGGAACGCTGGACGAATGGCCGGCGGGCGTGAGGGACGTGCTCGAAGGCAAAGCGCGAATGCTCGCCGAGTAGTCGCGCCCAATCGCAAGCGAAGAGACGCGAAGCCGCCCGCGAAGGCGGCTTTCGCGTTTCCGCTCATGCAGAACGCGTACTGCGAAATCAATTCTTTACCGATCGTTCTACATATGCTATGATGGGTTGCATCGGGAGGTGACGAGCGCATGGCGAGAACGAAGGAATTCGACGAGGACGCGGTATTGCTCAAGGCGATGAAGCTGTTCTGGGAGAAGGGCTACGAGAAAACCTCCATCATGGACCTTGTCTCGCATATGGGCATTCATAAGAAAAGCATCTACGACACGTTCGGCGACAAGCATTCGCTGTACGTCAAGGCGTTGCAGCGCTATGGCCGCATGCTGCGGGAGAGACGTCAGATCTACGAAGCGATGCCCCCGGTCGAAGCCATCCGCGCGTTGCTCGAGCGGACGATCAGACGGGATGAAGGGGAAAAGCCATTAGGTTGCTTCGTCGTGAATACCGCCGTGGAGCTGGGCTTGCACGATTCCGAATGCAAATCCTGGGTGAACGAGTGGGCGGTCGATTACGAGCGGATGATCCGGGATCTGATCGCGAAAGGCCAGCAGGCGGGAGAGATTAACCGGACGCTCGACGCGGATACGATGTCTTGTTTCATTCATAACGCAATGGTTGGCTTGCGCGTGAAGGTGAAGACGATCGACGACCGGGAGAAGCTGCAGCGCGTGATCGACACGACGATGGCGATGTTACGACCTTGACCGAGTAGGATAGGCGAACGCGCCTCGTCATTTTTACAGCCATAATTGAACGATCGTTCTACAAAACCGAGAAAGCGGTGAATCGCATGTCCAAATCCATATCCGCGGCAGCAACCGCGAACGCAGCCGTGCAATCCAATATCCGGGAAGGGCTCGTGACCGCGCTTCTCGGCTTGTCGATGGTGCTGGTCATTATGAACACGATGATGTTCAACATGGCTCTCCCGAGCGTCGCCGTCGACTTCGGATTATCCGCTTCGTCGACGTCCTGGATCGTAACGGGTTATTCCATCGTCTTCGCGATCGCATCGATTACGTACAGCCGGTTGTCCGACTTCGTGCCGATACGCAGACTGTTCGTCTTCGCGCTCGTCTCGTTCAGCGCGGCGGCGATCGCGGGTCTATTCAGCGACAGCTTCTTGGCGCTCTTGCTCGTGCGTCTCGTGCAAGCGTCCGGAGCGGGCGCCATACCGGCGCTATCGCTCGTGCTCGTCACGCGGTACGTGCCGCAGCAGCGGCGCGGCAAAGCGATGGCGATGATCATGTCGGCCGCATCGCTGGGACTCGGGCTCGGTCCTGTCGTCGGCGGGGCGATCGTCGAATATTGGGGCTGGCATTACCTGTTCGCGATTACGGCCGTAACGATCGTGCTCGTACCGTTGCTCGCGGGACTGCTTCCGAAGGAGAAGCCGACGGCAGGCACGTTCGACTTCGCGGGAGCGCTGTTCGTCGGTATCGGAACGACGGGGCTGCTGCTGTTCCTGACGAATCATTCGGTCATCGCGCTAGCCGCCGGCGTCGTATCGCTCGTCTTGTTCGTCGTTCGCATTCGCAAGGCGCGCGATCCGTTCGTGCAGCCGGCCTTGTTCCGCAACCGCGGCTACATGCTGCTTAGCGTCGTCGGGATGACCGCCTATCTATCCAGCTTCAGCACGCTGTACCTGATGCCTCAAATTCTCGTCGGCCAATACGAATTAAGCGCTATCGAGTCCGGTCTCGTTCTGTTCCCGGGAACGCTGCTCGCTTTCTTCGTCTCCCGTCGAGTCGGCAAGTTCATCGATCGCCAGGGCAATCGGACGATTCTCCGGTTCGTGCCGTGGATCGTGCTCGCTTCCGTCATCCTGTTCGCCTTGTTGTCCGGGACGTCGTACGTCGCCATCATGCTCGTCTTCCTGCTCTTAAGCGTCGGATTCACGATCATCAGCAGCAGCGTCTCGAACGAGATGTCGCGCGTGCTGAAGCCGGCCCAGATCGGTTCCGGGCTAGGGCTGTTCCAGCTGCTGCAGTTTTTCAGCGGGGCGTTCGCCGTCGCGGCGTCGGCCAGCGCGATGTCCTGGCAGCGCGAGCTTCCTCCGTTCACCGCCTACGGCAACATTTACTGGGGACTGACGGTCATCGTGCTCGTCTCGATCGGCTGCGCTTATGCGTATACCCGCGGTCATGCGCGAAGCGGCACGTAACGAATTTATCATAACGAACGAGTCATACCGAATGTGCGTAGGGAGCCCGCGATTTCGCGGGCTTTTTCGCATGGCGCGTATATCCGGTCCGATCCGCGAGGGAAACTAACCGAACCGATATTGCCCCGAGAAGAGGGATCGCATGACGAAGTCGCCGCGGCTATGGGACAGGTTGAGCGAATCGATGGATTTCGTCCGTTACGAGCACAAGGCGGGCAACGATACGTACTTCGTCGGTTATTACCGCACGCTGGTCGACCTGGTCATCCTGCAGGACCATATTCTCGAATGGATCGGCAACGATCAAGGCCGAACGTTGGAGTCGCTGTTCCCGCTCATTCCGATAGCGGTGAAGGAGCTGACTTCGGATCGGGAACGGATCGAGAGCAAGCTCCTGCAAGGTTACGTCGCCGTCCAACGAGGCGGATCGGACGAGCAATGCCTGCTCGTCCAAGCGGACGTCGCGCACGGGCGATCCGTCACGAAAACGGACAACGAGTTCACGGTCGAAGGGCCGAAGGAAGCGTTCGTGGAGATGATGGACGTCAACTTGAACATGGTGCGCAGACGGCTTCCCGTTCCGGAGCTTCGAATAAAGGAAGTCACCCTGGGAAGCCTATCCAAGACGAAACTTGCGGTCTGTTACATAGATGGCATTACGAACGAACAGCTCGTCGATACGTGCATGCAACGGCTGCAAGCGATCGAATTCGATATCGTTCCGGAGATTACCGTCGTTCAGCAATTGATCGAAGACCGGTCCAATTCCATCTTTCCGCAACTGTTCGGCACGCAGAGGCCGGACCGGGTTTCCTGGAGCCTAGGCATCGGGCAAGTGTGCGTATTCCTGGACGGTTCGCCGACCGCGCTCGTCGGTCCGGCGAATTTGGGCTTCTTCTTCACCTCGTACGAAGATTATTTCCTCCCCTGGATCATCGGCTCCGTCTTGCGGCTAGTCCGGATGGCGGCCGTCGTGTTCTCCGTGCTCGCCTCGTCCTTATACGTTGCCATTATGACCTATCACGGCCAATCGATTACGAATACGTTCCTGCCGACGATCGTCTCGTCCCGGATCGGCGTGCCGTTCCCGCCGTTCGTCGAGGTCATGATCATGGAACTCGTCATTACGCTTCTCTACGAAGCGGGCTCGAGATTGCCATCCAAGATCGGACAGACGATCGGCATCGTCGGCGGCATCGTGCTCGGCACGGCCGCGGTCGAGGCCGCGCTCACGAGCAACTTCCTGTTGATCATCGTCGCGATGGCGGCATTGGCTTCGTTCACGACGCCGGTGTTCCGAATGAGTTCGACGATCCGTACGCTTCGGTTTCCGTTCATTGTCGCGGCGCAAGTGTGGGGGCTGCTCGGGATTGCTATCTGCGGCGTGGCCGTCGTAATCCACCTGCTGCGTTTAACGTCGTTCGGGATGCCGTATCTGGTCCCTTATTACCCGTATCGCCAATCCGACTTCGCCGATTCGATCATCAGGGCGCCTTATTCCAAGTTCCATCATCGGCCGAGCTTCCTTCGGACGCGGAATCCCGTCAGATTCGATCGGAACAAGGCGAAGCTCAAGAACGATATCGACGAATAATGCGGGAGGGGTAACGGTGTCATCTACGATTAGCCCTAAGCACACCGTCTCGCCGTATCTCGTGTTCGCGCTCGTTCATACGATGCAATTCGGATTCGGCTTCCTGTTCATGTCGGTACAGCCGATCCGTTACGCGGGCCAGGACGCTTGGATCGCCGTGCTCCTAAGCGGCGTCAGCTTCCACGTCGTTCTATGGATGATGTATCGCATACTCAATCGCCACGACACGGATCTGATCCATATCCATCGCCGATTGTTCGGCAGGTACGCGGGGGCTTTTCTGAACTTCATCTTCGCCGCGTACTTCCTAACGATCGCCGTTCATCACTTGCGGTTGTACATCGAGATCGTCCAAGTATGGATCTTCCCCGATCTACGGACGTGGACGCTGGCGCTGGTTTTGCTGCTGATCGTCTATTACTTGGTGTCGGGAGGCTTCCGGGTCGTCGTCGGCATCTGTTTTCTAAGCTTGCTGCATCATATTCTCGGGATATGCTGGTTTTTTCCCGGGCCTTTCTTCCATGTCGGCAACATGCTCCCGATGATGGACCACTCGCTAAGCGAGCTTCTGAAGGCTTCCAAGGAGTTGACGTTCCCGTTCCTCGGCGTCGAGATGCTGTTCTTCTATTATCCCTTCATCAAGAACGCGAAGAAGTCGGAGAAGTGGGCGCATTGGGGAAACGCGACGTCGACGGTCTATTATCTGGCGCAAATCTTCTTCTCCTTGTTCTTGTTCAAATACGAAGAGCTTAGGACGCTCATCTGGCCGGAGCTGATCAAGTTCACGTTCGTCATGTTCCCGTTCGTCGACCACTTCGAATTCATCGGCGTAACCTCGTGGATTCTTCGCTTCGTTCCGATCGCCGGACTATGCCTGTGGGCGTCCAGCCGTATCGTCAAGCTCGACTTCAAAGCGAAGCAAACGACGGCGCTTCCGATCCTGCTCGCGCTCGCGCTCGTCGCCGTATGCTTCATCCCCGGGCGCGACGGCGTCGAGGCGACTCAAATCGCCGTGACGAGAATCGGATTCGGCATCGTCTACTTCTACGTTCCTCTGTTGTTCCTCTATGACACCGTCAGAACGAAAGCGAAAGCGGGCAGATCAATATGATACGGCTCATCCTCGCGATACCGGCGATCCTCCTCTTGTTAACGGCTTGCGTAAGGGAAGAGATCTTGGACAGGCAGACGTTGTTCATCGCCTGCGCGATCGACGAAGCACCTGACGACGGCATCGAATTGACGATCGCGGCACCGAAATACGCGTCCGGCAAATCCAAAGCCGCCACGGACGTCACGCTCTCGAATATCGGCCGTACGAGCTTGGGAATCAAAGAGATCATGGCCAACCGTACGGAAACGCCGATCAGCTTCGGCAAGCTGTCGGTCGTCTTGTTCGGCCGTCCGCTCGCGACGAACGGCTTGCGGCACGAACTCGACGAGTTATTACGCTATCCGCGCACGTCCCGCAAGATGCTGCTGGCCGTCGTAGACGGCAAGGCCGGACCGCTGCTGGAGTCGGGCTTCAGCAAGGAGCGGGAGAAGGGGATGTTCTTGCTGCATCTCCTTCGGACGAACGAGAAGCAAGGCTTGACGCCCGTCCTGAATTTGCACGAATTCAACTATGCTTATGTCGGTCAAGGCATGGATCCATACTTGCCGCTGCTTACGATTACGAAGGACGAAGCGACGATTAGCGGAATTGCGCTGTTCAAGGGCGACAAACTCGTCGACACCCTCGACGTCAAACAGATGCGGCTGATGACCTTGTTGCTGAATCGCGTCAATCATGGCGCGTTCGAGGCCAAGGATGAGCGCGGCAACGACGCGGTCATGTTGAATCGCCGGTCGAGAGCGAAATATCGGCTCTTCGCGGGGCCGAACGGACCCGGCGTTACGATCGATCTGGCCATACGCGGAGAAATCGCGGAGACGCAAGGCGAACGGCTTACCGAGCAATCGCTGAATAAGCTCGAAGAGCGATTCGAGGCCGAGCTTGGAGCGATGGGAACGGGGATCATCCGCAAATTCCAGCAGAAGGGGATCGATCCGCTCGGCCTCGGCGAATTCGTGAGAAGCCGCACGAGAGGGTGGCGCGAAGCGGAATGGATGGCGCGGTACAGAGCGTTGAACGTTCGCTTGAACGTGGACGTGAAGCTGGTGGAGACCGGAATCATGAAGTGAGCGGCGAATAAGAATCGCGCATCGGTTGGAACCTATTGGAAAGCTAACCAATGATGAAATTCCGAATGGAGCGTCGAATCGCATGAACAACAGAATCCGGTATCGCTCGGCCATCCTCGTGGCTCTATCCCTCTTCCTGACTGCATTCGCTCAGCCGCAGCAGCTATCGCTAGCGAACAGACCCCCTGGCAACGATGCCGTTCGCCCGTTCCAGGTTAAGGTTCCGGAGAAGGAGCTCTCCGATATGGTCAGACGAATCAAGGAGACCAAATGGCCGGACAAGGAGACGGTCAAGGATTCGTCGCAAGGCGTGCCGCTGGCCACGATGCAACGGCTCGCGCGCCATTGGGCGACCGATTACGATTGGCGCAAAGCCGAAGCGAAGCTGAACGCTCTGCCGCAATTCGTTACCGAGATCGACGGGGAAGACATCCATTTCATCCACGTCCGTTCTCCCCATAAGAACGCGCTGCCGATCATCATCACGCACGGTTGGCCGGGTTCCGTCCTCGAGCTGATCAAGCTGATCGGCCCGCTGACAGATCCGACCGCTTTCGGCGGCCGAGCCGAAGACGCTTTCGACGTCGTCATTCCGTCATTGCCGGGTTACGGCTTCTCCGGCAAGCCGACGAAGACCGGCTGGGGACCCGAGCGGATCGCCCGAGCTTGGGCGAAGCTGATGGATCGACTCGGTTATACGCGGTACGTTGCGCAAGGCGGAGACTGGGGAGCGATCATCGTCGATCAGATGGGCTTGCAGAAGCCGGAGGGGTTGCTTGCGATCCACACCAACATGCCCGGCGCCGTGCCCGCCGACATCGACAAGGCGATCAGAAACGGAGAACCGGCGCCGGCGGGATTAACAGCCGAGGAACGACGAGCCTATGAGCAGTTGGTCAGAAGCACGAAGGAATTAGAGTACGCCAAGTTCATGGGGTCGCGCCCGCAGACGTTGTACGGCATCGCCGATTCCCCCGTCGGCCTGGCTGCGTGGTTGCTCGACCACAACGACGGCGAAGGGCAACCGGCAGGAGCGATCGTCGAAGCGTTGAACCGGACGCATAGCGACACAGGCGAATTGACCCGCGACGAGATTCTCGACAACATTACGCTCTATTGGCTGACGAACACGGGAGTATCTTCATCCAGACTTTATTGGGAGAATAAAGACGGCTTCTTCACCGCGAAAGGCGTAACGATTCCGACGGCCGTGAGCGCATTCCCGCACGAGATCTACCAGGCTCCGCGGAGCTGGACGGAGCAGGCTTACCCTAATCTCATCTACTTCAATAAGCCCGACAAAGGCGGCCACTTCGCCGCGTGGGAGCAGCCGCAGCTGTTCGCCGAAGAACTGCGCGCCGCGTTCAAGTCTCTTCGCTAACGAAGGAGGAACCAACATCCGTGTCTAACCGCGGGCAAGATCGCGTTCAATTGCACGACGACCTGAACGAAACCTTCGGCGACGACGCGGATTTCGTATCCAGGACGATCCCCGTCCCGAGCGGCCGGTCCGACATCAACGTGCACTACATCGAGACGCTGATAGACGACGAGAAGTTGAACGAATTCGTCATCGTAAGGCTGCAGGATGCGCATGCGGAGCTACGCGGATCCGCCGCGGCCGACGACTTGGACCGAATCCAATCGACCGTCTTATCCGTTGCGAAAGTCTACCGTTCCGATAAGCGGGAGCAGCTCGTGCAAGCGATACTGACAGGCCAAGTCGCGTTAACGATTAATGGCATTAATGATGCTCTCGTGATACCGTTGCCTAAGCGCGAAGAAGCCGAAGTATCGGAGACGGAGCCGTCCATTCAGAGCGGCAACGAAGCGTTCACGACCAGCATGAGCAAGAATTATAACCTGTTAAGACTTCGGTTGCCTTCCACGAAGCTCATGTTCAGACAGATGGAGATCGGACGGACCTCCCACACGAAAGTCAGGGTCGCGTGGCTGAACAACGCAGCCAAGCCCCAGGTCGTCGAGGAGCTCTGCGGGAGACTCGACCGGATCGACGTCGACGTCGTTCATTCGATCTCCGTCCTCACCGAGCTTACGGAGGACAACCCTCTGTCCCTATGGCCTCAATATAAGCTGACCGAACGAGTGGACGTAACCGTCGCCAACATGGCCGAAGGTCGCGTCGCGATTCTGTGCGACGGTTTTCCGTTCGTTATCGTCGTACCGCTGTTGGTCCTGCAAGAATTCCAGACGCCCGACGATTATTCGCAGAAGTGGCTATTCAGCTCGATCATGAGAATGACGAGGATAGGCGCCTTCGTCCTATCTTCGACCTTGTCTTCGTTGTACGTGTCGTTCGTCGCCTACAACCATTCCATCATGCCTCCGTCGTTAGCCATTCGAATATCGGCGGGAAGAAGCGAAGTCCCGTTCCCCTCCGTGATCGAGGTGCTGCTCATGACGTTCATGATCGACGTGCTGAAGGAAGCCGGCATACGGCTGCCCAAAGGATTAGGGCAGAGCATCGGCTTCCTCGGAGCGGTCGTCATCGGCCAATCCGCGGTGGAAGCGGGTTACGTAAGCCCGGTCGTCATCATTATCGTCGCCATATCCGCGATCTCGAGCTTCGCGCTGCCGTCCATTAACCTTACCAATATGTCGCGAGTAACCAACTATTTGCTTATCATTCTAGCGACGTTATTAGGGCTCTTCGGCGTCATCATCGGCTTGGTCTACTTGCTATGGAGACTCGTTAGCTTGCGTTCGCTCGGGGTATCGATTTCCCACCCGATGGATGTCGGCAGAATCAGCTTGATGAAGGATATGTTGATCCGATCGCCGGTCTGGAAGCTCAGAGCTCGTCCGAACGTATTGTCCGATAACGAGAAGACGATGGGAGACCGTACCGGCAAGCCGGATCCCAACGCGTAGAGAGGAGGGCGGGGAGCATGCTTCGGAAGCAGAACATATCGCGTATGCAAGCCGTATTCCTGACCTTCGCGAGCGCTTACGGCGGCGTGTTCTTCTATCATTCCTACATCGCGAGCGTGGCGGGGAGAAGCGCGTGGATCGCGGAGCTCTTAAGCGGGTTCGTCAACATCGCGTTCGTGCTCTGGGTATTGGGCGTGGCCAAGAACCATCCCGGGAAAAACATTTTCCAGCTTATCGAGCAATTCGGCGGCAAGTGGATCAGCAAGCTGTTCGTTATCGCTTACGTCGCGTTAAACGTCGCCTTGTCCTCCATGCTGTTAATGATGTGCGGGGGATTAGTGAAGACGATCGCGTTGCACAACACGCCGATGTGGGTCCCGATGATGCTGATGATCGGCATGTCGCTGTTGATCGCGGGCAGCGGGATCGAGAATTTAGCCAGGTTGAGCGCCGTACTGGAATTTATTCTATTCGGCCTCATGTTCACACCGGTTCTCGTCATCGGGGTATTGACTCAATTCGACGTCGCGAACATCCTCCCGATATGGGATTGCGACGTTCCATACTTCCTAAGGGCCGTATTATTGGCGGGAGGGGGGCACTCCGAAGTGGTTCTGTTCCTGTTCGTCATGGTGGAATCGTTACACCGACCGGGCAAACACTTCACGTCGCTAACCGCGGGATTGCTGGTGTCCGTCGTCTTCATGCCGGGGATGGCGTCTTTCTTGTTCTCGGCCGCCATCTCTCCGGAGGAAGCTTCCAGAATCGCGTTCGCGGGCGTCAATGTCGCGTTCTCGATCACGATCGGGAAGTTCATCTCGGGATTGGAAATCTTCATCTTCATTCCGTACGTCGTCATCACCATATTGAAGCTGTCCGGCAATTTCTACAGCAGCTGGGTCGCTTCGGAAACCGTCATGAGACGAAGCTCCAAGATCGTTCTCCTCATCCTCGCACTAGTAACTTTCATCCTCGCGCTCAACATCCGCTCCTTCAACCAAGCCTTTTACGCGTACATCGAAGTCATTCAATACGGTACGTACCCGTTCTATATCGTCGTTCTGTCCGCGGTGTCCGTTCTTCTATTGGCCAGAGGCAAAAAGGCGGTATCGATGAAATCATGAGCGAAGCGAAATGGTTACGACTCGTTCTCGTCATGGTCGCGTTGACCGCGATGACCGGCTGCTGGGACTATAAAGAGTATGAAAGCATGGCCTTGGTACGCACGATCGGCATCGACGTGGACAAGAGCGGGAAGTTTCTGCTGACCTACGAGATCATTAAGACTCACGAATCGAACATGGACGGAAACAAAGCCAAGGAAGTCGTCCAAGGAGCGGGGAAAACGCTCACGGAAGCGTTCGATAACCTGCAGACCGTCGTGCCGGAGGAATTGTTCTTGGGCTATGCCACTTCCGTCATCATCAGCGAAGACGCGGCCAAGCGGCACTTAAGAACCATCATGGACTTATTGTTCATCAATCCGAGCATGAGAGAGTCCGTGTTCCTGGCCTTTACGAAAGATAAGCCCGAGGAGATTCTGAAGCTGTCGATCGGCAAGTCGGATCTTCTGGTCGGGGAATCGTTAGTCGATTTCTTCAAAATATCGAAGAGCGTCGGCGTATCCTTCCCGGTCCGATTAAGGGAGTTCAATAAAATGCTGATGGCTGAAGGCGTAGAACCCGTCGCTCCGTCTTTGCGAATCGACGGGAACGGCAAGCTCAAGCTATCGGATATCGTCGTGTTCGACGGGTTCAAGCCGGCAGGCGTTCTCGACGGGGAACAGAGCAAGGGCTTGGCTCGCATCGTGAATCTCGATATTCAAGAAAGGCCTTCCATTACGATACAAGCGCCCGGCACCGGCCATTCGGTAACCGCCGTATTCAGAATTAGCGATAACCGATCAAGAATCAGAACCGTAGCCGGGAAGGATGCTCCCGAAGCGTTCATCAAGACGAAAGCGAACGCGACGATGATCCAGATCGGCGGCGATATCGAAGCGATCACGCCGGACATCCTCCGCGCATGCGAGCGGGAACTTGAACGTTTGGTGAAATCGGAGATCGAAGCCGCGATCGCCAAAGCGCAAAAAGAGTACAAATCCGACTTTCTCGGCATCGGGCAAATCGTCTATCGGCAGCATCGCGGCCAATGGAAAACGAACTATAAACCGAAGTGGGACGACGTGTTCCCCAAGGTTCCGATTCATGCCGACGTTAAGATCAAAGTATTGAATTCGGGAACGAAGGTCGTTCCGTTAAGCGAACAGTGAGCCCTGGAACAATATGGACGCCTGCAACTATTCTCTCGCAGCCTTCGTTTAAGGTTTCGATCACAGCTTAGAGAGGCAGGTTATCCACCATGTTCAAGAAAACGATCGCAACGACCGCATTGGCATCCATCCTGTTGACGCCGTCCTTATTCGGCGCTCCGGCGCAAGCCCAGGCGGACGCCTCCGGCTATACCGTCGTCAAATCCTTCTCCCTCAAGGGGAATTCCGCAGCGTATATGGATCATAACAACGTCATGGTTCCGATTCGCGATGTCGCGCAAAGTCTCGGTTGGACGATCAAATGGGACGGAAAAGCCCAAGAGGTCAAGCTCGCGAAAGGCAATCAAGTCATCCGGCTGTTCCCGAACAAAATACGCGGAACGATCGGCGACGGCGAACCGTTCTTGCTGACTTCGCCAGTCGCGATGAAGAAGGGGACGACTTACGCGCCGTTGAGAGTGCTTACCGCCCGCATGGGGGGAGTAACGTTGTGGGACGCGAAGTCCGGAACGGCATCCATCGCGATTCCGGATTCGTCGATCCGGCTTGCGTACGACTTCGTCAAAGATGACGGAGGCTGGAAGACGGGCGTCGCGGATCTCCCGGTCGATTATCAGAGCCAAGACTTCCAGATCAAGACGAAGGTTGACGCGGTTAAGCTCGCCGACGGCACGACGGTTCGCGGCATGCTGCTCGGCGGCATGAACCGCAGCGACGACCTGTTCTTGTACATGACCAAGAAGCTCAGCGGTACCGACGGCTTGAAGCCGAACACGACGTACGAAGTGAAGCTGCGGTTCGATCTCGCTACCGAAGAAGCGGATGGCTCCTTCGGAGTCGGAGGGAGCCCCGCTTCCTCGGTATACGTCAAGGCCGGCGTCGTCGGCAAGGCGCCTGCCGTCGTCAAGGACGACTCGGACGCGAGCATGCCTTACTATCGCTTGAATCTCGATAAGGGCAACCAGTCGACGGACGGCAAAGATGTCGCGCTGCTCGGCAACGTCGCTAAGCCGAACGCCGACAAGAGCGGATTCCAGTTGAAGAAATTCGAACGCACGTTCACGGCGAAGAGCAACGCGGCCGGCGAGTTGTACGTTATTCTCGGCACCGACTCCGGTTACGAAGGGCTGCAGACGCACTACTTCACGAACATCGACTTGACGCTTGAGGCGAAGAGTTAATAGGGTTAAATAAGCAAAGAACCTGGATCTTTCATCCAGGTTCTTTGCTTATTCGCATATCGATGTATAATGGTGGATAAAAACTCGAACGCGAAACGAGGAGTCCGGGCGATGTCGACGACGGGAAACGAAGCGAATCTATCTCGCATTTTGCGCGAATTGGGAAAGGAAGATTGGGTCGGCGCGTTAGCGGAGCGGTTATCCGGCTCCGACTTCAACACGCTGATGCTCGAAATCTATAAAGCGAGAACACGCCGATCGACGCCGGCCGAGCTGCTCAAGCAATACGAGGGCAATCGGTTCGTTCATCCCGCGGCCGTCGACCCGTTGCGGCTGAAGCAGCTCGAGCTGGATCTGTTGACGATCGCGCGAGCGCATCGGTCCGAACCGATTCAACTGTCTCCCGCGGCGCCGCTCGGCTCTTGTTCCGTCGTCGGTCCCGTCGATCAGAACAAGGTGATCTCCGCTTCCAGAGGGACGGAAGTCGTCGCGGATGCGACCAACTTGCTGGCGCTGCACGTTTGCCGTCTGCTGAAGTCGAAGGAAAGAAGCCATCGGGACGAGTTCATCCGATTCGCGACGACGCATCGGCACGTCAGAGCGCAATACTTCGGCGCCGCTCCGGGAATGCTGCCGCATTTTCACGTCTTCTGCATGGTGACCGCGGGTTCGGACACCGGGTCTTACGCGTTCGAAATTCCGTCGTTCTGGGAGCATATCCTGGTCTATCGCGACATCTTCGGAACGTTGTTCGGGGCCGAGATCGAGATCAGGCTTAGCGGACGGGCGGGGTATAAGGACGGCGAAGGATTGCTGAGCAGAATCGTCAAGGAAGGCGAAGGAAGATCTATCGACGTCGCGACTAAGCTCATCGAACCGAACCTCGGCAACGATTATTACAAAGGGCTGCAATTCACGATTGTAGCGAGGATCGGAGGACAGGAGCTTCCGATCGGAGACGGAGGCTACGTCGACTGGCCGCAACGGATGTTAGGGAACAAGAAGGAGAGGATGCTCATCAGCGCGATCGGGTTGGACCGGTTGCTTCAGTGAGAACCCGCGCGAATCGGACAATGTAAGTCCGTTATATTTCCGCCGGTATTAACAAATTCTATATCCGATTCTATCAAGCAGCCGACAACGGCTGCTTTTTGCCTATCGCGGCGGCACGGCAATAACTGCCAGGTTGAGTTTTCGTCGATCAATGAACTTTTCGCGCGCCGGCTTTCTCTTATCTAGGAGAGGGGGGAGAACAGGATGGTAAGACGTGACGGAGCCGATTTCTCTTGCTTCGCCATCGGACCGATCGATACGCGTTAAGGGCGAGAAGCTATGGGTTCGCAGCGTAACGCCGACCGAATCCGGCTATGATATCGTCGTCGCGCGCAAGCAATTCACGTTGCCGGATACAGACGGCTTATCCGTACGGGCAGGCGGCAAGCGCGTACCCGTATCCGCGATATCCGCGTCGCGTCCTTGGGATCTGGGGAACGGCAACGTCTTATGGAAGCAGACGTATTCCGTTCAAAGCGCGATCGAACCATCGCCATTCCGGTCGCCAAGCCATAAAACGACTGTCGCGTCGTTATACGAATTTCCGAAAGCCGTAGCAGCAGGCGGCCCGCTCATCGCGGGCTGCTTTTTTCTCGTTCCGAACACAACGATTTTTGTATGCGGATTCGTGCGTTCGCGTACCGGAGCAGGAATCACAAAATTTGTCGCATCAACAACCCAAATCCGTCCATGATGCGAAATCGCGCCGGCTGATATGCTTAGCCTAAGCAAACGACACGGAAAGGGAGCGACACCTTGCACAACGTACTTACGAAACATAAACGGCTCGCCGGGCTGTGGCAGATGCGCGCGCTATACGTCATGCTTCTTCCGGGGCTGATCTGGTTCTTGATCTATCGCTATTGGCCGATGTACGGCGTAACGATCGCGTTCAAGGATTACGGCATTATGGACGGGCTGCTCGCCAGCCCATGGGCGGATCCGTGGTACAAATACTTCAAAATGTTCTTCGATTCTCCGTACTTCTCGCAATTGCTGACCAACACGCTTCTCATTAGCGGCTATAAGCTCGTGTTCGGAATGATCCCGCCGATCTTGATGGCGATTCTATTGAACGAATGCCGAATCGGTTGGTTCAGACGATGGGTGCAGACGCTGACGTACATGCCGCACTTCCTGTCTTGGGTCATCGTCTACGGCATCGTAATCTCCTTGTTCTCCGAAAGCTCGGGGCTGATCAACCGCTGGATCGTCGAGCTCGGGGGAGACGCGATCGCGGTCCTGACTTCTACCGACTTATTCCGGTCGCTGCTCGTCGGATCCGACATCTGGCAGAATCTCGGGTGGGGCGCGATTATCTATCTGGCGGCCATCGCCGGCATCGATCCGACGCTGCACGAAGCCGCGAACGTAGACGGAGCGGGAAGGCTGCGCGTCATCTGGCACATCATTCTGCCCGGCATTCGAGGAATCATCGTCCTGATGCTCATCTTGCGGCTCGGTCACGTGATGGACGCGGGCTTCGAGCAAATCTACGTCATGTATAACCCGCAAGTGTATCCCGTCGCCGACATCCTGGATACGTGGGTATACCGCACCGGCCTGGAACAGATGAGCTTCAGTCTCGCGGCGGCCGTCGGATTGTTCAAATCGGCGATCGGTTTGGTGCTCGTTATCTTGTCCAATTCGCTCGCGAAACGTTGGGGGGGCGGCATATGGTAAAAGCCAAACGGGACTACTTCTTCGATACGGCGATCGTCGTCCTGCTGGGGTTATCCGCTCTCGCGGCGGTGTTCCCGCTCCTGTACGTCTTGATCGTATCGATCACGCCGTATACGGAGCTCGTCAAGAACGGCGGATTCGTGCTCATTCCGAAGAAGCTTTCCTTCAGCGCCTACGAAGGGTTGTTCCAGCAGACGGGCATGACGAGGGCGTTCATGATCAACGTGTTCATTACCGTCGTCGGAACGATCGTCAACATGGTTCTCACGACGCTCATGGCGTATCCGCTCAGCAGAAGGAAGCTGTACGGCCGCACCGCGATTCTGCTCGTCGTCGTGTTCACGATGCTGTTCCAAGGCGGTCTTATTCCGACTTACCTCGTCGTGAAGGACACGGGGCTGCTCAACACGGTGTGGGCGATGATCGTGCCGAACGCGATATGGGGCTTCAACATTCTGATCATGAAAAGCTTCTTCGAATCGTTGCCGGAAGAATTGTTCGAATCGGTGAAGATCGACGGGGCGGGCGAGAGCCGAACCTTGCTGCAATTGGTTCTGCCGCTGTCGCTTCCGAGCATGATGACCGTCGGACTGTTCTATATGGTGGGCCATTGGAACGAGTTGTTCCAGGCGGTGCTGTACATTACCGATTCGGACCTGCATCCGCTGCAAGTGTTCGTCCGCAACATCTTGATGCAGAACCAGATGAACGAGATCGTCGTCGACGTGACGCTGCCGGCGCAATCGCTGCAGATGGCCGCCGTCGTGACGGCGAGCTTGCCGATCATCCTCGTGTACCCGTTTATCCAGAAATATTTTTCCAAAGGGATGCTTCTCGGCTCGATTAAGGGCTAATCGCGATTGAACGCAAGGCAAACGCCTTGATTCAATATATAATCATACTCATAGAGAGGTTGGGTTACATGAGCAGAAAATGGGTTGGGGGCTCAATGTCCGCCGTATTGCTTGGAACGCTGCTCGCGGGATGCGGCGGAGGAAACGACAATAACGACGCGAAGGAGCCTGCGGCAAGTCCGTCGGCGTCCGCCTCGGCTCCAGCGCCGAGCCAGTCGGAATCGGCCGCGCCGGAAGCCGGCGAGAAGATCAAGATCGAAGCGCTCAAAGTCGGCTGGGGAACGAAAATGCCGGCGGACGACTTCGTGAAGAAGAACCTCGACGAGAAGCTGAACATCGATCTCGAGCTCACGTTGCCGGGCAACACGGACGAAGTGAAAAATCAGCTGAGCACCCGCATCGCCGCGAGCGATCCGCCGGACATCATGGAGCTCGTCGATCGCAATCATCTGCTTCAATTGGCCAATATGGGCGCGCTGCTCGATCTGACGCCGTATCTGAACGACCTGCCGAACGTGAAGCAGCTCGCGACGGAAGAAGGCCTCAAGAAAGGCGTCGTGAACGGCAAGACGTACGCTCTTGCCAAAGCGCCGACGCTGCTCACCCAGTCGTATTGGATACGCAAAGACTGGCTAACGAACTTGAACCTGCCGATGCCGACGACGTTCGACGAACTGCTGGAAGTCGCCAAGGCGTTCGCGGAGAAAGATCCGGACGGCAACGGCAAGAAGGACACGCTGGGCATGACGGCGCAAGAATGGCTCGCGTTCAATCCGATCTTCGGCTCCTACGGCGTCGGAAGCTCGTATAAGGACATCTATATCAAGGACGGCCAAGCGATCTCGGCCGTATACGACCCTGCATATCGCGACGCGCTCGCGTCCGTCAAGAAACTGCTGGATGCCGGCGTCGTCGACCCGGAACTGTTCTCGAACAAAGGGGCGGTACCGCGGGATAAGGCGATCACGGGGCAAGCGGGCATCATCTACACCGACTTCGAGCTGTTCCGGGACGAGCACGCGGCTTCCATCAAGGCGGCCAACCCGAACGCGGAATGGGCCATTGTTCCGTCTCTCACGGGACCTGGCGGACAATTCGAGAGCTCGTACGACCTCGGGGGCTCTTCCGGCTTCGTCGCGCTTCCGAAGAGCTTGGATAAAGATCCGGACAAGGTGAAACGCATCCTTCAACTGCTGGACCACGTCTCCCACGACGAAGGACTCCGATTGGTCGAGTACGGACTCGAGGGCACGCATTTCACGTTGAAAGACGGCAAGGCGGAAGTCACCGACAAAATCACGGAGTCGTCGTACAGCTGGGTGTATCAGTTGATGGGACGTCCGGAGAAGGAATACTTGTCGACCAAGTTCCCGAAACAGGCGCCGCAAATTCAAGAAGCCGCCGCGAAGCCTCGCCTGAACGTGTACAACGGCTTCATCGATCCGCCGGCGACGGTTAACTTGGCCGATGCGCAACGCTTCATGAACGACGAGCTGCTGAAGTTCGCGTTCGGCAAATCCCCGATGAGCGAATACGACAAGTTCTTGTCCACGCTCGATACGACGTACGGCTACAAGCAGTATATCGAAGAAGCGAACAAGCAATTGAAAGCGCTCGGATTTCTGAACTAAGAGGAAGCGAAGGGGAGCCGTGCTGCCCTTCGCTCTCTTTGCTACTTTGACGCACAACCGATCCCGTCTGGAGGAAACCCATCGATGCTTGCAGCGCTGTCCAGGCTCGTCCCGAGAACGATCAAACACAAGCTGTTCGCCGCGTTCGTGCTTCTGATCTTCGTGCCGTTGCTCGTGCTCCAGTTGAGCATGTACGACAATACCGAGACGTTGATCCGTCACAGGGTCAGCGAGCAGAACAGCGTGCAAATGGAACAGGTTCGGCAAAACTTCGAAAGCATGAGAAGCTTCATGCTGACGTCCGTCGTTACGCTGGAATTAATGCTCAGACAACAAGAGACTTTCGACGAAGCGAACGAGCTGACGGAAACCGAACGCGGCCAAATCGTTACGGATAACCTGCGCAGGCTCAAGGATCTGAACGAGCTTAACAGCGCTCAACTGACCTTCACGGTGCTGGATCTGAATGGACATGCGTATACGGATGGGGATCCCGCTTCCGTATCGGATTACGCCAAGCTGCGCGATGAGAGCGGATTCCGCGCGATCTCGGCGGGTGAAGTCAAATACGTATGGGAGAGCGAAGCCACGAGCGCGAACGCGAGCACCAACGAGCTGTCGTTGTACGCGGTGCTGGAGGATGACGGGCGCGCCGTCGCGATGGTGCACGTCGCTTTCCGTTTCGAGGAGTGGCTGCGGGCGATCGCCAAGGAGTTCGCCGTATTCCAGGACTACTACATTCTGGACGAGAAGGGCGCGACTCTCGCCAGTACGAAGTTCCGCGAACTGGATTCAGCGATCTACCGCGACGTCGTATTGACCGGCGATTGGAACGGCAAGCGTTCCCCGCATAACACGGTCATCAAGGTCGGCGAGCTGCCGTCTCTCGGGTGGACGATCGTGAGCAGCTTCCCGATGGAAATTTACTTCGGGGATTTGCACCAGCAGCAGATCCGATACCTGCTTACCTTCATCGGCATCATGCTGGCGTTCGTCTTGATCACGTTCATTCTGCTCAGACGCATTACCCGGCCGCTTCACTTGCTGGAGAGGCGCATGTCCGAGACGGTCGAGAAGCAGTTCACGGCGGGAATCAACGAGAAGCCTTACCAGGGAGAGATTCTGTCGTTGTCCCGCACGTTCAACCGGATGCTGCGCGACATGCAGGCCCTCGTGTCCAAGATCAAACGGGACGAGAAGCAGAAGGAAGCGCTTCGTTATCAGAGTCTGATCGCGGTCATGAATCCGCATTTCCTGCTGAACACGTTGAATACGGTGAAGTGGCTGGCCATGCGGAAGAACGAACAGGAGATCGCCCTCATCTGCGTGAAGCTCGGCGTGCTGCTGGAGACGAGCTTGAATACGGACGTCGAGCTGATCCGGGTCGGCGAGGAGCTCGAGCTCATTCGCGCCTACGAGACGATCCAACGGAACAGGCATCTGCATCCGTTCGACGTCCGTTACGAAGTCGGAGCGGATCTCGATCATGCGCTGCTGCCGAAGATGACGCTTCAGCCGCTCGTCGAGAACGCGATCATTCACGGGTTCTCGGGACTGGAGAAGGAAGGCTCGATCGTCATTCGCATAAGCTCGGAGGACGGACGGCTCGTGCTGGACGTCGAGGATAACGGGATCGGTATGGAGAAGTCCGCACGGGCGGTACGGATTCGCCAAAGAACAAGCATCGGCTTATCGAACTTAAGGGAACGGTTGCAATTGCTGTTCAAATCGGAAGCGTCGCTAGATACGGCATCGGACGACGCGGGAACGCGCGTCCGCATCGTCGTTCCGCTGCTCGTCGCCAAGCCGTACGAATCCGCCAACTGACCAGGAGGTGTCCGCGATGTGGAAGGTCGTCATCGTAGAGGATGAAGCGTTCGTGAGAGACTCCATCAAACAAATGATCCCGTGGGCGAAGCTCGGGTTCGCGTTGGCGGGAGAGGCCGGCAACGGGGAAGACGGACTCGCTCTCGTGGAGGAAGTGCGGCCGGACGTCGTCATCACCGACATCATGATGCCGAAGATGGACGGCGTCATGATGCTGAAGGCGGCCAGGGAAGGGGGCAGCGAGGCTCGCTTCATCATGCTGACGTGCATGAACGAGTTCGAGTACGCCCGCTTGGCGCTCGAATACGGAGCCAGCAGCTATATCCTGAAGCTGTCGATGACGATCGAAGCGCTGCAGGACGCGCTCGGCAAAGCGACCAAGGAATTGTCGGCAAAGACCGCGCGTTCCGCCGAACGGGAGCGGGAGATGTACGAAGCGATCTATGACAAGCTATGGCGGGAATTCCGCACATCGGCTTTCGCGAACGACCGCGCGGAGGACTCGCGCCAGAAGCCGCTGCTTCCGTACGTTTCCATCTTCTGCGCGTTCGATGGAGAATTAGAGCCGACGGGAGAGGCGGGGCTGCCGGCAGGAATAGCGGCGTCGCCCGGCGAGCATGCGGTCGCTCACGCGTATCGTTCCGACGGACTGACGACCTATTTCGTCTGGAGCAACGCGCAAGGCACAACGATGCCAAGCGGGGGAAGCGAAGCCTCGCCGTTATCGTACGTCTATCGGCTCGACGTACCGGGCGACCGGCTGGCGCATGAATGGTTCGGCGCGCTGCGGCACATGGACGCGATCTGGTATGGACGGGAACGGGGACCGATTCGCGTCGCGGATTCGGCATTGGTAGAACCGGAAGCCCGGATGCCGGAAGGCCGGAAGTCGAACTGGGGAGAATGGCTAGCTTGTTTCGAGCACGTCAAGACGGCCGACGGCTTGCGTCTGCTCGCCCAGGAGTGGGCCGATATGGAGCGGAGAAGCTTGCCGATGCCGCTCGTGAAGGACCACGCGTCGCAGCTCGTTCGTCTACTGGAGCAGTACGTCCGCATGACGCCAGAGCTATACGTAAGCGTGACGACCGCCGCATCCCATTTGCAACTGCTGGCGCGCATGGAACGCATCGTGTCCGTCGCGATGGACGATATCGTGAAAGACCGGTCCGCCTACACCGACCATTCGGAGATCAACAAGGTGATCGGCTACATTCACACGCATTACGATAACAACATTACGCTCCGCTCGATGGCGTCGTTCGTCTCCCTCGACGAGAGCTATCTAAGCAGCCTGTTCAAGAAGAAGACGGGCGTCAGCCTCATTCATTACGTCCAGCAAGTTCGGATCGACCGGGCCAAGCAACTGCTCGCCGAGGGCAAATCCGTCAATCAGGCGGCGGAGCTCGTCGGCTTCGTCGACGACAGTTATTTCATTAAAATATTCAGACGGTTCGAGAACAGGAGCCCTGCGGAATTCAAGAGACACCTGGCGGACCGTTGAACGACAGATAAGGGAGAGACCCGTATGCAGCAGAAGACGCACCGAACGCAGTTATGCATCGTCGGCGGAGGGATGGCCGGCATGATCGCGGCCATCTCGGCGGCCAGACGCGGAGTCAAGGTCGTGCTCGTGCACGATCGGCCGGTACTCGGAGGCAACGCCTCCTCCGAGATTCGAATGAACATCGGCGGCGCCCACGGACGCAACAATCGCGAATCCGGGCTGCTGGAAGAGATCGAATTGGAGAATCTGTATCGCAATCCTTCGCCGAGCTTCTCGATCTGGGACAGCGTCCTGTACGAGAAAGTACGCTTCGAACCTAATATAACGTTATTGCTGAATTGCAGCTGTACGGGATCAACGATGGACGGTACGTCGATCCGCTCGATCACGGGCTGGCAATTAACGACCGAGACGTGGCACACCGTCGAAGCGGACTACTTCGCGGACTGTTCGGGGGACGGCATTCTCGCGCCGCTCACCGGCGCCGAATATCGGATCGGCAGAGAAGCCTCGAGCGAATTCAACGAATCGATCGAGCCCGACGTCGCGGACGAGAAGACGATGGGCCTTAGCTGCCTGTTCCAAATTCGCGAGACGGACCGGCCGCAGACGTTCATCCCGCCGGCGTGGGCGCATACGTTCATGAGCGACGACGATCTGCCGCATCGACCGCACGATAAACGGACGAACTTCTGGTGGATCGAGCTCGGAGGCGATCGCGACGCCATACACGATGCGGAAGAACTTCGGGACGAGCTGCTGAAGATCGTGTTCGGCGTCTGGGACCATATGAAAAACCGCGGAGAACACGGCGTCGACAATTGGGTCATCGACTGGATCGGATACTTGCCCGGCAAACGCGAGAGCCGCCGTTACGTCGGCGATTACGTATTGACGCAGAACGACATCGAGGCGGAAGGCAGGTTCGACGACCTCGTCGCCTACGGCGGCTGGAGCATGGACGACCACTTCCCGGAAGGCTTCCATTACCGCGGCGGTCATCCTACGATCTACCACAAAGCGCCTTCGCCGTACGGCATTCCGTATCGGTGCCTGTACTCCAAGAACATCGACAACTTGTTCTTCGCGGGCAGGAACATCAGCGTCACGCACGCGGCGCTCAGCTCCACGCGGGTTATGGGCACCTGCTCCTTGCTCGGTCAGGCGATCGGCACGGCCGCCGCGATCGCTGTCAAGGAAAAACTGTCTCCGCGGGGCGTATATGAATCGCAAATCCGCCAATTGCAAGACATGCTGATGGAAGACGACTGCTATCTTCCTTGGCAGCTCAGGGCGGCGTCCAAGCTTACGCGGTCTGCCCGTTTGACGGCGTCGAGCGGCGACGCGGAAGCGCTAAGGAACGGCGTGGACCGCACGCTCGGACAAGACGATAACGGATGGACGGGAAGCGTCGGGGATTGGATCGAATACCGGTTCGACCGGGAAGAGCCGATCCGCGAGGTGCGGCTCGTGTTCGACAGTAACCTGAACCGGGTCATACGCAACATGCCTAACAGCTACCCGTTGAACAACCGTTCGTGGCACGTACCGAAGTCGATGGTCAAGGACTTCCGAATCGAGTATTTGCAGGAAGACGGAAGGTGGACGGAATTGCTGAGCGTGACGAACAACTACCAACGGCTTCGTAAATTCCAAGTCGACGTCTCGGCGAAGGCGCTTCGCCTTATTCCGTTAAGCACCTGGGGCGCTGAGCAGGTCCATATATTCGCCTGGGATATCCGAGACGAGGTGCACGCGGGATGAAGTGGAGCGGTCGGACGCTGTTGATCTGGGATCCTGACGAAGTCGAGACGCATTACGAGCACCCGAAGAACGCGTATTGCCATTTCCGCAAAACGTTCATCCTGCCCGAAGCGCCGATTCAAGCTACGATCAAGCTATTCGCGGATTCCCGGTACGCGTTGTACGTGAACGGACGGTACGTCGGCCGCGGGCCATGCCGCAGCGATCCCCGCATGCCATATTGCGACGAATGGGACATTCTCGACGAGCTGCGGTCCGGCACGAATGTCATCGCGGTGCTCGCGCTTCATTACGGTTACGGAACGGGACAGTCCGTTCATCGGATTCCGGCTTTAATCGCGGAGGCCGATATTCGCGCGGGGACGATAGAGCCGATCGTCGTCCCGAGCGACGCCAGCTGGCGTTGCTTGCCTGCGCCGGCTTACGACCGCGACGCCCCGCGGGTTAACGGCTGCCAAGGGCCGATCGAGATCTATGATGCCCGCCTGGAGCCTGCGGGCTGGACGGAACCGGACTTCGACGACGGCGCGTGGAAGAAGGCCAAGGGACGAGGCGCCGTCCTCTCGCCGTTCTGGAACTGGAAGGTTCGCGAGATACCGAACCTGGAGGAGGGAGTCGCTGAAGCTCGCGCGATCGTAAACTTCGGTTACGCGAAGCAGGTTGCGGAGCCCGTCCAACGGCTGCATCGTCAGATCTTCGCCGAAGAGGCGCTGATCCGGCTGACGGGCGGGCGAGTCGAGGACGGCATCGCCGATTATAAGGTCGAGCCCGATCCGGAAGAAGGGCAAGCTTCGATCGTCACGTTCGAATTTCCGGTCATGGAAGCCGGATATTTGCAACTGGATGTCACGGGCAGCGCGGGAACCGTCATCGATGCCGTCTATGCCGAAGAGCTGTGGGAAGGCAAGGCGTTGATCAACGTCGACTATTCGAGACCGATCGATCGGTTCGTACTGGCCGAAGGAAGGAACAGGCTGGAGAACGCGTTCGCATGGCGGGCGTTCCGTTACGTTCAATTCCGCGTCCGCGGCGCGAACGGACCGGTCGCGTTCCATCGCGTCGGGATGCGGACTCGCCGATATCCGATGGCTCGTACGGCGTCCATGCACAGCGGCGACGACAGGCTGAACGGCATATGGGACATCAGCGTCAGGACGCTGCGCATCTGCATGCAAGACGGCTTCCTCGATTCTTCCAGCCGAGAGCAGCAGCAGTGGATGGGAGACGGCCGCTGGCAGGCGGTGTTCAACGCGTACTTGTCGGGCGATTCCCGTCTCCATCGCAAGCTGCTCGAGCAGATCGGACAGTCGCAGGACTGGCAAGGGATGACGAAGGCGCGCTATCCGGACGGCCATCATAATTACCCGCCGATTCCTTCGTTCTGCCTCGCGTGGATCAGCGCGTTCGCCGATTACCGGACCTACGCCGGAGACGACGGATTCGTTCGGGCATGGTGGCCGAATATCGTGCTGGCGCTACGTTGGTTCGCCGCTCTCGAGAACGAGGACGGCTTGCTGGAGGACGTCCCATACTGGGCGTTCATCGACTGGGCGGAAGGACCGAAGGGACCGCTGCTCGACGATCAACGCGGCGGTATCGTCGCCCCGCTGAATCTTCAATACTTGGAAGCCTTGCAATCCGCGTGCTCGTATGCCGAGCTCGCGGGCGACCCTGAAGCAATGCGCCTGTATTCGGACAAAGCGCTCCGGTTGGGCTCCGCCATCCGGAGTCAGCTGTGGGACGAAGAGAAAGGAGCCTACGTCGACAGCAAAGTTGACGGTCATCTGAGCGCGACGGTGAGCGAGCCGACGAACGCCCTTGCGCTGCTTCATCTTCATGAAGCGGACGACGAACGCGCGCGCGAGATCTATCGGACGGTATTCAGCCCCGATACGAACGTTCGGACAGTCGCGGGGAGTCCGTACTTCATGCTGACTACGTGCAGGGCGCTTCGGAAAGTCGGCGCCGTGCCCCGTGCGCTGGAGATGATTCGAAGCCGATACGGCGCGATGCTGGATGCCGGTTCGACGACGACGTGGGAGAAGTGGACGCTGTTCCATCAAGAAGAAGACGGCCGGGTTGCCTTCTCCAGCGCAAGCCATGCCTGGGGGGCCGCGCCGATCGCGTTCGCGTTCGAAGGCTTGTTCGGGTTGCGGCCGCTCGAGCCGGGATTCCGACGATTCTCGCTTGATCCGGCTTTAGGCGCGATCGCGAACGTTCGGGCCGCGTTACCGACCGACTGCGGAGAGCTGCGGTTGGAGCTTCGCCAAGTCGGCGAGCGCGAATGGGAGCTGGAGGCGGACGTGCCGAAAGGCAGCGTCGGGCAATTCCGCGACATGACGCTGACGGAAGGCCATCATGTGCTATCGATCGGAGGAGAACGATGAGCAGAATCATAGACATCGACAGAGAGAGCTTGCCGGATACGGAAGCGAGCTTCTCCACGAACAACGAATCTCTGCAGAGGCTGTATGACCGGTGCGAGACGATGGCCAAGCTCAATATTCGGACGTTCCTGGATAAGAGAGTATTGGTGGAGGGCTCGTACTATCCGAACGTGTGGCTGGAGACGCAGCCGATGGGCGGCGAGATGTACGCGAAGCGCGATATCGAGGCGGCGCTGGGCAACCAGCTGATCTTCATGGAGAACCAGAGAGAGGACGGCAGAATTCCGGGCATGATCTCGGTCGCCGGCGGGAAGCTGCAGTCGGATTTCGCGTGGTTCCAGGGCTATTGTTTTCCGGTGCCGGCGTTAAAAATGTACTATTGGATGAAAAAGGATCGGCGGTATCTCGAATCGTTGTACGGCGTGCTGGAACGATTCGACGCCTATCTGTGGCAATACCGGGATTCCGACGGGGACGGTTGCCTGGAGACGTGGTGCGTGTGGGATACCGGCGAGGACCATTCCACGCGGCTGGCGGGCGCGCCGGATAGCTGGGACGGGGAGACCCCACCGTACGGAATCGGGAACGTGCCTTACGAATCGATGGACGTCATGGGCTATTCCTGCAACGGCAGGGACGTGCTCGCGATCATCTCGAGAGAGCTTGGCAACGGACAGGAGAGCTACTGGCGAAGGAAAGCGGACGAAGTACGGGACAAGATCAAGTCCTATCTATGGCGTCCGGAGAAGACGGCCTGTTACGACAGGGATTGCGACAACGCGTTCATGGACGTCCTCGTTCACAACAATCTGAGAGTGATGTATTACGGCGGGTTTGACCAAGAGATGGCCGATGCGTTCATCGCCCGTCATCTGTTGAATCCGGAAGAATTCTGGACGACGATGCCGTTGCCGTCCATCGCCGCGAACGATCCGCTGTTCCGGAACGTCGCTAGCAACGACTGGAGCGGACAGCCGGAGAGCCTCACGTACCAGAGGGCGATTCAAGCGCTGGAGAACTACGGGCATTACGCGGAGATTACGCTGCTTGGCCGAATCTTCATCGGCGCGCTGGAGAAGTCTTCGTTCTTCCCGCAGCAATTCGATCCGTTCACGGCGGAACCGAGCCCGGCGAAGGACGGGTACGGTCCTGCGATTCTATCGGCGTTGGAGTACATTTCACGGTTGTACGGCGTGCATATCGATAGGGAAGAAGTCTATTGGGGAGGTCTCGCGGACGGTAGCTTCGATAGAAAGTACACGCAGCGATGGGGGCATGACCGATTCACGCTCGTAAGCGGCAACGGCGAATTCAGCGGTTCGATCAACGGCAAGGAAGCGTTCCGCTCGACGAACGGCGTATGCATGAGAACGGACTTGAACGGCCGGGTACTGGCCGTCATCGGCATCGATTCGGAACCGATCGACGTACGGCTGCGCATGGAAGACCGCAGCTATGCATTCCGGATCGAACCGAACGAAGCGTATACGATAGAGAACGATCGGGCGGTACGGGCGAAGCGCGTCGCGTTCGATTATCCATTCGCGAAAGTAGAACGGGTGCGATAAGATGATCTACCTACAGGCGGAATTGCATAACGTCGAGGCGCTCGTCGAGGTGCCCGATCGGCCGGGCGTACTGCTGCAGCGCGTCCCCGAGTCGGTGCGGGCCGGATTGATCGAAGACGGGCAAAGACAGGCCCGAAGAGCCGCCATGGCCGAGATCCGCTTCGTCGCGGAAGGAGATGCGGCGGAATTGACGCTTGCCAGCTTCGGCGAATCGAGCCGGGTTCAAATCTATTACGGAGAATACTGGGTCGAAGAGAGGACGATCGGCGAACGATCCGAGACGTTGACGTTCGGCGCGCGCGAGCCGCGATTCCAGTTCGACGCGCCTTGGAGCGAATCGGTTCCGCGTCGGTCTTTCGGGCGCGTGTGGCGGATCGTGCTCCACGGCGGCGAAGTCCATCTGCTCGGGCTGAGCGGCGCGTCGCTGAGACCGCCTCTCATGGACGAGAAGCCGAAGCTTCGCTATCTTGCTTACGGAACGTCGATTACGTACGGCGGCGCATCGCCGGAAGCTACCTATGTCGCTCATGCCGCCTGGCGGCTCGGCCTCGATCCGATCAACCTCGGCATGCCCGGCGCCGCCTTCTGCGAGCCGGCGATGGCGGAACATATCGCGAATCGCCAAGACTGGGATATCGCGACGCTCTGCCTGTCGGTCAACATGCTGAACCGCGGCGTGACGACCGAGGAGTTCGCGGCCCGCGCCGGCGCCATGGTTCGCAAGATCGCGTCCGCGCACCCGAATAAGCCGGTGCTGTGCATCGGGTTGTTCACGGGCTTCGCGGATCTCGGGTGGACGTGGCCCGGCCGCGTCGTTCCGTCGACTTCGGATGCTTACCGCGAAGCGTTGAAGCACGCGGCCGAGAAATCGGGATTCGCGAACGTTCGTTACGTGGACGGACGCGAGCTTTTCGACGACTGGCGAGGCTTGTCGCACGATCTATTGCATCCGTCGCCTATGGGAATGGCTCTCATCGGAGAGAAGTTGGCGGCGCGCATGTCGCCGCTGTTGGCGGGGGCGAGCGCTGGAGCGCAGGCGCGCGGGGACAAGAACGGATTCGAATCAAGCGAGTAGAGACCGACATCGTCAGGGAAAAGTCCGCGCCTACGCGCGGATTTTTTCGTTATAATAGGAATTACTTAAACAACCTTACGTCCAGAACCGAAGGAGCAATGACGATGGAAGATAGACGCAACTGGGCAGGCAACTACCGTTATGGCTCGGCGCAACTGCTCGAACCGGCAAGCTTGGAGGAAGTACGGGATATGGTCGTTCGCGGCGGTCGCATCCGCGCGCTCGGCTCGCGGCACTCCTTCAACGGAATCGCGGACACCGACGGCGCGCAGCTCTCGCTTGGCAAGCTGAACCGGATCATCGGACTCGACAGAACACAGGGGACGGTTACCGTGGAAGGCGGGATCCGATACGGAGAGCTGTGCCGCTATCTGCATGAGGAAGGTTACGCGCTGCATAATCTCGCTTCGCTTCCGCACATTAGCGTGGCCGGCGCCGTGGCGACAGCGACTCACGGCTCGGGCGACCGCAACGCGGGATTGGCGGGGGCCGTGCGTAAGATAGAGCTCTTGAAGGCGGACGGAGAAGCCGTAGAGCTGACGAGAGACAAGGACAGCGACTTCGAGGGCGCGGTCGTCGGGCTCGGCGGGCTGGGCATCGTGACGAAGCTGACGCTTGACGTCGTCCCGGATTACCGAATCGCTCAGACGGTATACGATCGGCTGCCGCTATCCGCGCTCGATCATGGCGGATTCGACGCCATCTTCTCGGCAGCCTACAGCGTCAGCCTGTTCACGAATTGGGAGGGCCCGACGTTCAACCAAGCGTGGGTGAAGCGGAAGCTGGACGGGGCGGTCGGTGAACCTCTCGCGAGCACGCCGGCCGAGTTCTTCGGGGCTTCGCCGGCTACGGCGAAGCGGCACCCCGTTCCCGGCCAGTCCGTCGTGAACTGCAGCGAGCAACTGGGCGTTCCGGGACCCTGGCACGAGCGGCTGCCGCACTTCCGAATGGACTTTACGCCGAGCGCGGGCAACGAGCTGCAGAGCGAATATTTCGTTCCGCGGCGGCATGCGTTCGAGGCGTTGCGCGCGCTGAACGGGCTGAGCGAGCATATCGCGCCGCTGCTCTATGTATCCGAAGTCCGCACGATTGCTACGGACGCGTTCTGGATGAGCCCGTGTTACCGGCAGGACAGCGTAGGCATTCACTTCACGTGGAAGCCGGAGTGGGAGCAAGTCCGGCGGTTGCTTCCGTGCATCGAGGACGCGCTCGCTCCGTTCGGAGCGCGCCCGCATTGGGCGAAGCTGTTCGCGATGGATCCGGAACAAACGCAAGCGCGGTATGAACGGCTGCCGGACTTCCGGCGATTGCTGCATCGATACGATCCGGCGGGGAAATTCCGCAACGCGTTCCTGGATTCGTATATCGGCGGTTAACAAGCATATTCAAGGGGCTAGAAAGCCGACTCCGCGGAGTCGGCTTTTGGTGCTCGAACAACTATCGACTAGGTATCGATAACCTCGAGTAATGGCCGTCCGAACGTTTGTCTTCCGTTCGCGTTGATGGCCAATCTTGGGTATACTTGGTGAAATGATTCATCTAGCAAGAGGATGAAAGGAGGCAAAGTCTCATGAGAACGTACTTGATCTTACTTGGGTTGTCCGCATTATTAGCGCTAAGCGCTTGCGGTAACGCGGGGGTACACGAGCATACGCACGCGAACGCCGAAACCGGCGACGGACACGATACGCACCACCATCACGGCTCCGGCGAATTGCCTGCAGGCTTGACGGAAGCCGACAACCCTCGATATCCAGTCGGCTCTTCGGTCACGATCCGTACCGATCACATGCCCGGGATGAATGGCGCGGCGGCAACGGTCTCCGGAGCATTCCATACGACGGTATACGCCGTATCTTATGAACCGAAGAACGGGGGAGCTCGCGTTACCGACCATGAATGGGTCGTTCACGAGGAATTGAAGGATCCCGGCAGCGAGCCGCTCGCGGTCGGCGCCAAGGCGACGCTGGAAGCCGACCATATGGAAGGCATGAGAGGCGCCGAGGCCACGATCGACTCGGCCGAGCGAACGACCGTTTACCTGGTGGATTACGTTCCGACGACGGGCGGCGAACCGGTGACCAATCATATGTGGGTCGTAGAGAGCGAACTCTCGGACGATTAACGTGCCTAGAAAGACCGAATGCCCTTCATCGTTCCGTGAGGAACGTTGGAGGGCATTTTTCTGTCATAGAGGTCATTTTCCACGCCTTCCGTTACGGATCGTGCTGTTTTCTACAGATCGAAGAATTTACGTAGGCGACCGTCAGCGCCTACGATAGAGAGCAAGGGCCGGCCTGGCAGAATCATCCGACAGTAGCTGCCCTACGGAGGGAGGAACCGAATCATGAACACACAGGATACCGGATATTCGGCAGTGCCGACATTAACCGACGAATGGCCGGAACGGTTGCTGCGGAACGCCAACATGCCGTTCCGTCCTGCGGACGGGCTCGTCACGACGCAAAACCCGCCGGATTTCAGCTGGCCGTACGTCCCGGACGCATCGGGTTATCAGCTTCAACTGGGAAGGACCGTTTCCATGGACGGCAAGCTCGAAGAGATCGAACTCGAGGCGAACTTCCATAATCTGAATCGGACGCTTAACGCGGGATATTGGTACTGGCGGGTCCGCTACCGCTTGTCTTCGTCGAAAGGAGCGTCGCCGTGGAGCGCGGTTCGCCGCTTCCGTATCGCGGAAGAGAACGTGCCGTTCCCCGTGCCGACGATCGACGAGATGATGGCGAGAATGGAGAGGGGCCATCCGCGGGTATGGACGACCCCCGGCGATCTCGCGGCGTTCCGCGACCGCAGGTTTACCGGGAGCGGCAAGGCGGCTTTCGATCGGCTCTATGCGTCCGTTCAAGCCGATCTAGGGAATCCTCTGCCTTCCGATCCGCCTTTTCCTTATCTGAATGCCGACATTTCGTCCGTATCTCCCGAGTTCGTGAAGGCGTTGCAGGAATTGCGTGCTTACGCCGATACGACGCTCGAACGGATGCTGAACGCGGCGTTCGTCTATCTGCTGACCGGAGAGAAGCGGATCGGCGCCTACGCGAAAGCCCATCTCATGAACGTTACCGCATGGGACCCGTCGGGTTCGACCCGGTTCGATATTAACGACCAGGTGCATCGCGCCGTCGCGTACCGTTCCGCCATCGCGTACGACTGGCTGCACGATCTGTTGTCGGACGCAGAGCGTCGGGACGTTCAAGGGATGATCAAGACGCGCGTCGCCGAACTGATCGACAAGTACTTGGTCAACCAACCGATCTATCAATATCCGTTCGATTCCCATGGCTGGACCATCATCGGCTATATCGGCCTCATGGGCGCCGTGCTGCTGCACGATATTCCCGAAGCGGAGCAGTGGATGCGACGCTCCGTTCCCGCCTTCGTCAACCTGCTGCCGCCTTGGGGCGGGGAGGATGGCTCCTGGTCGCAGGGGACCGGCTATTGGCAATGGTCCTCCGGCTCCAACAAGGAGCTGATGGACATTCTGCTTAGCTCGGGGGCCATTAATCTGTACGATAAAGCTTTCTCGCGTAACGAGGGCTTGTATCCGATCTACATGTTCCCGCACGGCAGCCCGACCGGCGTCTTCGGCAACGACAGCCATTACGCGCCAAGCTCATACAGCTCTCGCCTGCTGAACCGCATGGCTCAGGTATACAGCGATTCCCGTCTGAAGTGGGCGGCAGACGCGATCGGGGAGATGCCCGCGACCGCGCAGCAGGATTATTACTACCGGGACGACGATCTGCCCGCGGTTCCGCCGACGGAACTGCCCAAGGGCAAATGGTTTCCCGTGACGGGATTGGTCGCGATGCATTCGGATCTTCTCGACCCGAAGCGAATCTCCCTCTACTTCAAGTCGAGTCCGTACGGCAGCTACAGCCACAGCCAAGCGGACCAGAACGGCTTCATCTTGCACGCGTTCGGACAACCGCTCGCCATTAAGAGCGGGGTGTACGATTACTACAACAGCGTCCATCATCGCGGCTTCACGAAACGAACGTATTCGGCGAACGCGATTACTTACGACGGAAGAGCGGGGCAACCGATCGACGATTTCGACGCCAAGGGACGGGTGCTCGGGTTCGTCCACCACCCGGACTTCGACGCGGTCAGCGGCGACGCGACGGCCGCTTACAAGGAAGGATTGACCCGGGCGATCCGGCATATCGTGTACGTCCGGCCCTCGGCATTCGTCGTGATCGACGAGCTGGCGACGGACCGCCCGGGAGGCTCCGCGTTCGAGTGGAACCTGCATGCGGACGACATGCTCGCGTTCGATTCCGACGGACGCGGAGCGACGATAGAGAAGGGCGGGGCAGGGCTGCACGCAAGACTTCGCGGAGGACTTGCGCATGAATGCCGGACGGCTCTCGAGACAGCTTACCTGAACCCGGAAGGCGAGGAAGTTCCGCCGGTCGCGGGCTTCGCCGGCAAGCGGCAGGTTCACGCCGCGTTCGTCACGCCGAATACAGCCTCCGTCGTTCTCGTATCGACTCTCGCGCCTTATCGCCTTGGCGGCGATATTCCGAAGGTAGAGGAGGAAGAGGCCGAAGGCGTCCTTAAGTTGACTTTCGACGGGGGAGCCTCGGCGTACGTTCGAACGTCGGACGCCGGCTTGTCCGGCGACAATCGGTTCGACGGCATCCGTTTCGTCGGCGCGGCGGCCGCGACGAAGGGAGACTCCTTCCTGTTGGTCTCCGGTACTTTGCTGGAGAAGGACGGCGTCATTCTCGCCCGAAGCGACGTCCCGTCGACGATCGCGCTCGGAGATGGTATGCTATCCCTATCCGCCCAGAGCGACGCGAATGTCGTTCTTGATGCGCCAAGACCGGTCCTCCTGTACGATTCGGACAGCGGCAAGGCGATTCAGCCCGGCGGACGAGCCGAGGAGAACATGAGCGACCGCGGCGTCCACTGGACGCAGTCGGAAGGCAGGCTGACGATTCGAACGGAGCGCGGTCAGCGGTCGTTCCGAATCGTCGCCGCGCCGGGCGAGGCGAACAATTAAGCTGCCCGCGGCAAGACGGACCCTCGGCTTCCTTATGGAGCCGGGGGTCTTTTGATTCGCATTGCTACAATAATGATAGCAAGCAATAACGGGAGGCGGTTCGATTGACGTCAAGCAAGGACGACATGTTACTGCAAGATCGGAAGAGAGGAGCGGCCATAAACCTCGCATTAGCGGTTTCAGCCGCGGTCGGAGTCTCGTCCCGGCGAATGCTGCTCGCGGCTGTCGGACTGATTACGGCAGCCGTCCTCGCCGGGTGCTCGACGCCGCTGTTCGGTTCGGACTTGGAGGAAGCGGCGGAGTCCGGCACGAACGACGCGGTCGAGTTGATCTGGTATTATCCCGAATATCAGGCGAACGCGGATCTTGCTCTCGTGAACGAAGAAGTCAACCGGCTCGTCAAGGCGAAGATCAACGCGACGGTCCGGTTGATGCCGATCGAGTTCGGCAACTACGAGCAGAAGATGAATACGCTGGCCGCTTCGAACGAACCGGCCGACATCGTCTGGACGTCCAATTGGCTGTTCTCTTGGACCGACAACGCCGAGAGGGGCGTCTTCCGGCCGGTACAGGACTTGCTCCCTGAATTCGCGCCGGGGCTGCTCGCTTCGCTGCCGGAACGATTCTGGAACGACGGCAAACTGAACGGCGAGCAGTATGGTATTCCGAATTATCAGATCTCCGCCATGCAGCCTAGCCTCGTCGTGCAGAAGCGATTCGCAGACAAGTACGGGTTGGACGTCGGCTCGATTCGTAAGATCGAGGATATCGAGCCGTTCCTGAAGCGCGTCAAGGAAGGCGAACCCGGTATCGTGCCCTTCGGGACGACGCGCGGCTTCTATACGAATATGCTGTACGGTATCGATTGGCGGGTTCCGGTCTACTTGGACGATCCTACCCATACGATACTGCCGGACGTAACGCCGGAGATGACGAGCAATTTCAAACTCGCAAGGTCTTGGTACGAGAAAGGTTACATCAACGAGGACGCCGCCACTCTACGCGACGCATCGGACGCCTACATCAAGGGGAATACGGCGGTTTGGTTCGATCCGACGGGCAAGCCGGGCTCGGAGGCGGACTTCAAAGCGCGGGACGGCGGCCACGACGTGCAGTTGGTGCCGCTGGCAAGCCCGTATTATACGGGCGCGGTCAGCTCGATGAACGCCATCTCCCGCACGTCGAAGAACCCGGAGAGAGCGCTCATGTTCCTGGATCTCGTGCATACCGACAAGGAGCTGTACAATCTGCTCGTATACGGAATCGAAGGAGAGCATTACGAGAGAACGACCGACAACTTCATCCGGATCGACGCGGACGCCGGCTATTACACGAATACCGACTGGGTGTTCGGCGATATCCGGAACGAATACTTGCCGGAGGGCTCGCCCGCGGACAAGCTCGACCAAACCGTTCGGATCAACGAACGGGCGAAGCTGTCCTTCTATCACGACTTCGTCTTCGACGGCGAATCCGTCAAGGCGGAGCTGGCCAACGTACGGGCCGTCAACGAAGAATATTACGGATCGCTGGCGACGGGAACGGTAGATCCCGAGGAATATTTGCCCATCTACGAGGAACAGCTGAGGAAGGCCGGCAGCGACATCATCGCCGCCGAGAAGCAGCGTCAATTGAACGAATGGCTGGCTTCCAAAGGGCTGAAATAGCCTCCTCATACCTCATAACGATCGGCGTCAATCGGCCGGAAAGACAGGGAATTCTCCTTGTCTTTCCGGCTTTTTCGCGTCTAGGCGCGCATGGAATCCGAATTCGGCACTTTAATGCGGATCGAACATCGCGCGAGTAGAGAAAAGTACGGTTTTTGCACTGTATTCATCCCCGTACGGACCGTTATCGTGAATGGCAAGACACCGCAATCCACTTCAACGGCAAGGAGGCATAGAGCAACTTGAAGCAGAACAGCTTATCCCGTTTTATCGTCAGGAACATCGAACTATTCGTCCTATCGCTTCCCGCCGTCCTCTACATTTTCGTCATGGCGTACGTCCCGATGTTCGGAACTCTCATCGCTTTCAAGAATTACCAATACGACAAGGGGATTCTGGGCAGCGACTGGGTCGGGTTCAAAAACTTCGAATTTCTGTTCGAGAGCGAGAACGCCTTCCGAATTACCCGCAACACGATCCTGTACAACGTCAGCTACATGCTGATGACCACGATCTTCGCGCTATTGGTCGCCATTCTGCTGCACGAGATCTCCAAGAAGTGGCTGAAGCTGTACCAGACCGCGATGATTCTGCCGTTCTTCCTGTCTTGGGTCGTCGTGAGCTATATCACGATGGCGTTCCTCGATCATCAGAACGGCTTCCTGAACGGCTGGCTGACCGCGCTCGGCTTAGAGAAGGTGCAATGGTACTTCGATGCCCACGTCTGGCCGTACATCCTGAACGCCGTCCACCTCTGGAAGAGCATCGGGTTCTCGGCGCTCGTCTATTTCGCGGGCATTCTCGGCATCGACGGCGAGCTGTACGAAGCGGCGAAGATCGACGGCGCGCGCAGATGGCAGATGGTTCGGAACATTACGATTCCTCAATTAACGCCATTAATTATCATTTTGTTGATTCTCAGCGTAGGGAACATGTTCCGCGGCGACTTCGGGCTTCACTACTTCATCCCGAACAACAACGGCATGACGTACGCCACGACGGACATCATCGACACTTATATTTACCGCGCTCTGAGCACGCTCGGCGACGTCAGCATGGCATCGGCCGTCGGCCTGTACCAATCGTTCGTCGGCTTCGTTCTCGTCGTTCTCGCCAACTTCACCGTCCGCAAAATCAACGAGGAGAACTCGCTCTTCTAGAAAGGAGAAGCCTGCATGCTCATTAGCAATAGGGTCCGATGGTCGAATCTTCTTATTCATCTGTTCTTCGTCTGCCTGACGCTGTCGATGCTCATCCCGCTGGCGTTGATCATTATCGTCTCGTTGTCGGATGAGCAGTCAATCGTGCTCCACGGCTTTCGGGTCATTCCGGACAAGTTCTCGACCGTTGCCTACCATTACTTTCTGAAGACGCCGGATACGCTCATTCGCGCCTATGCCGTGACGGTCCTGGTCAGCATCGTCGGCACGATTCTGAGCCTGATCCTCACCTCAACGATGGGCTACACGCTGTCCAGAAGGGATTATGGGTTGAATCGGATCACCTCGTTCTATGTGTTCTTCACGATGCTGTTCAACGGCGGCCTTGTGCCGTTCTACATTCTGATGACGCAGGGATTGCAATTGAAAGACAACTTATGGGCGATGATCGTGCCCGGCCTGCTCAGTCCGTTCTACGTGCTCATCATGAAGGGCTTCATGTCCAAAATCCCGTATGAAATCATCGAGTCGGCCAAAGTGGAGGGAGCGAGGGAATGGCGCATATACGCCCAGCTCATTCTCCCGCTGTCGAAGCCGGCGCTGGCGACGCTAGGACTGTTCATCATGTTCAACTTCTGGAACGAATGGTTCAACGCGCTGCTGTTCATCGACAACCAGAAGCTCGTACCGCTGCAGCTTCTATTGGTAAGGACGATGAACTCGCTCGACTTCATTACTTCAAGGCCCGAATTCTCGGCGGCGATGGTGAGCTTCGACATGTCGAAGTTCCCGAGTACTTCCGCCAAGTTCGCGATCGCGATTATGTCGGCGGGCCCGATGCTGCTGGTATTCCCGTTCTTCCAACGGTTCTTCGTCAAAGGGCTGACGATCGGGGCTATCAAAGGCTAATAACGGATGAGAGAGTTACCGGCGCGAAGAGGAGAGGAGGTGGGGGGCAAGACGATCCGAGCGCTTGTCGTCATAGCATGTCGCTGTGCCCATTCATATTCAGGAGGGTTATAACCATGGAACGTACACAGAACAGAAGAAACGGTATGCGCTTCACCCTGGCACTGGCTTTGGGCTTCTCGATTGTCCTGACTTCCGCTTGCGGCAACAATTCGAATTCGGGCTCTAACGCTTCCCCGAGCGCGTCTGAGCCGCAGTCTAGCGCATCGGCTCCCGCCAGCGCATCGGCCGAGGCATCGCCGTCCGAGGCGGCGCTCGAACCGGTCGAACTGACCTGGTATTATCCTCAGAACGCCGAGAATGCGGACCTGAAGCTCGTTAACGACGAGGTCAACAAACTCACCCAAGCCAAAATCAACGCGACCATCAAGTTGAAGCCGATCGACTTCGGCAACTACGAGCAGAAGATGAACACGATCGTTGCTTCGGGAGAGGCATTCGACCTCCTCTGGACGTCGAACTGGCTGTTCAAGTTCGACACCAATCAGGTGAAAGGCGTCTTCACGAAGCTCGATGACCTCTTGGGTACGGTCGGCAAGGATCTGCGCGCGTCGATGCAGGAGAAGTTCTGGGACGACGCCAAGCTGGACGGAGGCATCTATGCCGTTCCGAACTTCCAAATCTCCGCCAGCCGTCCGAGCTACGTCATCCAGAAGCGGTTCGTGGATAAGTACAATCTCGACGTCTCCACGATCAAGAAGATCGAAGACCTCGAGCCGTTCCTGAAGACGATCAAAGAGAACGAGCCGGGAATTACGCCGTTCGGCACGACCCGCGGTTTCTATAGCGGCTTGCTCTACGGAATCGACAAGAGGGCGCCGGTCTACCTCGACGATAAGACTTATACCGTCCTGCCGGACATTACCGACGAACTGCGGGACTACTACAAGCTCGTGCGTTCCTGGTATACCCAAGGCTACATCAACGAAGACGCGGCAACGCTGAAGAGCGCGGCGGACGCTTACAAGAAGGGCACGACGGCAGCATGGTTCGACGTGACCGGCAAGCCGGGCTCCGAGGTCGAATTCAAGGCCGCGGACGGCGGCTTCGACGTCGTGCTGGTGCCGCTGGCCCAACCGATCTTCACCGGCGCGGCGAGCACGATGAACGCGATTAGCCGCACCTCCAAGAACCCGGATCGGGCGATGATGTTCCTGCAGCTCATCAATACCGACAAGGAGCTCTACAATCTGCTCGTCTACGGCATCGAAGGCAAGCACTATACGAAGATCGACGACCGCTACATCAAGATCAACCAAGACGCCGGCTACTTCACGAACGCCGACTGGATCTTCGGCAACGTGACGAACGGATACTTGCCGGAAGGCGCTCCCGCCGATAAGTTCGAGCAGACGATCAAGGTCAACGACGAAGCGCTCGTATCTCCGTTCAGCGGATTCACGTTCGACTCGGAGCCGGTCAAGACGGAGATCGCGAACATGCAGGCCGTCCGCGACGAATACCAAGCTTCGCTCGGTACCGGAACGCTCGACCCCGAGAAGTACTTGCCGATCTACGAAGAGAAGCTGAAGAAAGCCGGCGGCGACGCCTACCAAGCCGAGATGCAGAAGCAATTGGACGCATGGCTGAAAGAGAAGGGCATGAAGTAAACCGCATTCGAATTCATCGCATCGGCCGAGAATGGACCGGGATCGCCCGGCCGTTCTCGGCTTCGGCGCGGAAAGGAGAAGAAGACTTGAGAATCGCCTTCTTGCAAGGACAACATCAGCGGGAACGGGTATTCCTGCCGGAGCATATCGAACGGTTCCGCCGGCATGGGGAAGTCGCCATGAACGAAGAGGCGGGCGATCCGTCGGAGGAGCGGATGGCGCACATCGTTCGCGGCGCGGACATCGTCGTCACTTCTTGGGGATGCGGCACGTTGACCCGCCGCGTGCTGGATAGCGCGCCTCGGCTTCGGCTCGTGCTGCACGCGGCGGGTTCGGTCAAGCCGATCCTGTCGCCTGAGCTGTGGGAGCGCGGGGTCCGCGTCTCGCAAGCCGCCGCGGCGCTTAGCAGAGGCGTTGCGGAAACGGCGCTCGCGCTCACGATCGCCTCGCTCAAGGATATGTGGCGGCTCTCCCAAGCGACGAGAGAGGGAGCCTGGGGACCGCTGAACTCGGTTCGGGAAATGTACGGCATGAGAATCGGCGTTCTTGGCGCCGGGCGAGCGGGCTCGCAATACATCCGGTTGCTTCGCGCTTTCGACGTAGACGTTCTCGTCTACGATCCGTACGTCGACGAAGCGGCGGCCGCGGCGATAGGCGCGCGCAAAGCCGGGCTCGAGGAAGTGCTTCGCGCTAGCGACGTCGTCTCGGTGCATCTGCCGTCGCTCCCCGACACGTATCGGCTGCTGAATCGCGAGCGGTTGGCGCTGCTCAAGGATGACTGCGTGCTGATCAATACGGCTCGCGGAGCGGTGATCGACGAGGAAGCGTTGGCGGCGGAGCTTCGCCGGGGCAGGCTGTTCGCTTGCCTGGACGTAACCGACCCGGAGCCGCCGGAGACGGATCATCCGTTCCGCCTGCTTCCGAACGTCGTTCTGCTGCCGCATATCGCCGGCGCCGTGAACAACGGGCTTCGACGCGTCGGCCAGTCCGTGCTGGAGGACTTCGAGTCGTACTTGGAAGGAAAGCCGATGGAAGGCGAAGTGACGAAGGCGAATGCGCATTTGCTTGCGTGAGCGAGGAACAGCGAGGAGAGGGGGAAGGAAGATGGCGAATCGCGTTACGATCAGCTGTCTTGGGCCGCGGCCGCTGGCGATCGAAGCCGGAACGCCGCCGCGGGAAGCGATTGATCGTATGATCCGGCACTGGGCCGACCAATTGGAGAAGGTGCTGCCCGATCGGCCGGATCTGATCGTACTGCCGGAAGTCTGCGACCGGCCGGACCCGCTCGGGTTCCCGCTGGAGGAGCAGCACGCTTATTTCCGCGCACGCGGCAGTCAAGTACGCGATTACTTGGCGGACGTCGCCAAGAGGCATCGCTGCTATATCGCCTATCCGGCCCTGTCGGAGTCGGCGGACGGCGGCTGGCTCAACGAAATGCAGATGATCGACCGAGTGGGCAGGGTCATGGGAACGTATCGCAAGCACTATCCGACGCCGGACGAGTCCGGTCGGCGGAAAGTCCGCTTCGGCACGGACGCCCCGGTATTCGAATGCGACTTCGGCCGGGTGGCGGCGGTTATCTGCTTCGACCTGAACTTCGACGAGCTGCGGCTTCATTACGCGGCCATGAAGCCGGACTTGATCGTCTTCCCTTCGATGTATCACGGGGGACTGATGCAAGGCTATTGGGCGTACTCGTGCCGAGCCCACTTCGCGGGAGCGGTTGCCGGAGGTCCCTGCACGATCCTGAATCCGCTCGGAACGGCGACGGCCGGCAGCACGAACTATTATTCGTTCTGCACGGCGACCGTCAATCTGGATTGCGCCGTCCTTCATATCGACGAGAACGACGTGCTCTTCCCGGCGATCAAGCGGAAGTACGGCCGCGACGTGACGATAGGGGAGCCCGGGTATCTGGGATGCGTGCTGCTCTCGAGCGAATCGGACGTCTTCTCCGCGGATGACGTCATCGAAGAGTTCGGTTTGGAGCGGATCGACGATTATTTCGACAGGACGCGACATTGCAGGGCCGTCGCGGGCAACGCTGACAGTACTGACAACGATAGGCATTGAATCGGCCTTCCCGCGGGAGGAAGCGTCCTTGCTTCGTCGCAAGAATAGAGAAAAGTGCATTTCTTGCACTTTTTTTTATTATCGAATCTTGCTATGTTAGCTTACAGGACCTGATCTATATCGAATCCGGTCGCCGTCAACGGAAAGTGGGGGCGTTATGAATAAATACCTTCGCAAGTATAGGGAACGCAAGTACCTTGTCCGCATCATGCTCTCTATTAACCTGTTGATCGTGGCCGTCATGCTGGCTTCGCTGGTGACGGCTTATTGGAATTCGAAGAGAATCAGCCTCGCCTCCCAGCGGGAAGCCAACGAGAAAGTACTCTCCCAGATTAACTACAATATCAGCTACATGAACGAAACGGTCAAAAACTTCGCGATCTCTCTTTTCTACGACAACAACATGGCCCATCTCCTGTTCAGCAGGGAAGAAGACCGGTTCGAAGACACGTCGCGCATCAACAAGCTGAACAAGACGATCGCCTATAACTCGTATATCCATTCGATCGTGTTCTATAACAGCAAGAGGCAGCAATACTTCACCGGAGGAGACCCCGACATCTCCGAGGAAGGCAGCAATCTGATGCCTCTCATGAAAGACTATCTGGAAGGCAAGCATCCCATCTATAAAATGCAGCTGATGCCCGTCGAATTCACGCCGGATTCGAAGCACCCGGAACGGAAGGAGGAGGTGTTCTCCCTGTTCCTGTACGATTCATTGGACGCCTACTCCAAATCCGAGAGCGTGCTCATCGTCAATATCCAACCGGAGTGGCTGTTCGAGAAGCTGGATATGCTGAACAGCCGATCGGACGGTTCGTCCAATCAAATCTTCATTCTCGACCAGAACAGGGAGATCTATCGACCGTCCGGGGAGGAGAGCGGCGAGCTAATGGGCATCCGGAACGAGGTCTATCGGCAGTTGGATTCGTCTCATCGCGACGTGGCGCAGTTCACGCACCCGTACCGGGACGACAAGCAGATCGTCAATTACATGGTCAATCCCTCCGTCAATTGGGTAATCGTCGACGTCGAGCCTTACGCGCATGTCATGTGGGCCGTCGACGAGCTGAGGAACGTCTTCTTCACGGTGGCGATCGTCTGCTTCGTGCTCGCCGCGTTCGCTTCCTTGTTCATCGCAAGGCGACTGTATTCGCCGATCAACGGCCTGCTCGAGCAGACGCAGCGGCTGCCGGGCGCAGGCTCGGTCGCGGTCGCCGATCCGCTGCTCGCGGAGAAGGACGAACTCGGCTACATCTCGCGCATCTACAATCAAATGATCGAGCGAATCATACGGGACCGGTCTTGGCAGGAGGACAACGGGAACATCATCGAATCCTATTACCACCGCAAGCTGATTACGGCCAGCCCGTCGTTCACGTCCGAGGATTGGAACGAATGCGTAGCCCGTTCTTACTTGCGTACGGATTTGACCCGGGACAGCGTGATCGGGGTGCTCAAGATCGACCAGTACGACAAGCATAAAGCGAGATTAAGGGCGTCCGATATGCAACTGCTGCACTTCGCGATCACCAACGTCGCGCTCGAAATGCTGTCGGGGGAGCTGCGCGCGGACATCGTCAACCTGAAAGGCGAACATCTCGTCCTGCTCGTCGAGACGGGCAATCTCGGCGACGGTATCTACCCGAAGTTGGCGTCGATTCTCGCCAAGGCGCAGAAGACCGTACGGGAGTATTACGGAATCACGTTCTCCGCGTCCTTGAGCGATCGGGTTCCCGATTACGGCATGCTGACGCTCCATTACGAGCGCGCGCTCGATTATCTGATGTACAAGATGAACTTCGGCTTCGAATCGGTCATCACGCCCCAGATGGTACAACGGATCGCGGACAACGGCGAATCCCGGATTCCGCAAGCGCTGGAGAAGAAGTTGATCGAAGCGGTCCGTTCGAACAAGCGCGAGGCGGTGCTGCGGGAGCTGCACAGCATTCGCGAGGCTATGGCGGGCATGAGCTACGACGCGGTCATTCAATCGGTCCTTCACCTCGGCATCCTGATCAAAGAGACGATTCGCGAGATCAACCAGAACAAGCTGTCTCCCCATATGGTCGACTTGCGTCAGATCGACCGCCTGGCGTTCGAGAACGAGACGCTGGACGAGATCTTCGAAGCTTACGGAGCGATACTGGGCGCGTTGTCCGTCGATCAGAAGCAGCTCTCGGAGAACAAATTCCAAGTGATTCTGGATACGATCAAAGAAGTCGTTCAGGCCAACTTCTCGAATCCGTCCCTGAGCTTGCAGGAAATCGCCGATCTGTTGAAGATGTCGCCGGTTTACGTGGGAAGAATTTTCAAGAAGTACGAGACGATCTCGGTCGCCGACTATATTAACGAAGTACGAATGCTGAACGCGGTCGTTCTGCTGGAGAACGATAGGTTACAGGTGTATGAAATCTCGGAGATGGTGGGCTTCACTTCGCAAAGCTATTTCTTCAAATTGTTCAAGAAACGATTCGGTACGACTCCTAAGGATTACCGGATCAAGAAATCGCTCGGATCGTAACGCAACGAGGAGGAATCCGGCATGACGATAGCGCTCGGGCTCGCGCATGAGAGCTACAAATACGTATTCGGCGTAAGAAATAAGTTCGCGACGCCATTCGAAGAAGACCGCGCGATCTCGCTCGTCTGCGCCCGCGGCGATCGGACGGCGGCGCAATTGTTGATCCACGCGGAAGAGGAGCTGCTCGTCTGCGTCGGCGAGGAAGCCGCGTTCGACGAACGGGGGCCGATCGAGGTGCTGCGCGTGCGCGCGGAGGTGCCGGGTCTGACGCACGGCGGCGTCTCCGCCAGTCTGGTCGGGCTCGTGGAGGACGACGACAGGCAATTGAAGTCCGACATCGTGCTGCGGCAGTCCGCGATCCGCGTGGAGAAGCGTAGGGTGCAGCAGGTGTGGATCGAGGTGGAGATCGGCGCGGACGCGAAGCCCGGCGTCTACCGGCCTCGGATCACCGTGTACCGGCACCGGATGTTCGAAGACGAGACCGTCGTTCGCACGCTCAGCTTCGAGGTGAAGGTGCTCGATCTAACGCTTGCGCAGCCTTCCGATTATTCGTTCTACCTCGATCTCTGGCAACATAATGCCAATCTTGCGCGCAAATACGACGTTCCGCTCTGGGGCGACGACCATTTCGCGATTCTAGACGCTTATCTTCCTTCGCTGGCGGCGTTAGGGCAGAAGGCGATCACGCTCGTCGTCTCCGAAATTCCGTGGTCCGGTCAAGCATCCTGCTACGATCGCATCGACCCGGCGAACTTGTTCGAATACAGCATCGTGATGGTGACCAGGCGGACGGACGGACAATGGACGTACGACATGAGCGCGCTGGACCGGTACGTGGAACTGTGCATGAGACACGGCATCCGGGAGGAGATCGAGGTATTCGGCTTGCTCAACGTCTGGGTGCTGGAGGACGCGGGCTACGGCGGCGTTATCGACGATCATGAAGATGCGGTTCGGATCCGCTATTACGACGAAGGCAGCCGGTCGTACCGTTACGTACGGGAGAAGCGGCATCTCGAAGCGTACGTCGCCGCGCTGGAGCGACATTGGACAGAGAAGGGCTGGATCGATAAAGTTCGCGTTCTGGCGGACGAGCCGGCCGACTTGCCGGCGTTCCGGAAGCGACTGTCGGCGCTGCGGGCGATGGCACCGTCTTTCCGTTACAAGGTGGCGATCAATCACGCGGAATTCATGGCCGAAGAAGGACTCGAAGACCATGTGCCGATTCTGGACTGCGCGGCGGCCGAGCATGAACGGATTCACGAATTGAAGGCGGGCAAGACGGGGCGCACGCTCTTCTATGTCGCCTGCGACGTCCATACGCCGAATACGTTCATCCGTTCGCACCTGCTGGAAGCCCGGGCGATTCCTTGGCTGGTCTGGCATCTGAAGCTGGACGGCTTCCTCCGATGGAACTACACGGCATGGCCGAACGACCCGCTCGGCAAGATCGTCTATCACTGTCCGTTCTTCCCGGCGGGAGATACGAACTTCGTCTATCCGGGGCGCGACGGCAGACCTTTGCTCAGTCTGCGGTACAAGCTGCTTCAGAAGGGGATCCGAGATTACGAGATTCTCGCCCGGTACGTCCGTGAAGGCGGCCGCAGGGAAAAGGCGGACGAGTTGCTGCGGCGAGTGTTGCTCTGGCAGGATCCGAAGGAGCTTCACCGGGATGCGCGCAGACAGACGCAGGAGCTGATCTCGCTGAACGACGAAGATTACGACGGGATAATCGCGGAGCTGCTGGAAGAGCTGGCTTCGATGAAAGACCGGACGATGTAGCTTGCGGACGGGCGTAATCGCATATCGGTAACTATAAAAGAAGACCGCCGAATGGCGGTCTTCTTCATTCCGAATCGTCCTCGATCGGAATGAGGAGTTCATTCGAACGGCTCGTGCCGACGTATCTCGTCCCCCCATACGTTAGGTAATAATTCGCGATGTACCGCGTCGTCACGTAATCGCTATCATCGGCATCGTCCGCAGACCGATTCAGGGCAAGCGTCTTCGCGGTCTCTAACATTTCCGCGCTCGCTGCCGACCGATATACGGCATACGTCACCCTCACGCTGCCGCCGGTCTGCACAAGACCAAGCTCCAACCCGGATTCGAGCGGGAAGTCGGGTACGCGCCGACCGTCGATCTTAACATCATGAATATGAAAGCCGAGCGGATAGGGGCTGCGAAGCAAGTTCGCGAATACCGATGCGTTCCCGTTGTTCTTGACAATCGCGGCGTAATCCACCGATTCCTTCAGACCGAACTCCATCGGATGGGCGGAAGCCGTGACGGTCAGCCGCAACGCCAATAGATCCGTATGGACGGTATTGGATCGCACTTGCTGCGAGATTGCTCTTCCGTCCGTCAGCCGGCACGTATAGATGAATCTTACGCTGTTCTCGATCGGCCGAGGATCGACCGGCACGGCTGGTTGATCGATGGTGACGCGATAGGCGACGACGGCGCGCGATTGCGCCAGCAAGGTGCCCAGCGGGAGACCTTCGGCGAGCGAGAAGCCTAGACGAGGGACTCCGTCTACGACGACGCTGCCGGATACGAACGTAGTCCCCGCCGGTATGAGCTCCGTCAATACGCCGTCCAACGCGAACTTGCTGTCGTTGGAGACGATCGCTTCGTAGGTTAACGTCTGCCCGGTCTGCGCATGGGGCCGATCGACGGACAACTGCACCGACACGGTCGGTTTGACGATTATAACCGGGCTGACGTTCGTAAGCAGATGAAGCGATTCTCCGCCGGCTCGATAGTCGATCAGACTCTGGAAATCCGCTGTATCGTATTCCGGATCCGCCGCGTCCAAGTATACGCCGACCCGAACGGACATCGTCTCTCCCGGTCGAAGCGCGGAGACGGGAGCTCCTTGATCGGGCACGATCCAAGGCGCGAGTACCCCGTTCAAGGCGACGCTGCGAGAGACGAAGCGGAAATCCTCGGGCAATCGAAAATGGACGAGCAGCTGGGTTAGCGTCAACTGTCCTTCGTTCCTCAGCGTGATCTCGTAGGCGAGAATATCGCCGACGAACGTCACCGGCGAACTCAGTTGACCGTGAGCGAACAATTGATACGGAACGGCTTCGAGCGTCGCCGTATTGGACGTCGCTTCATCCGTTACGACTCGGCCGCCATATGTCGTGAAACGATACGACAACAGCGCCTCGCATTCGAATACGTAGGATGCCGGAATGGATACCATCATCGTTTGGAAGACGATTCGTATCACGGAACCTACCGGCACCTGACCGAGCGGAATGCCGACCGACGGCGTAGCGCCCGGCATTGACGCGCCGTCTCTTAAGACGCTATTCGGGATGAACGACAAGCCTTCGGGCAACGCGACGAATACGGTAGCGAACGCGCCTAAATTACCCGAATTGCGAATCGTGACGGTAAACATCGCGATTTGTCCGCGAACGAGCCGCTCGGGGGCCGCCTCCAGACGAATCGTAAAGAGAGGCCCGACTAGCGGCGTCTGTACGGTGTTGGAATAAGCGACGCTTTCCAAGGAACCGCTGCTGAACCGGACGAGCGTCTGGTTCAGCAGCATAAAGTCATGAGAACCGTCAGGCGTCATATCGTGACCACCAACACCCGGAACTTAACGACGGAAGTCGCTCCTGCCGGGAGGGTGCCGACGAGGATGCCCGTATTCGGATTGGCTGCCGGTCTCGAATTGCCGTCTACCGTCACGCTGCCGTCGACGAACACGGTGCCGACGGGAACGGGGTCGACCAGTACGACGTTGGTCACGGAGCTGATGCCGTTATTCGTCACGTTGATCGTATACGTGATCTCGTCGCCCACGACGGCGTCGATCGCGTCCGTGCTCTTCACGACGGAGACGTCCGGCGAAGAGACGGGGATCGACAGGGTGTTCGAGTCGACCGTTCCCGTTAACGGCCGGCCGTCCGGCGCCGTGTAATCGTATACGCCATGCGCTTGGTTAACGAGTTGCTGCGACGGCGGGAGCGTCTGGATGACGACTTCGTAGGACACGGTAACGATGACGGTATCGCCGGGGTTAACGACTCCGACGTCTATGCCTGCGGACGGATTGGCGCCGGGCACGGGCATTCCGTCTACCAGCACGCTGTTAGGGACGAAGGCGCCGCCTGCAGGGGTCGGATCGGTAATCGTCACGTCCGCCGGAAGATTGCCCGTATTCGTCACGTGCAACTCGTAGGTCACCGTTTCGCCGACCGTCGCATTGTTCGTGTTGGCCGTCTTCTGAATCGCGATAATCGGCTGATAGACGAGCACGACGGCCGTATTCGAGAGCGTCGTGCCGGAGAAGGCGCCGGAGGTGAAGCTCGCGCTCGCTTGATTCGCGAATTGATAAGACGGCGGCAAGCTCGACGCGAGCAAGCGGAATCCGACCGGGACCGTCAAGCCGGCGCCGATCGATCCGAGAGAGATGCCGGCGATCGGCGAAGAACCCGGACTCGGCATGCCATCGATCGTTACGCTGCCGGCGACGAAGGAAGAGCCCGGCGGCAGCGTATCCGCGACGACGACGTTGTTGACTTGATCGATTCCATTATTCGTCACGTTGACCGTGTACTGGATCGTGTCGCCGACGACCGCCGTCGACACATCGGCCGTCTTGACCAACGTGAGGTTGGGCGACGATACCGGGATCGTCAACACGTTCGAGACGAACGAACCGTTCAACGTGCGCGAGTCGGGCAACGTGTATGAATAAGTGGCGGAAGCTTGGTTGTTCAACAGTTGGCCCGGCGGCAGCGATACGATGACGACGGAGAAGGAGACGGTCGCCTGCGCGGCGACGTTGCTGATCGGGATGCCGGTGGACGGATCGGCGCCAGGAACGAGCGAACCGTTGACGACGACGCTGTTAGGCAAGAAGCTGGTACCTGCCGGAATGGTGTCCGTCAACACGACGTTCGCGCCGTAGTTGCCGCTATTCGTAATCGTAACGGTGTAAGCTACCGTGTCGCCGACCGTCGCCTGCGTTCTGCTCGCGGTCTTCACCGCCTGGAAGATCGGCACGTAGACCGGGGTGTTGACCGTGTTCGAGAATGCCACGCCGGAGAACGCGCCCGAGGTGAACGTAACCGACGACTGGTTGGACAGCTGCGCCGTCGCGGGCAACGACGTTACGGTAACGGTGAAATCGATCGTCGTCGAAGAGCCCGGCGAGAGGGAATCGATCAACACGCCCGTCGCGGGATTCGCGCCGAGTCTCGGCGTGCCGTCTACCTTTACGGAGCCGGCGTTGAACGATGACCCGGGCGGAATCGGGTCGGTGAACAGAATATTCGTAATCGTCGAGATGCCGGTATTCGTAACCGTCGTCGAATAGAGGACTTCGTCTCCGATCGATACGGCGGTAGACTGCGTGCTCTTCACGATGGCGGCGTTAGGCGCCGAGACCGGGAAGGAGACGATGTTGGACAGGACGGTTCTGTTGAAGCCGCGCCCGTCCGGCAACGTATAGACGACCGCGGCCGTCGCTTGGTTGACCAGTTGCTGCGGAGAAGGCAGCGTATCGATGACGACGGAGAACATGACGTACGCCGTCGTCCCTGCATCGACGGGACCTACGGGAATACCGGAGACGGGATCGGCGCCGGGTAGCAGCGTTCCGTTGACCAATACGCTGTTCGGGACGAACGAGGTTCCCGCGGGTATGTTATCCGTTAACGTCGCGCTGGCAGGGTAATTGCCGCTGTTCGCGACCGCAAGCGTGTACGTGACCGTCTGTCCGACGGTCGCGTTCTGGGTGCTGGAGCTCTTCGCGACCTGGATGACCGGATTGTAGACCGGCGTGGAGGTCGTATTGGAGAACGCCGTTCCGGAGAAGGCTCCGGAAGTGAACGTAACCGAGCCCGTATTGAACAAGGTAGGCGGGATAGGAACCGCGTTGACAAGGTTGCTGAATCCGACCGTAACGCTGCCTCCGGGCGGAATCGGACTTAGCGAGATGCCTCCGATCGGGCTTTCGCCCGGCGCGGACACCCCGTTGATCGTAACCGAGCCCGGAATGAAGGAGGTCCCCGCCGGTGCGGGGTCAGTGAAATGCACGTTGTTGATCGTCTCGATGCCGCTATTCGTGATCACGGTCTGATAGACGATCGCGTCTCCGACCGTTACGGCGGTGAACATTGTACTCTTAACGACGTTAACGTTCGGCGCGGATACCGGGAAGCTGACCGTATTCGACGTCGCGGAACCGGAGAGCAACCGTCCGTCCGGCGGCGTGAACGCATACGCTGCCGTACCCACGTTGGATATGATCTGGGGCGACGGCAACGAGGTAATGACGACCGCGAACGTAACGGTGGCCGTCGTGCCCGGATCGACGTTGCCGATGTTAATGCCGGTAACCGGGGACACGCCAGGGAACGGAAACCCGTTCACGATGACGCTGTTGTCCGCGAACGCCGTTCCCGCCGGAATCGTATCCGTAACCGTGACCGCCGCGGTTAGATTGCCTGTATTGGCGACCGCCAGCTTATAGATGACCGTATCGCCCAATGTGGCGTTGGACGTGTTCGCGCTCTTGACGACGGAGATCTGCGGCTGCGTCACCGGCGTTACGGTCGTATTCGAATTCGCCGTCGCCGAGAAGCTGCCCGACGTGAAGCTGGCGGTCGATTGGTTCGTAATCTGCGATGGGATGGCCATCGTTATCATCACCCCGAATGCTACGGTCGCTGAGGCTCCTGGCGTCAGCGTACCGAGTGGTATGCCGGCGACGGGCGACGCCGCCGGTTGGTTCGAGCCTTGCACGTACACGCTGCCCGCGACGAATTCGGCGTTGGACTGGAGCGGATCCCGAAGAATCAGGTTATTGACGTTCGACAAGCCGTTATTCGTCAGGACGACCACATACGTCAAGATGTCTCCCGTTACGGCATCGATCCGATCGACGGTCTTCGTCATGGAGACGTTCGGAAGGGCGACCTGGACGATGAACGTATTCGACTGGGCGGACTTATCGATGACGCGGCCGTTCGGCAACGTGAATTGGTACGCGGCAGAGGCTTGATTCGTCAGTTGCCTGCCGGAAGGGTACGACACGATATCCATGACATAGCTTACGGTAGCGCTTCCGCCGGCAGGAATGACGCCGACGGGTATGCCGGTCACGGGATCGACACCGGGCGTCGGCGTTCCGTTGATCAGAACGCTGTTCACGACGAACGCGCTGCCTTCCGGAATCGGATCCGTCAGCGTGACGGTCGCGTCGGCGTTGCCCGTATTCGTCAGGGTGAACCAATAGGAGAACGAATCGCCGACCGTCGCGTTCGCCGTGCTCGCCGTCTTGGCGACGGACACGACCGAGTCCGAGACGGGCGTCGCGACCGTATTGGATGTCGACGTTCCCGTGAACGCACCCGAGGTGAACCCGACGCTCGCGGCGTTGCTGATCGTTCCGGCGGACGGCAGCGAGACGATGCGCAGCTGGAACGTTACGTTCGCCGTCGCGGCGGGGTTCAGCGTTCCGAGAGCAATGCCCGCATTCGGATTCGCCAGCGGAGCGGAAGAACCGTTAATGACGACGCTGCCGCTCACGAAGCTCGTTCCCGCCGGCAGCGGGTCGGACAGGACGACGTTCGTAATCGGAGCAATGCCGTTATTCGTGGCCAACACGGTGTAGGTCAGCAGCTCGCCTACGGCGACGGCCGTATCGCTTGCCGATTTGCTGACGGCGACGTTCGGCGAAGATGCGGCGATCGTAACCGTATTCGAGCTGCCGGAACCCGCAAGCCCTCTGCCGCTAGGCAGCGTATACGAGTAAGCCGCGTTGGCTTGATCGACGAGCGTCGGCGGAGACGGCAGCGTATTCAGCAGCGTCTGGAACGTAACCGTCGCTTGCGCGTTCGGTATCAGGCTGCCGACGGCTATTCCGGTCAGTGGAGACGATGCCGGACTGGAGACGCCGTTAATCGTCACCGAACCCGCCACGAAGCCGGAGCCGGCCGGGACGTTATCGGTCAGCGTGACGAGCGCGGCGATATTGCCCGTATTGCGCGCGACGATCGTATACGTAATCGTGTCGCCCACGGTCGCCGCGGCGGAGCTCGCCGACTTCGTCAGACCGATGACGGGCTGGTAGACCGGCGTCGTCGTCACGTTGGATGCCGTCGTGCCCGAGAACGTTCCGATCGAATAGGATACGTTCGACTGATTGAGCAACTGGAAGCTAGCCGGTAACGAGCTGACGAGCGCTTGCAGCGTCACGGCGACGGACGTACCCGCATTGATCGTTCCGACGGGTATACCCGTACCTGGATTAGCGGTCGCATTCGGCGTCCCGCCCACGACGACGCTGCCGGGCACGAACGTCGTACCCGCCGGAAGCACGTCGGTTAACGTCACGTTCGTCACGGCTTCCGACCCGTTATTCGTCACGACGGAGCTATAGGTCAGCGTTTCGCCGACCGCGACGTCCGCGAAGTTGACCGACTTGACCGCCGTTACGTTGGGAAGCGACACGGGCAGCGTTAACGTATTCGAAGAAGCGGAGCCGGATATCGTACGGCCGTCCGGCGGCACGAACGTATACGTCGAAGTGCCTTGGTCGACGAATTGCGGCGGAGTGGGGAGGGAATTCACCTGCACGTCGAACGTAACGATCGACGTCGCCCCGGCGGCGACGTTGCCGATCGGCACGCCCGCGACCGGATTCGCTCCGGCAACGACGTTGCCGTTCACGCGGAAGCTGCCCGGGATGAAAGTGCTTCCTGCCGGGATATTGTCCGCGACCGTCATGTTCGCGCCGATATTGCCCGTATTCGACACCGACAACGTATACGTAACCGTGCTGCCGACGGTCGCCGTCGTTCGATTCGCGCTCTTCGCAATCCCGATAATCGGCGAATAGACGGGCGTGCTGACCGTATTGGACGGAATAACGCCGCTTATGATCGATCCGCCCGCAACGCTCTGGAACGTGAAGGCCGCGTTCGCCATATTCGGCAGAATCAGGCCGTTCGGCCTCGAGGATACCGTCGCCTTATAGGTGACGACGACCGAAGTGTTCAGATTGAACTGTCCGAGCGCGACGCCGGCCACGATATCGGCGGTCGGCTTCGGAACGCCCCCTACCGTCACGCTGCCGGGCACGAACGTCTCGCCCGGCGGGAGCGCGTCGGTCAATACGACGCTCGCCGCGTTCGCGGTGCCCGTATTGCTCACCGTGACCGTGTAAGTAATCGTGTCTCCGACGACAACACCGGTAACATTCGCACCTTTAACGACATTAATCGTCGGAGAATTAATATTAATCTGAATCGCGTTCGCATTGACGACGTACGCGTCGCCGGAAGTCGTCAGGATGAGCACGGCGGAAGATTGGTTGTTGATCAGTCTTGCCGAGACGTCGACGTTCGTGATGTCCCAGCCTTGGCGGCCGCCGATAATATTGGTGCCGGGGGCGCCGTTCGTCTGGTTGCGGGTACCGAACGTTCCGGTCGTATTGAGGTTTCCCGCGTCGTTGTTGATCTGGGAGGCGAAGAAATTGTTGGCGAAGTTATTCGGACCGGACAAGGCGACCGCGGTACCCGAGGTCGGTCCGAACAGCGCTTGGTCGCCCGTTCGGTTCGCATCGCCTTCCTGCGCGCTGAAGAGCGCTCTGCCCCCGAGCGCTCCGGAGATCGGCGTGGCGAAGCCCGTGATCGTCGTGGAGACGGGGGCGGACGTCGATTGAACGAGGACGGCGCCCGCCCGCAGCGACATGTTCCGGAACGGCAGGGTAGGGTTCTGATAGATGACGCCGAGCGTCCACCCCGCATGGTTGGCCGTCGGATCGCCCGGGATGACGATCGTGCCGACGACGCTGCCCGTCGTATACGCGCCGGCGCCGCCCTGCGAGATGAGCGACGTGACGTTGTTGGAGCGCGTGTAGGCGAACGCGCCGCTCCCTAAGTTGACCTGATTGCTCGTGGCGGCGTCTGGGCTTACGTTGAAAGTGCCGGCCGGAGTCGTGAAGATAACCGGGTTGTTGATGAACGCGCTCAGATCGACGGTACCGTTAATATACGTGCCGCCCCAGATGAGTTCTGCGTAGAGAATCGTACTGCCCGCAGGCAGCGTCAATATCGCAGAGGCGCTGTTGCTTGTATACGAACTTGTCGTGCCCGCCGGGTAAGAACCGTAAACGGAAGCCGTGTTCGTCGTAGCGAAACCGCCGATACTATCCTCGGTACCCGGTACACCCGCCGTACCCGAGCGGCTCAAGCCAAGCGTATTGCCCGTGAAGGTAATCGCTCCGGTCGCATTGAACGTCGCTCGCGTGATAAGCGGAATCGGACTCACCTCCCGGAAGTAGAGATCGCGAACTTGAAGAGCAAAAGCGGGATATCGCTCACGGATTCATCCTATGAACGACGAAAGAAGAATATTTGAGTTCGTCGCGTAAAGTCGCGCTTCGCGCGTTTTTGGCGGCGCTATTGCTTCGAATTCGCGCAATGCGAGAATCTCCCTATTAAATTCGCGCGAAGAAGAATGTACATTTTATCGGAAAAGGGCATTTCATCCAACCGCGAAATGGGGATCGCACATATCGTAACAAGGAAGATCGGACGTGCAAGGAGGGGAATGTCCGCGTTGCCGTACGGGTTGGACAAGGCTGCTGCTTGGACAACGGATTCGTTATGTGGAGGTCGTTGGAGATGTCGGTTCGGAACAACCGTAAGAAACAATTCGAGGAAGCCGTAGCACTCCATAATAAAGGAGTGGACGGAGACAAAAGGGCGGTGATCAAAGCGAACGAGATGCTCTCGAAGCTTCGCGGGGACGAGCCCGACGATGCCCAAATCGAAGCCTATTACGGGAGTACTCTCGTTCTGTTAGGCCGGGATGCCACTAGAGTTCTCGATAGAGTGGATAAAGCGGAAGAGGGACTGGAAGCGTTGAATCGCGCCGTGGCTTTGGACCCGAACCATAAAGTCGTTCGTTTTTTGCGCGGGAGCATTTGCCTGAGGCTTCCGGAGTCGTTCTTCCAATGTTCGACGACGGCGATCGAGGACTTCCTCTTCTTGCTGGAACGCTATGAAGGGAATTCCGGTTACCTCACTTCGAAGCAGGCGCGCGAAGCCATGCGAAACCTGAGCGAAGCTTACCGAAATGCCGGCTCGCCCGACCAAGCCGATATCGCGATACAGAAACTCGTCTTATGGGAGCAAGACAAAAACAAATAAACAGAGGAGGAGGACCTTTGACATTCGAAGAGAGACTCGACAGGATTAAAGCTCTATATAAGGAAGGCGGACAAGGGAATACCGCCGCCGTTCAGGAAGCGTACCGGCTATCGGAACAGCTGGGACTCGATTATCCGAATAACCCTCTCGCTGAAGCTTACCATGGCAGTATCGTCATCTTGATCGCCCGGGATAAAAAAAGTCCGCTCGATCAGCTGAAATGGGCGAAAACCGGCTTAAAACTTCTCGACAACGCGGTAGCGGCCGCTCCGCACGACAGCAGAGTCCGGTATCTCCGCGGCAGGTCCGCCAATAAATTGCCGGAGAAGCACTTCCAACGCACGAGAACGGTCATCGAAGATTACACCTACCTGATCAACCAAGAATTACGTCAAGAAGGCCATATCCGGACGATGGGCATGGGCGTCGACTACCCGAATATCGCTTACGAGCTCGGCGAGGCGAACGGCAGAATCGGCCGGAACGAGGAAGCCGCCGGGTGGTGGTCCAAGCTGGAGCAGCAAACTCAGGATCCGCAGCTAAGGGAACTGCTTAAGCAAAAGCTGCAATCCTTGGCCGGCAAGCCCGCTATCGAACATATTCGTGCCAACGACAGCACCGCTTCGATCATGATCGGGAATACGGCCGAAGCCGTAGGCATCGCGCTCCTCAAATGGTTCGATAAAAAGACTTCCGATAAAAAGCTTTCCAAGAAAGCACGGAAGGTTAACGATAAAGCTCGACGTAACCGCGGCAAGACAAAGAAACGAAGCTAAAAACGATCATCCCCTTACCCGTGCAATCGGCAAGATCGGAAGGAGGTGAAGTATATGGCAAAAGCAATCAAAAGGGTTCGCAAGAACGTAAAGAAAGAAATCCTTATTCTCGCCGATATGGCTCTCACATCCAGCGCCGCCAATATCGGAAGAGAACTCGTGAACTTGCGGCACGATATCGTTCTGCCGTCCGATCTGTCTCTGGAAACGGTTAAGAATGCCTTGATGAGAGGCGTCATCGCGACCGGCCAAGAGATGATGACGAAGGGATTCGAGCGTGCGGGCATCTCTGCGCAAGGGCTGCGACCGAACGGCTAAGCGTATATCTGCGCCAATTATAAGAGGCTCTCGCCGCAATCGGGCGAGAGCCTTTGCCGCTCTACCTAGCTTACTGCTTCGCTTGCGATATCCAGCGCTTCCTCGATCGAACGGGCGGAGCGGTTCCGCAGGATCAATGCCGTTCCGATCCGCAGCGCGATCCGCTGCGCACGTTCCCGGGCAACGGCGTCCTCGATGCGATCGATGTCCGCGACGTGGACGAACCCATGAACGCGGCACACGATCAGGGCGCCAGCGTAACCGATTGCGTCCTGCAGTAACCTTCCCACGTACGAATCCTGATAGCTTCGCGTCTTCGCCATTCGATCGGCGACATGACCGTTCCAGAGCTCGCGGAACCGAAGCTCGAATTGCGACCATACGTCGCGAACGGAATCCAGCAGGTAGACGCGGTATTCGGCGCGTTCCCGCGCGTCCGCGCTCCATCCCTCTTGACCCGAGTAGTTCAGCAACAGATTGGCGATAACCGTTCCGATATCGAAACCCATCGGACCGTAAAAAGCGAATTCGGAATCGATAACCTTCATCGAATCCGGCTTGATGAAGATATTGTCCGTGTGCAAGTCTCCATGCAGCAAAGCCTGCGCTCTCGTCATGTACGTCTCCCGCAGCAGCGCGACCTCGAAATGCAGCCCCGTATCCGCCCAAACGCGCTCGACCGCATCTCGGATAGGGGGCTCGAATCTATTCATTCGGGACTTCTTATAAGGAGCGTCGAAGATGAGATCCTCGCTGATATTGCAAAGTTCCGGATTGATGAATGCCTTCACTTGCCGTTTCTTCTCTTGCGGATCCATGGCCAGGTCCGAGGTGAAGAACAGCATCCGCGCCAAGTAGGATCCGATCTGCCCGCCGACTAACGGATAACGGCCTCGATCCATCAGTCCTCGTCGCAAAATAACGTGATCGCTCAAATCCTCCATGATCAACAGCGCCAGTTCCGGATCGTACGCATAAACCGTAGGCGTCATATCGGGGCAAAGCTCGTCTTGAATACGCAAGGACTCGATTTCGATGCGCGCTCTGTCCAGCGTCAAAGGCACCGATCCGCCGACCGCCTTGACGAAAGGCAATGCCTGCTTCGCGATTACGCTTCGTCCCGACGCCGGGTCGAAGATTCGAAATACGCGGTTAAGATTACCGTCTTCTCCTATATCCCGCGACTCCAGTCGCGCTCCGACCGGGAATACCTCCTCGATATCGCTAGCATACCGGGCCGCCTCGTCGTGATTAATGATGCGATAATCGCCCAATGATGCATCCCTCCGAATTAGAATTTCAATAGACTCAATATATTCATGGCGAATCCGGATTACCTAAACGCTTGCGTAGAAAACCTGTTCGAGAGGAGCTCCATCGTAAACCCGAATCGGAATAAACGCATAAGCGCCAGGGAAAAATCAGGTATCTATCGATAAACGAGGGGATCGCATGAAACGGTTCAAGCGGGGACGACCGAGACCCGGATATCCGAGCTACGAACAAGAGGAGTCTGCCGACGCTGTCCTTAACGACTTGGTCTCGCCGCATCTGAAGAACAACGAGAGCTATCTTCGGGAAGCGTTCCGCGACTGCTCCGATATCGTATACCGGAGAATCCGTCCTGGCGCGAGGGCGGAGCTGCTCGTCGTCTTCCTATCGAGTCTCGTGGACGAAGCGATCATCGACGACCATGTACTGAGGCCGATCCTAACGCTGTCCTCGGACGAACCCATTTCGATCGACCAACGCGCGGAAGCGCTATTCACGGCAGGAAAGGTCGTACGCACGGAGAGCATGCGAGAGACGATTCGTCAATTGCTCAACGGATACGCGATCGTATTGGCCGATGCCGAACCTATCGCCATCATGGCCAAAGCGAGCGGCACGAAGCAACGCGGCCTTGAAGAGCCTTCATCCGAGCCTGTCATTCGCGGACCGCGCGACGGATTCAACGAGAATATCGCCACGAATATAGGTCTCTTGCGCAATAGGCTCCGAACGTCCAAGCTCAAAACGGAATCGTTCTCTCTTGGCGAATTGACGGATACGCAAGTGGTCATCGCTTATCTGGCAGGCGTCGCGGCCGCGCCATTGGTGGAGGAAGTCAAAGCGCGGGTGAAACGAATCGCTATCGACGGCATTCTCGATTCGGGCTACGTGGAAGAATTCATCGAAGACTTGCCGTACTCGCCGTTCCCGCAAGTGCATAGCACGGAACGGCCGGACGTCGTGGCCGCCGAGCTGCTCGAAGGGAGGGTCGCGATTCTCGTCGACAACACGCCGTTCGTCTTGGTCGTTCCGATGACGCTATGGGCGGGGCTTCAAGCGAGCGAAGATTATTACGTCCGTTGGCCGATCGCGACCTTCGTCCGTTGGATCCGGTTCCTGTTCATCTTCATCGCGATCTTCGCTCCGCCGCTGTACGTCGCCGTCACGACCTATCACCAAGAGATGATTCCGACCAATCTCGTGCTCAGCATCGCCTCGTCCAGGGAAGCCGTACCTTTTCCCGCGTTCATCGAAGCGCTGCTCATGGAGATCATCTTCGAGGCGCTGAGGGAGGCAGGCATTCGATTGCCGAAGCAGATCGGCCAGGCCGTCAGCATCGTCGGCGCGCTCGTCATCGGGCAGTCGGCCGTGGAAGCGGGGATCATCTCGGCGCCGGTCGTCATTATCGTCTCGATCACGGGGATCGCCGCGTTCACGATACCGAGGTACAGCTTCGCCAACGGCGTTCGCCTCTTGCGCTTTCCGATGCTCCTCTTGGCCGGAACGCTCGGCCTGTACGGAATCGTGCTCGGCTTCCTAGGCATACTGTTGCACCTCGCGGCGTTGCGTTCTTTCGGCGTCCCGTACTTCACTCCGATTTCCTTCCGCAGCTTGAAGGACATCCTCGTGAGATCGCCGATATGGGCGAGAACGCTTCGAACCGAGCCATCCGGGAAAGACCGGTAACGTCGTACGATGGAAAGGACCGGCCTATGAAACCGATTCTATGCTTCTGCATGCTCGGCTGTGCGATCCTGTTGAGCGGCTGCTGGGACCGAACGGAAATCAACGACTTGGCGTTCATTACGGGCTCCGCCTTCGATCGGACGAAGGAGGGCAAGTACGTCTTATCGGTACAGCTCGCGATTCCCCACGGAGAACTGGGAACCGGAGGCGGCTCGAGGGAGAAGTTCTTCGTGCTGTCCGGCACGGGGAAGAACGCGAGCGAAGCGTTCGAGATCATTCAGAAGAAGAGCTCCCGGCGGTTATTCACGGCGCATCGCAGCGTCATCTTCATCGGCGAATCGCTCGGACGGCACGGCATCGGCGACGTGCTGGACGTATTCGCCCACGATCCGAGACAGCGGCTGAAGACGTATATGATGGTCGTCAAGGGAGAAGCGGGGCAGAAGCTGTTGGAGACGAAATATCCGTTCGAACAAGTGCCCGTCGAAGCGATTAAGGAACTGGAAGGGTTGCATACCGAGATGGCGGTCACGCTAAGAGACTACTTCATTGCCGATTCCAGCCCGGGCGTCAGTCCCGTATTGGGAGCCATCGAGACGACGGAAGACGGTATGGGCGACGGAAAGTCGAAGGACGGCGAGCTATTCAAGCTCGCAGGAACGGCCGTATTCAACGGAACCCGCATCGTCGGGTTCCTGAACGGGAGCGAGACGAGCGGGTTCTTGTGGGCGACGGATCGCATGAAGAACGGGCGCGTTACCGCCGATTTGCCGGGCGGCCAAGGCAATGTCGGAATTCTGTTGCGCCGCGCGAATCGGCGCATCGTCGCAAGCGGGGAAGGAGACCAGTTGCAAGTGAACATTCGGCTCGAAGGGGTAGGCAGTCTCGTCGAGAACAACTCGCGACTAGACATAAGCAGACCGGACAATCTGGCGATCGTCCGGCAGGCGCTCGAGCGATCGGTCGCGGAGCAAGTCCGCAACGTCATGAACAAGCTTCAGAAACAATTCAAGACGGACAGCATCGGAATCGGACAGTCGATATACCGGAATCAACCGAAACGATGGAAAAAGCTGAGGGACGACTGGGACGCGATTTATGCCCATGCGAACGTCGCGGTCGAGGTCAAGCTGTCGATCGTAGGCGCCGGGATGGCCGGACCTCCGCTGCAATTGAACGAGAAGGAGATCGTCGAATGATCGTGCAGATCGGAGGATTCGTGCTCGTCGCCGCCATTTGGTCGTTCTTCAAGGTTCGTTCCCTGGCGGCCGGGCGCCAATACAAAGAAGCCGCCTTATACGGCGGCTTAATGGGAATGGCGATCGTGTTCGGATCGTTGCTCATGGCGAAGGTCGAGATGCCGAGCTTCACGTTGCCGTTCAAGCTGCTGTTCGAGCCGATCGGGCGAATGCTATTGAAGCATTGATTACGCCGTTCGTCTTCGAACCGTATCGATCGCGAGCAATAGGACCGGCAACAGCGTCTGGTTCAAGAACGCCAGGAACGGGAACGTGAATACCAAGTAGTTCAGCAGCTCCGCGCTGTTCTTGAATATCCATATCGAACCGATCACCGTCAGCATAATGATGGGCAACGTCAAGATCCGATGATTTTGAATACCGCACACTTGGCCGATAGACAGACACAGGATGAACAAGCAGACGGATACCTTAACGAAATACCCCATCACCCATATCGAAACCGCGACGGCCTCCAGACGTTCGATGGACCCCTCGATCCCGACGTATTGAATGACGCTCAAGAACGAGTAAGTCAACTTGCCGGTCAACGGACCAAGGACCAGAATGGACAGCAGGACAACGATGAACACCGTCGCCATAATGCCGGTCAGGGCGAGGAGAGAGGCCTTGCGGTCTATCTTCTGCCGATTCAAGTAGGGCAGCAGCCAGCCGAGGATGAACAACTGATTCATGAACGCCCCGGCCGGCAGCAGCGCTCCCTGCATGACCGGTTTGAAGCCGTCCCCCAATACGGGCTTGAGGAACTCGGGATTGGCGTCTTTGATCGCCAACAGGAAGATGGGCATGACGGCAACGACGAGCAGCGGCGTAAGAAACTGATTGCATCTTCCGATGACCTCGATACCCGCTGTAGCGGCCAAGGCGCATAGGATGAGCAGCGTCGTGCTGCCGACGATGGACGGGCTCCTGGGCAGAAGCAGCGTGCTGATGAACGACGTGTGCTGAAGCGTAATCGTCGATACCGAGACATACCAATAATAGATGTAATTCAGGCCCAAGCATGCGCCGAACCACTTGCCGACGATTTTTGACCCGTATTCGATAATCGTCAATCCGGGGTACCGACGCGAGAGCGTCGTCATCACCCATATGGTTACGAGTCCGGTAGAGGCCGCCGGCAGCACCGACAACCAGGCATCCTGTCCGGCGAACATCACCATCTGACCGGGCAAGGTCAAGTTGATCGTGGAGACGACGAACGTGAACAAGATCAAGCCGAGCTGGGTGCCCGATATTTTCTCGATTGCCGGTATCATCGCGAATGCTCGCTCCTTGCCCCGTTAACGATTGCCAGACATTTACTGCAGTGTTAACGGAACGAAAGGCAAATATACGCAGGCAGATCGCTCGTTAGGGGCCTCTTCTAGTGACCCATCATCATCGCGGGATCGGCTTTGTCCGCGACTTCGGACTCGGGCTGCGGTTTCGGTTTGCGAAGGATGAAGCTGAACAAGATGCCGAACAACGTCAGGCCGAACCCTAGATAGAAGGTGTCGCTATAGGCGCTGACGGCCGAGTCGAGCGGATTGCCGCTCGCGCCTGCGCTAGCCAGATGATCGTTCAACCGCGTCGTCATGAACCCCGTCAAGCCGGCGACCGCGAACGAGGTGACGACTTGTTGGGCCGCCGTCGTAAGCGGGGTCACGCGGGTTACGAGATGCCGCGGCGCCGAATTCAAGACGTGCGTGTTGAGCGACATCATCGAGAGTCCCATCCCGGAACCGATCATGAATAACGGCAGAATGATCATGATGAGCTTCGTATCGATCGCGATATTATGAAGCAGGTATAGCGCAGTCGCTACGAGCGACAGACCGACGATCGCGAGCGGGCGCGCGCCGATCTTATCGAACAGCTTGCCGCCGATCGGCATGAAGAACATCGAGCCGATCGCTTGAGGCAGCATGATGAGGCCCGTCTCGAGCGGCGAATAATGGCGGATGTCCTGCAGGAATACCGGCATCAGGATCATGGCGCCGAACAGGGCGATCTGCACGATCCATACGAGCAACGTGCCGCGCGTGAAGTCGGAGGATCGGAATACGCGGAGCTCGAGCAGCGGTTGCTTATGTCTCAGCTCCACGATAATGAACAAGAGCAGCGCGATTCCGCCCACGATCAAGGCGATCAACACGTTGTCGGTGCCCCAGCTCGTGCCGCCGCCGTCGCTCACGCGACCGCCTTCGCTTACTCCGTATGCCAACGTAGCGAACGCGATCGGCGCAAGAATCATTCCGAGGATGTCCAGGCGAGGAGGCTTGCTCGTCGCGAAGTTAGGCAGATACTTCAGGCCGACGTACATGCCGGCGATGCCGATCGGAAGATTGATCAGGAAAATCCAATGCCACGAGACGGATTCGATCAACCAGCCGGATAAGATCGGTCCGAGAGCGGGGGCCATCAGCATCGGAATGCCGAGCATGCCCATGACGGCGCCGCGTCGTTCCGGAGGAGCGAGACGGAAGATGATGGCCATGCCGATCGGCATGACCATGCCGCCGCCCAGACCTTGAATGACGCGATAAATAATAAGTTGATCGACCGTCTGTGCCGTGCCGCACAGGACGGAGCCGAGCGTGAACAGCGCGATCGTCGTCAGGAATACGCGTTTGGAACCGAATCGATCGGTCATCCATCCGGCTAGCGGGATAACGGCGGACAGCGCTAGCGTATACCCCGTGAACGTCCATTGAACCGTATTGATCGTCGCGTCGAACTCCGTCTGGAATTTCGCCAAAGCGACGTTGACGACGGTGCTGTCCAGAATGACCATGATCATGCCGACGATAACGGCCAGAAGCGGGGCGATAATGCTTCTGATCGAAAACTCGGCCGGCGATGCCGGTACTGCTTGCGATGACATAACTCAACCTTCTCTCCATGATAATCATAGGCTCCGATTCGCGCGTTCCCCAGAGCTCAATCCACCATACAAGAGTTTTATGAACTGCTTATGAACGAGAAGGACTGTTCGATGAAAAAAAACGGCGATCGTCGTCCGGTTATTAACCGAATCGCGATCGCCGCTACCCGCGTTCTTATTCCAATATCGTCGCTTCGCGCGTCCGGATCATCCGGCGCAGCTTGTTCGCGATGTCGCGCGTGATCTCGCCTCGCTCGAACAGAGTCTGCACTTCGTCCCGCTCGGCTTGAATGGCGATCCATTGCAGGTCGCGCCGCACTTCCTCGTCGCCCTCGAGAGGCTTGCCGAAGGAGTAGGGGGAGGTCAACCTCGTCAGCACGTGCTCGTAATGGCTCATGACGGCCGCTCTTGCGTCGCACGTCCGTTCCGTGCGCAGCGAGGATATCGCCGCTTCGCACGTCTGCACCTTCACCCCGCGGATCGCTTCCCGGTCTTCCTTCGACAAGTCCCGCATCGCCTTGAACCGGGACTCTTGCTTCGTGAACAGCGCCTTCAATTCTTGCCACCAGAACTTGATCAGCAGGACGAGCAAGTTCGTGCGCGCGGACAGCACCATCGACATCTGCTCCAGATTGCTCTGGAACAGCGCCGCTTGCGTCTCGGTAATGCGATCGTCCCGGAGCAGCAGGTTCACCGTGCGACGCTCCACTTCGATCGCTTTAAGCCGCATTTCCCGTTCTTCCGCGTCGTTCTTGCCGCGCTGCATCTTCCGGACGTCGGCTTCCGGATTTCTGCGCCAGCGCTCGTAGTCGGCGATGACGGACGCCGACTCGATTTCGTTGCCTTCGGTCGTCGCGGAATGGACCGCGCGAATGGCGGCGCCCATGATCTTCTGTTCGCCCGTGCGTTCGGATGCCAAGCGTTCCGCCGCTTTGTCCTCGGCAGGCTTCTGCGCGAGCAACGGCAAGAAGACGCTCGCGGCGACGAGGGACAGCAAGATAACGACCGCCGCCAAGAAGATGACGAGGCTTCGTTCCGGGAACGGCGCCCCGTTGTCCAGCAGCAGCGGGATGGAGAACGCGCCGGCGAGCGTGACGGCGCCCCTCACGCCGGACAGGGAGGTCATCGCGAGCATCTTGAACGAGATCTTCGCGCCCAACTCCGTCTTCTGGCCGATCCAGCGTCCGCCGGTGGAGAACGAGTACGCCCACAGGAGGCGCAGAACGAGCAGCATGAGGAAGATGACGACCGCGTAGCCGATCACTTCTCCGTTGTTCAACAGGGGATCTTCGAACACCTCGTTGAACACGCTCGGCAGCTGCAGCCCGAGGATGACGAACACGAGCCCGTTAAGGATGAAGACGATGACGGACCACGTATTGTCCGACAGCTCGTGGGACAGCGGCTTGACGCTCGCCATCCGGTCGCGTTCGATCGCGTGCACGAAGCCGCCGGCGACCGCGGCCAAGATGCCGGATACGCCGAGATGCTCGGCGATCATATAGAGCGCGAACGGCGTCAACAGATGAACGAGCATATGCATCGTCTCGTCTTCGAGACCCGACCTGCGAAGCCACACGCGGACGCCGGAGACGAGCAGCGCCGTGACCGCGCCGACCGCGAGGCCTCCGATCGCGATGAGGAGGAAGCTGACGCTGGCGTTCGCGAGCGAGAAGCTGCCGGATAGCGCGGCGGCGATCGCGAACTTGAACGCGACGAGACCCGAGGCGTCGTTCATGAGCGCTTCGCCTTCGAGCAGGTGCATCAGTCTTCGCGGCAACCGGATTCGGCCTGCCAAGCTGCCGACCGCGACGGCGTCCGTCGGCGACAGGATGGCCGCGAGACCGAACGCGACGGGCAGTGGAATGGACGGGATCATCCAGTGGATGGCGTATCCGATCAAGAACACCGTCGCGAACACCAAGCCGACGGAGAGCAGCAGAATCGGAACGCGCAGCTTCCATAGCTCGGTCCTCGACACGTGCTTGCCGTCGTTATACAGCAGCGGCGCGATGAACAGCACGAAGAACAGCTCCGGCTCGAGGTGCATATGGAGGCCGAAAGGGACGGCCGCGGCGCACATGCCGAGCGCGATCTGCATGAGCGGAACGGGAACGAGCGGGAAATGGCCGCTCAAGACATTGGATACGCCGATCAAGGCGAGAAGAATTAAGATCGTAAAAAATAATTCCATCGTACGTCTCCTTAAGATGCGATATCGTCGCACGGACTTAATCTGCGAACGCTCACGGAAAATATACCAAAAAAGCCGTCCGTAAGCGAGCATTCGGTCTGACTAGGAGGAATTGGGCTATGTTAGAATAGGAGTCTATACTTGCCCGCAACCGTAACCATGGCAACGAAGGAGCATACCAAATTGGATTTGATATCATGTTCAAGGAGTGGGATCAAATGATCAAAGGTTTCGGAGGAATCTTCTGGAGAACGAATCATGTCGAGGTTACGAAAAAGTGGTACGGCGACGTATTGAAGATCGAGATCGCGGACTGGAACGGGACCGTCATCCAATCGCATGCGGGCAACGAGACGATATTATCGTTCTTCGCCGCCGATGACGGTTACTTTCCGACGGGACAACAAGCGATGCTCAATTTTCAAGTCCATGACCTGAACGAGACGATGAACCATCTTGAAACGATCGGCGTGCCTCTCGCGAAGAGTATGGAGGTTAACGAATTCGGAAAATTCTTATGGATTCAAGACCCGGACGGCCGACTGATCGAGCTGTGGGAGAAGTAACGATAATCTGCGAACGGTAATGCATGAAAAAGCGGAATCCCACGGGATTCCGCTTTTCGTTACCTTAACCTTAATCCGCTATTGGACGATTATCTGTCCCACCATGTTGTCATGGCCTTGTCCGCACTGGATGTTGCAATAAAAATCGTAGGTTCCGGCTTTGTCCAACTTGATCGTCGCGGTTTCGCCGTTCTTGATCTTCACGTTCAGATCGTCGATCTGCACGCCGTGAGCCCCTTTTTCGTTGTTCAAGGTCAGCTTGAGCGTATCTCCGACTTTGGCTTTGATCTCGGGCACGCTGAACTCCCAGTTGACCGCGTTCAACGTGATTTCCTGCGTCTCTCCGCCGCCCCCCGCGCCCGGGGACGAAGCCGGCGCCGACGGCGAATTCGCGTTATTGTCATTCGAATTGCCGCAACCGCTGAGCGCGAATAGGGCGAATAGCGCGAGCACGATCCCTAACTTGACGGATTGTCGTTTCATGAAGCATCGATTCCTCCTAGAGTTATTCCTTGCTATTATGGCCGTTGCGCACGGGACTTAGTCCTATGCGGCAGCCTATTTCGCATGTCGCCGCGCAGGTCGATTTCGCGGTCTAATCGCGCTTGTCCGCGACATACAATCAGGGGAGGGAAACGCGCGAAGCCTATATACAGGAGGGTGTTCGAATGGCTGGACTAAGCTTGAAATCGTCCGTGAAAGGCGCGGTAATGGGCGCTTCGATGACCGGCGGTTGGCTTCTGGCGGATTTATTCCTTCCGGAGCCGTGGGGAGACGTCGTCTTGTTCTCGGCGATGGCGGTCGTGAATATCGCGATCGGCTGGAAGCTCGGGAAGTTCTACGACAAACAAGATCGCGCGGAGACGGCCGGCGCCATCGATGCCAACAAGGCGGCCAACCTCGAATTGCGATCGTAGAAGCAGCGGCAAGCGCGACGGCCCTTTCGCTTCCTTTACCGGGAGGCGGGAGGGTCTTTTTGTCGTTCGCGCGAGGAGGGGGGAGGGTCATCGGCGCGCTTTTACATAATTTACGCGAATTAGGAAATACCATCACCGACGAAGATTGTAACCAGCGGGATCTTCCCATGTACCGCGAAGCCGCACATTCACCCATCTTGGAGGTTATCCACCGTGAAAAAAACGCAACCGATCATCGGAACGGCGCTTGCTCTGTTGTTGGTGCTAAGCGCTTGTTCCGGCAACGACAACGACGACAACGCCGGCAACACCGCTTCGCCCTCCCAGACGCAAGGACAGACGACGGCTCCGCCATCCGCAACCGGCGCGACCGGAACAAGCTTCGAGAATTGGGGTTCGTACGGGTATAAGCTGGATAACAACCGGCACGTCCCGTTCAAGGAGATTACGGCCGATAACGTCAAAGACCTCGGCGTCATCTGGTCCGCGGACCTGAAGACGCTCGACGCGGACGTCAAGAACGGCAACCAGTCGTACCCGGTCGTCATCGACGGGGTCATCTACATTACGACGTCGGGAAATCAAGTGTTCGCGTTAGACGCGGTGACCGGAAAAACGATCTGGCATTGGAAGCCGTCGGCCGAGCAAGCGGCCAGCTTCTCCAAGGCGGGCATTATCGCCAACCGCGGCGTGGCGGTAGGCGAAGGCAAAGTGTTCATGCTGGCGGTCGACAACTCGCTTATCGCCTTGGATCAGAAAACCGGCGAGCTCGTGAAGATGGTCAAGCTCGGCGATTCGCTCGAAGGAGTAACGCTAGAGAACGGGTACTACGAGACGAACGCTCCCCAATATTACAAGGGCAACGTCTATATCGGCAGCAGCGGCAGCGACAACGGCGTTCGAGGCTTCGTGGCCGCGTTCAAGGCGAGCGATCTGACGCCGGCTTGGGATTCTCCGTTCTGGACCGTGCCGCCCAAAGGCCAGGATTGGCTGGCGAACAGCAAGTTCCAAGGGGGCGGGGCGGTGTGGGATCCCGTCGCGATCGACGAAGAGACCGACATCATGTACTTCGCGACGGGCAATCCGGCTCCGGACTTCTACGGCGCGAATCGTCCGGGAGACAACCCGCACACCGACTCGGTCGTGGCCGTCAACGCGATGACCGGGAAGCTTGTCTGGTCGAAGCAAGAAGTCAGCCACGATATGTGGGACTACGACGCGGGAGCTTCCCCGATGATCATTAACGCCACGGCGAAGGGGCAGAAGAAGAAGCTTGTCGTCCAAGGCGGGAAATCCGGCTTATGGTTCGCCTGGGACGCGGCTACGGGGGACGTCGTCTGGGACGGCATTCCGTTCGCCAAGATCGATAAGAAGGAGCCGACGCCCGAGGGCACCGTCAGCTATCCCGGCGTGCTCGGCGGGGAGAACTATGCGCCCGAGTCGTACGATCCGGCGACGAATTACGTCTTGATTCCCGGCATCGAGAATCCTTCTCTCTTCAAGTCGGCGAAGACCGAGGCGGAGGCGGGCACGCCGGACTTCCCTGGCGCGGCGGCATTCGGCACGATATACGAAGCGGTGCCGGACGTCGTTGGATACGGTACGGTTACCGCGATCAACGTGGACACCGGCAAGCAAGCCTATCAGATCAAGACGACGGACGCGCAGCGCGGCGGCTTGACGAGCACGGATTCGGGACTGGCGTTCTACGGCGAGCTGGACGGCAAGATCAATGCGCTCGATATCAAGGCGGGCAAGGTGATCTGGACGTTCCAGACGTCCGGGGATAACGTGCAGGCGGCGCCATCGATCTTCACGGTCGACGGCAAGGAGTATATCGTTTTCACCACCGGCGGCACGAAGCCGAAGGTGCACGTGTTCGGACTTGGCGGCAACACGGCGCAAGGTCCGGCGGGCACGGCGGAGTCGGGCGGTGGACATGCCGCGAAATAGCTTATCATTCGACCCCGGCGGTCAAGGCAGGACGCGCATGCGTCTTGTCTTGACCGTCTTATCGTAAAGGAGACCGCTTACGTGATCACGATAACCAAATCGCGCCTAATCGCGCTCTTAGTCGCAGTAACGACGCTATGGATTGCCTACAGTACTGAAGCGAACGCCGAAGCCGAAGTCCCTCGCGGCCACATCGAGCTGGAACGGACTTCGTTCGTCGTCAAGACATGGAAGAGCGACGGCGCTCATCTCGCGGCCGTGAAGGGCAAGCTGACGCTCGACGGCCGGCCTGTCGCGAATGCCGTCCTGCGAGCCGAAGCCCAAGGGAGGACGATCCGCACCCGCGAGGACGGTTCGTTCGAGCTGGACGTCGACCGCAGCATACTCGCCAATAAGCACGTTAACGTCATGTCGGTCGCGGAGGCGACCATCGACGGCAAGCCGATCGGGAGAGAAGAGGCCGATCGGATTCGGTCCGCCGCTTCCGCGATCAGCATCTATCATCCGATCGAAGTGACCCGGGTAGAGCCTTCCGATAAGGACGCGAGCCAAGTTAAGGTGCATGCTCGGTTCATGATCGGGACGGGGGACAGAATATCCTTCTTCCAAGTCGACAAGTACCGCATCTCGGGGCAAGTCGCGGATGCCGACGGCAAACCCGTGAAGGACGCGATCGTATGGATCGACCGGGATAGCGGCGAAGGCTTCGCCAAGTCGACCCCGACCGATCGGAACGGGATCTACGAGATGTATTATTGGCCGGAGGAAGAGGAGACGAACTTAACCGTCATCGTCGGCTCGCGCCGATACGAGCTGCCGGACGGCAAAGCGTTCATCCTTCCCCGGAATACGAGCGTGGACATTCGGATCCGGCTGCCGAGAACAGGATCGGTGATCGACGATAATCCCGCCAGTCTGGTCAGCACGACCTCTAAGGGGGCGACGTATGCCGGCTTGATCGCCGGGCTTGACGTCCCGCCCGGTACGCCTTACGCCGTGACGATACCCGACCGGCAGGGCCGGTTCGTGCTAACGATGCCGAAGGACGCATGGGACAAGCATCCGAACTTCTTCGAGACCCGGCTGACGAAGTTCGTCCCGCAAGACAAGATCTTGAAGGCGGGGGACGAGCTGCCCTTCGACTTCGCGCAACCGGGCGATCGCGATCCTAGAGTTCGGGTCGCGACGCCTTGAGCGAACGCTTACTCGTCCGGCAAATGTTCCATATAGAAGCTATTCCAGTTGCCGTAAGCGAAGAGCGCGACGTCTTCCTCCCTGTAATGCTTCAGCAGCAGATTGATCAAGCGGTCGTAATGGCCGGCATGCTCCAGTCCGACGATCCATTCCCGGATCCCGTCGAAGTCGGAACCGAATCCGATATGGCGCTTGCCGCCTAACGAGCAAATATGATCGACGTGACGAAGAATCCGATCCATGGGAACGGGTTCTTCTTCGCTTACGAACGGGGGAACGAACGTGATTCCGATGACGCCCCCGGTTCGAATGAGCGCTTCTATCTGAGCGTCCGACAGATTCCGTAAGCGGGGGCTGACCGTCTTGGCGTTGGAGTGGGAAGCGATGACCGGCTTGACGGACGCTTCGACGAGTTCCCAGAAGCCTCTCTCGGACAGGTGGGAGACGTCCATGATCATGCCCAGCCGGTTGCATTCCCGAATCAAGTCCTTGCCCGCCGCGGTGAATCCGCCGTTCCTCGCCTCCAAGACGCCGTCCGCCGCCCAGTTGGCGCGGTTCCAGGTGATGCCGACGGTCCTTACGCCGAGGCGGTAGAGGATGCGAAGATAAGCCAAGTTCCCGTGAAGCGAGTCGACTCCTTCCAGCGACAGCAACGCTCCGATCCGCTCTTCGTTCGGGAGGAGTCGCAGATCGTCCTTCGTGCGGATAAACCTCATGCGCGGAAGCGAGAGAATGCGTTCATAGAACAAATCCACGCTTGCCAGCGCTTGCTTGAACTCGCCGGACCATCGTTCCGGCAAGTAGACGGCGAAATTCTGCGCTTTGACGCCGGATGCCAGCATTCTGTCGAGCGTAACGTCCAGACCGTCCCGGGCATGGGCGAAATCCAGCTCCGGGTTGTCCAGCAGCTTGCTGAGTACGTCGCAATGGGCATCGAAGATGTTCACCCGCCGATCACCTGCCTCGATAGGAATAGCCCGGCAAGCGAACTTCGTCGTGCATGGCCGAGGCGATCCGATCCGTAATCGCGCCGCGATGGGGAGACCTATTGCAGACGGGGTCCGTCGCCCGCGCGTCGCCGGTCAATAGATAAGCCTGACAGCGGCACCCGCCGTAATCCAGCTCGCGGCGCTCGCAGCCTCTGCACGGTTCCGGCATCCAATCGTAGCCGCGATAAGCGTTGAATGAAGGGGAATGATGCCAGATCCAGGCCAGATCGCGTTCCTTCGCGTTCTCGAAAGTCAAGCTCCGGATTTCCGATGAAGCCGTGCATGGCAATACGCGTCCGTCCGGCGCCACCGTGAGAGACAGCTTGCCCCAGCCGCCCATGCAGGGCTTCGGATATTCTTCGTAATAATCAGGTAAGATCCATAAGAGTTCGAGTCGATCGCCGAAGCGCTCTCTCGCCCGAGCGAAGGCGGCTTCGGCTTCTTGAAGCTGTTCCTTGCGAGGAAGCAAGCGCTCGACGTTGCGCAGCGCCCAGCCGTAATATTGCGCATTGGCCAGCTCCAGCCGCTGCGCTCCCCATTCCGAGCAAAGTTCGATAATCTCTTCGATCTGGTGAAGATTGGCGCGGTGAAGGACGACGTTCATATGCAGCGGGATGCCGCTCGCGCGGATGAGCCGCGCGGCTTGACGCTTCCGTTCATGCGCGCGGAACCCGGCGATCGAATCGGCCAACTCCGCGGAAGAAGCCTGTACGCTCATCTGAATGCTGTCGATTCCTGCCTCTATGAGCTGCCGGAGGCGTTCTTCCGTCAATCCGATGCCGCTCGTGATGAGATTCGCGTACAATTCGGCTTCTCTGGCGCCGCGGACGAGCCGTTCCAGATCCGGGCGCAGCAACGGTTCCCCGCCCGTGAAATGCACCTGCGCGACCCCGAGCTCGCCGGCTTGTTCCAGCACGCTTAGCCATTCGTTCGTCGATAGCTCGTTCTCTCTACGATGAAGCTCGATCGGATTCGAACAGTAGGGGCAGTGAAGGGGACAACGATGCGTGATTTCCGCGGTCAGCGCGTACGGCAAGTCTAGCTGCATAGCTCCAACCAGCCCCTTTCCGCGGCGGAAGCGAGGAACGCGACGATATCGTCGCCTAAGCCGGTCTGATCGAACTTGGCTTCGAGTTCCTCGATCATTCGCGAGATCGTTCGCTGCCCGTCGCATAGCCGCAGAATCGCTCCCGCGGCGTCGTTAAGCTCGACGACCCGCTCCGGCAGCAGCAACAGCTCCGTCTGCCGGGCTCTGTCGTACTTCATCCGGCCCGGACCGCGCAGCCTCGGCCGATCCGACAGTGCCATGGCGCTCATCGGTCGTTGTCCCCGCCGGGGAAGGCCAAGCTGAGCGCGTCCAGCAGCGACCAGAGGACGTCGCACTTGAACCGCAAGGCGCCGATCGCTTGTTCCTGATCCCCGCGATCCCGGCATTCGCGCAAGACGATGCTTAAGCCGTGATCCGCATCGCGCGGCGCTTGGGTCAACCGGGATTGGAAGTAGGCGAGGCCTTCCGGCCGAATCCATGGATACAGCTGCAGGAACACGCCGATTCGTTTGGAGACGAGAGTAGGCGCGAACAGTTCCGTCAAGGAGGAGGCGACGGCGATCGGCCAAGGCTCCAGCCGGCAGAAGTTCACGTAGGCGTCTACGGCGAACCGAACGGCCGGAAGCACGTGGCGTTCGTCCAGCATCTCGTCTCTCGGAATGTCCGCCGCTTCGCCCAGCCGAATCCATGCTTCGATGCCGCCGTCGTTGCCGTCGCGGCCGTCATGGTCGATGATCCGCTGAATCCATTCCCTGCGGTCTTCGCGGGATGGCAGCTTGGACAAGATCAAGGCGTCCTTCACCGGAATATTCTTCTGATAATAGAACCGGTTGGCGATCCATGCCCGCAGTTGAACGGGGGAGAGCCTGCCTTCGTGCATCGCGATATGATACGGATGCTTGTCGTGATAACGCTCTTCGCCGACTTGGCGCAAGCGCGACGTGAATTGTTCGTTCGAGAGCAAATACGATTCCGTCATCTAGACTTCCATCTCCATCCCGTCGAACCCGATCTCGATGCCCATGTCGGTCAACTTCCGCCTTTCCGGCGAATCTTCGAGCAGCATCGGATTCGTGTTGTTGATATGAACGTACACTTTGCGGCGAGCCGGGGAACGCGCGAACAACTCTGCGCTGCCGCCGGTGCCGGCTACGGGAAGATGGCCCATATCGGAAGCGAGAAGCTCCGATACGCCAAGCTCTCTCAGCTCGTCGCCCGCCCAGAACGTTCCGTCCAGGAAGACGCAGTCGGCGCCTTCCAGCCGTCGCTCCAACGTCCGAGACCATGTCTCGACTCCCGGCGCGTAGACGGCGATTCCGCCCGTCCGCAGGTCCGTGATGCGATAGCCGACGCTCCAAGGCTCGCGCTGACGTCCCGGATCCCGCGGCGATCTCGCCCCGACGTACCGAGGGGGCTTATCGCCCAAGTCGAACGGACATACCGACAATTGTCCCCCAAATAGTGGAAAAGATTCCTCGAGCGTCGTCTCGTGCCATCGGAAGCTCGCGAACGGTTCGACGATCTTACGAACGGGAAAGTCGTTCGTCAGCGCCCCGAGAACGGACGACGTCGCGTAGACGTCGAGCGCCGAGCCTTGCCGAAGCTGGAGCAGTCCGATCGTATGGTCCAATTCCGCGTCGGTAAGCAGGACGGCTTCAATGGGGGAGCCGCGGAGGGAAGCACCCGGGTGTAGGCAGGCGTTCTCTTCGGTCTGAAGACAGACGTCCGGACTCGCGTTAAGCAGCGCCCAGCGGACGCCGTCCGGGCTTACGGCCAGCGAATCGTTCCTCCGCGAGCGCGCGGACGGGTCTCCGGTTCTCGCGCGCCGGCAGAGGGGACAAGCGCAATTCCATTGCGGATATCCGCCTCCCGCGGCGGAGCCTAACAGCTTCACGATCATGGCTACTCCCCTTCATAGACAAGAGATGCCGGATTGCTCCGGCATGCGCGGTCATTTGCGATAAGCATAGGCCGTCACTTCGGCGCAAATCTCGACGATCTTGAAAGCCGGTTTAACCCACATGGCCACACCTCCCATCCTCGAATCGCGACGCGTAACCTGGTTCATTGTATGACGGGATCGGAATGTCCAAGAAGCACAAATAACGATGCCAGGTCGCATCCGCCGTTCGGATTGCGACCTGCATCGTTATTCATGGGCTTCGCCGGCTAGTCGCGTTGCGGGTTCCGGCTTCGAATGCCGAAGAGCCCCAGCAACCCGAGCAACCCGAGCCAGCTCCAGTTCATGTCGTTGGAATCGTTCGTCGCCAACGCGCGATAACCGCCGTTCGCGTTCGATTGCGGACGAAGAACCGGATTGCGCGCCGATAATCCGGGAACGTTCGGGTTCACGTTCAAGAACTGCGTGCCCGTATCCGTTCCGTATACGCTGACGCGGTGATGGGGCATCTGATTCGTTCTTGCCGATCCGTCGGTCGATTGGACGTGCAGCCTTGAATCATGCGTACCGTTACCCATGCCGTTGCCGAGCCCGCCGTTGCCTCCGTCCGCCGTCCCCGTATAGGCATACGCCGGAATCGCGAGCAGCAGGGAGAAGACGGCAAGCGCTAATCCGCAGAAGAGTTTTCTTTTCATTCGATTACCTGCCTTTGAAGGATGGTCTGTACCTCTTCGGCTTAGGTTCTCACGAGCGCGGATATCCTATACCCGGCTTGTACCGCGGAAATAACGTATCGTATAGTAGGGAAAAGAACGTCGTCGAAGGAGCTCGTCCATGGATACGTTAATTGCCTGTCTGATCGCCATATCGCTCGGTTTCGATTCTTTGCTCGTCTCCGCTTCGTTGGGACTCCGCAGATCGTCGAAGGACGGGCTCAGAATCGCGCTTACGTTCGCCGCGGCCGAAGCGCTCATGCCGATTGCCGGCGTCGTCATCGGCGGGGCCATCGGACAATATTTCCAAGGCGCGATATCCGTCATCGGCGCCCTGTTGTTGATCGGAGTGGCAATCTATTTCCTGTTCTTCGACGATGACGATGACGACGATAAGGCGTTCAAGCGCCCGTTGTCCGGCTGGCCGTTATTCGCCGTGGCGATCGGCATCAGCTTGGACGAGCTCGCGGTCGGTCTCTCGGCGGGGATGATGCGATTGCCGATCGTTCTCACGGTCGTGCTGCTGGCCGTCCAAGCGTTCGCGTTCGCCCTGATCGGCGTCAAGTTCGGCGCCGGCATCAAACGCTACCTTGGAGAATGGGCCGAGAAAGCGTCGGGCGCCGTGCTGGGGCTCATGGGCATCTGGATGCTGTTCGAGAGCTTGTGATTGTTTGATCCGCCGCCGCCCGGGGTAGTGAATGGATAGGGAGAAGTTCAAACCTATTCGAGGAAGGTGATTCGAATGTCCGTTCAACAGCACAATTACGAAGAACGCCATATCGAGAAGAGGCACGACCCGAGCCGCGTGGCATCGACGTTCATCAAATACGCCGCCTATGTGATCATTACATTCGGAGTGCTGTATTTCATCGCGGTATACATTCTGCCGAAGTTCTAGTTCGAGTCGATGATCATCGGTTTTGAATGCAGACGCGCAGCCCATCGGGCTGCGCGTTGTCGTTATCGCCGGTACGCGTCTCCATCGAGAAACAAGTCTTAGTGAATGACAACCGGCCCTATCGGGCTATTCTCGTCGCGCTCGTTCGTACATAACCTAAGAGTACATGCCCAGATCGCATCCGGAACGTTCGAGCCGGTCGATCCCACGGAGGTTCGTATGAGCGAGATCCATCTGCGTATAACGGGAATGACCTGTTCGGCCTGCTCGTCCCGCATCGAGAAGACGCTTCTTCGGCTCGACGCCGTGCGGGACGCCGCCGTCAGCTTAGCCACTTCGTCGGCTATCGTAATCTTGCGAGAGCGCGATGCCGACATTGCCCCGGTCATCGGCAAGATTCGAAGCTTAGGTTACGACGCGGCCGCCAAAACGCAGGGAGACGAGAATCCGTTCGCGGCGGAAGCGAGGGGGTGGCGCGACCGGTTCATCGTCTCGGCCGCGTTGTCGTCGCCTCTACTCTTCGCCATGCTTGCCCATCTGATAGGCCCTCTCGGGGAAGCGGCGCCGAGCTTCGTCTTCCATCCGATCTATCAAGCCATCGTCGGCACGATGCTATGCTTCTATTGCGGATATCCCTTCCTCGTCGGCGCGATCCGCTCGATCCGGCACCCCAACATGGATGCCTTGGTTGCCTTAGGCATGATGTCAGCGTACGTCTACAGCTTATACCAACTCATCGCGGCGCCCCAGCTTCACGGATCGATGCATCATTCGATGCGCTTGCACTTCGATGCCATCGCGATGGTCGTGACTACGATTACGTTAGGCAAGTGGTTGGAGTCGATCGCGAAGGGCAACGCCTTCAGAAGCTTAACGGCGTTAAACGACCTGCACTCGAATACCGCTCGCGTCATTCGTCAGGGGCGCCTGTCGGAGCCCATTCCGATCTCCCTCGTACGTCCCGGAGACCGCGTCACCGTACAAGGAGGAGACCGGATTCCTATAGACGGCAGCGTGGAGGAGGGGGCGGGAGAAGTAGACGAATCGCTGCTGACGGGCGAATCTACCGTGCTGGCGAGACGACCGGGAGACCGGGTGTACGCCGGAACGCGGCTATCCGCCGGGTCGATGACGATTCGAGCCTTATCCGGAGGATTGGATACGAGATTGGCGCGAATGATCGCCATGGTCGAGCAAGCCCAAGCCAAGAAACCGAAGATTCAGAGGCAAGCCGACCGGGTGGTCGCATGGTTCGTACCGATTATGATACTGCTCGCGGTCTCGACGTTCGCTTGGTGGTATGCCGCGTCATCCGCGGCAACGGCGATCGGGCACGCCATGGCGGTGTTGCTCGTCGCTTGTCCTTGCGCGCTCGGATTGGCGACGCCGATCTCCGTGCTGATCGGCTCGAGCCATGCGGCCCGCAGAGGCATCGCGTTCAAAGAAGGGAGCGCGCTGGAGACGATGAGCCGGGTCGACGTGTTCATCTTCGATAAGACCGGAACGTTGACGAAGGGGAAGCCTTCCTTGACAGAGATCCGCTCGCAACGCCTGCCGGCCATGCAGCTTCTACGACTCGTCGCCTCTTTGGAACGGAACGTCGAGCATCCGCTGGCTCTTGCGGTCGTGCGGGAAGCGAACGCCAAGAGATTGCTCCTGTCTTCGGCGACCGATACGAGGGAGGCGCCGGGCGAAGGGGTGTCCGGCATCGTCGATCGTCATGTGATCGTCGTTGGTACCATGGACTGGTTGAACAAGAACGGCGTTTCGGGAACGGCCGGATACGAGAGTAGCGGCGCGAACGCGGACTCCGTCCTGCACGTCGCGATCGACGGCAAGCGGGAAGGTCTGTTATCGTTCCGCGATACCGTCCGCGAAGACGCCGTGCCGACGATCGGTGAGCTGTCCCGCTTCGCCCGGATCGTCATGTCCACGGGAGACAGGGAAGACGCGGCCAAGCGGATCGCCGAGGAAGTCGGCATCGCGCACGTTCAGTCTCGAATGTTGCCCGAACGCAAGATGGACGCCGTGCTGGCGTATCAGGGCGAGGGGAATATCGTCGCGATGGTCGGCGACGGCGCGAACGACGCGGCGGCGATGGCCGCGTCGAATGTCGGCATCGTCATGGCGGGCGGCAACGACGCGGCGCTGCAAGCGGGCGACGTCGTCCTCGTCGGCGGCAGACTGTCGGCCATCGGGGACGCTTGCGAGATCGCCCGTCGAACGCTTCGGAATATTAAGCAGAATCTGATCCTCGCGTGCGTCTATAACGTCGTTATGATTCCGCTGGCGATCGCGGGTCAGCTCGATCCGCGCGCGTCCTGCATCGCCATGGCCGGCAGTTCCTTGCTGGTCGTCGCCAACGCGCTTCGATTGCGGGGGCTGAAGCTCCCAAGGCAGGAGGAGAGCGGGAGGGGATGACTGGAGAAACGATATGGTTGTCCGTATTGGCGGGGTTGACCGGCGCACCGCATTGCGTCATCATGTGCGGGGGAATCGGGGCGTCCATCGCGCTCGAGGCAAGGCGCAGCGCCGTCTATGCGCTGTTGGCCTATCATTGCGGCCGCATCGTCACGTATGGCATGACGGGCGCAGTCATGGGAACGATTGGATCGTTCCTGAACGGCGCCGGCAGACTCGCCGGCCTGCAAGGAATCGCGAGCATCGTCGGCGGCTGCCTGATTCTATTATGGGCGATTCGCCGATACGAGCTGCCGATCCGCTCGCTTCGCCTTCCGGGACGTAATAAGCTTTCCACAATAATTAACGGCATTAAACCTAGGTACGAAACGATCGCGATGTTCTTGACCGGGCTCATGCTTGGCTTGTTGCCTTGCGGGCTGACTTATGCGATGCAGATACGCGCGGCGGCTACCGGCTCTTGGTTGGAAGGCTTCGTTACGCTGTTCGCGTTCGGGTTGTCGACGATTCCCGTCCTCCTGGCCGTGTCGTTAACGGCGTACGGGATGAACAAAGCGTGGAGGAACCGATTAAGGAGACTCGGAAGCGATCTTGCCGTCCTCATGGGCGTATTAACGATCTTGAAGGGGTTAAGCGCCAACGGTTGGGTGCCGTCGGTCCATCCCTGGCTCTGGTGAGGCCTTGAGGTCACTCCTCCGCGGCGAACCGATGCATGACCGTATAGGACGAATCGCCGGTCGTCACGATCGTCTCGGCTTCCCAGCGTCCGCTCATCACGGGGACCGCCTTCGCTTCATAAGCGCCGTCTCCCTTGAACGCCACCTTCGCCCGGAACTCTCCGCAGAACATGCTAGGCATCCGGATAGTAACATGGATATCCGCGTCGTTAACCGGCGCGCCGCTTGAATCGTTCACTTGGATAAGGAACGTCGCCTCTTGCATCAGGCGTGCCGGCGCGTCTTCCGTCCTTACTCGAATCTCGATCGCATCGTCGCGGTACGCGGATTCTACGGGATAGGCGTTCGCGTCGGATGCCTTGTATTGCCAGATCATGACCGCGATGACAATCGCGAGCGAGCAGGGGAACAGAAGTCGCTTGGACCATGCGGGCATACGCCATTCCACCTCCTCTTACCGGCGTCGTGTGATGTGTATGCCGTCTTGAATTCGTCCTATTCGCATAGCGGCGGAAACCTTTCGGGAAGTCGCAACGTCGAATAGATATAGAGAGCAGCGAAGACATCTTCGCTGCCATATTGAAGGAGGGAACTTCATGAAACGATCATCTTCCGGCTATCTGACCGTAGCTCTTCTCGCGCTGGCGCTGACGGCGACGGCTTGCGCCGGGTCGAATTCCCCGGACGCGGCGTCATCGCCGAGCGCCGGCGCCGGCGGCGGAACCGTCGCAACGCAGAGCGCGGAACCGACCGAATCTTCGTCTTCCGAACCCGCCGCTTCCGAGCGTCCGGAACAGGGGGCGCTCGAGGTCCGCACGGCGGACGGCTATCAATCGAAGACGGCCGCCCTGAAGCAAGGCGAAGGGTTCTCGCTGTATACCGTCGATGGATTTACGTTCGATTCATCTTCCGGCCGGTTGGCGTTAACGGCCGATCCCGAATACTACGTCGACATCGAGCGGCTTCAGGACGGCTACGATATCGCGAAGGTACGAGAGGAAACCGAGAAGGAGTTGAATGCGTTCGGCGCCGTCTCCGACTACAGCGGCGAGCTTGTCGAGCATCCGTTGGGATTCGCCGAATTGTACCTGCAGTCCTCGGGAGAAAAAGGAATCCGCGACGCGATCGTGTGGAAGGCGGAGGACGGCGCAAGTTACTTATTCCGCCTGCATAACCCCAAAGGGGAGGAAGCCCCGGCGTTCGCCGGCGCGATCTTCGTCCTGCTGTCGACGGTGAAATGAACTCCATACGCGGCCGTAACTGGCGGACGCCCCAATAAAAAGCGAAGCAGCGTTTCCGGCTGCTTCGCTTTTTGCCGTATACCAATAAAAGAAGAACGTCTAGTATTGCCCGGTTAACGATAGGCTATAGGCGGCGACCTTCGGACTGTGGATCTGGGCGGTGTAGGTATCGTACGGTTGCCCCGTCGCTAGCGTATAGGTTCCCGTCAGCATTTGACCGGGGTTCAGCGTCACGACCGTCTCGCTCACGTACGTGCCGTTCCGATACAAGTGAATGTAGATCGATTGACTGTACAGAGAATCCGAGTTGCGCAGGAACGCGTTCAGCTTCACTTGTCCGTAAGCGGTACCGCTAACCGATCCCGTATACTGCGGCGTGCTGACCCATACGGTCGAGCTTGCCGTCTGACCCGTGCTGTTCTTGGCGACGATCGTAACCTTCTCCGCCAAGCTCGGGTTCGTCGTAATCGTCGTCGAAGTGCCGGTCACGGTATTGACGAAATTGTCGTTCCTCAGAATGGTGTAGCTTACCGCATTGCTTGCCGTCCAACTGAGATTAATCTGCGACCAGGTCGCGGAGTAGGAGATGACAGGGGCGGTCGGGCATCCGGCCGTCGTCACCGTCTTCGACTGGCTGCCGAACGAGCCCGAGCCGATGACGTCGAACGTGTAGCTCGTGCACGTGCTAAGTCCGGTCGCGACGTAGGTGCTGCCTGCGATCGTCGCCTGATAGACGCCGTTCTTGTTGATCTGTACCGTGCTCTCTCCCGATTGCAGCGTCCAATTCAGAGTCACCGAGTTGTTCGTGATGCCGCTAGTCGTCAGATTCGTCGCCGCTTGGGCGGTCATGACGGGTACGAGCAGAAGCGCGACCGCCGCTGCCAGCATGAACTTCAACATCCTTGAGCGCACATTATCCACATCCTTCTCATCGATTGGAATCGTCGCACAACGCGAGCGCTCAGTACCGTTGCTCGAATTCGCCTCCCGGCGGAACGATCGTATGCTAACTCCCTCCTTAATTGACTGGGATCGGCTGTGCAGACTCATTTTAACTTTCGCCGCACGCCAAGAATACGCCGCATTCTTATCTTTCCTAGTGCGTTTTTATCCATAAAATGTTAGCTATAGCTCTTCCGAGTCATACTCATCTCCGCGGATTCAAGTATGATGAATGGAATAGCGAAGGAGGGTGACCGCATGACGCATCCCTATCGGGTATTGATCGTCGATGATCATGCCCATGCGAGAGAAGCGATGAGATGCATCGTCCAACAGGATTCGTCGTTCGAGATCGTAGGAGAAGGCAACAGCGGGGAAGAGGCGCTTCGGTTGGCAGAGGAGCTCTTGCCCGATCTGATACTCATGGATATCCACATGAAGGGAATGAACGGACTGGAAGCGTCCAAGGCGATCAAGGACAAGCTGCCCGCGACCAAGATCGTCATCGTGACGGTATCGGACGATGGCTTGCACTTGCTGGACGCCTTGAAGAAGGGGGCTTCCGGTTATCTGATCAAGAATCTGACCCCTTCGGTTTGGATCGATTATTTGAAGGGAGTCTTATCCGACGATATGCCGCTATCGCGGGATTTCGCCTACCGATTGCTGAGGGAGATTACGCTGCAACCTCAATCCGAACCGTTGCCGACGCCATTGACGGCAAGGGAAAAGGAGATCTTGAGCTGGGTTGCCCAAGGCGCATCCAATCGCGAAATCGCCGATCGGCTGTTCATCTCCGGGCATACGGTCAAGAATCATATGAAGAACATCCTGTATAAGCTCCGGCTCGATAACCGCGTCCAATTAGCCAGATTCGCGATCGAGAACAAATTGTCTCGACATAAGTAGACCCGCCGCGGCATCTCGTTCGAGACGCCAGCGGCGGGTAGCCGTCAATTATGGTTCGCCAGCCAGTTCGCGAGCTGGGCGAGCTCGTCCTCCGTCAGCTTGCTTTCAAACTTCGGCATGCCTCCGCCGCCGTTCGCGATCTTGGCGTAGATCTTCTCTAGGCTCATCTCGGCTCCTACCTTCGTTAACGAAGGTCCGAACCCGCCTCGCAGCTCGCCGCCGTGACAGGATAAGCAATTATTCTTATACAGGGCAGTGACGAGTTCCTCATTAACGGTAACCTTCGGGACGACGAAACTTTCGGCGGGAGCCGCTTCTTCCCTAGGCGGAAGCTCCGTGAGCAAATAGACGACGAATACGGATGCCGATACAATCATGGCGACCATCAATCGTTTCATTCTAAACCTCCTTTGGTTGGGCGATCCTCGGAGACGGTCGCGCGGGTTGCGCGACGCGCCATGACGAGGCAGAACCCGATGAACGCGAATGCGGTCAACGCCAGCATCGGCACGGTCAAGAATCCGAACGCGTTCAATACGTCCGTAACGCAGGACGTCGGACCGCAAGCGACGCCGACGGCTTGGCTAGGCATCTCTTGGATATAGATGTGATAGCCGGATACCGCCGCTCCGATGCCGACAAGAGGAAGCGCGTAGATCGCGATGCCTCCGTTCCGCTTGGCGGAAGCGACGCCGAGCAGCCATACGAGAGGATACATGCAAATTCGCTGGAACCAGCACAAGCTGCAGGGCACGAAATGAACGATTTCGCTCAGATACAAACTACCGAGCGTCGCGACGACGGAGACGGCCCATGCATAGAACAACCAGTTGCCCGCGGCATCCGAGAATTTGTTCACCTTGAATCCTACTCCTTCCGTGATGGGAAGCATGATCGATCCTATCAACGCTAATGGTGAGTTCCGGATGGAGATTCTGATGAATCGCCTTCTTCGAGAATCGCCAACTTCGTCACCGCGTCATCACCGATGGCGATTCGTTTGGCGGGCATAACCGCCAGGCCTCCGGCGGAGATGCGGCTTTGCACGATATACAATCCTTCCGCGCCGAACGAGTAGTGAGCCGAATAGACGCCCGGCGATCTCTCGCTTGCGACAACCGATATCGCTTGGTCCGGTTCGTTGTTCGGCCATACGACAAACTCCGCTTGTTCGGCCTTGGATACCGGTTGACCGCTCTTCTTCACCTCGACGGACAAGGACACTTCGTCGTCCGCTGCAGCAGGAGCCGGCACTTGAAGATCGACCGTCAAATGAGGTTCGAATCCGTGCTCGTCGGTGCCTTCGGTATTCATGGTGCAGCCCGTCAATAATGCGACGGTCAAAGAGAAAACGACTACGTTGCGAATGATTGGGTTGCGTAACTTCATTCCGTACCTCCTAAGCAGAGAACCAATGCCTAAGCGGCTTGATTCTTCGAATGACGAGCCAATCCAGCAAGACGACCGCGATCAGGGAGATGCCGACGAGCGGCATGATTGCTCCGCAGATCAGCAGCAGGATCAGAACGGCAACCGATACCGGGCGGTTGCTCGATCTTGAAGGGGCGCCTAGCCCTTGCGGTTTGCGCTTGCGCCACATCACATACGAGCTGATCGCCATCAGAATCAGTCCAAGCGCCGCCGCTAGACCGAGCAATTGATTAGCCAAGCCGAACAGTCTGCCTTCATGGAAGGCGATTCCCCATGAGATCAGCTTTGCCATAATGCCGTAATCCGCGAACCGGACATCCGTCAGTACCGCTCCGCTGAATTGGTCGATATGAAGCGTTGCGTCGTTGCCCGGTTTGTCGTGGACCGTCGATACGGTGTACACGCCTGCCTCGCCGCGCGGCAGCGTAATCGTATACGGCTTCAGCACGTTCTGACGATCTGCGATCTTCGCCGCGTCGTCTACTCCGAGGGAAATGTATCCGCCGCTTGCGGACGAAGCGGGGACGGGCAAATTCTCCGCGGCCCACGGCAAGTCTTCCGCGATATCCTTGGCTACGGTAACCGACGCCGGCTTGGCGCCGAAGCTGTAGGCGAACGGCGGCGCGTTCGTGTTCGTCGAATCCGCCAGCTTGCTGATCCGCTCTCCGAATACGCCGGACCACGGCAAACCCGATAAGATCATGACGACTAGCAAGATGGACAGCCAGAACGCGGGAACGGCATGGAGATCGCGCCAGAACGTGCGACTTCCCGGCTTGCCGAGCCGAGGTACGATCGTGCCCTTGATTCCCGCTCTGTTGCGCGGCCACCACAGAATAAGTCCGGTCATCACGAGAATAAGCGCCCAGCAGGCGGCTAGTTCGACTAGACGGTTCGCCCACGTGCCGCCGACGACCAACTCGCTATGCATCTTCTTGAAAAACGCCGAAAACGTTTTGTCGCTTTCCAACGAGCCTTTGATATTGCCTGTGAACGGGTCGGCATACATCGTCATCGGCCCATCCGAATGGGTGACGGACAACTTGTACGTATCCATCGGGTCTTGCATCAACGTAATCGAAGATACTACGGCTCCTGGATGTTCATTCTCCGTCTTCGCGACCACAGCGCCCGGTGATAGGGCATGCTTGCCTGCTTCGCTAACGGTAAGCATATCCTTATACAAGTATCCTTCGATTTGAGGCTTGAACAGGTACATCGAGCCGCTCACCGCCAAGATAATCAGGAACGGCGCGAAGATGATGCCGGCATAGAAGTGCCATCTCCATACCGCCTGGAATACGGCTTGTTTAACGTTCTGCGTCCTCTGGGGTTTATGCGCCTCAGAAGGGATTACGGGTGCCGCGATATCGTTCAATGTCATCTTCCTCCGCTCTTGCAACGTCACTATCCGCATTGAGTATAGTCGCAATCGCGTACTCTCGTTAATGACTCCTAAGAGCCATTAACGTGGATATTCCGTGAAAATGCATTTTAGGGTTGACGCGGGAAAGGCGATCTGATATCGTTCGTAATTGTAATAATTACGATTAAAACGCAACTCAACTTATTCATTCCGATTAAGAAACCGGATCCCGGCAAGAGATCCGGTTTCTTAATCGGTAATAATCGTAATAATTACACTTAAAGGAGGAGCGGACATGAACAAAATTCCCGTAACCGTGCTAAGCGGCTACTTGGGCGCAGGAAAGACGACCGTGCTGAATCACGTACTGAACAATCGCGAAGGCTTGAAGGTCGCCGTCATCGTCAACGACTTGAGCGAGGTCAATATCGACGCCGCGCTCGTCAAGGAAGGCGGCGGATTGTCGAGAACGGAGGAGAAACTGGTCGAGATGTCCAACGGCTGCATCTGCTGCACGCTCCGGGAAGACTTGCTGCGAGAAGTTGAGAGGCTGGCGAGGGACGGACGGTTCGATTACATCCTGATTGAATCGACCGGCGTCGGGGAGCCGGTTCCCGTCGCCCAGACGTTCACGTATATCGACGAGGAACACGGCATCGATCTGACGAAGCTGTGCCGCCTCGATTGTATGGTCACGGTCGTCGACGCTAACCGGTTCTGGCACGACTTCTCCTCGGGAGAATCGCTGTTGGAGCGTTCCCAAGCGATCGGAGACGACGATACGAGAGACGTCGTGGACTTACTGATCGATCAGATCGAATTTTGCGACGTGCTGCTGCTGAACAAGTGCGACATGATCGCCGAAGACGAGTTGCTGCAGTTGGAAGCGATGCTTCGCAAGCTGCAACCGAGGGCGAAGCTGCTTAGGACGGTCGGCGGGCAAGTTGATCCCGCCGAGATCTTGAATACCGGGTTGTTCGACTTCGACGAGGCAAGCCGCTCCGCAGGTTGGCTGAAGGAGCTGGAGAAGCCGGTACATACGCCCGAGACGGAGGAATACGGCATCGCCTCGTTCGTCTACGAAAGAGCGATTCCGTTCCATCCCGGCCGGCTGATGGCCTGGATGGAAGACTGGCCCGAGGAGATCGTGCGCGCCAAAGGGATCATGTGGGTCGCCAGCCGCAACGACGTCGGGCAGCGGATCAGTCAAGCCGGACCCTCCGTACAGTTCGGGCCGGCCGGCTACTGGGTCGCGACGCTGCCGCCGGAAGAGCGCGAGTCCTACTTGGAAGAGGATCCGGAGCTACGCAAGAGCTGGTCGCCGGATCACGGGGATCGGATCAACAAGGTCGTGTACATCGGCATCGGCATGGACCGGGAGCGACTCGTCGCTTCGCTCGACGACTGCCTGTTGACCGACGCCGAGATGCAGCAAGACTGGGGCGGATTCAAGGACGAACTGCCGAACGCGCTTGAACCGATGATGTAACGATGATTTAACGAACAAGGGGATAAGGGGAGATTCGTATGAAACGGCATTGGAGCAAGCTGCTAGGCGCCGGTATGATCGCGGCCGTACTCTTGACGGCCTGCAACGACGATAACGTTCCGGCGGGGGAAGCCGCGCGGGGGCTGACGTACGCGACGGCCAAAGATATTAATGACATTAATCCTCATCTGTACGCGGGATCGATGCCCGCGCAAGGCATGGTCTTCGAATCTCTCGTCGAGAACACGGAGGCGGGCATTCAGCCGCTGCTCGCGGAATCGTGGGACATCTCGGAGGACGGCAAGGTCTATACGTTCCGTCTCCGGCAAGGCGTTACGTTCCACGACGGCGAGCCGTTCAACGCGGAAGCGGCGAAGCGCAACATCGAAGCCGTGCAGAGCAACGCGGCCAAGCACGCTTGGATCAAGCTGTCCGCGAAGATCGCCGACGTCCGCGCGATAGACGAATATACGCTTGCGCTAGTCCTGTCGGAACCCTATTATCCGACGTTGCTGGAGCTATCGATGACGAGGCCGTACGTATTCCTCTCGCCACGGGATCTGATCGACGGGGAATCCAAGAATGGGGTCGACGGCTATCATGGCACCGGCCCTTATCGGCTTGCCGAGCATAAGGCCGATCGGTATGCGATATTCGAAGCCAACGATGAATATTGGGGCGGCGCGCCGAAGCTGGATACGATCACCGCGAAGGTTCTCCCGGCCGGAGAGACGACGTATCTCGCGCTGCGAAGCGGAGAGGTCGACTTCGTCTTCACCGACGACCGGGGCGCCGACGGCATCGACGCCGATGCGATGCAATCGCTGGCGGACTCCGGCGACTACCGCTTGACCCGCAGCAAGCCGATGAACACGAAGATGATCGTCGCGAATAGCGGCAACTCGGCCAGCCCGGTGAGCGAGAAGGCCGTTCGCGAAGCGATCTGGCATGCGATCGACCGCGGCGCGATCGCCGAACGGATCATGGGCGGCGCCGAGACGCCGGCCGAGACGCTCTTCTCGCCGAACGTCAATTACGCCGACGTCCCTCTGGAGCCTCGCGCCTTCGACTCCGATAAGGCGAACAAGCTACTGGAAGAGGCGGGCTGGAAGCACGAGAACGGGAAGAAGAGCCGCTCTAGAGACGGCAAGGCGCTCGCCGCGAAGCTATACTACGATTCGAATTCCCCGTCGCAGAAGACGCAAGCCGAGTTCATTCAAAGCTCGCTCTCGACGATCGGCATGGAACTCGCGCTCGTCGGCGAGGAGTCCGCTTCGATCGCGAACCGAAGAGCTTCCGGGGATTACGAGCTGCTGTTCAATCAAACCTGGGGGCTCGCCTACGACCCGCAGAGCACGATCGCGGCCTTCACGTCCGAAGCGGCCTATCTTCATACGACCGAAGGAATCCCGGACGCCCAAGCGCTCTACCGGAACATTGAGCGGGTCATGGTCACGATGGACGAGGCGGAACGCCGCTCCCTGTACGCGGATATCCTGGAGACCGTTCATGACGAAGCCGTATTCATTCCGCTTACGAACGGCGGGGTAACGATCGTCGCGCCGGCGAACCTGCAGGGCGTCGCCTTCAAGCAGACGCAATTCGAGCTGCCGTTCGAACGCATGTACTACGAATGACGGCCGCTCGCGACCGAAGGAGGTTCGCATGGGCAGTTACGTAGCCGCTCGTGCGGCATTCGCGATTCCGATGCTATTGATGATCTCGTTCTTGACGTTCGGATTGATTCAGCTCGGTCCGATGGATCCCGCGACGGCGATCTTGCAAGCGCAAGGCGTTCCGCAGGTTACCGACGAGCTGATCGCGCTAACCCGGACGGAATTCGGGCTGGATTTGCCGTATTGGCAACGATACGGGCAATGGCTCGCCGCCTGCCTGCGATTGGACTTCGGACGATCCTACGTGACCGGGGAGCCGGTATGGTCCGTGCTGGGACCGGCGCTTGCGCACACCTTCAGGCTGACGCTCGTATCCCTCGCCGCGATCGTCGCGACGTCCTTTGCCTTGGGCGCGTTCTGCGCACTCAAGCCGGGCCGTCCGCTGGATCGCTCCGTTAGGGGCATCTCGTTCGTTCTTGGCGCCATGCCGCCTTATTGGCTTGCGCCGATGCTGATCTGGCTGGCGGCCGTCAAGCTCGATCTGCTGCCGACGAGCGGCGCGGACGGGCTCGCTAATTACGTCTTGCCGGTAACGGTGCTGACGGCGGGCTACGCGGGCATCTACTTCCGGATCGTCAGAAGCGCGATGATCGGCCGGTTGAACGAAGACTACGTCTTATACGGGAGGGCGTGCGGACTGCCCGAACGGAAGGTGATCGCGCGCGCGCTGCGCAATTCGATGCAAGTCGCGGTATCGGTGTTCTGCATGGCTTGTCCGATTATCTTGGGAAGCACCGTCGTCGTCGAGAACGTGTTCGCCTGGCCCGGCGTCGGCTTCTTAAGCGTGAAGGCGATCATGAGCAGGGACGTGCCGATCATACAGGCGTACGTCATCGTGCTGGCGGCCGTATTCGTTCTGTTCAACCTATTGGCCGACATCGCGGGAGCGTCGTTGAACCCGAAACTAAGGAGGGGATCGCAATGACCTTCCTGAACCGGCTGTTCCGAGACAAGATGGCAGCGTGTTCGGCGGCCGTCGTGTCGCTGGTCGTCGTCGCCGGCTTGCTCGCGCCGTGGTTCGCGCCCCACGATCCGTTCGCGGTCCGGATGGAGCTCCGGTACGCGGGACCTTCGTGGAGCTACTGGCTCGGCAACGACCAACTGGGACGGTGCGTCCTCTCCCGATTAATCTACGGCATCCGCCCGAGCGTGCTGTGGGTGCTCGCCGCGCTGGCGTCCACGGTCGCGATCGGCGCGATCGTCGGCTTGCTGGCCGGGTATTTCCGCGGCGTTACGGATGCCGTCCTGATGCGCGCGTGCGATGTCATGCTGTCTTTTCCGGGATATGTCATGACGCTCGCCATGATCGGCATCCTGGGGGTCGGATTGGACAAGATGATGATCGCGATCGTCGTCAGCAAGTGGGCCTGGTTCGCGCGAGTCATCCGGACGTCCGTCATGCACATCGCGGAGAACGATTACGTCAAGTTCGCCAAGGCGATCGGCGCAAGTCCGCTTACGATCATGTTCCGGCACGTCGTTCCGGTGTCCTTGCCGGATATCGCCGTCATCTCCAGCAGCTCCTTCGGCTCGATGATCTTGCAGCTATCCGGCTTCTCGTTCCTTGGCCTCGGCATTCAGGCGCCGAATCCGGAGTGGGGCATGATGCTGAACGAAGCGAGAGGCGTCATGTTCTCCAAGCCCGAGCTTATGCTCGCTCCGGGGCTGGCGATCATCGTCGTCGTCTGCGCGATCAACTGGTTGTCCGATTCGCTCCAGACGGCGCTGGACCCCAAGTTGATCGGATCCAAGCCAGATAGGAAGCAGCGAGCCTTCCGATTCCCCGGGACGATTCGCGGAAGAGAGGCGGCCTGAACCTTGAACGAGCTATTGAAGGTATCGAACTTGACGATTCGGGACGCCGCCGCGGGGAGGACGCTCGTGTCGGACTGTTCGTTCCGTATCGCCGAAGGCAGCTGTCTGGCCATCGTCGGCGAGAGCGGGAGCGGGAAATCGTTAACCTGCCGGTCGATCGTCCGCTTGAACGATCCTCGCCTTCGTCAGACCGGAGACATCGTGTTCCGGGGAGAGAACTTGAGCGCGTTGCCGGATAAGGCGATCAGACGGTATCGCGGCCGCCGCGTATGCATGATCGTGCAGAACGGCATGCGCGCGTTCGATCCTTCCCGAACGGTAGGCGCGCAATTGAAGGAGACGATCGCTTCGCACTTCGATTGGAGCGCCGACGTTATTCGCGACAAGACGTTATCCGCCATGGATAGCGTCATGCTGCGCGATCCGGCGGCGGTCATGACGCGATATCCCCATCAATTGTCGGGCGGCATGCTGCAACGCTTGATGATCGCGATCGCGCTCGTGCTGGAGCCGGATCTGATCATCGCGGACGAACCGACGACGGCGCTGGACACGGTGTCGCAATTCGAAGTCGTGAACCAGCTCGTCCGGCTAAGGGAGCGCAGCGGTTGCTCGATGCTCGTCGTCTCCCACGACATGGGCGTCGTCAGGAAAGTCGCGGACGACATCGTCGTCATGCGGGACGGAGCCGTCGTAGAGAGCGGGGAGACCGAGCGGCTATTCGCGGAGCCCCGGCATGTCTATACGCGCGATCTCGCGACCGCGAAGCAGGCGTTGCATAGGCGCTATAGGAACCTCATGGGAGGCGAAGACGATGCTGAGCGTTGATCGGGTACGGAAGTCGTACCGGGAAGGCGGATGGTTCTCTTCGCGCAAGCGTCATGCGGTGGGGCCGATCAGCTTCGACTTGCCGCAAGGGGAATGTCTGGGCATCATCGGCGAGAGCGGCAGCGGCAAGTCGACGTTGGGCCGGCTGGTCTTGGGCATCGAGAAGCCGGACGGCGGGACGGTACGATTCGAAGGACGCGACATGTTCGACCGCAGGACGAGAAGGACGAACGTCAGCGCCGTATTCCAAGACTACGCGTCTTCGATCAACCCGTTCTATCGGGTGGAGCAAGCCGTCATGGAACCGTTGCGGCTGCGCGGGATGAGTCCGTCGGAGCGCGATAGGGCGATCGACGAGTCGTTGACGGAAGCCGGCTTGGATCCGTCGTACAGACGCAGGCACGCGCACGAATTGTCGGGCGGAGAGGCGCAGCGCGTATGCATCGCCAGAGCCGTCGCGACGAAGCCGAAATGCCTGTTGCTCGACGAAGCGATCAGCTCGCTCGACGGTTCCATACAGATGCAGGTGCTCGAAACGCTGAGATCCATTAAGGAACGCGGCAACTCGAGCTGCCTGTTCATCACGCACGACATCCAAGCCGCGGCGTATCTATGCGATCGGATCATGATCATCCGGGCAGGCCGCGCCGAGGAGACGATCGAAGTCGAGAGGTTGAAGGACGCTCGTTCCGAATACGCGCAACGACTGCTGCGGACGATCCTCGCGTAACCGCGACGGGAGAGAGGAGCAACGGAAGCGATGGGGGCTTTATCGCGGCCTTACTTACGGCTGTACGTCTTAACCTTGTTCTACTTCGGCGCGAACGCGATCTTGAACGTCATCCTGCCGCTGAAGGCGGAGTCGCTCGGCGCCGATAACGCGACGATCGGCATCGTTATGGGAGCCTACTTGTTCACGACGATGTTCGTGCGTCCCTGGGCCGGCGCGATCATCGATCGATATGGACCGTCTTTAGTGCTGAGCACGGTACTGTTCGTTCACGGATTCGCGCTGATTCTGTACGCCTATTCGGGAGTCGAGGGCTATCTCGTCGCCAGAATGCTGCAAGGCGCATGCACGGCGTTCTTCTCCATGTCGCTACAGATCGGCATCATCGACGCTTTGCCCGATAAGGAACGCTCTCAAGGAATCTCCCTGTATTCCTTATGCGCTTATATCCCCGGCATCGTCGGCCCCCTGATCGCGATCGGCATCTGGCAGTCCGAGGCGCCGCACGGATTCTCGCTGGTCATGATCGTTCTCGCCGCCGTTACGGGAGGCGCGGGTTATCGCGCCGCGAGAGCGGTTCACGGTTCCGGCCGCGCGAGGGGGGCCTCGCCGCCTCGGGAGGCGACCGGCAACGTCTTCGCGACGTTCGTTCGGAACCGGCGAGCGCTCCGGTGCGGCGCGCTGATGGCGACGGCATCGGTCGCGTTCGGCGCGATCGCGGCGTTCGTCCCGCTGTACGCCGCGGAAGTAGAAGGCGGGCAAGCCGGCATCTATCTGATGCTGCAGGCGGGCGTCGTCGTCGCCGCCAGATTCGCCTTGCGCAAACGAATCCCTTCGGACGGCGTCTGGCGGAGCCGGTTCGCTGCGGGAATGATGCTCGCGGCGGCTGCCGCCGCGTTGCTCGTCGGTCTGTCCGCGCACGGCGGGGCGCTCCCGTTCTATGCCGGCGCGATGCTTGCGGGCGTCTCCCAGGCGCTTCTCTATCCGGCATTGACGACGTATTTGAGCTTCGCGCTGCCGCGGGAGAACCGCAACGCGCTCCTCGGCCTGTTCATCGCGACGGCGGACATGGGCGTGTCGCTCGGCGCGATCGCCATGGGCCCGTTGGCCGATGCCCTCTCTTATTCGACGATGTACATGATCTGCGGATGGCTATGCGGGGCCGGCGCGTGGTTCGCTTATCGAAGTCGCGGTTGACTGAGGGACAATTTCCCTGATATCTTGAACTTATACGTAATAATTACTATTTAAGGGCGGTAACGAACGTGAAGACTTCGGCATTGCCGGATTCGTGGAGAGTACACGCATCCTTCCTGCTCGTCATCGGCGCCATTCTGCTCTTCGCGATCCAACCTACGATCGCGGCGGATCTATTAACGTCGGCTTCCGGCGGCGGAATCCATACGTTCAAGACGATGCTGATCAGCATCTTCCTCGAGGCGATGCCGTTCTTGCTGCTCGGGGTCGTCGTCTCGTCGTTCATGCACGCGTTCATCCCGGACAGCTGGTTCCGGCGTTGGATTCCGAAGCATCCGGTACTCGGCGCGATGGCCGCCTGCTTGCTCGGCATCGTATTCCCTCTCTGCGAATGCGGGATGATTCCGATCGTGCGCAGGCTCGTCGCCAAGGGGATGCCCCTATACGTCGGAATCGTATTCATCCTCGTCGGTCCGATCGTCAACCCGATCGTGTTCTCCGCGACGTTCGCCGCGTTCCGTTCGCAGCCCGAGATGGCGTACGCCCGCATGGGACTGGCTGCCGCCGTCGGCATCGCGATCGGACTGATCGTCTACTTCTTCGTGAAGGGCAACCCGTTGCGAGAGTCTCGACAGGCCTCGGAACACTCACGCCATGACCATCATGATCATCATCATCATGTCCATCCCCGCGAGCAACGGTCCAACAAGTTCACGGAGATGTTCACTCACGCCGGCGACGAGTTTTTCGACATGGGCAAGTACTTGATCGCCGGATCGCTCGTTACCGCGGCCGTCCAAGCGTTCGTTCCGCGCTCGGACATCGCCGGCATCGGGCAAGGAGAGGCCGCCTCGCATCTATTCATGATGGGATTCGCGTACATGCTGTCGCTCTGCTCGACGTCCGACGCCTTCGTCGCCTCTACGTTCGCGAGCACGTTCTCCATGGGCTCGCTATTGACCTTCCTCGTATTCGGACCGATGCTGGACTTCAAAAACACGCTCATGCTGCTGTCGGTATTCAAAGCGAAATTCGTTCTATTGCTGGCCGCTTGCATTGCCGTCACGGTACTCGTCGGATCGTGGGCGGTCGGCAGCTTGTTATGGGGTTGACGAAGGAAGGCGAAGGGGGAGATCGGAAGATGAAGGAGCAACGCAGCATGACGGCGCATTACTGGATCAGAGCGGCGATCTTGGCCGCCTTATCGTGGTACGTCGTGCATCTGGAGCAAGCAGATAAGCTGCAATGGTACATCGTCCCGCGAATGATCCCTTACGTAAAGTACGGCGCGCTGGCCATGTTCGCGCTCGCGGGGTTCTATGCCTTCCTTGCCATTCGAAGCGCCGACAGGCATCGCGGCGAGCCGGCTTGCGATTGCGGTCACGAGCCTCCGCGATCGGCGTCCGGCAACGCGCTGCTGTACGGACTGTTCTTCATTCCGCTGCTGCTCGGGTTCGCCTTGCCCGATCGGATCATGGGCAGCGACGTCGTCGCGGTCAAGGGCATGAACCTGAACGCGGCGTCAGCGTCGCAATCGCGGAACGCGCGAGCCGAAGAGGCTGCCCCGGCACGTCCGGCTGAATCGCCGAAGGCAACGCCCGAACAAGAAGCGGCGGAATCCCAACCGGCGGAGCAACCCGAACCGTTCGAACAGCCGGCCGAACGGCCGGTCGAATCGTCGGCGGACGAGCTCGACAGGTTGTTTCCCGAGGATGAATACGGCTTGGACTTCGCCGAGCTGGGCAAGCGGCTGTATGGTCGCGATACGATCCGGGTAGAGCCGTTAGGTTACCTGGAACTGCTAACGATGCTCGACATGTATAAAGAGAACTTCATAGGCAGGCACATCGAGATCAGCGGCTTCGTCTACAGAGAGGACGACATGGGCGCGAACGAATTCGTCGTCTCCCGCATGGCGATGCAATGCTGCTCCGCCGACGCGACCCCGTACGGATTCCTCGTTCAATCTTCCATGGGCCCGACTTTGGAGAACGATACGTGGATCTCCATGACGGGCACGTTGTCGACTTCGGCATACAGAGACAACGAAATCATTCGGTTGGAGGCGACGGAGGTCCGCACGATCGAGCCTCCCGCGGATCCGTACGTATATCCGTATTTCGATGATTTCGATCTGCTAGCAATAGAGGAGTAAGCTGCCGTTTCGCTAGCCCGAAACCCAAGAGACCGCGATTCTCTTGGGTTTTCTTATTCTTGACAACATCTAGATATTGATCCCATATACCTATTTTTGCGGTTATACACACTGTATCTTGGAATCTCCGACCTCGTGTGCTACAATGACTTTACTTCAATTTCATACAAGTTTCGGCCAGGCGCTATTGCGGTAGATTAATAGGGAAGCTACTACAACGCTAGCGCTGTCCCCGCAACTGCAACGCCGTCGAACGTTCGACTCCGCCGTGCGATCGGCAAGGAGAGGGAACGGGAGGATGACGCGAAGCCAAGCCTGACCGGAACGCAGCAGCATGACTCCGGGGGCTGGGAAAAGCGACGAATAGAGCGGGATGATCGGCACGACGCCGCGCGGGAGCGCGAGCGATCGGTTGCCGGCGTTCATGCGCGCGATTCGTGCCTACGCCCCCGGAGACGAGGGTATTTTTTATTGTCAAATAGACGACGATCAGAGGAGACATGAACGATGAAGCTGTATACGAGAACGGTATGTCCGAAATGCATGTGGATCAAATCCGAATTGCAACGCGCGGGAGCGGCGGTCGAGATCATCAACGTCGATCACGACGAGCAAGCGTTCGAGCGTCTAGTGGAAGCCGGCGCGAAAAGCGTGCCCGTTCTGGAAATCGGCGGCGAGTTCATCTTCGATACGAACGAAATGGTTCAGCGGTTGGAGCATCAGAACGCATGATCGCGTTCGCGAGCCGGACGGGGAACGTCAGATATATCGTATCGCGCCTGCAGTTGCCCGCGATCGAGATCGATGCGGGCTCTAAGCTTACGCAGCCTTTCCTGCTCTTCACTTATACCGACGGGTTAGGCGAAGTACCGCAACTCGTGAAGCAATTCATGGACCGTAACGGTTCGCAATGCCGCGGCGTCATCGTGAGCGGCAACAGCAACTTCGGGCACCACGTATTCGGAGGTGCCGGCGAAGCCGTCGCGCGACAATGGCGCGTACCGCTCGTCCGCAAGATCGACATGCGCGGCTTCGCCGACGATTACGAGGCGATCCGCAGCTATTACGAGCAATGTTTCCGGGAGGAGAAAGTCGGATGAAGTCTTATCTGAAGCTCAATAACGAAGTCCTGAACCAATATAGCCGGACGGGCAAGCTCGATCTCGCGAAGGATAAAGAAGCGACGCGCCGGTATTTCCTGGAGCACGTCAACGCGAAGCTGCGTTACTTCATCGACACGGAAGAGAAGATCCGCTATTTCGTGGACGAAGGCTATTATGAATCCGAATTCCTGCAGCAATACGATGCCTCGTTCATCGAACGGCTCTACGATAAGGCGTATGCCTACAACTTCCGGTTCCCGTCGTTCATGAGCGCGAGCAAGTTTTACGAAAGCTACGCGATGAAGAGCCGGAACGGCGAAGAAATTCTCGAGAAATACGAAGACCGCATCGTCATCATCGCCTTGTACTTGGCCCAAGGCGACGAGAAGCTTGCGGAGCGCGCGGTGGAAGCGATGATGTCGTCGTACCAGCCGGCGACGCCGACCGCGCTCAACAGCGGCAAGAAGGCGCGCGGCGAGCTCGTCAGCTGCTTCAAGCTGACGATCGACGATTCGATGAACAGCATCGCCGAGAACATCGGCTACTGCTTGGAGCTGTCGCGTCTGGGCGGCGGGGTAGGGGTCAACGTCACCGATCTGCGCCCGCTCGGCGATCCGATCAAAGGCATCCTGAACCGCGCGAGCGGCGTCATGCCGGTCGCCAAGCTGCTCGAGAACTCCTTCTCCTACTCGAACCAATTGGGGCAACGCAACGGCTCCGGCGTCATTTACCTGAACGTATTCCATGCCGACATCGAGAACTTCATCTCGGCGAAGAAGCCGAACGCGGACGAGAAAATCCGGCTGGCCACGCTGTCGACGGGCATCATCTTGCCGAATATTTTCTTCGAGCTGATGAAGCGCGACAAGGACATCGTGTTGTTCAGCCCTTACGATATCTACAAGGAATACGGCAAGCGGATGTCCGAGATCAGCATCAGCGAGATGTACTACGAGCTGCTCGACAACCCGAACGTTCGCAAGATCAAGCGCATCAACGCGCGCAAGCTCTACACGGAAGTCAAGAAGGCGCAATTCGAGTCGGGTTACCCGTTCGAGGTGTTCGACGACCACGTGAACGACAAGCACGCGCTGCGTGACCTCGGCCGCGTCAAGATGTCCAACCTGTGCACGGAGATTCTGCAGGTTCAGACGACGAGCATTATTAACGATCACGGCAAAGACAACGATTACGGCATGGACGTCTCGTGCAACCTCGGCTCCATCGACATCCATAACGCGACCAAGGAGTCGTCGTTCGAGCAATTGGTCGACACGGCGATGCGCCTCCTGTCCAACGTCTCGATGATGACCGACATCAAGAACGTGCCTTCCGTCGCCAACGGGAACCGCCGCATGCATTCCGTCGGACTCGGCGTCATGAACCTGCACGGCCACTTGGTGTCCGCGGGCCTGATGTACGGATCGAAGGAAGCGGTGCAATTCATCGACGCGTTCATGGAGGCACTCAACTATTACTCGCTGCAAGCTTCGATGCAGATCGCCAAAGAGCGGGGAGAGACGTTCTTCGGCTACGAGCGCAGCGATTACGCGAACGGCAGCTACTTCGACGCGTACGTCTCCAAGTCCGCGGAAGAACTGCCTGAATCGGTGCTTCGGGCGCTGGGCAGCGTTCCCGCGATCACGGCGGAGATGTGGGCCGAGCTGAAGGAGCAGGTGCGGGAGCACGGCGTGTTCAACGCGTATCGGCTCGCGATCGCGCCGACCGGCAGCATCTCCTACATCCGCAACAGCACGGCGTCGATGGCGCCTTGCACGGAGAAGGTAGAGATCCGCGACTATGCCGATAGCCGTACGATCTACCCGATGCCGTTCCTGAACAACGAGAACATCTCGCTGTACAAGGAAGCCTACGAGATCGATCAGTTCCGCATGGTCGACATGTACGCAGCCGCGCAGCGCCACATCGACCAAGGCATCTCGATGACGTTGTACGTAACGGACCAATGGACGACCGAGCAATTGGCGCGTCTGTACATTTATGCTTGGATGAAAGGCATCAAGACGGTGTACTACGTGCGCCAGCGCCTGCTTACCATCGAGGAGTGTGTATCGTGTTCGATCTAAAATCGTTCGAAGCCGTCAACTGGAACAGAACGCAGCAAGAGCTGACCAAAGTGTTCTGGGATCAGCAATGGAAGCAAATCTGGTTCCCCGAAGAAATCGCGGTCAGCAAAGACGTGAAGCAGTGGCAGGACTTCGCTCATCAGGATACGTACAAGAAAGTGCTCGGCGGCCTTACGCTGCTCGACACGATCCAGACGAACATCGGGATGAACGAAATCGCCCGGTTCACGCCCGACCTGCAAGAGAAGGCGCTTTATACCGTATTCGCTTCGTTCGAAGCGATCCATGCGAAGTCGTATTCTTATATATTCACGACGCTGTGCACGAACTCGGAGATCGACGTGATCTTCGACTGGGTGAAGCAGAACGAATACTTGCAATACAAAGCGAAGCGCATCAGCGACGTCTATCTCGCGATTGAAGAGGGCGATCCGGTAACGCTCTGGAAGGCGATGTTCGCTTCCGTCATGCTGGAATCGTTCCTGTTCTACTCGGGCTTCTTCTTCCCGTTGTACTTGGGCGGACAAGGCACGCTGCGCAACAGCTCGGAAGTCATCTCGCTCATTCTGCGGGACGAATCGATTCACGGCGTCGCGATCGGCTTCTTCGCTCAGCAGAAGTTCAAGCAGTTCTCCGCGGAGCAGAAGGAGCAACTGACGGTATGGGCGTACGAGCTGTTGCTCGACTTGTACCATAACGAGCTGAACTATACGAACGACCTGTACGCGGAAACCGGCCTGAGCCCGGACGTGAAGAGCTATGTCCGCTACAACGCGAACAAGGCGCTCATGAATCTCGGCTTCGAGACGATGTTCCCGGACGAGGAAGTGAACCCGATCGTCATGAACGGCATTCGCAACGAAGGTTCGACGTACGACTTCTTCTCGCAGAAGGGCTCGACGTACGCGGTGGCGAAGGTCGCCCCGATCACGGACGATACGTTCCGATTCTAATAAAACGAGCGATCGCTCCTCGAGAGGAGAGCGATCGCTTGTTTTTATTAATCAAGAAGCACTGCTTCTACGAACCGACCGCGCAAGAATGCGAAAGCGTCTATAATACGCTCTGAGGAGCGCTATTCGAAAGATCGGGTCCGCATACGGCAAACGCCGTCCCAAGAGAGAAGGTAGATACAGGGCGAATAAGCATGTATATTGAAAAGGAGGCTTACTTACATAGAACTGCCCGCGCGGCAGTTCCACAGTCGGGAGAGACGCCGCATTGAACACCGCACAATGGCTGTCCTTACTGCTTTTCCTTGCAGCGGGATCCATGTTATACGTTGCATGGTTGTCCTACCAGAAACGCCATCTCCCGGTCGCCCGAACGATGATTCTGATTATGATCGGGGCTGCTTTCTACGCGATCGGCTCCGCTTTCGAGTTGCTCAGCCGCAACCTATACGAAGTGAAGCTATCGCTGCAGATCGAGTACGTGGGAATACCGTTCGTCACGACGCTGTGGCTATTCCAGGTCATCCAATTTACCGGGACGGCATCGCGATACCGCAAGCAGCTTGCGGCGGCGCTATTCGTTATCCCCGCTGGAGTCTTCTTCCTCCATCTGACCAACGAGTGGCATTACCTGTTCTACGAGCAGTATATCGTCAACGATCGCTCGTCGTTCCCGCTCTACGTAACGGCCAAAGGGCTCGGGTACCAAGTCCACACGATGTATAACTACTTCGTGCTGTCGTGCGGATTCGTCCTGTTCATCCCGATGTATTGGCGGTCTTCGCGAATCGTGCGCAAGCAGATTATCGTGCTGACCATGGGAGCCGCGGCGCCCTTGCTGTTCAATCTGACGTTGTGGTTCGGGATGGTCGCGGATCTGACGCCATTCGGCTTCGCCGTGTCCGGCATCGTCTATACGTGGGGGATTCTGCGGTTCAATCTGCTCCGATTCACGCCGCTGGCGCTGACGCAAGTGTTCGATACGATCCGGGACGGCGTTATCCTGCTCGACTATCGGGATCAGATCGTCAGCCACAACAAGGCGGCCGAAGGCGTATTGCCGGAGCTCGCCGCGACGAAGCATTACCCCGCGCCGATCGGAGAGGTTCTCTCCGCGAACCCGGAATTGATCCGTTCCATCGCGGGTTCCCGCAACGGAAACGAACGGTTCCCATACCACCGATCCCAAGATAGCGGCGACAAGCATTATCAATGCAGCGTATCGTTCATCTACGACGCGGGCACGCCGATCGGGAAAATGATCCTGTTCAACGATATTACGGAGTTGAAAGAGAACGAGGCTAGGCTGCAAGAGAACGCGAACCAGCTGTTGGAATTGAATGCGTTCAAGGACAAGATGTTCACCGTCGTGGCCCACGATATCCGCGATCCGATCGCGCTTCTCGTCAGCTTAACCGAGCTGCTCGGCGAAGAGCTGGCCGCGGGCAACGAGGACAACAAGGAGCATGCCGAATTGTTCGGCGTACTCCAGGGACAGGTTCAGAACACGTTCCAGCTTGTCGAGAATTTGCTCGACTGGTACCGCAGCCAGAGAGGGAATGTCGCGTTCCGGCCGCTAAGCTGGAATTTGCGGCAGGTCGTACGGCAAGCGCTTTTGCTGGCGGAACCGAAAGCCGAAATGAAGCGCATCGCGATGAGCGAGAGCATCGACGAGAAGCTTGCGGTTAGCGCGGATAAAGAAATGCTCGATCTCATTCTGCGCAACTTGTTATCCAATGCGATCAAGTTTACCGGAATCGGCGGATGGATCGAAATCGGCGCCGCGATGGACAAGGATACGATCGTGGTAACCCTACGCGACAACGGAGCGGGAATCGACGAGGAGACGGCGGACATGCTCCGCCGAGACGATACGTTCGTCAAAGTGCCGAGTTCCGAGGAAGGCGCGGGGCAGGCCAGATTCGGGCTGATGCTGACTCGCGAATTCATCGCGATTCATGGCGGGAGCCTATGGTTCGACAGCGTGCCCGGAGCGGGGACGACGTTCTCCTTTACTCTACGCAGCTCAAGGGGCGGGATGGACGGGATGGACCGACGGAAGGGAGGCGAGAGCGCATGAAAGTGATTCTGGTAGACGACGATCCGCCGATGCATCTCATATTGAGCACCATGTTGCGGAAGCTGCCGGAGGTTCAGGTCGTCGGCGCCTTCACGGATACGAAGTCCGCGGCTTCCTTCTTGCAAGAGCATTCGGATATCGGCCTGGCGCTCGTCGATATCTCCATGAAAGGCGAGAACGGGATCGCTTTCGCCGCAAGGCTTGGCAATATCGGCTCTACGGTTCAACTTGCGTTCGTCACGTCGCACAAAGATTTCGCCCTGGAAGCGTATGAACTCGCGGTAATCGACTACCTGGTCAAGCCGGTGTCCCAGGAGAGGCTGCAGCGGACCGTACATCGCGCGCTCGCGAACTGGCGGGCTTATCATTCGCCGGCGTCTCAGGCACAGGCTACGCGGCAAGCAGGGGGGATCGTCGTTACGGCTCTCGGAGACGTCGTCGTGAGCAACGAGGCGGGCCGAGCGAAGTGGATCTCGCGCAAATGCACGGAGCTGTTCGCTTATCTCCTGCTCTACCGAGGCAGACGCATTCCGCGTTCCAAGCTGGTTGCGGATATCTTCGGCGGCATGGAGCAAGCCGGCGCGGAGAGTTACTTGAACACGACCGTGTACCAGCTGCGCAAGTCGTTGGAACCGCTGGGCTTGCGCGAGGCCGTGCGTTCGGAGAACGATGGCTATGCGCTCGAATTAAAGGACGCCGTCATCGATTACGTCGCGTTCGAAGCGAGGGCGGAAGAGCTTCATACGATCGACGCCGGTCAAGCGGACGGTGCCCTGGAAGTCGAACGGCTGTATACGGGCGATCTGTTCGGAGATAAAGCGTACGTATGGGCGATTCATGAAACCGAACGTTACAGCCGGATGTACGCCTCGTTCGTCCAACGCCTTGCCGCCGCGCTTCTGTCGACGGGAGATCGAAGCACCGCTTCCAAGCTATTGCTCAAGCTGAACGAGCGCAATCCGCTGGACGAGTCGGTCATCCGCCAGTTGATGACGATACGCGAGAGGAATGGGGACCACCAGGGCTTGACCGCGCTGTATACGGATTATGTTCGGCTGCTTCGCCGGGAGCTCGGCATTCGCCCTTCCGAGGAGCTGACCCTTCTATACGAATCCTTGATGCGAACGTTCGCAGACAAGAAGACCTAAACCGCGAAGCCTTGATGCTGCGCGGTTTTTATCATTTTATGGCCGAATCTTTCATTTAAGAATTTCTTAAGGTTTTTCGCCGCTTCTATTTAAGTTATCTTCGATACACTAAAGCTCAGTCAGAGATGGGAGGAGGGACTCGTCCATGAAGCATTCCGTGTCCATGAAAGACGCTGCCGTCTGGACGCTGTTGGCGATCTACGCATGGATAATCGTAAAGGTCGTATTGTTCAAAATGCACCCCGCCGATCCGCGGTTGCTGTGGCAACAGTTGATGTTTAGCCTGGACAATCCAAGATTCGTCGCGTGGAGAATCGAGCATGGCAATCTCGTCCCGTTCCACGAAATATCCGCCGCGCTGGCCGAGCGTACGGAGCATCGCATGCTGAACTTCATCGGCAACATTGCCGTGTTCATCCCGTTCGGCATGCTGCTTCCCGGCGCGTTCGGAAGCGACCGCTTGGCGCTGACGCGCGCGACGACGATCGCCTTCGCCTTCAGCCTGGTCCTGGAAGGCTCGCAAGCGGTGCTCGCCATCGGCAGCTTCGACGTCGACGATCTCATCCTGAACGCCTTCGGCGGGTGGATCGGTTGCATCCTGATTGTCGGAGCGAGGCGATTATACCGCTTGCTGACTCGCCGGAGTCACACATCCGCTTCGCCTACAATATGATGGCCTAGACAGCTAAAGAGGTGAGCGAATGGCAGTCGTTAAAGCCAGGAAGCAGGATATCGACATGTTGGCGAGGTTGCTGCGAGCGGAAGCGGAAACCGAAGGCGAAACCGGCATGCTCCTCGTCGGAAACGTCGGCATTAACCGAATAAGAGGGAACTGCTCCGATTTCAAAGATATCCGGACGATCCCCCAAATGATCAACCAGCCGCATGCGTTCGAAGCGTTGCAGCACGGGATGTACTATCAGAACGCCAGAGAGAGGGAACGCCGTCTGGCGCAACGGGCCGTGAACGGGGAGCGGGTTTGGCCGGCCAAATTCTCCCTATGGTATTTCCGTCCGGGCTCGTTCGACAATCCGGGGCCCTGTCCGCCGACTTGGTACAATCAGCCGTTCGTCGGACGATGGAAGAAGCACTGCTTCTACGAACCGACCGCGGGAGAATGCGACAGCATCTATAATACGTTGTAACGCGAATCCTCTCATCGGCCGGGCATAAGCTCGGCCTTTCTGCTTCGTATCCAAAAGAGCAGAAATAGGCGTAGAGAATCCAAGATGTGTTACTATCGTAGGGGAAGCTACCGAATACGTGCCTACTAAACGCTGGGGAAGTGAACGACATGGACAACGATTACAATATCCCGGTCCTTTCGATGAAGGACGGCAAGCCTACGATCATTAAATTTTCCGAAGTGGTCGCCCAAGAGGAGCGGAACGTGGACGGAACGGCGACGCTCTGTTATGTGACGAAGAGGGGAACGTACACGCCCATCAATAAGATCAGAGACGCCGCCGAATTGTTCAAGGCTCAGTTCGTTCAGGTGAATCAAGGGTTTCTCGTGAATATGGCGACCGTATCCCGGTATGACGAGACCCGCAACGAAATCGTATTTCAAGACGGCAGCCGCGAAGCCGTGGATAGCGATAAGATCGGCGAAGTCAAACGACATCTCGGCAGATGATCGCCGGACAGAAGAAAGGCATTTCTCCTTGGCGAGAAATGCCTTTTTTTTTCATTCGTCTTATTGATCCAGATCGATCTTCTCGATCAAACCGGGCAGTTCCTTTTCCTTGAATTGCTGCAGCTTCTCTTGTTGAAGGGAAGCCTTCAATTCCGGTTTGACCGCTTCGAAGGATTTAACGGATCTGGATTCCACCCGGATGACATGATAGCCGAATTGCGTCTCTACGGGGTCGCCGACCGTTCCGATCGCCTGCTCCAAGGTGGCGCGCTTGAACTCGGGAACCCACGCGTTCACCTCGACGTCCGCGTAAAGACCTCCGGTTTCTTTGGAGCCGGGATCGTCCGACAGCTCTTGGGCGAGCTTAGCGAAATCTTCGCCGTTCTTCAGCTTCTGCTGCACGTCCTTCGCCAATTGAAGCGCTTCGGCTTTCGTGCGAAGCGGTTTGCCTTCGGCATCGTTCAATCCGATCAGAATATGACGCACGGACGCGATCGTATACGCGCCTTTATCCGCTTTGAGAATTTCCTCGTATTTCGCCTTTAACAGGGCATCGGTAATGCTGCCGTTCACGCCGCTCTGCGCTCCATAGGTGCCGACCATGAAGTTCTGAAGGTCGGCTGCCGTTACGTTCAACTTCGTCAAATCGGCCTGGAATGCGGCTTCTCCGAATTGAGATTTCCAGGTTGCGACCTGTTGGCGCGCGCTTTCTTTGGCGGCGGCTTGGTCGGCTGCCGAAGCCCGGCTATACAGAATGCGATTCTGAATCAATTGCGCGAGCACGCTCTTCTGATATTCGGGGTCGTCTTTGGATGCCTCATGATTGCCGTTGAACAGCGCTTGCAAGGCAAAGAAGGTATCGAACTCGCCCTTCGATACGGTGCCGCCTTTATAAGTCGCTACGATTTTCTTAGGATTAACGCCGACCCATATCGTCGAATTCGCTTCGTCCCATTCCACCTTTTTCCCGAGCGCTTCGCTAACGAAACGAAGGGGGACGTAGGTCGTGTCGTCGTAAATAAATCCTTTTCCGCCGGTAGGAACCTTCTCGACCCCGTCGAACATGTACGTCAGATTTCGGAACGCGACTTTAATTTGACCGCTCGCCGCGAAAGCCGCCGTACCGCTAAGCAACGAACCGATCGTTAGACCGACGATAAGTCCTTTGAGCTTGTCTTTCATTATTCGATCTCCACCTTTCAGAATGAACGTCTCTCTATTCATTCTGCTTAGGTCAAGTCATTTCCTTTTTTCGACAACCCGTTACTTTGCATCCTCCGCCATGAATTCGTTCAACAATTGCAGATCGTCTTTGAAAACCTCTTTGCGTTTGTTTATCGCGCCATATAGCAAACCGTAAAACGGGATCGTTTTTTTATAAAACAGGATTCGATCCGGAAACGTTTCATCCTGAAAGCCTTTATAATGCTTGAGCAATTTGTTCTGAAACGAGCTGCCGAATCCGAGATATCCGAAGTCCAACGCGGGATCGTCCATCATGAGTCCTAAATCGATTACCCCCGTTAATTGTTTCGTTCGCTCATCCACCAGAATATGCTGCGGTTTTAAGTCGCCGTGTATGAACCGACAATGAAACTCGAAATGTTTGTCGTTCGATAGGAAGGAGTCGAATAGCCGCAATGTCCAGTCTCTTTGGGAATCATTCAAATCGGGGAAAACAAGCTCTTTAATAACGTTCAATTTGTTTTCCCATTTTCGCTTAACGAAGGATGGGCGGGTATTTTCTTGAGGAAAGTAAGCTTCCGCTTGAAACGAATGAAGAGTAGATAAAAAACGCGCAAGGTCCTTTGCGAGGCGTTCCCGTTTTTCTTCTTGCAGTTTAGAAAAATAGGCCGGAAGCAACTGCGTTCCGTTAATTTTAGGATACCCGATATAGGGAATCGGACGTTCCGAGACGATGCTAACCTGAGGAATATAGGGAACCCGGTTCATTAATCGAGGAAGAATCCATTGTTCGCGTTTCATTTGGCGCGGAGCCGTTGGATTATCATCCCTTGGAAAGCGAAAGATCCATGGCTTGCCGCTCTCTACGACAAGCACGATGTTGGCGGAGCCTTCCGTTATTACGGATATCGGATTGTCGCCCGTAATCTCCGGATGTACGTTCTTAATATGGTTAATTAATGATTCTACATTCGGCATCGGACATCCCCCCTCTAGTAAGAGATGCGAGCAAGAAGGATTCGGCTTGTGTATTTTAATAGGATAAATGGCGGACTCGGTCGGCGTTCAAAGGACCGGCCCGCCGCATTTTTTTGCGATCGGAATAAATCACCTCTTGCACGGGAACAATTGTTCGTAATATGATAAGAACAAACGTTCGATTTCAGGAGTGAAGGAATGCTGCCGCATAAAGAACGAACGATCTTTTTGATCGACGGCCAAAGCTTCTACGCATCATGCGAAAAAGCAGCCCATCCCGAACTCGCGAACAAACCCGTTGCCGTAGGCGATCCGTCGCGAAGGAGCGGCATTATCTTGGCCGCGTGCCCGATCGCCAAGTCCCGCGGCGTAACGACCGCATCGCGCATCTTCGAGGCGCTGGCGGTTTGTCCGGATCTCGTCGTCGTAAGGCCGCGAATGGGACGGTATATTCAGATTTCGTTACTCATAACGGAAATATTCGAGAGCGTCACCAACCTTGTCGAGCCTTACTCCATCGACGAACAATTTCTGGACGTCACCGGATGCGGACCGGCCGAGGAAGTCGCCCGTCATCTGCAGCAGCTCGTGAAGCTATCGACGGGCGTGTGGTCCCGGGTGGGTATCGGTCCGACCAAGATTCTCGCCAAGACGGCCACGGACAATTTCGCGAAGAAACAGAAGGAAGGGATCTTCCGAATCGGGGCGGATAATATCGAGACGACGCTCTGGCCGCTGCCCGTGCACCAGATGTTCATGGTGGCGAATCGAATGGGCGCCCATTTCAACAGAATGGGCATCGCTACGATCGGAGATATCGCCCGGATGGAGCTGGCCGACTTCAAACGCCGAATGCGGACGCGGATGGGGCGGCAGAGCGATATCCAGGCGGAGTATTACTGGCAGACGGCGCGCGGCATCGATCCTAGCCCGGTCGAGCCGTCCATACGCGGCGCCCTTAAGTCCGTCAGCCACGGCAAGACGCTGCGGGCGAGCCTCTACCGGAACCGGGAGGATATCGAGGTCGTGCTCTTGGAGCTTGTGATCGAGGTATGCCGGCGAGCCAGACGGTTGAAGGTGCAGGGAAGAGTCATTATGGTCGGGGCGGGGGAGACGGACGGCGTACGCGGGGCGCGTTTCGGACGCCAGCTGACGCTCCCGCATGCCACCTCGTTAACGCATGAGGTCGCCGCGGCCGTGTTGCGCCTCTTCAGGGAGCATTGGCAAGGGATGCCCGTAAGCCACTTGTACGTCTCGCTGAATCAATTGTCGTCCGACGACGTCCAGCAGCTCGACCTATTCAATGACCGCGCCTCCACGTTCGATCTGGAGACGACGACCGATGCGATTAAAGACCGATACGGCAGCGACGCCATCATGCGCGCTTCATCTTTACTATCCGCCGGCGTCGCCCGCGAACGAGCCGGCCAGATCGGGGGCCATTACAAATGAGCAAGCTAGAAGGCAACAACCGTTGGAAGAGCAAGATGCTGTTGACCGAACACCAGGAACAGTACGAGGCACGGGGAGATCAAACCCAAGGCAAAGCGACGGCGGACGAAATCGCGATGATCCGCGAAGCGGTATTGCTCCCGCACGCGATGACGATCTCGAACAAAAGCCTTAACGAGATTAAAGGATCGACGATCGCTTTGCATCATACGATGGCTAAATTTCTGCGCGTGCTGATGGATCATATCAGCTTGGAGATGTATCGCGTACGACGCGAGCTGAGACAGCGCAACATCAAAGTGCTCTCGGACGAGATGGCCGACGACATCGTCTATCATCGTTACGTGTGCCGAGGATACGAGGGGCGCTTCGGGATGACGAGAGAGGTTGCGCGGTTCGAAATTTCCAAGCTCATCGCCAAGTCCGCCGACAGGATCTTGCGATTCCAAGAGCAGGAGGGATAACCTCGCTGCTCTTTTTTATTCGCCGCGCGAACGAGCCGGCAGCCGTCTTGATTTCGAAGTTCCACCTGTTACCTGCAACAAGTAGGCAACCGACTCCGTCTAATAGGAGTGAAATTAATCGCCCAACATCAAGGAGGCCTTTTCATCATGAGAATAAAGCAATTGACCCAAATCGCCGCGTTGGCGGCCGTTATCGGCACGATCGCCGTTCCGACATTTACGGCAACGACGCATGCGAGCAGTCCGGCCGTTACCGCGACGGCGACCGTGAAATCTCCGGCATTGCAGACGTTGAACAGCTTCTACAAGCCCGCGCTTAAAGGACAGTTCCCCGGCAGCGTCAGCGGACTGACCGTCGGTTCCAGCACCCGCCAGGATGTCGTTAAGCAGATCGGCAAGCCGGACGAGCCGGCTAAAGACGCCGACTCGTTTAACGTGTACGCCGCGAGCATGGGCAATCCCGGCTACGCGTTCAACTACAAGCTGAACAAGATTCGCGAAATCCGCTATTTCGGCACGAACGTCGAACGGCAGAACAACATCGGCGGCATCACGAAGCAGATGCTGTTCGACAACTGGGGCAAGCCGACTTCGTCCACGACGATAACGGCCGGCAAGAAGAAGCAGCAGAAAGTCGTCTACGTCCGGGGCAGCTTCCAGCTGGCATTCATCTTCGACTCCGCGACTTCCCTGAACCATATTAACCTGACGAAGAAGTCTTGAACGCGAACAGAATATTGCGATTCCAGGAGCAGGAGGGATAACCTCGCTGCTCTTTTTTATTCGCCGCGCGAATTCGGGCCGATTCTTTCATTATTCATTCATTGGCCGTCTCTATAGTGGAAGGTAGTGCCGGTTCTTTCGACAAGCTTCATCGCAAAGGAGAATAATGATGAGAAAATCAGTCTTGTATCTATGGATCGCGTTGCTCGCCTTCGGGACTTCATTATCGCAGCTTCCTTACGCTCACGCGGCCGAGAGCGATTTCACCTTCACCGTGGGCAGTAATAGCGCTACCGTAACCGGTTACGAGGGTGCGGATTTGAACGTGATCATCCCCGACGCGCTAGGGGGAATGCCGGTAACCTCGCTCGCAAGATCGGCGTTCGATACCGCTACGACGGGCAAACCTAAAATAACGAGCGTCGCGATCCCGAACAGCGTGACGACCATTCAAACGTATGCATTCCGTTACAATAGCCTGTCCTCGATCGACCTTCCGGACAGCTTGTTAACGATCGGCTCCAGCGCATTCGAGAACAATCCGCTTACGAGCGTCGTTTTCCCGGACAGCGTGACGATGATCGGCAACTATAGTTTCTACATGAATAGTCTGACGTCGATTACGCTGCCGGATAGTCTGAAGACCATTTCGGGCGGAGCTTTCGATACCAATCACATCGCGAAGTTGGTTATCCCGGCTGGCGTGACTACCGTTCAGAGTTCTGCATTCTATAATAATAATTTGACTAGTGTAACCGTGTTAGGCGCCGCGACGACTTTCGGGACAGACGTGTTCAGAAGCAATCCGGCTAATCTCAAAATATTCGGCAGCGCGAATTCTACCGCGGCTACTTACGCAGCGAATAACGGTCACGCGTTCGTTGACGGGACGGCGTTGTTCCAAGCGGTCGCGACCGCCAAGTCTTCGTTGCAAAGCCATCCGCCGGGCGCCGGCATCGGAAACGTGCCTGGCGACGCCTTCAATGATTTGACGGCGGCATTGGTCGCGGCGAAGCTCGATATCGACGGCATCGGCAATGCCACCGTCGCCTCGGACTTAACCGATGCCGCGGCTCCGTTGATCGCCGCCATCTCGGCATTCCAGGCGCGAATTATCGTCGCTGGGGACCCCGGAGCCTTGGGGGCGGCATTGACGGAAGCGAAGCAGGCGCTGACGGATCATCCCGCCGGCGCGGGCGCGGGGCAAGCGTCGGCGGGCGATCGCGGCGCTTTGCAGACGGCGATCAATGCCGCGCAGCCCATCTTCGATCAAGCCGGCAATTACTTGCAGGCAGAGTTGGATGCCGCCGTGGTCCAATTGGAAGCGGCGATGGATACGTTCGCGGCTGCGATCATTCCGGCCGGAGATCCGACGGCGCTCGGCCATACGATCGCGAACGCGCAGCAGGCGCTGACGGATCATCCGCTGGGCACGGGCGTGGGGCAGACGTCGTCGGGAACGCGCGACGGGCTGCAGACGGCGATCAATACGGCGCAGCAGATCGTCCAGAACGCGGGACTATACTCGCAAAGCCAGCTGGATACGGCCGTCGGGAATTTAACTTCGGCGATTCAAGCGTTCAACGCCGCGGTCATCGGACCCGGCGATCCGTCGGCGCTTGGCGCGGCGATCCCGGCAGCGCAACAGGCGCTTACGGATCACCCGCAAGGCACGGGCGTGGGGCAGGCGTCGGCGGGGGCTCGCGGCACGCTCGAAACGGCCATCGATACGGCGCAACAAATTCTGAATCGCGCGGGCAATTACACGCAAACTCAGCTGGATGCGGCAACAAGCGCTTTGACTACGGCGACCGCGACATTCCGGCAAGCCGTCGTGCCGGCGGGCGATTCGTCGACGCTCGCGACGCGGTTGACGAACGCCCGGCAGGCGATGACGAACCATCCCGAAGGTACGAACGTCGGACAAGCGTCGGCGAGCGATCGCAACGCTTTGCAGGCAGCGATTAACGCGGCGCAGGCGATCGCCGACGATGCGGCGAACCGAACGCAGGGTCAGTTGAATGCCGCCGTTGCCGATCTGGACGCGGCAATGGATACGTTCGACGACGCGATTGTTCCTGCCGGAGACGCGACGGATCTGGAAGACTTGTTGGCAGATGCGACACAGAAGCTTGCTGATCATCCCGAGGGAACGAACGTCGGCCAAGCTTCAGCGAGCGATCGCAACGCTTTGCAGGCAGCGATCAATGCGGCGCAGGCGATCGCCGACGATGCGGCGAACCAAACGCAGGGTCAGTTGGATGATGCCGTCGGAGATTTGGAAGCGGCAATGGATACGTTCGACGCCGCGATTGTTCCGGCCGGAGACGCGACGGATCTGGAAGGCTTGTTGACGGATGCGGTACAGAAGCTTGCTGATCATCCCCAAGGCGCTGGCGTCGGGCAGGCGTCGGTAGCGGCTCGCGGCGCTTTGCAGACGGCGATCAACGCCGCGCAGGCGATCGCCGACGATGCGGCGAACCAAACGCAGGGTCAGTTGGATGACGCCGTCGCAGATTTGGACGCGGCAATGGAGGCGTTCGACAACGCCATTATTCCGGCGGGAGACGCGACGGATCTGGAAGACTTGTTGGCGGATGCGACACAGAAGCTTGCTGATCATCCATTGGGCACGAACGTCGGACAAGCGTCGGCGAGCGATCGCAACGCTTTGCAGGCAGCAATCAACGCGGCGCAGGCGATCGCCGACGATGCGGCGAACCGAACGCAGGGTCAATTGGGTGACGCCGTCGCCGATCTGGAAGACGCGCTGGATACGTTCGACGACGCCATTATTCCGGCCGGCGATCCGACGGATCTGGAAGATTTGTTGGCGGATGCGATACAGATGCTTGCTGATCATCCCGAAGGCGCTGGCGTAGGCCAAGCGTCGGCGAACGATCGCAACGTTCTGCAGGCAGCGATCAACGCCGCGCAGGCTATCGCCGACGATGCGGCGAACCAAACGCAAGGGCAGTTGGATGACGCCGTTGCCGATCTGGAAGCGGCAATGGAAGCGTTCGAGTCCGCTTGGGTGGGGTTGGTGCTGACGGCTCCGGCCAATGCCTTGTACGGCCCGAACCATATCCTTCGCTTCAAGGTCGTCTATGGATACGATGTAATCGTCACCGGGACGCCGGTCGTTCCGCTCGAGATCGGAACCGGTTCCGACGTTCGGACGGCGTACGCCGCGTATACGGGAGTACGCAACGCGGCGTTAACGGAGCTGATCTTCGAATACGAAGTTCCAGCCGGAATCGCGGATGCGGACGGCATCGAAGTTACCGCCGCATTGGCGCTTCCGAACGGCGCAAGCATCGCGCGCGCTTCCGGCGGAGCCGCTTCGCCGGCCTATGTATCGCCGGATACGAGCGGAGTCTACATCGTGGCTATTCCGCCCGATATTACGCTGACGGCAACGCCTGACGGGTCGACGCGGCAAGCGGTCGAAGCGGCGATAACCGTGTACGGCGCAACGGCAGGCAATGCGCTAACCGCGCTCCGTTGGCTGCCCGGCAGCCTCGGCACTGCCGATTTCGCCGGCGGGACAAGCGGAACCGATATGGCGGCACAGCCGCGATTCACCGTCTCCGCGAACGGCGATTATACCGTATATGCCCGAGACGCAGCGGGCAATGAAGCGGCGAAGACGATTGCGGTCACCGGTATCTACATTCCGTCGTCGGTCGGCGGCGATCGACCGGTCGCATCGGATACGACCGTGACGATGAATCCGGCCGGCGGGATTACCGCTCTCGTCGATCCGTCCGAGATCGAACGAGTCACGCTTCCGGACGGCACGAAGATCAAGCGGGTCATCCTCTCCGAACGGGCGCGGAATCGCGTGTTGGAGCTCCTGCAAGAGGCCACGAATCCGCTCGTCACGATTGCGGTCAACGATCGGGAGCATGTCGTATACACCCGGTTTTCGGCCGATTGGATGATGCAGATAGCCGACGCGAATCCGGATGCCATCATCGAGGCGAAGCTGAACGGATCCAGCTACCGATTACCGATAAGCGCGCTCGACCTGGCCGGGTTGGCCAAGCGTCTCGATTCGGAAGTATCGGATTTGACCGTGAGCATCGTTCAGGAGCAGGCAGGAGAGAATATCAGGCAGGAGATCGATCGGATCGGGCTCTCCCAAGGCTTCGCCGTGTTCGGCGGCGTCATCGATTACAGGGTGACGGCGGAAGCGAACGGACGAACGGCGGAGGTGCGCGAATTCGGCGGAACGTATATCGTTCGGACGATTAAGCTGGACGGGGAGGCGACGAACCGCAACCTGGTCGCCGTTCAATACGATCCGACGGCCGGAACGGTCGTTTTCGTTCCGGCACGGCTGCAAGCCGGATCGGACGGCTCGACGGAAGCGATTCTGAGCGTGCCTCATAACAGCCTCTACACGGTCGTAGACGCGAAGACCCGGACTTTCGCCGACTTGACCGGACACTGGGCGAAAGCGGACGTGGAGCTTCTAGCGTCCAAGCTGCTGGTGAACGGCCAGACGGCCGATCGGTTCGCGCCTGAAGGCACGATTACCCGGGCCGAATTCTTGGCTATGCTCGTACGCGGGCTGGGACTGTCCGCGAAGAAGGGCGAGGGCGGTTCGCGTTATACGGATGTCCCTGCATCCACATGGTATGCGCCGACGATTGACGCGGCGGTAGCGAACGGACTGGCGACCGGCATCGGCGCGGACCGATTCGCGCCTAACGACCCGATCACCCGCGAGCAAATGGCGCTTGTGATCGGCAGCGCCTTAACCTTCGCCGGCCATGGAACCGGCGGGGATGGTCAAGCGGGCGGTCCGTTGGCCGCGTTCGCGGATCGCGATGCCATTGCTTCCTGGGCGCAAGCTGCGGTTGCCCGGGCGTCGGCAAGCGGCATCATGAAGGGGATGGAAGACGGACGCTTCGCGCCGAAGGGATACGCGACGCGGGCGCAGGCGGCGGTCATGCTGAAGAGGCTCCTGCAATACATGAGCATGATCGATTAAGCGCTACCGAGAAGAGCAGGAGGGATAACCTCGCTGCTCTTTTTTCATGCGTCTCTACGGGTGCATCAGCTCTTCCGCCAACGATACCAATCGGCGAATTCCTTCCGTAAGCTTCGCTTCGTTCAGCATGGAATAGCTTAGCCGGATCCGGTCTTCCATGCCGCCGAGAGGGTCGCAGATCGATCCCGGCACGAAAGCCAGCGAACGTTCGATGCTCCCGCGCAGCAGCTCCTCGACGGAGAGCGCGGGCGGCACTTGCACCCACAGATTCAGTCCGCCCTGGGGGCTGTCGTACCGCCACCCGGTGCCGGCGAGCAGCTGCTCCATTTTCGCTCTGCGGATGTCGAGCGCGGTACGCAGTTTCACCACATGTTCCTGCAGCCGGCTGGAGAAGAAGTAATGCTGGAAGATCTTCTGATTCAAGAGCGGCGTGCCGTTGTCCGCTAACGCCTTGACCGGTTCGATGCTGGACATGACCGACGGTCTGGCCGCCAACATCGCAATGCGCAGCCCGGGCGCGACGTACTTGCTGAAGCTCCGGATGTAGATCACGTAGCCTTCCGTATCGTAGTAGAACAACGGCGAGGGAGGCGGGTTGCCGAAATAAATGTCCTGATAGACGTCGTCTTCCACCAACAGGCAATCGTAACGTTCGGCCAGCTCGATCAGCTGCTTGCGTTGATGAACCGGCACCGTATAGCCCGTCGGATTCTGAAACGTCGGATTCATGTAGAATAAGCGCGGCCGTTCCCGTCGCATGACGGCCTCGATCTCGTCCATGTCATAGCCGCCCGGCGTCACTTCGACCGCGAACAGCTCTATTCGGTGCTGCAGGAACGCATCGATCGCCGGGCTATAAGTCGGCCGCTCCATCAGCACCTTGTCTCCCGGCTTAACCAATGCCCTGGAGATGAGATCGATCGCTTGCTGCGAACCCGTCGTGACCATCAGTTCGTCCGCGGAGACGCTAATCCGATATTGGTCCAGATAGAACCGGGCCATCGCTTCTCGCAAGTCAAGATCGCCCATCACCGTCGAATACGTGCTGAGCACCCTCGGATAAAGATCGAACACCTCCTTCACATGGTTAGACATGTACGCATTCGGCAGCAGTTGAGGGTCGATCAGCGCCTCCGCCATTTGATAGTCCACCGGGAGCCGATGAATATCCGACAGGCGGCTCCGGTTCACGTAGACGGACTTAGCCCGATACGACCAGCCCTGCTCGCCCTTAAGCTCGGCTTCCGCCGCCGCTTGCGGTCCAACGAAGTAACCCGACTTGTACTTGACATAGAGGAGGCCTTCTTCGGTCAGCAGCCGATACGCCTTGAGCACGGTCAGACGGTTCACTTGCATCCGCTGCGCCATCGCGCGAACCGAGGGCAGCCGATCGTGCCGCTTCCATTCCGCCGCCTCGATCCCCGCGCGCACCGCTTCGTGCACCGACGGCTTCCGCCGTTTGCCGGCAGGGGTCGTTACTCGTTCCATGACTGCTCATCGCTTCCTTCCGCCATCTGTTCTATTGCCACGCGATCTGTTCTATTACCTATCCCTTATAGTATACAAAAAAGGAGTGGGTCCTATGGTGTTTTTCAACTACGCGCTAATGTGCATGATTTTCGGAACGACGTTTCTGGCGATCAAAATCGGCATCGAAGCGGGACTGCCGCCGTTCCTTACGGCAGGGTTGCGGTTCACGGCCGCGGGGCTCGTATTGCTCGGGTGGATGCTGTTGAAGGGCAAAGTCCGATTATCTCTTCTGCTCAGGAAGGAACTGGTCTTCATTGGACTAGGGAGCACGTTCATGACGTTCGCCGCGTTATATTGGGCCGAACAGCACGTCGATTCCGGCATTGCGGCCATTCTGTCGGCTACCGGACCGATGATCATTCTCGGCTTGCAGGCGCTCGTAACGAAGCAAGCCCAAGGGTTCGGCCGAAGCGCTTACGTCGGTTGCATGATCGGATTCGCCGGCGTCATCGTATTGCTGCTGCCCAAGCTGGTCGTCGGCGGCGACTCCTTATGGGTAATCGGCTGCGTCCTGATTCTGCTCGGCGAAGTCGGCTACGCGGCCGGCAGTCTGTTAACTCGCCGCGTCATCGTCCAACTGAACGAGGTATCGCCGATCGCCATTAATGCGGTTCAGATGCTATACGGCGGATTGGCCTTGCTCGTCTTGTCCTCGTTCAGCGAGAGAATGAGCGTGGCGCCGTTCCTGACCTTATCCGGGGCAGGCTCGCTGTTCTACTTGATCGTCATCGGTTCGATGCTCGGACATAGCCTATATGCGTGGCTCATCAAGGCGACGAACGCGTTCTTCCCGTCGACCTGGCTCTATGTCTCGCCGCTGATCGCGATGGTCCTTGGCGTATTGATCTATCGGGAGCATGTCTCGATCTATTCGATCCTGGGCAGCTTGCTGGTCATCGGCGGAGTCGTCGTTACGAATATCCGCGACATTCGAACGCGTCTTATTCGCCGCCTGGTTCGTTCAACGGCAACGTAATAAGCGGGGCACACGAGATTATTGCTCCTCCGTATCGACACCAGCCCATACTCTCCGCCGAGTGCCCACATACCTTATATGGCGAAAGCCTAAAGTCGGGATAGTTCATTATTCATCGGAAACGGAGTTGGAGAGGTGACAACTAGAACGGGGCTTACGGGGCGAGTGATCTTCCAAGGCGATCGGGGTTACGATGCGGCTCGCAAAAACTGGGATCCGCACACGGACAGATTTCCCAAAGTATTCGTCTTCGCCCGAAACGCGCAAGACGTTGCCAACGCGATCAAATGGGCTCGCAAACACAACGTTCCCATTCGTCCGCGAAGCGGCAGACACGCACTAGAGACGAACCTCTCGCAAGTCAATGGCGGCGTCGTGATCGACGTTAGCGATTTGAAGACAATCAAGCTCGATAAGACGAACAAGACCGTCGAAGTCGGAACCGGCAATCGCGTAGGAACGCTCGTGGATACGTTGGCCAAACAAGGCTTCATCGCTCCGTTCGGGGATAGTCCTACCGTCGGGATCGGCGGAATCGTGCCGGGAGGGGGGATCGGCCCGCTCCAGAGGACGACGGGGCTCATCTGCGACAACTTGATCGAGCTCGAGATGGTGGACGCCAAAGGCAGAGTCATCCGGGCGAACAAGAACCGGAACGCCGACCTCTTGTGGGCTTCCCGAGGGGGCGGAGGAGGCAATTTCGGCGTCTACACGCAGTATAAGTTCAAAGTATTGCGCGCGCCCGCCAAGGCGACGGTGTTCAGCATTGCTTGGCCTTGGGAGCAATTCGAGAAAGTCGTGAGGAAATGGCAGGCGTGGGCGCCTAACGCGAGCAATCGATTAGGCAGCGAATTAAGCGTCGGTCCGCGAAAAGGCGGCAATGTCAGCATGCTCGGCATGTACTTGGGGTCCAAAGCGGCAGCGTTGCGCCAACTGGAACCGATTCTAAGCGTAGGGACGCCGACGAAGAAGACGATTCGCTATTTGCCTTATACGGAAGCCACGAAGTTCATGCTGGCGCCGGATCCCGTTCTGACCCAGAAGTACAGCAACCAGTTCTCCAGCGGCTTCGGCAGACGGGAGTTTCCCGATCGGGCGTATAAAGTCATGCGCGAATTCCTTGAGAAAGCGGAGGGAGGCACGCCTGCAGGCTTCTTCTTCCTGAACTGGGGCGGAGCGATCAGTCGTCTCTCGCCGACCGCGACCGCGTTCTACTGGCGCAAAGCGAAATTTTACGTCGAATGGAATACGTCGTGGGTTAAGCGTTCCCATGCGGCCAGGAACATCGCCTTAACCCGCAACACCAGGAAGAAGCTGCAGCCATATATCGTCGGATCGTATATTAACGTTCCGGATCAAGGAATCAAATGTTCCGGACCGGTCTATTACGGCAAGAACTATGCCCGGTTGCGCAGAGTCAAGGCGAAGTACGATCCCGGGAACGTCTTCAACAATCCTCAGAGCATTCCGCCGGCGTAAAAGAAAAAAGCAGCCTTAGCCGGCTGCTTTTTCTTGCGTTATTCCCCGGAATTCAAGAATTGCTGAATCCGCGCCTTGATCGCATCCCTGGTCGCTCGAAATTGCGCCATGATTTCTTCTTCGGTACCTGTTGCTTTAGCCGGATCGTCGAATCCCCAATGCCATTTGATTACGTTCGGGTTCATAACGACGGGGCAATGCTCATCGGCATGACCGCAGAGCGTAATGATGTAAGTAGAGCGGTTAAGCGTCTCGGCATCGATGACGTTCGATGTGTTATTGGAGATATCGACGCCGGCTTCCTTCATAACTTGGACAGCACGAGGATTCAGGCCATGGGCTTCTAATCCTGCGCTTTTCACCTCGTAATTGTCGCCGCCCAACGCATTCAGGAAGCCGTCGGCCATTTGGCTTCTGCAGGAATTACCCGTACAGAGGAAGTATACAAGCGGTTTCGTCATCTTTCATTCTCCTTTAAGCTGCGTAATGTAGTGAATTAATGAATGATTCGTAACCAGAGATACAATCCGGTTAGCGTGAGGAATAGGACGGGGACCGTAAGCGCAATGCCTACTTTAAAGTAATATCCCCAACCGATTTTGACGCCTTTTTGCGAAAGGACATGGAGCCAGAGGAGGGTGGCCAGCGAACCGATCGGCGTTATCTTGGGTCCTAGATCGGAGCCGATTACGTTCGCGTATACTAACGCCTCGCGAACGACTCCTTCGGTTTGCGTTCCCTGAATCGCCAATGCATCGATCATGACCGTCGGCATGTTGTTCATGACGGAGGACAGGATAGCAGCGATGAAACCGCCCCCGACAGTTGCCATGAACAAGCCTTGATCGGCCGTCCATTGGAATGCCTTGCCTAACTCGTCCGTTAAGCCGACATTACGGAGTCCGTAAACGACGACATACATTCCGATCGAGAAGACGACGACAGCCCACGGCGCTCCTTTGACAAGCTTCCAGGTATGAATGGCTGGACTTCTACGAGCCAAGAACATAAAGATCAGCGCGACGATACCGGCGATGATGGAAACCGGTATTCGAATAAATTCGCTGGCAAGATATGCGGCAAGAAGAATGGCCAGCACGATCCAAGACAGGTTGAACAACCGTACGTCTTTAATGGCGTCGCTCGGCTTCTTCAATTGCGCCAGGTCATAATGATTCGGAATGCTCTTGCGGAAGAAGCAATAGAGCACAACAAGACTTGCAGTTACCGAGAACAGGGTAGGGACGATCATTGTGCCGGCATATTCCACGAACCCGATCCCGAAAAAGTCCGATGAGACGATATTCACCAGATTGCTTACGACGAGCGGCAAGGATGCGGTGTCCGAAATAAATCCGCTTGCCATAATAAAAGGCAAAATCATACGATCGTCGAATTTGAGCGCCCGGACCATTGCGAGTACGATCGGGGTCAAGATCAGAGCCGCTCCGTCGTTGGCGAACAATGCCGCTACGGCTGCGCCAAGCAATACGACGAATACGAACATGCGTTTCCCGTTTCCTTGGGCCAATAGCGCCATATGAAGAGCCGCCCATTCAAAAAATCCGATTTCGTCGAGGATCAATGAAATCAGGATGACCGCGACGAAAGCAAGCGTTGCGTTCCATACGATTTGCGTAACGTCCCAAACGTCTTGGAAGTTAACGACACCGACGATAAGCGCTAGGATGGCTCCGCCGCAAGCGGACCAACCGATATTGAGCCCTTTGGGCTGCCATATGACGAATACCAAGGTGACAAGGAATATAACGGATGCGAGTGCCAGCATAGAACCTCCTCCCTCGGGTTGTTGCTTGCTTTCTATTAAGTAAGCTATGCTATGAAGAAGGTTACCACTTCAAGTTGACTTGAAGTCAAGGGGGAGATTAGAACATGTTGTCCATCGGAGACGTGGCGGATAAAAGCGGCACCTCGACCTCGGCGATTCGCTATTACGAACAGATCGGATTGATTCCGGCACCGGAACGGGTTAGCGGTAGAAGAATCTATACGGACGAGATATTGGCGCGACTGGAAACGATTAAACTTGCGCAGAGCGCGGGATTTCAAATCGATGAAATCAAGCAATTGCTGGACGGCTTCGATTCGCACGTCGCGCCGTCCGAGAGATGGAAGCTCATGGCGAAGAAGAAACAAGAGGAGCTTGAAGAGAAGATTGGCCATATGACTCGAATGCGCGCCATTCTGGCGAATAGCTTGGATTGCGATTGCTTGTCGTGGGAAGAATGCTTGAAAGGAAATATCAAAAAAAATTGATATACCCTTGTAATTGATGGAATGCTCATGATATGCTGGATTCATCAAATTAAATTGATTTAATGCATGGAGGGGGATGACTTCGTCGCGATGAAGGAATTGCCGATTGTAAATCCGAACGCGAATAAATTCGACTTTTCACCATTCGAAACCAAGTTCAAGGCACTTGCAGACGAAAAGCGTCTTCAAATCATGCACGAGCTTACGAAGCGGGGGAGCGTCTGCGTATGCGACCTGTCCGAAGCGGTAGCGATGCCTCAGTCCAAGTTGTCTTATCACTTGAAGATCTTACTGGATGCCGGCCTGGTCCATCGCGAAACAAAAGGGACGTGGAGTTACTATGAGTTAAACGAGGATGAGGTCAACAAATTGCTGTCTCCGGAACTTTGTTGCATTTTCCGCAAAGATTCGTTGTCCTCGGGCGATTGCTGCTAAGAGCAGTATTCGTCTGTCTTATAAATCAAAATAATTTGATGTATGGAGGTCAAATCGATGAGTCATTGTTGTTCTACGCCAGTCCGAACGATTTCCTTACCGAAAGACGATAATCGTCGTTTGCCCGTAGCGATCATCGGAGGAGGTCCCGTCGGTCTCGCCGCTGCCGCCCATTTGGTTGCGAGAGGCGAATCGTTCATCCTGTTCGAGGCTGCCGTACGAATTGCCGGCAATATCCATCAATGGAAACATGTTCGGCTCTTCTCGCCTTGGCGGTTCAATATCGATAGAGCGGCCAGACAGTTACTCGAAGTCCATGGCTGGCAAGCTCCGAATGAATCCGACCATCCTACCGGGCAGGATCTTACCGAATCGTACCTGAATCCGCTGTATGAACTGCCGGTCATACAGCCTCACGTGTATCTGGATTCCAAAGTCGTTGCCGTTAGCCGGAAGGGATTAAGCAAGGTGAAGACTTCGGGACGCGAGAACCTTCCTTTCGCGCTGCATGTCGAACAAGGCGGCAAACGCGCCGTGTATGAAGCCAAAGCCGTTATCGATGCTTCCGGTACTTGGTCCAGTCCCAATCCCGCGAACTCCGAGGGCGTATGGTCGGCGGATGAAATCGCTTTGAATAATCGCATTGCCTATGGCATCCCTGACGTGCTGGGGGATGCTAGAGACAAGTATGCAAGCAAACACGTATTAGTGGTGGGAAGCGGGCACTCGGCCATCCATGGCTTGCTCGATCTCGAGCAGTTGAAGAGAGAAAGTCCTTCCACGCGAATTTCTTGGGTTATTCGCAAGCCGGATGCCAGGGAAGTGTACGGGGGGCAAGAACACGATAGCCTTCGCGAACGAGGGGCATTAGGGACTCGACTACAAAAACTTGTGGAATCAGGCGCTGTAACTATTTTCGCCGGGTACCGCATTGAACGTTTCGAAAGTCGCGACGGCTCCATTACCGTGATTGGCCAGAAGGACGGCACAACCTTGCGGATAGAGGGAGTCGAAGTGATTATTAGCAACACGGGCTCCCGGCCGGACATGAACTTCCTTAGAGAAGTAAGAACGAGCCTGGATCCCGCGCTGGAAAGCGTCGATGCTCTCGGTCCGTTAATCGATCCGAATATCCACAGCTGCGGAACCGTGAGACCGCATGGTGAAAGAGAACTGAGGCAGCCTGAAAAAGACTTTTATATTGTCGGGTCAAAGAGTTACGGCCGAGCTCCGACGTTCTTGTTGGCTACGGGATATGAACAAGTTCGATCGATCGTCGCAGCGTTATCGGGCGATTGGGATTCGGCGTCTAAGGTGGAGTTAGAGCTCCCAGAGACCGGCGTGTGTAGCAGCGGCATTATAGGAGACGACGATCCTTGTTGCGGAGGGCCGGCACCTATTGAAACGGACTCTTGTTGCGCAGCAGACGCGAATGCGAAAGCTTCTGGTCAGGCAAGTTGCGGCTGTAATTCCTGAAACGAATATAACTCAAAAAAGACTCGCCGAAGCTTGAGCAATCAAGCTTCTTTTTACGTTGAAACCTTGCTGCCGGTCAGATTGTAAGATAGCCAGCAAGAGGGAGCTTCCGACCTCTAATTACACTGAATTCGATAGCATCACCGGTCACTCATCGGTTGAGTTCCACGAAGAGAAAGAAGAGCATCGACCGAACGAGCTCCGCTAACGAGGAGTTCGCATTCTGGACCGACTTCCAGCGGCAGATCGGCACCTACCTCTACGGGCGCCGAATGTACGAGTCGATGGCGTACGGGGAGACGGCGAGCGCCGCTTCCGAAGCGGCGTCGTTCATCTTCACTACCGCGTGATCGTCCGTTCGAACGCGACCCCTTGCCCCAAAAACAAAAGCCAATCGACATAATAAGGCTGTTGTCCGAAGAGATGCAAGCCGAACCGGGTCTCGGGGGGGCTGCAGTCCGCCGAGGAAACGGGCCGATCGATTCCGCATCCCAGAGTACGGAATAGAACTCAGCTCCGTCGCGAAGGCTAAGATGACCAACGATCGCTAGAAAAGGTGATAACCATGAAATTCGTGTTCAAATGGCTGCTCAACGGCGTTATCGTCGTCACGATGCTGATGATGTACGCGGACGTATCGTTCACCGAAGCCGCGATTACCGCGACCGTGCTTACGATCATCGCCTACGTCTTGGGGGACCAACTCATTCTGCGGGCCACCAACAATACGATCGCCACCTTGTGCGACGCCGTGCTCGCGTTCCTGCTGCTTGGGTGGCGGCCGAAACGATGGATTGGCCGTTAAGCTTCAACGAAATGCTGATCATTACTGCGATACTTGGCATTGCGGAATGGGTGTATCACCGTTATGTCCTAGCATCGAGACTGACGGTCTCATAGTCTTCCGGATCGATGATCGCGCAACTGAGACGCAGCTTATGGTCGGGAGTTCTACTCGGATTGGGCTTCGTCGCGTTCATCGACGAAGCGGTTTTCCATCAACTGCTGCATTGGCACCACTTCTACGACAAGTCGACGACCGGTATCGGTCTCGCGTCCGACGGGTTGTTCCATGCGTTCAGCTGGTTGGCCACGATCGGGGGCTCGTTCCTCTATGCCCACCTTCGTAGAATCGGAGAGCTAAATCGGAAGGCTTGGCTCGGAGGCATATGGGCGGGAGGAGGGACGTTCCAACTGTATGACGGTACGATCCAGCATAAGCTGATGCGACTGCACCAGATTCGCTACGTAGACGAGGTCTACCTGTACGATTGGACATGGAACGTCGTCGCGGGCGTCATGATCGTCGTCGGTCTTGCGCTCTTCAGGCGCTCAGGCCAAGAGCCGCGAGCAGCCGGGAGCGGTGCTCATGGATCTTCATGACCACGGACACGGCGGCCTCGGTGCGCGATGGCCGCTGCTCGCGTTCGCCCTGGCCGCGCTTGCCTACGGCTTGTTCTACACGACGAACGCCTACGAATCGATGCACCGAAAGCCTACTCCTGCACGCCGCGGTACATCTCCATGTCTTCGCGGCCGGTTACCTATTCGCCGCGTCCATCGTCTATACGGACATTGTCTCTCATCGGAAGGGATGCGCGTATCGTACGATCGCGCTCTTAATCGCTTTCGCCTGCCATAATACGCTGGCCAAGCATGAATACGCGAACCCGCCTTCGGGCGTATCCGTTCCGGAGCGATCATGTACTATGCGGGAGACGCCGTCGACGCCATGCTCGCGTTCATTCTATTCTTGCATTGGTATCGGAGCGTCCGGCCCCGACATTCACAGAACTGATACTTGCGTCTTTCTTCCTGCATCGCGAAACCTCTTATCACCGAGACCGGTATCGGTTATGATCGAGGTAATCATCGCGTTGGAGGTGGTCCGGCTTGATCCGATCGTCATTCCGCTTGGCAGCAGTCACCCTCTCGTGCGCAGGACTCTTATCCGGCTGCGCGGCGGTTACGGACCGTTCCCCGGCGCACGAATCCGAAGCGGCGCCAGTCAGCATCTATAGCTTCGACAGGCAGGACTATGACAATCGGCCGGACCGCGTGCTCGAGCGTATCGAATCCGAGACCCGCACGAGCATCTCCTTGCAAACAGGTACGTGGGAGGACGCCCAGCTCGACGTGCTGATGGAGATGGGGGACTATCCCGACGTCCTGACGATCGTCGATAGCGAGAAGACGGGTCGCTTCAACAAGTGGGTCAAGGAGGGCAAGATCGTTCCGTTCACGGACGAGCTGCTCGAAGGACTGCCGAACTTGCAACGCGTCGTTCGGGACCCTCGGTTCGATGAGCTGAAGATCGGCGGTCGGCTGTACGGACTGCCGTTGCAGGACGAGCTGCCTCCCGGCAGCGTCGGCCAACATGTCCTGATCATGCGCCAGGACTGGCTGAACCGATTGGGCTTGAAGTCGCCAGACACGTTGGAGGAGCTTCGCGAGACGTTGATCGCCTTCCGCGACCGCGACCCGGACGGTAACGGCAAGCCGGACACGTACGGCCTCATCTCGAACGGACTCGTCTCGATCGTGCGCAACTTGATGGGTGCCTGGGGAATTCCCGTCGACGCCCGCAGTACCGGCTTCCTGAGAGTCGGCGACCGTTACGAGTATTGGGCGATCCAGCCCGAAGTATTGGAAACGCTTCAATTCGTGAGCTCGTTGTACCGAGACAAGCTCGTCCAACCCTTCACGCTATCCGCCACGACGAATGTCCAAGTACGGCCGACGTTCCTCGAAGGACGGACCGGCGCCTTATTCGACAATGCGAACTTCGAGGAGCTGCTGAAGAAGCAAGAGCAGTTGCGCCGAGCGGCGCCGGACGCGGAGCTCGTCGAGCTGCCGGCGTTGGCCGGTCCGGAAGGGAAGCTGGGCTACAGCGTCGGTGCCGGCTATTGGGCGTTCACCGTCATCACCGACAAGGCGAAGGATCCCCGAGCAGCGGCGCGGGTGCTCGATTACTTGCTGTCGGAGGAAGGCAACAAGCTGACGCTGTACGGCATTCCAGGCGTCCATTACGTCGATTCGGGCGATTCGCTATCCTTCGATCTGGAAGAGCGGGCGAAGGACGCCGGCTTCGGCTCGCTGCATCCCGACAAGGCGCACGAGCTGAACTGGGGCATCGTCAGCTGGTCGCGGATGACGGACGACGATTACTTGCGGTTCCGGGAATCGAGCGCCCCGGGGTTCACCAAGAGCGTGACGGACAACCTCGAGCGAATCAACCGCTATTTGATCGAACCGGCTTCGTACAGTTTGACGACGTCCAAGTGGCTCTCGTTCAAGCCGACGTCAGACGAGCTCGTCGAGGAATACTTCAACGCGATCGCGCTCGGGACGTTGGAGGCTGCGGCGGGCTTCGAGAAGTTCCGTACGAAGTGGTTGGAATCGGGCGGAGCGGAAGCGATGCGGGAGATGAGCGACGCGATCGCGGCGGAGCGCCCTTGAATGCGAACGGAGGAGAGACGATCATGACGCCGTTCAAGAAGCTGTCCGCCAATCTCGCCCGGAGCCGTCTGCCCTACTACTTCTCGCTCGTCGTGCTGCTCGTCGTCGCCATGCTCGCCTTGCCGATCTATTGGATGTACGCGGAGAAGCTGAGAACCCAGATCTCTTACGTGAACGACTCGTTGATCGGCCAAGTGCAGTCCGCCTTCGATGGCATGCTGCAGGAAATCGACCGGACGTCCATCCGGCTGGCAGAGAATGCCGGGTTGACCCGCTTCGTGTTCATGGATAACAACGGGTTGTTCGAGGACGAACAATCGTATCAGCTCTCGCTGAAGGAACTGCGCGGCATTATTGCCAACGAGGAGAAGTTCAACGCGAACATCGGCAATATCTACATATACCTTCCCCGAACGGACGTCATCGTCACGAGCGATTCGACGCTCGCCTTGTCCTCGTTCTCCGACCGGGATTACGTGGCGAAAATCGCGCGCGGCGAACAGCCGGAGGTTTGGAGCGGCGTTCGCGCGTCACACGCGAAGCGCGTCGGGGGTTACCCGGCCAGGGAAGACGTCGTCACCCTTCACCGGCATTTGACGAAGGACGGACTGGTCAATGATGCTACGCTATTCATCGACGTCAAGATGAGCCTGTTCAAAGAGACGGACCGCTACCGCAGCGCGGCGCCGCTCCGCTTGATCGTCACCGATTCCGACGGCAGTCTCATTTTCGCCGGACCGGGAAGCGCCGATCCCGTGAATATCGTCGATACGATCCGATCCGACGCGCGTTCGAATTATAACGATTGGAATTATACGATCGTCTTAAGCAAGCAATGGCTTTACGAACCGATGCAGGATATCAACCGGTGGACGGTCGGGGTCGCGGTCTCGGTCTTGGCGGTCGGGCTGCTCGTCTCGCTCTACTTCAGCAGGCGATTCCACCGACCGCTCGAGGCGGCGCTATCGAGATGGCGGAGGGCGGGCGCATCGACCCGAAGACCTTCTGACGACGGGACGAAGGGGAACTCGCTGCAGGAATCGCTGCATTCGCTCGTCGACTCGACGCTGTCGTATGCCGATCTGGTCGACGCGAATAAGGCGACGATCAAGAACGCGTTGCTGCTCGAACTGCTGCAGCGCAACGAATGGCCGCAGCCGGACGCGCTCATCGGCATGGACGTTGCGCGAGGCCGCTCTTTCTACCAAGTCGTCTCGTGCACGAGGGATGCGGTCGCGGACTTGAACGAACGCGATAAGGGCATCATCCGCTACGCCGCGCTCCATCTCGCCAAGGAAGCGTTCGAGGAGACGGGCGCCGCTTGCGGCTTCGAGGTCGTCGGAATCGACGACGATGCCTTCGGCATTCTTGTCTACGGAGCAGCGGAGGGCCGTCCTTCCTTGGCCGATGCCGAGCTTGGCGCGCTTCTGGATCGGTTGCACGAGCTGCTGCGACTCTACCCGCAATTCACGTGGACGACCGGCATAGGCAATCGGTACGCGGACGACGCTTTCGTCTCCCGGTCGTACCGGGAATCGCAATTGGCCGTCCAATACCGGATCTATCGCGGCAAGGGCGGCGCCATTCGCTTCAGCGAGCTGCAAGCGGCCGATAACGGGCTGACGCCCTCGTCCGACGAATGGAAGAAGTACAAGGACAAGGCGCTCGCAGGCATCCGCTCCCGCGATCTCGCCTCTACCCGCGCCGCCGTGACGGAGCTGTGCGAATGGATGTTACGCGCGCCGGGCATCCGAAGCGGACGGACGCGTCTTAACGGCATATACTACATCGGCTTCTCGGTGTTCACCGAGATCGAGAAGCTGATCTACGATCTGAACATGGATCGGGTCTCGATCTATCCGAACGATCGATCGTTCGCCAGGCTCATCGAATCCGACCCGACCGTCGTCGACATTCGCGATCTGCTTCTGGATACGTGCGAGCGAATGATCGGCTATCTGAACGACAAGCCGACGACCGGCAAATCCTCGTTCGTCGCGTCTATCGTCGATTACATTCGCGACGCATACATGGAGCAACAGATCAGTCTCGAGAGCACGGCCGCCCGGTTCGGCATGAACCCGTCCTATCTCGGACAGCTGCTCAAGAAGGAGCTGAACCGCACGTTCCTGCAAGTGCTGAGCGAAGCGCGGATCGAGCAGGCGAAACGGCTGCTCGCCGATCCGACCGTTCAAATCCAAGACGTCGCAGACCGCGTCGGGTACGGCAACCGTTCCACGTTCATCCGCATGTTCAAATCCTACGCCGGCCTTACGCCGTCAGAATTCCGCAACCGCACGTTGTTGGAAGCCAGGGAAATAACGCCGCTCAAGCAGGAAGGCTAACGAAAAATCCGAGGCGAACATGCCGCGGAAGGAACAACCCGAGCCGTATCCGGCTCGGGTTGTTTCGGCGTTCCGTCGGGCCTGGCGGGCGGCTCGTATCAGATTTCTGAATGTGTTGCAGATTCGTCGTTCGGCCTTCAAGCGATCTTGCGGGACGCAGGCGGGGCTGAAATAATAGCGATGCAATCACATATTCAGGCGAGAAGGGGAAGGTGGATTCATGAAATCGAAATGGAAGAAAGGCTTGTTGACAGCCGCCAGCGTGGCGCTGGCGATCGGAGGCTTGCAGATCGTCTCTCCGAAGGCCGACGCGTACGATTGGTACGGCCAGACCGACACGGGGACATTCCGGGAGGACTTCAACGGAACCGAGCTGGACCCGACCAAGTGGCTCATCGCTGCCAAGCAATGGGGAGGCAGCAACAACGGCGTCGTGCCGGAGAACGTCAAGCTGCAGGACGGCAAGCTTATTCTGGAAGCACATGGAGACGCTTACAACGGTCCGGTGACAGGATTGAAGAGGGACGGCTCCGTGCCCGGCAAAGTCAAGCAAGGCGGCAAGACGAGGGTGGGCTCCGCCATCGCTTCCAGAGAGTACCTCGGATCGGGCAAGTACACGATGCGCGCGAAGATTATCGGCGAGTTGGGCGTGGCGTCCACGATGTGGACGTTCCACTACCAGGAATACTACGAGGGAGATCCGGAATTCCAACGCGCGGTCAACGCGGGTCTCGTCCCACCGAACGCCGACTATTACGCATACAACCACGAGATCGACATCGAGCTGCCGGGACGTCCGGGACCCGCCCATTCGGGCCAATCGTTCAGCAAGGCGCTGTTCAACACGTTCACCGGCGAACAGGAAGGCGAATATCAGACGACGTACGGCAACTTGCCGGCCAACGTCGCCGACGGCCAATTCCACGACTTCAGCTTCGAATGGCATACCGGAAGCCCGACGGAGTCGCCGCGCGTCGACTTCTTCATCGACGGCGTCAAAGTCGCGACGAACACGAACAACATCCCGACGAACGCGGGCCGGCTGTGGCTCGGCGCCTGGTTCCCCGACACGTGGGCAGGCAGCCCTCCGAACTTCGACGTTCGCCAGATGGAGGTCGATTGGTTCGAGTTCACGCCGTTCCACGAACCGGGCGACACCTGGATGCCGGAGTCGTTCCCGGACGACGGCTGGGAGACGATGGACTTCCGTCCGATGACCGCCGCGGAGATCAACCAGCGCAATCCGTCCGCGAACGGCGTATGGAAAGACGATTTCAACGGCACGACGCTCGACCCGAACGATTGGCTCATCGCCAAGAAGAACTGGGGAGGACAGCTGGGCAACGGCCTTACGGGCCAAAGCTGGAACGGCGGCGTCCATCCCGACAACGTCAAGCTGGACGGACAGGGCAACCTCGTCCTCGAGGCGCACGGCAATTACTATAACGGCTTGCCGCTCGGCATCAACAAGAACGGCACGTCCCGCAAGGACGGCAAACGCGTCGGTTCCGCGATCGCCACGTCCCGTTATTTCGGCTCGGGCGAGTACGAGGTGCGAATGAAGGTGCCGAACGTGAACGGCGGATCCGCCCACGGGGCCGTTCCGGCAATCTGGACGTTCCACTACCAGGAGTTCGACGAAGGTTCGCCGGAATATAACGCGAACAACGGGTCGGGCGATTATTGGGCGAGCAACCACGAGATCGACATCGAATTGCCGGGACGTCCGGGGCCGGCGCACACCGGCATGACGTTCGAGAAGGCGCTGTTCAACACGTGGCAGGGCGAGCGGGAGAGCCCTCAGGAATACCACGCGAACTTCACGGAGCTCGGCGAGAACGTCGCCATCACGGACGGTGGCTGGCATACGTTCAAGTTCATCTGGCAGACCGGCGACGCGTCGCGCGGCATTCAGCCGAGCGTCGAGTTCTATCTGGACGGCGAGCTGAAATGGACGGCGAATACGTCGCATTACATTCCGAATAAGCCGGGCAGATTGTGGCTGGGCTACTGGTTCCCGCGGAACTGGGCGGGCACCGCGAACTTCTCGACGTCGCAGTTGCTCATCGATTACGTGAGCATCAAACCTTACGACGTCGGCGGAGCCGTCGTTCAATCCGAATCGTACCCGCTCGACGGCTTCGCGGCGTGGGAAGAGTATCCGGGATACTGCACGTTCCCTTGCGGCGGCGGAACGACGCCGACACCGACGCCAACACCAACACCAACACCAACGCCTACACCAACACCAACGCCTACACCTACACCAACGCCTCCGCCTTCGACGAACCTGCTGACGAACGGGGACTTCGCGAACGGGACGACGGGATGGACGCAGACCGGCGGCAGCGTCACGGCGACCGGAGGAGAGCTGGCGCTCGCATCGAACGCCGTCACGTCGCGCGCGGAGCAAGTCGTTACGGTTACGCCGGGCAAGACGTACCGGCTATCCGGTAGCTTGAAGAATAGCAACGGCTCTTCCTGGACCTATCTCGGGCTGAGCGGAACGGTTTCAAACGTAACGAATAGCCAGGGCACACCGAATACGGAGGCGGGAACCAACGCCACCTCTTATACGCCGGGATGGGTGCAGTTCACCGCGAGCTCCGGTAGCGTGACCGTCTATACCTCGTTCTACAAGGATCAACCGGGAAGCGGCTACGCGGATAACTTGACGCTGGTCGAGCTTCCGTAACGGAACGACGCGAATGATCTTGCGCAAGACAGATTCACCCTTAATCGTTCCGCCAGGAACGGTTAAGGGCTTTTTTACCGTCGAAAGGGTTGTCAAGATCTTGACCGCGCTGATGCAGCCTTACGGTGAAATCTACGAAGCTCTACTCGATAGCGAAAAATGAAAAAATATGGCGTTTTTTATGCAAAAAATGTTATTCTAGCAACATAAGGTCGAAATTTACGAGAGAGTGATATCGGATAGGTTGTAAGAACGATCGCTCAGCAAATCATCGACGAGTCGCAGGTAGGCCGCATCCCACTTGGCAAGGTCTTCCGTTCGGAGAATTCGGCTGTCGTATCTCCACTCGATTCCCGCGAAATAGGGCATCGCCGAATAGATCGTGAGCCCTATGGCATGATGCTCCAAGCCGTTCCAATAGATCCAATCGTTCGCTCCGGGGACGGAACGGACGGCCGCTTGTCCGTAAGACGGCGTATGGTCCGGCATCGGTATCAAATTGAAAAAGTAGCGCGGAATTCGGTCGTAGTCTTCTTGGAAGATCTCGCTGAATAGCTGCAAATACGGAAGCTTCGCATGACGGGATGCTTGGTATACGGAAGCTCTTGTCAACGCCAGCAGCTCTTGGAGCGAAGGATCTCCGTCTAATCGCGTTCGATAAATAACGATGTTGGCCAAATACCCGATCGTCGTTTGAAATTCCTTGGAGCGGTTAGCCAATATCGAGAAGACGCCGACGTCGTCATGTCCGAACGCGCAAGCCAGCAATCCGACGAACGCGGCTTTCAACACGATCTGGGCATGGGCCAAAGATCCGTCTCCCGACTCGGCCAATTTACGAATCGTTTCCTGCGGCAGCTGCGATCGGTGCAGGGACAGCTTCTCCGGAGCCGTCGGCATCGACGGCGAATCCGACGGATCGAACCCCTCCAAATACCGGCGCCAGAACGTCATCTGTTTGGAAGCATGCGGCCCCGCAAGAAAGCGGTTCTGTTCTTCGATGAATCGGTCGAAGTTGTGGGGCGTCGATGCCGAATGATCATCGTTGAAGAGATCTGCGCAGCGGACGAGAAGCAGGTAAGCCGATTGCCCGTCCGCGGCCATATGATTCAGCGTAGCGATCCAGCGGAAGTCCTTGTCTCCCAATCGATACATGCATCCTCGAATCGCCAAGGCAGACGTAAGCGGCATCGGGTCGGAATAGATTCTGTCCAAAGCGTCTCGGACAATCTCATCTTGTCGGTCCGGCGATTCGTTCCGAATATCCGCGAAATCAAAATCGATCCGACTTTCGGCGTGTACCTGTCTGAGCAGAACGCCGTCGCTTTCTCGAAAGGACGTTCGTAACGACTCTTGCTCGTTCGCCAACCGCGTTAAAGCGTCCCGAAAGCCCGCCGGGTCGACCGCTCCGTTCAATTGAAGATGGATATTGATGTTCATGAACGGCAGGTCCGGCCTGCGCGTTACGGTACGCCAAAGCAGCCGTTGTTGATGGGTCGTTTGCCGCATTTCGGTATTGTTCATCGAGAGCGCCTCCGTTATCGTGCAATTATTATCAAACTACTCATTTTATCGAAAACTGTCAACTATTGGCATAAGGATAGGAGAGGATCATTCGTGATTCTGGAGAGGGTACGGGAACGGTTGGCCAACGCGGACGATATCCAACGAGAGACGGGCTTTCCCTATTGCACGATTACGTATGCCCAAAGCATCGACGGAAGCATTGCCGCCGGCGCGGGATTGCCTCTCGCGATCAGCGGGACCGAATCGATGAAGATGACGCATCATCTGAGGGCGAACCATGACGCCATCCTCGTCGGTATCGAGACGGTGCTGTCCGACGATCCGAAACTGACGGTTCGGTTGGTCGACGGAGAGCATCCGCGACCGATCGTCTTGGATACGAGATTGCGTTGTCCGACTTTCGCCCGCGTGCTCGAGAATCCCAAGAGACCTTGGGTAATCACGGGAGACGACGCGTGTCCGAACCGCAAGTCGGAACTGGAGCAGTCCGGCGCGCGCGTCTATCCGATAAGGAAGAACGAGAATGGGCACCTCGACCTTTCGCAGGCGCTTCGAACCTTGGGACAATTGGGCATCCGAAGCGTAATGATCGAGGGCGGAGCACGGATCATCGCCGGTTTTCTCGAGAGAGGCCTCGGCAATCAGCTGATCGTGACGACCAGCCCGATGCTGGTCGGCGGCGTGCGACCGGTGGGGAACCCTTCTTCCTCCGGCAAGTATCCTTCGTTGAGCCGTGCCGTCTATCAACAATGGGGTCCGGACATGGTAATGGCCGCGGATCTGGAATGGAGCTCGAATGAGCCTTAAAACGTTGTATTTCACCGGTCCGGGATCTGTCGACATTCGCGAAAGCGAGATTCCGTCTCCGGAAGCGAATACGGTTCTCGTCAGAACGATCGCGTCGGGGATCAGCCCGGGAACCGAGTTGTTGATCTACCGCGGACAAGCCCCTTCGGATATGGTAGCTGACGCGACCATTTCCTCGCTTTCTCACGCGCTGACCTTTCCTTTTCCATACGGTTACTGCGCGGTGGGGGAAGTCGTCGAGACAGGGGTTGGCGTTCATGCGAGTTGGATCGGAAAGCGGGTGTTCGCCTTCCATCACCATGCCTCTTACTTCGTGGCTGCACCCGATACGTTGATCGAGGTGCCCTCGGATATCGGCACAGAGGAAGCGATCTTCATGCCGAATATGGAGACGGCAGTGAACTTGCTATTGGACGGCAGGCCGTTGATCGGAGAACGCGCGGCCGTGTTCGGACAAGGCATCGTCGGTTTATTGACGTTGAGCTTGCTGGCGATGCAGCCGATCTTTCGGTTGATCAGCTTCGATCCGAATCCGGAGCGGAGGAGAGCTTCGCTTGCGGCCGGCGCGCACTTCAGTCTAGACCCGCTCGCGACCGATTGCCGGGAACAAGCGAACGCCTTACTGTCCGATAACGGGTTCGACCTGGTCTACGAATTGTCCGGATCGCCCGCGGCTTTGGATCAAGCCGTCTCGATGACCGGATACGACGGACGCGTCATTGTCGGCTCGTGGTACGGAACGAAGCGCGCCTCATTGGACTTAGGCTCGCATTTCCATCGAAGCCGAATGAAGCTGATCAGCAGTCAAGTCAGCACGATCTCGCCCGACTTGCTCGGACGTTGGAATAACGCGAGAAGAATCGACGCGGCATGGGAGATGATTCGCCGCATTCGTCCCGCGAAGTACATTACGCACCGATACCCGATCGAGCGGGCGGCGGAAGCTTACGAAGCGTTGGACAACCAGGCGGACGCGATTATGCAAGCCGTCCTGACCTACGATAACTAATCCGAAAGCGAAGGAGAGTCATTCATGTACACGGTTGCCGTGAAAAGAGATTTTATTGCCCAGCATTATTTGATAGGCGGAGATTGGGGGAGAGAGAACTTCCCGCATTCCCATCACTTCGTCGCCGAGCTACGATTGCACGGGGAGCGGTTGGATCGACATGGCTATCTGGTGGATATTAAGGATATCGAAGCTGCATTCGAAGAGATTCTGGAAACGTATCGCGACCGCACGTTGAACGACCTTCACGAGTTTGTCGGTCTCAATCCGAGCATCGAGCATTTTTCCAGGATCCTATGTATCGCGTTCAACGATCGGATCGTCGCGCCCAACATCGCCGCCATTACGCTTAAGCTCTGGGAAACGACGGAGGCATGGGCTTCTTATCGCTTAGAGAGAGCAGCCCAACTTTAATCGGGAAGGGGAAATTGCCATGCATACGCTATCTCCGGAGCATAGAAGCATGCTGCTATCCAAATTGCGAACGTCCGTGAACGGAGAAGGGGAAGCGATACACCTCTTCGGACCCGTCAGCATGCCGATTCAGATCGATGAACAGACGCATTCGTTCCAATGGTACACCTGGTTGAAGCATCCGGACTTGCCTTCCGACCCCGAGGCGCTGCTGGATCGGCTAGACCGTCTGCCCTTGGCGGATTGGCAGCAAAGCTCGGTGTTGACTTGCGGCGATTTCGGAGACGCGGAGCTCGCCAAAGTGCGCATCCACAGCATTTGCCATACGGGCGACATCTTCGGCAGCCAACGTTGCGATTGCGGAAGCCAGCTGAAGTCGGCCTTTCGGCAGATCGTCTCGTTCGGAGCCGGAGCTGTCGTCTACGTCGCGGATCATGAAGGTCGCGGAATCGGACTCTTCAACAAATCGCTTGCCTATGCACTTCAAGAGCACGGCTTCGATACGGCGGAGGCGAACTTGGCGCTCGGTCATCCCTTAGACGAAAGAAGCTATCAGGACGTGGCCGTCGTGTTGACCCTTCTTCGGGAACTTCCGATTCGGCTTCTAAGCAATAACCCCTTGAAGCTCCAATCGCTTCGAAAGTACGGAGTTAACGTGACAGGCGCGGAGAAGCTGCACGGAGACGTCTCCGACTTCAACCGCTTATACTTGGAAATCAAAAAACAGCGGTTCAACCATACGCTCGAGACGTTGGTGTGAGGGAGGAAGGCCAACAACTTTTAACCCCCGTGTAACGAGGGGTTTTATTTTTTTGCGATCGGAATAAATCACCTCGTCCGATCGCGTCGTGACAAGCCTCTCTTCGTCCGCATATGAATGAACATGGACAAAGGAGTGATCGACATGGGTTGCGTCATTATCGGCAAAGTGATCATCGTGATCAATAAAGGAACCGTCATCATCGGGAAAAGAAGGGCGATCGACCCGACGAATCAAGAGAAGGACGTAAGAGGCTCCGGAACAGGCTTGTCCAGCAACCAAATCCGCGATACCGTAAACAGCGTTCGCGACGAACTTAGAACGTTGGCGGTACCCTTAACCGCTCTTCCAGCATCGCGCGCAGCTCAGCGGGAATCCGTTCGAACGCGACGCCTTTACCCAAGAACAAAAGCCAATCGACGTAATAAGTCAACGCCTCGGCGTCGGTGACGTCCAGTTGAACATGGAAAATCCCGCTCGTCTGAAACATCCCGGTAAAGGATAGAATAATGCCCGGCGGGTGCATGCGTTTAAAACGCTGAATCCCCGTCTTATCAAGCTTCACGACAAGATTGGACTCGCGCGCGGCAAGCCGTTTTCGGCTGACGATCTCTTGCTCGGACAACTTCAGCTCTTGCTCGGAAATCGCCGAATCCCGCAGCATGTCGACGGGCAAGTAACGAAACTCGTCCGTACCGAAATCATAGACTTCGGCCTGCCACTGGGCGTTCGAGTTGAAAATATGCAGCAAAAAAACGTCCATCAACTGCGGCCAGCCGGGACTCGTCTCGTACGTCAACCGCAAGTGCTTGTCCCGCACGGCAAGCGAAATCAGCTGGTTCAGCTCCGCGGGCGCCGCATCGTCGAGCTCCAGAAGATTCGGATTGGCAGGGTTCGTATTCTCGAACAGCAGGACGTTATTCAGCTCGATCAGCTCGTCTTGCTGGGACTGCGACGCGATGCCGATGAGTTTCTCCGTGATGGAGCGGCGATTATGCAGATACGGCAGCTGCGAATTTTTCGAGGCGATGAAGCTGATGAAGATCGCCTTCAACTCGTCCGGCGTGAAGCGGACGGAGGGCAGATACTGATTCTGCAGCACATGGTAGCCGCCGCCGCGCCCGAGCTCGGTCGTCAACGGGAAACCCAACGCCTGAATCTCGTTAATGTCGCGGATCGCCGTCGCGCGGGAAATCTTGAACTCCCGCCGAATCTCGGCGATCGTAAAATGCGCCCGGTTATTGATGTAGCGCATGATCAGGTTCACTCGTTCGGTTTTATTCATCATACTCCCTCCCCGAATCGGATGGTTTGGTTTGTTGAAAAAGAGTATCACTTTCTGATACATTCAGCAACTAGAATCAATCTTGTAAAGACCAAACCACAAGGGAGAGAATAACAATGACGAACTACTCCATCAAAAGCATCTCGGAAAACTACAAAATGACGGCTTACGGCGTCCCGTTCGAAGACTTCAACGACTGGGCGGGCAACGCGGCCAAAACCGCGGCGAAAAAAGCCGAAATCACCGAAAACGGCAAGCTTGCCGAGCTTCTCGCGCTCGCCGACGGGCAACCCTATCAAATCAACTACGTTCTCGACGGCAAAGCTTGGCGCGGATTCGGCGTAATGGGCGAGTTCGACGCGGAAGGCGCCGTCGTCCTCGATTTCCTCGCCGGAGATTACATCGTCGTTCCCGGCACCGGTACGGACCAAGACCGCCTTGCCGACGAAATCACGGGCAACGTATTCGGCGGTCTGTTGAATGAAATCAAAGACTACAAATACGTCGGTCCCGGCAACGCAACATTCGTCAAAGAAGCAGGAAACGGCGAGTTCTACGGCGAAATGTGGCTTCGTGCAAAAAAAACGGAAGGCTAATCTCCGATGTCGGGGAGAGAAGGAGGGTTCGCATGGCCGATTACACGCTGGAACATAAAAAATCGTTCACGCTGACCGCCTACGGGTTTTCGATCCGGTCGAACTTCCAAGACATGACGGCCTTGCAGAAGGAAAAAGCCGAGTTCTGGGGCGGACTTAAGGCCGACGGTCGATTCGATAAGCTGAAGAGCGCCGCGAAAAACGAGCTCGAATGGTCGGTCAACGAGGTCTATCAGGGCAAACCGTGGAATTATTTCGCGGTAGAAGCCGGCAAAGCGGTGGCCGACGCGACGCGCATTATCGAGTTCCCGGACAGCGAGTACATCGTGGTCGCGGGAGAGGGCGACAAGGAAGCCTTATTCGATCAATTGACTTATCGCGCTTTCGGCGAAGTGCTGGCCCACGTCACCGACTACGCTTACATCGGCGGTCCGAACGCGACTTATCGCAAAGACAACGGAGACGGCACTTTCTACGGCGAGTTCTGGGTTCCGGTTGTTAAGAGATAATCCATCATACTCGAAGTATTCTTAAACTCCGCGCGCTGCGCGGAGTTTTTGTTACCTCATGACTCCGAGGCTCCCGTATGTGACGTTAATGATGACCAGAGTCACTATGCGGAATTACAATTTCAATGGTAATTTCTATAACGTTGCCATACTTCAGTGGATCGTTGCACTGATGAAATTGAATATTTTGGAGGAGTCATTCATGAAGAAAGCTTTAAGGAAAAGCGCCGTATCCGTGCTCGCGGCCGCCGCGATCGTTACTTCGTTCGCAACCGCATCCGCCGGCACGAAAGGCGTCTCGGTGCAGGTGAACGGCCATGCGATCGCATCGGCGTCCAACGCGATTATTAACGGTAAAACCTACGTCGATCTTGCCGCATTCTCGAAAACGACGGGAATCGCGTACACGTATGACGCGGCCAAGAAGACCGCCGTCGTACACGGGGTTAAGCTGAAGGTCGTCGTTAAAGACGGCAAACCGACGGTCGCCGTTCGCGACCTGGCGGCCGCGGCCGGGTTCTCGGGCGTCGGCTGGAATCCCGAGTCGTTAACGGCAACGCTGAAAGCCGGCAACTTGTCCGTATTCGGCGACGCCGTCTCGCAAAACTTGGGCTGCGTGTTGACGAGCCGATTCGAAGTCGGAGACGCGATCGTCTTCCGCATGAAAGCAGTAGACGCGAAAGGAAAGCTGGCGAAGGACGCCAAGCTTCAAGTGAAGCTTGCGACCGGCGAGACGCTCGACATGATGCTGTTCGAAGAGCCGGGCATGCCGGAAGATATGCTGTTCTGGAGAGCGGTCTACCGGATTACCGAGGAAACGCCGAAAGGCGTGCTGCGTTATTCGGTTACGGCGGGGTCGGCTTCCGCGCAAGGAACCTTCGAGCCGTTCAACGTCGAGCCTTCCTTGATCACGATCGTCGCCGCGGAACAAGGCGCTGCCGATGATGAAGCTCCGGCCGCCGAACCTGCGGCGCAATAAGAGAGGGGATGTCGGCAGTGAATGTTAGGGTGAATATGTCGATGAAAATATGGCTGTCCGTGCTGCTCGCGGTATGTCTTGCGTGGTTGCCTAGCGCTCCGCAAGCGTTCGCGGCAGGGGCGAAGGCAGCGATCAAACTCGGTCAAACCATGGGTACGATCGGCTCGAAGGTTGATTTTACCGCGACGGGACTTGCGCCCAATAAGACCGCTAAGCTCGTCTGGCTTACGGTTGAAGGGAGCTACCAGCTGGAAGGCATCTACACGGTCATCGGCGCGCAGTACAAGGAGAAGGAAATCGTCATTCTGCAAGGCACGGCGGACAAGAACGGAGTATGGCAAGGATCGTTCGCCGTACCGAAGGGCTTCGGCGGAGATCATACCGTGTTCGTGCGCCAGAATAACGTTAACGCGGCGCAGACCAACTACTACGTCAATCCGACGTTCAAGATGTCTCCTGCCTCCGGACCGGTCGGAACCGAGATTACGCTTACGGCGGAAGGCATCGGCCCGGCCAACATGGAGAGCAATTGGCAGGTGACCTACGACAACAAGATGACCGGCCTCATGACGGCCATCTCGACCGACGGATCGGCAACGGCTAAGTTCCGCGCATCCGGATCAAGCGGCAAGCATTCCATTACCGTATGGCACGGCTACTTGGGAATGGGATACATTAACCACCAACAAGCGCCGAATGCCTACTTGCCGGTTCCTTCGTTCCGTTTCGAGATCACCGACGAGAAGCCGGATCTACGGAATAGGATCGGTCCGATTCCCGCCTCGGCGGCGGACGGGGGCGTGAAGATGCCCGCGCTGAAGCTGAAACCCGGAGTCAAGGTTTCTCTCAGCAAACAGGAAGGCACCGTCGGAGAGAAAGTCGCGCTTCAAGCAAGCGGCGTGCTGGCGAACCAATCCTATCAACTCGTATGGTACACGATGGTCGGCAACCGCGTAACGTCGGCCGGATTCTCGGAGCAGGCCAAGGCGCTGGGTACCGTGAAATCGGACAGAAGCGGGAACATCTCGTACGAATTCCCGATTCCCGACGATCTTGGCGGCGTTCCTCATCGAATCGAGCTGAAGTCGGATCAACAGTCCTATGGAGAAGCGTATTTGCGGATTCTGCCCTCGATCGTCTCGGTCAACAAGTCCTCCGGTCCCGCGGGAACGGAGATCGAAGTCGAGATCAAGGGCGCCGGCTGGACCGAATTCGATAATGCCTATTACTTGGTCTACGACAATGCGTATACCGGTTATATGTGCGCGTTCAATAGCCAAGGGACGTTGAAGTTCACGATCATCGCGGCCGGCGAACCCGGACACCATCTGATCGACCTGTATCCCGGCATCTACCGCGGGAAGAAGACGGTTCCGGACGTTTATCTGGCTCCGCAGCTCACGTACGAGCAGGATCATCCCGGCTCCGCCATGCCGGCGATCCATCTAAGCTTCGAAATCACGGAACAATAATCGTCGCGCGAAGAAGAAGGGGGCGTCCGGATGCCGGACGTCCCCTTTATTTTACTATGATGAGAAATGAAGATATAAAAAGTCAATGAAAGCCATCGAATCGCGATACCTTCCGCCCGTTCCGGAGAATACGATTGAGGTGCATCTCAAATTCAAAGGAGGGATTTGATTTGAAGAAGCGTTATTCGGCATGGTTAACCGGTTTACTGGCGATCGTAACGGTCGTCGGCAGCATTGTCGTCGCTCCGCCTAACAGAGCGGAAGCGGCAAGCGCGAAGCTCTCGCTGAACACGGGCATGGTGACGAACGAATCCGGTCTTGGAGAAGCATGGAGGCTTGTCGACGAGCAGTCGCTTGCAGGCGATCCCCGCGGCGGCACGGGAGGCGCGACGACGTCCAACTGGCAGCCGGGATGGAACAACGCGCTACTACCGGCATACGCATACATCGACCTGGGGTCGAATTACAACGTGACGGATATTTACTTGCGGGATGGCCCCGGCAATGCGGACGTGACGTTCTACTACGGAAGCCCCGGAAGTTGGACATCGTTGTTCACCGATCCGCTGACCGGGTACCTGACTTGGAACGCGCATCCGGTCAGCGTGACGACGCGCTATATCCGGGTCGGCATGACGACGACCTCTACGAACTTCTCGGAAATCGTCATCTACGGCGAACTTTCGGGCAGCGACACGACCGCCCCGGCAGCCATCTCGAACTTGGCCGCTCCGACTTCCGGCTCCGCGAACGTCAACCTGACTTGGACGGCTCCGGGCGACGACAACGCGACGGGCACGGCTTCATCCTACGACATCCGGTACAGCACGTCGACGATTACGAGCGGCAACTGGGCTTCCGCCTCGCAAGCGACCGGCGAACCGAACCCAGCGGTCGCGGGCACCAGCCAGTCGTTCAACGTGACCGGGCTCACCGCCAACACCACTTATTACTTCGCGATCCGCGCTTCCGACGAAGTGCCGAACGTCGGCGCTCTGTCCAACGTGGTCAGCAAAGCGACGACCGCCGCGACCAGCGCGAAGCTCTCGCTGAACGCGGGCATGGTGACGAACGAATCCGGTCTCGGAGACGCGGGGATGCTGGTCGACGAGCAGTCGCTGGCGGGCGATCCTCGCGGCGGCACGGGAGGCGCGACGACGTTCAACTGGCAGCCGGGCTGGAACAATGCGTTGCTCCCGGCTTACGCGTACATCGACCTGGGGTCGAATTACAACGTGACGGACATCTACTTACGGGATGGCCCCGGCAATGCCAACGTGACGTTCTACGCCGGAAGCCCCGGCAGTTGGACATCGCTGTTCACCGATCCGCTGACCGGGTACCTGACGTGGAACGCGCATTCGGTCAGCGTAACGACGCGTTATATTCGGGTCGGCATGGCGACGACCGCGACGAACTTCTCGGAAATCGTCATTTACGGCGCATCTTCGGGAGGAGGCGGAAGCGACACGACCGCTCCGGCAGCGATCTCCAACCTGGCCGCGCCGACTTCCGGATCCGCGAACGTCAATCTGACGTGGACGGCCCCGGGCGACGACAACGTGACCGGCACGGCGTCGTCCTACGACATCCGTTACAGTACGTCGACGATCACGACCGGCAACTGGGCTTCCGCCTCGCAAGCGACCGGCGAACCGAACCCGGCGGTCGCGGGCACTAGCCAATCGTTCAACGTGACCGGATTGAACCCGTCGACGACGTATTACTTTGCCATCCGCGCTTCCGACGAAGCGTCGAACGTCGCCAACTTGTCCAACGTCGTGAGCAAGGCCACGACTGCTGCCATGACCAGCAGCAAGATCGTTCTGAACGCATCGATGCTCCTCGACGAAGGGGTCATTGCCTCCCCGGCGCCGATCGTCGACGAACAGACGCTTGCCGGCGACCCGCGCGCCGGTCTGGGCGGCGTGCCGACGACCTACTGGAATACGACCTGGAATACGGTCATGTATCCGGTGAGCGTCGTCATCGACCTGGGCACCGAATACGCGCTGACCGACATGTACTTCTACGACCGGACATGGGGCGGCTCGGCCACGACCGTATCGACCGGTACGCCGTTCGATTGGGACTTCCAGTTCACGGAGACGATGAACAACACGCCGGAAGTATGGATCGGCCGCAGCCTCAACGTCACGACGCGCTACATTCAACTGAAAGCGGACGCTTGCTGCATGTATTTCAACGAGCTTGTCTTATACGGAACGAAGGTAGGCGGCGATCCGGCAGCTCCGCCGACGCCGGTGGCGCACGCCCGCCCGACGATGGATCAGCTGATCGGCACCAACATGCTCAACGACGACCCGCTCGACAAAGCCGCCGCCGTCGGCTTCGTCCGCGAATACCACAACTGGATCTGGGACGACGATGACAAATGGACGTACGGCACGATCAACACCGGCTATCCGGGGTATCCGAACAACTTGCATCGATTCAATGGAAGCTACGGCGGACCGGACTGGAACTTCGACGCCTATTACGACACCATGAAGGACATGGGCATCACGGTCTCGCCCGCCATCATGGGTTCTCCGACTTGGCTGGAAACCGCGTTCGTCAATAAGCCGGTCGCCGGCAACGAGGATCCGATGAACCCGTTGTCGTACGCCGAGCACGCCAGCGAGATGTTCCAGTTCATGGCCCGCTACGGCAGCACGACGGTCGCCGACGGCAAGCTGAAGCTGGCAAGCGATCAGCAGCGCCTGTCGGGAATGAACCTGCTCAAGTACGTCGAGAACTGGAACGAGCAGGACAACTGGTGGGGGACGCGCGACGCGCATTTCAAGCCGTACGAATACGCGGCGATGACCAGCGCGGACTACGACGGCCACATGGGCGCGCTGAGCAACGTGCACGGCGTGAAGAACGCCGACCCGAACGCCAAGCTCGTCATGGGCGGCATCGCTTACCTGACCGTCGACTATCTGAAGGCGATCAAATTCTGGTCCGACTTCAACCGCGGCGGGGATGTGCCGTTCGACGTCATCAACGTGCACCAATACAGCCATGACGGTTACGGTCAAGGGAACGGCACGATCGGGCTGAGCCCCGAGGCCGACAACTTCAAGGGATTGATGAAGGAGTTCGTCGATTACCGCGACCAATACATGCCCGGCAAGGAAGTATGGGTCACCGAATTCGGCTACGACATTCACCCGGGATCGATCGGGCGGGCTCCCGCCATCGGCGCGACGTCCGCTTACGACGTTCAAGCCGACTGGCTCGTCCGTACCTATCTGGCGGCCGCGGCCGCGGGCATCGACAAGGCGGCGCAATTCATGCTCCGCGACGAAGACACGACCAGCTCCGCCCGTTTCTCGACGATGGGGCTGCTGACCGACCGCGCTTCCGGCTTCCAGCCGAAGCTCAGCTGGTACGCCGTCTACACGATGAAGGAGACGCTGACCGGCATGCGCTACCACGACGAGATCGCCTCCGGCAATCCGAACGTCATGATCTACCGCTTCAAGAGCGCGACCGGCAACAACGGCGCTTACGTGCTCTGGTCGCCGACGAGCAACAACACGACCGTCGGCAACTACCAGCTTACGCTTGCCGGTACGCCGACGACCGCAAGCAAAGTCACGATGACGGCGGGCGACACCAATGGCGTAACGACTCCGCTGACGATCAGCGGCGGCAAAGTAACGCTGAACGTGAGCGAACGTCCGGTGTACGTGCTCGTTAACGACATCGATTGATCTATGCCTCATTAGAACGGACCAAACCGGCTTCTCCTCGGGGAGAGCCGGTTTGGTTCATTTGCGCTCAAGCACATTTAAGAAAAACTTAAAGATTACCCCGCTACCTATTTTATATTTCTACTCTATTCTGATTCTTGACTCTATTAAACGAAAACCCGCAAAGGGGTGTGTGCGATATGCAAATTCATTCGACTTACGATAACCTGTTAAAGCCTCATATGGATGATTTGCGAAAGTACTGTGCCTATCTGACGAAATCTCGCTGGGATGCCGAAGATTTAGTCCAAGAGACGTTAGTAAGGACGTTGCAATATTTCAAGAACGTCGAACCTCGCCAGGGAACGAAGCCTTTTCTCTTCCGGGTGGCACGTAATTTGTGGATCGACCAAATTCGGGCGAAGCGGAGGAGGGGGGAGAACGCCGTATTCGATAACGACGACGCTCTGGCTTGTACCGATTCGGATTATGGAGAGGTTCGCAGCTTAATCGAGTGGATGGCGAATAAGTTTCCGCGCCGCAACATTCAATTCTGGCTCCTTGCCAACTATTTCGGGTACGCCATGCACGAAATCTCCGAGCTGACGGAGTGTTCCGTGTCGAACGTGAAAACCGTCTTGTATCGGACTCGTCATCGCTTGCATTCGCTTAAACGCAATCCTGGTTTCCCAAGAGCAAACCAAGCTCATTCCGAAGACGTGGAACGATGGTCCAGAGCGATCCTGACGGATAACCCGAAGTCATTGTGGGGCGGCTCCGAGAGAAGAACAAGCTGACGTCCCGAGCCAATCGAACATCCGACGCACCGCCGTCTCATGCAGCTTCAAGGGCAGATGGTGCCCGTACCCTTCGTAGACGTGCATCTCGACGGGCATGCCGAGCGCATTCAGCTCCTCGTACATGCGGAGCCCATGGCCGTAATCGACCTGCTCGTCCGCCGTGCCGTGGATGATCAGCGTCGGGCAGGAGATTCGCCCGGCCATCGCGGCCGGAGAACGGGCTTCGTAATCCGGCGCACGGTTGGAAGGCGTGCCGCCGATGACGCGCCTGAACATGCGGCGTAGGTCGACCCGCTCCTCGTACGTCCGGGCGAGATCGGATACGCCGCCCCAGAGCACGAGGCCGCTTAGCTTCGCGTTCGACGCCGCCAACCGGGCCGCGTTCACCGCGCCCCGGGAGAAGCCCAGGACGGAGATGCGTCCGGCATCGACGAAAGGCAAGCTCGCGGCGAACCGATGAAGGGCATCGACGTCTTCTTGCTCGACGCCTCCGAAGAAGTCGCGGCCTTCGCCGCCTTCGTTGCCCCGGTAACACGGCGCGAGAACGATATGTCCGCCGATATTCGCGAACGAGTCGATCCAATGCTTTTGCACCGCGCCGACTTTGCCGATTCCGCCCCGGCAATAGATCAGGACGGGCATTCGGCATGTCCGGATATCCGTTCGCTCTTCGACTCCGACGACGGATTCGGCGACGACCTCCGCCTGTAACGACGCGTCTTCATAGAAACCGCGCAGCGCCGCCTCGATAGACACCTTGTCCCACGCGATATCGCCGGGAATGCTCATATACCCTTTGACCCGGAACTCGTCCGAGACGTAATCGAATTGATATACCATAAGCGCCTGCTTTCCGATCGTCCTGTTTCGTCCATGCCCTTCAGTATAGCGAAAAAGAAGCCAAGGCTAAAGGACAGGAAAATGCGTTAAAGACTTCGAAATTATCTTTATTGGATTGTGGCTTTTACCTGGCGTGAACCGTCTAACCTATAGATCGCGAGAAGGGAGGGGCATTCTTATCGAGCCGGCCGGCATCGACGAACTTTATAGACAGCACTATAAGCGTATATTTCGATTGGTGTGCGTGAAGCTCGGGCCTGACGAGGCCGAGGACTTGGCGCAGCAAGTATTCAGCAAACTGCTTGAGCATCTGCATCGTCACCGAGGGGAATCAAGCCTATTCACATGGATCTACCGAATAACGCACAATGCTGTCATTGACGAGCTGCGAAAACGGCAGATCCGTAGAGAGGCGGGCGATATGCTCCAGTATGCGCAACCCACGATCAGCATTGATTTTACGAGTGACGTAGATTTGCGATTGGACCTGTCCGAAGCGCTGTCGAACTATCATCCGCTGGATCGCGATATTATCGCGCTTCGTTACTTCGTCGATTGCACGCTTGCCGAAATTGCGGATATTGTCGGCATGAAAGAAAGCGCAGTCAAGAACAGGCTGTACCGAGCGCTCGGTCGATTAAAGAATGAATTATCACAATGGAGAGGGGACCGGTCTATGTCCGCGCAAGAGCTTATTTCCTTGATTCGAACGTTCGAGATCGAAGGGCATGCGAATAGAGAACAGGAAACCGAGGCGCGTATTGTCCGTACATTGCAAGAACGGTTAGCTCAGATCACTGAACATCTGCAATGCAAACTCGATAAGAAAGTGGTCATCGAGCTCTATCCCAGCTTAGAAGCGCTGCGCCGGGAAGCGAATAAGCCGGATGCGCCGGATTGGTTCGTCGCCTATCTTGCGAAAGACTGTACCACCATAAAATCCGTTACGCCTCTCCATCCGGGACCGTTACATTCGGATGACTCGGTGACGGAAGCGATTCTCGCGCTATTCGCGACAGCCGTCGCGCTTCAAATGAATCAAGAGCTGCCGATTTGGCTAAGGTTCGGAATCGGCAGCTATGAGGCAGGCAGAACGTGGGGGACTGTTCGAGAACCGCGTACCGTGCAAACCTTGCCGTCGCTCGACGATCTCGATCAGGATTGGGACAGCTTCGGCGGCAATAACGGCCCTATGTACGCCTACACGATCGTTGCCTACATCGTAGAGAAGTTCGGTTATGACAAGCTTGTCGGGTTCATTAGACAACCGGATGCTTACGATTTCCTGTTCGGCTGCGATAAAACACAGTTCGAGAACGACTGGAAGGAATATGTGCTCGCTCAATGAATCCGCACGGCAACTGGTCTTTACGATCAGTTGCCTTTCTCGTTACTAAGGGCAGAATGGTTATATTTAAAGTCTTCCAGAAAATAGGGGATGCATTTGATATAATCATCACATGGAGCCAACAAACGAAGAAGAAACGAGAGGGGGCGTGCCTATCCAATATGACAAGCTGATCTATGCCTTAAGCCAACAGTTCAAGACGGATATTATTACCGCCGACTTCCAAACTACACCGTTACGGGGCGGAACCGTAGGGAATGTGCAACTGGTAACGGGGATCGCCGTAACCGCGAACGGCGAACGATTGCCGTACCGTATCGTCCTGAAAGTCCAGCATCAATGGGAGCGTTACGGCGATCCGGGTTCATGGCGAAGGGAATACGATCTCTATTCGTCCGACTTGGGATCGACGTTCTCGCAAGCCCTTCGCCGGCCGACCTGTTATCACGCCGAGTTCAATGCCGAAGGAAACGAATACCGGCTGTGGCTGGAATATATCGACGGCGTAACCGGATTAGCCTTGACCGACGACATGTATGAACGGGCCGCGTTGGAGTTGGGGCGCTTTCAAGGCAAGCTGTATGCGGAGCAGCCTTCAGCGCTGCAGACTCTGACCAACCTAAGCCATGCGGATCTCATGAAACATACGTACCTGCATTACCGGTCATGGCCGCTCGTCTACGACTATATCCGCTCGGAGGGCTGCGAATTTCCGCTTCACGTGCGGCGAATGCTCATCGACATCGATGAGCAAGCGGACGAGATTTTCGCCCGTATCGAGCAACTGCCGCTCGTGCTATGTCACCGGGACTTCTGGGTCACCAACTTGATCTACGCCGACGGAAATATCGCGCTCATCGACTGGGATACGAGCGGATGGGGCTATCTGGGCGAGGACCTCGCAAGCCTGATCGCGGACGAACCGGATATCGATCGCATGGTCGAACGCTACCGGCGATGCGTCCCCGCTTATTACGAAGGCTTCTCGGAGTATGCGGACGTAACCCGGATCGCCGATCATTGCGTCTACGAGTTCATCCTTCTCGTATTCGGTTACAGGCTAGTGGAGGGGTACCTCCACGCGGAGGCCGATGACGAGAAGACGAATTACGTCCGTACGCTCCAACGAATCCATGAAATGAAGGCCATTCCTATGGGGTCATAACGAACAGAGGACACTTACTATAGCAGAGTCATCTTGCGGGAACATCGGTTGATTGATAAACTAATTGTCTATCAACGGAAATTCGGAAAGAGGACAGAATAGGACCATGAATAACTTTATGAGGAAATGGGAGCGCACGCGAGCAAAAGGAAGAGGGGCTTTCGTCCTTCGTTACGGCGTTCTCTATATCGGCATGATCACTACTTTAATCTTTTCCATTGCTGAAATCGTTAACTTCGGCAAAATATCGGTCGCTTATTTAGTGGCAAGAATGATTATCTTCCCTACGATCGGCGCAATGATCGCAGGTCAACTGTGGGAAAGCCGAGAGAAGAAGTACGTAAGGCTCAACGCTCCGAAATTATAGCTAATTAACATTGTCGCAGTAAACGTCGCGTTCATCGCGGCTTTTTTTATTTATGGGATCAAATTCTTGTCATTGGCCGTCGACAAAAATCGATCACATTGGAGAAAGCGCATACATTCAGATATGAAAAGTCAACGAAAGCTATCGAATCGCGATATCTTACCCCGTGTCGAATTGTTACGATTGAAGTGCATCTCATAATCAAAGGAGGGATTTGATTTGAAGAAGCGTTATTCATCATGGTTAACCGGTTTGCTGGCGATCGCGACGTTCGTCGGCAGCATTGTCGTCACTCCGCCTAACAAAGCGGAAGCGGCAAGCATGAAGCTCTCTCTGAACACGGGCATGGTAACGAACGAATCCGGTCTTGGAGACGCGTGGAGGCTTGTCGACGAGCAGTCGATCGTCGGCGATCCCCGCGGCGGCACGGGAGGCGCGACGACGTCCAACTGGCAGCCCGGTTGGAACAACGCGCTGCTACCGGCTTACGCGTACATCGACTTGGGGGCGAATTACAACGTTACGGACATCTACTTACGGGATGGCCCCGGCAATGCGGACGTAACGTTCTACTACGGAAGCCCCGGCAGTTGGACATCGCTGTTCACCGATCCGCTGACGGGATACCTGACGTGGAACGCGCATCCGGTCAGCGTGACGACGCGATATATTCGTGTCGGCATGGCGACGACTTCGACGAACTTCTCGGAGATCGCCATATACGGCGAGCTTGCGGGCGACACGACCGCTCCCGCGGCGATCTCCGATCTGGCAGCGCCGACTTCCGGCTCCGCGAACGTCAATCTGACGTGGACGGCTCCGGGCGACGACAACGCGACCGGCACGGCGACGTCTTACGACATCCGCTACAGCACGTCTACGATCACGAGCGGCAACTGGGCGTCCGCCACGACGGTGACGGGTGAACCGACGCCGGCGGTCGCGGGTACAAGCCAGTCGTATAACGTAACCGGACTTACGGCGGGCACCACGTATTACTTCGCGATCCGCGCTTCCGACGAAGTGCCGAACGACGGCGCTCTATCTAACGTCGTCAGCAAAGCGACGACCGCGGCGGCGGGTAACGGGAAGCTCTCGCTGAACACTGGCATGGTGACCAACGAATCCGGCCTCGGAGACGCGTCGAAGCTGGTCGACGAGCAGACGTTGGCGGGCGATCCCCGCGGCGGCACGGGAGGTGCGACGACGTTCAACTGGCAGCCGGGCTGGAACAACGCGCTGCTCCCGGCTTACGCGTACATCGACCTGGGATCGGATTACGACATCACGGACATTTACTTGCGGGACGGGCCCAGCAACGCCGACGTGACGTTCTCCTACGGAAGCCCAGGCAGCTGGACTTCGCTGTTCACAGATCCGCTAATCGGGTATTTGACATGGAACGCGCATCCGGTCAGCGTGACGACGCGATATATTCGGGTCGGCATGACGACGACCTCGACGAACTTCTCGGAGATCGTCATCTACGGCGAACCTTCGAGCGGAGGCGGAAGCGACACGATCGCTCCCGCGGCGATATCCAACTTGGCCGCACCGACCTCCGGTTCCGCGAACGTCAATCTGACGTGGACTGCTCCGGGCGACGACAACGCGACCGGCACGGCGACGTCCTACGACATCCGCTACAGCACGTCTACGATCACGAACGGCAACTGGGCTTCCGCCGCGACGGTGACGGGCGAACCGACGCCGGCGGTCGCGGGCACGAGCGAGTCGTTCAACGTCACCGGACTGACGGCTAACACGACGTACTACTTCGCGATCCGCGCTTCGGACGAAGCGTCTAACGTCGGCGCTCTGTCCAACGTCGCAAGCAGTACGACGACAACCGTCGACGAAGACGGATGGGTCACGATAGGCGACACGCAGGTCGTAGGCGTGGAAAGATCTTGGCTGGGCGTTAAAGGCGACGATACGACCCCAGGCAACCCGTATCTGCTGTTCCGCGGATACGACGACTATAAGGACTTCACGTCGTTCGGGCAGATCAGCGCGGCGAGCCCGTCCGGCTTCTGGCCGATCCTGAGCCAATCCGACCGGCTGATCCCGAACGAAAGCACCGACAAGGTGTGGAGATCGGGAGCCGGAAGCGCGTGGAATACGAACAGAGTGCTCGAGATCGAGCTGAAACAGCGGCAAGAGCTCGAGGAGATCTGGTTCTTCGACGGCGGCGCGTACCGCCCATCGGCGTATTGGGATTTCACGGATCCGAATAACCCCGTTCCCGACGTCCCGAGCGATCCGCTAGGCGTAGGCAGCAAGTGGGAGGTCATCGGCGGATCCATTAACGTGTACGGCTATCTGGAAGACGAGGCCAGATATGAGCTGTTGTTCTCGTACGACATGAACAACGACGACAGCTGGGTGCAGGCAGACCTTAGCGATCTGAGCGCTTTCGCCAACCACACCAGCCTCACCTACGACGAGATCAAGAGAGTCTCGAAGATCAAGATCGAGAAGGTCAGCGAGGACAAGTACCACTGGTGGGAAGGCGCGGACGTCTACCGCAACTTCGACACCGACGTCAACCTCTCGAGCTTCGTCATGCTCGGCAAGCCGATCACCCGCAGCGCGGTGGCGGCGGTGCAACGGTCTTGGCTGGGCAACGACGGCAAGGCCGAAGGAGACGGATCTCCTTACCTGCTGTTCGACGGATACGACAGCTACAAGAACTTCACGACGTTCGAGCAGATCAGCGCAGCTAGCCCGGATGGCTACTGGCCGATACTCGGCAACGAAGAGATAGCTCTCCCGGAGAACGACAGCGTATGGAGAACGGGCGAGGGCGATAGCAACACGCTCGAGATCGCGCTCAATCAGAAGCATACGCTTCAGGAAATCTGGATGTTCGACGGCGCGGCGTACGGCGCCACGTCATCCGCCATTCCGGGACAGACCAGCGCATGGCAAGTCGCCGGCGGTTCCGTCAAGGTGTCCGCTTATGTAGACGACCATTACGTGGAGCTGTTCACCTACGCGATGGACAACGACGACGACTGGGCGAGAATGGACCTCGCCAACCCGGCCAGCTTCGGCGGAAGTTACGTCTACGAAGACATTAAGAACGCTACGAAACTCAAGATCGAGAAGCTGAGCGGCGGCACTTATAAGTATAAGAACTTCGCGGACGATATCATTACGGTCAATCGCGACGTCAACCTGTCCGAGTTCGTCATTCTCGGGTTGCCGCTCGAACCGCTCGTCGCGGATAGCGGCAAGAGGGACATCGTACCGATCGACTGGAACAAAGAGCCTCAGACGGTACCGGACTTCAACATCGACATCGATACGTTCGTCGGCACCAACAGCTTCTTCAACGACCCCAACCTCAATGAATTCGTCGTCCCGGTGAGCGGAACGACGAGAGAATATCACACGTGGGCGTGGACGGAATACATGGTCGGCAACGACTTGGGCTACGGCGACAACGATCCGCGGATGATCGACGATCCGGAGAAGCCGATGGTCGCGTTCGTCAACAAGTGGGGCGCGTTCGATGCGTTCTACAGAAACATGAAGGCGGCAGGCGCGATCGTCTATCTGTGCCTGCAGAATCTGCATGTCGGAGATGCCGAGAGAACGGATCCCGCGTTCATGATTCCCAACTTCCAAGGAGACGGGGACAGACAAAACCCTGAATCTTATCTCGGCCATGCCATGAGTTTATGGCAGCACGTGGCGAGATACGGCAGCGCCAAGAGCACGGCGGAGGGCGGCACCATTGATCCGGATCTGGTTCACGTCGCGCCGGGCACCTCCAAGGAAATCGGGTTGAACCTGATCGAGACGTACGAGAACGGCAACGAATTGAACCTGAAGGGCGTGAACGGCTACGAGTTCGCGGCCATGACCAGCGCGGACTACGACGGCCACATGAACTCCATGAAGTCGTGGATTCACGACACGGACATCGACGTCGACTCCCGGAGCGGCAATTACATCTACACCGAAGAAGCGACCGGCAAGCCTTACTCCGGCGTAGGCCTCAAGAACGCCGATCCGAACGCGAAGCTGTCCATCGCGGGCGTGGGCGGCCTTGACCTCAAGTTCATGGAAGAGATGACGGAGTGGTTCCTGACCTACAGAACCGAAGACGATTACCTGGCTATCAACTATGTCCTCGACGCGGGTTCGTACTTCAGGAAACACGATACCGAGAAGACGCAGCCTTACACCCGCGCGCAAGCGCTGCTCGGCGAAGAGAATCCCGCAGCGCAAGAGAACTTCCTGTACCGGTTCGAGCAATTCCCGGTAGACGTACTGAACGTGCACCACTATACGCCGGACTCCAAGGACGTCGCGAACGGCAGGCCGATCGGCGGCGTGGCGCCTGAGGAAGACCAGTGGACGAACCAGACGTGGAACCAGGACGTTCCGCTCGAGTACGGCATGAAATGGGTCATGAACCTTCGCGCGTTGTATTATCCGAACGCCGAAGTGTGGATTTCCGAGCTGGGTTGGGACTCCGCCCAAGGTACGGCTACCACGGCCAAAGCGGATCAGACTTATTATCCGGGCATTAACGCAGAACTCGAATTGGACCCGGCTCAGTATGCGAGCTTACCAGGCAGCAATAATCCGGCAACGCTGCAGAACGTCGCCGGCGGGTTCGAGATGCAAGGCCGCTGGATGGTCAGGGAGTTCCTGCTTCTGGCGTCATGGGGCGTAGATCGTGCCCAACAATTCATGCTGCGCGGATCGGGAACGGGTACCGCCGGCAAGTTCAACACGAGCGGCTATCTGGATACGCAAGAGGTACTAGGCGAAGGTACGACCGCCAAGAAACCCGCTTGGTATTATGTCGCGGCCATGCGCAACTGGTTGGGCGATATGCGATTCGAGCAGGAAGTAGAGACGCCTACCTATACGAAGAAGGTAGAACCGTGGGATTCCGCGGGCAACGCGTTCAGCAATAACAATACGACGCCGGCGAACGCGCTGAACGTCCTTCGCTTCGGCTTCGACGACGAGAACGAAGGGAAAGACGAGGAAGACCAGAAGAAGGGCAAGGGCTTCGCGCTCTGGCTCGGTACGTCCAAAGGCGACGTGGACGGCAACTACATGGATTACGAGCTCGATCTGTCCGAAATTCCGCTAGCGGATATCGAAGACATTAAGCTGGTCGAGCTGGTGCACAAGAACGCGACCGGTTCCGCCACATCGATCCTTTCTCAACTGGTAGGCGGAAAGGTAACCGTACGAGTTACGGAGAAGCCGGTGTTCGTCATGGTGACGGGAGAGCAACCGGTGCCTACGGCGCACAGCGTTACGATCGGCTCAACTTCTAATGGAGCTGTAACGACGAATAAAGCCCAGGCGATCGCGGGAGAGATGGTCACCTTGACCGTTGCTCCGAACCCCGAATACCAAATGCAGTTGGGCTCGCTCAAGGTCAACGGCAGCGCGGCCGGCTTGACCAGCCTCGGCGACAACAAGTACCTGTTCGCCATGCCCGACCAGAACGTTACCGTGACGGTCTCGTTCGTAGCGCTGGATGCCGACAACGAATACGCAGTCCTGTACGACGAGAACTTCGACGGCGACGTCAGCGTCGGCGGAGGAGCATGGGCCGGCGATATAGCGGCGATCGTGAACCGTCCGGATGGAGGCGTCGGCGACAAGGCGGTCGAGCTTACGCATGGCGCCGGCAGCAACTTGTATCAATTACCCGGCATCACCTTCGAGTCGGGCGTCGACTATACCTTGGAGTATGACTTCAGGGGCGACGGCGGCATCGACGGAACGAGCTTCTTCTTCAACGACAGCCAACGGCTATTCGACGGAGACGCCCCGGTGACCGGCTTGATGAACGTGCGTTCGGCCAGCACTTGGACCACGAAGACGTATTCCCAGAACGCGTGGCATCACTTCAAGTTGCAATTCAGGCACGACGGTGTCAAATGGACGTTCGCGCTCTTCATCGACAACGTCCTTATGGCCAGCGGCCCCGTCGCTAACGCTACCGCGATCGGAAGCCTGACGCCGAAGCTGAAGAACGGCTACCTGAGCGACGAAGGCGGCAAAGCGTACTTCGACAACTTCGAGCTCTATCAAGGCGACAAGCCGGCAACCGTCTTGGTCGAGGAGAATTTCGACACGCGTAACGCTCCGAGCGAGGTGACCGGATGGGCAGGATCCGGCAGCGCGATTGTAACCGCGCCGGGCGGAGTAGGCGGCAAGTCGCTGGAGATCACGTACACGGATGCCAATAGCATGTATCAGTTCCCTGCGGTCACGTTTAACCCGAACGTCGACTACACCCTAGAATACGACTTCAGGGGCAGCGGAACCGCTACCGGCAACGCTCTGTATCTCGGGTGGGGCGCGAGATTCTACGACAGCGACGGCCCGGCTCAGGGCAGTAATATGAATGCGCGTCCGTGGAACACTTGGGTCAACTCGTATTACTCCAAAGACGCTTGGCATCATTTCAAAGTGGACTTTACGCACAACGGCTCGCAGTGGCTCTTCGCGCTCTATCTGGACAACGTCGTCGTGGCAAGCGGACCTTGCGCCGCGAACGTCACCGGAAGCGTACAGCTGATGCTTAGACTCGCCGCGACGGCCGTCGGCGGCAAAGGATACTTCGACAACGTCGTCTTGTCTCAAATCCAGTAATCGTATCGTCATGGCAGCCTTGACTTGCAGCTTAAGTCAAGGCTGCTTCTTGTTGGGTCCGAAGCAGAATCTCGCGAGGAGTGGAAGGAACTGAACCAGAGCCATAGATCCGGATTGAAGTTATACTTACGGTTCCGACAATGACGCAATTGGTTATTGCGCATCGACTGATTACCGTCACTTACGCAGATCGAATCCATGTGCTCGACAATGGGGTTATCGTTGAAAGCGGTACATACGATGAACTAAAGGCAAGCGATTCCTATTTCCGTCGGCTGATCGACGCCGAGCGGACGCTAGAACGCAATAGGATAGGATGAAACCCTTTTCCTACGCGTTCGTAAAAAAGTAAAAATAAAGCAATCGCGAGCGGAAGGGAAGAGGGTTGCTCCATGAGAAAAATGATGATGCTAGTCCTGGTTCTGTCAACGATGACGCTTAGCGCGTGTTCGCTTTTCCAAGAAACGAACAACTCCCTGCAATATGCGGATCAAGCCACGGAACACTTAAATAACTTAGCCGATTTCGCCGCACAAGCCCCTCAACAGATCAAAGAGGCCGCAACGAATCCCGAAACCAAGCAAGAGCTCAATGATCGATTAATGGCATTAAAGAATGAAATCGCTCAATTTAATCTGATTGATGCCCCGGGCTATGCCAAGGATCTTCACCGACAAATCGTCGAAAAAAACCAGGTACTGTTAGACGAGATCAATCAAGCATTAGCCGGCGGCAATCTGGCGCTCGATCAGTTGCAGAACTCGCCGATTATCTCGACGATCACCGATGTGACAAGCTTCATGAACCGGATCGAAAATTTGGGGTTGTAACCTCAAGAAGATACAGGGAGTAGACTCCGCGTCCATCGCGGAGTTTTTTGTTGCGAAAAGAATCGAACGGGATTGTCATTTGTCGTATGGTGCAAGCAATGGAGAATGAAGATAAAAATAGTAAACGAAAGCTATGGATTTACAATATCTACCCCCTAGCCCTATTGATAGGATTGAGGTGCATCTCAATATCAAGGGAGGGAATGAATGGATGAAGGGTCTATCGGCATGGTTGAAAAGTTTGCTGGCAATCGTTACGGTCGTCGGCAGCATTGTCGTCGCTCCGCCGAACAGGGCGGAAGCGGCAAGCACGAAGCTCGCATTGAACACGGGCATGGTGACGAACGAATCCGGTCTTGGAGAAGCATGGAGGCTTGTCGACGAGCAGTCGCTTGCGGGCGATCCCCGCGGCGGCACGGGAGGCGCGACGACGTCCAACTGGCAGCCGGGTTGGAACAACGCGCTGCTCCCGGCTTACGCGTACATCGACTTGGGGTCGAATTACAACGTGACGGACATCTACTTACGGGATGGCCCCGGCAATGCCAACGTGACGTTCTCCTACGGTAGCCCAGGTAGTTGGACTTCGCTGTTCACCGATCCGCTGACGGGGTACTTGACGTGGAACGCGCATCCGGTCAGCGTGACGACGCGATATATTCGGGTCGGCATGACGACGACCTCGACGAACTTCTCGGAAATCGTCATCTACGGCGAACTTTCGGGCAGCGATACGACCGCGCCGGCAGCCATCTCCAACCTGGCCGCTCCGACTTCAGGCACCGCGAACGTCAACTTGACGTGGACGGCTCCGGGCGACGACAACGCGACCGGCACGGCGGCATCCTACGACATCCGCTATAGCACGTCGACGATAACGGCCGGCAACTGGGCTTCCGCCACGCAAGCGACGGGCGAGCCGACGCCGGCGGTCGCGGGCACTAGCCAGTCGTTCGACGTCACCGGACTTACGGCCGACACCGCCTATTACTTCGCGATCCGCGCTTCCGACGAGGCGTCGAACGTCGGCGCGCTGTCCAACGTCGTCAGCCGCGCGACGGCCGACGTCTCCGTGGGAGAACAAGATTGGATCACCATAGGCGACAAGCATGTCATCGGCGTAGAGAGATCTTGGCTAGGCGAGAAGGGAGACAATACGAATCCCGGCAACCCATATCTGCTATTCCGCGGATACGAGACTTATAAGGACTTCACGACGTTCGATCAGATCAGCGCGGCGAGTCCGTCCGGCTACTGGCCGATCCTGAGCCAAGCCGACCGGCTGATCCCGAACGGCAACACCGACAAGGTGTGGAGATCGGGAGCCGGCAGCGCATGGAACTTGAACAGAGTGCTCGAGATTGATCTCAAGCAGCGGCATGAGCTGGAGGAATTCTGGTTCTTCGACGGCGGCGCGTACCGTCCATCGGCGTATTGGAACTTCACCGACCCGAGTAACCCCGTTCCCGACGTCCCTGGCGATCCGCTAGGCGTGGGCAGCAAGTGGGAAGTCATCGGCGGGTCTATTAACGTGTACGGTTATTTGGAAGAAGAATCGAGATATGAACTGCTGTTCTCGTACGACATGAACAACGACGACAGCTGGGTGCAGGTAGACCTTAGCGATCTGAGCGCTTTCGCCAACCATACGAATCTTACTTACGAGCAAATCAAGAGAGTCTCGAAGATCAAGATCGAGAAGGTGAGCGAGGATAAATACCACTGGTGGGAAGGTGCCGACGTCTACCGGAACTTCGACACCGACGTCAACCTGTCGAGCTTCGTCATGGTCGGCAAGCCGATCACCCGCAGCCATGTCGCGGCGGTGCAGCGGTCTTGGCTGGGCAATGACGGCAAGTCCGAGGTCGACGGATCGCCTTACCTGTTGTTCGACGGATACGACAGCTACAAGAACTTCACGACTTTCGAGGAGATCAGCGCAGCGGCTCCGAACGGCTACTGGCCGATTCTCGGCAATGAAGTGAAAGCGCTTCCGACCAACGATAGCGTATGGAGAACGGGCGAAGGCGGCAGCAACGCGCTCGAGATCGCGCTCAATCAGAAGCATACGCTACAGGAGCTATGGTTGTTCGACGGCGCGGCGTACGGCGCCACATCGAACGCCATACCGGGCCAGACCAGCCAGTGGCAGGTCGCCGGCGGTTCGGTCAAGGTGTCCGCCTATGTGGACGATCAATACGTGGAGCTGTTCACCCGCGCGATGAACAACGACGACAGCTGGGTGCGGATGGACCTCGCAAGTCCGGCAAGCTTCGGGGCCGTCTACGACTACGACGACATCAAGAACGCCACGAAGCTCAAGATCGAGAAGCTGAGCGGCGGGACTTACAAGTATAAGAACTTCGCGGACGATATCATTACGGTCGACCGCGACGTCAACCTGTCCGAGCTCGTCATTGTCGGCCTGCCGCTCGAACCGCTGGTCGCGGATAGCGCCAAGCGGGACATCGTGCCGATCGACTGGAACAAAGAGCCTCAGACCGTACCTGATTTCGACATCGACTTCGGTACGTCCGTCGGCACGAACAGCTTCTTCAACGACCCTAACCTCAATGAATTCGTCGTCCCGATCAGCGGAACGACGAGAGAATACCATACGTGGGCGTGGACGGAATACATGGTCGGCAACGACCTCGGCTACGGCGACAACGATCCGCGCATGATCGAAGATCCCGAGAAGCCGCTCGTTGCGTTCGTTAATACCTGGGGCGCGTTCGACGCGTTCTACAGGAACATGAAGGCCGCCGGCGCGATCGTCTATCTGTGCATGCAGAACCTGCATGTCGGAGATGCCAATCGAACCGATCCCGCGTTCATGATCCCGAACTTCCAAGGCGACGGGGACAGACAGAACCCGAATTCCTATCTGGCCCACGCCATGAGCTTCTGGCAGCACGTCGCGAGATACGGCAGCGCCAAGAGCATAGCTGAGGGTGGCACCATCGATCCGGATCTGGTGCACGTCGCCCCCGGCACCTCCAAGGAGATCGGGCTCAACCTGATCGAATATTACGAGAACGGCAACGAGCTGAACCTCAAGGGCGTGAACGGCTACGAGTTCGCGGCCATGACCAGCGCGGACTACGATGGCCACATGAATTCCATGAAAGCTTGGATTCACGATACGGACATCCCGGTTAACTCCCGGAGCGGCAACTACATCTACACCGAAGAAGCGACCGGCAAGCCATACTCCGGCGTGGGAATCAAGAACGCCGATCCGAACGCCAAGCTGTCCATCGCGGGCGTAGGCGGTCTCGACCTCAAGTTCATGGAAGAAATGACGGAGTGGTTCCTCACCTACAGAACCGAAGACGATTACCTGGCATTCAACTATGTCCTCGTCGGAGGATCCTACTACAGAACGCACGATACCGGGAGAACGCATCCGTATACGAGAGCGCAAGCGCTGCTCGGCGAAGAGAATCCCGCAGCGCAAGAGAACTTCCTGTACCGGTTCGAGCAGTTCCCGGTAGACGTACTGAACGTGCACCACTATACGCCTGACTCCAAGGACGTCGCGAACGGCAGACCGATCGGCGGCGTGGCGCCGGAGGAAGACCAGTGGACCCATCAGACGTGGAACCAGGACGTTCCGCTCGAGTACGGCATGAAGTGGGTCATGAATCTTCGCTCGCTGTATTATCCGAATGCCGAAGTATGGCTATCCGAGCTTGGCTGGGATACCGCCCAAGGCACGGCGACGAGCGCCAAGGCGAATCAGACTTACTATCCGGGCGTCAATGCCCAGCTCGAATTGGACCCGGCTCATTATGCCAGCTTACCGGGCAGCAATAATCCGGCAACGCTGCAGAACGTAGCCGGCGGGTTCGAGATGCAAGGCCGCTGGATGGTCAGGGAATTCCTGCTCCTGGCGTCCTGGGGCGTGGATCGCGCCCAGCAGTTCATGCTGCGCGGTTCGGGAACGGGTACGACCGGCAAGTTCAACACGAGCGGCTATCTGGATACGCAAGAGGTACTAGGCGAAGGTACGACCGCCAAGAAGCCTGCGTGGTACTATGTCGCGGCCATGCGCAACTGGCTGGGCGATATGCAATTCGAGCAGGAAGTAGAGACGCCTACGTATACGAAGAAGGTAGAACCGTGGGATTCGGCGGGCAACGCGTTCAGCAATAACAACACGACGCCAGCGAACGCGTTGAACGTCCTCCGGTTCGGCCACGACGACGAGAACGAAGGCAAGGACGAGGAAGAGCAAGATCACAGCAAGGGCTTCGCGCTCTGGCTCGGTACGTCCAAGGGCGACATCGCCGGCAACTACGTGGATTACGAGCTGGATCTGTCCAACATCGATCTCGCGGACGTCGAGGACATCAAGCTGGTCGAGCTGGAGCACAAGAATGCGACCGGCGTCACGACGTCGATCCTGTCTCAATTAGCGAACGGCAAAGTGACCGTAAGAGTGACCGAGAAGCCGGTGTTCGTCATCGTGGCGGGAGAAGCTCCCGTACCTACGGCGCACAACGTAACGATCGGATTGGCGGCGCACGGCAGCGTCACGACGAATAAAGCGCAAGCGATCGAGGGAGAGATGGTCACCCTGACCGTTGCTCCGAACCCGGAATACCGGTTGCAGCTCGGTTCGCTCAAGGTCAATGGCAGCGCGGCCGGCTTGACCAGTCTGGGCAATAATCAGTATGCGTTCGCTATGCCGGACGAGAACGTTACCGTGACGGTTACGTTCGTCGCGCTAGATGCCGACAACGATTATGCCGTCTTGTACGAAGAGAACTTCAACGCTAGCGTCAGCGTCGGAGGAGGGGCATGGGCAGGCGATAGCGCGGCGATCGTGAATCGTCCGGATGGCGACGCAGGCGACAAGGCGGTTCAGATTACGCAAGTCGCAGGCAATAACCTGTATCAATTGCCTGGGATTTCCTTCGAGTCGGGCGTCGATTATACGTTCGAATACGACTTCAGAGGCGATAGCGGCATCGACGGAACGAGTTTCTTCTTCAATGACAGCCAGAGGCTCTTCGACGGCGACGCGCCGGTGGACGGCTTGATGAATGTCCGTTCGGCGAGCACCTGGAGCGCGAAGACGTACGCCAAGGACCAGTGGCACCACTTCAAGTTACAATTCAGGCATGACGGCGTGAAATGGTCGTTCACGCTCTATATCGACAACGTCCTCATGGCTAACGGACCGGTCGCTACCGCTACGGCTACCGGAAGCCAGACCGTGAAGCTGAAGAACGGCTACCTGAGCGATGTGGGCGGCAAAGCATACTATGATAACTTCCTTCTGTATCAGGGTCAGCAAGAGGTCGTGAAGACGCCGCACAGTATTACGGTTCCCGGAGCAATGACGGGCGGCTCGGTCACGGCGAACAAGACGACCGCTACCGAAGGCGAGACTTTCACTCTGACCATCGCTCCGCAAGACGGGTACGCACTGTCTTGGCTGAAGATTAACGGCATTAATCAATCGGTCGCAGGCGGGAGTCACATCGTCCTCATGCCTGATGAAGCTGTCGTCGTGACGGCCGCATTCGAGGAACGGGACGTTCCCTATGTCGTCCTCTACGAGGAGAACTACGACTCTCGCAATGCGCCGAGCGAACTGAGCGGATGGGCAGGCACCGGCAGCGCCATCGTCGCCGCACCGGGCGGCGGGAGCGGCAAGGCGCTAGAGATCACGCAGACGAGCGGCAATAGCTTGTATCAATTCCCGTTAATCAACTTCGAATCCGGGATCGACTACACCTTGGAATACGATTATATGGGTAAAGGCACAAGCACCGGCAACGCCCTCTTCCTCGGGTGGAGCGAGAGATTCTACGACAGCGACGGCGGCAGCGATCCGAGCAAGCTGCATCTGCGCATGTGGCAGAGCTGGATCGCGAAATCGTATGCGAAGGACGCCTGGCACCACTTCAAAGCGGAGTTCAAGCATAACGGCGCGAAGTGGACCGTCAGACTGTTCCTGAACGGCGTGCTCGTAGACGAGAACAGCGTGAACGGCGCGGTCTCTCTCAACCAGCAATTGATGCTGAAGGTCGGCGGGACCGGAGGCATCAACTACTTCGACAACGTCGTGCTCTATCAAGGCGAGAATTCGGGTGTCGAATATGCGGTCACGCTTCCCGGCGGAGTTACCGGCGGCTCGATCACCGCTGACAAGGTAACCGCGGCCGAAGGCGATACCGTCACGCTTACCGTCGTCCGCGAGAGCGGCTACAGACTGAAGTCCATCGCGGCTACGCTAGACGGTTATGGCACGGAAGTCGCGTTAACGCCTGCAGGCAGCAACAAGTTCGCATTCCTAATGCCAGCCAGAGCGATCACCGTAACGGCAGCGTTCGACGATGACTACGCGGTCCTGCTCGAGGAGAACTTCGACTCGCGCAGCGTGCCGGGCGAAGTGATCGGATGGGCAGGCACCGGCAGCGCGATCGTCGCCGCTCCGGGCGGAGTGGGCGGCAAGGCGCTCGAGATCACGCAGACCGACAACAATAGCATGTATCAATTCCCTTCGATCACGCTTGAGCCGAACGTTAACTACACCTTGGAATACGACTTCAGAGGCAGCGGCACGGCTACAGGCAACGCGCTCTATCTCGGGTGGAGCTCGAGATTCTATGACAGCGACGGCCCGGCGCAGGGCAATGAGCTGAATCTTCGTCCGTGGAACACATGGAGCAATAAGTATTATTCGAAGGACGCATGGCATCATTTCAAAGTGACCTTCACGCACGACGGCACGCAGTGGAACTTCACGCTCTATCTGGACAACGTCGCCGTAGCAGCCGGTCCTAGCGGCGCGAACGTAACCGGAAGCGTTCAGCTAATGTTGAAGCTTGGAGCGACCGCCGCCGGCGGCAAAGGGACCTTCGACAACATCGTCTTGTACAAAGACGTAATTGACGAGCCTGCTCCTGACCAAGTTCCGCCGAATACGTCCGCCGTGACAACCGGAGACCTGCAGGCGGGCGTGTACCGATCCGCCGTCCAGATCGCCTTCGTATCGTCCGATGACGACTCCGGCGTTGCTGCGACTTATTATCAGATCGACGATGGCGAGCCGGTAATCGGGACCCAGACGACGATCGCGACGGAGGGGGAGCATACCGTTCGGTATTGGAGCATCGACCAAGAAGGGAACGAAGAGAGTCTGAAGTCGCTCTCGTTCACGATCGATCTCACGCCGCCGACCGACCATGCGACCGCCGCGCCCGGCGTACCCGTTCTCTCGAACGACAACGGATACGACACGGGGCTGAGAGACGGATCGTACACGGTGAAGATGAATGTCTGGTGGGGCAACAACGGCACGAAGGTTAAGCTGTACGAGAACGGAACGCTTATACGTACCGTGAACTTATCCGACCGCTCGCCGACCGCGCAATCCGCGGACTTCGTCATTACCGCCCGGAACAACGGCACTTACGTCTATACCTGCGAGCTGAGCAATGCGTACGGTTCGACATCCTGCGCGCCGATGACCGTAACCGTAACGGATGCATCGCCGGGGCAAGCCGTGTTGTCTAACGATAACTGGGACCAAGACGGCAATTATCGCGTAACGATGAATCTATGGTGGGGGACGAACGCGACAAGCTACGAGCTGTACGAGAACGGCATTCGTATCGATTCGCAGAGTCTGGTCGCCAGTACGCCGAACGCGCAATCGGCTTCGACTACGATTACCGGCAGAGCTCCGGGAACTTACGTATACGAAGCCAGATTGATCAATGACGCCGGCGCAACCGCCACCTCCAAGATGACAATCACGGTACGCTAAGACAGCTTGATTGCACGAACGGCGCCGCTTCTTCGGAAGCAGGCGCCGTTTGTGTTTTATTAATGCGATTAACGCTCCCCGTATCTCATCTCGACAGTTAATGATAGAATTTAAGAAAGTAGGGCAAGCCGATTCAGGACATCATCGATCACGATTAGGAGACCCCCAGTCACATGACACTTCCGCGGAAGACCAAGGCGATACCAGGCATGCTGGTCGTCACGCTGCTGCTCATGGCAGGATGCACGTCACGAGCGGTAGAGGTCGAACCTGTCTCGCGGATAGGATCGACTTCAGAGACGACTACGCCGACCGCGACTTCGACGCCATCACCAACACCGTCACCCACACCGTCACCAACACCGTCTCCATCGCCTACGCCTATTCCCGATGCCAGAGCGGAGCTCCCGCAGGGATTCGTATACGTGGACGAGCTTATTCCGACGGCTATCCTCGATATTCGGTATTACTCTCCGTATAACTTCGTCGGGGAACGAATCGACGGCTACGAAGCGCCGCTGGCCATTCTGACCCAAGAAGCTGCGAAAGCTCTTCGGAAGGCAGCCGAGGAGCTGGAGCCGCGAAGACTTAAGATTAAAGTATACGATGCCTATCGGCCGCAGAAAGCAGTCGACCACTTCATCCGTTGGGCGGACGATCCCGATCAGAACCTGATGAAGGACGTATTCTATCCAGAGGTGGACAAGGAGCAGGTGTTCGAGCTTGGCTATTTGGCGAAGCGCTCGGGCCATTCGAGAGGCAGCACCATCGACTTGTCGCTTGTCGATGCGAATACCGATGAAGAGCTGGACATGGGCAGCCCATATGATCTCTTGGGAGAGATATCGTCTCACGGAACGAAGGGGATAACGGCGGAACAAGCGGCGAACCGCAGCCTGCTGAAGAAGGTCATGGAGAAGCATGGCTTCGAGGCGTATCGGAAGGAATGGTGGCATTACACGCTGAAGAACGAGCCGTATCCGGACAAGGCGTTTGATTTCGACATTCGATAGATCTTCTCGTCTGATTATCTTCATCTATCTGTAATTCGATGGTAATGGTATAATTTATATATTTGAGACATAGGGCGGTGTTAAGTTGAGTACACGTTCTCATGCTAGTCGCACTCATTCCAATCCATCCACGAAATCAACGAATCGCAATTCACCGGCTATAGCTCGATCCTCAGCGGAACAGATTATCCAACTGCAGAGAGCTCTCGGCAATCAGGGAGCTATGCAGTTCATGAAACCGGAATCGCAGGAAAGAGAGAATCATACGGGTATGCCCGATCAATTGAAAGCCGGGGTAGAGGCGCTGTCGGGGATTGATGTCTCGGATGTAAAAGTCAACTATAACTCCGATAAACCAGCCCAATTGAATGCGCTGGCTTATGCGAAGGGGAACGATATTCACCTGGGACCAGGCCAGGAGAAACACCTCCCGCACGAAGCCTGGCATGTCGTTCAACAAAGACAAGGAAGAGTGAACGCCACCGTACAGGCCAAAGGCCTTGCCGTTAACGAGGACGAATCTTTGGAAACGGAAGCGGACGAGATGGGCGAGCAGGCGATGCAGTTGAAGACAGAATCGCCCGTCAAGTTATCGGCAGGCAATACTTCCAATACAGGCGTAGCTCAATTGCAGGATGATTACTATCCAAGCGGAGACAAAGAACCGCATATCCATATGCATGCCGGGGGCATCACTTATACAGATGTCGGCCATAGCCATAAGACGCTGCAGAGCGGAGATCAAGTACGGGAAAATGCGATTATGGAAGTGTATCAGACACTCCAAGAGCTCGATACGGATCGGGCAAGAGATATCATTCAGTGGATACAGAATAAGTTCGATATCGATCCGCCTGAGCCGGATGTCGAGGAAGAATCTGATGAAGATCGCGAGTTGAGAGAGTGGACTGAGGGCGAAATGGAAGATCACAATCCGGATCGCTTGCCTCCGGAGGGATTCAGTTACGGATCGTACACTTCCAAGTTAAAGTAGGTAACGCTAGATCATTCATTATTCAACCTCCGCATCCATCGCGGAGGTTTTGTTTTAACCGGACACTCCCGAATGTATCGTGTGATATCGAACCCCATTATGAATGAATAACGCGCTGTAATATGGCCAATCGTGCAGTATAATGTGGAAAACCGCACCAATGCGAGAGGATGATCGGAGCCTATGGACGCCAAGCAAATCGATTTTTTCGACACGTTCGGATTTATCAAATTTCCCGGATTGTTGAAGGCGGATATCGAATGGATTCAAGAGGAGTTCGAGAACGTATTCCCCATGTTCCCGAACTTGAAGCATAACGGCTCCAAGCGCACGATGATCGTGCCGTTCATCGACCAACGGGAGAAGCTTAGCGCGCTGCTGGACCATCCGGCGATCGACGACATTCTGACGAGCTTGCTCGGAAGCGATTACAACTACATGGGCAGCGACGGCAACTTCTATTCGGGAGACACGCCTTGGCATCCGGACGGGCAGGAGAGACGCCGCAAGCATATCAAGATCGCCTTCTACCTCGATCCGCTGACCGCCGCCACCGGCGCGCTCCGGGTCATTCCCGGCAGTCACCAGTTCGACGACAAGTTCTACCAGGATCTGATGGGCAAAATCTGGCATTCCGCGGATCACTGGGGAATCGGCGGAAGCGAAGTGCCGGCGGTGCCTCTCGATGTCGTTCCGGGAGACGTGCTCGTGTTCAAGCACGAGACGTTCCACTCCTCGTGGGGCGGCAACGGTTATCGGCGAATGTTCACGATCAACGCTTGCCAACGATTCGGCGGAGAGCAGCCACTGGAGGACTTAGAAGAACAGTGTCTCGCGCATTACCACTATGCCCGAGACCATTATTACGGCCCGGCGATGCGCGGTGGCGCGCGGCCCGGACGACAGAAGCACCTGGAACAAGTCATGTCTCTGGGCACTGACTGGGCGGAGCGGACGAAGCACCTGCCTTCGCTATGAAGCAGCAGACGGGCAAGCCGCAGGAAGATTCGGAAGTGTGGCATGAGGGTGCTTGTCCTCCCTATGTCGCACTGGCTCATCAGTTCGTGGCCAGCGATAGTTGGTCGATGCCAGAGCGGCAAATCAAGCACCATCAACTGCAGTACATGACGGAAGGCGAAGGCTTCATCCCGGTGGAGGACACGGTCTACGAGATGAAGCAAGGCGATCTGCTCTACATTCCGCCTCATTTTCCGCATTCCTCTTGGAAGAGAACAAACCTGCCGTATGCTTGCATCTCCGTGTCGTTCCACTTCGGGGATGCTCCGCTGCCTCCTCTCGGTTATTTAGGAAGCGCTACCTTGTTCGCATCCCTCTCGGAGCTGCCGGTCCACCGGCGGCTTCGCCGTCTTGTGTCTTACAAGCACCAGACCGGCGCCGCGGCGGTGCTGGAGTGCCAATCCGAGCTGCTGGGCATTCTGGCCGAGTTGTCGCGAATGGCGGAAGAGGACGGCCCGTGCGGCAGCGGCCGGCGGCGCAACGCGGGTGCGGTGCTGCAGATCAAGAACCATCTGCTGGAGCATTACCGAGATACGCTGAGTCTGGAAGATTTGGAGAGGCTGACGGGGTTCTCGGTGAATTACGTGATCCGTATTTTCAAAGATGCGACGGGCATGACGCCGTTCCAGTACTTGCGGTGGACACGGCTCCAGAAGGCGTTGGAGCTGGCGTTCCACACGTCGATGACGGTCGGGGAAATCGCGCTCGAGCTCGGTTATTCGGACGTCCGCGCCTTCGGCAAAATGTTCAAGAAGAGCATGGGCAGCACCTTCAGCGCTTATCGGGACGGGATGTTCTTGTAAGGGATAGGAGAGAGACGTTCGGCGCGGTTGTCCGCCCGGCGTCTTTCTTCGCGTTACGCAGTTTGAACGATATGAATCTAGCGTTTATCGCGCCGCGGGAAGGCAGAACCCTCTGAAATTCGGTCTTCGTTACGAATAGTTATCTATGAGGGCATCAGGTCAACGGACACCGCATGGAGGAAGCGAAATGAAATCAGTCATCAAAGAGAAAGCAACGCGGGGCAAACCATGGAGGACGTACTTCGTAGCCGTCATTGCGATCGGGTTCTTGATTGCCATATTCGGATGGGTCGCGTTCGGCATATTGGTCGATAGGCAGGATGTTTCCCTGCTGGACAAGCCGCTTCCCGCGGCGACGGTCTTCTATGACCGCAACGATGAGGAAGCGTTGCGCCTATCGCCGCAGCGCGCGACAGAGGCCGTGAGCTATGATCGATTGCCGAAGCACTTGGTCGAGGCGGTCGTCGCCGTGGAGGACAAACGATTCTTCGAGCATGGCGGGACGGATCTGCGGGGAATCGGCCGCGCGCTGCTGGCCAATCTGACGAGCGGCAAGACGGTACAAGGCGCGAGCACCCTGACGCAGCAGTTGGCCAAGAACGTGTTCCTAACGCAGGAGCGCACATGGAAGCGGAAGTGGAAGGAGCTGCTGCTCGCCCACAAGATCGAGAAGACTTACGATAAACCGCAAATCATCGAGATGTATCTCAATCAAGTCTATTTCGGCGAAGGCGCTTGGGGCATTCAGAAGGCAGCCGACGTTTATTACGGGATAAGCGCGGACCGGTTGACGCTATCGCAATCGGCGACGCTGGCGGGAATCCTCAAGGCGCCTTCGGCGCTATCGCCCTACGCGCACAAGGAAAAAGCGAAGGAGAGGCGCGACGTCGTCCTGCAGCTGATGAAGGAACAAGGGAAAATTACGACCGAAGCATACGATGCCGCCGTTCATGAACCGCTCCGACTACGCAGCGCCGCCAAGACGAGCGCAGTCGAAACGTTGAAATACCCGTATTACATCGACCAGGTCATCCGCGAGGCCGTCGATCGGTACGGACTGACGGAGAACGAGGTGCTGCATGGAGGCCTGCGCATATACACGGCGCTTGAGCCGCGCATGCAGCAAGCCGCGGAAACCGTCTATGCGCAGTCATCCGCGTTTCCGGCAAGCGTGTCCGATCAACTGATTCAGAGCGGAGCCGCGTTGGTCGATCCGCGCGACGGCGGCATCAGGGCGCTCGTCGGCGGGAGAGGCAAACAACCGTTCCGCGGGTTTAACCGCGCCGTGCAGCTGAAGCGTCAACCCGGCTCTACGATGAAGCCGATTTCGGTTTACACGCCGGCATTCGAGCGCGGGTATACCCCGGAGGATAAACTGCTAGACGAGCCTGTCGATTACGGCGGCTATCAACCGCGGAATGCAGGAGGGGGATACCACGGAGAAGTCTCGATCGCCGATGCGATCGTTAACTCCTATAATATCCCGGCCGTTCGGCTGCTGAACGATATCGGGATCGATGCCGGCGTGGATGCGGCAGATCGGTTCGGCCTTGCGCTTACGGACGCGGACAACAATCTCGGTTTGGCTCTTGGCGGCTTGCACGAAGGGGTATCGCCGCTGGATATGGCCGAGGCGTTCGGCGTATTCGCGAACGACGGCACGCGAATTCCGGCTCATTCGATTATCCGCATCGAGACCGCCGATGGCGAGACGATGCCGAGCGCTTACGAACCGACGCCGGTCAAGACGACCGAACCGGCCGTGGCCCGGACGATGACCTCGGTGCTCGAAGACGTCGTGAGCGAAGGAACGGGCCAATTAGCCGCGCTAGCGGATCGCCCCGTCGCCGGCAAGACGGGAACGACGGAGATGCCGGGCACCGGAGGGAAGGGCGTCAAAGATAACTGGTTCGTCGGGTATACGCCGCAGCTTGTCGCCGCCGTCTGGATCGGGTACGACCATTCGGACGGCAGCCATTATTTAACGACGACCTCGAAGGCGGCGGCCGCCGTCTTTCAGAAGCTGATGAGCGAAGCGCTTCGCGGGGAGCCGGTCATTCCTTTCCCGATAACAGCAGGCAATTCGAAGAAGAAGCCCGAGAAACAGAATAAATCGCATCTGAACAAAGAACAAGGCAAAGACAAGCGCGGGAAATCGAATCCGGCGCATGAGAAGAAGGACAAGAATCAGAAGAATGGCAAATCAAACGACAAGAAGAACAAACGGGACGAGTAACTTTCAGTTGTGAACAGTTGAGGATCCCTCTTGTTCGGCTCCAGTGTTAAAAACGCCGGTTTGGTTTTTTTGAGAAAGAGCTTTTGTTTATCTCTGTTTGGATATGACCCGACGAATGAGACGGAAAGCCATGTATAGGATCGCTCCCCAGAACAATAAGCCAATCCAATTAATCCCTCCGAATCCTCCGAAGCCTCCATAGCCGAACGGGTTCAGCAAGCTGCCAAACAAGGTGCCGGCGAACAAGCCGCCGAAGAAACCTCCGAACGGGCTCGGTCTTGCAGCAGGAGTTCTTCCGACTGGCACTTGATCGCTAGGGCGTTGACCGGTTCGATTCGTTCCGGGGACCACACCCGTGTTACCTCTATTGGGAGCGCGATAGGTACGACGTCCGGATCGAAAAGCGTACGGATTAACCGTATCGTTATCATTGGGTGTAGGAGAGGATTCGATCGCATCTTGCACTTCGATAACTTGGGACGAATTCGGTACAACGGAGTGGCTAGGCGATAGCCCTAGGGAAAAAATAATGGACAACACGATAATCAACCTCAAGCGATCTCCTCCGATACATCGAAGCGGAAATGATAATCGGGGGTAGTATGGAGTTTGTCAGTGTTTTTTATTCATCGATATGAGCCGCAATAAGCGTCGACCTTAGGAGGTCGGCGCTTACTTCATGGAGTGGACGCCCCGGTCGATCGGCACTTCCTCGGGTAGCCGCTCGGACATGCCGGGCACGTTACGCGGATGAAAGTCGATAAATTCGGAGGAATAGACAGTAACGTACAAACTTCCGTTCCCTGCGAAAGCGCGAAGAAGAATCGGCTGGTCGTACTGGTTTTGGAACGAGAAATCCGGTCCGTTCCAGCTGACCGTCGCATCTCGGCCAGGCAGGACATAAGGGACTTGGCGGCTGTGCGAATAGCGCTCCAATATCGTGAGACCCGCCCGATCGACCGCGTTGTACAGCGTGGAGGACACTTGGCAGATACCGCCGCCGATGTCCTCCGCCAGCTCGCCCCGAACGATTACTTTGGCGCGCCGGTAGCCTTTTTGGTGGTTGCGTACGCCGACAATCTTGTTGAACGAGAACGTTTCATTCGGAAAGACGACCGTGTTGTTGATCGCTTGGGCTGCAAGAGCGATGTTATTCGAACGGTTCTTATTGCCGGCGCGGAAATACGTGGCGTAGCTGCCGATCGGCTTTTCCCGGATCAATGACAGCAGCTCGACATCGACTCTCGGATAGACGGCGGTCTGCGGCGTCTGAAGCGATAAGGGGCCGTTCCCATAAAAGTATTCGTAGCACCGCTCTTCGAACTTACGGCGATCGAGCTTAACGCCGAGCCGCTCGGATTCGATTCCGCCGCCTACGCCGATGCGAGCATTGACGGGCGGACGATCGGTTTGACGGGCAACGGAATCCAACAGTGCTTGCAGCTTCGTCGGATGGATGAGCGGAAATACGGACAACGTATAATCAGCGCGGTTCACGCGAATTACGGTACGTCCTTCATGTTCGATCGTCATATCATCGGGGGCTGCGGCTTGGCTGAGCCAAATCGCAAGGCCAAGCGCCCATATTCCTCGCATGCGTACACCTTCCTTCAAGCAGTTACGATTCCCAGACGTCATCAGAAATATGGGCGGAGGAGACCAATTGCACAAATCATTAATCATGCTGACCGCGAAGTGGATCGCGGCAACGACGCTGCTCGCGGTTCTATTCGGACCGAACGCCGCCGTTGCGGCGCCGAACGGGCAATCGGAGAATACGGTCGCTTACGGACGTCTGCTTCGTTGGCAGGAAGCCGATCGGATTTTTTATCGAAATTGCGTCTTTACCGTAGAGGACTTAGAGACGGGACTATCCTTCCAAGTACAGCGGCGGGCGGGACGCGATCATGCGGATGTTCAGCCGTTGACGCGCGAGGATACGAAGGTGATGAATCTCATCTACGGCGGGCAGTGGAGCTGGAAACGCAGAGCGATCGTCGTACGGTTGGGAGAAGAGCGAGTCGCCGCTTCCATGAACGGAAAGCCGCATGGAGGGGATGGCATTCCGGATAACGATTTCTCGGGCCATTTTTGCATTCATTTCTTGGAAAGCACGACGCACAAGTCCACGGTGCCGGACATGGCTCATCAGATGATGGTGTACAAAGCCGCGGGACAATCCCGGGTCTTTACTAACGCCGCGGCGCCGGAGCAGCTGGCGGAAAGCTTGGTTCACGCGATGAACGAACGGGATCCGGAATGGGCGAGGCTGCTGACGGAAGACATGGAGCTCATCAAGCAGAATGAAGTTTTGCGGAAAATGGACACGCTCGCAGCGATTCGATCCGCAGCGCCGAGGAAGCAGGATGCGGTCGATGCGACGGATGCCCTTGCGGTCACGATCTCGTGGAACGTCGATATGTATCCTTCCGAAGGAGCTAGACGAATCGCAACGTGGAACATGCGGTACATCCGAACTTCGTTTTTCTCTCCGTGGCAATTGATCGATATCGTGTTTGACCCTTAACCCAGTCCGCGTAGATCGCGGGCTTTTTTATTTATCGACTCAAGCGTAAGATCGTTCGTTTCCGATAGGATTCTGAGGAAATTGTGATAGATTAACGCTCTCCGTCTCCCAGATAATGGAGTCAGTTGGCAGGTAGCCAACCCCATTATTAAGGAGGGAAATTAATGTCATTAAAGAAGGCAGTCAGCTTCATCATGGTTTGGATGATTATGCTTACGTCTGTTCCTTCGGCCTTTGCGATCGATCCCGGAACGCAGTACGCCACATCCTCGCCTAACGGCTCGCTCACGGCAACGATGTACTTGGAAGGCGGAGAATTATTCTACACCGTCACGAAGAACGGCGCGACGATCATCGAGAAATCGAGGCTGGGACTCAAGACGACCGCTACGGATTTCTACTCGGGACTGTCGTTCGTATCCACCAACACGTCATCATGGAACAATACCTATACGATACCGGGCGGCAAAAAAAGCACCAACCAAGATAACGCGGTACAAAGGGAATACGTCGTTACGAAGGGCTCCGCCCAGCTTAAAATCTACATGAGAGTCTATAATGATGGAATCGGTTTCAGATACTATCTTCCCGGGCCGGGAGAAACGTTTATCGAAAAGGAATATACCGAATACAACTTTCCTAACGGAACGGGAGGATGGGGATTCCCGCCGGTCAACACTTACGAGGGGACTTGGCAATATTACGGTTCCTCGACGTTAGACACCAGTACGGTGTCCATGCCATTCTTAGCATCCATTAACAACAATGCTTATTGGGCTTTATTCACCGAAGCGAATGTCTATAACGCCGACGGAACGTATTGCCCGTCGATTCTCACCGGGAGCTCGGGTCAGAACATGAAGTTCTCCTGCGGGGCGGACCAAGCTCAGTATGGCACGCAGATCCAAGCGGCATTGCCTTTTCAGACTCCTTATCGGGCAGTAATCATCACGGACAATCTCAACGATCTCGTCAATTCAAACCTGGCGCAGAACCTGAATCCGCCGTCCAAAATCGCCGACACCAGTTGGATTAAACCGGGCGTCGCCGCATGGTCTTGGTGGTCCGAGGACTATTACGGCGACCCGGGCGTTCCCGAAGGTTATCGCGAAGTGCCTTATACTTACGCGCGCCAAAAAGATTACGTGGACTTCGCGGCCTCCATGGGATGGGAATACGTCACCGTTGACGCCGGATGGGTGAAATGGACCGACGGCACGATCGCTGATCTCGTCCAATACGCCAACACGAAGAACGTGGGCATATTCATATGGGCAAGTCCGTATGTCCATACCCCCTATGGCGCGAGCAGGATGAATCTGCGTAAATGGGCAAGCTGGGGCATCAAAGGGGTGAAAGTGGACATGACGGCGAACGAATCCCAGGTCGGTATGAGCTTCCTGGAGTCGGTAGCCGATTATTGCGCCGAGCTTCATCTGATGGTCTACTTCCACAACGCAACGAAACCGGGCGGAGAAGAGCGTACTTGGCCGAATATTATCGGTTCGGAAGGGGTGCTAGGCTCCGAACGCTATAAATTGTATTGGCCTCCGGCTCCGACTGCCGTCCACAATACCACGCTTCCGTTCACGAGAAACGTGCTGGGCTCCATGGACTACACGCCCGTCGCTCTAAGCAACACGAACAAGAACACGACGCAGGGCCACCAGTTGGCGATGTCCGTCGTCTATGAAACCAAAATTCAAAACTATGCAGACTCCATAGACATCTATGGGAACTGGAAAGGCACCGAGCTTCTGCGGGTCGTGCCGGGCTCATGGGATGAGACGAAGCTCCTTGACGGATTCCCGGGGAGTCACGTCGTGATGGCAAGACGAAGCGGTTCGGATTGGTATATCGGGGCGATGACCAACGCCGCGAGGACGGTCACGATTCCGTTGTCGAGCCTGAACCTGAGCTCCGGCAACTACACGGCTTATGTCTATAAGGACGGAGCCACGGGAGAAATTATCGATAAAACGACAAGTACGGTAACCTCATCTTCAACGCTGACGATTCCTCTGCTGCAAACCGGTGGGGCCTCGGTGTTGATATCTAAGACTACCGTACCGAGCATGCCCGCCGATCCTTATACTTACTATGAAGCGGAAAGCGGCACTCTTGCCGGTACCGCTAACGTCGTAAGCTGCGTCAACTGCTCGAACGGCAATAAAGTCGGCAACATGGGCAGTAACGCAGGCTCCGTGCAATTCAACGTGACCGTACCGGCAGCCGGCACTTACAAAGTCAAGCTGAATTATCTGGCAGCCGACGAAAGGTGGCCGAACTACAGTCTGAACGGCGGTGCGAACACCTTGCTTAAGATCAGGCTGGATTCGGGCAGCTGGAACGTTGTTCGAAGCTATGTAACCTCCATGAATTTGAATGCGGGAAGCAATACGATCAAGTTCTCTTATCCCAACTGGGGGGCTGAAATCGACAAGCTCGGAATCTTGGTACCGTAACGTGCAGTAAAAGCATTAACTAAGTGGCCTTAGCCCTGAATGCCAAGGGGCTAAGGCCATTACGTATGAATGACGACAAAGTTACGCATAATGATAATTGTAAGATATTGAAGGCAAAAGGTGGTAAAGGCATGGGTAAACTAGCGTTGACGTTGGTTATCGTGGGGGCACTGAACTGGCTGCTCGTCGGATTGTTCGAATGGGATCTGGTCTCCGCATTGCTCGGAGGAGACTTCCACCGGGAATCGTCTTGGATCAGTCGCACCGTTTATATACTGGTTGGAATTAGCGGACTGTACTGCATCAGATATTTATTCGCGGACACGGATTACGCTCGTGCGAGAACGTAATAAAGCGAAACGTCGTAAAGTCCATGGCGCAACAAGAACATAGTTCGAATGAAGTCCGCGGAAACCGCGGGCTTTTTTATTTATCGGATCAAGGTATCCGAGGAGCGCCGGTATGTTATTGACGAATTTTGTTGAACGCTATTGCAATTATCGATAGTATTGTAGGTGAACTGAGGAAGTGATTTGAAGTTATGGGGGTTCTTATGAGGAAACTAATCGCCATCTCACTTGTGTTTGTATTCATGATCTGTTTTAGTGGAATTGCTTCATTCGCAGCCAGCTCAACGAAAAATATCACATATAAGAACGCTAACGTCACGATTGACGGTGTAAACCAGTCCTTCCAGCAATCGGCCGTGGTTTCTTCTGAGGGTAACACGTTCGTCCCGATGAGAGCTATCTTTGAAAAACTCGGAGCTACGGTAAAGTGGGATCAAAACACGAAGACTGCTACGGCTGCCAAAGGCAAGACGGTAGTTAAATTAACGATTGGGAAGACAACTGCTACAGTCAACGGGAAATCGGTGGCGTTGACGGCAGCTGCTATTACGCTCAATAGGAATACGATGGTTCCGTTGCGTTTTGTTGCTGAGGCTCTTGGGGCTGAAGTAGGTTGGGAAAATGCAACTCAGACGGCGATCATCACTTCCGCAGAAAAGCTCATCCAGGAAAAACTGGAAGCCTATTTCAATAAAGAAGGCTCGGTCGAGGATCTGTTCACGATGGATTATCCGGATCGTATTTACTGGGAGGATTCTTCCGACCTTAGGAAACTTCCCCGGAGAAGTTACGATTTTTGGATGGGAGACATCACGTATACTACGGCCGGAGTAGCCATCGTCTCCGCCGGATACCGCTCCGAAACCCAGACGTTGAAGTCGAGCGTCGAAACGAAATTCACCCTTCGCCGGGAAGGTGGTACATGGAAAATCGCGGAAAGGGAGTGGGTGCATTTCACATTCGATTTGCCGGCAGACGCAGATGAAACGGCTGGTAGAATAAGTTCGGAGAACGCTAGCGAAACGCAAAAGTTAATAAGCGACTTAAAAAAACACTACGAAACGATGAACGGTAGAAAGCTAGAGGCGGCCATGGCGACGCTCTCTCCCTACTTTATTGAAGAGTGGGAGAGGATGACCTACACGGAGTCGACGTATCGCGAATTCCTGCAAGAACTGTTCGAAGGAGGATATGCGGACCGTAATGAGCTCCTAGACGCCAGAGTGCTTTATCTCGGCGATTCCCACGCGGTCATTCATGCCCGGGTGCTTTTCAGCATGACGACCGAGTTACGAGGGGAAGAATCCCACGAGTACGATCTACTAATCGATATGGACCGAACCGCGGACGGGCGCTGGACTTATTACGACGACTGGGATTTGGACGGGGATTATTGATATCGGATGGGATGGTTGTTATCAACCTCCAAAATGTCTCAATCCCATCAAGAAGTTTCCATTTATCAATCTGTACAACAAGGAGCAATTGTTGATTATGTTCCAAGATAATGAACAATATATAAAGATTTTAAATGATCTACGGAAACCAATCGAAGATATTACAATAGCCGTAATGACCATGGGTGAAATAAGTGATCAACAAAAAGAAGCGCTCTACAATCAACTAGCACAAATGTCGGCATACGTGTCAAAAGAGCCGATGATTCCTAGAGATTTAACTGATCTTCTTTTTAAGTTCTATTTACGTGTTACGGCAGAAGGGAAGTATAAAGAACAAAAAGACAGATCATTTCTATTTTTTATCGGTAAACTACAAACTTATCTAGCAGAAATTTTATGTAAAGAAGATAAATTATAAACTTTGTTCTGTAAATCAGAAGGTGATCTGAAATGCGATATGCCCAATAAAAGACCAACCAGATCTGAAGTGCCCCCCGTCAAGTAGACAGTATAATAAATAATAATTGTTACGCGGCCTTGCAGACGATCTTAGCCGATCCTTCAGGCAATGTGATCCGCATTGTGGAAGATGCCTTGATTAAGGGTATCACATCTGAAGAGCAGGCATTGTGTTTACAGCAAGGGTAAGGAATCTTTGTTAATAGAAAGATTCAACTAAATGAATAAATTGAACAGCAGTAAAAACGAAACCGACCTTAACGGGTCGGTTTCGTTTTTAGATTACATAAATTGAATTCGGAACTCAAGGAATTTATTAGTAGAGCGTTTCGAGATAATGTTTTGTCTAGGTCATCCTAACTCTGAATACCATCAACGTATATTTTTCAGATTTTATCTTTTCAGTTATTGTTCTTGTTCCTTGATTTGGATGGTCGGTTGAAGGAGAGCATAATCAAATGCTCTAGGCGACTTGCCTGCTTCCAGTTTATGTACATAATCCTGATTAGCTAAAGCGCCTTTACCAAGTGAAATAAAATCAGCCTCTCCTCTAGCCAACATAGCTTCCGCCTTATCCGGCTGATCCAATTGGCCATTAGCAATGATGGGAATGGATTTGGCATATTGTTTGGCAAGCGCCGCCAAGCTCGGCCCATTCTCCTCGAATGCAGGGGCAATTGCATCATATTCTGTCACGTGAATATAATCAACGCCTTCTTGGGCCAGACTGGTGAAGATCAGCTTCGCGTCCTCCTGTTTACCAGCCCACTTATGTTCAAAGTCAGTCGCTTTCCCTTGGGAGATGCGAACGCCTATGATGAAATCTTCACCTGCCGACTTCTTCACAGCACGAATAATCTCCAGCATGAAACGCAATCGGTTCATGATTGTTCCTCCATATTCGTCTGATCGCTGATTCATATAATCCGTAAGAAATTGATCGAGCAAATATCCGTTCGCGCCATGGACCTCAACACCATCGAAGCCGGCTTCCCTAGCACGCTTGGTGGCATCTGCAAAGGATTGGATTACATCATTGATTTCCTGCCGAGTCATTTCTCTCGGAATATCGTACGGCCCGCTGCCGCCCACCATTGCAAGCTTTTCACCTTTGGGGCGAACAGGGGAGGGAGCAATGGTTTCCGTACGATAAGCATTGCCTAATACCTGTGAACCCGCATGCATTAATTGCAGTACAATCAAAGATCCTGCTTGGTGAACGGCATTCGTTATTTTCTCCCACGCTTGTACATGTTGCTGGGTAGCTATGCCCGGTTGATTCCAATAGCCTTGACTATGCGTTATGTCGGAATAAGTGCCTTCCGCTATGATCAAGCCATAGCCGCCGCGTGCAAACTTGGCGTAATAGTGCATCATGGCCTCCGTAGCTTCTCCGGTTTTTGTTGCGCTGGTACGGCTCATGGGAGCCACGATTAGACGGTTTTTTACATGGTGCCTACCGATTTCCCCTTGGCTTAGTAAGTGTTCATACTGCTTGTGCATCTGCTCTCATCCTTTCGTAAACTTCGCTTTTACTCTCTTAGCTTACCTGACCTTACGATGCTTTTCTTTGCTCCCAGGTTCAAAAAATGTTGTCTATTTGGTTCACAACTGCAGAAGTTAATAAAGTAAAAGAAAAAACCCCGCACAACAATCGGTTGTGTCAGGGTTTTGCAATAAGGTGCTTATCTCTGTTTTTTGAACGCAGATGGGGAGAAGCCGAACCGATTTTTAAATACTTTGGAGAAGTGAGTCACATTCTCAAATCCGGTTGAATAGCAAACATCTGTGACGGAAAGCGCAGAAGAGGATAGAAGCATCTGCGCCATATCCAAACGCTTGTTGCGTATCCATTTAGAGGGGGAGGAATTGTAGGTTGCCTGGAAATCCCGTTTGAAGCTGGATAAGCTCCTTCCAGATAGAGAAGCTAGTTCATGAAGAGAAACGGAATTTGCTATATTCGCTTCGACAACATCCACAATCTCTTTCCTTTCCGGATGATCCTGTATCGGGTACGGCCATAGATGATCATGGTTCGCATCTGCTACATCATAGAGTAATTCCAGCAATTTCACCCTAAGAAGCCCTTCGCGTATTTGATCCGGTTTATTGAAATAGGTCTTTAACGATGCAAGGTAGCCGGAGAGACGCTCATTCACAACATGAACGGAAGGCGGGGAAGGTATGGAGGAATAAGCAGTAGGAGTGTGCATGTATGAAAACTCTCTAAGCAAATCATCCCTCAGAAAAAATGTTATATATTGGAACAAATAGTCGCGCGCAGGGTGCCCCGACTTTTCCCATTGAATCATAATGGCTTTAGGTATAAGAATCATTTCATTTTTATGTGCAATGAACTCGTTGCTGCCATATCGGACGGTAAACATTCCTTCCAGCACAAACAGAAGAAGATGGTCCTCCAGAAAGCGGTAGCCCTTCTTTCCCTGTGTGCGCATACCAGCTTCCATAACAGGATTTTCTCGGATCTTGAGTACGCTTTCGTTTTCTATGTACGTTGGCACAGCTGAAGGGGTTTGTTCGATTGTATGATTCGAAAAAGCCAATATGAGCTTCACCTCATTCCCTTCTTGGGGATCATATGTTTGGTTTAGCGTATCATGTTTATGAAGTGGGATCAAGAATCAGGCCTCCGATCAACCTGGGGGATAGTGCCGGAAAAGGCTAGGATCCCTTGGCACAACTGCATCAAATGAATAGAAAAGTGCTTATCCTGGACGCGACTATTATGATCAACTAAAAAATCCAGTTCTCCATGATGAAACCTGTCCATTTTGCGCATATTTCATCGTAAAGACACTCGATCACTACTTGCCAAAACACTACTTTCCTACTTTGGCAGTATCACCGAGGAATCTGGTTCCGGCGTGTAAAGATTGTAATGAATCAAAAACTACTCGATTTCCGAGAAGAAGTGAAGAGGCCACTCTTCATCCATATTTTGATAATATTAATGGCGATCAGTGGCTTTTCGCAATCATCATACAGACCCAGTTAGCGTAAGTTTTGAGATTAGGCCGCCTGCGACGGCAGATCGCGTGCTTGCAGAGAGGGTTGCTTTTCATTTTAAAAATATAGACTTAATAAAACTTACAGTACTCAGGCTGGCAGAGAAATAAGAAATCTTGCACAAGAATTGCAACATCTACGGAACTGGGAGGGTTCAGGCTATTTTGATATGCTCCCCACACGGTAGACAGGTGAAATAATAAAACCTGTTTGTCGTGAGGGGAGCATTTTCATGTCCAAAAATAAACTTAAAGCTTTAGAGAAATTAGCCATCATTCAAGAGATCGAAAGT